>CAVWYY010000004.1:0-415960 GCA_963759375.1 uncultured Solirubrobacteraceae bacterium | reverse complement strand
ACGCCTGTTCCTCGTCCCGAGCAGGCGTGTGCGACTCCGAACAAGCGTCGTCACTTCCCTTTGGGCACGGGGGTAAGGCCGACGGCGTCGGCGCGACGGCGGTGGTGGAGCGATGAAAGGCGAGCGGCCCGAGATCAGACTGCCGCGTGCTGCTGCACTCCGCGCGTCGTGATCTCGACGTAGCGCTGGGGTGTCGTCAGCTGGGGTATGTGGGCTGCGCCTGCAATCGGCTCGCGAGTGACGCGGGGGATCAGCTCCACTAGCCGATCGATCACGCGCACGAAGCTCGGTGGGCTCTCAGAGCCATTCGTGAGTCGCACCGGCACCTGCAGGTGTGAGATCGCTTCCTCGTCGATGGTGGCCGGGTTCGGGCCATGGAGCTCGTCGAGGAAGGTGGGAGCGTTCTGGACGAAGATCGCTTTCGACTCGGGCGGTAGTTGGTTGTCCCACGCGCCATGCCCGAAGGCGACCTCATCGACGAACTGCCGCGCCGCGCCCTCGTGATCGCCCTGAGCGATCCGCCTGCCCACGGACTCGAGGCTGCGAGCGACCTGCTGCAGAATCTCCTGGCTCTCCGGGTCCTCCTCGAGCAGCCCCCAGAGCGCCGGCTCGTGGCAGGAAAGTGAGCGGAAGAGTTCCGGACGCCTGGTCGCGAGCCGCAGGGCGATGTTGCCACCGCCGGAGTTCGTGACCACGTGCGCAGGCGCCAACTCGAGTGCCTCCAGCAGGGCCGCGAGGTCGTCGCCGTCCTCGTCGAAGCTTCCCTGCGTCGCGGGCCGCTCGCTGCGCGAGTGGCCGCGGCGGTCGTAGCTCAGCACGCGGAAGCTCTCCGCCAAGCCGGGGACAACGAACCTCCACGCCGTCGCGTCCGCCCACGCCCCGTGGACCAGCGCCAGCGGCTCGCCGCTGCCGTGCAGCTCGTAGTAGAGCTTCACGCCGTTGACGTTCGCTTCAGGCATGACTTTCTCCTCGCTCGGGGTTGTGCGGGGGCGTCCAGGTGTCAGGACGCTCCGGGCGGGTGGCCACGTCGGCCCGCGGTCGATCGTTTCGGGTCCGGACTGCGATGCGCACCGGCATGCGCGCCGCGCGACGCCGCAGGCCATGCGGCGTACTGTGCTGGCTGGAGGCGGCCAAACGAGTGGGGTAGGCCCGGTGGCTCACGGCTGGTCCTGGAGTGGGCGGTAGTTGGCGTGGAAGATTCGCCGGCCAAGCAGTCGCAGGACGTTGTCCCTGATCGTCGGTGGCAGGTAGCGGGTGTGGTCGCGGCGGTGGGTCTGGGCGCGGACCCACTCGGTTCTGGGTTGACGGCGGGCCTGGTACGCCGCGATCGCGTCGGGGATCGCCGGGATCCTGCGCAAGCAGTCCGCGAGCACAAGCGCGTCCTCGAGCGCCATCGCCGCGCCTTCGGCCATGTTCGGCGAGGTCGCGTGCGCTGCGTCGCCGATCAGCACGACGTGCTCGCGCGCCCAGCCGTCGAGGGCGACCTCCTCGATCGTCGAGACGTGGATGTCCGCTGCGGCGTCGAGCCCGGCGAGCAGCGTGGTGGCGGGCTCCGCGAAGTCGGAGAACAGCTCGCGGAGCCGCTCTGCCGGGCCGCGCTCGGGTGCGTCGTGGTCTGGGGGTGAGACCACGTCGCAGTAGCAGTACACGCGGTCGCCGACGAGTGGAAGCGTCAGAAACGCCGTGCCGCGTCCCAGCATCACCGACCACGTCGTGACCGTGGGGGGTCGGGGCGCCAGGAAGCGCCAGCCGACTTGGCCCAGGGGCCGGGGCATCGCCGTGGGCTCAAACGTGAGCCGGCGCACGGCGCTGTGGATCCCGTCCGCCCCGACCACGAGATCGTATTCGCCGCTCGTTCCGTCGCTGAACTCGACCGAGACGATGCCGTCGCGCTGTGCGAGGCGCTCGAGCGCGAGCCCGATACGGGTGGGCACGTCATCCGCCGCCTCCCGCAGGAGCGCGTGCAGCTCGGCCCGGTGGACCGCGAGGCACGGCCCGACGGCTGCCCACAGCTCGGCGACGTCGACCTCGAACAGCAGCCTGCCGCGGTGGTCGCAGAAGCGCTGGCGCGCGATCTCGACGGCTCGCGAGGCGACCGCTGCCTCCAGGCCCAGGACACCGAGGGCGCGGACAGCGTTGCCGGGCAGATAGATCCCGGTGCCCGCATGGCGCCATGCAGGTTCACGCTCGATCACCTCCACCGCGACGCCGGTCCGCGCGAGCATCGGCGCCAGCGCCAACCCGGCGATACCGCCCCCGACGACCAGCACGCGCCGCCGATCGGGCATCCCCGCGCTCGCTCAGTCCGCCGCCGCGCAGAGCGCGACACCGGGGATCTCGTAGCCCACAGCGGCGCGGAAGGGGGCGAACGCGGCACCGAGCTGCGTCTTGATGGCCTCGCGCTCGCCCGCAGGCAATCCCCGGAGCACCAGAGCGGCCGGCCCGCCCGTGTCAGTTGCATACGTCGTGTAGTCGTCGAGGTCGCGGAAGGCGAAGCGAACCGGGATCTCCTCCGTGCGCACGGCGGTGAAGCCGGCGCGCTCGAGCAGCGCTCGCGTCCGCTGCTCGCTCGCCAGCGCGAACGGGCTCGGGGCGCCGGGCTCGGGCGGCGGCAGGTGGCCGCGCTCGATCAGCAGCCCGAAGCCGATCGAGGCCCACGGGTTGCGCTCGGGCGCGCCCCAGACCGCCAGCGCGAGGCGCCCGCCGGGGCGCAGCACGCGGCGTGTCTCGGCGAGCGCCGCAGCGGGGTCGGGCATCAGCATGTAGCCGAACCGGCAGAGCACCCCGTCGACGGAGTCGGCGTCGAGCTCGACGCGCTCGGCGTCCATGACCCGAAACTGGACGTTCGCGAGCCCGAGGTCGGCACCGCGGCGGCGGGCTACCCCCACCATCGCCGGGGAGAAGTCGGTCGAGATCAGCCGGCCGTGTTCGCCGACGATCGCAGCCGCTTCAAAGCCGGTGTCGCCCGCCCCGGCCGCGAGCTCGAGCACCCGGTCGCCGGGCCGGGGTGCGAGCTCCCCGATCATCCACTTGCGCACCGGGGCCGTGGTCTCCTCGATGCGAGCTCGCCAGCGCTCCCAGCCCGGCGCGATCGCCTCCGCGATCTCGTAGATCTCGCGCCGTTGTTTCTCGATCGCCTCGGTGGTCATGCCTGTCTCCTTCGCCGCCTGCCGCTCGATGAGCTGCCAAGCCAGGGACGACGTTACGGCCGAACCGACGGGCGGCCAATCGGGAGTTCTCCCCATGCCCGGCAGCCCGTGCTCCATCACGAACCGCGTCGCCGTCCTCACACTCGGTCAGTCCCGCCGGCCGCGCGAGCCGCGGCGCCAGCTGGCCCTCCCGACTCTTCGACAGTCGTGACTGCGTCGGCGTCAAGTGCGGACGTGGGCCCGAACAGTTGCGGCTCGGCAGCGGCATGCCGCGGGCCGCCAAGACATGGTCAGCGAACGGTCAATCGTTGTCGAGTGCCGTGCGAAGCGCTTCCAGAAATGCGTGTGGTTGTTCGATGGCGGGGTCGTCGCGGGCGTCCTCGATCACGTGCAGCGGCCAGCCGTAGCGCTCGCTCGCGTCCGTGGCGACGTTCAGCCGCACCCCGCGATCGTGCCGTCCCCAGATGAGGGTCGTGGGAACGGCGATGCGGGCCAGATCGTGCGGCGGGATCGCCGACGCCAGTGGTCGCATGAGGCGCCGCATGGCGGCCCTGACAGTCGGGGTGCGGAAACGATCCAGGGCATACGCCGCCATCGCCTCCCAGCGCTCGCCCATCTCGCCGCGCATGCCGTCGAGGTCGGCGAAGCAGTAGTTGCGAAAGCCGCGGTCCAGGCCGCGTTCGGTCGGTCGCAACGCGACGCCGGCGAACGTGAGTGCCATCCCAAGCGGCGGCCGGTAGCGAGCCAGGCCGTAGGTGTCCACCAGCACCAACGCCTGCAGCCGGTCGCTGCGGTCGACCGCGAACCGGGCGGCGATCGCGCCACCTGCCCCCTTGCCCACCAGCACGGGCGGGGTCGGACAGGTCCGGTCGATGAGCTCGCCTACCCACGTCAAGACGCTGTCGACGCTCGGCGGGCCGTCCGCCACGTGCGAGGCGCCCAGACCGGGAAGGTCAGGTGCGATCACCCGGTGGGTCCTGACCAGCTCCGGGATGACTCGCATCCACACGGCGGCGAATTCGGTTTGGAGGAAGACGACCGGTGGCCCGTGACCGCCCTCCAGCACGGCAGTGGACACCCCAGCCACCTCCAACCGTCGGTCCGTGACCGGCAGCCCCGCCAGCAGTCGCCCGCGGAGATCGTCGATCGTCGGACCTCGGCCGTGTCGATCGACGTCCTGCTGTGCGCTCATCACCGCCTCCTCGCTGTCTGGCATCGCCGACAACGACGATCCGATGCAACGCTAGGACCGCTCGCTGGACCGGTCCATCGGGAGTTCTCCCCATGCCACGAGCCCATGCTCCATCGCGAACAGCGTCGCGGCCGCGCGGCTCGAGACGCCGATCTTGCGGTAGGCGTTCTGGATGTGGCGATCGGCGGTCTTGACCGAGATCCCGAGCGCGCGCGCGACCTGCTTGGTCTGCAGGCCGCGCGCGAGCATGCCGACGACCTCTGCCTCGCGCTCCGTCAGTCCCGCCGGGCGCTCGATCCGCGGCGCCCGCTGGCCCGCCGCCTCGACCACCGCCATCACCGCGCCTGCGTCAAGTCGTCCCGCGCTGGCGTGCTCACTCAGGATCTCCGCCGCTCGAGCGGGCGCGATCGGCTCCCGGTGCGGGCGCGGCTCGGTCATCGCGTGGTAAGCGTCGGCAGCACCGAGCAGGCGCGCCGGAAGCGCAAGCTCGGCGCCGACGGCGGCCCGGTGATAGCCGGAGCCGTCGAGGCGCTCGTGGTGCGCGCCGGCAACCGGCGCCAGCGCGGCCAGGAACTCCGAGCGCGCGAGGACCCGCTCGGAGTGGTAGGGATGAAGCCTCACCCGCTCCCATTCATCCGCGCTCAGCGGCCCGGGTTTCTGCCAGATCGATGCATTGACCGCGACCCGTCCGAGGTCGTGCACGAGCGCCGCACGGCGAAGCGCGACCACGCCGGCGTCGTCGAGCCGGCATCGCCGCGCCGCCGCCCCGGCCAGCTCCGCCACGCCCGCGGAATGACCCGCCAGATACGGCGAGATCAGATCGGCGAAGTTGCCCATCGCACCGAGCGCGCGATCGAGCGCCTCGCCCTCGACCATCAACCGCGGACGCGGCTCGCACCCGAGCGTCTCCTCCCACACCGAGGCCTGCGCCTCGAGCGCGAGGATCCGCTCGGCGTCGTCAGTAAGACAGGCCGCGACTTGCGGGTCGAACGCATGCCCGGCGCGCTCACGGACGAGGCGCACCACGCGCTCCTCGCCCCCGACCAGCAGTTGGTACGCGGCATCGACGGCGAGATGGACGATCCGCATCGCCAGCGGGATCTCCTCACCCTTCGCGCGCCCGAGCGGTCCATGGCCATCCCAGCGCTCGAGCAGATGCGCGAGCAGGCCGGGCACCGAGGGCGAAAGCCCCAGCCGGTCGGCGAGCATCCCCGCCACCTCGCATGCAGCCGTGAGGTGCGGACGCGTCTCGCGCACCATCTTCGGAAACCGGCGGGCGACCTGAATCGCGCGCACCGGCCCCGCGCGCTCGGGGTCGGGAAGCGCGCGGATGAGCCCGGTCAGGACTTGGAGTCCCGACCCGTACATGACCGGGTGGAAATGCGTCGTCAGCGAATCGCCGTAGACCTCAGGAGTGACGTGCGCATCCGTGGTGCAGCCCGAGTGGGACAGCAGGCACGCGTAGTACGTCTGCCAGCGAATCTCGCGGTCGACGCCGAGACGGTCGGCGAGCCGCATCGCAATCAACGTGCTGCGCAGAC
Organism: uncultured Solirubrobacteraceae bacterium; assembly: GCA_963759375.1. Lineage (GTDB taxonomy): Bacteria > Actinomycetota > Thermoleophilia > Solirubrobacterales > Solirubrobacteraceae > DASSUW01. The sequence goes on along the minus strand of CAVWYY010000004.1, from coordinate 410,078 downwards.
CGTGCTCGAACGGAAAACCCATGCCGAGGTCTGTCGCCAAACACAACGCCGCGACCAACTCCGCGCCCCGGACTTGCTCGCCGCCCGGCGACCCTACGGCTGACACAACGCGACACTACTCCGCCCGATCCAGGAACACGCATCCGCGACCGGCTGGCACCCATTGGCCCGATACCTGCACAAGCGGGGATGCGAGCGTGTCCGCGGGCGAGTCGCACACGCCTGCTGCGGACGAGGAGGAGGCGCCCGGCGGCGCGCGATCCCAGCCGGTCCCGCTGCTGCATTCGTGATATGCAGCGGCGACGCGCTGACTGCTCCTATCCATGGAGGCTGTCGCACAAAGGTGGTGCTGTCCGAGCGGTTTAAGACGATTCCGGCATGCCGCAGAACTTCCTGGCGTGTGATCGCGAGCAGGAGTTGTTGTTGCCGCCGAGCCTGCGTGAGTGGCTGGCCGAGGACCACTTCGCGTGGTTTGTGATTGACGCGGTCGGCGAGCTTGACCTGGCTGCGTTCTTGGCTGCCTATCGGCAGGACGGGTGGGGCCGCGCGGCGCACGATCCGGCGATGATGGTGGCGTTGATCGTGTACGCGTACGCGATCGGGGAGCGCTCGTCGCGACGGATCGAACGTCGCTGCCGCGAGGACGTCGCGTTCCGGGTGATCACCGCCAACCAGGCGCCCGATCACGCCACGATCGCGCGCTTCCGGGTCCGCCACGAGCGCGCATTGGGCGATCTGTTCGGGCAGGTGCTGCGCCTGTGTTCGGACGCTGGGATGGTGCGCGTCGGGGTCGTCGCTGTCGACGGCACGAAGGTCCATGCCAACGCGTCCGAGCGTGCGACGCGCGACTACGAGCAGATCGCGCGCGAGATCCTCGACGAGGCCGCCGAGATCGACGCGGTCGAGGACGAGCAGTTCGGCGAGCGGCGCGGCGACGAGCTGCCGCCGGCGCTCTCGACGCGCGAGGGTCGCCAGCGTTGGCTGCGCGACGCTCGCCGTCGGCTGGACCAGCAGCGCGCCGAGGAGGCCCGGCCGATCCCGCGTTCGCGCGCCAAGCGGCTGCTGGAAGCGCGCCGTCGGCTGGACGAGGAACTCGCTGTCGAGCGGCGCGCGAACGCCGAATACGAGGCCTACCGAGCGCGCGGGGTGATGAAGGACGGCCGCCGCTTCGGCGGTCCGCCCAAGCCCTATCAGCCGCCCGCGCTGCCGGCGGGCAAGATCAACCTGACCGATCTCGACTCGCGCAACGTCAAGACGCTGCGCGGCTGGGTGCAGGGCTACAACGCCCAGGCCGTCTGCACCGAGGAGCAGATCGTGATCGCGGCCGAGGTCACGATCGCCTCAGCAGACTTCGGACAGCTCGAACCGATGGTCAACGCCACCGAGACCGAGCTCACAGCGGCCGGAGTGACCGACGCCCCCGAGGTGGTGCTCGCCGACGCCGGCTACTGGCACACCGAACAGATCGAACGCCTCACCGGCCGCGGCACAGTGGTGTTGATCCCACCCGACGCCGGCAAGCGCAAGGGCGCCCGCCCGGGCTGGGACGGCGGCCTCTACGCGTTCATGCGCCGCGTGCTCGCGACCGACCGCGGCGGCGAGCTCTACCGCAAACGCAACGGCATGATCGAGCCGGTCTTCGCGCACACCAAGTTCAACCGCCGGATCGACCGCTTCCAGCGCCGCGGCAGAGCCGCCGCCCGCTCGGAATGGCGACTGATCACCGCCACCCACAACCTGCTCAAGCTCCACACGCACACACTCGCGGCCGCCGGCGCCTAAGAGCGCCAGCCGGCGGCGCGCTCGCGGCCCGAACAATCATCGCGAGCCATCCACCACTGACGCCCGTCGCACACACCTTTGCGCGACAGCCACCATGCAAACCGGCAGTCCGCTGAGAGGCTGAGGCGGCTATCGCTTCCGCGTGTGGCTGTCGCGTATGTCGGTGGTGTCGTCCGGCGGGTTTAAGACCATTGCGTGATGGGCCAGCGCTTTGTCGCGTGTGATCGTGAGCAGTCGTTTCTGATGCCGCCCGATGTCCGCGAGTGGCTGCCACCGCGGCATCTGGCGTGGTTTGTGATTGACGCCGTGGCTGAGATGGATTTGGAGGCGTTCTATGCGGCGTATCGCGTCGACGGGCGTAGCCGGCCGCCCTATGACCCGGCGATGATGGTCGCGGTCTTGCTCTACGCCTACGCGCGCGGGATCCGGTCCTCGCGCATCATCGAGCGCGCCTGCGAGGAGGACGTCGCGTTTCGTGTGCTGGCAGCCCAGCAACGCCCTGACCACGCGACGCTGGCGCGGTTCCTCGAGCGCCACCAGGAGGCGATCGCCGGTCTGTTCGGCGAAGTGCTCACGCTCTGCGCGCGCAGCGGGCTGGCCAAGGTCGGCGTGATCGCCGTCGACGGCACAAAGCTGCAAGCGAACGCGTCGCGCAACGAGAACCTCGACTATGAGCAGCTGGCGCGCGAGATCGTCGAGGAGGCCAAAGCGGTTGACGCGGCCGAGGACGAGCTCTACGGGCAGGCGCGCGGCGACGAGCTGCCGCCGGAGTTCGCGACCGCGCAAGGCCGCCGCGGCTGGTTGCGCGAGGCCAAGCAGCGCCTTGAGGCCGAGCGCGCGGCAAACCCGCAGCCGGTGCCGCGCAGTCGCCCGAAGCGCCTGAAGGAGGCTAAGCGCCGCCTGGAAGAGGAGCTCTGGAGCGAGGTGCGCGCCAACCGGGCCTATGAGGCCTACCGGGCGCGCGGGCGGATGAAGGATGGCCGGCGTTTCGGCCGGCCACCAGATCCCTATCAGCCGCCGGCCACGCCGGAGGGTCGCATCAACCTCACCGATCCCGACTCACGTGTCGTCAAGGGCCTGCGCGGGTTTCTGCAGGGCTACAACGCGCAGGCGGTCACCAACGAGCACCAGGTCGTCTTGGCCGCCGAGATCGAGACCGTCGGCGCCGACTTCGGACACCTCGAGCCGATGCTCGACGCCACGCAACGCGAGCTTGCGGCCGCTGGCATCAACGACACGCCGCAGGTGCTGCTGGCCGACGCCGGCTACTGGCACGGCGAGCAGATGCAACGCATCGCCGAGCGCGGCATCGAGGTGCTGATCCCGCCCGACACCAGCCGCCGGCGCACCACGCGGCGCAACTGGGAGGGCGGCCGCTACGACGAGATGCGCGAAGTGCTGGCCAGCGAGCGCGGCGGCGAGCTCTACCGAAAACGGCAGCCGATGATCGAGCCCGTGTTCGCGCAGATGAAGTTCAACCGCCGCCTGGACCGCTTCAGACGACGAGGACGCGGCGCCGTCCGCGCGGAATGGCGGCTGATCACCGCCACCCACAACCTCCTCAAGCTCCACCGCCACGCTCTCGCGGCCGCCTGACGACGGCCGCCGCCCGTCACCCGGCCCCGCCGGTCGAAATCTCACCCCTTGCCGGCCGACGTCGGGTGTCGCAGGACTTTCGCGACAGCCAAGCGTGAACGCGACAGCGCCCCAGCAACCTCGGCGGCTTTGCCGTGCGGACCCGGATGACTCTTCAATCGCGTCGCCCGCCAAACGCCCACGCGCCCAGGCCCTTGGGCGCCGGTAGGCGCAGCGATCGTTGATCGGGCGCCGGCCGGCCACAACCGACGGCGGATGACCGGCACGGGCGCCTCCGGCCGGCGTCTATTCCGATCGCGACCTTCTCTGTGCATATGGCCAAGGCCAATGCTGAGGGCTGCCCTGATGACGCCCGCCGAGGAGAACACGCCGGGGCGGTGCGCGCAACGTGGACGGGGCGCGGCGTGCCCTCCCGGAGCGCTCGGGCGCGAGCTTGCGAGCGCTGCTCCGGGAGGGCATGACGCGCACCGGCCCCACGAAACGCCGGTTAGGGGCTCCGCGAACGCAGGAAGTCGCGCTCGACCGCGTTCTCGGTGCGCGCGGCGGCGACCTCGTACTCCTGCGCCGCCTCCTCACCGCGGCCGAGGCGGCGCAGCAGGTCGGCGCGCACCGCATGGAACACGTGGTAGCCACCGAGGTCGAGCGCGTCGACGATCTCGAGCGCCTCGCCCGGCCCGCGGGTCTCGGCGACCGCGACCGCACGGTTGAGCGCAGCCACCGGGCTCGGCGCGATCGCCAGCAGCTGGTCGTAGAGCGCGAGCACCTGCGCCCAGTCGGTCGGCGGCTCGCTGTGGACCGCGTTGATCGCCGCCTGGATCTGGTACGGGCCGGGACGGCCCAGCCGCAGGCACTCGCGCACCAGCGCCTGGCCCTCGGCGACCAGCGCGGCGTCCCAGCGGCCCGGGTCCTGCTCGCCGAGCGGCACGAGCTCGCCGCCCGGCCCGGTCCGCGCCGGCCGGCGCGACTCGATCAGCAGCATCAGCGCCAGCAGCCCGGCCACCTCGGGCTCGTCGGGCATCAGCGCGGCCAGCACGCGGCCGAGGCGGATCGCCTCCGCGCACAGGTCCTCGCGCACCAGCGCCTCGCCCGAGCTGGCCAGGTACCCCTCGTTGAAGATCAGGTACACGACCGCGAGCACCGCACGCAGGCGCTCGGGCAGGTCGGCCGCGCCCGGCACGCGGTACGGGATCCGCGCGTCGCGGATCTTGGCCTTCGCGCGCACCAGCCGCTGCGCCATCGTCGGCTCCGGGACGCGGAACGCGTGCGCGATCTCGGTCGTGGTCAGGCCGCCGAGCAGCCGTAGGGTGAGCGCGACCTGCACGCCCTCGGCGAGCGCGGGGTGGCAGCACGTGAAGATCAGCCGCAGCCGCTCGTCGCGCACCGGCCCCTCGTCCGGAGGCGGCTCGTGGCCGGCGTGCAGCAGCGCGGCCTGCGCGTGCTTGTCCTCGCGCGCCGCCTCACGGCGCAGGCGGTCGATCGCGCGGTTGCGGGCGGTGGTGATGATCCAGCCGGCCGGGCTCGGCGGCACGCCGTCGGCCGGCCACCGCGCCGCGGCGGTCGCGAACGCGTCCTGCACCGCGTCCTCGGCGATCCCGATGTCGCCGAACACGCGCACCAGCACGGCGACCGCGCGGCCGTACTCCTCCCGGAAGACACGCTCGACGTCTAGTGCTGGAACGGCCGTACCTCGATCGGGAGGGTGGTCGCGCGCGCGATCCGCCCGGCCCAGCCGAGGGCCTCGTCGAGGTCGTCGGCCTCGATGATCGTGATGCCGCCGAGGTGCTCCTTGCCCTCGCTGAACGGCCCGTCGGTCGCCGCCACGTCACCGCCCTTGAGCCGCAGCACGGTCGCGGTGTCCGGCGCGTGCAGCCCGCCGCCGAACACCCACTTGCCGGCGGCGCGGAGGTCGTCGTTGACGGCGCCGAGATCGGCCATCACCCGCTCGAGGAGCTCGGGGTCCGGCTCGCCGCCGGTGGGCTGGTAGAAGCTCAGGAGGTACTTCACGGCAGGCGGGCGTCGACCTCGACCTTCACCTCGTCGGCGACCTTCAGCGCGCCGAACAACGCCGAGTACGGCTTCATGCCATGGTCGCTGTGCCGGAGCGGGGCGATCGCCGTCAGGCGGCCGTCGGCCACGGTCACGTCGAAGGCGACCGACGCGGTCCTCCCGCGGACCGTCAGCTGCCCCTCGACGCTCAGCCCGTCGGCGAGCTCGGTCACCCGCGTCGAGCGGAACGTGATCGGCTCGCGCATCAGGACCTCGTCGTCGATCGTCTGCTCGATGTTGGCCCGGTCGCCGTCGTCGAGCGCCTGCATGCCGCCGGTGCCCTCGCGGACCTTGAACGACGTGGCGTCGGCGTCGACCTCGAGGGTCGTCTCGTCGCCGACCGTGAGCGTGGCGTTCCAGGTCGTGACCTCGAGCAGCAGATCATGCCCCGCCTTGGCCACCGCGCCGGTCCGCCCGGTCCGCACCGTCAGCCTGCCGTTGTCCGGTCCGAAGCGATAGCTGCCGGGCTCGATTGGCACCCGCGGAGCATAAACTCGTGGGACCGAACCGGAGGAGATCGTCAATGGCCGTCACGCTGGAGCACCCGTTCTCGATGTCGCACTCGACCGACGAGAACTTCGCCGCCGTCACCGACCTCGAGAAGGTCGTGCCGTGCGTCGAGGGCGGACGGGTGATCGAGCGAACGAGTGACGACGCGGTCAAGGCCGAGATCGTCGTGAAGATGGGCGCGATGTCGATGAAGTTCACCGGCACCGTGGAGGTCGCGGAGAAGGACGACGCCGCGCATCACGCCGTGCTCATCGTCAAGTCGCGCGAGGCCGGGGGCCAGGGCCACGCCAACGCGACGGCGACGTTCGACCTCACCGACGGCGGCGGAACGCTCCAGACCAACGCGCAGATCACCGGCAAGGCGGCCTCGATGGGCGAGGGCGTCGTCGCCGGCGTGCTCGACGCGCTGATCAAGGACTTCACCGGGAAGCTCGCAGCCCTCTGACGCCATGGGCCGGATCGTCATGCGGGAGGTGCGCCCGGGCGAGGTCCCGCCCGACGGCGGCACCGCGGTGCAGATGGACGTGGACCGCCCGGCGTTCACCGGCAACGGGCCCGACGACTACGTGTGCGTGAACTGCGGCACCGTCCTGGCCGCCTCGATGCACGAGATCCAGATGACGCTGAAGGTCCGCGTCAAGTGCGCGCGCTGCAAGACGGTCAACGTCGCGATCACCGACATCAAGGGATCCCCGATCAGGATCCGCTGAGCGCGCTCAACTCAGCGCGGTGGCGGCGGTAGGCCTCTGCGCCGTCCTCGTCGGTGGCGGCGATGCGGATCACCGGCGGATGGCCCATGGCCGGGACCGCGAGGTCGAACAGCGCGTCGTGGTAGGCGCGCTCACGCGGGCGGCCGCCGAATCCGAACCCCTTGGCGGCCAGGCCGCGCTCGAGCCCGTCCGTTCGCTCGGCCCACTCGCGGCACAGCGCCGCCTGCTCGGCGACGTCGAGCTCCGGCGGGTAGAGCTCGAGCGCGATCAGGCGGAACGACGTGAAGTGCTCCGGCCCGTCGACCGCGATGACCGTGCCGGTCGGCTCGTGGAACAGGTCGGCCGGAAGGAACAGGTTCTCGCGTGCCGCAGGGAGCACCGACTCGTCGCCCTTCAGGCGCGCGTAGATCGCCGCGAGGCTCGCGAGCGCGGCCTTTACCGGCGCGACGATCGCCGGGTCGCGGCGCGCCTTGGCGACGCGCTCGAGCCCGACGTGACCCTGCTCGCACAGCCAGTCGAACGTGCGCGGCCCGAGCACGATGCCGTCCTTGGCCGCCTCCTGCGCGAACGCGTCGTGGAGCGTCACCGAGGGATCGTAGGCCGAACGGGCAACCCGGCATGCCCGAACGGCTCTGGCGTGAGGGCGCCCCAGCAGCGATGGTTCCGCGCATGACCGCCCCGCGCGTGCTCCTCGGCAACCTCGAGCCGGTCGTGCGCCTCGGCATGGGCGCCGTGCTCGCCGAGGAGGGCATCGAGGTCATCGCCGAGGAGACGCGACCGCAGGCGCTCGTGCTGCTTGCCGGCCGCCTCCGCCCGGACGCGGTGGTGCTCGACCTCGAGCGGCTGGAGTCGCGCGAGCTGGGCGACCGGCTGCGGGCGGCGGCGCCCGACACGACCGTGGTGTTCTGGACGCGCGACGAGCACGTGATGGAGGTGATCGGGCCGGGCGGCGAGCAGCCGAGGCGGATCGCCGATCCGGCGCCGGACGAGCTGCGCAGCGAGCTCGTCAGGAGTCAGGTGGAACGCGTGGAGAGGTGACATGGCGGCGGCGGGCGCCGGCCAAGCACTCCTCCACAACGACAACGTCGTGCTCGACCCGGCGAGCATCGCCGACCTGCGCGCAGGACTGATCGACCCCCGGATCGTGGCGGTGCTCAGCACGCTGAGCCGCGTGCACACGATCACGGTGTCCGGGATGCGCTCGGGCTACGGCCGGTTCACGTCGAGCGGCCGGATCTCGAGCCACCAGTTCGGCCGCGGGGTGGACATCACGGCGATCGACGGCATGCCGGTCGACGCGTCCAACATGGCTGCGCGCGCGGTCGTCGCCGGGCTGCAGGAGCTCGACCCGTCGATCCGGCCCGACGAGGTCGGCACGCCGTGGGCCATCTCGGGCCCCGGCTACTACACCGACGCGAGCCACCAGGCGCACGTGCACATCGGCTTCGGCGACCAACCCGCCGCCGACTGGGAGCCGCCGGCGCCGGAAGCGCCGCCACCGCCGGTCGCCGGCGACGCGCGGATGCTGCTCGCGGACCCCCGCGTCGTGCTGCAGCCTTCCTGCGACGAGGACCTGCGGGCCGGGCGCGTGGACCCGCGGATCGTTGCCCTGCTGACCACGCTGAGCCGCGATCACACGATCACGGTGACGAGCCTCTGCTCTGGGCATTCGCGGTTCACGACCGGCGGCGCGGTGTCCTCCCACCATCTCGGCCGGGCGGCCGACATCGCGGCGATCGACGGCGAGCCGGTCAACGCCTCCAACGTCGTCGCGCGCCGGGTGGCGATCTCGCTGCAGCACCTCGACGCGGCGATCCGGCCCGACGAGATCGCGACGCCGTGGGCGATCGCCGGCCCCGGCTACTGGACCGACGCGGCGCACCAGAGCCATCTCCACGTCGGCTTCGCGCGTCCGCTCTCGACCGGTTGGGAGCCGCCTGAGCTGGAGCCGGCCGAGCCGCCGCCCGCCGTGGTGGTTCCGGCCGGGCGCGGCAACGTGCCCGGAGCCCGGGCGCTGGCCGCGGCGGTGGAGGCGGAGAAGCACGTCGGCGCGCCGTATCACCCGGGCGGCTCGACCCCCGAGACCGGGTTCGACCCGTCCGGGCTCGTGCAGTGGTCGTACGCGCAGGCCGGCATGTCGCTGCCGCGCGTCGCGAGCCAACAGCTCGAGGCCGGCGCGCCGGTCGAACGCGGCGACCTCCTGCCCGGCGACGTCGTGTTCTCGGACGATCGGCACGTGGGGATCGCGCTCGATGAGGATCGCATCGTCCACGTGCGCGAGGCCGTCGAGATCGCTCGGCTCGACGACCGGCCGTTCGCCGCGGCCCGCCGGCTCGACGCGGCGGGCGGGGCCAGCGTGCCGGATCCGACCGAGGTGGCGCGCGCCCAGGCGCACGTGGCGCGCGACGCCGCGGAGGTGCGCCGGCCCGGCTCGGCGCTGTTCGCGGCCGTCGAAGCGCAGGAGGGCACGCGGCCGCTGACCTGGCTGGACCCCCTCCCGCCCGGCCCGTAGTATCGGCCGTGTCCGGGAGCGGACCGTGAAGCTCTTCGTCCTCGACCCACACACGATCTACCGCAGGGGCCTGGCCGCTTCGCTGCAGCTCATGCCCGAGGTGGAGCGTGTCGAGCACGCCGAGAGCGTCGCCGAGGCGCGCCGCCATCCGGGCCTTGCGGACGCCGACCTGGTGATCCTCGATCCCGCCGCCGACGGCGGCGGCGACTTCATCGGCGAGGCATCGGCGCGCGTGATGGTGTGCTCGTCCGACGGCGCCGAGGAGTCGGTGCTCGCCGCGCTGCAGGCCGGCGCGGTCGGCTACCTGCGCAAGGACACGCTGACGCCCGAGAGCCTCGGCACGGCGGTCAAGGCCGCGGTCAACGGCACGCGGGTGATGGAGCCCGAGCTGTTCGGCAACCTGCTCAAGAGCGTGACGCTGGAGCCGGACCGCCCGCCGATCGCGACGCTCACCGACCGCGAGCAGCAGGTGCTGGCACTGATCGCCGCGGGCCACCAGACCCGCGAGGTGGCGGAGCAGCTCTGCTACTCCGAGCGTACAGTCAAGAACGTCTTGCACGACGTCGTGACCAAGCTGAACGCGCGCAGCCGCTCGCAGGCAGTCGCCTTCGCGGTGCGCGAGGGCCTGATCTGACGAGCGTCCTCCCCCTGCTGGAAGGCCGGCGCATCGTCGTGTGCGCCGGGCCGGGCGGCGTCGGCAAGACGACGACGGCCGCCGCCCTTGCGATGGGCATGGCCGAGCGCGGCCACAAGGTCGCGGTCGTGACGATCGACCCGGCGCGCCGCCTGGCCGACGCGCTGGGGCTCGAGGAGCTGGGCAACGAGCCGCGGCTCGTCGACCCGGAGCGCTTCAGCGGGCATGGCGTGACGATCGAGGGCGAGCTGTGGGCGCTGATGCTCGACTCCAAGGGCACGTTCGACGCGCTGATCGAGCGCCTGGCACCCGATAAGGAGACGGCGCAGGAGGTGCTCTCCAACCGGATCTACCAGCAGCTCTCCAACTCGGTCGCCGGCTCGCAGGAGTTCACGGCGATCGCCAAGCTCTACGAGCTCGACCAGGAGGGCGACTACGACCTGCTGGTGCTCGACACGCCGCCGTCCCGCAACGCGCTCGACTTCCTCGACGCGCCGAGGCGCCTGACCGGGTTCTTCCAGGGCCGCGCGATCAAGATGTTCCTGCGCCCGGCCGGCCTCGGCGGGCGGATCCTCGGCCGCGGCACCGGCGTCGTGTTCGGGTTGCTGGAGCGGCTCACCGGCGTCGATCTGCTGCACGACCTGTCGGTGTTCTTCCGCGCGCTCGGCGGGATGATCGACGGCTTCACGGAGCGCGCCCGGCGGGTCGGGCTGCTGCTCGAGGACCCGGCGACGACGTTCCTGATCGTGACCGCGCCGCGCCACGACCCGGTCGAGGAGGCGATCTTCTTCCACCGGAAGCTGCGCGACGCCGACATGCCGTTCGGCGGGCTGGTCGTCAACCGCCTGCACGCGGCCGTCGACGGCGACGGGGTGCCCACCGGCCTGCCCGAGGACCTCGCCCGCCGGGTGGCGACCGCGGCGGGTGAGATCGAGGCGCTGGCCGAGCGCGAGCAGGCGTCCCTGGCGCGACTGCGCGAGTTGCTCGCCGACCCGCCGATGATCGTCATCCCCGAGCTCGACGGGGACGTGCATGACGTCGAGGGGCTCGCGCGGATGCGCGAGCACCTCTTCTAGGCGGGCTCGACGAGCCCGAGCTCCGCCTCGAGCATCTCGTCGGCCACGCGGCGGAGCTGCGGGTCCAGGTGCCCGCAGAGGACGTCGCGCAGGACGGCGCGCAGGTTGCCGCCGAGGTCGGCGATCAGGTCCTCGACCGCCGGCTCGGGGCGCACGTGGCCGGTGATCGCGGAGCGCTCGAGGCGGATCGCCTCGTCGAGCCGCCGCTCGAGCGCCTGACGCTCGTCGGGCGTCGCGCAGATCACCGCCAGGCGCTCGGCCATGCCGTCGTAGCCGGCCGCGTCCGGGTCGGCGAGCAGCGCGCGGCCGGCGAGCAGCCAGTCGGTCAGCGCCTCGACGGCGAAGGCGCGCTCGCAGCCGAGCTCGAAGCGGCGCAGCGCCCAGGCGAGCTCGCCCGCGCGCGGGGTGCGGCGGGAGACGAGCGAGCAGAACGCCCGCAGCGGGTCCTCCTCGTCGGCGGCCAGCAGGCAGTCGCCGACGTCGCGGCGCACGCCGGTGGCCAGCGGCACGGCGCTCCAGGCGCCGCCGTTGGTGCGCGCCCAGGCGGTCGGGCCGAGCGACGGCTCGGCGTCGTCCCACAGGCGCAGCGCGGTCTGCAGGCGCCGCAGCCGGCGGCCGGCATCCTCGAGCGCGCGGCCGTCGCCGACCGCGGCGTCGAGCGCGAGCACGGCGACCGTGCCCATCTCGTCCAGCTGCAGGTCGGCGGGCACGTCTTGCAGCGTCTCGGCGCGGACGAGCGCCAGGCCGTCGCCGAGCGCGACCTCGTCGCTCTCCAGCACGAGCCCCTCGACCACGGCGAGGACGACCGACAGCGAGCGGTCGCCGTACGCGGCCTCCTCGAGCTGCGCGTAGGCGGCCTCGAAGCGCTCGTGCTCGAACGCGAAGTCGGTGGACTCGGTCCAGACCGCGGTCAGGAATGCCTGCAGCGCGGCGTCAGCCTGCAGCCGCTGGTCGGGCGACGGGGTGCGGCGCTGGCGGGCCTTCAGGTAGGCCGGCAGGTCGGGCAGGGTCATGAGGCCCTGGACGGCGGACGGGTACGACGGCAGCTTCGCCAGCTCGGTCGAGCGGTCGGCGAGGAAGCGGCCGGTCAGCGGCCGGTAGCAGTAGAGCGGGGCGCTCGCGCGGCCTTGCTCGATCAGCTCGAAGGGGACCTCGGCGCCGCCGGAGATCTCCTCGGCGAGCTGCCACGCGGCCTCTTCGACGAAAGCGGCCAGCGAGTCGTGCAGGGCGCGGTTGTGCATGCCGCGCTCGTTCGCCTCAGCGAAGCCGCTTCCTTCGCGCGCACGCGCTATTGCACACGGGTCGGACGGAAACTATGCCGCGACGGCGTCGGCGGCCTCGGGCCGCTCGACGGCGCACGCGCCGTCCTCGTTGAGCCACTCGCGCCCGTAGACGCGCATCGACTCGACGATCGGGACCAGCGCGCGGCCCTTCTCGGTCAGCGCGTACTCGACGCGCGGCGGGACCTCGGGGTACGTCTGGCGCTCGACGATGCCCTCCTCCTCCAGCGCGCGCAGTCGCAGCGAGAGGGTGCGCGGCGAGATGCCGGCGAGGGAGCGCTCGAGCTCACAGAAGCGCGCCCGGCCCTCCGCCAGATCGCGGATGATGAGGAGGGTCCACTTCCCGCAGACCACGTCTGCGGTACGACATACGGGGCAATCGGAGTTCGGCACGAAACCTAAGGATAACGCAAGACTTCACGAACTGAAGTGCTGCAACGCGACCTCGATGTCGCGCTCCTCGGTTCCGCGCACGATTCCGACGGCGAGCGAATCGCCGCCGCCGTCGAGCGCGTCGAACAGGTCGTCCATGCTCGCCAGCGGCTTGTCGCCGGCGCGCACGAGCAGGTCGCCGCGCTGCAGCCCGGCGGCCGCCGCGGCGCTGTCGCGGACCACGTCGCGCACGAGCAGGCCGTCGCGCTCGGGCAGGCCGACCGCGGCGCGCATGCGGCGCGCGACGCGCGGCGGCGCGAGCGCCACGCCGAGCCGCGGCCGCTCGGCCGCCTCGCCGCTGGCCAGTTCGTCGACCCGGCGGCGCAGCGCCGCGTCGGCGGGCAGCGCGAGGATGAAGCCGCCGTCGCGCCGGACGGCATTGAGGCCGATCAGGTTGCCGGCGAGATCGGTCAGCGGACCGCCGGAGCTGCCGCGCGGCAGCGGCGCGGTGTGCTCGATCGAACCGGCCACCCGGCGCCCGCGCGGGCCGCGGAAGCCACGCCCCGTGGCGGACACGAGCCCGAACGTGGTGCGTAGGCCGCGCCCTCCGGGGTTGGCGAGCGCGAACACGGGCGCGCCGGTCGCCGCGCCGTCCTCCGCCCAGGCGACCGCCGGCGCGTCGCCGGTGTCGACGCCGATGACGGCCACGTCGAGGTCGGGATCCGACCCGAGCACGCGCCCCTCGCGGACGTCGCCGCCGGGGAACGCCACCGCGACCTCGTCGCCGCGCAACACGTGCGCGACGGTCACGACCTGGCCGGGCGCGATCACCACGCCCGAGCCGCGGCCCCAGCCGCGCCCGAGCCCCACCACCGACGGCCCGACCTTGTCCGCCGCCTCGTTCACAGCCCGCCCGATCGCCTCGAGAACCTCAGTCATCTCACCCTGCTCCTAGTCACTTGCAACTTGCAAGTCACTATACAGGTCTACCCTCCGGGGGCATGGCACGCCGCCGCACGCCCGCCGCGACACCGCTCGCCGACGCCCTCGCCCGGGTCGGCGATCGCTGGACGCTGCTCACCGTCGCCGCGCTGCTCGACGGGCCGCTGCGCTTCAACGAGCTGCAGGCGCAGCTCGAGGGCATCGCGCCGAACGTGCTCAGCGCGCGCCTGAAGTCCCTGACCGAGCAGGCGCTGGTCGTCGCCCAGGCCTACACCGACCGCCCGCCACGGTTCGTCTACGAGCTCTCTGAGTCGGGCCGCGAGCTGGCCGGCGCGCTGCGGCTGCTGGCCGACTGGGGCGCCCGCACCGGCGGCGGCGAGCCGTACCGGCACGAGGCCTGCGGCACCGCGCTCGAGGCCCGCTGGTGGTGCCCGAGCTGCGAGCAGGTCGTCGACGATCCCGCCGACGACGACCTAGTTCATGTCTAGCCGCCGGCGAACGTCAACTGCGGCTGGGTAGGGAGTCGGGGCGCCCAGGCTTGTGTGCATTTCGTCGCACCGGTCGCGCCGCCGCCGATTCGTGCGACGTTCCGCACCTATAGGGAGCATTTCGTCGCACGCATCGCGTGGCCGTCGGTCCGTGCGACGTTAAGCACGTATAGCCAGCATTTCGTCGCACGACCCGACGCCGGCGCAACGAGCGCGACGAAATACTGCCTCGACGCGGGCGTCCCCGCTCCCCTACCCAGCCGCAGTTGACGTTCGCCAGATCCGCCGACGCGCTCAGCCGCTCTGCTGCGTGAAGATCACGCGGCCCTCGGAGGGCTGCACGAGCACCCAGCCGCTGCCGGTGAACGCCATCTGCAGCGTCTCGCCGGAGGCACGGCCGATCAGGTTCTTCATCTTGAAGTCGGTCCGGATGCCGGTCTGCACGCCGGACGACCAGGTGATCGCCGCCTGGGCGTCGGCGAACGTGGGCGCCGCGCCGACGTCGAGCCGCACCGGCGGCCCGTCCGAGAGGAACGCCACATAGCCGGTGCCGTGCAGCGCCATGTTGAACAATCCCCCGCCCATCATCCCGCTGGCGCCCTCGACCCGCTTGATGTCCCAGTCGATCCCGCTGTCGAACGCGAGCAGGTTGCGCCCGTTGACCGTGATGAGGTCGTTCTCCAGGTAGAGGATGTGGACCTCCTGCGCCTGGTCGGCCAGGAACACCTCGCCGCTACCGGTGACCTTCATCAACTGCGTGCCCTCGCCGCTGACCGCCTTCTTGAGCATCCGCCCGAGGCCGCCCGAACCGGAGTGCTCGAACTTCACGTCGCCCTGGTAGGCGACCATCGACCCCAGCTTGGCCTGGATGGTGACCTCGTCGAGCCGCACCTTGAGCAGCTTGGAGTTCTGCAGGGCGAAGGCGTCCTGCGACTGCGTCTCGTCGAACTGTCCGAAGTCGTCGCGCATGGGCGCGCCCGGAAGCCGGGCGCGCCGCAGCGTATCTAGAACGTGACGCCCGGGGGCGGCGCGGAGGGCGCCGGCGGGGCGGACGGCGCCGGAGGCGGCGCGGGGCGCGGAGCCCTGGCCGTCGGACAGGCCGACGGTCATCGGGGCCGGCGAGGACTCCTCGGGGGAGTCGTGCGTCGGCACCGGCGGGATCGACGCCTCGGGCCCCTCGGCGGGCTTCGCGGAGGCGGCGACCATCAGCTTGAAGTCGTGCGGCGAGGTCGCCACGCGCATCGCGTCGTCCATCGTCACCCGGCCGGCGTGCAGGTGCTGCAGCAGGTGCTGGTCGAAGGTCTGCATGCCGTAGTACGAGCCCTCGGCGATGACCTCCGGCAGCTGGCCGGTGAGCTTCGGGTCCAGGATCATGTCGTGGACGCGGCCGGTCATCACGAGGATCTCGCAGCACGCCACGCGGCCCTGGCCGTCGGCGGTCGGCACGAGGCGCTGGGACACGATGCCCTTCAGCGTGCCGGCGATCATCGCCCGCGCCTGCTGCTGCTGATGCGGCGGGAAGAAGTCGATGATGCGGTTGATCGTCTCGGAGGCGTCGACCGTGTGGAGCGTCGAGAGCACGAGGTGGCCGGTCTCGGCCGCGCTCAGCGCGGTGTGGACCGTCTCCTCGTCGCGCATCTCGCCGATGAGGATCGTGTCCGGGTCCTGGCGCAGGACGCGGCGCAGCGCGCGCTTGAACGACGCGGTGTCGGCGCCGACCTCACGCTGGTTGATGATCGAGTTGCGGTCGCGATGCAGGAACTCGATCGGGTCCTCGATCGTGACGATGTGCTTGTGCATCGACCGGTTCATGTGATCGAGCATCGCGGCGAGCGTCGTCGACTTGCCGGAGCCGGTGGTGCCGGTGAGCAGCAGGATCCCGCGCTCCTCCTCGGCGAGGTGCGTGACGACCTCGGGCAGCCCGAGCTCGTCGACCGACTTGATCACGACCGGGATGGCGCGCATGACGATCGACACCGAGCCGCGCTGGCGGAAGGCGTTGACGCGGAAGCGGCCCAGGCCCTCGACCGCGTACGAGAAGTCGACCTCGTTCTCGGACTCGAACTCCGCGACCTTGTCGTTGTCGTTGAGCATCTCCGCCAGGGCACGCTCGGTGTCCTCGGGGTAGAGCCGCTCGGTGTCCGGGATGGGCTCGAGGTGGCCGTGCAGCCGGATGAGCGGATACGAGGGGACCTTCAGATGGAGGTCGCTGCCCTCAGCCGCGATGAGATAGCGCAGCGCGTGATCGAGATCGAAAGCCATATCCCGATCATCATCGGCTCGGTCCGCACCGCCCTTGAGGATGGTGCCCCGTTTTCTCGCCGCCGCCGGGCTCGGGCCGTCCAGCGCCGCCGGCCGCGCACGCGGCCGGCGAGAAAGCCGGAGTTACCTAGGCGACGTCGCGGAGCTTCTGAGCCTCGGCGAGGCTCTGCAGCTTCTTCAGCGACTGGTTCTCGATTTGGCGGATGCGCTCGCGCGTCACGTTGAACGTGCGGCCCACCTCGTCGAGGGTCCGCGGGTGCTCGCCGCCGAGCCCGTATCGGAGCTCGAGCACGCGGCGCTCGCGGTAGGAGAGGTTCTCCAGCGCCTCGCGGAGCGCCTCCTTGGTGAGGATCTCCGCCGCCCGCTCGTACGGGCTCTCGGCGCGCTCGTCGGCGATGAACTGGCCGAACTCGGACTCCTCCTCGTCGCCGACCGGCTTCTCCAGCGAGACCGGGGCCTGGGCGGAGCGCTTGATCGACTCGACCTCCTCGGGCTCGATGCCCGTGTGGTGGGCGATCTCCTCCGCGGTGGGCTCGCGGCCCAGCTCGGTGACGAGCTTGCGCTCGGCACGGCCGATCTTGTTCAGCTTCTCGACGACGTGGACCGGGATGCGGATCGTGCGCGCCTTGTCGGCCAGCGCGCGGGCGATCGCCTGGCGGATCCACCAGGTCGCGTACGTGGAGAACTTGAAGCCCTTGCGGTAGTCGAACTTCTCGGCCGCGCGCACGAGGCCCAGCGTCCCCTCCTGGATCAGGTCCAGGAACGGCAGGCCCTGGTTGCGGTAGTTCTTGGCGATCGAGACGACGAGCCGCAGGTTCGACTCGACCATCTTCTGCTTGGCGTCGAGGTCGCCGCGCTCGATCCGGCGCGCGAGGTCGACCTCCTCCTGGGCCGTGAGCAGCCGGACCTTGCCGATGTCCTTCAGGAACAGCTGAAGGCTGTCGGTCGTCATGTCCGGCTTGAGGTCGAGCGTGGCCTTCTTCCGCCGGCCGCGCTTGTCGGGCGCGCGCTCCACCTGGGCCGCCGCGAGCGCAGGGTCGACTTCCTCGACCAGCTCGATCTCCGACTTCTCGAGGTAGCCGTGCAGCTCCTCGACGTCGGCCTCGTCGAGATCGATCTCGGCGACGGCCGTGGCGATCTCAGCGAAGGTGAGGACGCCGACCTGCTGCCCCTTCAGGAGCAGGCCCTTGACTTCTTCGAGTTCTTGGAGGTCCACTACTGACATCGATGTCCTGTTCTCGGGACGCCTGCTGGGGGCGACAGGGTTCTGAGGTACACCGCTGGGTCGGAGCTCCCTTGACCCGGAGCAAAGCTGGAAAGCACGACCCTAAGGTGGGTGAGTCTAGGCGCTATATTTTTTGAAGTCAACGCGGACGAGCCGCGCGTTGACAATGACTTTAGCCCGTGGAAATGCGAGCGCGGGCAAAACGTTCAACTCATGGCCCAAAAGTCCGCCAAGAAGAAGCCGAAGAAGTCCGCTGACACCGGCGTGCTCGGCACCCTGCCGTCCACGCGGCCGACCCGCCTGGGGGGCGACCGTCGCGCCGGTGCGACGCGCACGCAGGAGCCGACCGCGACCGCCGCGAAGCCGAAGGCCTCGAAGCCGAAGGCGGCAAAGCCCAAGGCGAGGCCGAAGCCCGCCGTCCCGTCGGCCCCGCCGGCCGGCTGGCAGGTGCCCGGCGAGGGCGACGGACGCCGCGACGGCGGCCCCGCCGAGATCGTCACGACGGCCGTCCAGGCGGCCGGCGAGCTGGCCCAGATCGGCCTCACGGTGGGCGGCCAGATCATCAAGCGCGCGGCCGGCCGCATCCCCCGTCCGTAGGGGCGCGGCAAGCGCTGTCCATCTGCTAGGTTCCCCGCCGCCGAATTGCCGCGTTACTCAACGCGGCGAACGGGGGAACCAAAGCGGCACGAAGCCGCGGGGGCGAATCGACCGGGGTCATCCACGTCGTAGCGCTGCTTTCTCTGCGCGAGCCCGTCAGCTCACCTCGTAGGCCATCGAGAGAGACATGACGAGGCCCTTGGGAAGAACTGCGGCGCTCTGCGCCCTTACGACCGCTCTCGCGGTGCCGGCGATCGCCGCCGGCGACCCGCCGAGCGGCGGCGTCCAGGCGCCTCCCCCGCCCGCGACCGAGGGCGTGATCACCGCCAGCGGCCCGCAGGGCACCATCTCGGCCCGCGCGGGCACGATGAAGAAGAAGGTGGCGCGCTTCCGCGGCACGGTCCCGGCCTCGGCCGCCGGCCGCACCGTCAGCGTCGAGCGCTTCGACGCCGCGACGCAGGTGTGGACCGCCGTGGCGAGCGCCATCGTGAACGCCGACGGCACGTACATGGCGCGCTGGCGCGCCCAGCGCGTCGGCCAGCACCGCATCCGCGCCGTCCTCCAGTCGACCTCGCCGGCCTCCTCCGCCAGCGCTTCGCCCGAGCTGGACATCACGGTCCACCGCCCGGTCGAGGCGACGTGGTACGGCCCCGGGTTCTACGGCCGCAAGACGGCCTGTGGCGTGAAGATGAGCCGCACGCTGATGGGCGTGGCGCACAAGACGCTGCCGTGCGGCAGCAAGGTGGCGCTGCTCTACAAGGGCCACCGCATCACGGTCCCGGTGGTCGACCGCGGGCCGTTCACGAAGGGCCGGGCGTTCGACCTGACGTCGGCGACCGCCAAGGCCCTCGGCTTCGCGCACACGGATCGCCTCGGCGCCGTGCGCCTGCGCACTGACGCACCCGCCCAGTAGCGGTACCGTCTCCAGCCAGCATGCGCCGCCCGGCTCCCGACGCGGTCATCAGCGATGTGGACGACAACACCGTCATGGACTCCGGCGGTGCGGTCCGCTCGATCCAGGCCGCCGACGTGACGATGCCCGAGGGCGAGCTCGAGGAGATCTGGACCCCGCTCTACCTCGAGCGCCTCGCGCGCACGTACTGGAAGTACCTCTCGCGCGTCTCGCTCGGCCTGATCCGGATCGAGTACACCGAGGAGGAGCGCCGCGTGGTCCTGCTCCGCCGGCCGTTCGTGCTGCTGCGCTTCCACGCGCCGGACTACGAGATCACCGACGGCCGCGGGATCGTGCGGTGGCGCATCCGCGACGGCGTGCTCGTCGACAAGCGCGACGAGGGGTACCTCGAGATCGATGTTCGGCGGACCGACGCGGAGAAGCCCGGCTACGCGCGGGCGCACGTGGAGGTCGAGGTCTCGAACTTCTACCCGCGGATCGCGACGTGGATCGCGCGCTGGTTCTACAAGGTCACGCAGTCGCGCATCCACGTCCTCGTCACGCACGGGTTCCTGCGCTCGCTGGCGCGGCGCGACCTCGAGATGTCGGCCGTCGGCCGCTTCGAGCCGGGCGGCAGGCCGCAGCAGTCGGTCAATGTCGGTGACACGCCGTGGGCGGTCGTGATCTCGCTGTTCGCCGCGTTCGCCGCTGCTGTGGCCGCGGCGGTCTGGTTCATCCGTAGCGACCGGTGAGCTGGCGCAGCTTGGCGCGATCGTGGCGCGACTGGATGCGCCGCACCGTGCCTGAGCGGCTGCGCATGACCAGCGACTCGGTCGACGCGCCGCGCGACCCCTCGTAGCGCACGCCCTGGAGCACGTCCCCGTCGG
Organism: uncultured Solirubrobacteraceae bacterium; assembly: GCA_963759375.1. GTDB lineage: Bacteria > Actinomycetota > Thermoleophilia > Solirubrobacterales > Solirubrobacteraceae > DASSUW01. The sequence goes on along the minus strand of CAVWYY010000004.1, from coordinate 390,267 downwards.
TCACGCCGGTCGCCGAGAAGAAGCAGTTGTTGCCCTTCACGAGCTCGTCCTGCGTGAGCACGCGATCGACGTCGTAGCCCGCGTCGACCGCGGCCTGGCGCTCGGCGTCGTCGCGCGGGGCGAGCCGGCCGATGAGCCCGCCGCCGAAGCACTTGAGCGCCGCCGCCGAGATCACGCCCTCGGGCGTGCCGCCGACGCCCCACAGCAGGTCGACGGGCCGGTCGGGTGAGACGGCGAGCAGCGCGCCGGACACGTCGCCGTCGGTGATCAGCCGCACGCGCGCGCCCGCCGCGCGGATCTGCTTGATGCCCTCCTCGTGACGCGGCCGGTCGAGCACGACGACCATCACGTCGCGCATGTCGGTCTCCTTGCGCTCGGCGATCAGGCCGAGCGTCTCGCCGATCGGGCGGTCGAGATCGAGCAGGTCGGCGATCTGCTCCGACCCCGCCATCTTCTCCATGTACACGCACGGGCCGGGGTCGAACATCGTGCCGCGCTCGGACAGCGCGATCACGGCCAGCGCGTTCGGGCGCCCCTGGGCGGCGAGCCGCGTGCCCTCGAGCGGGTCGACCGCGATGTCGACCTCCGGCGGCGAGCCGTTGCCGACGCGCTCGCCGTTGTGGAGCATCGGGGCCTCGTCCTTCTCCCCCTCGCCGATCACCACCACGCCGTCCATCTGCACGGTGTGGAGCACGGCGTGCATGCCGTCGACCGCCGCCTGATCGGCGGCCTCCTTGTCGCCCATGCCCAGGAGCTGCGCCGCCGCCAGTGCCGCGGCCTCGGTCACGCGCACGAGCTCGAGCGCGAGATTTCGGTCGACTGGAACGGTCATTCGTGAGTGTCTCGATTCGGAAGACCGGTGGCACTAGCGGCGGATGCCGGCGCCGCCGAGTGCCATCGGGTTCTGAATCGGGACACTAGAACACCCCCGGGGGCTTGCGCCGTCGTTCGGTCTGGCCGGCGGCCATCGCGCCGCCGACGATCATCAGGATCGTTCCGAGCAGTGCACCGTAGAACCCGGGCTGCAGGGAGATCTCGCCGCTGGGCGAGCCGGGGCGGTCGAGGAACCCGGTGTAGGCGACGAGTCCGAAGGCGGCGATCGCAGCCACGGCGGTCAGCTCGCCGCGCGCCCACGACAGCTCGTGGTCGCGGATCACGATCCAGATGAGGATGAACGGCGCGATCGCGGCGAGCAGCAGCAGCCAGCGCATGATCGGGTGCACCTCCCAGCCGCTCAGCGCGCCGCGCTGCCCGTCGATCATCGCGTTCGGGTTGTCGGACGCGGTCTCGTACCAGGGAAGGAACAGGCAGACGCCGAGCAGGAGTCCGCCCACCGCCGCGACGAGCTCCCCCCTTCCGAGCCGGCTGAAGTCCATGTCCGGCGAGCCTATAGGGTGCCCGCGTGGCCGAGATCCGCTGGGGTCTGACGCTTCCGTTCGCCGGCGTCCCGCTGGCCGAACACGAGCCGCTCGTGCGCCGCGCGGAGGCCGCGGGCTACGACGACCTGTGGACCGGCGAGACCAACGGCGCCGACGGGTTCACGCCGCTCGCGCTGGCCGCCGCCTGGACGTCGCGGCTGCGGCTCGGCACCGGCGTGGTGAACCCGTTCACGCGCGGCCCGGCCGTGCTGGCCCAGCACGCGGCGGCGCTCGCCGACGCGAGCGGCGGCCGCTTCGTGCTCGGGCTCGGCGCGTCCTCGAACGTGATCGTCGAGCGCTGGAACCAGGTGCCGTTCGAGAAGCCGCTCACGCGCCTGCGCGAGACCGTGCCGGTGCTCCGCGAGGTGCTGGCCGGCGGGCGCGGGCCGGGAGGCTTCAAGCTCGAGACGCCGCCGGCCGCGCCGGTGCCGATCGTGCTGGCCGCGCTGCGCGACCGGATGCTGCGGCTCGGCGGCGAGATCGCCGACGGCTCGTTCACGAACTTCCTGCCGCTGTCGGCCGCCGAGCACGTGGTTTCCCGCGTGCGCGAGGGCGAGCAGGCCGCGGGCCGGGAGCCGACCGAGGTCGTGTGCCGGTTCTTCTGCATCCCCGGCGACGGGATCGACACCGCGCGCTTCATGTTCGCCGCCTACGCGACGGTGCCCGTCTACGAGGCGTTCTTCCGCGGCCTGGGCTGGGGCGAGGCGATCGACCCGATGGTCGCGGCGTGGCGCGGCGGCGACCGCAAGGCCGCGCTGGCCGCCGTGCCCGAGGAGCTGGTGCGCGAGATCTTCGTGTTCGGCGACGGCCCGGCGATGAAGGCGCGGCTGGGCGAGTACGCGGCGCGCGGCATCACGACGCTGGTGCTCACGCCGATCGCCCCGCCCGAGCACGTGGGCGAGCTGATCGACGCCCTGGCGCCATGAGCGACGGGCTTGTCGACGGCCGCTGTTGGTGGGGCTCCTCCACACCCGAGTACATCGCCTACCACGACGAGGAGTGGGGCCGGCCCGTGCACGACAGCCGCCGGCTGTTCGAGAAGCTGTGCCTCGAGTCGTTCCAGTCCGGGCTGTCGTGGCTGACGATCCTGCGCAAGCGCGAGAACTTCCGCGCCGCGTTCGCCGGATTCGACATCGAGCGGATCGCGGCGTTCGGCGACGCCGACCGCGAGCGCCTGCTCGCCGACGCCGGCATCGTCCGCAACCGCGCGAAGATCGACGCGACGATCGCCAACGCCCGCGCCGCGCTCGACGTGGACCTGAGCGAGCTGCTGTGGTCGTTCGCCCCGGAGCCGCGCCCGCGTCCGCGTACGGCCGCCGACATCCCGGCCTCCACGCCGGAGTCCAAGGCGATGGCGAAGGAGCTCAAGCGGCGCGGCTTCCGCTTCGTCGGCCCGACGACCGCCTACGCGCTGATGCAGGCGTGCGGCCTCGTCGACGACCACATCGAGGGCTGCCTGGTCAGGGAGTCCCGAGGTAGCGCTTCCGCTTGAGCGCCGCCTTGATCTCGGCGGTGCTGCTGGGGTAGCGCGACAGCCGGAACGGGCCGCCGGTCAGGTTGCCCTGGTTGTAGAGCAGCATCCGCACGCGCGGGTGCGTCTCGACGAACTCGAAGAACTGGCGGACGAAGCCCGGGCGGTCGCTTCCCCACAGGGCCCACTCGCCGAACAGGAACGGCTTGTTCGGGAAGTCGGCGTAGAACGCCTCGAGGCCCTTGAAGTTCGGGAACTTCGAGTAGAAGTCGGTGCCGACCCAGTCGACGTACTTCGCGCCCGGCCAGTAGGCCCGCGCGCGGTTGGCGCGGATGTTCGGCGTCCCCTCGGTCTGCGGGACCCACGCCATCGCGACCTGCGGGGTGGGCAGATCGGTCGCGTCCGTGTGCAGCGCGGGCAGCTTCAGCTTCGCGAGCTCGGCATCGATCGCCGCGACCGGCCCGCCGCGCAGGATCAGCGTCGCCCGGCGCCAGGCGGCGATGAACGCCTTGGTCGAGTGCGAAGGGCCACGGGAGCTGCCGTCGCGGTCGAACGCGCTGTAGCCGTTGTTGGTCTGGTTCATCTCGGCCAGGAAGCGCACGTAGGTCGGCCGGCCCCACTCGGCGATCTCGCGGTTGGTGCGGATCAGATAGCGGTCGCCGTCGCCCTTCGCGATGCCGCGCGGCGTGATGACCTCGCGGGTCCCGTAGCCGTCCTGTGTGGAGATGTGCAGCATCAGCCGCGAGCCGCTGCGCTCGGCCGCGTCGTAGATGAAGCCCGTCGGGCCGCCCCACTTGTGGAAGAAGCCGAACACCGACGGATGCTTGCCGACCTGCCGCGCGAAGTTCTTGACGGAGGTGGAGCCGGTGACGCCCGTGTAGACCTTCTTCTTGGGCGGGAGGAGCGGCGAGGCGGCGGCGCTCGGCGCGGCGAGCAGGGCGACGGCAGCGGTGAGGACGGCGAGGCGGCGCATGCCCACGTGATCGGCGAATGCTCGGGTAGGTTGAAGCGCGGTGCCGGCCTCCCCGCTGACTCCCGGGCCCGAGCGGCCGATCCACGAGCTGCTCGCCGACGTGCGCCCGCGCGAGCGCGCGCCCGAGGATCGCCCGTTCGTGTACGTGGCGATGATCTCCACGGTCGACGGCCGCGCGGCGGCGGACGGCCGCTCGGCGGCGCTCGGGGACGAAGCCGACCTCGAGATGCTGCTCGAGCTGCGCACGCTCGCCGACGCGGTGCTGATCGGCACCGGCACGCTGCGCGCCGAGGGCTACGCGCGGCTCGTCCGCAACCCCGAGCGGCGCGCCCGGCGGCGCGCAGCGGGCATGGCGGACGACCCGCTCGCGGTGCTGATCACGCGCGGCTTCGAGATCCCGTGGGACGCCGGCCTGTTCCAGGCGCCCGAGCAGCCGGTGCTGATCTGCACGGGCGCCGAGGGCGAGCCGCCCGGCGTGCCCGCGCCCGTCGAGGTCGTCCACATGCAGCAGCCGACGCTCGCCGGGCTGCTGGGCGAGCTGCGCTCGCGCGGCATCCTCTCGCTGCTCTGCGAGGCCGGCCCGACGCTGCACGGGGCGCTCCAGCGCGAGGGGCTGGTCGACGAGCTGTTCCTCACCGTCGCGCCGCTGCTCACCGGCGACCCCGACGAGCCGGCGATCGTGGAGGGCGGCCGGCTCCCGGAGGGCGTGGACCTGCGGCTCGAGGCGGTCCTCCGCCACGGGTCGGAGCTCTTCCTGCGGTACGCCGTATAGGGTCCGCGCCCATGCGAATCGAGGGAGCAGGCGCGCTCGTCGCGGGCGGTGCCTCCGGGCTCGGGGCGGCCACGGCGCGGCGACTCGCAGGCGCCGGGGCGCGCGTGACGATCGCCGACCTGAACGCCGAGAAGGGCGAGGCGCTGGCCGCCGAGCTGGGCGCGGGCTTCGCGCGCTGCGACGTGACCGACGCCGCACAGGTCCAGGCCGCCGTCGAGGCCGCCGGCGAGCTGCGGATCTCCGTGTGCTGCGCCGGCGTGGGCTGGGCGGAGAAGACCGCCGGCCGCCGCGGGCCGCACAGCTTCGAGCCGTTCCAGACCGTCATCAACGTGAACCTGATCGGCACGTTCAACGTGCTGCGGCTGGCGTCGGCCGCGATGCTCGGCAACGAGCCCGACGGCGAGGGCGAGCGCGGCGTGTGCATCAACACCGCGTCGATCGCCGCCTACGACGGCCAGATCGGCCAGCTCGCGTACTCCGCATCCAAGGGCGGGATCGTCGGCATGACGCTGCCGGCGGCGCGCGACCTCGCGTCCTCGGGCATCCGCGTCGTGACGATCGCGCCGGGCCTGTTCGACACGCCGCTGCTGGCCGGTCTGCCGGAAGAGGCGCGCGTCGCGCTCGGCGAGCAGGTCCCGCACCCGCACCGCCTCGGGCGCCCCGAGGAGTACGGCGACCTCGCCGCTCACATCGTCGCGAACCCGATGCTCAACGGCGAAGTGATCCGGCTCGACGGCGCACTGCGAATGCCGCCGCGCTAGACAGGGCGAACAGGGCGGCGAGCACCAGCGCGAGCGCCAGGCCGGCGAACGCGTACACCACGACGACGGCGACCGCAGCGACCGAGAAGAAGATCGCCACCGTCAGCCGCTCGGCCTCGCGCGCCCACGCCGCGGCGTCGAACGTGTGCTGCTCGGCCCGCTTGATCGCCGGCCCCATCGTGAGCGCACACAGCAGCCCGAGCGCCGCGCTCGCGCAGCACAGCCACCAGACCGGCGAGTCCTTGAGCAGCAGCAGCGCCGCGAACAGCAGCGCGAGCGGGACGAAGGCAAGCTCGACCCGGCGGACCCACCGCAACGTGGCCGCCGGGTCGTCGCTGGTTATCGAGAGCCACTCCACTTCATCGAGTGGTACCCAATCATGTCCCTGGAAGCACCGCCTGGCCGGAACATCGGCAGGCAGTCGCTCTGCGGGTCGATGGCGATCCGGACGAGCGCCGGCCCCGGCTCGGCGAGTGCCGCCTCGAGGTCGCCGTCGTGGCCGGCGACGCCGAACGAGCGGGCCAGGGCCGGCCAGTCGGGCGTCGCGCCGAGGTCGACCGCGTTGCGGCGGCCCTCCCAGAACATGTCCTGCTGCTGGCGCACCATGCCCAGGCAGGCGTTGTCGAGCACGACGATCTTGACCGGCAGCCGCTCGTGCGCCGCCGTGGCCAGCTCCTGCACGTTGAGCAACAGCGAGCCCTCGCCGGTCACGCACACGACGGTCGCGTCCGGGCACGCGATCTGCGCGCCGATCGCCGCGGGCAGCCCGAAGCCCATCGTGCCGAGCCCGCCCGACGTGATCCAGCGCCGCGGCCGGTCGAACCGCAGGCGGCCGGCCGCCCACATCTGGTGCTGGCCGACGTCGGTCGTCACGACCGCGTCGCCGATCGCCGCCTGCAGCTCGTCGAGCGCCGCCTCGGCGTCGTTGCGCGGGGCGTCGTCGGCGCGCCAGCCGTCGATGCGCGCCCACCACTCGGCGAGCCGGCCGGGATCGGCGTGCTCGTAGGCCTCGACGATCGCGGCCAGGGCGAGCCGGGCGTCGCCCACGATCGGCACGTGGGCGTCCACGTTCTTGCCGATCTCCGCCGGGTCGATGTCGACGTGCACGATCTTGGCGTGCGGGGCGAACTCGTCGAGCGCCCCGGTCACGCGGTCGTCGAACCGGGCGCCGACGGCGACGATCAGGTCCGCCTCGTCGATCGCCCAGTTGGCCGCGCAGGTCCCGTGCATGCCGAGCATGCCGAGCCAGCGGTGGTCGCTCGCCGGGAACGTCCCGAGCGCCATCAGCGTCGTCGTCACCGGCAGGTCGGCCAGCCGCGCCAGCGCGGTCAGCTCGGCCGCCGCGCCGGCGTGCACGACGCCGCCGCCCGCGTACAGCACCGGGCGCCGGGCGGCCGCGATCGCCCGCGCGGCGATCCGGACCTGCCGTCCGTTCGGGCGCGACCGCGGCCGGTAGCCGGGGACCTGCGGCGCGTGCGGCTCCGCGTCGCGCGCGGGCGCGGCCGCGATGTCGCTCGGGAGGTCGATCAGCACCGGCCCGGGCCGTCCGGCCGTGGCCAGGTGCACGGCGTCGGTCACCGCCTGGGCGATGTCGTCGGCGCGCTCGACGGCGATCGAGTGCTTGACGATCGGCGCGGTGATCCCGATGACGTCCGCCTCCTGGAAGGCGTTCGTGCCCCGCAGAGCGGTCCGCACCTGGCCGGTGACGAACACGGTCGGGATCGAGTCCATGTGGGCGTCGGCGATCGGGGTCACGAGGTTGGTCGCCCCGGGCCCGCTGGTGGCGAACGCGACGCCGACCCGGCCCGTGGCCCGCGCATAGCCCTCGGCCGCGTGGCCGGCCGCGGCCTCGTGGCGCATCAGCACGTGCCGGATCGGGCTGTCCAGCAGCGCGTCGTAGAGCGGCAGGCTCGCGCCGCCCGGCATGCCGAAGATCGTGTCGACCCCGGCGCGCTCGAGCGCGGAGATCAGGGCATCGGCGCCGCGCATCGGTGCCTCCGTCGAGGTCGGCGTGCGGTGATGGAGACGGTGGTGAGTACGAGCATGGGACGGCCTTTCGGTCGCGAGGACGGACGGGGAGGGATGCCGAGCTGCGGGGAGCTCAGCCGGCTACGCGTACGCCGACGAGCACGCACTCGGCGCGCTGAAGTCGGTCGGCGTGGCGTGTGGCCATGCGCCACAGCATCCCATCGCTGTCAATGAGTAGTGTCGCCCCGCGTGCACCGCTACCGGGCGCTCCTCGCGTTGCCGGGCGCCCGGGCGCCCATGCTCCTCTCGATCGCCGGCTCGATGCCGATCGGCATGTTCGGCCTCGGGATCCTGTTGCTGGTGCGCGACTCGACCGGGTCGTTCGCGGAGGCCGGCCGCGTGCTCGGCGCGTTCAGCCTCGCCAACGCGTGCGGGGCCGTGGCGCAGGGCCGGCTGATGGACCGCCTCGGGCAGGGGCCGGTGCTGCGCACGGCGGCCTCGCTGCACTTCCCGGCGCTGGTCGCGCTCGTCGTCGCCGCGCACGAGCACGCGCCGGCGGCCCTGCTGTTCCTGTTCGCGCTGTGCGGCGGCGGCACGCTGCCGCAGCTGCCCGCCGCGATGCGCTCGCTGTGGACGACGCTGGCCGAGGACGACACGCAACGCGAGACCGCCTACGCGGTGGTGACGATCGCGTTCGAGGTGGCGGTGGTCACCGCGCCGGCGATCGTCGCGGGGATCGTGGCGGTCGCGTCGCCGGCCGCCGCGGTCATCACCGCCGCCACGCTCGGCGCCGGGTCGGCGATCGCGTTCACGTTCACGGGCGCGTCGCGCGCGTGGCGCGGGATGCGCCACGAGGTGGGGTGGCTCGGCCCGCTCGTCGCGCCCGGCATGCGAACCGTCTTCGCGGTGCTGCTGGCCTTCGGCACCGCGGTCGGCATCGTCCAGGTGGCGGTGCCGGCGTTCGCGCTCGACCGCGGCTCGGACTCGATCGGCGGCGTCCTGCTCGCCGCGCTCTCGCTCGGCAGCCTCGTCGGCGGCCTCGTCTACGGCTCGCGGAGCTGGCCGGGGACGCTGCCGCCCCGGCTCGCCGGCGTGCTGGGCGGTATCGGCGTCGCGTTCAGCCTGCTCGCGCTGCCGACCGCCTACGGGCCGCTCGGGCTGCTGCTCGTGCTCGGCGGCGTGATGTTCGCCCCGACGGTGGTCATCTGCTCGACGCTGCTCGACACCGTGGCGCCGCCGGGCACCGTCACCGAGGCGTTCGCGGTCACGATCATGGCGATCGTGGCGGGCACCGCGCTCGGGAACGCGCTCGGCGGATCGCTGGTCGAATCCTCCTACGACGCGGCCGTGCTGGCGGCCGCTGGCGTCGCCGTCGGGGGCGCGATCGTCGTGCTCGCGCGGCGGAGGACGTTGGTCGCCTCGTAGTGCCGGCGAACGTCAACTGCGGCTGGGTAGGGAGCGGGTGCGCCCACGTCGTCGGCGGTCCCTGGCGGGTTGAGCACCTCATATGTGGTCAAGTCGCCAGACGATGCCGCCTGGCGCTTTGGGGTCGCTATCCGACCCCTACGCGCCAAGGACCGCCGAAGCGGCCGACCCCTCCGCCTCCCTACCCAGCCGTCGTTGACGTTCGCCTAGAATCTCAGTCAACCCCACTGAGATCGCCGTGGACGCGACCCGTCTGCCGCGCTAAACTTACTCACCGTGAGTAAGTCCCTACAAAAGGTGAAGCTTTAGATGGCCTCGTTGATTCTCGTCCCGTTGGACGACACCGTGGTCTTCCCCACCATGGACGTGACGCTTCCCGTCGACGTCGGTGACGAGGACCGCGTCCTGCTCATTCCGCGTCATGACAACGCCTTCGCCACGGTCGGCACGATCGCGGCGGTGACCGACAGCGTCCGCCTCCCCGGCGGTGCGCGCGCCGTGCAGCTCTCGGGCATCGCCCGCGGGGTCGCCGGCGCGGCGCACACCGACGCCCTCGGCCGCCTGCGCATCGAGGTGACCGAGCACCCGGACGACATCCCGGTCGACGGGCGCACGCGCGATCTCGAGCGCGAGTACCGCGCCGTGGTCGAGGAGATCCTCGAGCTGCGCGGCGTCGACGACCGCGTCGGCGCCTGGCTGCGCGCGATCGGCGAGCCGGGCCCGCTGGCCGACACGATCGGCTACGCGCCCGACATCGACTTCGAGCCGAAGGTCCAGGTCCTGGAGACGCTCGACGTCACCGAGCGCCTGGCGCTGGCCGTCCGCCTCCAGCGCGAGCGGCTGACCGAGCTCCAGCTGCGCCGCAAGATCCGCGAGGACGTGCAGTCCGGCGCGGACAAGCAGCAGCGGGAGTACTTCCTGCGCAAGCAGATGGAGTCGATCCAGCGCGAGCTGGGCGAGGACTCCGCCTCGATCGTCGAGGAGTACCGCACCAAGATCGCCGAGGCCGGCATGCCGGAGGCGGTCGAGGAGCAGGCGACCAAGGAGCTCGGCCGGCTCGAGCGCATGGGCGAGCAGTCGGGCGAGGCGTCGATGATCCGGTCCTACCTGGACTGGCTGATCGCCGTGCCGTGGAAGGAGCGCTCCGACGAGGTCCTCGATCCGATCCACGCGCGTGAGATCCTCGACACGGACCACGCCGGCCTCGAGGACGTCAAGGACCGCATCGTCGAGTACCTGGCGGTGAAGAAGCTGCGCGTCGAGCGCGGCATCTCCGAGGACAAGAAGTCCGGCGCGATCCTGACCCTCATCGGCCCGCCCGGCACCGGCAAGACCTCGATCGGCGAGTCGATCGCCCGCGCGACCGGACGCGAGTTCGTCCGCATGTCGCTGGGCGGCGTCCGCGACGAGGCCGAGATCCGCGGCCACCGCCGCACCTACATCGGCGCCCTCCCGGGCCGGCTGGTGCGCGCGCTGCGCGACGCGGGCACGATGAACCCGGTGATCATGCTCGACGAGGTCGACAAGGTCGGCGCCGACTGGCGCGGCGACCCGAGCTCGGCCCTGCTCGAGGTGCTGGACCCGGCGCAGAACCACTCGTTCCGCGACCACTACCTCGACGTCGAGCTCGACCTGTCCGAGGTCATGTTCATCGCCACCGCCAACGTGGCCGAGACGATCCCCGGCCCGCTGCTCGACCGCATGGAGGTCATTCGGTTCGACGGCTACACGGTCGCCGAGAAGGTCGCCATCGCGCGTGACTACCTGTGGCCCCGCCAGCGCGAGCGCAACGGCTTGCGCGAGGACGAGGTCAAGGTCTCGGACGACCTGCTGCGGGCCGTCGTGAGCGAGTACACCCGCGAGGCGGGCGTGCGCAACCTCGAGCGCGAGCTCGGGACCATCCTGCGCAAGACCGCCACGCAGCTCGCGTCCGGCAAGGTGCAGGCGCCCGTGGAGATCGACATCGAGACCGTGCGCGACGCGCTCGGCCGCCAGAAGGTCTTCCAGGAGGCCGCGCTGCGCACCGCGGTGCCCGGCGTCGCGACCGGACTGGCCGTGACCGGCGTCGGCGGCGACGTGCTGTTCGTCGAGGCGACCTCGATGGACGGCAAGGACGGCCTGGTGCTGACCGGCCAGCTCGGCGACGTGATGAAGGAGTCCGTGCGGATCGCGCTCTCCTACGTGCGCGGGCACCGGGAAGAGCTCGGCCTGGACGCCGACACGTTCACCGGCAAGGAGTTCCACGTCCACGTCCCGGCGGGAGCGATCCCCAAGGACGGGCCGAGCGCCGGCGTCACGATGACGACGGCCCTGGCCTCGCTGCTCAGCGGCCGCCCGGTCAAGCACACTGTGGGCATGACCGGTGAGGTCACGCTGCAGGGCCGTGTGCTCCCGATCGGCGGGCTCAAGCAGAAGGTGCTCGCCGCCCACGCCGCGGGCCTGACCGACGTGATCCTGCCCGAGCGCAACCGTGGCGACCTCGACGACGTGCCCGCGGACGTCCGCGAGCAGATGACCTTCCACCCGGTCATGAGCATCGACGAGGTGCTCGAGCTTGCGCTCGAGCCCGCCCGCACCGAGGCGGTCGCCTCTTGACGCGCCGCATCGCCGCCCTCTTCCGCCCATATCGCGGGCGGTTGGCGGCGGTGCTCGCGCTCATCGCTCTCTCGGCAGGACTGGGGATGCTCTCCCCATTCCTGCTGAGGGACGTGCTCGACGTCGCGATCCCGCGAGGACGACGACGTCCTGCTTGCCGAGCTGGTGGCCGGGATGATCGCCGTCTCGATCGCCACCGGCGTCCTCGGAGTCGGGCAGACGTGGCTGTCCAACGTGGTCGGCCAGAAGGTCATGCACGACCTGCGGGCGAAGGTCTACCGCCATCTGCAGCGACTCTCGCTCGCCTTCTTCACGCGCACCCGCACCGGCGAGATCCAGTCGCGCATCGCCAACGACATCGGCGGCGTGCAGAACGTCGTCACCAGCACCGCGACGTCGATCGTCTCGTCGGTCACGACAGTGATCGCCACCGTCATCGCGATGGCGCTGCTCGACTGGCGGCTGGCGCTGTTCTCGCTCGGGCTCACGCCGATCTTCGTGCTGCTGGCGCGCCGGGTCGGCAACGAGCGACGCAAGATCGCCACGACCCGCCAGGGCGCGATGGCCGACATCTCGTCGCTGGTGCAGGAGTCCCTGTCGGTGTCCGGGATCCTGCTCGGCAAGACGATGGGCCGCGGCGGCGAGCTGGCCGACCGCTTCGAGCGCGAGTCCGCGCGTCTGGCCGACCTCGAGGTCCGCTCGCGGATGGCCGGCCGCTGGGTCATGGCGTCGATCCAGACGTCGTTCGCGGTGATGCCGGCGCTCGTGTACCTGTTCGCCGGGCTGACCCCCGGGGCGGTGACGATCGGCACCCTGGTCGCGTTCACCACGCTGCAGACGCGGCTGTTCTGGCCGATCCAGCAGCTGCTCGGCGTCGGCGTCGACATCCAGACGTCGATGGCGCTGTTCGAGCGCATCTTCGAGTACCTCGACCTCGAGGTCGACCTGCGCGAGGGCGACCGCGAGCTCCACGGCGTGCGCGGCGACCTGCGGTTCGACGACGTCTGGTTCCGCTACGACGAGGAGCCGACCCTGCAGGGCGTCGACCTGTCGGTGCCGGCGGGCGGGAAGCTCGCCCTGGTCGGCGAGACCGGCTCGGGCAAGACCACCGTCGGATATCTGGCGGCACGGCTCTACGACCCCGAGCGCGGCACCGTGCGGCTCGACGACGTGGACCTGCGCGAGCTGCGCTTCGGCTCGCTGGCCGACGCGATCGGCGTCGTGTCGCAGGAGACGTACCTGTTCCACGCGTCGGTGCGCGAGAACCTGCGCTTCGCGCGGCCCGAGGCCAGCGACGAGGAGATCGAGGAGGCGGCCCGCGCCGCCCAGATCCACGACACGATCGCGGCGCTGCCCGAGGGCTACGACACGGTCGTCGGCGAGCGCGGCTTCCGCTTCTCGGGCGGCGAGCGCCAGCGCATCGCGATCGCCCGGACGATCCTGCGCAACCCGCCGGTGCTGGTGCTCGACGAGGCGACCAGCGCGCTCGACGTCCAGACCGAGCGCGCCGTCGGCGAGGCGCTCGAGCGCCTCGCCGAGGGCCGGACGACGATCGTGATCGCGCATCGGCTCTCGACGGTGCGCGACGCGGATCAGATCGCGGTGCTCGACCGCGGCGTCGTGGCCGAGCGCGGGACGCACGAGGAGCTCGTGGCGGCCGCTGGCAGGTACGCCGAGCTGGTGGCCCGCGACGAGGGCGTGCCCTCGTACGTCCGTTGAGGCCCCTTCGGTCATCCGGCTGACTTCGTAACCTGGACGCAGTGAAGCGTCCGTCCTTTGCGTCCAGTATCGCGCTGCTCGCGCTCTTCGTGGCCCTCGGCGGCCCCGCCCAGGCGGCCAAGTTCGTCGATGGCAAGCTGCGCAAGAACAGCGTCAACAGCACCACGGTCAAGGACCGCTCGCTCAAGTCGCGCGACCTGAGCCGCAAGACGGTGCGCGATCTCCGCGTCCCCCGCGACGGGACGGTCAGCGAGGTCAAGGTCGTCAACGGCGCCATCACGGCGCGCAAGCTGGCCCCCGGCTCGGTGACCGGCGGCACGATCGCCGACCGCTCGGTGGGGTCGGGCGACATCGCGGTCGGCGGCGTGACCGGCGCGAACGTGGCCGACGGCTCGCTGGACTCGCGCGACCTCGGGCGCTTCTCCGGGCGCTTCCAGCTCGCCAACCCGATCCCGGCGATCCCGGCCCACTCGTGCTGGTCGGGCGTGCCGGCCGACCTGGCGGCGGAGCGGGCGAAGGTCGATATCTCGCGCGACCTCGTGCTCGTGGTGCCCGACTCGACGTGGCCGCAGGACAAGCTGACGTTCAACGTCAAGCTCGAGCCGCCGACGCCCAAGCCGGGGCGCTTCACGCTTTCTGCGTGCAACGTGACCGGCACGGTGAGCAGCGCCTTCACGCCGGGCTTCCGCTACGTGGTCATCGACCTTCCGTAGCGCGCTGCCGGGCGCGATACCGGCGGACCTTCAGGCGAGCGCCGCACTCGTCCATCGAGCACCAGCGCCGGCTGTGGTTGCGGCTGACGTCCAGGAACAGCCACGGGCACCCGTCGCAGAGCTTCACGCGGTCGAGCGGGCCGTGGCGCAGGAGCTCGACGGCGGCGACGGCGAGCGGACCCAGTACCTCGCCGTCCCAGACGAGCTCGTAGGCGGGGACGAGCCGTGCGCGGCCGACCGCCTCGGCATGGAGACGTGAGAGCACGTCGAGCTGCCCGGCCGCCGGCTCGCGGCCCTCGGCGATCGCCCGGAACACGGCGTACACCGCCGCGCGCAGCTCGAGCGTCTGCGCCAGCTCGCGGGCGCCCACGGCCGGGCGCTCGCTCACGACGCCGGCGTGCACGGCCCAGGCGGCGAGGTCGTCCGGCGTGTTCAGGAACTCCTGCTCGGGCGCGCCGTCGCGCGGCCCGTTGAAGGTGTTGGCCAGGTCGAGCGCGATGTTCTCGCCCACCAGCAGCAGCTCGTCGGCGCGGTCGGTTACCACCATACGAAGTTTAGGCGGTACTCAGGTCGTGAATACCAGCAATAGTGCTTTTGCCGGTAACACTGCTCTGCGCCGCCCAGTTCATCGTGGTGCTCGACGTGACGATCGTGGCGATCGCGCTTCCGGCGATGCAGCGGTCGTTCGGGCTCTCGCCCGAGGGACTGCAGTGGATCCTCACCGCGTACACGCTGACGTTCGGCGGCCTGCTCGTGGCGACCGGGCGCGCGGGCGACATGGCCGGCCGGCGGCGGATGTTCCGGATCGGGCTTGCGGTGTTCGGCGCGGCGTCGCTGGCCTGCGCGTCGGCGCCGTCCGCCGCCGCGCTCATCGGCGCCCGGGCGGTGCAGGGCATCGGAGCGGCCGCGCTCGCGCCGGCGGCGCTCGCGCTGGTCGCCACCCTGCCGGACCGCCGCCGCGGCGTGGCCTGGTTGACGGCGGCGGCAGCCGCCGGCGGGGCGTCGGGCTGGGTGCTCGGCGGCGCGTTGGTGCAGGCGCTCGGGTGGCCGGCGGTGTTTGCGGTGAACGTGCCGCTGTGCGCGATCGGCGTGGCGCTCGCGCCGCGCCTGCTGCCGGAGAGCCGCGGGACCGCACGGAGCCTGGACGTCCCCGGGACCGTGACGATCACGGCGACGCTCGGCCTGCTCGTCCTCGGGCTCACCGGCGTGCCGGCCGCGCTCGGAGCCGCCGGGGCGGCGTTGGCGCTGTTCGTGTGGGTCGAGCGGCGCGCGGCGGACCCGATCCTGCCCGGCCCGACGCTGCGCCGGCCCGGGTTCGCGCGCGCGAACACCGTGGCGGTCGCGCTCACGGCGGCCACCACGCCCGCGATGTTCCTGGCGATCCTGTTCCAGCACGAGGTCCTGGGCCGCTCCGCGCTGGAGGCCGGGCTGTGGTGCGCGCCGTTCAACCTCGCGGTCATCGCCGGTTCGCTGCTCGGCCGTCGCGTGCCGATGGCCGCCGGCCTCGCGGTCGTCGCCGTCGGCGCGCTGATGCTTCTCCTCACGTTGTCGGCCGCCGCCCTGCCGATCGCCTTCGTGCTCATGGGCGCCGGCCTCGGCTGCGCCTCGGTCGCCTCCACGGCCACCGGCACCGCGGCGCTCGACGATGGCGATCAGGGCATCGCCTCGGGCGTGCTCAACGCGTCGGCCCAGGTCGGCAGCGCCGTCGGCCTGGCCGCGCTCGCCGGCCTCGGCTACCGCGCCGGGTTCGCGGCGGCCGCCGCGATCGCGCTGGTCGGGGTCACACGATCGACGAGTAGGTCCCGCCGTCGACCGACCATGCGGCGCCGGTGACGTTCGACGCCCGCTCGGAGCACAGGAAGACCACGACCGAGGCGATCTCGTCGGGCTCGGCGAAGCGGCCCATCGGCACGCGCGACGCCTGGTCGTCGATCCCGGCCTGGCGCGAGCCGAGGCCCTTCGCCTCGGCCGTCTGATCGCCCAGCCCGCCCTCGGCCACCCACAGCGGCGACGCGGTCGGCCCGGGCGCGACCGAGTTCACCAACACGCCCTGCTTCGCGTACGTGTCGGCGAACACGCGGCTCAGCGAGCTCTGCGCCGCCTTCGTCACCGAGTAGGCGGCGTTGGTGAGCGACGGGCGCTTGCCGGCCGACGAGGTGACGTTGACGATCCGGCCCCACCCGCGCTCGGCCATCCCGGGCGCGAACGCGCGCATCAACCGCATCGACGCCATGACGTGCAGCTCCCAGAGCCCGTTCCAGTCGTCGTCGCCGAGCTCGTCGAGGGCGCGCGCGAAGCTCGTCCCGGCGTTGTTGACGAGGATGTCGACCGGGCCGGCCGCGCGCTCGGCGATCCGGTCCGCGGCGTCGGGCGCCGTGACGTCGATCCCCTCGCCGCGCGACACGCGCAGCACCTTCGCGCCCTCCTCCTCCAGCCGGTCGGCCGTGCGCTCGCCGATGCCACGGGTCGCGCCGGTCACCACCGCCACCCGCCCGGAGATGCCGAGATCCATCTACGCAGCGTATTGGCGCGCCGCGCGCTCCGCCGAGCCGCCGTAGCCGCCGCCGAACAGCACGGTGTGGACGAGCAGCGGGAACAGCTGGTAGAGGCCGACGCGGTCCTCGTGGCCGTCGGCCAGCGGCGCGACCTCCTCGTAGGCGGCCAGGAACCGCGGGCCGGGCGAGCCGAACAGCCGCAGCATCGCGAGATCGACCTCGCGGTGGCCACCGTAGGCGATCGGGTCGATCAGGTAGGGCCGGCCACCGCTCCACAGCACGTTGCCGGCCCACAGGTCGCCGTGCAGCCGCGCGGGCGGCTCGGCCGGGCCGGCCAGGTCGGCGATCCGGTCGCACACGCGCTCGACCGCCTGCGCGCCCGCCGCCGACAGGGACCCGCGGTCGCGGGCCGGCGCGACCAGCGGCCGCAGCCGTTGCTCGGCGTAGAACGCGCGGCCAGTCCCCGGACGGCCCGTTGGGCAGCTCGATGCGGCCGATGCGCAGCGGCCCGTCGCCGCCGAACCGGTCGGCGCCCGCCGCGTGCACGTGGGCGAGCCCGGCGCCGAGCTCGGCGGCGTCCCCGGAGCGGCCCTCCTCCAGCCACTCGAGCGCGAGCAGCTCGTCGCTCGCCCCGAGCACCTCCGGCACGCCGAGCGCGCCGGGCTCGCCGAGCCAGCGCAGCGCCGCCGCTTCGGCCGCGTACTCGCCGGCCGGGACGCCCGCACGCGTCTTCACAAACGCCGCGCGGCCGTCCTCGAGCTCGGCCCGATACGCGTCGTTGATGTCGCCGCCGCCGACGCGGCCCAGCGCCACGACGTCGCTGCCGACCGCCGCAGCGACGGCCGCCTCCAGGCTCACACCCGGGCGCGCAGCTCGTCGAGCAGCCCGCGGCAGGCCGACTCGACCATGTCGAGCACCGTGTCGAACCCGCGGTCGCCGCCGTAGTACGGGTCGGGCACGTCGAGGTCGCCGTCCCCCGACGCCGGGTCGAACTCGCGCAGCAGCCGCACCTTCTCGGCCGCCTCCTCGTCCGGGGCGATCGCCAGCAATTCGCGCAGGTTCGAGCGGTCGAGCGCGATCAGCAGATCGAACCGCCGGAAGTCGGACTCCCGCACCTGCCGCGCGCAGCCCTCGAGCATCACGCCGCGGCGCGACGCGGCCAGCGTCGCCCGCTCGTCGGGCGGCTCACCGGCGTGCCAGCCGCCGGTGCCCGCGCTGTCGAGCTCGATCGAGTCCGACAGCCCGGCGTCGTCGATCAGCCGGCGCATGACGCCCTCGGCGGTCGGCGAGCGGCAGATGTTGCCCATGCACACGAAGAGAATCCGCACCCCCCGAGCATGGCAGGCTCGCCCGCTGCGGTGCCGGCACCTGGACGCGCGCGCCGGAGAGGAGGATGATCGGACGCGGCGACCTTCGGTGGAACGCGCAGACGTCGACGGTCTCATGCTCGAGTATGAGATGCACGGCTCAGGCGAGCCGCTGGTCCTCCTGCACGCCGGCCTGTGCGCGGACTGGTTCCGGCCGCTGGTCGAGGAACCCGCGCTGGCGGGCCGGCGCCTGATCCGGTACCACAGGGTCGGCTACGCCGGCAGCAGCCACCTCGCCGGGGCGGTGAGCCTCGCCGACCAGGCACGGCACTGCCTCGCGCTCATGGACCACCTCGGGGTGGACCGCGCGCACCTCGCCGGCCATTCCTCGAGCGCCGACATCGCGATGCAGGTGGCGCTCGACGCGCCGGAGCGGGTGGCGTCGCTCGCGCTGCTCGAGCCCGCGCTGCTGCCGGTGCCGAGCCGGGCCGAGTGGGGCCGGACGACGGCCACCCCCGCGATCGACCTGTTCCGCAGCGGCGACCATGCCGGGGCGGTCGACGCCTGGATGCAGGGCGTCGCCGGGGAGGACTACGCCGCGACGATGAACCGCGCGCTCCCCGGCGCGTTCGGGCAGGCCGTGGCCGACGCGCCGACGTTCTTCGAGCAGGAGCTGCCCGCCGTGCTCGAGTGGCCGTTCGACGAGCAGATCGCCGGGCGCATCACGCAGCCGGCGCTGGCCGTCCTCGGGGGCCGCAGCCACGAGGTCTCACCGGTGTGGGAGGAGCGCCAGGCGCTGGTCCTCGCCTGGCTGCCGGCCTCCGAGCCGTTCGTGCTGCCGGACGCCACGCACCTGCTCCACGTGGCGAACCCGGGTGGGATGGCGGAGGCGCTCGACGCGTTCGTCGAGCGCCACCCGGTCTAGTTCAGGCGCTCGACGATCATCGCCTGGCCCATGCCGCCGGCCACGCACATGGTCTCCAGGCCGTAGGTGCCGTCGGTCGCCCGCAGGCCGTTGAGCAGCGTGGTCATGATCCGCGCGCCGGTCATCCCGAACGGGTGGCCGAGGGCGATCGCGCCGCCGAACGGGTTGAGCTTCTCCGGGTCGATCCCCAGCTCTTCGCGGCACGGGACGATCTGGGCGGCGAACGCCTCGTTGATCTCCACGATGTCCATGTCCTCGAGCTTCATGCCCGACTGCTCGAGCACCGACTTGACGGCCGGGATCGGGCCGAGGCCCATGATCTCGGGGCGGATCGCGGCGACCGATGAGGCGATGATGCGCGCCTTGGGCTCGAGGCCGAGCGCCTTGGCCTTCTCGTCGGACATCACGAGCACGGCGGCCGCGCCGTCGTTGAGCGGGCACGAGTTGCCGGCGGTGACCGTGCCCTGCGGGTTGAACGCGGGCTTGAGCTCGGCCAGCTTCTCCATCGTCGTGCCCGGGCGCGGGCCGTCATCGCGCGTGACCTCGCCGACCGGCACGATCTCGGCGTCGAAATGGCCGGAGTCGCGCGCCGCCACGGCGCGGTCCTGCGACGTCTTGGCCCACTCGTCCTGCGCCTCGCGGCTCACCTTGCAGCGCTCGGCCACGTTCTCCGCCGTGAGCCCCATCGGGATGTAGACGTTGTACGGCGCGCCCTCGGAGCCGTCCAGCTGCGAGTGCGGGTCGAACGGCGCCTGCGCCGGGAACCGCGAGACGGCCTCCACGCCGGCGGCGATGTACTGGTCGCCCTCGCCGGCCTTGATCGCGTGGAACGCCATCCGGAGCGTCTGCAGCGAGGAGGCGCAGAACCGATTGACCGTCGTCCCGGGCACGTGATGATCGATCCCGGCCAGCAGCGCGGCGTTGCGGCCGATGTTGTAGCCCGCCTCCCCCAGCTGGAAGCCGCAGCCCATCATGATGTCGACGGTCTCGGAGAAATCGACGCCCGGGTTGCGCTCGACGAGCGCCTTCAGCGGCACCGCGGCGAGATCGTCCGTGCGGACGTCCTTCAGCGATCCCTTGGCCGCTCGCCCGATCGGCGTGCGGATGGCGTCGACGATGACGGCTTCAGGCATTTCCCGGTTCTCCGTTCTCTTGACTGACCAGTCAATCGTACTCGGGGCGCGCGCCCGGCTGCGCCACCGCGCGGGCCGCCACGCGACAGCCGGCCTCCAGCGCCTCGCGCGGCCCGGCCCCGCCCAGGCGGGCGCTGAGGAAGCCGGCCGCGAACGCGTCGCCGGCCCCGGTGGTGTCGACGACCCGCACCGGCTCCGCCGGCACGCGCACGTCGCCCCAGTGGGCGCCGTCCGGCCCGAGCGTGGTCACCTTCTCGCCGTCGAGCAGCGCGGCCTCTTCGATGTTGGGCAGCAGGAGGTCGACCTCCGGGAACGCGCCCGGCCGCAGCAGCGCCCACGACGACGGGTCGACGGAGACGGTCACGCCCGCTGCCTTCGCCCGGTCGATCGCGGCCAGCGCGCTCGCGCGCGAGCCGGCGCGCAGCAGCGAGTAGCCGACCACGTGCAGGTGGTCGCCGGGCTCGAGCTCCGGCAGCGGCCCGTCGTTGGCGCCGGGGTCCGGGAGCATCGTGCGCTCGCCGTCCGGGTCGACCAGCACGATGCAGGTGCCGGTCGGCCGCTCGCGGTCGACCTCCGCGCGCACGTCGACACCGCGCAGCTCGGCGATCGCCGCCCGGCCGCGCTCGTCGTCGCCGACGCGGCAGCCGAACACGACCGGCGTGCCGAGCCAGGCGGCCCAGGCGGCGACGTTGGCCCCGGACCCGCCGCCGCGCACGCTGATCTCGGCCGGCGTGTCGCTGCCGCGGGCCAGCGGGTGGGTGGCTCTCATCCGGGCCACGACGTCGACCATGAGGTCGCCGAGGACGACCAGCGTCATGCCGTGGCGCGAGCGATCTGCGCCGCCAGCCGGGCGTTGCGGAGCACGAGGCGCACGTTCGCCTCGAGGCTCGCGCCGCCGGTCTCGCGGTGGAAGCGATCCAGCAGGAACGGCGTGACGTCCTTGCCGCGGATGCCCTCGGCCGCGGCCGCTTCCAGGCCGTCGCGCAGGACCCGCTCATGCAGGTCGGGATCGAGCGGCTCGTCCAGCGGGTTGGCCACGACGATCGCCCCGAGGCCGAGCTCGGCGCGCGCGTGCGCGACGTCGGCCACCTCCTCGGGCGAGTCGACCCGCCACGGCACCGGGAACCCGGAGTCCGCGAGGTAGAAGCCGGGGAAGCGGTCGGTCTGGTAGCCGAGCAGCGTGACGTTGAGCGTCTCGAGCCGCTCGAGCGTGGCCTCGACGTCGAGGATCGACTTCACGCCCGCGCAGACGACGGTGATCGGGGTCTGGCCGAGCGTGGTCAGGTCGGCCGACTCGTCCCAGCTCTCGCGCGCCTCGCGATGCACGCCGCCGAGCCCGCCGGTGGCGAACGCGCCGATGCCGGCGCGCACGGCGAGCGTCGCGGTCGCCGCCACGGTGGTGGCGCCGGTCGCGCGCCGCGCCATCACGACGGGCAGGTCGCGCGCACTGCACTTGGCGACGTCGTTCTCGGCGATCTCGTCGAGCGCCTGGCGGTCGAGCCCGATCCGCACCATGCCATCGACGACGGCGATGGTCGCCGGGATGGCGCCCTCCTCACGGACCGCCGCCTCGATCTCGCGGGCGATCTCGACGTTGTCCGGACGTGGCAGCCCGTGGGCGATCAGCGTGCTCTCCAGCGCCACGACCGGCCGCCCCTCCTCGAGCGCGTTGGACACCTCGCGGGTGAATCGCATCAGCGCGCACCGTACAGGCTGAACGCCTTGGCGTAAGCGCTAGCACGGGGGTTGTCAGGGGGTTGCCCGTATGGTTGGCGGGCACCCCCGGCCGTACCGTCGTGTCATGGCCGGCGCGCCCCCCACTTCCCGCCTTTCCCGCACGGGCCGCTTCGGCGGCCTGGTCGCCGGCCAGGGCCTGCGCTGGGCCACCACGCAGGCCGCCAATCGCGTGCGCTCGCCCGAGCGCGCCGAGGCCGCCACCGGCGAGCGCGCTGCCGCACTGGCCCGCGAGCTCGTGAATCAGCTCGGCCACATGCGCGGCGCCGCGATGAAGATCGGCCAGGTCCTCTCGACCGTCGACTTCACGGCGATCCCGCCCGCCGAGCGCGAGGAGTTCAAGCGCACGCTGGCCGCGCTGCGCGACGACGTCCCGCCCCTCCCCTTCCCCAAGATCGAGCGGCTGGTCAAGACCGAGCTCGGCGGCTCGCTCTCCCGCCACTTCACCGAGTTCGACGAGGACGCGTTCGCCGCCGCCTCGATCGGCCAGGTCCACCGCGCGGTCACGCGCGACGGCGACGAGGTCGCCGTGAAGATCCAGTACCCCGGCATGGCCGAGGCCGTGGAGATCGACCTGCGCAACCTCGGGCTGCTGCTCCCGCTGGTCAAGCGCCTCGCCCCCGCGCTCGACGTCAAGGCGCTGGCCGCCGAGGTGCGCGAGCGGCTCGGCGAGGAGCTCGACTACGAGATCGAGGCGCAGAACCACCGCTCGATGGCACGCGCCTGGCGCGACCATCCGTTCGCGCATGTGCCCGCCGTCTACACGTCGCTCTCCAGCCGCCGCGTGCTCGTCACCGAGCTGCTGTCCGGCCGCCGCTTCGAAGAGGTCAAGCAGCTCCCGGACGCCGAGCGTGACCGCTTCGCCGAGATCGTCTTCCGCTTCTTCTTCGGCACGCTGACCCACCTGGGCCGCGCGTCGGGCGACCCGCACCCGGGCAACTACCTGCTGCTCGACGACGGCCGCGTCGGCTTCCTCGACTTCGGTCTCATGCGCATGGTCGACCCGGCGTACCTCGAGCGCGAGCACGCGATCGCCCGCGCCGTGACCGAGGGAGACGCCCCCGCGGTGCACGCGGGCATGCGGGCGCTCGGCTACCTGCCCGAGCCGGGCTCGTTCGAGCCCGAGCGGCTGCTCGCGCAGCTGCGGCTGGCCGGCGAGTGGTACTTCGAGCCCGGCCTGCGGCGGCTGACGCCCGAGTACGTGACCGATCTGATGGAGCGCAGCTCCTCGCCGCGGTCCGAGTACTTCGAGGACCTGCGGCGCATGACGCTGCCGCCGCAGGCGCTGCTCATGCGCCGCATGGAGGGCCTGGTGTTCTCCACGCTCGGCGAGTTGCGCGCGCAGGCCGACTGGGCCGCGCTCGGCGACGAGTACCACGCCGACGGCCCGCCGGCCACGGCGCTCGGCGAGCTCGACCAGGACTTCTGGGGCGACCGCCGTCGCCCGCTGCTGCGCGCTGCCTAGTCCGCGTCCTTCAATCGTCCGGTGCGGCTGCCCGTACGCAGGCGGGGGACCGCCGAACTCGAACACGCTGGGCAGCGCGATAGAGGCACACGCCGGATGGCGAGAGTATTCCTGCCATGAACTCCGTGACCGTCACCGTCACACCTCGCCGCCCCGCCGCCGCTCACGCCTTCTCCCTTCCCACAGTGCGTGAGATTTCCCCGGTGCAGCGCCCGGGCGCGTTCGACTCGACCTGGTGACCCAACCGCGGGCCGGATGGCCCGCGGGCACTCGAGTCCCTCACGACGACCATCAAACGCCCGCCCCCAGCGGGCGAGTCGTCGTTAACGACGACTTATATAAGTCAAGCCTGATACGATCGGTGCCGTGCACGCGTTCGACGTCCTCGGCGATCCCGTCCGCAGGCGGATCCTCGAGCTGCTCGCCGCCGGCGAGCACTCGTCGGGCGCGATCACCGAGACCATCCGATCCGAGTTCGGGATCTCCCAGCCCGCGGTGTCCCAGCATCTCCGCGTCCTGCGCGAGGCCGGGTTCGCGACCGTGCGCCCCGAGGGCGCGCGGCGCCTGTACGCGGTCAACCCGGAGCCGCTCCGTGACGTCGACGCGTGGCTGGACCGCTTCCGCGCGTTCTGGACGCCGCACCTGGACGCGCTCGCCACCGAGATAGCCCGCGGCCGCCGCCAACGCCGGCTCCGCGACGAGAGGAGCAGTCGATGATCGACGTCACCCATGAGATCAGCAGCGTCGAGCGCACGGTCGGCCAGCGGACGCTGGCGGCCGGCGAGGCGCGCACGATCACGGTCTCGCGCGTGTACGACACGCCGCCCGAGGATCTCTGGGACGC
This sequence comes from uncultured Solirubrobacteraceae bacterium, assembly GCA_963759375.1. Taxonomy (GTDB): domain Bacteria; phylum Actinomycetota; class Thermoleophilia; order Solirubrobacterales; family Solirubrobacteraceae; genus DASSUW01. The sequence goes on along the minus strand of CAVWYY010000004.1, from coordinate 366,549 downwards.
GTGCACCGACCCCGAGCGCATCTCGCGCTGGTTCCTGCCGATCTCCGGGGACCTGCGCGAGGGCGGCCGCTACGAGCTCAAGGGCAACGCGTCCGGGACGATCGAGCGCTGCGAACCGCCCCACAGCGTGGACGCGACCTGGGAGTACGGCGGCGAGATCACGTGGATCGAGCTGCGGCTCACGCCCGAGCCCGACGGGCGCACGCGGTTCGCGCTCGAGCACATCGCGCGCGTGGGCGACGAACGCTGGGTCCAGTTCGGGCCGAGCGCGGTGGGCATCGGGTGGGACGGGGGCGTGCTGGGCCTGACGTTGCACCTCGCCGGGGGCCGCGAGCAGCCCGACCGCGCGGAGGTCGAGGCCTGGCAGGCGTCCGAGGACGGACGGCGGTTCCTGCGGCTGTCCAGCGAGCGCTGGGCGGAAGCGGACATCGCGGCGGGGGCTGACCCCGAGGACGCGCGCGCCGCGGCGGCGCGCACCGCGGACGCCTACACCGGCGAGCCTGCCACGTGACCGACCTCAGCGAGCGCGTGTCACCCGATCGATCACCCCGGCCGCGGGTGGCATGCCCGGCGTGTGCCAGACGTGTCGCTGCTCGTACGGCCACGCATAGACCGGGTTGCCGTCGCGGATCAGCTCCAGCAGGCGTGGCTCGCCGAGGTCCTGCGCCGACCACTCGTACAGGCGCTGCAGACGCGGCACGATCACCGCGTAGTCGAGCACCCGGGCAAGGCGCTGCTCGTCGGCGATGTAGCGCTCCACGTCGAGCGTGAGCGGATAGCGGTCCGGCAGCACGCGGCGGAGCGAGAGGAACACCCCGGCCATGCCCAGCCGGGGGTCGCCGACCACGCCGAGCCAGGCCAGCCGGCCCAGGGCCAGGCGCGGCGCACCGACGAGCGCGTGCGCGTACAGCACGCGCGTCAGCGCGACGTTCATGAAGAAGCGCTCCGGCGCGTTCTCCGTCTCGGCGAGCTCGCGATGCTCGAGGTAGCCGCCGACGATGCTCGCGTTGTGCGCCCGGTACCAGTTGCGCCCCGTCGGCCTCGCGCTGAACTCCAGCCACAGGTTCACGGCCTGCGAGGACGCCTCGCCGGGCGACGTGCCGAGCAGGGAGACGGCTTCGCATCCGTCGCGCAGCAGCCGATCGTTCATCGCCCGCCACCACACGCTGCCCGGCGGCGATGCGTCGAGCGCGTTGAGCACGCCGCGCTGCGCCTGCCAGCGCATGAACGACAGCGCCGCCCGGCGGAACGGCACGTGTCGCGGCGCGCTGCCCGTCGGCCCACGGAACAGCTCCTCCATCAACGCGAGCCGCGCCGCTGGATCGTCGCGGACGGCCGCGACGTGCGCCTCAGCCGAGGCGAGTGCGCCGGCGGCGTACGCCACGGACGACGTTCAACACGACGACCACGAGGACGAGCCCGAGGAAGGCACCAAGCAGGAGCGAGGCGTCGCCGTCGGCGAAGACGAGGTAGGCGAGGATCGCGCCCGTGAACACGAACAACGCCCACTTGATGTCGTCCGCGAGCGTCCGCTGCATCACCGGCGGCCACTTCCTCCAGTCCCATCTCACGATCATGCGACCGTACGCGCGGGTGACGCACCCGTCAACCGGCGGAGGGAATACGCGGCCGCCCGTCCCGGTCTACCTCGTCAATGAGGCCGAACGAGGAGGGAAGACGATGAGCGCGAGGCTGCTCGACGAGCTGATGGCGCGGATCGGCGAGATGCGCCACGAGCACACCCAGCGGCGGATCCGCGCGCTGATCGGCGACGACGTGGTGGTGGACAGCGCCCGCGCGCTGCTGGTCTACGAGCCGCGGCGGCTGGTGCCGTCGTACGCCGTGCCGGTCGCGGACATCCTCGGCGAGCTGCTGCCGGAGGCTCCGGTCAGCGGCGACCCGGAGGTGGGCTTCGTGATCAGCGATCCGGCACTGCAGGGCCTGCCGGTGCTCGACCCGTCCATCCCCTTCGCGGTCCATACGGCGGACGGGCGCCCGGCCGGCCTCGTCTGGAACGGCACGCACCGCACCCACGTCGCCTTCCTGCCGGACGACCCGGACCTCGACGGCTACGCGATCCTCGACTTCGACGGATTCGACGGCTGGCTCGAGGAGAACGAGCGCGTCCGCGTCCACGCCCGCGATCCGTACCACAGCATCACGATCCTCCCCAGCTCCCGCGACGTCCGCGTCGAGCTCGACGGGGTCGTGCTCGCCGAGAGCCGCCGGGCGCGGCTGCTCTACGAGGGAGTGCTGCTCCCCATGCGCGCGTACGTGCCGCGCGAGGACGTGCTGGTCGACCTGCTGCCGAGCCCGACGCGCACGCAGTGCGGCCACAAGGGCGAGGCCACGTACTGGTCCGTGGAGATCGACGGCGCGACCCACGAGGACGTCGCGTGGACCTACGTGACGCCGTCGCGGCGCGTGAGCGAGATCGCCGGCCTCGTGGCGTTCTTCAGCGAGCGGGTCGACCTGGTGATCGGCGGCGACGCGCTCGGCCGCGCCGTCACCCCGTGGTCGGTCCGTGATGCGTGATCGTGAGGCCGGCCGGCGACGCGTCGCCGGGTGACGGCAGCGTCTGCACGCGGCCGTAGAACGCGCCGGCGACGCGCTGCGCGTGGGCCTTCGCCAGGTCGGCGCGCTCGCCCGCGAACAGCTCGTCGACCGTCCGGACCCAGAGCCGCAGCCACTGCTCGAAGTGCGCGCGCCGCAGCGGCGCCTTCATGTGCAGCGCCGCGTGCGGGCGGAACGCGCCGCCGCCGTAGGACCGCGCGCCGAGCAGGACGGTCTCCCAGAACGACGTGATCCGCGGCACGTGCGCCTCGAGGTCGAGCTTCGCGACGTCGGTGAACAGGTAACCGATGACCGGATCCTCGAGCGCGCGGCCGTAGAACGCGCGCACCAGGCGCTCGCAGTCGGCCCGTGTCTCGATGTCGTGCACGCCAGACACTATGGCGGGAACCTCGCGCGGCCTCCGGGTGTAGGACGGGTATGCGCACCGCCGCCCTCATCGCACTCGCCGTCGCCCTCATCGCCGCGCCCGCGGCGCAGGCCAAGGAGATCACGAAGGCGCGCGTCTGCGGGGTCGACGAGTGCGCGACCACGCGCGACCCCGCCGTGCTGCAGGCGCTGATGAACGGCGGGCCGCCGACCGTCCCGCCCAATCCCGCCGGCGGCGTCATCAGCCTGCGGGCCACCATCGCCGAGCCGGACGGCACGCCGGTCGGCCAGTTCACGTCGTGGTGGGTGCCGTCGGTGCGGATGCTGGTGGCGGAGGACGGCTCGTGGATGCAGCTGTCGTCGCGCTCGAAGGCCGCGATCGAGCGCGTGACCGCCCGCTTCGAGCCGTTCCCGGGCTCGACCATCGGCCTCCCCGACGAGCCGGCGCCCGCGCCCGCCGCGCCGGCTGCGGCCGACACCGGGGGCGGGACCCCGTGGGCGCTGATCGCGATCCTCGCGGCGGCGCTCGGGGCCGGCGCGCTGGTCGCTCTGCGGCGCGTGGCTCTCCCTATAGTTGGCGCCCGCGGTGGGCGTCCCGATCATCATCGACTGCGACCCGGGCCATGACGACGCCATGGCGCTGCTGCTCGCGCTCGCCAGCCCGGAGCTCGAGCTGCTCGGCGTCACCACCGTCCACGGGAACACGACGCTCGCGAACACGACCGTCAATGCCCTGAAGATCCTCGAGCTCGCCGGGCGCACCGACATCGACGTCGCCGCGGGCGCCGACCGGCCGTTGCTGCGCGAACCGCGGGTCGCCGACCACGTGCACGGCGCCACCGGGCTCGACGGGCCCGACCTGCCGGATCCGACCGCCGCCCCGGTCGACGCCCACGCGATCGACTTCCTGGCCGAGCGGATCGCGGCCAGCAGCCGGCCGGTCACGCTCATCCCCACCGGCCCGCTCACGAACATCGCGCTGCTGCTCGCCCGCCACCCGGGCGTGACCGACAACGTCGAGCGGATCGTCCTCATGGGCGGCGCGATCGCCGAGGGCAACATCACGCCCGCGGCCGAGTTCAACATCTGGGCCGACCCCGAGGCCGCCGTCCGCGTGTTCGCGTCCGGCCTCGACACGACGATGGTCGGGCTCGACGTCACGCACCGCGCGCTGATGACGCCGGCGCACGCCGACACGCTGCGCGAGCGCGGCCCGGTCGGCACCGTCGTCGCCGAGCTGTTCGCGTTCTACAACCGGTTCCACTCGCGCGTCTACGACATGCCCGGCTCGCCGGTGCACGACGCGCTCGCCGTCGCCCACGTGATCCGCGGCGACCTGGTGACGACGGTCCTGTGCAACGTCGAGGTCGAGTGCGGCTCGGAGCTGTGCCGCGGCCGGACCGTCGCGGACGTCTGGAACGTCACCGCGCGGCCCGTCAATGCGCACGTCGCCACCGAGGTGCGCGGCGACACGTTCATCGACCTGCTGGTCGAGCGGATCGGCTCGCTCGACTAGCGGGACGCCTCGCGCTCGGCGGCGGTCAGCACCGCGTCGAGCAGGCCCGGGAAGCGCTCGTCGAGCTCCTCGCGGCGCAGCGAGACGTAGCGATGCGTGCCCGAGGGGCGCGTGTGCGTGATGCCGGCCTCGCGCAGCACGCGGAAGTGGTGCGAGCGCGTGGCGGGCGAGACGCCGAGATCGAGCGTGCCGCACGCGAACTCGCCCTGCGCGGCCAGCGTGCGCACGATGGTCACGCGCACGGGGTCGCTCAGCGCGGCCATCACGGTCGCGAGCTGCATCTCGTCGCTGGTGGGCTGTGTTACAGCAGACATAGTTCGATGGTCATCGTAGCAATCGTGCTACCGTTCGGCGCCGTGTTTCGAGGCTCGTCGAAATTTCTTCCCAGCCTCGTACCGGCCTTCGGCTGGGGCGCCATGTTCCCGATCGCGGACTCGGCGATCAAGCATGTCGACCCGTTCCACCTGACCGCGATCCGCTACATCCTCGCGGCGATCGGCTTCATCGCCCTGCTGTGGGCGATCGAGGGCCGGCGGGCGCTGCGGCTTCAGGGCCGCGGCCTGGAGCTGTTCCTGCTCGGCTCGGCCGGCATCGCCGGGTTCAACCTGTTCGCGTTCGCGGGCCTCGAGCACACCACGCCCGAGCACGCCGCGCTGATCGTCGCCACCAGCCCGCTGATCACGCTGCTCGCCACCTCGGCGATGGCCCGCAAGGCGCCGCCGCGCACGACGCTCGGCTTCGTCTTCCTCGCGCTGTTCGGCGTGCTGGTCGTGATCGGCCGCGGCGACCCGGTGGCGCTGTTCAATGGCGGCGTCAACGGCGGCGACCTGCTGGTGTTCATCGGCACCGTGAGCTTCGTGGTCTACACGCTCGGCGCCCGCCGCTTCACCGACTACTCGTCGCTGCGCTACACCGCGCTGAGCGCCACCGGCGGCACGATCACCGTGTTGGTCGTGACCGAGTTCGCGACGCTCGCCGGCTGGCTGACCGCTCCGACGGCCAGCGACGTCGGCGCGATCTGGTGGCAGCTCGCGTACGTAGTGATCGTCGGCGCGCTGGCGGCGGTGCTGTGCTGGAACATCGGCGTCCGGCTGCTCGGCGCGCCGAACGCGGCGCTGTACATGAACCTCGTGCCGGTCGTGGCGTTCGTGATCGCGATCGTCCGCGGCTACCACCCGGACGCCGCCGAGCTCGGCGGCGCCGCGCTGGCCGTGGCGGCGCTGATCGGCGCCAACCTCACCGCCCGCCGTCAGGACACCCGCCGGCCGGTGAGCGCCGCGTGGGCGCCGACCCGCTCGGCGAAGCCCGCGAAGTCGCGCGCGTAGAGCGCCTGCGGCCCGTCGCAGAGCGCGGCGTCGGGGTCCTGGTGGACCTCGACGATGATGCCGTCCGCCCCGACCGCGGCGGCCGCCCGGGCCAGCGGCTCCACCAGGCGCCGGTCACCGGACGCGTGGCTCGGGTCGACGATCACCGGCAGGTGCGTGTGCAGCTTCAGCCACGGCACCGCCGAGAGGTCGAGCGTGAAGCGCGTGGCCGTCTCGAACGTGCGGATGCCGCGCTCGCACAGCATCACCTGGTCGTTGCCCTCCTTGAGCACGTAGTCGGCGGCCATCAGCAGCTCGTCGAGCGATGAGGAGAGCCCGCGCTTGAGCAGCACCGGCTTGCCGATTTGACCGGCCGCCTCGAGCAGCGCGTAGTTCTGCATGTTGCGCGCGCCGATCTGCACGACGTCCGCGTGCTCGGCGATCGCGTCGGCGTGGTTGGTGTCGAGGAACTCGGTGACGACCGGCAGGCCGGTCTCGGCCCGCGCCTCGGCGAGGATCTCCAGCGCCGGCACGCCCAGGCCCTTGAACGCGAACGGCGACGTGCGGGGCTTGAACGCTCCGCCGCGGAGCATGCTCGCGCCGGCCGCCGCCACCGCGCGGGCGACCTCGAGCGTCTGCTCGCGCGACTCGACGGTGCACGGCCCGGCGATCAGGCAGAACGTCTCCTCCCCGCCAACCTTCCGCCCGTCGACGCTCAACACCGTCGGCTCGTGGTGGGCGAGCTCGTTGGAGGCGAGCTTGTACGGGCGCGAGATCGGGACCACCCGGTCCACGCCCGCCATCCCCTCCAGCCCGAGCTCGCGGACGCCCTCCGGATCCCCGATCGCGCCGATCGCGGTGGTCAGCTCGCCCGGCAGCACCAGCACGTGCACACCGGTGGTCTCCAGCTTCTTGCGGACCGCCGCGATGTGGACCTCGGTGGCCTCGGGTGTCATCACGATCATCACAGGCCGAGCTCACGCACCCCGAGTTCGTCTGCGCCCAGGTGGTGGGCGAGCTCGTGGCGGACGGTCCGCGTGACCTGCGCGCGCAGCTCGTCGGGGTCGTGCCCGAAGTCGCGCAGCAGCGTGTCGCGGAAGATGACGATCCGGTCCGGGTAGTTGTCGCGCGCCGCCGTGTCGCCCTGGTAGAGGCCGTAGGCGCGGTGCTTGCGGCCCTTGTCGGAGATCACGACGGCCACGTGGTCGAGCGAGCGCAGCAGCAGGTCGGGCAGGTCGTCGAGCGCCTGGCGGACGAGCTCCTCGAAGTCGCGGGGGTTGCGCGGGTCGAGCTCGAGGAAGTCGGACTCGTCGGGCTCGGCCGCGAGGTTGTCGCGCGCGAGCTGCTCCGAGCGGCGGACGAGCTGCTCGAACTCCTCCTCGTCGGCGGGCTCGCTGTAGTCGGCGAGCCTGCCCGTGATCGTCGCGATCACGCCCGCCAGCACGACGATGAAGGCGAGGATGCAGGCGGCGATCTGCATCAGCTTGACCGCGTAGATGTCCGAGAGCCCGCCGAGCAGGGTCACGATCAGGATCGCGCAGCAGAACGTCAGCAGCGCCGACATGGCGATCCGGCGGCCGGCTGGGAAGTTGGAGAGCATCAGCGCAGCGTCCTCGCGATCACCAGTCGCTGGATCTCGTTCGTGCCTTCGTAGATCTGCGTGATCTTCGCGTCCCGCATGTAGCGCTCCACCGGATACTCGTTCACGTAGCCGTAGCCGCCGAGCACCTGCACGGCCTCGACCGTCACCGCCATCGCCGTGTCGGAGGCGAACAGCTTGGCCATCGCGGAGTACTTGCCGGCATCGCTCTCGCCACGGTCGATTTTCGCACAGGCCCGGTAGAGCAGCTCGCGGGCGGCGGCCGTACGCGTCTCCATGTCGGCGAGCTTGAACTGGATGCCCTGGAAGTCGCCGATCGGCTGCCCGAACTGGCGGCGCTCGCGGGCGTAGGTCGCCGCGTGGTCGGTCGCGCCCTGGGCGATGCCGACGGCCTGGGCGGCGACGCCGAGGCGCGAGTGGTCGAGCGTGCCGAGCGCGACCTGCATCCCGTGGTCGACCTCGCCGATCAGGTTCTCGGCCGGCACCCGCACGTCCTCGAAGATCGGCTGGCCGGTCGGCGAGCCCTTGATGCCGAGCTTGTGCTCGAGCTTGCCGACGGAGAAGCCGGGGCGGTCGGCCTCGACGACGAACGCGCTGATGCCGCGGGAGCGGCCGGCGGCCAGGTCGGTCTTGGCGAACACGACGTAGAAGTCGGCCACACCGAGGTTGGTGATCCAGTTCTTGGTGCCGTTGATCAGCCACTCGTCGCCGTCGCGGACGGCGCGGGTGATCATGCCGCCCGGGTCGGAGCCGGCCTCGGGCTCGGAGAGCGCGAAGGCCGGGGACCACTCGCCGCTGGCGCAGCGGGGCAGGAAGCGCTGCTTGAGCTCGTCGGTCCCGAAGAGCTGGATCGGCAGCGTGCCGAGCTCCTGGATCATCAGGATCAGAGCGCTCGACGCGCACGCGCGGGCGACCTCCTCGACCGCCACGTTGAGCATCAGCGTCCCGGTGCCGGTCCCGCCGTACTCGGTGCCGAACGGCAGGCCGAGCAGGTCGTGCTCGGCGAACAGCCGCCGGACGTCCCACGGGTACTCGGCCTTCGCGTCGATCTCCGCGGCCCTCGGCGCCACGCGCTCGGCGACGATCTGGCGGATCGCGTCGCGGAACTCGAGCTGGTCGTCCGTGAGGGCGTAGGTGTCGGCGGCGGCGGTCTCCATGGCGCTTAGTTTGGCGCAGGCGTAGCATGGGGATCTCCACGCCATGGGAATCGGGACTTCACTCTTCCTGATCGCGGTCGGCGCGATCCTCTATTTCGCCGTGGACGCGACCGTCTCCGGGCTCGAGATCACCACCGTCGGGATCATCCTGATGGTGGTCGGCATCGTCGGCCTGCTGATCTCGCTGTTCTTCCTCACCCAGGCGCGGCGCGCGCCGGTCGACCGGACCACCGTCCGGGACGATCGCCGCGACGTGTACTAGTCCCGAACCGGCTCGCCGCCTAGAGGTTCTTGGGATGGCGGACGGTGTAGCCGTCCGTCGGGCGCATCTGCTCGCTCCAGCGCGGGCCCTTGCCGGCGTTGTTCCAGCCGGTGTCGAACCGCAGGCCGGCGATCACGAGGAACCCGTGGCCGCTGTTGGCGTAGACGGTGATCCACGAGCCCTTGCCGCGGCGGCCCCACGACATGAAGTCGCCGGACGCGAGCTGGGTGTTGAGCAGGCCGGCGCCGTGCAGGGCGTAGGACATCGCGCCCGAGCAGTCGTAGCCGGAGTCCTCCCAGCGGCCGTGGCCGCCGCCGTACTTGTACGGCTTGCCGACGATCCGGTTGGCGGCCTCGATGGCGCCCTGGACCTCGGGCGGCGCTGACGCGGGCGCCACGGCGAGGCCGTCCGCACCGAGCGTGGCCTTCTCGCCGGCCGGGGCGGCGGTCGTCTCCGGCGCGGGCTCGAACACGCGGATCCCGCGCTCCACCTGCGAGGAGATCTTGCGCTGCTCGCGGCGCGACATGCGGCCGTTCACGCGCGGGATCTCGGAGCGGCGCTCCCACGACTTGACCCGGCGCGCCGTGTGCGGCCCGTACTGGCCGTCGACCTCCGTGCGCAGGCCGACCGAGGTGAGGTTGCGCTGGAGCGTGCGCACGTCCGATCCCCGGACGCCCTCGCGCAGAGAGCGCTCACCGAATGCATACCGCTTGGCCTCCGCCGACGCGGTGACGGGCAGCACGAGACCGAAGGCGGCCACGCCTACGGCTAGCGAACGACGACTGGGCACGACGGATGGTTCCTTTCTTTCATCCGCCTACGGGGTTAGCTGTCGGGCTCGCGCTGAAAGAGTCGCGCTACGCCGCTCGATGGCGGCGATTCGCCCCCGGGCCGTGACCTACGACCCATTGGTTCCCCCGCTCCCGGGCGACATGGCCACCCGGGACTCGGCGTTGTTTCCCTGCGAAGCGCGGCACTCTAGCGAAGGTCACGGCGGTGAGTAGCGTGCACGTCGTGCTGCAGGCCCTGGACGCCGCGACCGCCGATCTGGACCCGCCGTTCGCGGCGGTCGACCTCGACGCGTTCGATGCCAACGCCGCCGATCTGCTGCGCCGCGCGGGCGGGAAGCGCGTGCGGCTGGCATCGAAGTCGGTGCGCTGCCGGGCGCTGATCGACCGGGCGCTCGAGGCCGGGCTGACCGGCGTCCTCGCGTTCACCCTGCGGGAAGCGTTGTGGCTGGACCGCGAGGACGTGGTGGTGGCGTACCCGACCGTCGACCGCGCGGCGCTGGCGGCGGCGACCGACAAGGTGACGCTGATGGTCGACAGCCGTGAGCACCTCGATCTGATCGACCGCGGCCGCCGGGTGTCAATCGACGTGGACGCCGGCTGGTGGCCGCTGGGCGGCGCGCTGCGGATCGGCGCGAAGCGCTCGCCGCTGCGCACGCCGGAGCAGGCGGCGGCGCTCGCGCGCGAGATCGTCGCCCGCGGGTTGGTGCTCGACGGGCTGATGATGTACGAGGCGCAGATCGCCGGGATCGGCGACGACCCGGCGAACCGGCTGCTCGGCCTGGCGCTGCGGTGGATGCAGCGCGGCTCGGCGCGCGAGCTGGCGGCCCGCCGCGCCTCGGTCGTCCAGGCCGTGCGCGCGGTCGCGCCGCTGCGGTTCGTCAACGGCGGCGGGACCGGCTCGGTCGAGGCCACGGCGTCGGAGGCGCTGGTCACCGAGGTCGCGGCCGGATCGGGGCTGTTCGCGCCCGCGCTGTTCGACACGTATCGCGCGTTCACGCCCCGGCCCGCCGCGTTCTTCGCGCTGCCGGTGGTCCGGCGTCCATCGGCGCGCGTGGCCACCGTGCTCGGCGGCGGCTACCCGGCCTCCGGCCCCGCGGGCCGCGACCGGCTCCCCCGCCCCGTCGCCCGCGGCCTGCGGCTCGACCGCCAGGAGGGCGCCGGCGAGGTGCAGACGCCGCTGCGCGGCCCGGCCGCCGCGGGCCTGCGGATCGGCGACCGCGTGTGGATGCGGCACGCCAAGGCCGGCGAGCTGTGCGAGCGGTTCAACGTCCTGCATCTGGTGCAGGGCGGCCGCCGGGTCGCCACGGTGCCTACGTACCGCGGCGAGGGCCGAGCGTTCCTCTGACCCACGCGTTCTCGAACCGGCCGTCCGGGTCGAGCTCGGCGCGCACGGCCTGGAACGCGTCCCATCGCGGGTAGCGGGGCGCGAGCTCGTCCGCGCCCAGGAACGACCACTTGCCCCAGTGCGGGCGGCCGCCGAGCGAGCTCATCAGCGCCTCGACCTCGCGGAACGTCGCCTCCCACGGCACGCCCTCGAACACGTGGACGGCGATGTACGCGCTGTCACGGCCGTGCGCGGGTGAGAGCAGCGCGTCGTCGCCGGCGACGAGCCGGAACTCGACCGGGAACGACACCGGATGGCGCTCGAGGATCTCGCGGGCGCCGCGCAGCGCCTCCACCCCGCGCTCGCGCGGCACCGAGTACTCCATCTCCGTGAAGCGCACCAGCCGCGGGCTGGCGAAGATGCGGAACGACCAGTCGACCCGCTCGCGCTTCGAGGCCGCGCGGGCGGCCGAGCGGTTGATCGTCGGGATCGCCTGTGGGACGCGGCGGCCGATGCGGTTGAGCAGCTCGAACGCGTAGTTGTCCACCACCATGTCCTCGAACCACTCCTGCCCGCGCCACGGGACCTTGCGCTCGTCGTCGGTGTGCGAGTTGGTCCGGGTGAGCGCCAGCGGCGAGTGCGGGAACGTCCAGAACTCGAAGTGGTCGGCTCGGGCGCGCTCGTCGAGCGAGTCGAGGACGTCGTCGAGCCGCGCAGGCCCGTCGACGCCGCGGAGCTTGAACGACGGCACGCACCGCAACGTGACCGCGACCACGACGCCGAGCGCGCCGAGCGAGATCCGCGCTGCGCGCAGCGCGTCGCCGGAGTCGAGCGTGCGCTCGCTGCCGTCGGCCAGCACGAGCTCGACCGACTCGACCTGCGCGCTCAGGTTGCGCAGCCGCGCGCCGGTGCCGTGCGTGCCGGTCGCGATCGCGCCCGCCAGCGACTGCGCGTCGATGTCTCCCGAGGTTCGGGAGCGCCAGGCCGCGGAAGTGCAGCTCGCGCGTGAGCTGGTGCAGGCTCATCCCGGCCTCCACGCGCACGAGCCCACTCTCCGGGTCGGCGTCGAGCACGCGGTTCATCCGCTCGAGCGAGAGCAGCGTGTCGCCGGTCAGCACCGCGCCGGTGAACGAGTGCCCGGACCCCGCGACCCGCACGGTCTTCGCACGGGCGACCGCGTCGGCCACCTCCGCGCGCGTCCCGGGCCGCAGGAACGCCGCCGGCTCGCAGCGCTGCGTGCGAGACCAGTTGACCCACGCGGCCATGGGCGCACCCTAGTACCGTGGGATCCATGGCCGGGGACCACGCTTTCCACGCCGTCGACGTCGACGTCCAGCCCGAATGGGTGAAGGAGAAGCTCGACGCCGGCGAGATCCAGCTGATCGACGTCCGCGAGGACTACGAGTGGGACGCCGGGCGCCTCGAGAGCGCCCGCCACATCGAGCTCGAACGGGTCGCCGCGCAGGCCGACACGATCGAGCGCGACAAGCCCGTGGTCTTCTACTGCCGCGTCGGCGCCCGCTCCGGGATGGCCGCCAACGCGTTCCGCCGCGCCGGCTACGACGCCTACTCGATGGACGGCGGCATCACCGCCTGGGACGCGCAGGGGCTCCCGCTCGAGCCCGCCGACGGGCGCGTCGAGGACCACTGATGCGGGCCGTCCTCCTCGGCCTCGCACTCACCCTCACACTCGCCGCCCCCGCCGCAGCGGCCCCCTCCCTCATCAAGGTCGGCGACTTCGATCGCCCGCTGTACGTCACGTCGCCGCCCAATGACGCGCGGGTGTTCGTCGTGGAGAAGGACGGCGTCATCCGGATCGTCGGAGGCGGCGTGTTCGCCGACCTGCAGGCGCTGACCGACAGCGATGACTCCGAGCGCGGCCTGCTGTCGATGGCCTTCTCGCCGAGCTACGCCACCAACGGCCTCTTCTATGTCTTCCTGACCGCCGAGGCGGACGGGTCGCTGAAGATCTACGAGCTGCGGCGCTCGGCGAACCCGAACGTCGCCGATCCGTCGTACCGGCGCCAGCTCGTGTCGATTCCCCATCCCGGCGCCGCCAATCACAACGGCGGGCAGCTGCAGTTCGGGCGCGACGGCTACCTGTACGCGAGCACCGGCGACGGCGGGACCGGCGGCGCCAACGCGCCGAACCTGAGCTCCGAGCTCGGCAAGATCCTGCGCATCAACCCGGCCACCGGCGCCGCCGCGCCGGGGAATCCGAGCGGTCGCATCTGGTCATACGGCCTGCGCAACCCCTGGCGGTTCTCGTTCGACCGCGCGACCGGCGACCTGGTCATCGGCGACGTCGGCGAGGTCACGACCGAGGAGATCAACTGGGCGACCGGCGCCACGCCGGGGCGCAACCTGAACTTCGGCTGGCCGACGTGCGAGGGGCCGGGCACCCAGCCGGCGTGCCAGGCCGACCCGGTGATCACCCGCAGCCACGACAGCGACGGCTTCTGCGCGATCGTCGGCGGCTACGTGGTGCGCGACCGGAGCGTGCCGAGCCTCAACGGCCGCTACGTCTACGGCGACAACTGCAACTCGTCGATCTGGTCGGCGGTGCCGCGCACGGGCGCGGGCGACGCCGCCACGGCGCTCACCGTCAGCACGCTCACGTCGTTCGGCGAGGACGCCTGCGGTCGCGTCTACGCAGCCTCGCTCGCCGGTCCGGTCTACCGGATCCAGGAGGGGGCCGGGTCGTCCTGCGCGCCCGGGACGCCGGGCACCGCCGACACGACCGCGCCGGGCGTGCGCGTCAAGCTCGCCGGCGTCAGGAACGCGCTGAAGAAGCGCCGGCTCCTGGTCCGCATCCGCTGCACCGAGGCGTGCCGGATCGCGCTCGGCACGCGGCTGAAGAAGGTCCGGCGGCTGGCCACCCGGCATCGCAACCTCGCGGCCGACAAGCGCAAGACGGTCAAGCTCAAGCTCAGCAAGCCGCTCGCACGCAAGATCAAGCGCCGCCGGTTCGTGCGGATCCAGGTCACGGTCCGCGCGACCGACGCCGCGGGCAACACCCGCAAGGTCGTCAAGCGCGGCCGCATCAAGCGGCGCTAGCACTCCACGTGGGGCCGTCGTCGTAGGCGAAAAGGAAACGGCCGTGTGGGTCTCTCACCACACGGCCGCTTCGCAAGCGAATCCTTCCGCGCCTCCTCCATGAGCGGGCCTCAGGCCCGAAATCCGTACGCCCTCCAGACGCTCATCAGCCTGCCACCACGGCCGCTGGACGGCCATTGGATATTCGTCCACACGTCCGTTTGCTTACTCAGGAAACCGGAGCGTCAGCGAGGGGTTCCCGCATCGAGCGGGTGTCGGGGGCGCGCTTGTACGGGTGCTCGTCGACCGTCTCTTCCTCGTGGTAGACGGACTCGGCGTTGACCGCCCAGATGTCGTGCTCGGTGCCCTTGGTGATGTTCTCCACCGCGCGCATCGCCGTCAGCATCGAGTGGTCCGAGTTGTTGTACCGGTGCAGGCCGTTCCGGCCGACCTGGATCAGGTTGCCGACGCCCTCGAGCCAGTCGCGGATGACGTCCACGCGCTCGGCGTAGTCGGCGTCGTACATCGGATAGGCCTTTGGGACGCGGGTGACGTAGCCCTTCTCGACCTTGGCCGGATCGGCCAGGCCGAGCTGGCCGAGCTCGCGCTTGCCGAGCTCGACGAGCGAGTCGTCGTCCATGTCCCACAGCTCGTCGCCGGCGAAGCAGAAGTACTCCATGCCGACCGACGCCTTCGACTGGTCCGGCACCATCCACGGGCTCCAGGAGCGGAAGTTCTGGATGCGGCCGACGCGGACGTCCGGGTCGTGGATGTAGATCCAGTTGTCCGGGAACAGGTCCTCACCGTCGATGACCAGCGAGATCGTCAGGAAGTCGCGGTAGCGCAGGCCCTGCGCGGCGGCCTGCACGTCGCCGGACGCGGCGGCGCCGGCCATGCCGACGGTCGCGCGCAGCGGCAGCGAGGAGATCACGTGGCTGGGCTCGATGCGCTCGCCGCCGGCCTCGATCGCGACGATCTGGCCGTCGCGGACCTCGAGCTTGGTGACGGGCGTGTTCATGCGGACCTCGCCGCCCGCGGCGATGATCTCGTCGGCCATCGTCTCCCACATCTGGCCCGGGCCAAAGCGCGGGTAGTGGAACTCGTTGATCAGCGACTTGATCTTGTTGCCCTTGTTGCCGAAGAACGCGGCCTTGGCAGCGGAGAAGAAGGACAGGCCCTTGATCCGCTGGGCGGCCCACTCGGCGCGCAGCTCAGTCGTCGGGACGCCCCAGACCTTCTCGGTGTAGGTCTTGAAGAAGTGCTGGTAGAGCCGCTTGCCGAAGCGGTTGGAGACCCACTGCTCGAGGTTCTCCTCCTTGCCCTTGGGCTTCACGGCGGCCCACAGGTAGGAGAGCAGCGAGCGGACGAGTTCGACCGGGCCGAGCTTCTTGACGACGTCCATGCCCTCGAGCGGATAGGCGAGGAACTTGCCGTTCCAGAAGATCCGCGACTGGCGCGGGCGCTTGAGGAACTCCTCCTTCATCACCTCGTGCCAGAGGTCGTCGACCTCCTTGGACTTGGTGAAGAAGCGATGCCCGCCGAGATCGAATCGATAGCCGTCACGGACCTCGGTCTTGGCGATCCCGCCCACCTGGTCCTCGGCCTCGAAGACGATGACGGGGCGCCCCTGCCTGGCCAGCAGGTAGCCGGCCGTCAGGCCGGCCGGGCCGCCACCGAGCACGGCGACGGGACGGTCGGTCCCACGACGCTCGAAGCGGCGCCGTGGAGTCTCGAAGTCAAGGGTCGACATGGCCCCCATCCTTGCCCGCTCCCGCCCGAATTCCGGCCTGCCGTTAAGGCCTCCTAACAGCCCTTAATCGGGGCGCTAGCCTTCCCCGCGAGGTGCAGACCACATCGACTCTGGACATCCTGCTGGTCGACGACGACCGCCCGCTGCGCGAGATGCTCACGCGTTCGTTCGAGCGCGAAGGGCACCGCGTGACGGCCGTGGCCGACGGCGCCGCGGCGCTCAACGCCGCCGCCGACCGCCCGTTCGACGTGGTGCTGCTCGACGTCGCGCTCGGCGCCGGACCCACCGGCCACGACGTCGCTCGCATGCTGCGCGGCCGGCGCGATGTGGTCCCGATCATCATGCTCACGGCGCTCGACAGCGAGGCCGACGCGGTCCAGGGCCTGGAGGCCGGCGCCGACGACTACGTGACCAAGCCGTTCGGGCTCGCCGAGCTGCGCAGCCGTATCCGCGCGGTGCTCCGCCGCGCCCAGGGCCGCGTCGTCGAGGGCAGCCTGCGCGTCGGCCCCGTGATGCTCGACCAGGACGAGCGCCGCGTGGCCGTCGACGGCCGGCCGGTGAAGCTGACGTTCAGCGAGTACGAGCTGCTGGCCCGGCTGATGACCCGCCCGGGCCACGCGTTCAACCGCCAGGAGCTGCTGCGCTCGATCTGGGGCGACAGCGCCTATCGCGACCCGCGGGCGATCGACGTCCACATCCGGCACCTCCGCGAGAAGCTCGAGGCCAAGCCCGAGGAGCCGACGCTCATCCTCACCGTCCCCGGCCGCGGCTACCGGTTCCGCGAGCCATGATCCGGCGTCTGGTCCCCCGCGGCCTGCGCGGCCGGCTGCTGGCGGCCTTCGTCCTCACGAGCGCGGTGACCCTGGCGGTCGCCGCCGCGGTCATGCTCAGCCCGCTCCGGGACCGCCTGCGCGACCAGAGTGTCGAGACGCTCCGCGGCGGCGTCCGAGACCTCCGGCCGGAGTTCGACCGGGCGATCTCGAGGCCGCAGGGCGAGCGCTTCAGCGCGGTCGTCGACGCCGCGAACGCGCTGCAGGACCGGGCCAACGCGCGCGTGCTCGTCGACGCGCTCGACGACGACCGCTATCTGCCCGACTTCTACTACGACTCGGAGTTCAGCAGCTCGACCGCCGACGCCACCGACGCCGCGCTGCGGGCCCTGCGCGAGGGCACGGACCAGATGACCGTGAACGGCGACCAGGTGATCATCGCCGACGTCCTGCGCACGAACGGGGAGGAGCGGGGGGTGCTCGTCGCCCAGCGCCGCCTGACGGAGGTCACCGCGGCGGTCGACCAGGTCCGCAACGCGCTGCTCGCGGCGGCCGCGATCGGGCTGCTGGTCGCGGTCCTGCTCGGCATCACGCTGTCGAACACGCTGCTGCGCCGGCTCGGCCGGCTGCGCGCCGTCGCGCTGCGGATCTCGGCCGAAGGCCCGGATGCGCCCGCGCCGAGGGACACCGGCCGCGACGAGGTCGGCGACCTCGCCCGCGCGCTCGCCCGGATGCAGGAGGAGCTGCGCCGCCAGGAGGCCGCGCGGCGCTCGTTCGTCTCCACCGCGTCGCATGAGCTGCGCACCCCGCTGACGATGCTCCAGGGCACGATGGAGCTGCTCGCCGAGGACCTGCACGACGGGCGCGTGGACATCGAGGACGCCCAGCTGCAGGTGACCAACGCGCGCCGGGAGCTGCGGCGGCTGTCGGCCCTGGCGGGCGAGCTGCTGGACCTCAGCCGCCTCGATGCGGCGGTGCAGCTGCGCTCCGAGCCCGTCGAACTGGGCGAGCTCGCGCGGGCCGTGGCCGCTGAGTTCGACCTCCGCGCCTCCGAGCTCGACGTCGACCTCGAGGTCATCCACCCGCCGGACGGCTGCTGGGGCCGCGGCGACCCCGACGCCGTCGCGCGCGTGGTCCGCATCCTGCTCGACAACGCGCTCCGCTACGGCCCGGCGGGCCAGCCGGTGACGCTGAGCACGACGTCCGACCGCGGCAAGGCGGGGATCCGCGTGGCCGACCGCGGGCCGGGGATCCCCGAGGAGGAGCGCGAGCACATCTTCGAGCGCTTCCACCGCGGCCGCCACGTCGGCCCGGAGAGCGGCTTCGGGCTCGGTCTGGCGATCGGCCGCGAGCTGGCCGCGCGCATGGGCGGCACGCTGCTCCTCGCCGAGGGCGACGGGCCCGGCGCGTGCTTCGAGATCACGCTCGCGTCGGCCGAGCCCGAGGGCGCCGGCGGCCCGTCAGGCGGGCCGCGCGACGCGGTCGCGCGCTAGGGGCCGCAGAGATGGATCGGCCACTTCTGGCCGTCCGCCTTGGCGGTGCCCTTGATGCACGTGTACTGGCGCTTCCCGTCGATGGTCTGGCGGCGGTAGATGTGCACCGATGCTGACCCGAAGTGGATCGTGCCCGCGGCGCAGTACGGGATGCAGTCGTTCACGCGCGACCGGCCGTGCGCGCGGGCGACCTTCGAGCCCCAGTGCCGCCACTTGAGCTTGGTGAGCTTCAAGTCGTGGAAATCGACCGTCTTCGGCTTGTAGACCACCTTGCCGAACGGCGTCCGGTAGTAGGTCTTGGCCGAGGCGGCCGCGGTCCCGAAGGTGGCGGCGATCGCGATCATGGCGACCACGAGAATCCCTGCCTTACGCATACGGCGTCTCCATACGTTCGGTTGAACTTCACTGCAGCCCGGACGCCGCGCCCGGCATCGTAGCTCAGTCGTTGGTCTTCACATAGACCGTCGCCTGGACGGCGTTCGGCCTTCGCTCGATGGGCATCTCCGGCTCCGCGGCCGCGACGCCGAAGCGCGAGTCGTTGCCCAGGTACTGGCTCCACTCGCCCGAGCGCAGGCGGACGAGCTTGGTCCATGGCGCCTGCCAGCGCCGCACGTCGAAGAAGATCGGCTGGATCAGCGCCAGGCGCTGGCCGGGCTCGAGCTGGTCGAGCAGCGGCTTGAGGTCCTTCTGCGCCGTCGTCGCGCCGAGCCGCTCCGTGCCGTCGCGCCAGTCGGTGATCCCGGTGTCGCTCACCGGGCCCGTGAGCGTCGCGAACCGCACGCCCTTCGGCAGGTAGTAGGCGAGCACGGACACCTGCTCGGGCTGGGTGGAGACCACGATGTCACCCGGCCGCAGGCTGGGCGCGATCGCGTCGGCGATGTCGCGCACGTTGCTCTTGTCGTCCGGCGCCGTGTCCCCTGCGGCCAGCGCGGCGGCGACGATCAGGCCGGCGATCCCCAGCCGACCCGCGTTGGCGAGCCCCGCGGAGGCGGCGAGCAGCAGCGGCGCCACCCCGACCGCCAGGTAGCGGTTCGCCCACGCGGGCGACACCTGGGAGGACAGCCAGGCCAGCACGACCGTGAGCACGCCGATCGCCAGCAGGCACGCAGCCGCGCGCGCGGCCGGCGACAACCGCCCGCCCCGGCGCGCGAACAGCGTCGCGAACCCGGCGCCGGCGACGAGGATCAGCGCGATCTGCACGAACTGGCCGACCATCTGGCCGAGCGAGCCGAGCAGCGCGACGACGCTCGGCGCCTCCGCCCATGGCGCCCCGGTGTGGGCGGCCTGGTAGAGGGTGGTCGGCACCCACGGCAGGTACAGCAGCAGCGCGCCGCCGAACGCGATCGCCCCGGTGACGAGCACGTCGCGCCGCTCGTCCGACCGCCACAGCAGGAACAGCCAGACGAGGCCGCACGCGGCCACGAAGAACACCGCCCAGTTGTGGGTGTAGAGCATCAGCGCCAGCGCCACGGCCAGGCAGATCGCCCACGGCCGCCGCTCGCGGACGCTGCCGCCGAGCGCGAACGCGCGCCCGAACGCGCCGCAGGCCAGGATCGCCAGCAGCGCGAGCAGCGCGTACATGCGCGCCTCCTGCGCGAACCGCGTGAGGAACGGGTTGGTCGCCGCCAGCACCGCCGCCATCCACCCGGCCCGCGTGCCGAACAGCGTGCGCGCCGCCCAGAACGCCGCCGGGACCGAGAGCAGCGCGAACACGAGCGACAGCGCCCGGGTCGCCTCCTCTGTGGTCCCGAAGACGCTCATCCAGACGTGCAGCAGCATGTAGTAGAACGGCGGCGAGCCGTCGAGCCTCAGGATCCCCGGGATGTCGCTCAGCGGGCGGTCGGCGATCCCCACCGACAGCCCTTCGTCGATCCAGAAGCCGATGCCCATCTCCGTCGTCCGCAGCGCGAGCGCGAGCAGCATCAGCGCCGCGAGCCCCAGGGGCGTGAGCAACCGCGTGCGGGTCAGCGACCGACCCTTGACGTTCCACGCCGGGCGCGGGGCGGCGGCGGTGGCCATGGGGGTGAGGTTACCCGCGGCCACAGGAGCTCCCGACCACCCAATGCCGGGTCTTCGTGATCTCGGGATAGCGCGGATCGACCGACAGGTGGGTCGCGCCCATCGAGAGCGCGGTACCGGGCCCGAACGCGAAGATCTCCACCTGGTCGGCGTGCAGGTGCAGCCGCCACGCGACGGCCGGGACCTGGAACGGCCCGGCGAACACGTGGCCGCACGACTTGATCGCGTCCTCGCCGCCGGCCTTGGCGATGACGGCCTTGAGGTTCGGCCCGTAGAAGTCGGCCTCCCGGCGCGTGAGCTCGCGGTCGGCCTTGAGGTCGTTGCGGTCGGTGTTCGCGTACGGGATCCAGAACCCCACGATCGCGGCGGTCAGGAGCGCCCCGGCGACCAGGCCGAACCGCGTCCGGACGAGGCGCACCAGATCGACCCACCCCGCACCGGCGAGGACGCAGAGGATCGACGCGGGCAGCGCGACGTAGCGCAGGTTGCCGGCGAAGCCGCCCTGGGTCATCGCCGCGACGACCACCATCAGGACCGTCGACATCGCCGCGAGGGCGAGCCAGGTGCGGTCACGCCGCACGAACGCGAACGCCGTGCCGATCACCGCCCCTACGTAGACCGGCACCGAGAGCACCGCGGCCGAGCGGCGGAACACCTCCACGAACGGCGACGACGCGAACGCGGCCGAGCCCGGGTTGGGGTCGCGCGCCCGCTCGGCGGCGCGCAGCCAGTCGCCGGAGCCCAGGTACTCGGGCACGAACCACACCACCACGCACAGCAGGCCGCAGCCGACGACGACCGCGACCTGCCGCCGCGACCAGCCGTCCTGGTACATGAGCCAGAGCCCGTACAGGCCCCACAGCGGCCACAGCTCGGGGCGCAGCAGCGCGGCCCCGAAGCCGAGCAGGAACGCCTGGGTGCGGCGGCCGTCGAGGTGCCGCTCGATCGCCCACAGCACGAGCGCCACGAGCAGGCCCTCGGAGTTGCCGCGCGCGAAGTCGCGGATGAAGTCGTCGGCGGCGACCAGCGACAGCGCGGCGATCGCTCCCGCCCACACGCCGGCCAGGCGCTCGCCGAGCCGGAACGCCATCGCGAACGCGAGCACGCCGCCGGCGCGGGCGACGACCAGCCACAGCGCGGGCGCCGCGTCGTCGCCGAACAGCGAGAACGGCGCCGTGAACATCACGGGCAGCGGCTTCCACGACGGACCCTCGGTGGTCACGAGGTCGAGGTGCATCACCTCGCGGCCCCAGATGATCCACGCCCATGGGTCGTAGGTCGGCGCCGACACCGTCAGCAGCGACAGGGCGCCGACGGCCAGGCAGCCGAGCAGCAGCAGCGTCATGCCGCCGGGCCGCCGCGCCCCGATCACGCGCCCGCCCGCCGTTGCGCTCGCCGGCCGCGGCGGCGCGGGGACGGCCTGGGCGCTCACCGCAGCGAGAGCCCCGCTCGGATCGACGCCGGCACCTCCGCGCCGAGATCGGCGTGCTCGCCGGGCGTGCCCCAGATCGCGAGCCCGCGGTCGAGCGCGGCCAGCGGCACGTCGCAGGCCTCGGCCAGCTCGCGCGCGCGGCGCTCGAGCAGCAGCTTGTCGCCGGACACGAGGACACGCTTCGCCGCCTCGGTGGTCGCGTCCTCCCCGACGGTCAGCTGCAATTCGCCCGCGCGCAGCTCGTAGCGGCCGGCGGCGCCGAGCGCGCTGAGCAGGTCGAAGCGCGCCGCGCGACCGAAGCCGGGGAGCGCGAGCCGCTCGAACACGCGCGCGAAGCGCCGCTCGGCCGTCCACGCGTTCTCGCCCCGGAACGCCGCCTCCTGGGTGCCCGCGCGCTCGACCCAGGCGCGGTACGCGCCGACGGTGCGCGCGCGCTCGCCGGGGAGGTCGGGCGCCTCGCCCGCCGCCCACGACGGGCGGGCGTCGAGGATCGCGGCCTGCAGCTCGGGTGCCTGCGAGCCGGCGAGGGCGAGCAGGAAGGCGAGCCACGTCGCCTCCTCCAGGTCGGGCTCCGCGGCCACCTCCGGGTACGGCCCGGGCGGCTCCAGCCGCGCGGCGGCGGCCGCCAGCGCGGCGGCGAGGCGCTCGGCGTCGGCGGTGGCGCGCAGGCCGGGGACGAGCGCGTTGCGGTAGCCGTCGTCGGCGGCGCGGGCCAGCTTGCGCGTGACGACGCCGCCGCTGCGCGGGGTCGACCCGCGCGACCGCGTCGTCCCTCCGCCGCTGCGCGTCCGCGCCGGGCGCGACGGCGCCTTGGACTTGAGCTCAGCCTGCAGCTCGCGACTGCAGATCGGGCAGTTCGCGGTCAGGCGGTTGTGACGGCAGAACATCGGCATGACGTGCGCCGGAAGACGCTAGCGCGTGCGGAACCACATACCCGCCGCGCGCGGGTGTCAACGTGATCGAGCGCCGCCGCATCCGCTCGCCCTCGGGCCGGTCCGGGAGCAGCGCGAAGCGCGCCGCGACCGCCCTGAGGACCTCGCGCATCTCGAGCGTCGCGAACGCCGCGCCGAGGCAGCGGCGCGTGCCGCCGCCGAACGGGATGAACGCGTACGGCTCCGGCGCACCGTCGAGGAAGCGCTCGGGCCGGAACGCCGTCGGGTCCTCCCACAGGTCGGGCCGGCGGTGCGTCAGGTAGATGCACGGCGTGACGTGGACGCCCGGCGGCAGCGTCCAGCCGCCGACCTCGAACGGCTGCAACGCCTTGCGGCCGACGATCGACAGCACGGGCCGCACGCGCAGAATCTCCTTGATCACGGCCTCCAGGTACGCGTCGTCGCCCGTGCGCACGCGCGCGAGGACGTCGGGGTGGCGGGCCAGCCGCTCGAGCGCCCAGCCGAGCGCCCCTGCGGTCGTCTCGTGGCCGGCGGCCAGCAGCGTGACGAGCTGGTCGCGCATCTCCCGGCGGGTGGGCGGCGAGCCGTCCTCGTGGCGCGCCTCGCGCAGCACGGCGAGCACGGACCCGTCGTCGACCCGGCTGTCGATCCGCTCGTAGATCAGCGCGTCGAGCCGCTCGACCGCGCGCATGAACGTGCGCCACGGGCCGACCGGCTTCTGCACCAGCGACATCGCGACGAGCCGGGGCATCGACGTCGTCATGTCGAGCGTGCGGCGGATCGCGTCGCGCAACCCGGCGTCGCCGGCGCCGAAGACGACGCGCAGGATCACCTCGAGCGTGAGCGCCTGCATGCGCTGCAGCGCCCGGATCGGCCGGCCCGGCGTCCAGCCGTCGAGCTCCTGCTCGGCGAGCGCGGCGATCGTGTCGCGCCAGCGCGCGAGCGCCTCGCCGTGGAACGGCGGGAGCATCAGCCGCCGCTGGCGCAGGTGCTCGGCGCCGTGCAGCAGCAGGATCGAGTGCGGGCCGGCGAACGGCTCCAGCACGCTCGAGCTCTCGCCGCCGCGGAGCACCTCGGGGTCGGCGGCGAACACGCGCTTGATGTCCGCGGGGTCGGACACGAACACCATCGGAGCGTCCGACCATGCGATCTTGAGCGTGAACGGCTCGCCGTAGCGAGCGTGGCAGCGGCGCAGCAGCGCCGTCGGCCGCACGATCCACTCGGACATCTGGATCGCGGCAGGCTCGCGCGGCCCGGGCGGCAACGGCATGGAACCTATCTTCCCGCACCGCTGTACTAAGCGATGGTGGTGGGCCGGCCACTGACAGAGCACGAGCTGGTCGAGCGCGCACGCGGAGGCGACGGCTCCGCCTACGCGACGCTCGTCCGCGACCACGAGGAGACCGCCTTCCGCATCGCCTACGTCATCTGCGGCAACGCCGCGGACGCCGAGGAGGCGGCCCAGGACGCGTTCGTCAAGGCGTACCGCGCGCTGGGCCGGTTCCGGACCGGCGAGCCGCTGCGCCCATGGCTGCTGGCGATCGTCGCCAACGAGGCGCGCAACCGCCGGCGGTCCGCCGGGCGGCGCAGCGCGCTGGTGCTGCGCGCCGCCGGCGAGGGGCGCTCCTCCGGGGAGGCGGCCCCCTCTCCGGAGGCGGCGCTCCTCGCGGGCGAGCGCCGCTCGACGCTGCTCGCCGCGCTCGGCCGCATGGGCGAGCGCGACCGGACCGTGATCGCGTGCCGCTACCTGCTCGAGCTGTCCGAGGCCGAGACCGCGGCCGCGCTCGGCGTCCGGCCGGGAACCGTGAAGTCGCGCCTGTCGCGGGCGCTCGACCGGCTGCGCGCGGAGGTGGGCGAGGATGCTTGAGCGCGAGCTGCGCGAGCTGACGGTCGAGTGGCCGGCGACGCCGGACATCGCGGGGTCGCTGACGCTCGACGCGCCGCCGCGGCGCGCGCCCTGGTTCGCCCGCCCGGCCTGGCAGATCGCGGTCGCGGTGCTCGCGGTGGTGATCGCGGTCGTCATGGCGGTGCCGAGCACGCGCGCCGAGGTGCTCGACTTCCTCGGCTTCTCCAGCGTGCGGATCGAGCACCGCGAGCCGGCGCCGTCCCGGTTCGGCCAGAGCGTCGCGCTCGGCGACCCGGTGTCGCTCGAGCAGGCCCGTCGCCGGGCCGGCTTCCCGCTCCGCGTGCCGGCCGCGCTCGGCCGGCCTGACGCGGTCTACCTCGACGAGCACCCGGCGCAGGGCAATCGCGTCGACATGACCTACCGGCCGCGGCCGGGCCTGCCGGCGTCCGGGACCACCGGCGTCGGGCTGCTCGTCACCGAGCTCCGCGCCGCCGCGACGCCGGTGATCGAGAAGACGCTCGGCGCCGCTTCACACTCCGAGCGCCTCACGGTCGGCGGCGACCCCGCCTTCTTCATCTCCGGCGCGCAACACGGCTTCGCCTACATCCCGGCCGGGAGCGGCGAGCCGTTGTTCGAGGAGCAGCGCCTGGCCGGGAACACGCTGCTGGTCGAGCGCGATGACGGCGTGCTGGTGCGGATCGAGGGCGACGTGTCGCTCGAGCGGGCGGTCCGGATCGCCGCGTCGATGCGCTAGTACGTACGGAGGCGCGTACTAGAGCGGCCGCCGGCCGGCGAACCCGGCCTCGATCGCATGCCAGTGCGTCACCGACGGCTCGTCGAGCAGCCAGCAGAGGTAGACCTCGCGGCCGTCGATCAGCGCCGGGAAGTCGATCAGGCCGCGCTCGAGGTCGCGGACGACGATGTCGAGCCGCTCGAGCTGCTCGAAGCCGAGGGCGATCTCGATCGCGGCGCGGGCGAGGTCGCGGGCCGGCCAGGCGCCGCCGGTGGCCTCGGCGTGCAGCGCGAACTCGTCGCCGAGCTCGCCATTGGTCAGCTCGCGCCGGGCGTCGCGGATGCGGCGGACGATCGCGCCGACGAGCGGGCGCAACGCGTTGGCCTCGGCCTGGGTCCAATGGCGCTCGTGCAGCACGCTGCAAAGGTTTACCGCAACCGACGGGCGACGGCACACGTGTCCATCTAGACTCGAACGACGGTTATGGATGAGAGCGCGCCCGCGCCCGGCGAGCTGGCCTTGATCGAGCGCTTCGTCAACACTGCCGACCTCGACCGCGGCACGGACGAGCTCGCCACCGTCGAGGGGCTCTCCGCGTGGGGCGACGGCGCGTTCGACGAGGCCGACCGGCGGCGCATCGTCGCGTTCCGCGAGGCGCTGCGCGCGCTGCTGCTCGCCAACCACGGTGGGCGCCCCGACCCGCAGGCCATCGCCACGCTCGACCGGGCGGCGCCGCTGCTCGTGGCGTTCGACGACGACGGGACCGCGACGCTCGCCCCGGCGGGCGGCGGCGCGGACGCCGTGCTCGCCCGGCTGGCGGCGATCGTCGCGCGCTCGCAGGCCGAGGGCACGTGGCCGCGCATGAAGGCGTGCCCGAACGACCGCTGCCACTGGGCGTTCTACGACCGCTCGCGCAACCGCTCGCGGACGTGGTGCACGATGACCGTGTGCGGCAACCGCGCCAAGGCGCGCAGCTACCGCGCGCGTCACCGGTAGCGGCCGCTCACAGGCCCTCGGGCAACACGAACCGCCGGTCGCCCGCGGCCAGTACCAGCGGCTCGCCCTCGCGCGCGGCGATCGTGATCGGCATCGCCGGGTCGCGCGTCGCGAACTCGGCCGTCGCCACGCTGCGGCCGCCGAACGCGGTCGCGAGCCCGAGCACCGCGCGGCCGAGGTTGGAGACCGCCCCCAGCGGCGCCTCCAGCTCGCCGGTGTCCGGGTCGATCGTGAGCGCGGTGGGCGGCGGCGGGCGCAGGTCCGGGAACTCGCGCGGCGCCGCGTCGACCGGCCGGTCCGCCGGGATCCGCCAGGTCTTCCCGCCCGCGGTCAGCTCCACGTCCCCGCGCCGTGCAGTCGAGCATGGCGGCGCCGTCCCCGGCGTCAACCAGAAGCACCACGCGCTCGGCGCCCGCACGCTCCGTGAATGCGCGGATCGTCGCCACCGCCTGCTCGAGCTCGTCGGCCATTCGTGTAGTGATGGTCGCACGCTGGGTAGTCATCGCAGATGCCGTTCAGCGAACCCGCGCCCGATCTCGACGGACACGATCCGGGCGGACTTCTCGACGGCCGCCCGGGCGGCGATCGCCGGCGTCTCGTTCGACGGCGGCGCGTTCCACCTCGATCCCGTGCCGCGCGTGATCCACGCGGAGGAATGGGCAGGGCTCGAGGCTGGGCTCGGCCAGCGCGTCCGGGCGCTGAACGCCTGGGTCGCCGACGTCTACGGGGAGCGGCGGATCGTCCGCGACGGCGTCGTGCCCACGCGGGTCGTGGAGACGATCGACACCTACGAGCCCGCACTGCAGGGCCTCGAGCTCCCGGTGTGGGTCGCGATCGCGGGGCTCGACGTCGTCCGCGCGCCCGACGGCCGCTTCCTCGTGCTCGAGGACAACCTGCGTACGCCGAGCGGCATGGCCTACGCGGTCGCGGCGCGGGCGACGACCGAGCGCCTGCTGCAGCCGCTGGGCGCCGCCGCGCCGGTGGCGCTCGACGATCTGGGAGACATGCTCGCCGGCGCGATCGAGGCGGTCTCGCCGCGCCCCGAGCCGCGCGCCGTGGTGCTCACCGACGGCCCGGAGAACAGCGCCCACTGGGAGCACGCCTGGCTCGCCGATCTGCTCGACATCCCGCTCGTCGAGCCGGACGGGCTCGACGTCGACGCGTTCGACGTCGTCTACCGCCGCACCGATGACGCGATGCTGGATTCGCCGGTCGGCCGGCTGCTCGAGCGGCCGTGGCGCGAGGGCCGGATCGGCATGGTCGGCGCGTTCGGGGCCGGCGTCGGGGACGACAAGCTCGCGCACGCGTACGTCGAGGAGATGGTGCGCTACTACCTCGGCGAGGAGCCGCTGCTCGCCTCGGTCCGCACGTTCGACCTCGGGCGCCCCGAGGTGCTCGAGGAGGCGCTCGACCGCCTGGAGGAGCTCGTGGTCAAGCCCCGCGCGGGCTACGGCGGCGATGGCGTGGTGATCTGCCCCCACGCGGAGCCGGCCGACGTCGAGCGCATCCGCGCGGCGGTGCGTGCCGCGCCGCAGGACCACGTCGCCCAGGAGCTGGTCGACCTCTCGTGCCACCCGACCGTGGTCGACGGCGCGCTGGCCCCGCGGCACGTCGACCTGCGGCCGTTCGTGTTCCTCGGCCCCGGCGGCGTCGCGCGCGTGCTGCCCGGCGGCCTCACGCGCGTGGCGCTCGACGAGGGCACGCTCGTCGTCAACTCGTCCCAGAACGGCGGGGCCAAGGACACCTGGGTGATGCGCTAGCGCGTGTCGGCCACCGCCCGGCGGGCCTGGATCTCGTGCGGGTTGTTCCGGTAGCCCTGGTACAGGTACGAGGTCCACAGGCGCAGGCGGCGGTGCTGGTCCTGCCACACGTGGCACAGCTCGTGGACGATCAGGTCGTCCGAGCACTCGGCCAGCGGGCGCTTGAGGAGGATCAGCGGCCCCATCTCGTAGCCGTGGAAGCGCCGGAACCACGGCAGGCGGAACAGCCACGGCACGTGCAGGATGCGCACGTGCGCGATCCGCACCGGGCGCGGGTAGAAGTCGAGCCGGTCGAGCCGCGCCTTCGCGCGCTTGATCGCCGCGATCTCCTCGGGCGTGCGCCGCACGCCCGAACCCTACTTCGAGGTCGGCCCCTTCTTCCGCGGCTCGGCGGGCTGCGCCTTGGGACGGGGCTTGGGGGCGGTGCCCGACTTCACGCCGCGCGCTTCGCCCGGCTTGGGCGCGCCGACCGTCGAGGGCGATCCGGACACTCTGTGCTTGTCAGTGGCCATGCGGACCGTCTGCCCGGTCCGCGGCGCGTCTACACGAGGACCGTCGAGGGGACCACTGCCGCGTCGCCGCAGGCGATCGCGAGCGCCTCGGAGGCGGAGATCGTCGTGAGGAACGTGCCGTCGTCGAGCCGCAGCTCGCCCCAGGCACGGCCGAGCACGGGCTCGGAGACGAAGTCCAGCGCGAGCGACTCCGGGAGAGGCTCCTGAGCCCGCTCCCACGCGGCGAACACCTCGTCCATCACCTCAGGCGGCGGGCTGGAAGGGAGATCTTCGGTGACGTAGGAGCGGGGCATCAGGTGCTTGTCGGAACAGGAGGGCACGCTGCAATACCTTGATCGGCGCACCGCTGAGCACCCCTCATAGGGTGCGGACCCCAAGCGTCTTAGAGACCTTCGGGGTGGCGGGCGACGAAGCCCGCCGTGGAGCGCATCGCGTTGCCCCAGCGCGAGCCGGTGACGCGGGAGTTCGAGGTGTCGAAGCGCACGCCGGCCACCTCCATGAACACGTGGCCGGGGCTCGACCAGATGGTCACCCACTTGCCCGGGCCCGGCTTGCCCCAGCTCATCAGCGGCCCGGAGGCCAGCGGCCCGTTGAGCAGGCCGGCGGCGGCCAGCGCGAACGAGACCGAGCCGGAGCAGTCGTAGCCGTTGTCGAGCCACTTGCCGTGGCCGCCGCCCCACACGTACGGGGTGCGGGCGATGATGTTGCCGGCCTCGATGATCTGCTTGACCTCCTCCGGCGCCTCGAGCGGCGGGAGGGCGACGCCGTTGCCGAGCGCGGTGGCCTTCGTGATGTCGGTCGTGCCGGTGCTGCCACGGCGCTTGGCGCCGGCGGACGCCGGGCCGGTCGGCTTCGGGCCGACCTCCTCGAGGCCGGGATCGGTGACCGGCGCCTCGGCGCCGGCGCCGCCGTTGCCGGCCACGGGCTCGACGACCTTGGGCCGCATCTTCTCGGGCAGCGGCGGCAGGTCGGCGGCCGTGTCGGCCTGCGGCTGCGGGGCGGCCTGCGCCGTCTGCTTCGGCTCGGAGCCGGACGACAGCGAGGCGACGACCAGCGCCGCGACGCCGCACACGAGGATCAGAAGAGCGCCCCTCCGCATCCAGCGAGTATGGCGTCCTCCCCTAAGCACGGTCTCAGCCGGCCGTCCAGAAGCTCGTCCGGCCCTTGGCGCCGGCCTTGGTCATCCCGATGTGGATGTGGTCCTGGTGCGCGGCCGTGGGGTCGAAGCGCTTGCGCTTCTTGCCGTTGCGCTTGTAACAGACGCTGTAGGGCTGGAACTCGTACATCCCGGCCCCCCAGTACCCGCAATCCCAGATCAGCTCCTCCACGCCCATGCGGCGGGCGAGCGCCTGCGGGTTGCCGAGCCGGTCGGGCGCCAGCAGCAGGCGGATCAGCTTGTCTGCGGCGCGGCGGTCGGCCTTGTCGAAGGCGTCCAGGTGCCAGTCGATCGCGCGGTTCTCGGCGTGGAGCGACGCGGAGTTCTTGCCCCACTTCTCGCAGCGGTAGGAGCCCCAGAACACGCCGCGGGTGTTGGCGCCGAGCCAGTTCGACAGGGCGGTGATGCCGGCGTTGCGGCGGTTCTTGCACTTCGCGGCGCCGTCGTAGACCGAGTCCTCGATCGGCAGGTCGGCGAGGGCGTCGGCGGGGTTGTGCTTGACGGGCGGGAGCGGGACGGGGAGCTTCGGATACGCGTGCGCCGTGGGGGCGGCGACCGCGAGCAGGGTCAGGGACAGCAGGAGGACACGCATCCCCCATGAGATCGGACGGGGCGCCGGGGGCTTGAATCAGGCGGCGACCGGCGCGCCGATCGCGCGCGCGAGGTCCTCGACGAGATCCTCGGCCGCCTCGATGCCGCAGCTCAGCCGCACCAGGTCGGCGGGCACGGCCGCGCCGGAGCCCTCCACGGACTGGTGCGTCATCGCCTGCGGCACCTCGATCAGCGACTCCACGCCGCCGAGCGACTCGGCCAGGCTGAAGACCTCGGTGGCGCCGGCGATGCGGGTCGCGTCGGGGTGGCGGAAGGAGACCATCCCGGAGTAGCCGGGCCAGCGGACGTCGGTGACGCCGTCGACGGCCTTCAGGTACTCGCTGACCGCGCGGGCGTTCTCGGAGTGCGCCTGCATGCGCACGACCAGCGTGCGGATGCCGCGGTGCGTGAGGAAGCAGTCGAGCGGCCCGGGCACGGCGCCGACGGAGTTCTGCACGAACTTCACCGCGTCGTGCAGCGCCTGCTCGCGGACGATCACCGCGCCGCCGACGGCGTCCGAGTGGCCGCCGATGTACTTGGTGGTGGAGTGCACCGCGGCGTCGGCGCCGAGCTCGAGCGGGCGCTGGTAGACGGGCGTGGCGAACGTGTTGTCGACCACCACGAGCGCGCTGCGCTTGCGCGCGAGGATCGCCTCGATGTCGACGACGTTGAGCGTCGGGTTCGTCGGAGTCTCGACCCAGATCAGCTTCGTGTCGGCGGTGACCGCGGCCTCGACGGCGTCGAGGTCGGTCTGGTCGACCATCGTGTACGCGAGGCCCCAGCGGGTCAGGATCTTGTCGACGAGCCGGTAGGTGCCGCCGTACAGGTCGTTGGGGATCACGATGTGGTCGCCGGCCGCGCAGACGGCGGTGATCAGCGCGTGCTCGCCGGCCATGCCGCTCGAGAACGCGGACGCGATGCCGCCCTCGAGCTCGCCGAGCGCCCGCTCCAGCGCGGAGCGGGTCGGGTTGGCCGAGCGCGAGTAGTCGTACTCCTCGACGAACTCGCCGGGGCTCGGCTGCACGTACGTGGAGGCCTGGTGGATGGCGGGGACGACGCCGCCGTAGGACGGGTCCGGCTCGAGGCCGGCGTGCACGGCGCGGGTGGCGAAGCGGCGCTCGCTCATGAGACCAGGGACTCGAGGAGGTCGGCGCGGGTGACGATCCCGACCGGCCTGCCGTCCTCGGTGACGGTCAGCGCCTGGCCCTCGCCGGCGAGCAGCTCGACGGCCTCGCGCACGGGGTCGGAGGTGGAGACCGACGGGAACGGCGGCTCCATGACGTCGACGATGTCGCTCGACATCAGGCCCGGGTCGGAGAGCGCGCGCTTGAGCAGGCCGCGCTCGCCGACGCTGCCGACGAGGTTCGTCGAGTCGGTGCCCGAGACCACCGGGAGCTGGGACACGCGGTGCTCGTGCAGCAGGCTGATCGCGTCCTTGACCTTCTGGTGCGTCTGGACGGTCACGAACGGCGGGATCTCGCCGGCCGCGGTCTTGTCGCGCAGGACGTCACCGACCGTGCGGTCCTCGCTGCGCTCCAGGAAGCCGTACTGGCTCATCCAGGCGTCGTTGAAGATCTTCGAGAGGTAGGCGCGACCGCCGTCGGGCAGGATCACCGCGACCATCGCGTTCTTGTCGTCGATCTGCGATGCGACCTGCAGCGCGGCGTGGACGGCGAGGCCGCACGAGCCGCCGACCAGCAGGCCCTCGTCGGCGGCGAGCTTGCGCGTGGTGAGGAAGCTGTCGCGGTCGGAGACGGTCACGTAGCGGTCGACCACGCTCGGGTCGAACGTCGACGGCCAGAAGTCCTCCCCGACGCCCTCGACGAGGTACGGGTGCACCTCGTCGTTGGAGTAGATGCTGCCGACGGGGTCGGCCCCGATCACCTCGACGTCGGGGTTCTGCTCCTTGAGGTACCGGGCCACACCGGTGATCGTGCCGCCGGTGCCGACGCCGCACACGAAGTGGGTGATCGCGCCGCCCGACTGGCGCCACAGCTCGGGCCCGGTGGTGAGGTAGTGCGTCTCCGGGTTGGCCGGGTTCGCGTACTGGTTGGGCTGGAAGGCGCCGGGGATCTCCTCGGTCAGGCGGTCGGCGACGCGGTAGTAGGACTGCGGCGAGTCCGGCGACACGTCGGTGGGCGCGACCACGACCTCGGCGCCGTACGCGCGCAGGAGGTCGATCTTCTCCTTGGACATCTTGTCCGGCATCACCGCGATCACGCGGTAGCCCTTCAGGCGGGCGGCGATCGCCAGGCCGGTGCCGGTGTTGCCGGAGGTCGGCTCGATGATCGTGCCGCCTGGTCGCAGCCGGCCGTCACGCTCGGCCGCCTCGACGAGGCGAATGGCGACGCGGTCCTTGATCGAGCCGCCCGGATTGAAGTACTCGATCTTCGCGACCACCTGCGGCTGCACGCCGGCGGCGATCCGGCTCAGCCGTACGAGCGGGGTCTCCCCGACCGTGTCGAGGAGCGAGTCCTTGATGTCGGCCTGGGTGTTCGTCGTGGGCGTGCTCATGTTTGCTGAGTCTAGGCGCGTGTCCGTCCAGCGTGCGTGACTCCGCGGCCTTGGTATTGCGTGACTCGATGGCCTTGGTATCGCGTCTCAGAGATGGTCGCGATCCGCATCCGGTCCCGCCGCAGTGTCGTTTGCTGATCTCCGCCGGCCTCTCCAACGGCGGCCGGTGACCGGGATGCTTGGATCGCTGCGCCTCCGGCGCTCGCACCTCCATATGTAGCACTTGTGCTACGCTCGTAGCTCCAATGAGCGACGTGTCCTCTCGCGATCTGCGGAACCACACCGCCGATGTCCTCCGACGCGTCGAGGCGGGAGAACGGTTGCGGATCAGCGTGAATCGGCGGCCGGTCGCCGAGCTCGTCCCGCTCGAGCGGCCGCGCTGGGCCAGCGGCGCGGCGATGGAACGCGTCGTTCAGGAGGCGGCGTCCGATGCGGCGCTGCTCGACGACCTCGCGACGATCCGGAGCGAGACCGTCTCCCCGCGCTGATGCCGGCGGCGGTCCTCGACACCTCGATCTTCATCGCGCGGGAGCAGGGCCGCCCGCTCGAACGGCCGCTCCCCGACCAGGTCAGTGTCTCGGTGATCACGTTGGCCGAGCTCGAGCTCGGCGTCCTCATGGCGCGAGATCCGGACACCCGCTCCCAGCGCCTTGCCACGCTCACTCGGCTGCGCGAGCAGACCACCGGACTGCCGGCCGACGATCGAGTCGCCTCGGCGTACGCGCGCCTCGCGGCCGGCGAGCTCGCGGCGGGCCGGAAGCCTCGGGTGCACGACACGTGGATCGCCGCGACCGCGCTGGTCCACGGCGCAGAGGTCTGGACGCAGGACGCCGACTTCACGAGCTTCCGCGCGGTCGAAGTCGTGCGCGTGTAGCCACCCGCAGTCTCCGCTCGAATATTTCACGCAAATTGCGTCAAATGATTGAGCGCCCTGGGGGCGAGCAATTGTCCTCGATCTGCTCGATCAGGCAGAGTCGGCACGGAGCCTGGCTCGGGAGTCTGACGGGAGCGAGCAGAAGGGCTGGCAGGTGGCGGCAGCAGTACGCATCGAAGCAGGCCACGACGAGCATCACGAGCGCATCGCCGCCGTCGTCGCCCGCCACGAGCACACGCTGCTGAGGGTCGCCCGGCAGCACTCACTGTGCGACGACGACGCGCTCGATGCGTACCAGCGAGCGCTGGAGATCTTCGTCCGGCGCGTGGCGACCGTGAACGCGGCGACGGAGGTCGCCTGGCTCAAGGTCGTCGTGCGCCACGAAGCGATGGCGATCCGGCGGGCGCGCTCGCAGCTCGTGGCATCCGACGAGGTCGATCTCGACGCGGTGTTGCCGATCGAAGCTCGCAGCGTCGAGGACCAGCGTGCCGCCACCGAGCGCGTCCGCCAATCGGCCGAGGCACTCCGCGCGTTGAAGCCCGACGAGGCCAAGGCGCTCGTCATGAAGGCCCATGGTCTGTCGTACGACGAGATCGGCTCGCGGTATGGCTGGTCTTACACAAAGGTGAACCGGTCGATTACGGAGGGTCGGCGACGATTTCTCGACGCGTACGAGGGCATCGACTCCGGCCGGCACTGCGACCAGTTCGCCGACACGCTGCAGGCGCTCGCCGATGGTCGAGCCACGCCACGCCAGCTGCTCGCGATCCGGCCTCACCTCCGCCACTGCGCGGGATGTCGGTCCACAGTCGGCGCGCTGCGCCTGTCCCGGCTGCGGCGCGCGCTGCTGTTCCTGCCGCTCGTCAGTGCGAAGCACACGGCCTACGAGCTGCTGCATCGATCGAGCGCGTCGGACGTGGCGCTCGGAGTGCAAGCCGCGTCCGCGAGCGGCGGCGGGCGTCTGGCGACGGCCGCC
Organism: uncultured Solirubrobacteraceae bacterium; assembly: GCA_963759375.1. GTDB lineage: Bacteria > Actinomycetota > Thermoleophilia > Solirubrobacterales > Solirubrobacteraceae > DASSUW01. The sequence continues at coordinate 332,304 of CAVWYY010000004.1, read as the reverse complement.
GCGGTGCTGGGCCTCTGCGTCAGCGGCGCCGGCGTCGGGACGGTCTGCGCGGTATCTGGCCTGCTCGACGCGCCGTCGCCGAAGCCGGCCCGGAGCGCGACCGCCCATCAGCACACGCCGAAGAAGACCACCGGCAAGGCTCCTTCCGCCAAGCCGCCCGCCGCCAAGTCCGCGCACATGGCTTCCACGATCCGCGCGACACCGGCACCGACCGCAACGCCGCGCGCGTCGAACGCCTCGTCGAAGCCGCAACGCAACGGACGCAAGCACGACGCGAAGACCGTCGCCGAGAACGAATTCGGCTTCGAGCAGACCACGGCGGCACCTCCGACGACCGCCCAGGCTTCGTCCGCCTCCGTCAGCACGCGCGTCCAGCCGCCCTGCGTCGCCACGGCCGCAGACGCCCGCACCCCCATCTTCAGACCCGGCAGCAGCGGAGTTCAGCCCATGAGCTCCGCCGCCCGGATCATCGTCGCGGCCCTCGCCTACTGCTTGATCGCGTCCTCGCACGCACCGAGGTTCCACGGGAGGAATCCATGCGCCTGATCGCCGTATCGACCCTCTGCCTCCTCGCGGTCCTCGTCGTGCCCGCCGCAGCCTCCGCCGGCCAGTACTCGGTCGCCTCATGCCAGGCGGACCAGGTGATGTTCAGCACCCGCGCATTCACGGACTTCGCCACGCGCGGGATGAGCATCCGACGAGCCTGCAACCCCCAGGGCCGCGGCCTCCGCGGCCTCGTCACCGGGAACGTCGTCCGTCGGCAGCCGCTACGCCGCGGAGCGGTCTCATTGGTCGCGATCACCGCCCCGGCGGGGACGCGCTTCACGACGTTCCGCTGGGCCGGCACGGCACGGCGCGTCGACTGCCGGTTCGCGCTCCAGCTCTACGCCGACGTGCCCGGCGGCAAGGCGATCCCGATGAAGAACGTGCGCGCGAACCGCCGATGCCCTCGCAAGCGACGCGCGCAGTCGGCGTACTACCCGGTCCGCACGTTCAGCGTGCCCGGCGCGTCACGCATCGTGCAGCGAGTCATCTGCGTCGGCAATCGCAGCGGGCAAGACCTGCTCCGCGCGCGGCAGAAACTTCATCCGCACGTACAAGGCGAGCGTCGACGTCATCGACAACGCTGGACCGACCGCCTCGATCATCGCCGACACCCCGCTCGCCCGCGGCGCTTGGGTCAGCGGCAACCAAGCCCTCAACTACACCGCTGCTGACAACGTCGGCATCCGGTCGGCGCAGGCGTTCGCGAGCGGTCGCCCGGGCGGAAGCCACCAGCGAACCTGCTCCCTGGCGGCGCCGGCGATTGCCTACAGCGCAGTCGTCCCGTGTCCGAGTGGCCTAGGCCGAATCGTCGTCGAGACGCGAGTTTGGCCCGAAGGCACGCAACGGCTCTTCGTGGCGGCTCGCGATGCAGCCGACAATGTCGCGAACTCAGCGACACTGATCGCCCGGGTTGACAACACGCCTCCCGCGCGGGTCGACACGGCGGTAGAGGGCGGCGAGGCGTGGCGGAACCGCAACGCATTCGCCGTTAGCTGGGTCAACCCAGACGAGCCCGATCGGGCGCCGATCGTGGCTGCCCGTTACAAGCTCTGCGCCGTCGGCCCTGGGACCTGCACAACCGGCGTGACCAGCGGTCTAGGACTTTCGCGCCTGTCGATACAGGTGCCCGCGCAAGGCGAGTGGTCCGTGTCGATGTGGCGTCGCGATGCCGCTGGCAACGAATCCGCCGCGGTCGCGTCGGTTCCGGTCACACTGCGCTACGACGCCGAAGCGCCCCGGTTGGCCTTCACTCAGTCGCCGGCCGCCGATCCGACGCTCATCTCGGTAGCCGCGTCGGACAACGTCTCCGGACTTGCGGGCGGCGTAATCGAGCTGAGTCGTCAGGGTTCGGGCACGTGGGTAACGCTGCCGACAACGGCAGCCGGTGACCGACTTGTTGCCCGAGTGGACGATGCCGCGCTGCCAGCGGGCACGTACGCCATGCGCGCTCGCGCTCGTGATCGCGCCGGAAACGAGAGCTCCACGAGCCAAGCGCTGACAGCTGACGCTCCCGCTCCGGGTCGCAACGACGATGCGTGCGGGGTTCGTGCAGCGGAAGCTCGTGTGGCGGACGTTCGTCGCGACGGGAAGCGGCGCCGGGTCCGGCGTCCCGTGACGGTGCTACGCGATTCGGCGACAGTCGGACTCGGGCGGCGCGTCGCTGTTCAGGGTCGGCTGTCGAGCGGCCGCGGTGTCGGTGTCGGTGGGGCCACGGTGAAGGTGTTCTCACGGTCGCTTACGAGCGCCGACATGCCCGTCGCCGAGCTGCAAACTGACGGTCAGGGTCGGTTCACCTACGCCGCGCCGGGGACGATGAGTCGCACGTTGCGCTTCGTGTTCGCGGGTTCGTCGCTGCTGCTGCCTGCGCAGCGCGACGTCCGGCTTCGCGTGCCGGCAGCCAGCTCGCTGCGGGTCGATCGCCGGCGCGTGCTCAACGGGCAGGCTGTCAGATTCAGCGGCAAGGTCCGATCGGTGCCGATCCCCGCGACCGGCAAATTCGTCGAGCTGCAGGTCCGTCTTACGGACCGATGGCAGACCTTCCGGACTCGGCGCACCGATGCGGCCGGCCGCTGGTCCGTCCCCTATCGGTTCCGACGCACGGTTGGTGTGCAGCGATATCGCTTCCGCGCTTCGGCTGCCGCCGGAAGCCGCGTATCCCTTTACAGCCGGCATCTCACGGTCCATTGTTGTCCGCGTCAGGGGGCGGTGATGCGCTCTCCGCGAAACTCAAGGCATCGGGCCGGGTCTTCTGATCCGAGCACCCGAGCGAAGGGAGACCGCGTGCTCGACAAGCTGCGGCGGCGCCTCACGTACGCGAACGTGATGTCCACGCTTGCCGTCTTCATCGCTTTGGGCGGCAGTTCGTATGCCGCTTGGACGATCTCCGGCAAGCGACATCAAGAACCGCTCGATCGCCGGGAAGAAGCTCAAGCGAAACACGCTCACGGGCAAGCAGATCCGGGAATCGCGTCTGTCGCGGGTACCAAGCGCGCGGAACGCGGATCGCCTCAACGGCGCTACCGCGGCGAGTCTTCGGATCCGTTGTCCCAGCGACACATTTCCGTCAGCTGACGTGTGCGTTGAACGCACTCCGCGAAGCCCCGCTGCGTACGGATCCGCGGTGCTCGATTGTGCACTCGTCGGCACGCCGGCCGGGCCCGGCCGCCGGCTGCCGACGCACGGCGAGCTCATGGCTGCGCTGACTGCCGTCCCGCTCGCGGCCGGAGGAGAGCTCACTGGGGAGGTCTACCCCTCCGAGTCGAGCCCGGGCCAAGTCGACGTCCTTTACATCACGAATCAGGGCGGCGGGGTCGCGCGTCACTCCGAACACGTTCGCAGGCAGCAAGGCGTTTCGCTGCGTCACCGACCCCCTCAACTAGGGAGATGGCCATGGGAACCTTGACCGCCCATCTGCGTCGGACTGATGACCATGGCGCGCTCCCGTTTCATCCGGACTGCCCGGTATGCCGGGCTGAGCGGCTCAGCGGCACGCTGCCGCACGCAGAGACCGACGGGGCGTCGCACGCAGGCGGCGGTGGTCGCCGCCATGCTCGCCGCGTCGACGGCCACTCCGACGGTTGCTGTCGCACAAGAGGCAGACCAGGTCACGGAAGGTGTCGCGCCCGAGGGGTCCAGCGGGGACAGGGCGGTGGCGCCGGAGTTCGATCCGGGAGGAGCAGACGAGGGGCTGGAGATAGACGAGCCCGAGGCCGTGCTACCGGATCCCGCGCCGGCGCCCGCGGAGACCGATCCGGCGCCGCCTGAGTCTGCGCCGGTTGCGGGGAGCGACGTGCCCGTTGCCGACGCGGTGGCACCCGCGCCGGTGAGCCCGCCGCAGCCCGACCAGCCCGTCGCCGACGCGCCCTGCGCTCCAGCACCTCGAGCAGAGCTCGGCGCCAGCTGGCCCGGCGCCCGAGCTCGTGGCGCGAGTTCAGGTGAAGCCGAAGCCCACGAGTCGGAGCGTCCATCGGGCGCTGGCGCCTAAGGCGTCCGCGAACGACGCGCAGGCCGTGCCGCGAGCGCAGACGCAACCGGCGGAGACCGTGCCGCCGACTGCGCGCGGCTCCGTCACGCGGGAGCAACGGAGCCGGCAACGCCCGGTCCCATGTGGTCCGCCCCGGAGAGTCTCTGTGGTCGATCGCTCGTGAGGTGGTCGGGAGGGACGCGTCGCCCGCCCGGATCGCGCGTGAGGTGAACGTGCTCTGGGAGCTCAACAGCGCCCAGATAGCCACGGGTGACCCCGACATGCTCAGAGTGGGAACGAAGCTCTCGCTCCGATGAGCCGCATGCTGAGGCGCCGCGACGTCCATCCCGACGGGCTGATCGATGGTCGGCCCGCGAATGGCTCCTCGCAGCGGCAGCTTCAGCGGTTTCGGGTCTCGCAGGCGGAACGCGAAGAGGCGGAGGTCGAGCGGCGCCTGCGAGCGCTGCCGGGCGTGACGCGGCCGAACCTGGTCGCCCTCATCAGCCCGAAGGGCGGCGTCGGGAAGACCGTGAGCACGTTCCTGGTCGGCAACCTGCTCGCGAGCCACCTCAAGCTGCGGGCGATCGCCGTGGACGCCAATCCGGACTTCGGGACGCTCGCGCGGCTGGTGCCCGACGGCCGGCGGTCGGAGCGCACGCTCGCCGACCTCCTCGCCGACGCCGACAGAGTGGCCACGGCGGCGGCGATCGGTCCGTACGTGTCACGGCTGCCCAGCGGCCTCCACATCCTGGCGGCGCCGCGCGATCCCGACCCGACGGCCACGCCCGAGCGCTACGGCGAGTTGACCGCGTTCCTCGCCACCTTCTACGAGGTCGTGCTGCTCGACCTCGGCACGGGCGTCACCGGTCCGCTCGCGCGGTTCGCGATCGAGCGAGCCGATCAGGTCGTTGTCGTGACGACGGCCGAATGGGTTGCCGCCGCGATCGTCCTCGAGGCGATTCCGCACCTCCGGCATGAACACACCACGCTGGCGCTGAACAAGGCGAACCTCGCCTCCCCCGGCGTTCGCGCCATCGAAGCGCGGTTCGGCGCCGAGAGCCTGCAGCGCTCGGTGACGATCCCGTTCGACGAGCGGCTTGCGACCATGCTCGACACCGGGACGTACAGCCTCGACGCGCTGGACAGCCCGACGCGCCTGGCGATCAAGCGCCTCGGGCTCGCCGTCGGCGAGCAACTCGCCTAACGCCGGCGGACGAGCGTCAACCCGTCGGCGACCAACGCCATGACGGAGTCGACCCGCGAGTCGGCGGTGATGCGGTTGTTGAGGTCGTCGATGAGGCGGGATCGCTCGTCCTGGGGGTCGACGACGTCTCCTCGCAGGAGCACGTTGTCGATGAGCAATAGGCCGCCGGCGAGGAGGCGAGGCAGGATGAGGTCGTAGTACGCCGGGTAGCCGGTCTTGTCGGCGTCGAGGTAGACGAAGTCGTAGGTCGGCTCCTCGGGCATCGCGCGCAGCGACTCGTCGGCCGGGCCGACGACGATCTCGACCCGGTCGGCGACACCCGCCGCCTCCAGGTTCGCCTGAGCGACCGCAGCGAACTCGGACGAGAGCTCGAGGCACGTCAACCGACCGCCGTCAGCCAAACCGCGCGCGATGGCGATCGCCCCGTAGCCGGTGAAGGTGCCGACCTCGAGCGCGCGACGCGCGCCCACGAGCCGGGCGAGCATGGAGATCAGGGCCGCCTCGTCGGGCGGGCTCATCATCTGGGAGTTGGGCAGCGCCGCCGTCTGCTCGGCGACCCGCTCCAACACGGAGTCCTGGCGGGAGTGGCGGATCAGGTATTCGCCGATGGCGGCGTCGCGCGAGGTCTTGAGCGGAGGCATCAGGAGACGAGTGTGCCGTCTTCCATCAACGGGCGTCCGTCGAGCCAGACCGACGGCCGCAGGACCAACCCGTCGATGTGCACCGTCGAGCGGTTGACGCCGCCGATCCCGGCCGAGGTCCCGAACGCGAGATGGATCGTCCCCATCGCCTTCTCGTCCTCGAGGATGTTCCCCGTCAGCCGCGCGGCCGGGTTCGTGCCGATCCCGAGCTCGGCGATCGAGCGGCCGTGCTCGCCGCCGGAGTCCAGGGTCGAGTAGAGCCACTCCCCCGCGCGGCCCGTCGCGGAGACCATCCGCCCGCCCGCCAACGTCGCCATAAACGGCTCGTCGAGCAACCCGAACCCGCCCAACGCGCCGTCGAAGACGATCTTCCCTTCACCCGAGGTCTCGATCGGCGAGATGAACGCCTCGCCCGCCGGCAGGTTCCCGAACGAGCCGACCATCCCGATGTCGCCGTCGTCCGAGATCCCCTCGCGGTCGGTGAGATCCAGCGTCAGATCGGTCCCACCCGGCGAGGTCACGCGGCACTGCGACGCCGCCGAGAGCTGCGCGGCCAGCAGCAGCCCGGCCCGTTTGAGCTCGCGGTAGTCGACCGACAGCGTCCGCCGGAACACCTCCTCGGTGATCCCGGGCATCGTCGCGATCCGCACGCCGGCCTCGGTCGCCGCGAGACGCGCCGCCGTGTGCGAGAGCGAGAACGTGGTGGGCGCGAAGATCACGGTCACCGACTTCATCGCCTCGGCGACGTCGGCGGGCGGCTCCTCGCCGTGCCGCGAGCTGCGCGGGAAGGCCAGCACGCGCACGCTCCGCGCCTTGCCCTTCGCCACCTCGGAGATCGCGTCGGCGATCGGCAGCTGCTCGTCGTTGCACAACACGAGCACATCGTCATCTGAGCCGACCGCGAGACAGGACACGGCGGCTTCGGCAGAGCGCATCACGACGCCCCAAGGTATCGAGGCGACTCAGGAAACGGCGGCCCGCGTTGCGACCGCCACCTGCGGCAGCGGCCGACCGAGCAGGTAGCCCTGCCCCAGCTCGCAGCCCAGGGCGGCCAGCGCGGCGCGCTGATCCTCGCGCTCGATGCCCTGCGCGATCACCTGCAGGCCGTACATCGAGCCGATCTGGACGATCATCGAGAGCATCGCGCGATCGTGCGCGGCCCGACCCGCACCGTCGACGTACGGGCGGGCGACCTTGACGATGTCGACCGGCCGCGAGCGCAGCACGTCCAGCGCCCGCCGGCCCGACCCGAAGTCGTCGAACGCGATCCGCACGCCGATCGCGCGCAGCGCCGACAGCGCCGTGTCGGGCGCCTCGGCCAGGGCCCGCTCGGACAGCTCCAGGACCAGCCGCTCGGGCTCCACGCCCGCGGCCGCGATCACGTCGCGCACCGTGGCGGCGTCCAGCGCGGCGATGTTCACGTGGACCGCCGGGGCGTCGCCGCGCGCAACGACCGCGCACGCCTGCGAGAGCACCTCGCGGTCGACCGCCGCCATCAGATCCGGATCGGCGTCCCGCACGAACGAAGCGGCGCCGACCAGCCCGCGTCGCGGATGCCGCCAGCGCGCCAGCGCCTCGACGGCGACCACCGAGCCGTCCTCCAGCGACACGATCGGCTGGAAGTGCGCGACCACCTCGCCGAGCTCCAGCGCGGCGGCCAGCTCCCCGCGGCCGGTCTCGCCGTTCTCGGCGGCCGGCTGCATCTCCGGGAACCACACGCGCACCTGGCTCTTGCCGGCCTCCTTGGCGCGGTACATCGCGATGTCGGCCTGCCGCAGCAGCTGGTCGGCGGCCAGCGAGCCCGCGCTCGCGGTGGCGATGCCGACGCTCGAGCGCACCCACATCGACTCGCCGTCGATCGTGACCGGCTCGGCGAACAGGTCGAGGATGCGCCCGGCGACCTGCTCCCCGTGATGGTCGTCGACGTCCTCCAGCAGCACGGCGAACTCGTCGCCGCCGAACCGGGCCGCGACGTCATCCGGCCGCACCGCCGCCTCGATCCGCCCGGCGGCGGCCACCAGCACGGCGTCGCCGGCCGCATGGCCGGCGCGGTCGTTGATCGCCTTGAAGTCGTCGAGGTCGAGGAACAGCACGGTCGCGCTGCCGGTCCCCCGCGCCAGCGACGCCTCGACCCGCCGCTGGAACAGCGTGCGGTTGGCCAGCCCGGTGAGCGGGTCGCTCTGCGCCTCGCGCTCGAGCCGGTCGAGCTCCAGCGAGAAGCCGGCGTGCGTGGCCAGCGCCTCGATCAGCCGGAGGTCCTCGTCGGTGAACTCCGGGTCGGCGCCCATCCGGTCGCCGAGCACCATCACGCCGGCCAGCCCGGTCTCGGAGCGCACCGGGGCGATGAGGGCCTGCGCGATCCCGCGCGCCTCCAGGTAGCGCGCGAGCTCGGGGGCGCAGTCCTCGCGGTCGACGATCACCGCGTGCGACGCATGCACGACCTGCCGGAGGGCCGACGCGTCCGCGGCGCCGACCGAGGTCATCACCTCGTCAGGCCCGTCGGACGACAGGCCGGTGCGCAGCCCGCCGTCGCCGGACAGCAGCACGGTCTCGGCCGCCCGCACGCGGAAGCTCGTGCGCGTGCGGCGCATGAGGTCCAGCAGCTCGGGCTCGAGGTCGTTGCCGTTCGACAGCGATCGCGTGACGCCGTAGAGGAACTCCAGGCTGCGGTGCTTGGCCTGCTCGGACGAGTAGGCGCGGTACGCGATCAGCAGCATCGTGGCCGGCGGCACCAGCAGCCAGGCGGCCATCAGGTCGTTCGCCACGATCGTCGCGCCGGCCAGCGCCACGCAGGCGTTGGTCAGCGACACGCCGAGGTCGACGCCCATCATCCCCGCCAGCCGCCGCGAGGGGATGCCGCCCTCGTGAAGCCCGATCGCGCAGAACACGAGCACGGCCGCCGCGGTCGAGCTGACGAACACGGCGACCAGCGTCGCGAGCCAGACCGACGGGCCGATCACCTCCGCCGTCGGCACCAGCCCGTGCAGGATGACCGTGGCCAGCGCCGCGGTCAGCGCGTACTGGGAGACGTTGAACAGCAAGCGCGTGAGCCCGTGCCCGCGAGTGAAGATCAGGACCAGCGCCGGGCCGACGACCGCGGCGATCGTGACGTCGCTCGGATCGGCGAGCAGCAGGCCGAGGACGAGCGGGATCTCCGACAGCGACAGCGAGTGCGCGCTGCCGCGCACGTGCGCGTGCACGACGAACCGCTCCGTCACTGCGAAGCCGGCGGCCAGCGCCCACCACGGGATGCGCACGTCGGCCGCGTAGGGCACGAGGTCGCGCACGACGCCCAGCCACAGCGCGACCGCCGCGAACGCAGTCGCGGCGGTCAGCGCTGCAAGGCTGAGGCGGGTCAGCCGTCGGAGCGGTCGGTCCACGACTCTCCAGACCAGCGGCGGCCGGACCACCGGCGCCCGGACCAGCGGCGCCCGTTCCACTGCGCGCCGGGACCCAGGTCCTCGTTGTCGTGGCGCAGCTCGCGTGCCAGCTTGCGCACATCGAGCACGGCCGGGGCGAAGCGCTGCCGCGCCGCCTCGGGCGACGGCGTCGGGACCGCCAGCGCCTTGCCGAGATCGATCCGGCCGGCGCCGTCGGCTGACCGCGGGTCGCGCAGGTCGACCGCGCCCGCCGTGAGCACGGCCTTGAGCTGATCGGGGTTGAGATCCGGCCGGGCGCTGAGCACGCGGGCGGCGACGCCCGACGTGACGGCAGCGGCCTGCGACGTCCCGCTGCCGCGGAAGTAGCGGCCCTCCACACGGGCGCCGGGGAACTCGAGGTCCAGCGTCGAGCCCGGCACGCGCAGCGACACCACCGACGTGCCGGGAGCGACCAGGTCCGGCGTCCGGCTCCAGCTGCGGCTCGAGAAGTCGGCCACGCGATCGTCCGACGGGGTGGCCGTCTTCTTCATGTCCGTCGCGCCCGCGGCGATCACGAACGGGTCGTCGGCGGGCATGTCGAGCGTGCGGGCGCGGTCGCCGTTGTTGCCGGCGGCGGCGACCACGACGATGCCCTCGCGCCACAGGCGCTCGACCGCCCAGGCCAGCACGTCGGACCGGTAGTCCTCGCCGGGCACGCCGAGCGAGAGGTTGACGACGCGGATGTTGTAGCCGGGCGCGTCGTGGTTGCGGTAGACCCACTCGAGGGCCGAGAGCACACGCGCGAGGTTCGTCTCGCCGTCGGCGCCGGCGATCTTGAGGCTGACCAGGCGCGCGCCCGGGGCCACGCCGCCGAAGCGGGTGATGCGATCGCGGCCGGCGATCAGGCCTGCGAGGTGCGTGCCGTGGCCGAACGTGTCGAGGTTGCGCAGGTCACGGTCGTTGCGCTCGGACGAGAAGTCCGGGCCGTAGACCACGCGGCCCGGCTCGGCGAGGCTGCCGACCGGGACCACGCCCGAGTCGATGAGGGCGACGTCGACACCACGACCATCCGGGTCGTTGATGCCGGTCAGCCCCGCACCGCCGGCGATCCAGCTCGCCGAGCGGCTCACCTTGTCGTCGGCTCGCGCCGACACAGGGAACAGGAGGATGGCCGCGAGGGCCATCCCGAGGGCCGCGAAGCGGGCGGGCTTCGGCTTGCCCCGGCCGTCCCAGCGGATCCCATAGCGAATCGTCATTCGGTTCCTTCCATCTGACTTGCTTTGGGTATCGGCATCCCCTATTCGGGGGAGACCCGGACATATGTCCAAAGTTGCCGACGCGGCCGTTCAGGCGTAGGTTCAGGACAGCCAGCCCGCGGACTCGGAGAAGCCATGTCCAGCTCAACCGCAGAGGCCCACGGCATCACCGCCGTGACGTCGTTCCTAGAGAGCGAGGGGGTGGGCTACGACGTCGTCGAGCACCGCCCGACCTTCAGCGCGGCGGCCGAGGCGCGGGCCTCGGGCGCCGAGCCGCGCGAGGCGGCCAAGACGCTGGCGCTGCACGACCGCGGCGGCTACCGGATGGCGGTGATCCCGGCCAGCCACCGGCTCGATCTGCACCGCGCCCGCGCCCTGCTCGGCGCCACGACCCACCTGCGGCTGGCCACCGAGGCCGAGCTCGAGCGCGACTTCCCGATGTTCGATGTCGGGGCGATGCCGCCGCTCGGCGCGATGATGCCGATGCCCGAGGTGGTCGACGTCCACCTGCTCTACCACCAGCGGATCCTGTGCGCCGGCGGCGACCACAAGCACTCGATCCGCATCGACCCGCGCGACCTGCTGCGGGTCTCCGAGCCGCGGGTGGCCAGCCTGTGCGAGACCCCGGAGGGCCACAGCCGCTTCCGGGACCTCCCCCGGATCTGAGGACGCGCGAGCACGTCCTAGATCAACCGCAGCCCCGCGGTCACGGCCGCGGCGATGACGACGACGGCGACCACCGGCAGCTTCGCGGCCAGCGCGGCTGCAGCGGCGAGCAGCCCGGCGGCGCTCTCGTCGATGCCCAGCGACTTGTCGCGTCCGAACGTCTCCACCACGACGAGAGCGGACAGCAGCGCCGGCGCCAGGCGCGCGACGACGCCGGACAGGCGCGGCGGGAGGTCGCGGCCGCCGAGTGCGACTGGCCCGGCCGCCTTGATCGCCACAGTGCCGATCGTCAGCAGGGCGATCGTGACCCAGACGTCGGTCATCGGTGCTCGCGCAGCCCCAGCAGCGCGGCCAGCGACGCGGCCACGACGGGGATCCCGGGCGGCGCGAACGGGACGAGGCAGAGCGCGATCGCCGCGCCGAGCAGCGCGCTCGGCAGCGTGGTCCGCAGGTCCATCTCCCCGACCAGAAGCGCGAGGTAGAAGGCCGGGAACATCGCGTCGAGCCCCAGCGTCTGCGGATCGCCGATCAGCGAGCCGCCGAGCGCGCCGATCGCGGTGCCGGTCCACCAGCACGCGGCCTGCGGGATCGTCGCGCCGAGCATCACGTCGCGGTCGAACCGCCCGTCGCCGCGCTGGGCGATGGCCCACGACGCATCGACCATCGCCTGCGCCTCGGCGGCCCGCCGGAGCGAGCCGCCGCGCAGCGCCGGCGCCAGCGCGAGGCCCATTGGCAGGAAGCGGGCGTTGATCAGCAGGCCGGCCGACACCGCGGAGGCGACGCCGCCGCCCGCCGCGAGCACGGTCACCGACGCGAACTGCGCCGCGCCGGCGAACACGAGCACCGACATGACGATCGCCGCGACCGGACCCATCACGGGCTCGGCGAGCACGCCGAACGACGCGCCGAGCGCGAGCGTGGGGATCGTGAACGCGAGCCCGGCCTTGAAGCCCTCCTTCATTCGCGGCATCATACCTTCTAATGCATTTTGAGGGTGTGACACCCGAACCGGGCGATCGCACGCCGGCGCCCGGGCCGCTGCGACTCGTGCAGCAGTTCGTGAACACCGTCGACCTCGAGGACCGGACCGAGCTGCTGGCCGACCCCGCAGCGCTGCGCGAGTGGCTGGCCGCCGGCAAGCTGCTGGACCCCGGCGCCCACGTCACCGCCGCCGACCACCGCCGGGCGCTCGAGCTGCGCGAGGCGATCCGCACGCTGGCCGAGGCCCACGCCGGCGCGCCCGAGGACCCCGAGGCCACCGAGACCGTCAACGCCGCCGCCCGGCGCGCCGGCCTGCACCCCGTGCTCGGCGAGACGACCCGCCTGGAGCCCGCGGCCGATGGCGTCGACGCGGCGCTGGGCCGGATCGTCGCCGCCATCCACGCGGCGATCGCCGAGGACACCTGGCCGCGGCTGAAGGCATGCGAACGCCACAGCTGCCGCTGGGCGTTCTACGACCGCTCGAAGAACCGCTCAGGCCACTGGTGCTCGATGGCCGTCTGCGGCTCGCGCGAGAAGAACCGCCGCGCCTACCGAAGAAGAGCTAGTCGAGGATCCGGCTGAGCCGCCGCTCGAGCGCGCCCGACATCGCCTCGCGGATCGGGCCCTCCTCGAAGCGCTCGACGAGCTCCTGCATGAAGCCCTCGATGACCAGCCGCTGGGCGATCGGCTCCCCCAGCCCGCGCGAGCGCAGGTAGAACAGCTGGTCCTTGTCGATCTGCGCGATCGCCGCCGCGTGCGTGCAGCGGACGTCGTTGGCGAGGATCTCCAGGCCCGGGATGGCGTCCGCGTGGGCACGCCTGGAGAGCAGCAGGTTGCGGCACTCCTGGAACGCGTCGGTCTGCTGGGCGCCGGGGTCGACCTTGATCACGCCGCGCCAGACCGCATGCGAGCGGTCGGCGAGGATGCCGCGGAACGCGAGGTCGGACGTCGTATTCGGCGCGCCGTGCTCCTGCGTGGTGTCGAAGTCGATGTGCTGGCGGCCGTGCGGCGCGTAGGCGCCGGTGACCTTGCCGTGGGCGCCCTCGCCGGCCAGCAAGGTCTCGGTGCGCACGCGGCCGTTGGCGCCGCCGAAGCCGATCGCAACCCAGTCCAGCGAGCCGTCGCGGGCCACCTCGGCGCGCTGGGCGCCGAAGATCCACGACTTCTCGTTGAGGTCCTGCCCGCAGACGTAGCGCAGCTTGGCGTTCTGGCCCACGACCAGCTCGACGACCGTGTTCAGCAGCGTCTCGGACTCGTCGTCGCCGGACAGGTACTGCTCCCACACCTCGGCCTCGGCGCCCTCCTCGAGGACGATCAGCACGCGCCGCTGCAGGGCGGTGCCGGCCGCGGCGGTGACGGCGGTGAGCAGGATCGGCCCGTCCACGCGCACGCCGCGCGGGACCCACACGAACGCGCCGCCGTCCCAGGTGTCCTCGTTCCAGCGGGTGAAGACGTCGTCGGCCGCGACGACGCGGCCGAGATGCGGCTCCACCAGCTCGGGATGGCGGTCGCGGGCGACCGACAGCGGCAGGACGACCGGGCCGTCCTCGACCGCGACGCCCTCTGACACCGCGGCGTCGACCTGGTCGAGCCGCGTGCCCTCGAACGTGAACAGGCCCTCCGGCACCGCCGACAGGTCGCCGCCGTCGGGGCGCGCGAACGCCTCGAGCGAGAGCCGGCTCAGATCCGTGAACTCCCAACCGGGCCGGCCCTTGAAGGTCGGGAGCTCGAGCGCGGTGACCTCAGCCAATGGAGCCCTCCATCTGGAGCTCGATGAGGCGGTTCATCTCGACCGCGTACTCCATCGGGAGCTCCTTGACGATCGGCTCGATGAAGCCGTTGACGATGAGCTTGCCGGCCTCCTCCTCGGAGATGCCGCGCGCCATCAGGTAGAAGAGCTGCTCCTCGCCGATCTTGGAGACCGACGCCTCGTGGCCGACGTCCACGTCGTCCTCGCCGATGCGGATCGTCGGGTAGGTGTCCGACCGCGAGTCCTCGTCGAGCAGGAGCGCGTCGCAGACCACCTTCGAGCGGGACCCGTGCGCGCCCTTGGCGACCTCGAGCAGCCCGCGGTAGGAGGAGCGCCCGCCGTCCTTGGAGATCGACTTGGCGAAGATGTTCGACGTCGTGTTCGGCGCCGCGTGGATGATCTTGGCGCCGGCGTCCTGGTGCTGGCCGTTGCCCGCGAAGGCGATCGACAGCACCTCGCCGTGCGCGCGCTCGCCCATCAGGTAGACGCTCGGGTACTTCATCGTGAGCTTGGAGCCGAGGTTGCAGTCGACCCACTCGATCGTGGCGTCGGTCTCGGCGACCGCGCGCTTGGTCACGAGGTTGTAGACGTTCTGCGACCAGTTCTGCACGGTCGTGTAGCGGATCCGCGCGCCCGGCTTGGCGATCAGCTCGACGACGGCGGAGTGCAGCGAGTCGGTGGTCCACACCGGGGCGGTGCAGCCCTCGACGTAGTGCACGTAGGAGCCCTCGTCGGCGATGATCAGCGTCCGCTCGAACTGGCCCATGTTCTCGGTGTTGATCCGGAAGTAGGCCTGCAGCGGCATCTCCACGTGCACGCCCGGCGGCACGTAGACGAACGAGCCGCCCGACCACACGGCGCTGTTCAGCGCGGCCAGCTTGTTGTCGTTCGGCGGGATGATCGTCGCGAAGTGCTCGCGGACCAGGTCCTCGTGCTCGCGCAGGCCCGAGTCCATGTCCATGAACACGATGCCCTGCTTCTCGAGGTCCTCGCGGACCTGGTGGTAGACGACCTCGGACTCGTACTGGGCGCCGACGCCGGAGAGGAACTTGCGCTCGGCCTCGGGGATGCCCAGGCGATCGAACGTCTTCTTGATGTCGTCGGGCACGTCGTCCCAGGTCTTCGACGACTTCTCGGACGCGCGGACGAAGTAGTGGATGTTGTCGTAGTCGACCTCGGCCAGCATCGGCGAGCCCCAGGTGGGCTGCGGGCGGCTGAGGAAGTGCTCGAGCGCCTTCAGGCGGAACTCGCGCATCCAGTCGGGCTCGTTCTTGAACTCGGAGATCTGCGCCACGAGCTCGCGGCTGAGACCCTTCGGCGACTTGAACGCGTAGGCGCTCTCAGGGTCGTGGAACCCGAACTTCTCCTTGTAGTCGGCATTGATGCCGACGAGCGCCTGCTGCTCGGCGATCACTTCAGGGGTGGCCATAGGTCAGTCGACCTCCACTCGTATCACGCCGTCCTCGACCGCCACGGGGAACGTGTCCACAGCGACGTAGGCGGGCAGGGTCAAGGGCTTTCCGGTCCTCAGATCGAAGAGGGAGCCGTGGCGCGGGCACTCGACGGTGCACTGCTCCTCGTCAACCTCACCCTCCATCAAATCCCCGTTGTCGTGCGAGCAGCGATCCTCGATGGCGAGGATGTCGCCGCCGCAGTTCACGATGCCGATCTCGAGGTCCTCCCATTCGACGACGCGCTTGGCGCCGGGCGGAAGGTCATCGATCGGGCAGATGTCAACAAAAGTCCGACTCACGGGGTCGGGTTTAGTCTAGCGGCCGGGTAGTGTCCAGACCGTGCTGGACACCTGGACGCTCGAGGACGGTCGTCAGCAGCCGGACGCCGTCGCGGAGCGGCTCGTGGCCTGGCTCGCCGAGGCCCGCGGCAGCCTCGACCTCGCACTCTATGACGTGCGCCTCCCCGGCGCCGTCGGCGACGCCGTAGCGGCTGCGCTGCGCGACGCGATCGGCCGCGGCGTGCGGCTGCGGATCGCCTACAACGACGAGGATCCGGGGCCTGACAAACGGCCGTTCGAGCCCCCGCCGCCGAGCACGGAGCCGCATCTGCTCGAGCAGCTCGGCGCGCAGCTGCGCGGCATCCCGGGGTGGCGCGACCTCATGCACCACAAGTTCGCGGTCCGGGACGGCGAGGCGGTATGGACCGGCTCGGCGAACTGGACGCTCGACTCCTGGTCGCGCCAGGAGAACGTGCTCGCCACGACCGACGACCCGGACGTCGCGCGCGCATACGTCCGCGTGTTCGCCGAGCTCTGGGACCGCGGCATCATCGGCTCCAGCGGCAGCTTCGACACCCTCGGCGCCGTGCGCCCCTGGTTCTGCCCCGGGCGCGGGCCCGAGCTCTCGCACCGGATCGCCAAGCGGATCGGCGCCGCCCGCCGGCGCGTGCGGATCGCCTCGCCGCTGCTCACGTCGGGCCCCGTCCTCGCCGCGATCAACGAGTCCGAGATCGATCTCGCCGGCGTCTGCGACGTCACCCAGGTCCGCCAGGTGTTCCGGCAATGGGAGGACAATCCCGGCTCGCACTGGAAGATCCCGCTCCTGCGCCAGGCCCTGCTGCGCTTCACCGGCAAGCCGTCGACTCCCTACGCCCCCGGCGCCCTCCACGACTACATGCACGCCAAGGTCACGGTGGCGGACGACACGGTGTTCCTCGGGTCGTTCAACCTGTCGCGCTCGGGCGAGATGAACGCGGAGAACGTCCTGGAGATCGCGGATGCGGCGCTGGCCGAGCGGCTGGCGGCCTGGATCGACGGCCTGCGCCGGCACTACACGGAGACGCCCTGATGGCCTACGAGGAGGCGGTCGCCCCGGTCGCCCTCGCCGCCGACCTCGACGCCCTGGCGGCCGGCATGCGCGACCGGCTCACGCGTGCGGGCCTGGTGTTCGGGAGCGGCAGCGGGGCGGCGTTCCCGTGCGACCCGCTGCCGCGGGTGATCGACGCCGAGGACTGGCAGCACCTCAAGGTCGGCCTGGCCCAGCGCGTGAAGGCGCTCAACGCGTTCGTGGCCGACGCCTACGGTCCGCGTCGCATCGTCAAGGCGGGCGTGATCCCGGCGCGCGTCATCAAGACGGCGAAGCACTACGAGCCGCAGATGCGAGGTGTCGAGCCGCCCGGCGGTCAGTGGGTCGGCATCGCCGGGCTCGACCTCGTGCGCGACACCCACGGCGAGTTCCTCGTGCTCGAGGACAACGTCATGACCCCCAGCGGCTTCGCCTACGCCAAGGCCGCGCGCGACGCGCTGCTGCCGGCGCTCGACCCGCCGCCGGATGCGCAGCCCCGCAGTCACACCGAGCTGCCGCGACTGCTGGCCGGCGCGCTCACCGCCGCCGCGCCCGTCGACGAGCCGTACCTCGTCGTCCTCACCGACTCGCCCGACAACCCGGCGTACTGGGAGCACGAACGGGCGGCGGAGCTGATCGGCGTGCCGCTGGTCCTGCCCGCCGACCTGCGCCTCGACGGCGACCGCCTGCGGCACGGCGAGCATGCCGTGGACGTCGTCTACCGGCGCTCGAACGCCGACACGCTCGACACCGACGTGGGCCGCCTGCTCGCCCCCGCGATCCAGGCCGGGACGCTCGGCGTGGTCAACGCGTTCGGCTGCGGCGTGGCCGACGACAAGCTCACGCACGCGTACGTGGAGGACATGGTGCGCTTCTACCTGGGCGAGGAGCCGCGGCTGCGATCGGTCCGGACGCTCGACCTCGGGCGCGCCGACCACCTCGAGCAGGCACTCGACGAGTTCGACGGCCTCGTGGTCAAACCGCGCGCGGGCAGCGGCGGGCGCGACATCATGGTCTGCCGCCACGCCGAACCCGACGACGTGGCGCGTATGCGCGATCGCGTGCGCGCTTCGCCGCGAGAGTGGGTAGCTCAGCCCTTTGTGGAGCTCTCGCAGCATCCGACGCTCGTCGACGGCAGCCTGTCGCCCCGTCATGTCGACCTGCGACCGTTCGTGTTCATGCACGGCCCCGACCACCCGCGCGTGCTGCCCGGCGGCCTGACGCGGTACGCGCTCGGCGAGGGGGCGATGGTCGTCAACTCCAGCCAGGACGGCGGCTTCAAGGACACATGGGTGCTCGGCCGCTGATCGGGGTCACCACCTCGGAGATGCGGCAGCCGCGCCGTACCGACCCGCTGCCGGAGGGCGACCCGCCGCAGCCCGAGATGGCGCTCGGCATCGTCTACGCGCGCGCGGTCGAGCTCGCCGGCGGCCTGCCGGTCGTGCTGCCCCCGCTCGCCGACGAGGCCGTGCCGGCGCTGGTCGACCGCCTGGCCGGTGTCTGCCTGTCCGGCGGCCCGGACCTCGACCCGGCCGCCTACGGCGCCGACCCGCACCCGCAGCTCGGCACGATCGAGCCGTCGCTCGACCACTTCGAGGTCTCCGTCGCCCGCCGGGCCGACGCGCTCGGCATCCCGGTGCTGGGGATCTGCCGCGGCTGCCAGGCTCTCAACGTGGCGCGCGGCGGGACGCTGTACCAGCACCTCCCGGACGTCACGGACGGGTCGATCACGCACCGGCAGACCGAGTCGGGGCGCCAGACCACCCACACGGTCGACGTCGCCGACGGCTCACGCCTCGCGGCGATCGTCGGCGCCGGCGAGCTGGACGTGAACTCGTTCCACCACCAGGCCGTCGCCGAGCTCGGCCGCGATCTGCGCGCCGTGGCGTGGGCGCCCGACGGCGTGATCGAGGGCATCGAGGGCGAGGGCGAGGCCCTGTACCTCGGCGTGCAGTGGCACGTCGAGACGCTCGTCGACCGGCCGCGACACGCGGCGCTGTTCGACGCGCTCGTCGCCGCCGCGGCGGGCGAAGAGCGGCGGCAGGCCGCGTAGCCGTGTGCGGCTTCGGCGTCGAGCTCCGCCCGGGCGGGCGGCCCGACCGGGACGCGCTCGAGCGGATGGGCGACGCGCTGGCGCCGCGCGGGCCCGACGGGCATGGCCTGTGGCTGAACGGCCACGCCGGGCTGGTTCACCGCCGGCTGGCGATCATCGACCTGTCGGAGCGCGGCGCGCAGCCGATGCGCTCGGATGGGCTGACGGTCGTCTTCAACGGCTGCATCTACAACCACCGCGAGCTGCGCGCCGAGCTCGAGGAGCTCGGCCACCGGTTCTTCTCCACCAGCGACACGGAGGTGATCCTCGAGGGGTGGCGCGCGTGGGGCGAGCGCGTGCTCGACCGGCTGGCGGGCATGTTCGCGTTCTGCCTCGTCGAGGAGGAGACCGGGCGGGTGGTGCTCGCGCGCGACCGCCTCGGCGTGAAGCCGCTGTATCTGGCCGAGATGCCCGGCGGCGGGCTGCGCGCCGCCTCGTCGCTGCCCGCGCTGGTGCGAGGCCGGCGGAGTCGACACGACCGTCGACCCGGTGGCGCTGCACCACTACCTGAGCTGGCACTCGGTCGTCCCGGCCCCGCGCACGATCCTGCGCGGCGTCGGCAAGCTGCCGCCGGCGACGCTCCTGGTGATCGAGCCCGACGGCACGCGCCGTGAGCGCCGCTATTGGGACCCGCCGTTCACGCGCGCGCACGCCGGCTGGTCCGCCGCCGACTGGACCGATGCGGTGCGCGAGGCGCTGCGGGTGGCGGTGCGACGGCGCATGGTCGCCGACGTGCCCGTCGGGATCCTGCTGTCGGGCGGGCTCGACTCCTCGCTGATCGTGGCGCTGCTCGCCGAGCAGGGCCAGCGCGGCCTGGCCACGTTCTCGATCGGCTTCCCGGACGCGGGCGGGCGCGAGGGCAACGAGTTCGAGTTCTCCGACCTCGTGGCGCGCGAGTTCGAGACCGAGCACCGGCAGATCCGGGTGGAGCCGTCGCGGATCGTCGAGGCCCTGCCCCACGCCATCGCCGCCATGAGCGAGCCGATGGTCTCGCACGACGCGGTGGCGTTCTGGTTGCTGTCGGAGGCCGTGGCGCGGGAGCGCAAGGTCGTCCAGTCGGGTCAGGGCGCTGACGAGGTGTTCGGCGGCTACTACTGGTACCCGCCGCTGCTGGAGGCGACCGGCTCAGGGCTCGACACCTACGCGGGCGCGTTCTTCGACCGCGACCATGCGGGCATCGCGGCCCTGCTGGCCGACGACTGGCTCGTCGACGAGGACGTCTCGCGCGCGTTCGCGGCCGAGTGGTTCGCGCGGCCCGGCGCGGACACGCCGGTGGACCGCGGGCTGCGGATCGACGCCGAGGTGATGCTCGTCGACGACCCGGTCAAGCGCGTTGACAACATGACGATGGCGCACGGCCTGGAGGCGCGCACGCCGTTCCTGGACCACGAGCTGGTGGAGCTCGCCGCCGCCTGCCCGCCCGAGCTCAAGCTGGCCGACGGGGGCAAGGGCGTGCTCAAGGCCGCCGCCCGCGGGGTGGTGCCGGACGCGGTGATCGACCGTAAGAAGGGCTACTTCCCGGTGCCTGCCCTCTCGCACCTGGAAGGACCGGTGCTCGAGCTGGTCGGCGACGCGCTGACCTCGGAGGCCGCCCGCTCCCGCGGCCTGTTCCGCCCCGGCCTCGTGGACGCGATGCTCGCCGAGCCAAATGTTCACCGAACCAATCTCGATGGGAGTACGCTCTGGCAGTTGGCCCTTCTGGAGCTCTGGCTCCAGCGCCAAGTCGGCGGCTGAGCGCTCGACCACAGGGCGATCTTGGGTAGGTCCAGTTCATACCCCCGTCCAGAGCGGCACGGGCCGCGAACGGAAAAGGTGTCACCGGATGATGGATGGCTCGCAGCCCGCCTGGGCACGCTGGAACAAGGACGCCGCAACCTCCCCGTGGACGGTCGGCGTCGAAGAGGAGGTCATGCTCGTCACGCCCGAGACGTGGCTTCCGGAGTCGCGCTGCGAGGACGTGCTCGCCGCGCTGCCGGACGAGTGCGCTGAGCACGCGCGGGCGGAGACGCACGGCTCCGCGCTGGAGCTCGCGACCGAACCGCATGGGACGGTCGGCGAAGCGATGGCGCAGCTGGCGGACCTGCGCGGCGTGTTGGGCCACACGGTCGAGGACCTCGGCATGCGCGCCGCGGTGGCCGGCACGCACCCGTCGGCCCGCTGGGAGGACATCGACGTCTCGCCCGGCGCCCGCTACCAGTACGTCCTCGCGTCGATGCGCGAGCTGGCGCGGCGCGAGCCGACCTTCGGCCTCCACGTCCACGTCGCCGTGCCCGACCCCGAGTCGGCGGTGCGGGCGCTCAACGCCATGCGGCTCCACCTTCCTGTGCTGCTCGCGCTGTCGGGCAACTCGCCGTTCTGGCAGGGCCGCGACAGCGGCCTGGCGTCGGCGCGCACGCCGGCGTTCCAGACCTTCCCCCGCACCGGCATCGCGCGCCGGTTCGACGACTACGCCGACTACGTCGAGGCGATCGACGTGCTCGTCCGCTGCGACGCCATCCCCGAGCCGACGTTCCTGTGGTGGGACGCCCGGCTCCAGCCCGCGTTCGGGACGCTCGAGGTGCGGATCATGGACGCCCAGACGCGGGTGGAGGACACCGCGGCCCTCGTGGCGCTCGTGCAGTGCCTCGTGCGATTGACGGCGGAGTCCGACGTGATCGAGCCCGGTGCGGCCGACGCCCAGGAGGTCGTGGCCGAGAACCGGTTCATCGCGGCGCGCGACGGCATGCGGGCGGCGCTCGTCGATCCCCCGGCCTGGGGGCGGCAGCCGATCGGCGACCGGCTCGCGCAGCTGCTCCACGCCTGCGCGCCGGTGGCGCGGGCGCTCGGGTGCGTGGCCGAGCTGTCGGCGGTGCCGGTGCTGGCCGAGGCTCCCGGTGCCGAGCGGCAGCGGGCGATGGCGGATCGCGTCGGGATCGAGGGGCTGGTGGAGGCGTTGAGCCAGGAGTTTCTAGGGCTCGAGCGAACTGCGGCCGGCTAGGGCGACCGCCCAGGCGCGGCCCGACCGCTCGTTCGACCGCGCGAAGACCACGCCGACCACGCGGCCGTCGGCGCTCAGCACCGGCGTCCCGGAATCGCCGACCTCCACCTCAGTGCGCAGTTCGAGCACCGGTCGCCGCCACGCGCTCCCGTCGACACGGGCGTTCGCGCGGCGCACGACATCGCGGGACGTCCCGCCGAATCGGGCGACCGGCCCATCGACCGGCGCCGCCAGCACGGCCAGGTCGAGCCGCTCGTCCCGCCGCACGACCGTGGCCCGCCGCCCGTCCACCAGCACGTCGCCGGGCGCGTCGAGCACGTGCGCCACGGTGACCACGCGCCCCGGCCCGGCGACGAAGCCCCGGGCGGCGTCGGCCCGCCCCACCGTGACGTCGACCACCTCCGGGCCGGCCGCGGGCGCCAGCGCGGGCAGCGCGACCAGGGCGGCGGCGAGCGCGAGCCGGATCACCGCGGCGGCCCCGTCGTGCGGCGGATGACCAGCGACGGCTCGGTGAGGCGCACGACCGGGTCGGTCCGGCCGTCGAGCCGCTCGAGCAGCAGCTCGAGTGCGAGCCGGCCCATCTCGCGCCGCGGCTGGTTGATCGTTGTCAGCGAGATGTGGTGCAGCGCGGCGAGGAACGTGTTGTCGAAGCCGACGATCGAGACGTCTCCCGGCACGCGCACGCCCTCGTCCTCGAGCCGGTCGAGCACCCCGGCGCCGACGAGGTCGTTGGCGGCGAACACCGCGGTCGGCAGCTCGCGGCCGGCCAGCAGCTGCTCGGCGGCGCGCATCCCCGCCGCATCGGTGAACTCGCCCGCCAGCACACGCCCCTCGAGGCCGACCTCGCGCATGGCCTTCAGGTACCCGGCCCGGCGCGGAGCCGCCCCGGCGCCGCGGCCGCCGTCGATGTGCACGATCCGCTCGTGGCCGAGGTCGGCCAGGTGACGGACGGCGAGCCGCGCGCCGAGCGCCTCGTCGGTCTCCACGCAGTCGACCGTGTCGGTGCGCAGGATCCGGCCGGTGACCACGACCGGCGCGAGCTGCGCCGCCGCCAGGATCGCGGCGGTCTCCATCCGCGGGCTGACGAGGATCAGGCCGTCGGTCCGGTACTCGAGCAGCGCCTCGAGCATCGCCTTCTCGCGGGCGGGGCGGCGGGTGCCCGTGCTCAGCAGCAGCCGGTAGCCGAGCTGCGACGCCAGGTCCTCGATGCCGTCGGCGATCTCGGCGAAGAACGGGTTGTGCAGGTCGTTGAGCAAGACCCCCACCGTGCGGGTGCGCCGCGAGGCCAGCGAGCGGGCGTTGGCGTTCGGCCGGTAGCCCAGCTGCGTGGCCGCCTCGAGCACCCGGGTGCGCCGCTCCGCGCTGACCTTCGGGCTCTCGCGCATGACCAGCGAGACGAGCGCTCGCGACACGCCGGCGGCACGGGCGACGTCCTCCATCGTCGGATGGGTCGGTTTGACAGTTATGAGAGACTCCGGCGTTAGAGCGCTCTAATCGTAAGCGCTCGGGTATGGGGGAGCAAGTCGACAACGTCGCCGGAGCACCGATCTCGTGGGGCGTCTGCGAGGTCCCGGGCTGGGGTACGCAGCTCGGCGCGGACCGCGTCTTCGCGGAGATGGCGTCGCTCGGCCTGACCGCCACCGAGCTCGGTCCGATCGGCTACCTGCCGTTCGAGCCGGCCGCGATCCGCGAGCGCCTCGGCGCGCACGGGCTGCGCCTGGTCGGCGGGTTCGTGCCGCTCGTGCTGCACGAGCCCGAGCTCGACACCGCCGAGGCGGAGCGGATCGCCTCCGTGCTCGCGCAGGCCGGCGCCGAGATGTTCGTCGCCGCCGTCGTGGCCGACGCGCAGTGGTCTCCCCCGGTCCCGCTGGCGCCCGAGGACTTCAAGCGGCTAGCCCGCCACCTCGCCGAGGTCGAGCGCCGGGTCGAGCAGCACGGGCTGACGCTCGCGCTGCACCCGCACGCGGGCACGCAGGTCGAGACCGCGGAGGACGTCGAGCGCATGCTGGCGGTCTCGGACGCCGGCTGGTGCCTGGACACCGGGCACCTGCTGATCGGCGGCGCCGATCCCGCGGAGTTCGTCCGCGCGAACGGCGACCGGATCGTGCACGCGCACCTCAAGGACGTCGACGCGGCGGTTGCCGCACGGCTGCGGGCGGGCGAGCTGACGCTCGTGCAGGCCACGCAGGCCGGGCTGTTCCGGCCGCTCGGCCGGGGCGACGCACGGATCGACGAGGTCGTCGATCTGCTGAACAGGGCGGGCTACGAGCGCTGGCTCGTGCTCGAGCAGGACACCGCGATCACCGGGGAGGAGCCGCCGGTGGGCCGTGGTCCGGTCATCGATGTGCGGACGAGCATCGACTACCTGCACACGCTGGCTCCGGCGCGGAGAGAGAGGGTTGCGGAGCCATGAGGCGACTTGTGTTGGTGCTGATGGGCATGGTCCTGCTCGCCGGCTGCGGCGGCGGTGACGACGACAGCGGCGGGTCCGGCGACAACGTCGACCTGACCCAGAAGAAGGACGTCACGATCGCGATGGTCACGCACGGCGACGGCGGATCGTTCTGGTCCGTCGCCAAGAAGGGCGCCGAGCAGGCCGCGAAGGACATGGGCGTCACGCTCAAGTACTCGGAGTCCAACAACGACCCCGAGGAGCAGGCGCAGATGATCGAGGCGGCCGTGAGCGAGGGCGTCGACGGCCTCGCCGTGTCGGCTCCGAACCCGGACGCGATCCAGGACGCGGTCAAGACCGCGGTCGACGCCAAGATCCCGGTGATCACGCTCAACTCGGGCGCCGAGGAGTCGGCGTCGCTGGGCGCCATCACCCATGTCGGCCAGACCGAGACGATCGCCGGCCAGGGCGCCGGCAAGAAGCTCAAGGACGCCGGCGTGACCAAGCTGATCTGCGTCATCCACGAGCAGGGCAACGTCGGCCTCAACCAGCGCTGCGACGGCGCCAAGCAGGGCTTCGGCGGTGACGTCGAGAACGTCCAGGTCACCGGCACGAACGACATCTCGACGACGCTCACCGAGATCCAGTCCAAGCTCGAGGCCGACGACTCGATCGACGGCGTGCTGACGCTCAACCCGGACATCGCGGCCGCCGCGCGCGACGCGATCGCGGGCGCCGGCTCCGAGGCCAAGCTCGCGACGTTCGACCTGTCCGGCGACGTCATCAAGGCGATCAACGACGACGAGATCCTGTTCGCGGTCGACCAGCAGCAGTACCTGCAGGGCTACCTGCCGGTGGTCTTCCTCACACTCAACAAGACGAACCTGAACACGGTCGGCGGCGGACGGGTCGTCCTCACCGGACCGGGGTTCGTGGACAAGAGCAACGCGGCGGAGATCCAGAAGCTGGCGGACGCGGGCACGCGATGAGCACCACGCTGGAGCCGACGTCGGAGCCACCTCCGACACCGGTCGACGAGCGGCTGGCCAGGGTCTCCTTCCTGGCCAAGCTGCTCCAGCGGCCCGAGCTCGGCGCGATCATCGGCGCGGTCGTCGTCATGGGCTTCTTCTGGGTGACGACCGACGCGTTCGGGACGCTCAGCGGCATCGCCCGCTGGACCGACGTCGCGTCGACGCTCGGGATCATGGCCGTGGCGGTGGCGCTGCTGATGATCGGCGGCGAGTTCGACCTGTCGGCGGGCGTGATGACCGGCACGGCCGGCCTGCTGATGGGCATCCTCGCCACCGAGGTCGGGATGAACATCTGGGTGGCGATCCTGCTCACCTTCGTGTTCGCCGCGTGCGTCGGCTTCATCAACGGCTACATGGTCATCAGGACCGGGCTGCCGAGCTTCATCGTCACGCTGGCGACGTTCTTCATCCTGCGCGGCGTCAACCTCGGCGGCACCAAGGCGATCACCGACACGGTGCGCGTGAGCGGGCTGCGGGACGTCGCGGGGTTCGACAGCGCGCAGCGGATCTTCGCCAGCGACTTCTGGTCACCGCACAACTTCCGCATCACGGTGATCTGGTGGATCGTGATCGCGGCGATCGCCACCTGGGTGCTGAGCCGCACGCGCATGGGCAACTGGATCTTCGGCGTGGGCGGTGACAAGGTGGCCGCACGCAACGTCGGCGTCCCGGTCAGCCGCGTCAAGGTCGGCCTGTTCATGCTGACCTCGATGTGCGCCGCGCTGGTGGGCATCATGATCGCCCTCAGGCTCGGCGGGATGCAGGCCAGCCAGGGCATCGGCGAGGAGTTCAACTACATCATCGCGGCGGTGGCCGGAGGCTGCCTGCTCACCGGCGGCTTCGGCTCGGCGGTGGGCGCCTCGATGGGCGCGCTGATCATCGGGATGACGTTCATCGGCATCCAGTTCTCGGGCTGGAACACCGACTGGCGCTTCCTGTTCCTCGGCGTGATCCTGCTCGCCGCGGTGCTGGTCAACACGTACGTGCGGCGGCGCGCGGAGGTGGCACGGTCATGACCGCGCTGCTCGAGGTCAAGAACGTCTCGAAGTACTTCGGGAACGTCATCGCGCTCAAGGACATCTCGACCGAGGTCAACGGCGGCGAGGTGACCTGCGTGCTCGGCGACAACGGCGCCGGCAAGTCGACGTTCATCAAGATCCTCTCGGGCGTGTACCAGCACGACGAGGGCGAGCTGCTGATCGACGGCGAGCCGACGCGCTTCTCCTCGCCGCGTGACGCCAAGGAGGCCGGCATCGCCACGGTGTTCCAGGACCTGGCGACGGTGCCGCTGATGGCGATCTGGCGCAACTTCTTCCTCGGCTCGGAGCCGATCAAGGGCGCCGGGCCGCTGCGGCGGATCGACATCCGGCAGGCCAAGTCGGTGATGCGCGAGGAGATGGCCAAGATGGGCATCGACGTCCGCGACCCCGACCAGATGGTCGGGACGCTCTCGGGCGGCGAGCGGCAGGCCGTGGCGATCGCCCGCGCGGTCTACTTCGGGGCCAAGCTGCTGATCCTCGACGAGCCGACGTCGGCGCTCGGGGTCAAGCAGTCCGGCGTGGTCCTGCGCTACATCGCGCAGGCGCGCGACCGCGGCCTGGGCGTCATCTTCATCACGCACAACTCGCACCACGCGTGGCCGGTCGGCGACCGCTTCGTCGTGCTCAACCGCGGCCGGATGCTCGGCTCGTGGGACAAGGGCGGCATCGCGCGCGACGAGCTGGTGAAGATGATGGCCGGCGGCGCCGAGCTCGACCAGCTCACCCACGAGCTCGAGCGGGGGCCGGTGACGTCGTGACGCGGATCGGCGTGGGCCTGATCGGATTCGGCTGGCTCGGCCAGGCCCACAGCCGCTCGATCGCACGGATCCCGACCCTGTTCGCAGACCGCGGCTTCGACGCGGAGCTCGTGGTGTGCGCGGACACGCTCCCGGAGCGGCTCGACGACGCGGTCGCGTCGTTCGGCTACGCGGAGGCGGTGGCCGACTGGCGGCGGGTGGTCGAGCACCCGGGCGTCGACGTCGTGTTCATCGCGGCGCCGAACATGCTGCACCTCGAGCTCGTCGAGGCCGCGGCGGCCGCGGGCAAGGACATCTTCTGCGAGAAGCCCGTGGGCGGCACGCCCGAGCAGACGGCCCGGGCGGCGGCCGCCGCTCGCGCGTCCGGCGCGATCACCGGCGTCGGTTACAACTACCGCTGGGCGCCGCTCGTGCGCTACGCCCGGCAGCTGATCGACGACGGCACGCTCGGCGAGATCACCAACTACCGCGGGCGCTTCTTCTCGATGTACGGGAGCGACCCGCTGAACCCGCTGTCGTGGCGCTACAGGCTCGACGAGGCGGGCCACGGCGTGACGACCGATCTGCTCAGCCACTCGGTCGACCTCGCGATGATGCTGCTCGGGCCGATCGAGCGGGTGGTCGGGACGACCGAGACGTTCATCCGCGAGCGGCCGGTCGTCGCCGGCGCGACGCACTACGCGCGCGGGACCGCGGGCGACCCGCTCGGACCGGTGACCAACGAGGACTACGCGGGGATGCTCTGCGAGTTCGCCGGCGGCGCGCGCGGATCGTTCGAGACGAGCCGGACGATCGTCGGCCCTGAGAGCCAGATGGCGTTCGAGGTCTACGGCACCAAGGGCGCCCTGAGCTGGAACCTCGAACGCCTCAACGAGCTGCAGGTCTACCTCGCCGAGGACGAGCTGCACACGGGCTACCGGACCGTGTTCGGCGGCGATCGCTTCCCCTATCACGGCAACTTCGTGCCGGGCAGCGCCAACGGCATCGGCTTCGAGGACCTCGTGGTGATCGAGGACCTGGAGTTCCTGCGCTCGGTCGCCGAGCGGCGGCCGCACGACCCGGGCTTCGAGCAGGCGCTGGCGTTCTGCAACGTGCAGGCGGCGCTGCTCGCCTCCGCCGACAGCGGGCGCTGGGAGGCGGTGGCGTGATCACGACCGGGACGGCGACGGTGCGCATCGGCGTCATCGGCGTCGGCCGGATCGGCAGCATGCACACCGACCTGCTCAGCCGCCAGGTCCCGGGCGCCGTCGTCGCGGGCGTCTACGACGCGGTGCCGGCCGCGGCGCGCGCCGCCGGGCCGCCAGCGTTCTCCGAGCTCGGCGCGCTGTTCGACGAGGTCGACGCCGTCGCCATCTGCTCGACCACCGAGACGCATGCCGACCTGATCATCGCCGCCGCACGCGCCGGGAAGGCGATCTTCTGCGAGAAGCCGATCTCGCTCGACCTCGCGGAGGTCGACCGCGCGCTGGCCGCGGTGGCGGAGGCCGGCGTGCCGTTCCAGATCGGCTTCAACCGGCGCTTCGACCCCGCGCACGCGGCGGTGCGCGACGCGGTGGCGCGCGGCGACGTCGGCGAGCCGCAGCTCGTGCGCATCTCCAGCCGCGACCCCGAGCCGCCGCCGATGGCCTACGTGCGCGTGTCCGGCGGGATCTTCCTGGACATGACGATCCACGACTTCGACATGGCGCGGTTCGTGACCGGCAGCGAGGTCGTCGAGGTGTTCGCGCGCGGCGCCGTCCGCATCGACCCGGCGTTCGCCGCCGAGGACGACGTCGACACCGCGCTGATCACGCTCGTGCACGAGAACGGCTGCCTGACCGCGATCGACAACTCGCGCCGGGCCGTGTACGGGTTCGACCAGCGTGTGGAGGTGTTCGGCTCGCGTGGGATGGCGGCGTCCGAGAACCCGTACGCGCACTCGGCGATCGTCCGCACGGCGGACGGCACGCGCGCCTCCCGGCTCCCGCATTTCTTCCTCGACCGCTACGTGCCGAGCTACCTGCGCGAGTGGGACGCGTTCGTGCGCGCGGTCCGCGCGGGCGCGGCGCCCGAGGTCGGCCCGGCCGACGCGCGGGCGCCGCTCGTGATCGGCCTCGCGGCGTGGGAGTCGCTGCGCGAGGGCCGGCCGGTGGAGGTCGCCTCGTGAGGGTCTGGATCAGCGGCGGCAGCGGCTTCGTCGGCTCGCATCTCGTGCGGGCGTTCGACGACGTGCTCGCGCCGCGCCACGCCGAGGTCGACGTCACCGACGCCGACGCGGTGCAGCGCAGCGTCGAGGCCTATGAGCCCGACGCGATCGTGCACGCCGCGATCCTCAACGACTTCGCGCGGCTCGAGCGCGAGGGCTGGGCGGCGTACGTGGGCGCCACGCGCAACCTGGTCGCCACCGGCGTCCCGGTGGTGCTGGTCTCGACGGACTGGGTGTTCGACGGCACGCGCGGCGGGTGGAGCGAGACGGACGCGCCGAACCCGGTGAACCGCTACGGGATGCTCAAGGCGGCGTGCGAGATGGTGCCCGGCGTGAGCGCGGTGGCGCGGATCTCGGCCGTGCAGAGCGTCGCCGGCGCGCCGCGGTCCCAGGATGCGGGCTTCGGCTACTTCGTCGCGGCGATCGTGCGGGCGCTGCGGGCCGGCGAGCGCTTCACCGTCTGGGAGGGTCCGGACATCAACATGCTCGCGACGCCGACGCTCGCCGACGACGCCGCGGCGCTGATCGCCCGGATCGTCGCCGGCCGCCACGCCGGCGTCTTCCACTGCTGCGGTGGCGAGGCGGTCGACCGCCGCGCGCTCGCGCTGCGCACCGTCGAGGCGTTCGGGCTCGACGGCGACCTGCTGGAGTTCGGCCCGCCGCCGGCCCCCGAGTTCCCGGTCCCCTACGACACGACCCTCGACGCGCGCGCGACCGCCGCCGCGCTCGAGGTCGACCTGCCCGACCTCGACGCACAACTGCGACGGCTGGAGAGGAGCCTGACGTGCCTGAACTGACCACGATGACCGTCGCCCAGGCGCTGGTGCGGTTCCTGGCCGTGCAGGAGATCGAGCGCGACGGCGAGCGCCATCGCTTCTTCGCGGGCTGCTTCGGGATCTTCGGGCACGGCAACCTCGCCGGCCTCGGCCAGGCGCTCGAGCAGCACCAGGACCTGCTGCCGTACCACCAGGCGCGCAACGAGCAGGCGATGGTCCACGTCGCCTCCGGCTACGCGCGCCAGCGCAACCGGCTCGGCACGTTCGCGTGCACGACGTCGATCGGCCCGGGCGCCACGAACATGGTCACCGGCGCGGCGCTGGCGACGATCAACCGCCTGCCGGTGCTGCTGCTGCCGAGCGACACGTTCGCCACGCGCGCGCCGCACCCGGTGCTCCAGCAGCTCGAGGCGCCGCACGACGCGACGCTGTCCGTCAACGACTGCTTCAAGCCCGTGTCGCGGTTCTTCGACCGGGTCGACCGGCCGGAGCAGCTCGTCCCGGCGGCGCTCGAGGCGATGCGCGTGCTGACCGACCCGGCCGAGACGGGCGCCGTGACGCTGGCGCTGCCCGAGGACGTGCAGACCGAGGCGGTGGCCGTGCCCGCGGCGTTCCTGCGCCCGCGCGTGTGGACCGTGTTCCGTCAGCCGCCGGCGCCGGACGCGCTGGCCCGGGCGGCCGAGCTGGTGCGCGGCGCGCGCCGCCCGCTGATCGTGGCCGGCGGCGGCGTGATCTACGCGGACGCGACCGAGGCGCTGGCCGCGCTCGCGGACGCGACCGGCATCCCGGTCGGCGAGACCCAGGCGGGCCGCGGAGCGCTGCCGTCCGACCACCCGTCGGCGCTCGGCGCGATCGGGGCCACCGGCACTCCGGCCGCCAACCGGCTGGCCCGCGACGCCGACCTCGTGATCGGCGTCGGCACGCGCTGGAGCGACTTCACGACCGCCTCCAAGTCGGCGTTCCAGGACCCGGAGGTGCGCTTCGTGAACGTCAACGTCGCGGCCTTCGACGCGGCCAAGCACAGCGGCCTCGCCCTGGTCGCCGACGCGCGGCTGGCGCTCGAGGCGCTGCAGGACGCGCTGGCCGACCACCGCGCGGACGCGGCCTGGACCGCCCGGGCGGCCGAGGAGTCGGCCGCCTGGGGCGCCGAGGTCGAGCGGCTCGTGACCGCCGGTCACACGCCGCTCCCCAGCCAGGCGGAGGTGATCGGGGCGGTCAACGCCGCGGCGGCGCCCGAGGACGTGGTGGTCTGCGCGGCCGGCTCGATGCCCGGCGACCTGCACAAGCTGTGGCGGGCGCGCGACCCGAAGGGCTACCACGTCGAGTACGGCTACTCGTGCATGGGCTACGAGATCCCGGGCGGGATGGGCGTCAAGCTCGCCGCGCCCGAGCGCGAGGTGTTCGTGATGATCGGCGACGGCTCGTACCTGATGCTGCCGGGAGAGCTCGCGACCGCCGTCGCCGAGCGGATCAAGCTGATCGTCGTGCTCGTCCAGAACCACGGCTACGCGTCGATCGGCGCGCTGTCGCGGTCGATCGGCTCGGGCGAGTTCGGCACGCACTACCCGCCGTCGCCCGACCTCGCCGCCAACGCCGAGAGCCTCGGCGCCCGGGTGATCCGAGCGGGCTCGATCGACGAGCTGCGCGCGGGCCTCGAGGAGGCGCGCGCGAACGACGGGCCGGTGGTCGTCCATGTGGAGGTCGACCGCTACGAAGGCGTCCCGAGCTACGAGAGCTGGTGGGACGTGCCGGTCGCGGAGGTGGCCACCGACGCGTCGGTGCGCGCCGCCCGCGAGGACTACGAGCGGGCGCGGCAGGCCCAGCGCGCCTACGTGGAGGCGCCGTGAACCTCATCGCACGCGAGCGGGTGACGCCGGCGTCGGCCGGCTGGGAGTACGTCGGCTTCGAGGTGGTGACCGTGCGCCCGGGTGAGTCCGTCGAGTGCGCGACGGGCAGCGACGAGCACTGCGTGGTCATCGTCACCGGCACGTGCAGCGTCGGCGACTTCAAGGACCTCGGCGGCCGCAGCGACCCGTGGTCCGGTCTCCCGGATGCCGCCTACCTCCCGCCCGGCACCCGCTACGTGCTGGAGGGCGACGCCGAGGTGGCGATCTGCATCGCCCCGGCACGCGACGGCGCCGACGCGCGCATCCTCCCGGGCGCCGACATCGAGGTCGAGACCCGCGGCCACGGCGCCCAGGAGCGCACGATCCGCCCGATCCTGATGGCCGACCAGGAGGCCGACTCCCTGCTCGTCTGCGAGGTCCTCACCCCCGCCGGACACTGGTCGTCCTACCCGCCGCACAAGCACGACCGCGACGCGCTGCCCGAGGAGTCGTTCCTCGAGGAGACCTACTACCACCGGATCGCGCCCGACCACGGGTTCGCGTTCCAGCGCATCTACACCGCCGACCGCTCGCTCGACGAGACCGTCACCGTCCGCGACGGCGACATCGTCCTCGTGCCCCGCGGCTACCACACGGTCTCCGCCCCGCCGGGCTACGAGCTCTACTACCTCAACGTCATGGCGGGTCCGACCCGCGCCTGGGCCGTGGCAAACGACCCCGACCATGAATGGACGCTGTAGCCGCGGTTACTCTGCAGAGTGATGCGGCAGATCCGTTTCCCAGGCGAATCCCCCGAGCAGCGACGTGCACGAGCGCTGCGCGAGCGCGTCGACGACCTGCACGGCGCACGGCAGCGGATCATCGAGGCGGCCGACGCCGAGCGGCGGCGGATCGAGCGCGACCTGCACGACGGCGCGCAGCAGCGGATCGTCTCGCTCGCGGTCACGCTGAGCCTGATCGAGTCCAAGCTCGACGACGACAGCGAGCTCGCGCCGCTGGTCGCCGCAGCGCGCGAGGACGCGCAGGCCGCGGTGCGGGAGCTGCGGGAGCTCGCGCGGGGCATCCACCCCGCCGTGCTCAGCGACCGCGGGCTGGCGGCGGCGCTCGAGGCGCTGGCCTCGCGCGCGCCCGTCCCGGTCGACGTCAGCGGCGTGCCCGAGGAGCCGCTGCGGCCCGCCGTCGAGGCGGCCGTCTACTTCGTCACGGCCGAGACGCTGACCAACGTCGCCAAGTACGCGGACGCGTGCACGGCATCGATCGCGCTCGACGTGGACGGCGGCAAGCTGTGCCTGGAGATCAGCGACGACGGCGTCGGCGGCGCCGACGCGCACTCGGGCAGCGGGTTGTCCGGTCTGTGCGACCGGGTCGAGGCGCTGGCCGGCGAGCTGACCGTCGTGTCGCCGCCCGGGGGCGGCACCACCATCAGGGCTGAGATCCCACTGTGATCGACGCGACCGGCGGCAGGCTCGGGGCGACCTCGTACCAGGTCGCGCCGGCGTCGGCCGAGCCGAACACGGCACCGGACGTGGCGCCGAAGTAGAGCTCGAGCGACTCGCCCTGCCCGGTCCACGCGAACGCCTCGCGGAGGATCGTCAGGTACGCCTCCTCGGACGGCAGACCCTCGCCGCGCGGCGTCCACGAGGCGCCCGCGTCGCGCGTCTCGAACACGCGCACCTGCCCGTCGACGGTCACGCGGTCGAGGTCCGAGATGAGCGGGATGACGTACGCGCTGTCGGGGTCGGCGGGGTCGACCGCCAGCGGGAAGCCGAAGTCGGCGGGCAGGCCGGGCGCGATGTCGGTCCACGTG
The DNA here is from genome assembly GCA_963759375.1 of uncultured Solirubrobacteraceae bacterium. Taxonomy (GTDB): domain Bacteria; phylum Actinomycetota; class Thermoleophilia; order Solirubrobacterales; family Solirubrobacteraceae; genus DASSUW01. The sequence continues at coordinate 298,735 of CAVWYY010000004.1, read as the reverse complement.
GCGCCCGCGTCGTCGGAGCGGTACACGCCGCCGTGGAACTGCATGAACATCCGCTCGGGCCGGGCCGGCGCGCGCTCGAGGCTGTGCACGCAGTAGGCGATCTCGTCCTCCGCGATGTCCTCGGGGAGGTAGCGGGGGTTGATGCCCTCGTTGCCGCTGCGCCAGCTGGCGCCGCCGTCGTCGGTGAGCCACACGCCGGCGGCCGAGATGCCGACGGCGAGCCGGGCCGGGTCGCCCGGCCAGGTCACGATCGAGTGCAGGCACAGCCCGCCGGCGCCGGGCGCCCAGCGCGGGCGCGACGGCTCCTCGAACAGCGCCCGGTTGAGCTCGAACGTGGCGCCCCCGTCGCGGCTCTCGAACAGCACGCCCGGGTCGCCGCCCGCGTAGACGACGCCGTCCTCCTCGCCGAGCTGGAGCACCCAGATCCGCTCGAGCGCGTTCTGGCCTCCCGGCGGGAGCTCGACGCCCTCGGCCTGCTCCCACCCGCTCTCGGGATCGTCGGCGAAGTAGATCTTGGGCCCGTAGAACGGCGACGTCACCGCCACGAGCAGGCGGCCGGAGCGCGGATCCTGCAGCGCGTACTCGACCGGCTCGCCCGCGAACGCGCGGCCGGTGACCTCGAAGTGCGCGCCCGGCTCGCCGGCCAGTGCGAACAGGCCCTTCTTGGTCCCGACGAGAAGCTCGGTCACCGGACACATCCTCCCGAAAGCGCTGGCAGCACGTCGACCTTGTCGTCCGAGCGCACCGCGGTGTCCTGCGCGCCCAGTTCGCCGTTCACGAAAACGTTGATGTGACGCCGCAGCACACCGCGCTCGTCGAGGATCCAGCCCCGGATCTCCGGATGCTCGGATTCGAGCGCCACCAGCAGGTCGCCGACCGACGCGCCGTCGATCGTGTGCTCGGAGCCGCCCGCGAGCTGCTTGAGCGGGGCGCGCAGCCGCACCAGCGCCATCACGCCACCCCCGCGTCGATCAGCAGCTTCCAGACGTCCGCCTGGTCGACGACCTCGACGCCCAGCTTCTCCGCCTTGTTCGTCTTCGCCGCGCCGACGTTCTCGCCGGTGATGAGCATGTCGGTGTTGGCGGAGACCGACGATGCGGTGGTCGCGCCGGCGCGCTCGCACAGGCGCTGGAACGTCGGCCGCGGGATCTTCTCGCCGCTGCGCGGGTCGGAGATCGTGCCGGTCACGACGACGGTCTTGCCGGCCAGCGGCGCGTCGGCGGACACCTTCGGCGGCAGGTCCTCCTCGCGCACGTCGAGGTCCACGCCGAGCTCGCGCAGCCGCGCCAGCTCCGCCCGGGTGCTCTCGCGATTGAGGTGCGAGTACAAGCTGGCGGCGACCTTCGGCCCGATGTCCTCGACCTGCTGGAGCGCCTCCTCGTCGGCGTCGGCCACCGCCTCCAGCGACGCGTAGCCGGCGCGGCACAGGCGCATCGCGGTCGCCTCGCTGGCCATCGGGATGGCCAGGCCGATCAGCGCGCGCCGGAGGCCGACCGGCTTGCTGCGCTCGATCGACTCGACCATGCGGTCGGCCGACACGTCGGCGATGCCGTCGAACTCGAGCAGCCGCTCGCGGGTCAGCGCGTAGAAGTCCGACGGCGCCTCGAGGTCGCCCGAGTCGGCCAGGCGCTCGATCCACACCGGGCCGATCGCCTCGATGTCGGCGGCCGAGCGCGACGCCCAGTGGATCAGCCGCCGCGCGGTCTGGGCCGGGCACGCGACGTTGGTGCAGAACAGCTCGCGGCTGTTGCCCTGCTCGGTGAGCGGCTGCCCGCACGACGGGCACTCCGACGGCGGCACGATCTCCTTCTCGGCCCCGGTGCGCTTGGACTCGTCGAGCACGCCGGCCACGAACGGGATCACGTCGCCGGCCCGGCGGACCAGCACCGTGTCGCCGATCTTCACGCCGCGCGCGCGGATGACCTCCTGGTTGGCCAGCGTCGCCCGCATCACCGTCGTGCCGCCGACGAACACCGGCTCCAGCATCGCCACCGGCGCGACCTTGCCGGTCTTGCCGACGTCCCACACGACGTCGGCCAGCACCGTGGTCTTCTCCTCGGCGGCGAACTTGAACGCCAGTGCCCCGCGCGGGCTGTTCGAGCGCGTGCCGGCCGCCGCGTAGGCGTTGCGGTCGGCCAGGCGCAGGACGGCGCCGTCGAGGTCGTAGTCGAGCTCGTCGCGGGTGTCCTCGATCTCGGAGATGACGGCCTGCGCCGCCGCCGCGTCATCGCAATGACGCATATCGGCGGCGTCGAACCCGAGCGTGCGCAGCGCATCCTCGAGGTCGGCCTGCGCGCCGTCGGACGTGTCGAGGTCGAACGCGAAGAACCGCATCCGCCGCCCCTCGACGGCGGCCGCCGTCTTGGCCCGGAGCGTGCCCGCCGCCGCGCCGCGCGGGTTGATCAGCGGCTTGTCGGCGTGGGCCGCGTTGTAGGCCGCGAACGTCGAGCGCAGCATCACCAGCTCGCCGCGGACCTCGACCCGGCCGGACGCGTCGATCTTCTGCGGGATCCCGTCGCCGAGCTCGCGCACGAGCGGCGTCACGTCCTCGCCGACGGTCCCGTCGCCGCGCGTGATCGTGCGCGCCAGGCGGCCGTCCTCGTAGACCACGGCGAGCGACACGCCGTCGAGCTTGGGCATGACCACGACCGGCTGGCCGGGGAAGCGGCCGAAGAACGCCGCCACCTGCTCCGGCGTCGTCGACTTCTCGAGCGAGAGCATCCGGCGGCTGTGGCGGACCGGCGAGTGCAGCGCGGCCGGGGCGCCGACGCTCTCGAGCGGATTCGGGTCCGGCGTGAGGTCGGGATGCTCGGCGATCAGCGTGCGCAGCTCGTCCTCGAGCGCGTCGTAGTCGGCGTCCGCGGCCAGCGGCTCACCGTCGTAGTACGCCTCGCGCAGCTTCGTGATCTGCTCGGCCAGATCCTCGATCCGCTCGCGGGTGGTCATGCCCTAACCGTACGATGGAGGGCCGATGCGACGAGTCGTGCCCATCGCCATTGCCGCGCTGGCGGCCGGCGGCACGATCGTCGCGCTGATGCTCACGAGCGACCATCTGACGGCCCCGGTGGTGTGGGCGATCTTCGCGCCGGCGGTCGGCTGGAGCTTCATCGGCACCGGCCTGTACGCGCACCACCAGCGGCCCGACAACCGCACCGGCGCGCTGATGGTGGCGCTCGGGTTCGCCTGGTTCCTGTTCAACCTGCAGGGTTCGAACAACGCGGTCGTCTACACGATCGGGCTCGTGTTCGGCGGCCTGTGGGGCAGCTTCTTCCTGCACCTCGGCATCAGCTTCCCGACCGGCCGCGTGAACCGCGGCCGCGATCGCGCGCTCGTGATCGCCGGCTACCTGATCTTCCCGTTCGCGTTCGTCCCGGTCGCCCTGTTCGCGGACCCGGACCGGCTCAACTGCGAGCACTGCCCGGAGAACGTGCTGCTGATCCGGCCGGACGACGATCTCGCGACGGTCTTCCAGGCGCTCGGCGCGCTCCTCTACGCCGGCCTGTTCACGCTCGTGCTCATCCGGTCGGTCCGCAACTGGCGCCGCGCCAGCGAGTTCGAGCGGCTCCAGCTCACGCCGGTCTACGTGTGCGCCCTGCTGGCGTTCCTGCTCGTGACGGTCGCGCAGGCCGGCGGCGGCGACGTGGCCTGGTGGGCGGCGTTCGTCGCCACCGGGCTGATGCCGTTCGCGTTCCTCGGTGGGCTGCTGCGCAGCCACGTCTCGCATCTCGACGCGGAGCTGCGCGAGAGCCACGAGGAGCTGCGCGCCTCGCGCGCCCGCATCGTGCAGGCGGGCGACGCCGCGCGCCGCAAGATCGAGCGCGACCTGCACGACGGCGCGCAGTCGCGCCTCGTGGCGCTGTCACTGCTGCTGCGCGCGGCCCGCCGGCGCGCCGAGGCCGACCCGAAGCTCGCCGGGCTGCTCGACCAGGCGTCCGACGAGCTGCAGACCAGCCTCGCCGAGCTGCGCGAGCTCGCGCGGGGCATCCACCCGGCGGTGCTCACCGACCGCGGTCTCGAGCCGGCGCTGGACGCGCTCGTCACGCGCGTCCCGGTGCCCGTCTCGCTCGAGGTCGAGACCGGCGATCGGCTGCCCGGACCGGTCGAGAGCGCCGCCTACTTCGTGGTCTCGGAAGGGCTCGCCAACGTGGCCAAGTACGCGCAGGCCACCCAGGCATCGGTGCGCGTGGAGCGCGTGAACGGTCGCGTGACCGTGGAGGTGGTCGACGACGGCGTCGGCGGCGCCGATGCAGCGGGCGGCTCCGGCCTGCGCGGCCTGTCCGACCGCCTCGCGGCGCTCGACGGCCGGCTGCGGGTGGAGAGCCCGCCCGGCGGCGGCACGCGGCTGCGCGCGGAGCTGCCCGCCTAGAAGCGGTCCGCGAGCGCGGCGTCGAGGTGGACCTCGAGCCGCTCGATCGCCCCGCCGGCGACGTGCACGACGATGACGCCGTGCCCGGGCATCACGACCGCCGGGCGGCCGTTCGCCGAGCCCGGCCGGTGCGTCAGCCCGCCGGCGCGCTCGGCCAGGAAGCGGCCGATCGCCGCCGCGCCGCGCACGGCGGGCTTCGGCGGCATCGTCATCACGGCGTCCTCGCGGAGCAGCGCGACCAGGCCGTCGATGTCGAGCCGGTTCCAGGCGTCGATGTAGCGGCGCAGCAGATCCTGCTCATCGGCGCCCGGCGGCGCCGGCGGCGGGAGCTCGCCGTCGACGGTCGCCCGGGCGCGCTGCAGCGCGCTGTTGACGGCGGCGGTGCTCGTGTCGAGCAGCTCGGCGGCCTCGGGCGCGGTCCAGCCGAGCACGTCGCGCAGGATCAGCACCGCCCGCTGCCGACCCGGCAGCAGCTGGATGGCGGCGAGCAGCGCGAGCTCCATGCCCTCGCGCAGCGCGTAGCGCGCCTCCGGGTCGGCGATCGGGCTGGTGATGCGCTCGTCCGGGAACGGCTCGACCGGCTCGGGCCGGCGCGGCCGGCGGTCGATCTCGTCCAGGCACGCGTTGGTGGCGATCCGGTAGAGCCACGTCTTGATCGTCGAGCGGCCCTCGAAGCGGTCGAGCCGCTGCCAGGCGCGCAGCAGCGTCTCCTGCACGCGGTCCTCGGCGTCCTGCAGCGACCCGAGCATCCGGTAGCAGTGCACCTCGAGCAGCTCGCGGTAGGGCTCGACGAGCCGCTGGAACGCGCGCTCGTCGCCGGCGCGCGCGGCGGTCAGCAGGGCGTGCTCCTCGGTGATGGCCATCTGTTCCTTGGACGGGCGCGGCGGCCGAAACTCATCGGCCGATGAGGTCGCGCGCCGGCGGTCGTCCAACCAGACATGACTGATCGAAAGGGATGGGTGCTCGTCCTCACGGCCGTCGGCTCGCTGATGGCCGCCCTCGACACGCTCGTGGTGGCCGCGGCGCTGACCACGATCCGGGTCGACCTCGGCGCGTCCCTCGAGGAGCTCGAGTGGACGGTCAACGCCTACAACCTCAGCTTCGCGGTGCTGCTGGTGACGGCCGCCGCGCTCGGCGACCGCTTCGGCCGCCGCCGGATGTACGCCGCCGGCCTGGCGCTGTTCGCGGCGGCGTCCGCCGCCTGCGCGCTGGCGCCCGACGCCGGCTGGCTCATCGCCGCCCGGGCGCTGCAGGGCGCCGGCGGCGCGCTGATCATGCCGCTCGGCCTGGCGCTGCTCAGCGCCGCGTTCCCGCCCGAGAAGCGCGGGGCGGCCATCGGGATCTTCTCCGCCATCACCGGGCTCGCCGTCGCGAGCGGCCCGCTCGTCGGCGGCGCCGTGGTCGAGGGCCTGGCCTGGCAGTGGGTCTTCTGGATCAACGTGCCGATCGGGCTCGCCGCGATCCCGTTCGTGCTCACCCGCATGCGCGAGAGCCACGGCGCCGACACGGCGCTCGACATCCCCGGCCTGCTGCTGGTCAGTGGCGGCGCGCTGGGGATCGTGTGGGGCCTGGTGCGCGGGAACTCCGCGGGCTGGGGCAGCCCGGAGATCGTCGGCGCGCTGGCGGTCGGCGTGGCGCTCGTGGCCGCGTTCGTGGCCTGGGAGCTGCGAGCTCGCGAGCCGATGCTGCCGATGGGCTTCTTCCGCTCGCGGGCGTTCTCGGCCGGCAACGCGGCGATCTTCTTCACGTTCGCGTCGCTGTTCAGCGCCGTGTTCTTCTTCGGCCAGCTGATGCAGACCGGCCTCGGCAACGGGCCGCTCGGGGCAGGGCTGCGGCTGATCCCGTGGACCGCGACGTTCCTGACGGTGGCGCCGCTGGCCGGCGCGCTGGCCGACCGGATCGGCGAGCGTCCGCTGATGGCCGGCGGGCTGGCGCTGCAGGCCGCCGGCATGGGTTGGCTGGCGCTGGTCGCCGAGCCGGGCATGACCTACGGCACGTTCGTGCTGCCCGCGATCGTCGCCGGCATCGGCGTCTCGATGGCGATCCCGGCGGCCCAGAACTCGGTCGTCGGCTCGGTCGCGCTCGAGGCGGTCGGCAAGGCGGCGGGCGCGAACAGCATGATGCGCGAGCTGGGCGGCGTGTTCGGCATCGCTGTCGCGGTGGCCGTGTTCGCCGGCGCCGGCGGCTACGCGAGCTCGACCGAGTTCATCGACGGGTTCGCCCCGGCAGTCACCGTTGCGGCGGTGCTGTCGGCGTGCGGCGCAGCCTGCGGTCTGCTGCTGCCTAGCCGTGGAGGTACCAGGGAGGCGCTTCGAGCGCAGCCCGCAGCGCAGCCGACCCGTCCTTGAGGACCGGCTCGCCGTGCGTGACGAGGATCCGCTCGAGGTCGAGCTCCAGCAGCGGCGCAAGCGTCGGGTTGAAGCGCTCGCGGTACCAGCGGATCCGCTTGTCGTCCACGCGATCGAAGTTCCACAGGCGCAGCTCGCCCTCGGGCGTCGTGACGATCACGTCGCCCCAGGCGAGCGCCTTGTGGGACGGCAGGTGGATCGGCGTCTCGAAGCGACGCGGCTTGCCGATCCGGTAGGCGCGGGCGCCGCCGGGCAGCTCGCCCTCGATCGGCTTCAGCCGCTTGGTGCGCTCGAGCCGCTTGGCCACCGCCGGGTGGCCGTGGATCGGCACCCCGTACCGCTCGCTGAGCTCCTCGGCGCTGCGCGTGTGGAACGGGATGGTGATCAGGATCGCCCTCGGTTCGAGCGCGTCGAGGCGCTCGAGCAGGCCGTCCGCGTGGGCGGGCAGCAGCGGGTCGATCAGCAGCGTCGGCTCGGCCTCGACAGCGAACGACGCGACTTCGGCGCCGAAGACGCCGGGGTGCCATTCGGCGTGGCGCGCGGTCCAGCGCCAGAGACCGGGCGCCAGCTCACGCAGCGGCGTCGGTCTCCCAGGCCGCCGCGTGGCCCAGCGAGGCGCTCTTGAGCACCTTGAGGCTGAGCAGCGCGCACTTCAGGCGCGTGGCGGAGATGTCGATCCCCAGCAGCTCGAGCACGAACGTGCGGTCGAGCTTCAGCAGGTCCTCGACCGGCATGCCGATGATCTCGTCGGACGTCATCGACGCCGACGCCTGCGAGATCGCGCAGCCGTGGCCCGAGAATGCGACGTCCTCGATCTTGCCGTCGTCATCGATCTTGAGCTGGACCTTCAGCTCGTCCCCGCACAGCGGGTTGAGGTCGTCGGCCTCGAGGTCGGGTGCGTCCAGCTCGCCCCAGTGATGGGGGTTCTTGTAGTGCTGGAGGATGTTCTCGCGGTAGAGGTCGTCCATCAGGCGAAGATCTCCCGGACCGTGCCGAGGCCGTCGATCAGGCGGTCGACGTCCTCGCGGGTGTTGTGCACACCGTACGACGCGCGGGTCGTCGCCGACACGCCGAGGCGGCGCATCAGCGGCTGCGCGCAGCTGTGGCCGGCGCGCGTGCAGACACCCTCACGGCCGAGGATCTCGGCCACGTCGTGCGGGTGGACGCCCTCGAGCGAGAACGCGGTGAGACTGCCGCGGTGCTCGATGTCGGTCGGGCCGTGGAGCGTGAGGCCCGGCACCTCGAGCAGCCGCTCGACGGCGTACGGCACCAGCTCGCGCGAGTGCGCCCAGACAGCGTCCATCCCGATGCCGGAGAGGAAGTCGGTCGCGGCGCCGAGCCCGATCGCCTCGGCGATCATCATCGTGCCGGCCTCGAACTTGGCCGGCGGCTCGGCGGGCGTGAAGCCCTCCTCGGTGACGCGGGCGATCATGTGCCCGCCGCCCAGGAACGGCGGCATCTGCTCGAGCAGCTCGCGGCGGCCGTGCAGGACGCCGATGCCGGTCGGCCCGTAGGCCTTGTGGCCGGTCCAGGCGTAGAAGTCCACGTCGAGCTCGCGCACGTCGATCGGGATGTGCGGCGCCGCCTGCGCACCGTCGACGACCACGATCGCGCCGGCCGCGTGCGCCCGGCGGGCGATCTCGGTGATCGGGTTGATCGTGCCCAGCACGTTGGAGACGTGCGCGACGGCGACGACCTTCGGGCCCTTGGCCAGCGCCGCGTCGAGCGCGTCGAGGTCGAGCAGCCCGTCGTCGGTGATCGGGATCCACGTCGTCCTCGAGCCGAGCATCTGCCACGGCACGATGTTCGAGTGGTGCTCCATCTGCGTGAGCACCACGGTGTCGTCCGGCCCGACGTTGGCGCCGCCCCACGAGCGGGCGACGAGGTTGAGGGCCTCGGTGGCGTTGCGCGTGAAGACGGTCTCCCCCACGGTCGAGCCCATGAAGGCGGCGACCTTCTCGCGGGCGACCTCGTAGGCCTCGGTCGCCTCGGCGGCGAGCGGGTAGACGCCGCGGTGGATGCTCGCGCGGTACTCGGTGTAGTACCGGTCCATCGCCTCGATGACGGGCCGCGGGGTCTGCGACGTGGCGGCCGAGTCGAGGTAGACGAGACCCTCCCGCGCGAGGCTGGGGAACTCCGTCGCGGGAGGGACGGCGAGGCTCATGCCGCCGCCGCCACCTCGTCGCGGATCCAGCCGTAGCCGCGCTTCTCGAGCTCGGCGACCAGCTCCGGGCCGCCCTCCTTGACGATCCGGCCCTCGAACATGATGTGCACGAACTGCGGCTTCACCATGTGCAGGATGCGCTGGTAGTGGGTGATGATCAGGACGCCCATGTCCGAGCCCTGGGCGACGGTGTTGACGCCGTGGGCGACGGTGTTCAGCGCGTCGATGTCGAGGCCCGAGTCGGTCTCGTCGAGCACGGCCAAGCGCGGGTTGAGCAGCGCGAGCTGAAGGATCTCCATGCGCTTCTTCTCGCCGCCGGAGAAGCCGTCGTTCAGGTAGCGGTTGGAGAACTCGCGCGGCACGTGCACGAGCTCCATCGCCGTCTCGACGGTCTTGCGGAAGTCCTTGAGCGAGATTTCCTGCTCGCCGTTCGCCTGCCGGCGGGCGTTCATGACCATGCGCAGGTACTTGGCGACGGTCACGCCCGGGATGGCGACGGGATACTGGAAGGCCATGAACAGACCGGCCTGGGCGCGCACGTCCGGATCGGCCTCGGTGATGTCCTCGCCGTCGAACAGGACCTGGCCTTCGGTCACCTCGAGGTTCGGGTGTCCCATGATCACGTTCGCGAGCGTGCTCTTGCCCGAGCCGTTGGGGCCCATCAGGGCGTGGAACTCGCCGGAACGGACGTGCAGGTCGACGCCCTTGAGGATCTGCTTGTCCCCGGCGGAGACGTGCAGGTTCTTGATCTCGAGGTCAGCCATGTATCTCCAGAGTGTTCTCAGTGGGTGAGGCGAACTCGACGAGCTCGGCGAGCGTGGTGCGCTGCAGGGACTTGATGACGCCCATCTGCACGCGCGTCCACAGCAGCTTGGTGGCGCAATGCTCGCCGTCGGCGATATGGGAGCACTGGACGCGGGACTCGCGGTCGTCGACGAAGCAGTCCATGGGCGCGATCGCGCCCTCGAGCGCGAGGACGACCGCGTCCATCGTGATCTCCTCCGCGGGGCGGGCGAGGACGTAACCGCCGTGGGCTCCTCGGGTGGCCTCGACGAGCTCGGCCTTCTTGAGGAGCGCGGCGATGCGCTCGAGGTAGGCGAGCGGGAGGTTCTCCGCGTCGGCCACCGCCTTGAGCGACACCGGCTGGGCGCCGCCCTGCACGCCGAGCTGGATCAGCAGGCGCACCCCGTACTCCGCCTTGGTGGTGAAGATCACGCCCTAAAGCCTACCAACGAGGTAGGAGTTAACCTCCGGGCGTGCCTCGCATCGTGCACCTCGGGCTGGGGGCGTTCCACCGTGCGCATCAGGCCGTCTACACGGCGGACGCGGGCGGCTGGGAGATCTGCGGGGTCACGCGGCGCTCCCGCGCCGTGGTCGACGCGCTGCGCGGCTCCGGCGGGCGCTACACGCTGGTGGCCCGCGGGCCGTCGTCGGACACCACGCGCAGTCTTCGTCTGGCCGAGGCACTCGTGGCCGCCGACGAGCCACAGGCCGTCGTCGACCGGATCGCCGACCCGGACACGCAGATCGTCACGCTCACGATCACCGAGGGCGGCTACGAGGCCGGCAACCCGCTGCTCGATCTGCTGGCCCGGGGTGTCGCCGCTCGCGGCGGCGCGCCGCTGACCGTGCTGTCATGCGACAACGTCCCGCGCAACGGCGAGGCCACTCGCGCGATCGTGGGCGACCACGGCGGCGTCACGTTCCGCTCGACGATCGCCGACCGGATCACGCCGCACACCGACGACCCGCTCGTCGTCGTCACCGAGCCGTTCTCACTGTGGGTGATCGAGGACTTCGACGGGGCGCGGCCCGCGTGGGAGCGGGCGGGGGCGCTCATCGTCCCGGACACGACCCCGTACGAGGCCATGAAGCTGCGGATCGTCAACGCCGCGCATTCGGCACTGGCCGCGCTCGGGGTTCCGCGCGGCCACGAGACCGTCGCCGACGCGATGGCCGACCCGGAGCTGCGCGAGTTCGTCACCCGCCTGCTGCGCGAAGAGCTCGTCCCGACCGTGCCCGACGTCCCGGGCATCGATCTCGACGACTTCGTCTCCCGGACCCTCGAGCGGTTCGCCAACCCCCGGCTCGGGCACCGGCTGGCGCAGATCGCCGCCGGCGCGGAGCACAAGATCCCGCAGCGCTTCGGCCCGCCGGCCGACGAGCTCCGCGCCGCGGGCCGTGAGCCGGAGCTGATCGACCGCGTGGTGGCGGCGGCCGGCGCATGACCGTCGAGCCGGTCGAGGACGAGCGGCGGGCCTACGAGCTCGCCCGCATCATCAACGCCGCCTACGCGATCGGCGAGAGCGGCCTGTGGCTGGACGGCACGGAGCGCATCGACGAGGCAACCGTGGCCGGCCACATCCGCGCGGGCGAGATGCTCGGCGTCAGGCTCGACGGCCGCATCGCCGGCTGCGCCCGCGTCCACCCTCTCGACCCGGCCACCGGCGAGGTCGGCCTCGTCTCCACCGACCCTGACGCCTGGGGCCACGGCATCGGAGGCGCGCTGGTCGCCGCCGCCGAGGACCGGATGCGCGCCCGCGGCGCGACCACCATGCAGCTCCAGGTCCTCACACCGCGGGAGCGCGCCCACCCCGGCAAGGTCCGTCTCCGCGACTGGTACGAGCGGCTCGGCTACCGGTTCGCGCGCACAGAGCCGTTCGCGGCGCCGGCGCTCACGACGCCCTGCGAGTTCGAGATCTTCCTCAAGCGCCTATAGCTAGGCACGCGCTCGCGCCCTGGCCGCCTTCACGCGCGCGATCTGGTCGAGGTCGACCTTTCGCAGCCGCACCGCGCGCGGGGTCACCTCGACCGCCTCGTCCTCGCGCACGAACTCCAGCGCCTGGTCGAGCGACAGCCGCCGCGGCGGCACGAGCCGCACGAGGACGTCCGACGTCGACGAGCGCATGTTGGTGAGGTGCTTCTCCTTGGTGGCGTTGACGTCGAGGTCCTCGGCGCGCGCGTTCTCGCCGACGATCATGCCCTCGTAGACGTCCTCGCCGGGCTCGACGAACAGCACGCCGCGCTCCTGCAGGTTGAACAGCGCGAAGCTCGCGACCTTGCCGCGGCGGTCCGCCACCAGCGAGCCGGTCGGCCGCAGGCGCAGCTCGCCCGCCCACGGCTCCCAGCGGTCGAACACGTGGTGGAGCAGTCCGGTGCCGCGGGTCTCGGTGAGGAACTCGGTGCGGAAGCCGATCAGTCCCCGGGCCGGCACGAGGTAGTCCATGCGCACCCAGCCGGTGCCGTGGTTGACCATCTGCTCCAGCCGGCCCTTGCGCAGCGCGAGCAGCTGCGTCACGACGCCGACGTAGTCCTCCGGGATGTCGATCGTCATGCGCTCGACCGGCTCGTGCACCGTGCCGTCGATCTCGCGGATGACGACCTGCGGCTTGCCGACGGTCAGCTCGAAGCCCTCGCGACGCATCAGCTCGACGAGCACCGCGAGCTGCAGCTCGCCGCGGCCCTGCACCTCCCAGGTGTCAGGACGCTCGGTCTCGAGCACGCGGATCGACACGTTGCCGACCATCTCGGCCTCGAGCCGGTCCTTGATCTGGCGGGCGGTGAGCTTGTCGCCCTCCTGGCCGGCGAGCGGCGACGTGTTCTGCCCGACGGTGACCGACAGCGACGGCTCGTCGACGGTGATGACCGGCAGCGGTCGCGGGTCCTCGGGGTCGGCGAGCGTCTCGCCGATCGTGACCTCGGGCAGGCCGGCGACGGCGATGATCTCGCCCGGCCCGGCCTCGTCGGCCTCCACGCGGTCGAGCGCCTCGGTGATGTACAGCTCGGCGACCCTGGCGTTGGCGATCGTGCCGTCGGCCCGGCACCAGGCGATCTGCGCGCCGCGGCGGATCGTGCCGTTGCGCACGCGGCAGATCGCCAGCCGGCCGAGGTACAGCGACGCGTCGAGGTTGGTCACGTGCGCCTGCAGCGGATAGGACGGGTCGTACTCGGGCGCGGGCACGTGCTCGACGAGCAGGTCCATCAGCGGCTTGAGGTCGGTGCCCTCGTCGCCCTCGGTGAGCGACGCCCAGCCCGCTCGGGCGTTCGTGTACACGATCGGGAACTCGATCTGGTCCTCGTGCGCGTCGAGGTCGAGGAACAGCTCGTAGACCTCGTCGACCACCTCGGCGATGCGGGCGTCCGGCCGGTCGACCTTGTTGACGACGAGGATCACCGGGAGGTGGCCCTCGAGTGCCTTGCGCAGGACGAAGCGCGTCTGCGGCAGCGGGCCCTCGGAGGCGTCGACGAGCAGCAGCACGCCGTCGACCATCGTCAGCCCGCGCTCGACCTCGCCGCCGAAGTCCGCGTGGCCCGGCGTGTCGACGATGTTGAGCTTCACGTCGCCGTACTGGACCGCGGTGTTCTTGGCGAGGATCGTGATGCCCTTCTCGCGCTCGAGGTCCATCGAGTCCATCACGCGGTCGGCCACGTCCTGGTTGGCCCGGAACGCGCCGGACTGCCACAGCATCGCGTCGACCAGGGTGGTCTTCCCGTGGTCGACGTGGGCGATGATCGCGACGTTGCGCAGGTCGTTCCGACGCTCCATGGCGGAAAACCTTGACACGGTTCGGAGCCGAGAGGTACGGTGGACGGGTGGTCGGACCACCGTTCGGCACCGTCACGAGGGAGGCGGTGCCACAGCAGATCGTCTCGCGCCTGCTCGACCTCATTCAGCAGCGCCATCTCGGCCCTGGCGACCGTCTGCCGGCCGAGCGCGAACTGGCGGCAACGATGGGGGTCAGCCGCTCGTCGCTGCGCGAGGCGTTGCGGGCGCTCACCGTGCTCGGTGTCTGCGAGATGCGCCACGGGACCGGCACCTACGTGTCCTCGCTGGAGCCCGATCTGCTGGTCCGGCCACTCAGCTTCGTGCTGTCGCTCAGCGACGGCGGGTTCGACCAGCTGTTCGAGGCGCGCAAGGTCGTCGAGCCGGCGATCGCCGCGCTCGCCGCGCGCCGGATCGACGACCCGACGCTCGACCGGCTCGACGCCCTGGTCACGCGCGCCGACGCGGTGATCGAGAACCCGGACGCCTTCCTCGTCGCTGACGTCGAACTGCACGACGTCATCCGCGAGGCGGCCGGCAACTCGATCCTCGGGCGCTTCATGGAGTCGATCCACGCGCTCGGACTGGCCAGCCGCCAGGCGACCGGCACGAAGCGCAAGGTGCGCGAGCAGAGCGTGAAGGACCACCGCGCGATCGTCGCCGCGCTGCGCTCTCGCGACGGCGATGGAGCGTCGGACGCGATGCGCCACCACCTGGAGAACGTCGAGCGAGCGGGGAGGAAGAGTTGACGCGGATCGTCGACCTGACGCTGAAGATCGGCGAGGACACGCTGAGCCCGCCGTCGGTGAACAAGCGACTCGAGCTCACCTCGCACCACCGCGGCCCGGGCTTCTGGCAGGCGAGCGAGGTGAACATGCTCCTACACACCGGCTCGCATGTGGACTTCGGGCGCCACTGCGCCGCGGACGGCGAGACGGCGGCCGACGTGTCGCTCGACCGCACGTGCGGGCAGGCGATCGTCATCGACCTCACGTTCCTCGGCGAGGATGAGCCGATCACGGTCGCGCTGCTGGAGGAGCACGCGCCCCCGATCGAGGAGGGCGACATCGCGCTGTGCCGGACCGACTGGACCGAGAAGGCCTGGGGCCAGTTCCCCGACTACTACATGCGCTCGCCCTACTGCGAGCCGGAGGCGGCCGGCTGGCTCGTCGAGCAGGGCGCCAAGGTCGTGGGCTTCGACTGCTTCAGCGAGCGCTCGGCCCGCGAGCCCGACTTCACTTCAGAGGACTTCGTCGTGCACAAGGCGATCCTCGACCGCGGCGCGATCCTGATCCAGCAGCTGACGGGGCTGTCGCAGCTGCCGGTCGGCAGGCGCGTGCCGTTCTTCGCCGGCTTCGTCCCCATCCGCGGGGCGGAGGGGTCCCCCGGGCGCATGTTCGCCCTCGTCGACTAGGAGGCTTGCGTTGGTGACCCAGTACCTGCTGCCCGAGTCCGCCGACGAGGCGGCCGAGCAGCTCGCGGGTGGCGCCGCGGTCATGGCCGGAGGTACGACGGTGATGCCCGCGGTGCTGGCCGGCACGTTCGCCGCCGAGCGGGTCGTCGGCCTCGCGCGCGCGGGACTCGACGGCGTCGAGCGCTCCGGTGGGCGCACTGTCCTGGGCGCCTGCGTGACGCTGGCGCGGGTCGCGGAGCTCAGCGGCGTCCCAGCGCTGTCGGCGGCCGCGGCCGCCGTCGGCGGGCCGGCGCTGCGCAACATGGCGACCGTCGGCGGCAACCTGTACGTGGAGGCGCCGTACGGCGACGTCGGCGTGGCGCTGCTCGCGCTCGGCGCCGAGGTCGACGGCCGGCCGATCGAGGAGCACTGGACGTCGCCGGCCGGGCTCGTCCGGTCGATCGCGTTCGAGGACGACCCGTCGAGCGTGTACGTGCGCTGGGCGCGGCGGGCGGCGAACTCCCCCGCTGTGGTGAGCGTGGCCGTCTCGCTCGGCCGCGTGGCGATCGGCGGCGTGGCCGCGCACCCGGTGCGCTCGCCGGGCGCCGAGGCCGCGTTCGACGACCCCGCCGCGGCGGGCGCCGCGGCGGCCGCAGAGGTCGACCCGCCGACCGACGCGATCGCGTCGAGCTGGTACCGCAAGCGCATGACCGAGCTGTTCGTGCGCCGAGCGCTGGAGGAGCGCCATGCCGTCTGAGATCGTCGAGTTCGAGCTCAACGGGCGAGCGACGGAGGTCATCGCCCGTCCGCTCGTGACGTTGGGTCACGTGCTGCGCGAGCAGCTCGAGCTGCGCGCCGCCAAGGCCGGCTGCCGGCAGGGCGGCTGCGGGAGCTGCACCGTGATGGTCGACGGCGAGCCGGTGCTCTCGTGCCTGCTGCCGGTCGCCAACGTCGCGGGCCGGTCGGTGAAGACGCTGGAGGCGTTCGAGGGCGCCGACCCGCTGCAGCAGGTCTTCCACGAGCGCTTCGCCGTCCAGTGCGGCTACTGCGCGCCGGGGATGCTGATCGCGGCGCGGGCGCTGCTCGACCGCAACCCGTCGCCGTCGCGCGAGGAGATCGCCGAGGCGATCACCGGCAACGTCTGCCGCTGCACGGGCTACGAGTCGATCATCGACGCGATCGCTGCATCGGCGGCCGGAGGCCAGCCGTCGGCATCAGATCGCGAGGCCGGACGCCTCGCGGAGGTACCTCAATCATGAGCGCGTTGTCGCAGCAGCCGTTCCACGTGATCGGGCGCGGCGTCCCGCGCCGCGACGGGATGGGGCACGTCACCGGGACCACCGAGTACGTCGACGACGTCCGCTACCCCGGGATGCTCCACCTGAAGATGGTCCGCAACCCGCTGGTGCACGCGCGGATCAAGGGGATCGACCTGTCCGAGGCCGAGCAGGTGCCGGGCTTCGTGACCGCGCTGACCGCCAAGGACGTGCCGAAGAACGTCTACACGATCCTCTGCCTGATCGGGGTCGAGCCCGACGAGGAGCAGGTGCTCGCCGAGGAGCGAGCGCGCTACCGCGGCGAGCCGATCGTCGCGGTCGTGGCCGAGACCGAGGCGGCGGCGCTGGAGGCCGTCTCGAAGGTCAAGCTCGACCTCGAGGAGCTCCCCGCCGTCTTCGACGTCGAGGAGGCGCTCAAGCCCGACGCCCCGATCGTCACCCACTGGGGCACGAACTACTTCGTCTACGAGGGACACCACTGCCGGCGGGTCCGCTACGGCGACGTGGCGGCGGCGCGCGCCGGCGCCGACCACGTGATCGAGGGCACCTACCAGAACAGCCCCACCGAGCACGCGCCGACGGAGACCACCGGGTGCATCGCCAAGCCGGAGGCCGACGGGCGGATCACTGTCCACACCAACACGCAGGCGCTCTACTTCTCGCTCGACAACACGGCGATCATCCTGCAGATCGAGCCGGCCCGGCTGCACTTCGTGGGCGGCACGGTGGGCGGCGGGTTCGGCGGCAAGGTCGATGTGATCACCGAGCCGATCGCCACGCTCGCGGCGCTCAAGACCAACCGGCCCGTGCGCTACGTCTACTCGCGCGAGGAGGAGATGCGCGTGTCGTCGACCCGCTCGGCGAACCGCATCCGGATCCTCGACGGCGTGATGGACGACGGCCGGATCGTCTCCCGCGAGGTGACGACCTGGCACGACGCGGGGGCGTACTCGCGGCACTCGCCGTACGGGGCCACGAAGCACGCGGCGAACGTGTGCGGGCCGTACACGATCCCGAACGTCTCGATCGACGTGCACTGCGTGTACACGAACCGCCAGCCGGCCAGCGCGTTCCGTGGCTTCGGCGTCACCGAGGCGTCGTTCGCCACCGAGATGCAGATGGACCGCATCGCGCGCACGATCGGCGCCGACCCGTGGGAGATCCGATTGCTCAACGCCTATAAGGACGGCGACGAGCGGCCGTACCGCAAGATCGTCGAGGACGCGACGCTGATCGAGACGATCCGGGCCGCGGCCGAGCTCGTCGGACACGAGCTGCCGTCATGAAGCTCTACGGACGCGGGATCGCCGCGGTCAACTACCCGACGGGCATGAACCTGGGCGGCGACCCGACCCAGGCGCTCGTGCACGCCACCACGGTCGGCAACTTCGTCATCACGCTCTCCAGCGTCGACCTCGGGCAGGGACTGAAGACCGTGCTCGCCCAGATCGGCGCCGAGGCGCTGGGCGTGCCGTTCGAGACCGTGCGCGTCGACACCGGCGACACCGACACCGGGCCGCACTGCATGGGCACGTTCGCGTCGCGCGCGACGCACCGGGCCGGCAACGCGATCATGCGCGCCGCCGACGAGGCCAAGAAGGTGCTGCTCGAGGTGGCGGCCGAGGAGATGGAGGCCTCGCCCGAGGACCTCGAGACCGACGGCGAGGGCAACGTCCGCGTGATCGGCTCGCCTGGGTCGTCGATGTCCGTGATGGACGTCGCGCTGGCCGCGCACTTCAAGCACGGCAAGACGATCTCCGGGCGCGGGATGTACATGAAGCCCAAGAGCGACCTCGACCCCGAGACCGGCGCGATGGACCCGGACTCGACCGAGGCGCACGCCTGCACGGTCGCCGACGTGGAGGTCGACACCGAGACCGGCTTTGTCCGAGTGCTTCGTCTCGCGTCGGCCTATGAGATCGGCTGCGCGATCAACCCGGCGCTCGTGCAGGGGCAGATCCGCGGCGGCGCGTGGATGGGCATGTCGCACTGCCTGTACGAGACGACGGCCCCGTACTACCCGGCGATCGATCACGCGCCGGGCGACTTCAACCACTACCTGATGCCCGGCCCGCTCGACCTGCCGGAGATCGACGCCGTCGTACTCGAGGTCCCGTCCTCGAACGGCCCTTACGGCATGAAGGGCGTGGGAGAGATGACCGCCAACCCGCCGATCCCGGCGATCGCCAACGCGGTCACCGATGCGATCGGCGTTCAGATCACCGATCTGCCGATCACGCCCGAGAAGGTCCTGCGGGCCCTGGAATCCGTTGCTGAGGAGGCTGCGTAGTGCTCAAGGTGTTCTCGCTGATCAAGCGCCGCGAGGATCTGTCGCTCGACGAGTTCCGGACGTGGGCGCTGGAGGAGCACGCGCCCAAGGGCCGCAATCTGCCGGGCCTGCGCCAGTACTCGATGAGCGTCGTCGAGGCCGACGACCCGGACCTGCCGTACCACGCGGTCTCCGAGCTGTACTTCGACGACGAGGACGCGTTCCACGCGGCGTTCGCGAGCGACGCCGGCAAGGCGGCGGGCGCCGACGTGGCCGCCCACGCCTCCTCGCGCGTCCGCCTCGTCACCCGCGAGGAGCGGATCATCTGACGACCTCCGCGTAGCGCTCGCGCGGGTCACCGCCGCTCGCGCCGAAGTACGCCAGAAGCCGCGCCACATCGAGCCACGCGGGCGCCGCGACGCCGTTCACGACGGCGGCGTGGCTGCCCCATCGCCAGTCCGCCGCTGAGCGGCACAGTCCTGCCTCGACGGGGTTCAGCGCGATGTACCGCGCGACAGTCAGCAGTTGCTCGTCCGTGCGCACGACGACCGCGCCGTAGCGCCCCTGAAACAGATGGCCCACGTGCCTGTGCCGCCTGTTGAACGCCTGGGCGTGAAGCCCGTGAAGACGCTGCATTCCGATGGCCAGGTTCGGTTCCGGCGTCTCCACGAGGAGGTGGAGATGGTTGTGCATGAGGCAGTAGGCCAGACATTTCCACCGCTGCCGCGCCACGACCTGCCCGAGCAGCGCGAGATACATCTCGCGATCCACGTCGTCGACGTAGATGCGCTGCTTGCGATTCCCGCGCGCAAAGACGTGTACGACCGCGCCGGCGAACTCCTCACGAGGCTTCCGCGCCACGCATGAAAGAGCCGCACAAGCCCAACTCTCGCCCCTAAGGGGGTCAGACCCCCTTACCCCGCCGCCCGCGTAAGGGGGTCAGACCCCCTTACGCGGTGGGAGGCCTCTGCTCGGTGGCGCTGGGTGTCGTCGTAGGACCTGCGTGACCGCGTGGGCCGTAGTGCCCGTGTGAACCTCGTGCCGCTTGCCGTTCTTGCCGCCTGGACGCCGCTGCCGGCGGTCGCTGACCAGGGCTACAGCGCCGTCGAGGGCGTGCGCGCCGGGCCGCTCGCCGTGTTCGTCGCGGGCGCGGCGTATGACACGACGACGGTGACGGCGCGGGCGGTTGACGTCCGCACCGGCAGGTGGCGGCGCCTGCCCGCAGCGCCACTGCACTGGCGGGCGAACCAGGCCGTGGTGGCGGCCGGGCGGCGGGTGATCGTGTGGGGCGGCGCCTCGAACCTCGGCAGGCACCGTGACGGGGCGATGCTCGTCGACGGCGCGTGGCGGCGCATCGCCCGGGCGCCGATCGCGAGCACTCGCGCGCCGGTCTGGGATGGGCGCGAAGTGCTCGTCCCGGCCGGCGCGGCGTACGACCCGGCGACGAACCGCTGGCGGCGGATCGCCCGGGCGCCGTTCGTCGCCCGCGTCGCCGTGTGGACGGGAGCCCGGATGCTGATCGCCGCCGGGCTCGGCGAGGCCGCCGCCTACGATCCGCGCCGCGACCGCTGGACCCGCGTGGCGCGGCCGCCGTACCGGGCCCGCGACGCCTCGCGCGCGGTGTGGACCGGCGCCCGCATGCTCGTGTTCAACGGCCGCTGGGCGGCCGCCTACAACCCGGTGCGCGACCGCTGGAGGCTTCTCGGCCGCCCGCCACTGTCAGACCGCGACAACTTCACCGCGGTGTGGGACGGCCGGCGGTTGCTCGTCTGGGGCGGCGAGCGACGTGGCCGCTTCCTCGCCGACGGCGCGGCGTACAGCCACCATGGCTGGCGGCGTCTCCCCCGCGCGCCGCTGGCGCCCCGCGACCGTCACGCCGCCGTGCCGATCCGCGGCGGGATGATCGTGTGGGCCGGCTGGGGCCGGCGCGCGTTCGCGGACGGTGCGATCCTGCGACGGCAGCGCGGAAGTTCCGCCGCTAGCAGTGGGTCTCGAGCTGCGGCGGGCTGCGGTCGCCCACATCGAGCCGCACCACCTCCGTGCCGCGGCGGGACATCACCGCGCGGGTGCCGTCGCCGGTCACCAGCTGCGTGTACGAGCTGCCGTCTTCGGTCGCCTGGAGCGTGATGTCGAGGCCGTTGTTGATCGCGGTGCGCATGTAGTGGCCGCGGGCGAAGGCCAGCGACGGGAGCGTGTCGGCGTACCGCTCCCGGCGGCGCAGGTAGCAGAGCTGCGATCGGTCGACCTCGACGAGCACGGCGTCGACCGCGCGCTCCTGGGCCAGCTCCGCCACCGCGGCTCCCGGTGGGCGCACGGGCTGCAGATTCCGGGCCGTGACCCCGGCCAGCAGCACGATGAAGCCGAGCAGGACGAAGCGGCCGTCCATGGAGACGTAGGATCCCACGCGCCATGAGCGAGCGCACAAAGTTCCTGCTCCAGGAAGAGCAGATCCCCACGCACTGGGTCAACCTGCTGCCCGACCTGCCGGGCGACCCGCTGCCGCCACTGAACCCGGGCACCGGGCAACCGGCCGGCCCCGATGACCTCACGCCGATCTTCCCGATGGAGCTCATCCTCCAGGAGGTCGCCGCCGAGCCGGAGGTCGAGATCCCGGAGGAGGTGCGCCAGGCGTACGGGCTGTGGCGCCCGACGCCGCTGTTCCGGGCGCGCCGGCTCGAGAAGGCGATCGGGACGTCGTCGAAGATCTTCTACAAGTACGAGGGCGTCTCGCCGGCCGGCTCGCACAAGCCGAACACCGCCGTCCCGCAGGCGTACGAGAACGCCAGGGCGGGCGTGAAGAAGCTGGCGACCGAGACCGGCGCCGGCCAGTGGGGCTCGTCGCTCGCGTTCGCGTGCTCGCTGTTCGGGCTCGAGTGCGAGGTGTTCATGGTCGGCTCGAGCTACGACCAGAAGCCGTACCGGCGCTCGATGATGCAGACGTGGGGCGCGACCGTGCACCGCTCGCCGTCCGAGCTCACGAACTCCGGCCGCGCGAACGCCGCGCACCCGACCGGCTCGCTCGGCATCGCGATCTCCGAGGCGGTCGAGGTCGCCGCGCAGGACCCGGACTGCAACTACTCGCTCGGCTCGGTGCTCAACCACGTGCTCCTGCACCAGACGGTGATCGGGCAGGAGGCGCTGCTGCAGATGCAGCTCGCCGGCGAGGAGCCGGACGTGGTGGTCGGCTGCGTCGGTGGCGGCTCGAACTTCGCCGGCCTGGCGTTCCCCTTCCTGCGCGCCGGGACGAACACGCGGTTCGTGGCGGCCGAGCCGGCCGCGTGCCCGACGCTCACGCGCGGCGTCTACCGCTACGACTTCGGCGACACCGCCGGGCTCACGCCGCTGATGCCGATGTACACGCTCGGGCACGACTTCGTCCCGCCGCCCGTGCACGCCGGCGGCCTGCGCTACCACGGCGACGCCCCGATGCTGTGCGGGCTCGTCAAGGCCGGCAAGATCGAGGCGCGCGCCTACAGGCAGAACGAGACGTTCGAGGCGGCCGTGCGGTTCGCCCGCACCGAGGGGATCATCCCGGCGCCGGAGCCCGCGCACGCGATCCGGGCGGTGATCGAGGAGGCCGAGCGCGGCGACGCGAAGGTGATCCTGTTCGGGCTCTGCGGCCACGGCAACTTCGATCTCGCCGCTTACGACGCCTACCTGTCCGGCAGCCTCGAGGACCCGGAGTTCTCCGAGGCCGACATGGAGGCCGCGCTGGAGCGCCTGCCCGACGCGCCGGTGATCGCCTAGAAGGGACGAAGGCCCGGTCACGGGCGCCACGGAGGGCGCCCGTTCCCGTCAAGGGCGAAGGCCCGGGCTACCTACTCATACGCGAGCGCCGTCAGCACGTCGAGCCGCGAGGCCCGGCGTGCCGGCACGATCGCGGCGAGGACGCCCGCCAGTGCCGCGACGATGGTGAGCACGATCAGCGATCCGGCCGGGACCGCGAAGGTCAGGCCTTCGTCGGAGAACACCGACGTGACGATCGCCGCCAGTCCGAGCCCGACCGCGATGCCCAGGCCCGCGCCGATCAGCGCCGTGATGACGCTCTCGTGCCGGACCATGCGCCGCACCTGCCGGCGCGTCATGCCGACCGCGCGCAGGGTGCCGAGCTCGCGGGTGCGCTCGAACGTCGAGAGCACCAGCGTGTTGACGATGCCGAACAGGCTCACGATGACGGCGAGCGCGAGCAGCACGTAGAAGATCGCCAGCAGCGCGTCGATGTCGGCTGGTGATCGAGTCGATGTACGCGCCCTTCGTCTGCGCCTTGGCGTCGGGGAATGCGGCCAGCGCGTTGGTCACGGCTCCCGGGTTGTCCGCCGAGACCAGCGTGAGCAGGTTCCGGTTGTTCTCGAACGCGCCCTCGAACGTGGCCTGTGAGATCGTCACCGGGCCGAGGCCGAGCGCGTCGAGCACCGGCGACTTCTCGATCGCCTTGACCGTGAGCGCGAGCTTCGTGCCCTTGGCCGAGGTGACCGTGAGCGAGTCGCCCACCTTCAGGTGGCGCTCGGTGGCCAGGCCCTCGTCGACGATCGCGCCGTCGCTTGCCGAGGCCGGCGACCGCATCCGCGGACCCGGACGCGTACACGAACGAGAAGCGGCCGGGAGCGGTGGCGGGGTCGACCGAGTTGACGATCTCCTTGTCGCCGAACACGAGGCCGGTGTCCTGGCGGATCGAGGTGACGCCCTCGACGCCCGGCGTCGCCGCGACGGCCTTGGCGACCGACGGGTCGGTCGGCGACCAGCCGTCCGAGCCGGTGATCACGTGCGTGGCGTTGATCCGGTTCTCCAGCGTGCCCGTCGTGGTGTCGCGCAGGCCCTGCGCGATCACGGTGACGAGCGTGACCAGCGCGACGCCGATCATCAGCGCCGACGCCGTCACGGCCGTGCGGCCGGGATGGCGCATCGCGTTGCGGCGGGCCAGCGCGCCGGCCGAGCCGCCCACCCGCTCGGCGACACGGCCGATGACCGACGCCATGCCGCGCACGGCACGGGCGGGCAGGCGCACCTTGTGGGCGCCCGGGTCGGCGTCGCGCAGCGCCGCCACCGGCGGCACCCGCGTCGCCCGCCACGCCGGGATCAGGCCGGCGACCAGCGTCACCAGCGTGCCGACGAGCATCGAGACCACGATCGTCCGCGTCGCGAACACGGTGCCGGCGTCCGGCAGCGCGAGGTCCATCGAGCGGAAGATCGCGTCAAGCCCCTTGGCGACGCCGAAGCCGACGCCGAGGCCGACCAGCGACGCGAGCAGGCCGAGCGCCAGCGCCTCGAGCAGCACGGAGCCGAGGACCTGCCGGCGCATCGCGCCGACCATCCGCAGCAGCCCGAACTCGCGCGACCGCTGGGCGACGGTGATCGAGAGCGTGTTGAAGATCGTGAACGCTCCGACGAAGATCGCCACGAAGCCGAACACGAGCAGCACGGTCCGGATGATCGAGATGAACTGCTCCAGGCCGTCGAGGCGCGAAGCGGTCGTGCGCCTTGGCGGTCTGCACCTGCGCGGTCGAGCCGACGGCGGCGGCGACGGCCTTGCGGACGTCGGCGGCCGGGACGCCGTCACGGCCGGCGACCAGGATCGAGTCGTAGGCGCCGTCCTTGTGGAACAGCTGCTGCGCGGTCTTGAGGTCGAACACCGCGGCGGTGGCGGTGCCGAGCGACTTCACGTCGCCGAAGCGGGCGATGCCCACGACCTCGTACGCGTTGGCCGCGCCGGGAGTGGTCACGCGCACCTTCGAACCGAGCCCGTAGTGCTGCTTCTCCGCCGTGGCGGCGTCGATCACGACCTCGGCCGGGCCGGTGGCCCAGCGGCCGGACTCGAGCCGGAACGGCGTGGTGGCCTGCGAGCCCGCGGCCCGCGAGTCGTAGCCGGAGCCGAAGTACGGCCCGTCGCCGACGGGCTTGCCGTCGTGGCCGACGATCTTGGCCTCGTCGGTGATGTCGCCGACGGCGACCGCGACGCCCGGGACCGTCGCGCACCTTGTCGAGCACCGCGGCGTCGACCGTCGGCCGCTTGGCCGTCCAGTCGGTCGCCTCGATGCCGAACGCGGTGCGGGCGCTGACGACGGCGTCGGTGCCGTCGTACGCGGACGACGACAGGCTGTCGGCCGCGCCGCGCATCGTGTCGGTCAGCGTGAACGCGCCGCTCACCATGGCGACGCCGAGCACGATGGCCAGCGTGGTGAGGATCGTGCGCACTGGGCGCGCGATCAGTCCTCTGAGCGCAACGCGCCTCATCGGGCCGCCGCCTCCTTCATGACCGCGAGCACGGCGGCCTCGGTCGGATCGGCGATGTCGGCGACGACGCGGCCGTCGGCCAGGTACAGGACGCGATCGGCGATCGCCGCCGCGCGCGGGTCGTGCGTGACCATCAGGGTCGTCTGGCCGTCGAGGTCGACGGCGTCGCGCAGCAGGCGCAGGATGCCCGCGCCGGACTCGGAGTCGAGGTTGCCGGTCGGCTCGTCGGCGAACAGCACCGTCGGGCGCGTGATCAGGGCGCGGGCGATCGCCACGCGCTGCTGCTGGCCGCCCGACAGCTCGGCCGGCCGGTGGTCGCGGCGCTCGGTGAGGCCGACGCGCGCGATCAGGGCGTCGACATCCTCCTTCGGCGGGCGCTTGCCGGCGATGGCGAGCGGGAGGACGACGTTCTCCTCGGCCGACAGCGTCGGCAGCAGGTTGAACGACTGGAAGACGAAGCCGATGTGCTTGCGGCGCAGCCGTGTCAGCTCGCGGTCCTTCATCCTCGTGATGTCCTGGCCGGCGACGGTGACGGTGCCCGAGCTGGGCGTGTCGAGGCCGGCGAGCAGGTGCATGAGGGTCGACTTGCCGGAGCCGGACGGGCCCATGACGGCCGTGAACTGGCCGGCCGGCAGGTCGAGGGAGACACCGCGGAGCGCGTGGACGGCGGAGTCGCCGTCGCCGTACGTGCGCGTGAGGGCGGTCGCCGTGACGGCGTACGCGCTCGCGGGTGAATCGAGGAGAGCGGACAAGGGAGAGAGTCCTTTCAGTAGGCGACCGCTTCGCGCGCAACGCGCCCGAGTGCGGCTTCCAGGGCACCGGCGGACAGCAGGGCGGCCGTCGCTTGCGCGAGCAGGCGCCCGGCGAAGCCGCCGGACGGTCGGACGGACACGGACGCGCGGACCTCGCTGCCGCCGGCGACCTCGGCCAGCTCGTAGGCGACGTCGAACCCCACGGGGCCGTTCGCCGCGAGCGAGAGCCCGCGGTCGGACGCCTCGTGGATCTCCACGTCGAACCCGACGCGCTTGCCGGCGAGCGACCCGCTGACGCGGGCCTTGCTACCGGTGGCGAGCCGCCGGCCGTCGAGCTCCTCGACGTCGAAGGGCAGCGGCGCCCAGCGGGCGCAGGCCTCCGGGTCGGTGAGCACGTCGAGCACGTCGGAGGGACGCGCGGCGGTCTTCGTCGTGGCGGTCCATGTCCTCATGGCGAGGACTCTCTCGTCCGCGGCGTCGCGTGTCGTCGGCCGTCATGACGATCTGGCGCTGCCCCCCGGACGACCCGGCGTCATCCTCGAGGATGACTCCCCGATCGTCTTGGAGGACGACGAATACCCGCGCGTACGGGGTTAAGGTGGGCGGCGCGATGCTGGCACGGCTGCGCGCACTCGACCCATTCCGGGCCGATCTCCTCCTGGCTTGCGCCTTTCTGGTCGAGGCGACGGTCGAGCTGATCGTGCTCGTGCCCGACGGCGCGCCCCACCAGGCCGCCGCGTTCGGGCTGATCGCCCTGGCCGCGTTCACGCTGGCGATCCGCCGCCGCTGGACGATCGCCGCGGTCCTGCTCGCCGTGCCGGTCCAGCTCCTCGCCAACACGCTCGGCCGCGACTACATCGACCACCTCGTCACGCCGTTCTTCGCGATCCTGCTCGTCCTCTACTCGCTCGGACGCCACCTCGAGGGCCGGATCGTGCCGGTCCTCGGCGCCTACTCGGTCGTCGTCATGTGGATCGCGATGGCGACCGACGACTACAGCGACACGGTCGGCAACTACCTGCTGACCGCCGTGCTGATCGTCGGCGCACCGATCCTCATCGGCCGCGTGCTGCGGCACCGGGCACGGCTCAACCGCACGCTGGTCGAGAAGACCCGGCGGCTCGAGCGCGAGCGCATCGAGAGCGCGGCGTCCGCCGCCGAGGAGGAGCGCACGCGGATCGCCGGCGAGTTGCACGACGTCGTCGCCCATGCGCTGAGCGCGATGGTCGTGCAGGCGTCGGGCGCCCGGCGGCTGGCCGAGCGCGACCCGGAGCGCGCCGGCGAGGCGTTCCTCGCCGTCGAGCAGAGCGGCCGCGAGGCGCTCACCGAGATCCGCCGGCTGCTCGGCGTGCTGCGCCGCGAGGACGAGGAGCTGGCGCTGGCCCCGCAGCCGTCGCTGCGGCACGTCTCCACGCTCGTCCGCAAGGCGCAGGCCGCGGGCCTGCCGGTCGACCTCGCCGTCGAGGGCGATGCAGTCGACCTGCCGATCGGCGTCGACCTCACCGCCTACCGGGTGGTGCAGGAGGCGCTCGGCGGCGCGCTCGAGCAGGGCCACGCCGGCCGCGCCCGCGTCGGCGTCCGCTACGCGACCGATCATGTCGAGGTCGAGGTGATCGACGACGGCGGCGACGGGCCCGCCCGGCCGCTGCTCGGCATCCGCGAGCGCGTC
The DNA here is from genome assembly GCA_963759375.1 of uncultured Solirubrobacteraceae bacterium. Taxonomy (GTDB): domain Bacteria; phylum Actinomycetota; class Thermoleophilia; order Solirubrobacterales; family Solirubrobacteraceae; genus DASSUW01. The sequence continues at coordinate 271,723 of CAVWYY010000004.1, read as the reverse complement.
GCACTCTCCGGCGGCCAGCTGCGCGCCGGCGTCCGGCGCGACGGCGGCCACGTCGTGCGCGCGAAGCTCCCGCTGGGGGCCGCGTGAGCCGCTGGATCGCCAAGGCTCGCCGGCTCGACCGGCGGCGCATCGACCAGGCGCTCGCCGCCGTGCTCATCGTCGCCGGGGAGATCGAGCTCCTGGTGCAGTGGGACGGCGACACCGGGCTCCTGGTCAACGCGCTGGTGCTCGGCGTGGCCTACGCGACAGTCGCCTGGCGGCGCACGCAGCCGCTGCTCGCGGTCGTGGTGATGCTCGGCTGCTGGATCTTCATGAACGTCTTCCTCACCGAGGTCGAGCCGCTGCAGATCCCGCTCGTCGGCGTGTTGCTGATCTCGTACGCCGCCGGCGCCTACGCGACCGGCTGGGCGGCGGTCGCTGCCCCGTTCGTGATCGCGGGCGGCATGACCGCCGTGGTCGCGAGCTTCGACGAGCAGGTGTTCACCGACTTCGTGTTCCCGACCGGCTTCGCGCTGGTGGCCTGGGTCGCGGGCCGCGGGCTGAGCACGCGCGCGCGGCTGACCGAGGAGCTGCACGAGGCGTCGGTGCGCGCGCAGGAGGCGCACGAGGAGGAGGTCGCCCGCGCGGCGGCCGACGAGCGCCGCCGGATCGCCCGCGAGATGCACGACGTGGTCGCCCACTCGGTGTCGGTGATGGTCGTGCAGGCGGGCGGCGCGCGGCGGATCCTCCGGCGTGACCCGCGCCGCGCCGTCGAGGCTGCCGCGCAGATCGAGGACGTCGGGCGCGCCGCGATGGTGGAGATGCGGCGGCTGCTCGGCGTGCTGCACCACGGCGAGGACGAGACCGGGCGCGCGCCGCAGCCGACGCTGGGCGAGCTCGACCGGCTGGTCGAGCGATCGCGCGCCGCCGGACTGCCGGTGACGCTGGCGGTCGAGGGCGAGCCGCGGCCGCTGCCGCCGGGCAAGGACCTCGCCGCCTACCGGGTGATCCAGGAGGCGCTGACCAACGCGATCAAGCACGCCGGCGCGGCGCCGACGTCGGTCACCGTGCGCTGGCAGGCTTCCTGGCTCGAGCTGGAGATCGTCGACTCCGGCGGCAAGGCGATGAATGGCACCAACGGGTCAGGTCACGGGCTGGTCGGGATGGAGGAGCGCATGCGGCTGTATGACGGGACGGTCCGCACGGGCCGCAAGACGGGCGGCGGGTTCGAGGTCGTGGCAAGGCTGCCGCTGTGATCCGGGTCCTGATCGCGGACGACCAGGCGCTGGTGCGCGCGGGCTTCCGCATGATCCTCGACGCCGAGGAGGACATCGACGTCATCGGCGAGGCGTCCGACGGCGCCGAGGCGGTCGCGCAGTCGAAGCGGCTCAAGCCGGACGTCGTGCTGATGGACATCCGCATGCCCGAGGTCGACGGCATCGAGGCCACGAAGCAGGTCGTCGACGCCGAGGGCGAGTCGCCGTCGCGGGTGCTGATGCTCACGACGTTCGACCTCAACGAGTACGTCTACGAGGCGCTGCGCGCCGGGGCGAGCGGCTTCCTGCTCAAGGACGTGCCGCCCGAGGAGCTGGCCGCCGGCATCCGCGTCGTCGCGCGCGGCGATGCGCTGCTGGCGCCGTCGATCACCCGCCGGCTCATCCATGAGTTCGCGCGCGCCCCCGGCGCGAGCGCCCCGCCGCGCGGATTCGACGAGCTCACCGCCCGCGAGGTGGAGGTGTTCAAGCTCGTGGCCCGCGGGCTGTCGAACGCCGAGATCGCCGCCGAGCTGATCGTGAGCGAGACCACGGTCAAGACGCACGTCGCCCGGCTGCTGATGAAGCTCGGGCTGCGCGACCGCGTCCAGGCGGTCGTGCTCGCCTACGAGACGGGCATCGCGGTGCCCGGCGGCGCGGCCTAGATGGCGCGCGGCCGCCCGAACGCCCGGCGTACGGACGCGAGCAGGTGCTGCACCGGGCTGACCAGCGCGGCCCGGAAGATCACGTGCCGGCCGTCGGAGGTTCTGGTGGGGATGAGGAGGATTCGGGTCATGGGGAGTGCTTCAAAGAGTGAAGCGAGGCCCTGAAGGGAAGGTAAGGGCGCCTATGACCGACTTCCCGCTTCCCGGCACCGCCGAGGCGCGCGTCGTGGCCGCCGCGCCCGGCGAGGGTCCCGGCTACTGGGCCGGCGCGCCCGCCGCGGTCCTCGACGGCGACACGTACCTGCTGGCCTACCGCGTCCGGAACGGCCACGACGGCACTGACCAGAACGTCGTGGCGCGCTCCGGCGACGGCGAGACGTTCGAGACGCTCGTGACGTTCGACGATGCGGACTTCGGCGCGATGTACGTGGAGCGGCCGGCGCTCGTGCGGACCGACGGCGGCTGGCGGCTGTACGTCTGCTGCGCCACCCCGGAGAGCAAGGCCTGGTGGATCGGGGCGCTCGACGCACCCACGATCGAGGGCCTGCAGGGCGCAGATCCCCGGGTGGTGTTCCCGGGCGACGCGCTCAACGCCGTCAAGGACCCGATCGTGCGCCGCGACGCGGACGGCCGCTGGCACGCGTGGATCTGCTGCCACCTGCTCGACATCCCGGGCGAGGAGGACCGCATGAACACGGCCTACGCGACGAGCGCCGACGGCCTGAGCTGGGATTGGCAGGGCACGATCCTCGAGGGCCGGCCAGGCACCTGGGACGCGCGCGGCGCGCGCGTGACCGCCGTGCTGCCCGACGGGCGGATGGCCTACGACGGCCGCGCCACCGCGGAGGAGAACTGGTTCGAGAAGACCGGCCTGTCGGAGGCGCGCGACGAGCCGGTCGCCGACGTGCGCTACCTCGAGGTCCTCGCGTTGCCCGGCGGCGGGCACCGCATCTACTACGAGGCCCGGCTCCCGGACGAGAGCCACGAGCTGCGGACCGAGCTGATCACCTAGCGGGCCAGAGCAGATCGCGGACCAGCTCGTCCGCGACCTCGTTCTCGGCGCGCGGATGCCAGCGCCAGCGCACGGACGAGAACGTCGCGGCCATCATCTGGATGTCCTCGACGAGGACGGCCAGGCCCGGGTCCTCGGGCGCGCTGCCCTCGAGCGCCGCGATGGCGAGCTGCGAGTCGCTGCATACCTCCACGGGGTCGACGGCGTGCGCGAGCGCCAGGCCGAGCCCGAGCAGGATCGCGCGGTACTCCGCCTCGGCGGCCGTGGCGCGGCCGATCTCCTCCGCCAGGCGCCCCTGCTCCGAGCCGTCCGGGCCGAGCAGGACAGCCGCGATCGCGGCCGGGCCCGGGTTGCCGCGCGAGCCGCCGTCGCAGAGAACACGGACCCACCCGCCCGCGCCGGTCGCGGCCGGCGGGGTTACAACGGCGTGCTTCGAGGCGCGCGCCATCTGGCGCCGCTCGCCGTCCTTGAGTGAGCCGCCCTTGCGGCGTGGGCGGCGTGGGGACACGGCTTCAGTGTCCCACGATTGCTAGCTTGGTTGCGTTATGCAACCGAGACAGCGCACCGTGAGCTGGGAGGACCCCGTCGCGTCCGCATCCCGCGGCGCCGGCCTCGCCGGCATCGACTACCTGAAGGCGATCGCCGCCGGCGAGATCCCGCCTCCGCCGATCGCCGTCCTGCTCGGCTTCGAGCTCGAAGAGGTCGAGGAGGGCCGCGCGGTGTTCGCGGTCACGCCGTCGGAGTTCCACTACAACCCGATCGGAGTCGTCCACGGCGGGCTGGCCGCCACGCTGCTGGACTCGTCGATGGGGTGCGCGGTGCACAGCACGCTCCCGGCCGGGGTGGCGTACACGACGCTCGAGTTCAAGGTCAACTTCGCGCGCGCGATCACCGGCGACACCGGCCGCATCCTCTGCGAGTCGACGCTCATCCACCGCGGGCGCACGGTCGCCACCGCCGAAGGACGGGTCACGGCGGAGGCCACGGGCAAGCTGCTCGCCCACGGCACGACCACGTGCCTGCTGTTCGGGGCGAACGGGAGCTAATCGATCTCGCGCTTCTGAGCGAAGCGCGGCAGCCCATCGTCCGGGATCGCATCCCAGTCGGGGGCCGACTCCAGCCACTGGTGCCAGCGCGGCCGGATGCCCGGGTCGCCGTCGACGGCGCCGAGGCGGATGCCGACCGTCGAGTCAGCCCGCGGATCGCCGCTGTACACGTGGCCCCCGCAGTGCTCACAGAACGACTTCGATCGCCCTTCAGACGGGCGCCAGGTCCGCACCGCATCGCCGCCCGAGACGAGCGTGAACGCGCTCGCCTCCACGGTGCCGTTGAGGGTTGACAGCGTGCCGCTGCGGCGCTGGCAGCGCTTGCAGTGGCAGTAGCCGGCGGTGACGAACGGCGCCGTCACGGCGAAGCGCACGTGGCCGCACGCGCACGATCCGCCGAGCGGAGCGTCTTGCGTTGGCATGGCCCGACACCCTAGGCCATTCAAGAACCGGACGGCCCGGGCCGATTGCCGGGTCGATTTCCATGGCATCGCCGTTCGCTGACGACCCCCGGGCCGAGGGCCCGCTCGCCGACCTGACCTCGGCGGGCATGTGGACCACCGCGGGCGTGGTCGGCGCGGCGATGTTCCTGCTGCCGGGCTCCCCCCACGAGCACCTGCTCCCCGGGCTGGCGGTCGCCGCGTTCGCGATCCTCTGGGGCGTCGTCTCGTTCGCGATGTACCGCCGCGGCTGGTCGATGACCATCGGCACGCGCGCGATCGTCACCGCGAGCACGGCGCCGATCGTGGGCCTGGCGATCTGGGCCTCCGGCGGCGCATCGAGCTTCCTGCAGCCGCTGCTGTTCTTCACCGTGCTGTTCATCGCCTACTTCTTCCCGGCGAGGCTGGCGTGGCCGCTGGTCGCGCTGTTCGCGTTCGTGTACGCGACGCCGTTGCTCTACGACCCGACCGCGCTCGAGGACGTCTACCCGGCGCGCACGGTCGGCTTCGTCGTCGCGATGGCCGGCGAGACGCTCGCGATGCAGCTGCTCAAGCGCCGCCTGCTCCGCGCGGAGGCGCGCCAGCGGGTGATGGCCGAGCGCGACCCGCTCACCGGCCTCTACAACCGCCGGACGTTCGACGGCAGGCTCGAGGAGTCGATCGCCGCCCCCGAAGGCGCTGCGCTCGTGCTGTTCGACTTCGACCTCTTCAAGGCGATCAACGACGAGCACGGCCACCCGGTCGGCGACGCCGTGCTGTGCGCGGTGGCCGAGGCGTGCGACAAGGTCGTGCGCGGCCAGGACTGCCTGGCCCGGATCGGCGGCGACGAGTTCGCTGTCGTGGCGCCGGGCGCCGGCTCCGCCGGCGTGGCGCGCATCGTCACTGCGCTCGAGCAGGCCGTCGGTACCGCCGAGCTGCCGCCTGAGGTGCCGGCCGTGCGGGCGAGCTTCGCCTGGGCCGTGTCCCCGCACGACGCCACGACGAGCCGCGACCTCCTCGGCTGCGCCGACCAGCGGCTGCTCTATCGCAAGCGCCTGAATAAGACGACCTTCTAGCGGGCACCTGAAATTTCGCCGGGGATCGGCGGAATCGGGAGGGGACCCCATGCGGAAGTTCTTCACGGCGCTCGTCGGGGCGATCGCCGTAATGGCACTGGCACAGCCCGCACTCGCGAGCGAGCGCGGAACGCTCGACCGCTATGCGGAGGCGACGTGGCGCTCGTTCGCCGCGATGACCGACGAGCAGTCGGGCCTGCCACCGGACTCGTACGCCACCGACGGCACGGCGAGCGTGCAGACGTCGACGACGAACATCGGCGCCTACATGTGGAGCGCCGTGACCGCCGAGCGGCTCGGGTTCATCCGCCACCGCGAGCTGGTGAGCCGGATGCGCCGCACGCTCACATCGCTCGAGGGCATGGAGCGGCACGAGCCCAGCGGCCAGTTCTACAACTGGTACGACCACCGGACCGGCGCGAAGCTGACGACGTGGCCGCCCAGCGGCGACCCGCTGACGCCGATCCTGTCGTCGGTCGACAACGGGTGGCTCGCCGTCGGCCTGAAGATCGTCGCCAACAGCGTGCCCGAGGTGTCGCACCGCGCGAACGCGCTGTACGACTCGATGGACTTCGGCTTCTACTACCGGCCTGAGGTCAACCGGATCCTCTTCCACTACGTGCCGGACACCGGCGCGGCGCCGTGCTGCTACGACACGTACGTCAGCGAGAGCCGGATCGCCACCTACATCGGCATCTCCAAGGGCGAGATCCCGGCGAAGGCCGTCTACGGCACCAACCGCGCGTTCGAGACCGGATGCTTCGAGCGCCGCCCGGTCGGCGTCGACGCACACGTACTTCGGCATCGCGGTCTACGACGGAGCGCTTGCCGTACAACGGCACGCTCGTGACCCCGAGCTGGGGCGGCAGCATGTTCGAGGCGCTGATGCCCGCGCTGTTCGTGCCCGAGGAGCGCTGGGCGCCCGGCAGCTGGGGCGCCAACCACCCGCTGACCGTCGACGCGCAGATCCACCACGGCCTCACCGAAGCCGGCTACGGCTACTGGGGCTTCTCGCCGGCGAACGTCCCCGAGGGCGGCTACGACGCGTACGGCGTCGACGGGATCGGCAGCGACCCGAACGGCTATCCGTCGAACGAGGACCGGACGCTGGTCGATGCGGGGTTCCCGGGCTGCCCGGACCCGGAGCGGCCGGGCCATCCGGACCCGCCGCCGAGCGCGTACACGAACGGCGTCGTCACGCCGCACGCCGCGTTCCTCGGTCTGCGCTACCGCCCGCACGCGGCGGTCGAGAACCTGCGCAACCTGGAGCGCGACTTCGACATCTACACGCCGCTCGGCTTCCTCGACTCGGTCAACGTCGATACGCGCGTCGTCTCCGACTCGTATCTCTCGCTCGACCAGGGGATGATCATGGCCGCGCTCGGCAACGCGCTCGGCCATGACGTGCTGCGCAAGGCGTTCGCCACCCGCCGCGTCGAGGACCGGCTGCGGCCGGTGATCGGCGTCGAGGAGTTCGGCTCGTCGCCGCGACCGTGCACGATCACGGGCACCGAGGGCGATGACCGCCTGCGCGGGACGAGGGGCGACGACGTCATCTGCGGCCTCGAAGGCGACGACGTGATCGACGGGCGCGGCGGCGACGACGCGCTGTTCGGCGACGTGGGCGACGACCGGATCGACGGCGGCGACGGCGACGACAACCTGTACGGCGGCGAGGGCGACGACCGGCTCGACGGCGGCCGCGGTGACGACGTGTTGTCCCGCGACTAGTACGTGTGACCGGGACTACGGCGCATGACCCGGCGTCGTCCGGGTCGTCGCTGCCGGTGCACGGCATCCGAAAGCATGCTGGTGGCACGTGACCGGATGCCGAGTGCCGGCAGCGGCGGGCCGGGCCCGCCGGGATGCGTCGTAGTCGCGGGCGCGCGTACTCAGCGCTGGTGGGACGTGTCGTTCCAGAGCATGATCGTGCGCCGCTCGCGCTCGAAGCCGAGCTTGGAGAGCGAGCCCGTCGACAGGGCGAGGTTGCCGCCGTAGGCCGCCGGTAGCCGGATCCAGCGGGCGCCGAGGATCCGCAGGAGGTGTCCGTGTGCGAACAGCGCCACGTCACCCTCCGCGGCCAGCGCCCGCTCGATCACCCGGTCGGCCCGCGCCCCGACGTCGTCGACGGTCTCGCCGCCCGGCGAGCCGTGCTCCCAGACCGTCCAACCGGGCACGCGCTCGCGGATCTCGGGCGTGGTCAGGCCCTCGTACTCGCCGTAGTCGACCTCGACGAGGTCCTCGTCGACCTCGAGGCGGTCGCCGAGCCCGGCGAGCTCGGCGGTGACCCGCGCGCGCTGCAGCGGTGAGGTGAGCACGAGCGCGAAGTGGTGGCGCTGGAGCCGCTCGCGCAACAGCTCGGCGTCGCGCCGGCCGCTGTCGAGCAGCGGCACGTCGGTCGTGCTGGTGTGCTTGCCGGTGGCCGCCCACTCGGTCTCGCCGTGCCGGACGAGGTAGATCTCCACGCGCCGCAGCCTACGCTTGGATACCGTCGAGCGGTGCCGGAGCCGCTGACCCCCGCCGAGAACAGGCTGCGCTGGCTGCTGATCGGCCACGCGATCCTGAGCGCGGTCCTCGCGGTCGCCTGGGTCGCCGACGGCAACACGGACATCGCGGCGTTCATCCCGAACTCGTTCGCGAAGGACATGCTGTTCGTGGCGATCTCGGTGATCGGCGCCGCGGACGTGCGGCGCCGGCACTGGACCGCGCTGGTGGTCGCGTTCGGCTACGTCGCGCTGGTCGCCGGCCAGATCGCGACGCTGATCTGGGGCGGCGCGCCCGGCATGTACGGCCTGTCCGGCACCGTGTTCCTGCTCGGCTGGATGGCGATCGACCTCGTGCTCGTCGCCTGGTTCGTGTGGTGGTGGTGGGACGCAGTGCGAGCCGCGCACGGCCTGCAGTACCTGAACCCGATCGCGTTCCTCGGGCTCGTCGCGCTCGCCGAGGTGCTGGTCGCCGGCGAGAACGAGGCGATCTCGCACCACGATGCGGCCCGCAACGTCGACCGCTATCTCGCCTCGCTGAAGGCGCGCGGCAAGCAGCAGGTCCACCTCGCGCTCACGCTCCTGTGCCTATGGCCGCTGGCCACGCTGCGGCCGCCGCTCCCGGCGCTCGGAGCCGCGTCACGGAAGGCGTACCTGCGCAAGCGCTTCGTCGAGGAGGTCGGGGAGCGGCGGGTGCACGCGCCGTTCCGCCAGTACCTGCAGGCCGCGATCCGCACCGGCGCGCAGATGTCCTATCTCGGCTACTACGGCGACACGCGCACGCAGGCCGCGATCGGCTACGTCCCGTTCCGCCGGCGCCAGGGCGGCCATGTTCCGGGCGGGCTGCCGGAGCCACCGCTGGACGTGCTGCGCGTACCGCCCCGCGACCGCTACGACACGATCGTCGTCGGCTCGGGCGCCGCCGGCTCGGTGCTCGCGTACCGCTTCGCCGAGGCGGGACGGAAGGTGCTGGTGCTCGAGCGCGGACCGCACGCCGACCCTCGCGGCTTCAGCGACGACGAGATCGGCCAGTACCTCCGCCTCTACAACGAGGGCGCGCTCGAGCTCGCGACAGACTTCTACCTGCAGGTCCTGCAGGGCATGTGCGTCGGCGGCGGCACGACGATCAACAACGCGCTCTGCCTCCCCCCTCCCGACCCGGTGCTCGACGACTGGGCGCAGCGCGGGCTCGACCGCCACGGGACTCGAGCTCGCGATCGGCGAGATCCGGGAGTGGCTGGCGGTGACCCCGATCCGCGAGGAGACCACCACGCACGCGGCGAAGCGCTTCGCCGCGGCGGTCCGCGCGATGGCGCTCCCCGGCCGGCTGGAGCTGATGGAGGCCAACATCACCGGCGCCTGCCTCGGCACCGGCTACTGCAACATCGGCTGCGCCTACGGGGCCAAGAAGGCGGCGCTCGACTTCATCCTGCCGCGCGCCCAGGCGCAGGGCCTTGCGCTCGAGGTGCTGGCCGACGCCGAGGTCGAGGAGATCCTGCGCCACGGCGACCGCGTGACCGGCGTGAGCGGCACCCACGACGGCGAGCGGTTCACGGTGATGGCCGACGAGGTCATCGTGTCCGCGGGCCCGATCGCCTCGAGCGCGCTGCTCCAGCGCAGCGGCCTCGGCGGCGACGGCGTCGGCGAGGGGCTGCACTTCAACATCAACTCGCCGCTCACGGCGGACTTCCCGGAGTGCGTCGACTCGTTCGACGGGATCCAGATGTCGCACGCGTACGTCGCGCCCGGCGACCCGCCGCCGTACCTGGTCGAGACGTGGTTCAACCCGCCGGCCACGCAGGCGCTCGCGATGCCCGGCTGGTTCGAGCAGCACTTCGAGAACATGAGCCGCTACCGGAACATGGCGTGCGCGGGCGTGCTCGTCGGCACCACCACGCCGGGCCGCGTGAAGCCCGGGCCGCAGATCGAGTACGACCCGTCGCCGGAGGACATGCGCTCGATGATCGCCGGGCTCAAGGACGCCGGGCGAATCTGGATGGAGGCCGGCGCCGAGCGCGTGATGCCGGCGACGTTCAAGTGGCACGAGTACCGCACGCCGGACTCGCTGGCCGGGCTCGAGGGCGTGGTGCGCGAGCGCGGCGACCTGTTCATGACCAGCGCGCATCCGCAGGGCGGCAACGCGCTCGGCACCGTCGTCGACGAGGACTTCCGCGTGCGCGGGCTCGCGAACCTGTATCTGTGTGACGCGAGCGTGTTCCCGACCAGCGTCCGCGTCAACCCGCAGCTGACCGTCATGGGCATGGCCCAGTACGCGGCCCGGCGGCTGCTGCGCTGATGCGCGCGATCATCGTCGGAGCCGGGACGTTCGGCGCCTCGCTGGCGTGGCAGCTCGCGCGCGCGGGCGAGAACGTGACGCTGGTCGACCAGTTCGAGCCGGGCGACCGGCGGGCGACGTCGGGCGGCGAGACGCGCCTGATCCGCTGCTCGCACGGCGCCGACGCCGACTACACGGCGATGGCGCGCCGCGCCCGCACGCTGTGGCGCGAGCTCGAGGCGGAGTCCGGCGCGGACCTGATGGTCGAGTGCGGCGTCGCCTGGTTTGCGCACTCCGAGGACGGCTGGGAGGCCGCGTCCGAGCGCACGATGATCGCGCAGGGCATCCCGGCCGAGCGGGTCGACGGCGCCGCGCTGTTCCCGAGCCTGGGCACGGACGACCTGGCGTTCGTGCTGTTCGAGCCCGAGGCCGGCGTGCTGCGGGCGCAGCGGTCCGTGCAGACGCTGGCTGCGCAGGCGGTCGCACACGGCGCGCGGCTGGTGCAGGGCCGCGCGGAGCCCGACGGCGAGGCGGTCCTCGTCGGCGGCGACCGGCTCGAGGCCGACGTCGTCATCTGGGCGTGCGGCGGCTGGCTGAGCAAGCTGTTCGGCGACGTCGTGGCGCTCAGCGTGACCCGGCAGGAGCTGCTGTTCCTGGACGGCGGCGACGCGTGGCGCGCCCCCGGCGTGCCCGGCTGGGTCGACTACGACCACGCCATGTACGGCACCGCCGACATCGACGCGATCGGCGTCAAGGCGGCGCTCGACGTGGAGGGGCCGCCGCTCGATCCCGACGCCGCGCTCGACGACACGCCGCGCACCGAGGCCAAGGTGCGCGAGTACATGCGCCTGCGGTTCCCGGCGCTCGCGGACGCGCCTCTCAACGAGGCGCGCTCGTGTCGTTATGAGTTGACGCCCGACTCGCACTTCATCGCCGCGCGGCATCCCGAGCGCGAGCGCGTGTGGCTCGTCGGCGGCGGTTCGGGCCACGGCTTCAAGCACGGACCGGCGATGGCCGAGCGGCTCGCCGCGGCGATCGCCGAAAACGGGGACCTGCCCGCCGCGTTCGGGCTCGGGCCGCGCAGCGCGGCGGCGAGCTTTCGCACTGCCGGCTCGGGTGTGGTTAGCTGACCACCGCGATGCGCCTTGCGATCGTCCTGACCGCCGCAGCGCTGCTCGCCGGGGCGGCTCCGGCAGCCGCCCAGCCGCCGGGCGCCAACGACTTCTCGTGCAAGTCGAACGCCCACCCCGTGCCGGTGATCCTCGTGCACGGCACGTTCGGCGACATGACCGTGTCGTGGAACGCGCTGTCGCCGCTGCTCAAGTCACAGGGCTACTGCGTGTTCGCGCTCGACCTCGTGCGCCGCGGGATGGCGCCGATGGACCAGTCGGCCGACAAGCTCGCGGCGTTCGTCGACGAGGTACGGACGCGGACCGGCGCCGCGAAGGTGTCGCTGGTCGGGCACTCGCAGGGCGGGATGCTCGCCCGCTACGTCGCGAGGTTCCGCGGCAAGCTCGGCGTGATCGACGACATCGTCGGCCTGGCGCCGTCGAGCCACGGCACGAAGAACCCGCTCGCGCCGCCGCTCGGCGTCATCTGCCCGGCGTGCGCGGAGCAGGCAGCCGGCTCGGCGTTCATGAAGAAGCTCAACGCGGGCGTCGAGGCGCCGCCCCCGCCGGCGTACACGGTGATCTCCACCAAGTACGACGAGGTCGTGACGCCGTATCGGTCGCAGGCGCTGAAGGGCGCGACGAACGTCGTGCTCCAGGATCGCTGCCCGGAGGACATCACCGAGCACGTCGGGATCGTCTACGACCCGATCGCGCTGCAGTGGGTGCTCAACGCGCTCGGGCGCACCGGCCCGGCCGATCCGGCGTTCCGCCCGGCGTGCAGCGACGCGGCGGGCGACGCGCTGCCGTTCGCCTTCCCGGGCGCGCGCAAGCCGAAGGTCAACGGCGACCAGGCCTCGGTCCGGGTCGTCTGCACCGGCGCGGTGGGCCGCTGCGTCGGCCGCGTCGTCCTGCGTGACAAGCGCGGGCGGCTCGCCCGCAAGGCGATCAACATCGCGGTCGACCGGACGCGGACGGTCGAGCTCGGGCTACGGCGCAAGCCTGCGCGCCGCGTGAGCGTCAAGGTGCTCACGCTGCAGCCCGGCGGCTTCGTGACCGCCGCGCACGGCTACACGCTACGGCGCTAGCACGGCGGTTGACACGCGCTCCTCGCGGCGCTCGCGCATGTAGCCGAGCACTGCGGCGGCGACCGCGGCGACCGGGATCGCCAGGAACGCTCCCGCCACGCCGGCGAGCACGCCACCGGCCGTGAGCGCCAGCAGGATCCCGACCGGGTGCAGCTGCAGCTTGCGGCCGACGACGATCGGATAGAACACGTTGCCCTCGAGCTGCTGGACGGCGACGATGATCGCGAGGATCACCAGCGCCGCCGGCAGGCCGTTGGCGACCAGCGCCACGAGCACGGCGGCCGCGCCGGCCGTGAACGCGCCGACGATCGGGAAGAACGCCGCGACGAACGTGAGCACGATCAGCGGCATCGCCACCGGCACGCCGAGTGCCAGCAGGCCGGCGCCGATCAGCACCGCATCGATCGTCGCCACCAGGAACACGCCCTGCACGTACGCGCTGAGCGCGCCCCAGGAGCGCGCGCCGACCTCGCGCAGCACCGGCTGGCGGTCCTCGTGGAACAGCTCGACGAGCCAGTCCCAGATGCGGGCGCCGTCGCGGATGAAGAAGAACGTGAGGACGACGATCAGCACGGTCGCCGCCGCCCATTGCGTGAGCAGCACCGCGCCGCTGAGCACCTCGTTCGCCACGGCGCCGCCCTGGACCGACTTGAGGCCCTCGTCGATCGCCTTGTCGACGTCACCGCGGCCGATCCCCAGCGGCTCGAGCACCGAGACCGCCTGCTTTGCGCCGTCCTGCAGGTTGCCGAACAGGTCATCCGACTGCGACAGGACACCGGGGATGATCAGCGCCCACAGCCCGAAGAAGATCACGAGCGCGAGCAGCACGCTCGCGAGTGCCGCCGGCGACGGGCGCCAGCGGCGCGCCTCGAGCCGGCGCGCGAGCGGCGCCAGCAGCGTGGTCAGCAGCACCGAGATGATCACCGGGAGGACCAGGAGCATCATCCGCGCGGCGCCGAGCGCGACGACCACCACGCCGGCGAGCACGATCAGCGCGCGCAGCGTCACGGCGGAGGCCACCGCGAGGCCGCGCGGCACCGCGTTGTCGCCCTTCATGACCGGCCCGCGGCCGTTGGTCCGGCTGGGTTCGAGCTGCGTGGTTGCCATCCTGCCCCGGGGATTTCCGGCGCGCGAACGCGCCAAACGCGGTCGGTATGGTGCGCGACGATGCCGGCCCTGATCTTCGACCTCGACGGGACCCTGGTCGACACCGTGTACGCGCACGTGTTCGCCTGGCAGCGCGCGCTCGCCAAGTGCGGGATGGAGATCGACGGCTGGAGGATCCACCGCCGGGTGGGCATGAGCGGCGGCCTGTTCACGCGCGCGGTCGCGCGCGAGCTCGGCCGCGAGATCAGCGACGAGGAGGCGGCCGCGGTTCAGGACGTCCACGGCGCGCTGTTCCGCGAGCTGCTGCCGGAACGCCGCCCGCTGCCGGGCGCGCGCGACCTGCTCGCGCACCTCCGCGATCACGACGTGACCCACGGCATCGCCACCTCGGGCCGCCGCCCGGAGATCAACGCCTCGCTCGACGCGCTCGGCATCCCGGACACGACGGTGGTCGTCGAGCGCGGCGACGTCGCCCGAGCCAAACCGGAGCCCGATCTGTTCGTGGAGTGCGCCCGCCGGCTCGGCGCCGAGGCGTCAACCTGTTATGTCATCGGCGACGCGGTCTGGGACCTGCTCGCCGCCCGCCGCGCGGGCATGCTGTCGATCGGCCTGCTGACCGGCGGCTACGGCTCCGACGAGCTCGAGCGCGCCGGCGCCTACCGGGTGTACCGCGACGCCGCCGAGCTCAACGTCTCGCTCGACGAGCTCGGCGTCGGCTAGCCCGCCGCCGCGCGCCGGAGCCCCAGCATCGCCTCGCGCTCGATCTCGGGCATGGCCTCGTGGTGGCCGTAGAGCGCGAGGACCGCGGACAGGTTGATGGCGAGGACGCGGGCGCGGACGAGCTGGTCGTCGGCGATGCCGCCGTACTCGGCGATGAACGCGGCGCGCCCGTCGGCCGGCAGCAGGCTCCAGAGCAGGGAGAGGTCGACGGCCGGCGCGCCGCGGCAGATGTCGCCCCAGTCGATGACGCCGGTCAGCTCGCCGTCGCCGTCGACCAGCAGGTGGCGCATGTGGAGGTCGCCGTGGCAGACGACCACCGGCTCGGGTGGCGGGAGCTCATGGGCCGCCTCGAGCAGGTAGCGCACCGGGTCGGGCGTACGCCAGAGCCCCTCCTGCTCGAGCTCGTTCAACGACTCGTCGGTCTTGGGCACGCGCACCTGCATGTCGGCGCGGCCCATCGGGTCGGCAGGCATGCCGTCCGGGATCGGGGCCGAGTGGAGCGCACGCAGGAAGCGCGCGAACGGCCGCGCCAGCCCGCGCCGCGCGGCCTCCGGCAGGCCGAGCGGCTCACCGCCGGGTATGTGCGCGGCGCCGAACCACGGCCAAGGGAACCCCTCGGCGGGCACGCCGGCGAACACCGGTGCGGGGATCGGGAGCGGCAGTCGCGGCGCCAGCTCATCCAGTGCCGCCAGCTCGCGCTCGAACCCGGGGATCGCGACCGCGCGGCGCGGGAAGCGGAACGCCCAGCGGTCGTCGACAAGCCACACCGTGTTGTCCCAGCCCTCGCCGAGCAGCCGCATCGAACCGAGCTCCACCTGCGGGAACTGCGCGGCGATCAGCCGCCGGGCCAGATCCTCGTCGACGGTGACCTCGGCACTCCACACCCGCACGGACCCCAGGCTAGTACGGGTGGCCGGTATACGGCCACCCGTACTTGGGTGATAATCGCCTTGTGCCGCATTCGGGTTCAGTGCGGCGGCGCCAGGCCGGCGTGTTGGTCGTCGGCGCCGCCGAGCCGGAGATCCAGCCATGGATCCGCGCCGCCGGGCATGCCATCACGGCGGTCCGGGACGTCGCCGCTGCCCGCAAGGCGCTCGACGAGGGGCACGCCGACCTGGTGATCGTGGACCGCGAGCCGGGCACCGGGCTCGACGGCCCGGGCGTGATCCGGGCACTGCGCCAGGACCACCGTCTCGACGAGTCGTGGCTGCTGGCGATCACGGTCGCCGCCCAGAAGCGCACGGCCGACGCCGCGCTCGACGCCGGTGCCGACGACTACCTGCACCGCCCGTTCAGCCGCGCCGAGCTGATCGCCCGCGCCCGCGCCGGCCTCCGCGCCGCGCAGCAGCGCGCCGACGACGCCCTGGTCCGCGCGCTGATGGCGAACGTGCCCGGCGCGATCTACCGCTCGGCGTGGCACGCCGACTTCACGCTCGAGCTGATCAGCGACGAGATCGAGCGGATCTCGGGCTACCCGGCCGCGAACTTCATCGCCAGCAAGAAGCGGACGCTGATGAGCATCTTGCACCCGGACGACCACGACGCCGTCTACAAGGCCGTGTCGAAGGCGACCAACGATGGGCCGTTCGCGCTCGAGTACCGGATCATCCGGGCCGACGGCGAGATCCGCTGGGTGCTCGACCGCGGCCACCTGGTGTCGGGTGGCGGCGGCCGCCTGTGGTGCGACGGAGCGATCTTCGACATCACCGACCGCCGGCGCGCCGAGGAGGCGCTGCGCCGCCGCGAGATCGAGGAGGCCCGCACCGAGGAGCTGCGCCAGTCGCGCATCCGCATCGTCGAGGCGGCCGATGCCGCTCGCCGCCGGATCGAGCGCGACCTGCACGACGGCGCCCAGCAGCGGCTGGTCGCGCTCGGGCTCGAGGTGCGGATGGCCCAGAAGCGCGTGGAGAAGGACCCGGGCTGCGCCTCCGACCTGCTCGGCCAGATCGGCCAGGAGCTGTCCGAGGCCTCCTCGGAGCTGCGCGAGCTCGCGCGCGGCATCCACCCCGCCGTGCTCACCGAGCGCGGACTGGCGCCGGCGATCGCCGCCCTCGCCGACCGGGCGCCGGTCCCCGTCGACATCGTCGAGCTGCCGGAGGAGCGCTTCACGCCCGCCGCCGAGGCGACCGCCTACTTCACGGTCGCCGAGGCGCTCACCAACGTCGCCAAGTACGCCGACGCCACCCACGCAACCGTCCGCCTCGCGGCGGAGAACGGCGACCTGGCGATCGAGGTGCAGGACGACGGCAAGGGCGGCGCCGAGGCCGCGCCCGGCTCCGGGCTCGCGGGCCTGGCCGACCGCGTCGGCGCGCTCGACGGCGTGCTCGAGGTGACGAGCCCGCCCGGCGAGGGCACGTTGCTGCGCGCCGTCCTACCGCTCTGAGGGCTTCGCCCTCAAAATCAACGCACCGAGCGCTCGGGCGTCGTCGAACAACGTCGTGCGCAGCGACTGGTTGTACATCGCCGCGGCCGGGTGGTAGAGCGGGAACAGAGTCTGCCCGTCGGCCTCCAGCGGCGTGCCGTGGACCTCGCCGATCTTCGCGTCGCTGAAGTGCTTGAGCGCGTGCCGGCCCAGCGTCACCACGACCCGCGGCCGGATCAGCTCCAGCTGGGCCTCCAGCCACGCCATGTGGTGCGCCACCTCGGCCGCACGCGGGTCGCGGTTGCCCGGCGGGCGCGCCTTGAAGACGTTCGTGATGAAGACCTCCTCACGCGCCAGCCCCGCCTCGGCGAGCAGCTCGTCGAGCAGCTTCCCGGCTCGCCCGACGAACGGCCGCCCCTGCTCGTCCTCGTGCCGGCCGGGCGCCTCCCCCACCACCATCACGTCCGCATCGGCGGCGCCTTCTCCGGGCACCATGTTGGTCGCGCCTTCGCACGGTTCGAACCCACAGCCACCGTGCTTGCGTATCTCGTCGTGGAGAGCCTCGAGTTCTGGGAGGGAACTTGCCTGCATCGGCACTACGCATATCACTGCTGTCGCTCGTCCTCGCCGCGGTGCTGGCCGCGCCTGCTTCGGCCCGGCCGTACCCCGAGACGATCCCGCTGCCACCCGGCTGGCAGCCCGAGGGCATCGCCACTGGGTTCGGCAACCAGTTCTTCAGCGGGTCACGCGCCACCGGATCGATCTTCCGCGGCGACCTGAAGACCGGTAAGGGAAAGGTGATCGTGCAGCGCACCGGCGGCGCGGCGACCGGCCTGAAGGTCGACCGCCACAACCGCCTGTTCGTGTCCGGCGCGGCCACCGGTACCGCGCGCGTGTACAACGCCGCCAGCGGCAAGCTGCTGCGCAAGTACCAGCTCACCACGGACCGGACATTCATCAACGACGTCGCGCTGACCCGCAACGCCGCCTACTTCACCGATTCGGTCAACCGGCGGCTCTACGTCGTCAAGCACAACAAGGTGAAGACACTGCCGCTGACCGGGGACCTGAAGTACGACACCGACCCGACCACGTTCGAGCTCAACGGCATCGTCGCCGCCGATCACGGGAAGCTGATCGCGGTCCAGAGCCGGCTCGGCAAGCTGTTCCTGATTGACGAGCACAGCGGCCGCACGCGCGAGATCGACCTCGGCGGCGCCACGACGCCCAACGGCGACGGCCTGCTGCTCGACGGCCGCACGCTGTACGTCGTGCAGAACCGTGACAACAAGATCGCGGTGATCCACCTCAAGCACGGCCTGCGGCGCGGCGAGATCAAGCGCTACCTGACGGACGACGACTTCGACGTCCCGACGACGATCGCGGAGAAGGGCGGCTTCCTGTGGGCCGTCAACGCCCGCTTCACGACGCCGGCGACGCCGACCACCCCGTACGACGTGGTGCGCGTGGGGTAACGTCGCCGAAGGCGAGCGCGTCAGCGATCGCCTGGCAGGCGAAATCTCAATCGATAAGCGCCTTGCACAGCCCAGCGGCTCAGCTCGTGCCGGTTGGACAGCTGCAGCTTGCGCAGCACTGCCGACACGTGGGCCTCAACCGTCTTGGTCGAGATCGAGAGCCGCTGGGCGATCTCCTTGTAGAGATAGCCGCGCGCGATGTGCCGGAGGACCTCGCGCTCGCGCGCGGTGAGACGGTCGAGCTCCGGGTCGACCTCACGCTCGGGCAGCCCGCCGGCGAACGCGTCGAGCACGAAGCCCGCCAGGCGCGGCGAGAAGACGGCGTCGCCGTCCGCGATCCGGTCGACGGCGTCGGCCAGCTCCTGCGGCGAGATCGTCTTGGTCACGTACCCGCGCGCGCCCGCGCGGATCACCGCGATCACGTCCTCCGGCGCGTCGCTGACCGACAGCGCGAGGAACCGCTGCGCCGGGCGCCGCTCGGTGACCTGGCGGATCACCTCCACCCCGCCGCCGCCGGGCATCTGCACGTCGAGGAGCACGACGTCCGGCTCGGCCTCGAGCACGAGCCGTACGGCGTCCTCGACGGTCGGGGCGTCGCCCAGCACCTCGACCAGCCCGTCGAGCTCGGCGCGCACGCCAGAGCGGAACAGGTGGTGGTCGTCGACGATCACGACCGACGTCATCGCTCGATCACCAGCTCGATCTCGGTGCCCTCGCCGGGCGCGGTGTACACGAGCGCGCGGCCGCCGTGGCGCTCCATCCGGCCGACGATCGACTCGCGCACGCCGCGGCGGTCGGCCGGCACGCGCTCCGGCTCGAAGCCCGGTCCGCGGTCACGCACGAACACCTCGATGCGCTCGGGCGCGACCTCGGCGTACAGCGCGATCGACGCGTCGCCGGCGAACTTCGCGGCGTTGACCAGCGCCTCGCGCGCGGCCGCGACCAGCGCCTCGCCGCGCTTGTCGAGCGGCGCGTCGCCGACCGCGACAACGTCGATCGCCACGCCGTGCGCCTCCTCGACTTCGGCGGCCGCCGCCTCCAGGCAGGTCGCCACCGTGTCGGCGTCGCCGAGCGCGCGCCGCCCGTTCAGCCAGGCGCGCAGCTCGCGCTCCTGGCGGCGGGCAAGCGCGGCCACCTCGCGGGGGTCGTCGATGCGCCGCTGCATCAGCGCCAGCGTCTGCAGCACGGAGTCGTGCAGGTGGGCCGCCATCTCGGCGCGCTCCTGCGAGCGGATCCGCTCGGCGCGCTCCTCCGTGAGGCCGCGCACCAGCCGCAGCCACCACGGCGCGAGGATCAACGTGAGCGCGACCACCACGACGACGACCGCGAGCAGCACGTCGCGTGCGGGCTGCAGCGCGTTGTTGAGCCACAGGAAGACGAGGCCGCCGCCGATCACCAGCGCGGCGCCGACCGCCGCGCGGCCGGCGGCGTCGGCCGGCAGCCGCAGCGCCCGGGCGCTGGGCGCGCGCGGCGTGGGCGGCGCTTCGTCGGGCGGCAACTTCGACTGGCGCCAGATCAGCGCGCCGCCGGCGGTCACCAGCAGCACCGGCCACACGAACTGGTCGCTGAACCACAGGCCCCACTTGCGCAGGAGCAGGAGCGCCGCCACCGCCAGGCACGCCATGCCGACCACGACGAGCCAGGTGTCGCGCCGGGCGACGATCCGCTCGAGCGGCGCCTTGGCGCTGCCCTCCGCGGGCATCAGCGCCCAGGCGAGGAGGTAGAGCACGAGCCCGGCGCCGCCCGCCACCGTGGTGGCCGCGAACGCCACACGCACGATCACCGGGTCGATCCGGAGGCGGCGCGCGATGCCCGCCGCCACGCCGAGGATCAGGCCGCGCTCGGAGTCGCGGCGCAGCGGCATGGCGGCGGAAGCGCTCATCGGGGCCATCTTGGCACCGTCAATCGCGATCGCCAGGACCTTCGAGGCCCGCCGCCAGCAGGATCGCCCCCAGCGTGGCGATCAGCAGCGGCAGGCCGTACCCGAACCGCAGGTCGATCTCGTCGAGGCGATCCAGCAGCAGGACGATCCCCGTGATGACGATCACCACCCCGGCGACGAGCGATGTCCGGTCGAGCCGTCTCACGCGCAGAGCGTGCCGCCGTCGTCGTCGACCTCGACGCGATCGCCGAAGCGGTTGAACTGGTTGCCGTCGAACTGGTCGCGCAGGTGGCCCTCGCGGACGACCTCCACGACGCCCATGCCGACGTCGGCTTCGATGTGCAGCTGCGGCCGGCCGGTCGGCGGTATCCCGGCGTTCACGTCGTCGACGTCGACGCCGTTGTTCTCGCGGTCGAGGATGTCCGACGCGCCGGCGCCGACCTGGACGTCGGACGTGATGCAGGCGCCGGACGGCACGTAGACGACCGCCTCGCCGAGGCCGACGTCCACGTTGAGGTCGGTGCGGCCCTGCGGCAGGTCGATGTCGCGCAGGTCGACCACCATCGAGCCGATGCCGAGGTCGTACTGGTCGCGCACCTGCGACATCGTCGCCGGGCGATACTCGCGGTCGCCGACACCGCCGTCGAACTCGATGCCGGCCGCCGACACGATCCCCAGCGGGAGCACGAGCACGAGCGCCGGGACGATCAACCAGCGCGCGCCCCCGACGAACGCGGTGCCGATCAGGGCCAGGCCGGCGACGACGGCCAGGGAGGCGATCACCACGCCCCCGCCCAGGGCCGCCGCAAGGCCGACGCCGAGAGCGGCTCCGAGCGCGGCGACGCCGATGAGGGCCGCGACGACGATCCGGCCGACGGTCCGGGCCGGGTCGTCGCCGTCGGCCTGTCCGCCGAGCGCGCGCCAGAGCAGGTACCCGGCCAGCCCGACCAGGGCGACGACGAGCAGACCGGGGCCGAAGAAGAAGAGAGGAGGACTGAGAAACGTGATGAGCACGCAGCCCAGGACGATCGTGCCGCCGACCGCGAGCGCCCGGCTGCCCGTGCCGCTCGGGCGCGGCTCGCCGTCGGAAGGAACGAACACGAGCAGAGCGAGGTACGCGACGACGCCGGCCGCGCCGATGAACGCGAGCACGACGAACCCGATCCGGAACAGGATCGGGTCGACGCCGAAGTAGCGACCGAGGCCGCTCGCGACGCCGCCGATGACGGCGTCCGACCCGGAGCGCTGCAGCCGCCGCGGCTCTGGCTCCGGCTCCGGGGCGGGGTTCTCAGGAGTCTGGGGAGTGGTGTCCTCGGTCATGTATCAAGCCTCGTCCCACGGCGCTCTGTTTCCCATTGGGGATGACCCTCAGAGACCCCGAGTCGATCCCCGAGGCCTCCCCGACTCCTGTGACGAACCTCACAAAAATCTCGTGGCAGCTCTTAAGACCGTTCCTAGACTGACGATGACTGTGATCAAGATGACTTCGGACCGCACACAGGCTTACGGACGCGTCGTCAAGACGCTCGAGGATCTCGGGCCGTCGAAGCTGCAGCCCGCCGAGCAGGACCGCATCCGCGAGGCCGCCGACAACCTCATCTTCGCCGCCGACCTGGACGAGTCGCGCGCTGCCCTGGAGGACGTGGAGGTGCTGGCCGCCCACCTCGTCTCCAGCGGGCGCTGGACGTCCGAGCGCGCGGACGCGCTGGTCTCCGACCTGCTCGCGTGCGGGCCGGTCACGCCGGTCGCCTAGCGACCGACGGACCGACCCGCGGGAGCCTCCCGCTCAGCGCTTCAGCTGCACCTTCACGCGGACGGTGCGCATGCCTTCAGTGCTCGCGACCTTCGTGACCGCGGTGGCCTTCAGGCGCCGGATGCCGGCCTGGCGCATCGCCGCCACGAGGTTCCGCCGGACCGTGCGGTCGAGCCGGATCACGACCGTGCGCGACTTGCCGGCCCCGATGCGCACAGCCTTGGACGCGCCGAGCCGCTCGCCCGAGACGCGCAGCACCGACTTCGCACGGCACGCCTCCGTGTCATCGCACGTGACCCTGAGCCGCAGGCCGCGCTTGATGACCGACCGTACGCCCTTGGACCTCGGGCCCCGCACGAGCGGCTGATCCGTGGACTCGCCCGAGTCGTCACCGCGGCTCGGCGGTGAGCCCTGCGGCGCGCTGCGGGCCGTGGTGCTCACGGTGATCGTCACCGAGTCGGTGGCCGTCAGCCCCCCGGGGTCCTTGACGGTCACGGTCGCCGTGTAGTTGCCCGGCCTGCGTGTAGGTGTGGGCGATGTTCGCGCCGCCCGCCTTCACGCCGTCGCCGAAGTCCCACACCGTCGAGACCTGATCGCCGTCCGGATCCACCGCGGACGAGCTGAAGCTCACCCGCAGCGGCGCCGCGCCGGACCGCGGCGTCGCCGCCGCCTGCACGGTCGGCGGGACGTTGCCGGGCGGGTTCTCGACCGTGATGACGACCTCGGCGGTGTCGAACGCGCCCTCGGCGTCGGTCACCGTCACCGTCGCGTGGTAGGTCCCCGGCCGCGTGTACGTGTGGGTCGCGTTTCGGCCGAGCGCGCTCGCGCCGCCGTCGTCGAAGTCCCACAGGTACGTGAGCTCGCCCGCCGGCCGGTCATCGGTGGCCGTGGCGCTGAACTGCACGGCCAGCGGCGCCTGGCCCGGACTTCGGGTCGGCCGTCGCCCGCGCCACGGGCGCCTGGTTGCCGGTCCTCGCGTCACCACGACGGTCACGGTGGCCGCTGCCGGTCTTGCCCTGCCGATCGGTCGCCGTCACCGTCGCCGTGGTAGGTCCCCGGCGCCCGTGTACGTGTGCTCCGGGCTCTGCTTGAACGAGCCGCTGCCGTCGTCTCGAAGTCCCACTCGTACGTCGAGCGGGCCGCCCTGCGGATCCAGCCCCGTCGCCGAGAACTGCACCAGCAGCGGCGCCGCGCCCGTCGCCGGGTCGGCGAAGCCCTCCACCGACGGCGCGTCCGGGTCCGCGGCCGCGATCGAGAACGCGACCGACTTGATGGCCTCCTGGTTCCCGGCGTTGTCGGTCGAGCGGTACTCGACGACGTGGCTGCCCTCGTCGTCGACCGTGAACGACGTCTCGAACGGATCGTCGCCCCCGGTGTTGTCGGAGCGCACCCAGTCGCCGGTCGCGCCGCCGGTGTTCACCCGGTACTCGGTGAAGTCGACGCCCGAGCCCTCGCCGCGCCGCTGCCCTGCGCGACGTGGGCGGTGCCGACCATGCCCGTCCACTGGCCCTCCTGGACGGACGAGTGGAGCTTGCACAGGTACGTCCAGTCGCCCGCCTGGTCCACCGTCGTCGAGACCGGCGCGCCGCCGGGCTGGTTCGCTCCGTCGGCGACCTGCGTGCCCGCGGAGTCGGGCGCCTCGCCCGGCTTGATGACCCAGACGTCATGCGGGAAGCCCGCCGTGGCCTCTGGGAAGTTCCACCGGACCACGTCGCCGGTCGTGGCGTTGACCGAGTTCGGGTTCCAGCTGAAGCCCGGTGGCGTTGACCTCGTGCGTCCCGGCTCGGCGCCGCCCTCGGCCGGGTCCGTCGCCGACAGCGTCACGTCCACCGGCCGTCGTACGTCCCGCCCGCGCCCGGCTGCGCCGGGTCGAGCGCATGGGTCGTCACCGGCGGGTCTCGTCGTCGGCCGCGCCGCCGATCGTGAAGTCGACCTTCTTGATCGCCTCCTCGTTGCCCGCCACGTCGGTCGAGCGGTACTCGACCGTGTGCTCGCCGTCGCCCTCGACGGTGACCGGCCCGCGGACCGAGCCCTCGTCGAGCGACAGCACGCGGACGTTGCGGAAGTCGATCACGTCGCTGCGTGCCGTGGTTCTGGAGCCCGATGTAGCCGCGCGCGAACTGGCGGTCGGTGGTCGACGGATCGCCGGCCCGCGTCGACTGCTGGTCGGGCGCGTTCAGGAACTACTTGATCGACCGTCGCCGTTGCGGATGATCGTGTACTGCTGGCCGACGACCCGGACCTCGTAGTCGACCCACGTCCCCTTCGGCTGAATCTGCGCCTGCGTCTCGTCGTTCGGCGAGAAGTTGTAGATCGAGCCGGTCTTCTGGCGTCGCCCTGGTGGTCGTTGATCTGGATCTCGTGGCCGCAGTAGATCGCCACCCAGGCCGGATCGCTCGTCGCCGAGCCGACCTGGCACGGGTACCGCTCCGCCGGCGGCCGCGGACCGCCTCCGTCGGGTTCGGGAAGCGCACGAAGACGCCGGAGTTCCCGTTCGTGCCGGTGCTCGAGTCGCGCCACTGGAGCTTCAGCGAGAAGTCGCCGAAGTCCTTGACCGGGTACCACGGCATGCCCAGCCCGCCGGAGGTGCGGGCGAAGCCGCCCTCGTCGGTCATCCAGTTGAGCCCGCCGGGCCCGGCCTGCTCCCACTTCTCGAGATCGGCCGCCGAGTTGAGGATCGTCTCCTCCTCCACGTACGGCTGCCACTCGCCGCCGTCGACGCGGATCTCGGTCGCCCGCACGCCGGACCCGTCGCCGTCGGTCGCGTCGAGGTCGACCTCCACCGGACCGTCGTAGTCGCGGCTTCGGGGCCTCGCCGTTGAGCTTCGCCGTCGTCGTCGGCGCGGTCGGGTCGATCCGGAAGGTCACCGACTTGCGTGCTCTCGATGTTGCCCTCCTGGTCGGTCGAGCGGTACTCGATCGTGTGCCGAGCCCTCGTCGTCGACGTTGAACGGACCCGTGTACGTGGTCCACTCCTCGTCGCCCGCGAAGCGGTACTCCGTGACGTCGACGCCCGAGCCGCCCTCGTTGTCGGTGGCGTTGAGCGTGACCTCGACCGGCGACGTGTACCAGTCGTTGTCGCCGTTCGGCTCGGCCGGATCGAGCTCATGCGTCGTGCGCGGCGGGGTCGTGTCCCCCGTCTCGCCGCAGCTCTCGGCCTCGACCCTCGAAGGAGTCGAACTTGACGTTCGTCGGCCGGGCCGCTGCCGTCGTGCTTGACGAACAGGCCGATCTTCGTCACGCCGTTCGGCCCGTACTCGTTGGCCGGGACCGGCGGGGCCAGCGGCGTGCACGTCTCACCGTCGTACGAGTACTCGCTGATCACGTTGGTGCCGTCGTAGCGCGCGCGGATCCACAGGTCGTTCGTCGGCGGCGTCGAGCGCCCCGCTGTTCGGGAATTGGCCGCCGTAGCTGCCGTTGAGCGGCGCCGTTCGTGGTGAGCGTCCGCTCGACCCACTTCCCGGCTCTGGTTGCCCGGAGTGTTAGGATCGACGTCGTTCTTGTACTGCACCGTCGATCTTGGCGAAGTAGTTCGGATCCTGCTGACCGTAGACGACCATGCCGGCGGCCTGGCCGTTGGCCGTGATCGCCGTGTGATCGAGCTTCATCGTCGCCGTCCACGGGCCCTCGGGCACCTCCTGCAGGAGGATGTTCTGGGCGGTGAACGTTGCGCTGCGGACGTCGCCCTGGCGCGCTGGTCAGCGTCACGTTCCCGCCGCCGACTGCGAGCGTCCGCCGGGTTCGGGTTCACGACCTCCCAGCTGTCGCCGAGCGCCGTGCCGTCGAACTCGTCGGTCTGCGGGCACTCGCCCGCCGCCGCCGCAGTCGTCGCCCGGCGTCTGCGGATCCGCAGTGCCGGACACGACGTTGAACGCGTCGACTCCGACCTCGTCGTCGCCGGAGCCGTCGTGCTTGCCGAACAGGCCGACCCTCAGGCCGCCGGGCTGGTTGAGGTACTGCTCGACGGTGATCGCCTGCGCCGAACTTTCGTGAACGTCGTCCCGTTCGTGGACGTCCACGTGGTGATCGTCTTCGCCGCCGCGTCGTGGACGAAGCGCACCCAGACGTAGTCGCCCGTGAGGTTCAGCGCACCGGAGTTCGGCCACGGCACCGTCTCGGGCGGGATCATCGACGGCGCCGCCGTCCGACGTCAGCACCCGCTCGGCCCACTTGCCGGGCTGGTCGCCCGCCGTGTCCGGGTCGGTGTCCGACTTGTACTGCACGGCGGTCTTGACGAAGTTGTTCGGGTCGAAGCTGTTGATGAGCGCCAGCCCTGCCGCCTCGCCGTCGGTGTCGACGTTGGCGTGCGCGACCTTGGCGGTCGCCACCCACGAGTCGGCCGGCGCCTGCTGGAGGATCATCTGCGCGCTGCCGGTCGCCGCCGTACAGGTCGCCGGGTACGAGCGGCAGCGTCAGCTGGCCGTCGGCCACGCTCGGCTGCGTTCGTCGGGTTCGGGTTGACGAGCTCCCACTTCGGGTCGAGCGCCCTGCCGTCGAACTCGTCCGACAGCGGCAGGCAGCTGCGGCCCCCGCCGCTCCGGCTCGATCGTGAACGACACCGGCCGGGCGGGTCCTCGACGTTGCCGGCGCGGTCGCGCGAACGGAACTCCACGGTGTGGTCGCCGTCGCCGCTGACCGTGAACGTCGTGACGAAGGGATCGTCCTCGCCGGTGTTGT
Organism: uncultured Solirubrobacteraceae bacterium; assembly: GCA_963759375.1. Taxonomy (GTDB): domain Bacteria; phylum Actinomycetota; class Thermoleophilia; order Solirubrobacterales; family Solirubrobacteraceae; genus DASSUW01. Next base: position 245,342 of record CAVWYY010000004.1, on the reverse strand, counting down.
CGCTCCGCGTCCAGGCGCCGCCGTCGATCCGGTACTCGGTCCACTCGACGCCGCTGCCGCCGGCGCCGTCGGTGGCGCTGAGCGTGACCTCGACCGGGCCGTCGCCGGTGCGCTCGCGCGGTGGCGTCGTGGTGGGCGCGGCGGTGTCGTCGCCGACGATCACCTGGACCGTCTTCGAGAGCTCCTCGCCGTCGGCGTACGTGACGGTCAGCTTGGCGTTGAACGTGCCGGCCGCGGCGTACGTGTGGGTCGGGCTCGGCTCGTCCGAGGTCGGGCTGCCGTCGCCGAAGTCCCACTCGTAGGCCACGCCGCCCGAGCGACCGAGCGAGAAGCGGATCTCCCGGGCCGTCGCCGGTCGTGCTCCACTGCGGGTCGGGATTCGGCGTGTCGGGGCCGCCGGTGTAGGAGAACCGGTACAGGCCGGCGCCGGGACCGGTTGTGAAGAAGCCGTCGTAGACCTGCACGTACAGCGCGCCGTCGGGCCCGAACTTGGAGTCCATGTAGTTGGCGCCGCCAGTTCAGGACGCCGCGGAGGCTGTCCGCGTAGACCGGCTTGCCGCCGTCCTGGTCGGTCGCCGGGTCGAGCAGCAGGCCGTGCTTGGCGCTGTTGTTGCTGAAGTCCTGCAGGAACCAGCGCCCGTCCCAGTACTTCGGCCAGCGCGCCGAGTTGTCCGTCGCGTCGTCGTCGTAGCGGTAGACCGGGCCGTTGAAGACGGTCGCGCCCGATGCGGTCAGGTACGGGCAGAGCTGCGTCGGGCGTGGCGCCGTAGTTCGGCGCCGCCGTCGGCGCCCAGCTCGCGCGGGAACGTCGGGCAGCCGTTGGCGCCCCCCGGGTTGCCGCGGCTGTACCAGAGGTTGGTCGGCCGCGCGGTGCCGGCGTCCTTCCCCGTGCCGGTCTCGTGCGGCAGCACCGTCAGGCCGGTGTTGTTCGTCGAGTCGTTGACGAGGTTCTTGCAGTCGTACCAGCCCGGCGTGGGCGCGCTCGCGGCCCGCCGTTGACGTAGCCGGCGGCGTTGGCGGTGCGCAGCGAGCCGTCGGCGACGCGGTCGCGGTACGCCTGCTGGTTGCCCATGCAGTAGGGCCAGCCGTAGTTGCCGGCCGCGGCGAGCTGCGTCGCGTTCTCGTACGTCGACGGGCCCTGGGTCGCCGACGGCGACCCGGCGTCCGGGCCGACCCACGCCGAGTACGGGATGTCGGTCTCGGGATCGATGAACAGGCGCGACGGATTGCGCAGGCCCATCGCGTAGATCTCGGGCTTGGTCTTGCCGCCGCCGCCCTCGGTGCCGTTGAACAGGTTCGGCCCGTTCGGCGAGGCCGCGCGTCGGCAGGCTGTACGTGGTGCCGACGCCGACCGTCGGCTGCGCTCCGTCCGGGATCGTGTCGATCGGGTTGAAGCGCAGCATCTTGCCGTTGTAATCGTTGGTGCTCCCGGCGGTGCGGCGCGCGTCGTTGTAGGAGATGCTGTTGCTGCCGCAGTGGGTGTTGGAGGCGACCGCCGGGTCGCCGGTCGGGCAGTGGCGGGCTGGATAGTTGCCCGAGTAGCCGTTCGTGCTCTGCGACGAGTTCGAGTCGCCGACGGTGACGTAGAGGTTGCCCTCGGAGTCGAAGCCCATGCCGCCGCCCTGGTGGCAGCAGCTCCAGATCTGGGTGTCGTACGTGAAGATCACGACCTCGGAGTCGAGGTCGAGCTTCTTCGTCTCCAGGTCGATCGTGAAGCGGGAGATCCGCGGCCCTGGCCCATCTTCGTGATGCGCCGCTGGTCGCCGTCCGCGACGCCCGGATGCACCGGGTTGTCCGGGTTCAGCGTCGGGAACCACTGCAGGTAGATGTGGCCGGTCGTGCGCGAAGTCGGGCGCCACGGTGACGCCGAGCATGCCGGACTCGAACTTGCCGTTGATCTCGGCTCCGCCGCCGCGGTCGCCGTAGACCGGCAGGAGCCCGGCCAGCGTGTCGCCGCTGTTGACCGTGCCGTTGTACGGCCTCGGGATCCCAGACGTGGACGTCGCCGCAGCCGATGCCGACGTTGCGGTTCGCGAAGTCGAGGATGCGTGGCGTGGGCCCGGCGCCGATCATGGCGCCGCGCTGCGCGTCGGTCCGGCAGTCGCCGCGGCCGATGTAGATCGCCCAGCCGTTGGGCGCCATCGCGACGCCGTGCGACTCGCCGGTGTGCGCGAGGTCGCCGCTCGTCCCGTCGACGAGGCGCTCGCCCTTGTAGTTGGCCGCGATCGTCGCCTTGCAGCCGGCGCGGATCATGCCCGAGCTCCACTGGATCGCGCCGAGCAGGTGGGTGCGGAAGTCGGCCTCCCCGTAGCTGGCGGCCGTCCGGCCCATGCCGGTGTAGAAGGAGCGCCCGCCCTGGAAGTCGCGGCACCAGGAGATCGGCCAGTCGGTGCCACCGATGGCGGTGCCGTCGCCGGCGGGGGCGTCCGGGGCGTGGTAGCGCGCGACGGTGTGCACCTGGCCGGTCGGGCCGCGTCTGCCACTGGTACCAGACGTCGCTGCGCTGCCACTCGAGCGGGAGGCCCTTGGTCGCGGGATGGACGCGGTCGCCGACCGCGACGACCTGCTGGCTCGTGCCGGTCGGGCTGCCCGCAGCCGGCCGGGCGCCGATCAGGTTGCCGAAGAACGTGCTCCCCGGCTCCGCCTCGGCGGCGCCGCCGATGCCGACGAACCCGCCGCCGTTCTGGATGTACGCCTGGAGTGCGGTCTCCTGCGCGGCGTTCAGCTGGTCGCCGGAGTTGCCCAGGAAGACGATGGCCCGGTACTGGCTCGAGGTTGCCGGCCGTGAAGTCAGCCGCATCCTGCGCTGGTCTCGACCGTCGAAGTCGTTGTCGGCGCCGAGCTCCTCGATCGCCGCGACGCCGGCGTTGACCGTCGGCGTCCGCCGCTCCGTGGAAGACGAGCACCTTGACGGCGGGCGCCTGGGCGCTCGCGCCGGTCGCGCCGAGCAGGCTCACGATGGCCGCGACGCCACCGCGAGACAGCACCGCAGCAGGTGTCCGGTGGCGGTCAGCCCGATCGGCCCCGACGCCCGCGCGCACGAGCCCGATCGCTCGCGCACGAGTGCCGACAGCCCCCTGACCTCACGCATCGGTCCCGCTCCTCCCTTCCCGTTCCCGCAGGCGGTGAGGAAGTTATCTCTGCGACCCGGCGTATGTCAATCAAGTTTCGATTTCTGTCAAGCAAAAGACCATGTGATGCTTGCTAGCCTGCCGCGCGTCGTAGCGCGACGGAGGGGGAGGCAGCCACATGGGTATCGGTCGAAGTCGGTCCCGGACCGGCGTTCACGCCGCGAGCGCGGCTGTCGCTCTCGCGGCCGGCCTGGGCGTCGCCGGCGTCGCGGGCGCGGCTCACGCGGCGCATGCACGCATCCACGGCGCCGCCACGGACCACGTCTGGGAGCCGGCCAAGACCCTCACGATCCAGACGGGCGACAGCGTGCGGTGGACCTTCGATCCCGGCGGATTCCACAACGTGCAAGTCCACCGGCACGAACTGGTACGCCGCCGATCCCGGCATGACGTCCGAGAGCGGCCACGCGGACGTCACGCACACGTTCTCCGACGGAGGGCGTGTACACGTTCGTCTGCGAGGCGCATCCGGGCGCGATGGACGGCACGATCACCGTCCAGGACGAGCCGGTTGATCCGACCGCCTCGCCGAGCTCCGTCGCCGACCGCCGTCACCGCCCGCCAGCCGCGCCAGCCGCAACCGGGCGGCCACACCACTACGCCGCGCGCCCTCCGCCGGCACGCGACACGGTCAAGCCGGCGGTGCGCAGTGTGCGCGCTGAAGGCGCTGCGGCGCGCCGTGCGCGTGAGGTTCCGGCTCTCCGAGCCGGCGACCGTGACCGTGCGCGATCAAGCGCCGCGGCTCGCGCAAGGTGCTCAAGTCCGCGCGCGTCCAGGCGCGCGCCGGCACGCGCACGGTGACGGTGCGCAGCAGCGCCTCAAGAAGGGTCGCTACACGGTCGAGATCCGGGCGCGCGACGCGTTCGGGAACCGTTCGACGCTCGCCAAGAAGCGGCTGCGGTGCGGAGGTAGCGTGACCGGTCTCGATCCGATCTGGCGCCCGCCCGCGGACGCCTGGTCGCGGCGCGACTTCATGCGCAACGGCTTCGCCTCCGTCGCGCTGCTGTGCACGCTCGCGACGCCGGGCTCGCTGGGCGGGCGCCGCGTCGTCACCTCCGCGGCCATGCGCGCGCAGGCGCGCTCGCCGTTCGAGCCGTTCCGGCGCGACCTGCCGCGGATCCCCGAGCTGCTGCCGCGTCCGCGCGCACGCGCCGCGCGACATCTACGAGGTCACGATCCGCGAGGGGATGGCCGACGTCCTGCCCGGCTTCCAGACGCCGATCTACGGCTACGACGGCGTCTACCCCGGGCCGACGATCCGGGCGCGCAACGGCCGCGCGTCATCGTCCGGCAGCACAACGCGCTCGCGTTCGACTCCAACGTCCACCTGCACGGCGGCTACGTCCCGGCGGGACACGACGGGCATCCGATGGACGTGATCCCGGCCGGCGGGAGCTTCGACTACCACTACCCGAACCACCAGGACGCCGCGACGCCTCTGGTACCACGACCACGCGCACGGGCGCACGTCGCACACGCTCTACTACGGCCTGCTCGCGATGTACGTGCTCGAGGACGACCTCGAGCGCGAGCTCGACCTGCCGACCGGCGACTACGACGTGCCGATCGTGATCGCCGACCACGCGTTCAACAAGGACGGCTCGTTCCGCTACGCCGAGAACGTCGACCTCGGCTTCCGCGGCGACACGATCCTCGTCAACGGCGCCGTCTCGCCGCGCATGCGCGTCGAGCGACGCAAGTATCGCCTGCGGTTCCTCAACGCGTCGAACTCGCGCTCGTACACGCTGCGGCTCGGGCGCGGGCGGCGCGATGACGCAGATCGCCGGCGACGGCGGGCTGCTCGCGCGCCCGGTCGTGCGCACGGCGGGTGCCGCTGCACCCGGCCGAGCGGATCGATCTCGTGATCGACTTCCGCGACTACCGCCCCGGCACCGAGCTCGTGCTCCACAACGACGACGGCCAGGGCGGCACGGTCGCGGTGATGCGCTTCGACGTCGTCGCGCGGCGGCGGGAGCGAGGACTTCCGCGTGCCGCGCCGGCTGCGGCCGCGCGAGCCGCTGCCGGCCGCGAGCGCCGAGCCGCCGCTGGAATCTGGCGTTCGGCGTCGGCGCGTGGCAGATCAGCGGCAGGGACTTCGATCCCGACCGGATCGACGCGCGGCCCCGCCATGGCACCACCGAGCGCTGGACGTTCGTCAACCACGTCGAACCGCGTGCACCCGATGCACATCCACGGCTTCCTGTTCCGCGTGCTCGAGCCGCAGCAGCGGACCCGTCCATCCGGGCGACCGGCTGGGCTGGAAGGACACGATCGGCGTGCTGCCCGAACGAGACGGTGACGGTGCTCGCCGTGGTTCGCGCCCTACAGCGGCCGCTACGTGTTCCACTGCCACGCGCTCGAGCACGCCGACAAGGCGATGATGCTGCAGATGGAGGTGACGCCGTGAAGCGCCGTTGCGCGCTCGCCGCGCGTCGCGGCCTCGCCGCGCTCGCCGGCGCCCCTGCCGCGTCCGGCCAGGGGCCGGTCGTTCAGGCGGTCGACGGCACCGAGGCCGACAACTACAACAACCGCTGGTCGCCCGCGACGGTGACGATCAAGGCGGGCGAGACGCGTCACGTGGAGCTTCACCGGCTCGACCGCGTTCCACAACGTCGTCTCGAGCGGTTCGAACTGGAGCTTCCGCAACGGCGATCCGGCGATCGCGCCCGCCGCCCGCGTCCCACACGTTCTCGGCGCCCGGGACCTACACGTTCGTCTGCCAGATGCACGCGACGACGATGATCGGCCAGGTCATCGTCACGGACGCGGCCGGCAATGCACCGCCTCCGCCGCCCCCGCCGCCTCTGAGCGAGCAGCCGTTCCCGAACGACCACCGGCGCGCCGACCTCGTGGGAAGCCGCGGACGCGTTGCGGCCACGACTTCGTCACGTGCGGGCGCGCCCGCGCGGCCACAGCGCCCGCGTGCGCTTCCGGATCGACGAGCCCGCCGTGGTGACACTCCGCGTGCAGCGCGCCGGCGTCACCGTCGCGCGACGCCGTGCGCTCTTCCTCAAGGGAACGCGCACCCTCGACGGTCCGCGGGCTGCAGCCGGGCCGATACCGCATCGCGATGCGTGCCCGGGACCTCGCCGGAAACCGCTCGCGGGTCAGTCGCGCGAGGCTGCGAATCGGCTGAGTTTCGGTGCGCACTCCCGCCGGGTAGCGCGCACCGCATGAGCGAGCTGGGCACAGTTGAAACGAAGGTCCCCGCGCGGCTGGATCGCCTGCCGTGGGCGCGGTTCCACTGGATGGTCATCGTCGGCCTCGGGACCGTCTGGATCCTCGACGGGCTCGAGGTCACGATCGTCGGCTCGATCGCAGCACGGCTGACCGAGAAGGACAGCGGCCTGGCGCTGACCGACAGCCAGGTGCTGACGCGCGGGCTCGATCTACGTGGCGGGCGCGTGCGTGGGCGCGCTGTTCTTCGGCCAGCTCACCGACCGGCTGGGCCGCAAGAAGCTGTTCCTCGCCACGCTCGTCCTGTACCTGGTGGCGACGATCGCCACCGCGTTCGCGGGCTCGGCGCTGTACTTCTACATCGCGCGCTTCTTCACCGGCGCCGGCATCGGCGGCGAGTACGCGGCCATCAACTCGGCGATCGACGAACTGATCCCCGCACGCGTGCGCGGGCGCGTGGACCTCATCATCAACGGGTCGTACTGGCTCGGGGCCGCCGGCGGCGCGCTCGGCTCGCTGCTTCTGCTCGACACGAACATCTTCGCGCCCGACATCGGCTGGCGGCTGGCCTTCGGGATCGGCGCCGTGCTCGGGCTGGCGATCCTGATCGTGCGCCGGCACGTGCCAGAGAGCCCGCGCTGGCTGTTCATCCACGGCCGCGAGGAGGAGGCCGAGCGGATCGTCGGCGGGATCGAGAAGGAGGTCGAGCAGGAGACCGGCGAGAAGCTCGACGAGCCCGGCGACTCGATCACGGTCCGCCAGCGCAAGGTGGTCTCGTTCCGCGAGATCGCGTCGACCGCGTTCAGCCGCTACCCGCGGCGGACCACGCTGGGCTTCGCGCTGTTCGTCGGCCAGGCGTTCATCTACAACGCCGTGACGTTCGGGCTCGGCACGTTCCTGGTGACGTTCTACGACATCGACGACGGGCGGGTGCCGATCTACATCGCGCTGTTCGCGGTGAGCAACTTCCTCGGGACCGGTGCTCCTCGGCCGGTTCTTCGACACGGTCGGGCGCAAGCCGATGATCGCGGGCACCTACCTCGGCTCGGCCGTCGTGCTGGTGGTCCTGACGATCCTGTTCGCCGGCGGCTCGCTCGGCCTATGGGGCTTCATGGCGCTGCTGCTCGCGACGTTCTTCCTCGCCTCGGCGGGCGCCAGCTCGGCCTACCTGACCGTCTCGGAGATCTTCCCGATGGAGACCCGCGCGCTGGCGATCGCGTTCTTCTACGCGATCGGCACCGCGGTCGGCGGCATCACCGGCCCGTTCCTGTTCGGCAAGATGATCGAGTCCGGCGAGGAGGGCCAGGTCGCGATCGCGTTCTTCATCGGCGCCGCCGTGATGGCGCTCGGCGGCGTCGTCGAGCTGCTGTTCGGCGTCAAGGCCGAGCAGCAGGAGCTGGAGGGGATCGCCAAGCCGCTGTCGGCCGAGGAGGCCGAGGGTGAGGGCGAAGGCGAGGAGCCCGAGCGCGAGCCGCGCCGGCCGCTGCCGCAGCCGGCCTGGGGCCGCGGGTCGCCCGGCATGGCGGTCTCGCAGCCGATCCCGGCCGTGGGGCTCGAGCGCGAGGTCGAGGCGATCGCGTCGCGTGCTCGCCGCGCGAGACGCACCGACCGACCGGCGCGAGCTCGCCCGGCTGGTCGGTGCGCGGTTCTGGGGCCCGGGTCGGTATCCGGCCGCGTTGCGCGCTGCCGTGGCCAGTGGCCGGGTGCGGCGCGTGTCGCGGAGCAGGTTCAGCGCCGCGTAGCGCCGGCGGACGTCAACTGCGGCTGGGTAGGGAGGCGGGTGCGCCTGCGTGGGTTTCGTCGCAATCGTGGGCGGCCGCGCGATCGATGTGACGAAACCGTCCTGTGGCGTGGGTTTCGTCGCACCCATCGCCGCGGGGTCCGTCCGTGCGACGAAACCCACACGACCGAGGCTCGTCGCGCACTCGCCGCGCGGTTCGTCCGTGCGACGAACCCGACGTGTGCATTTCGTCGCACCGATCGAGCCCGCGTCGGTTCGTGCGACGAAACGCACACTATGGGTGCGTAACGTCGCACTGATCGGCGCCGGCGCGATGCGTGCGACGAAATGCACACACCCGCGCGGGCGTCCCCACCTCCCTACCCAGCCGCAGTTGAAGTTCGGCGGCGCCCTAATGCGGCGGATCGCCGTGCAGCACCCAGCGGCGCCCCTCGCGCAGCACCCGGCCCTGGTCGGCCAGCTTGGTGAGCGCCCCCGATACCGACGGCCGGCGCGCGGCCACGAGGTGGCTGAGCACCTCGTGGGTCAGCGGCAGATCCAGATACACGCCCGAGGACGTCATGCGGCCGTGGCGGTCGGCCAGCTCCCAGAACAGCATCCACAGGCGCTCGTCGAGCCGCGGCTGCTGCGAGATCGCCATCATCGCCGCCAGGCGGCGCGAGCGCATGAGCGCGCGGCCCGCCAGCGCGGGGCCCACGCGCGTGTACCGGCCCATGCGGTCCGCCCACACGATGTCGAGCACGGCCATGCGGCAGCCGGCGAGCACCCGCCAGGTCGTCTCGAACCCCAGCGTCTCGTCGCCGTCGAACTCCCATGGGCGCAGGAGGTCGCCGTCGGCCAGGAGCTCCGCCCCGTACCGCCCGCCGTAGCCGACGCGCCGTACGAGCACGCCGCCGATGCACCAGCAGCCCGTAGCCCTCGCGGGCGCGGTCGGAGTCCACCCGGGCGTCCCACCAGCCCAGCGGGATGTCGACGATTGACGCCAGGCTCGCCTGGCGGGCCGTCTGGAGCTGTTGGCCCGGTATCAGGTCCGCGAGCTCGGGATCCTCGTCGAGGACCATGGCGCGTGCACCGTTCACCGGTCCACCTTCTAGCGCATAACCCGGCGTTTGAATACTCAGAGCTGAATTCCGGCAGCTCGGGCGATGCCGGAAACGTACTCTCCAGCGCGCGCCGGGCGGTCCTCGGGCTCCTTCTCCATCGCCCGCGCGATCGCGCGCGCGACCGGGGCCGTGACGTCGCCGCGGGTGGCCGTGAGGTCCGGCGGCTCCTCCTGCAGGTGCGCGAACAGCACGCGCATGCTCGGGCGCCCGCCGAACGGCGGAGTGCCGAGCAGGCACTCGAACATCACGCAGCCGAGCGCGTAGATGTCGGTGGCCGGGCTGACGTCCTCGCCGCGGATCTGCTCGGGCGACATGTAGTCCAGCGACCCGAGCGCCTGGCCGGGACGCGTCAGGTTCGAGGCCTGGCTGTCCTTGGCGAGTCCGAAGTCGGACACATACGGGGTGTCGCCGTCCAAAAGAATGTTCGCCGGCTTGATGTCGCGGTGCACGAGCCCGGCGCCGTGCAGCGCGTCGATCCCGTCGGCGGCCGCCGCGAGCATGCGGACGGCGGGCTCGAGCTCGAGCGGGCCCGAGTTCTCGATGCGATCGGCCAGCGAGCCGCCGGGGATGAGGCGCTGGACGAGGTACGGGAGCCCGTGCTCCTCGCCGTCGGCGAGAACGGGCACGACGTTCGGGTGGTCGATCTTCTGGGCGGCCTTGACCTCGCGGCGGAACCGGCGCAGGAACACCTCGTCCTGCGAGAGCTCGGTCGTCACGACCTTCAGCGCGACGGGCTCGCCGCCGTCCTGCGTGCCCTCGAAGACGATCCCCATGCGCCCGCGTCCGATGACCCGCTTGATGCGGTACGGGCCGAGTGAGTCACCCGGCCGGGGTTCGAGCGCGATCTCAGGCATTGCGAGGGGCCGGAGGATACCCGTACTTCCGTTGGGTGGTACTTGCGTACTGCCGTCCGAGCAACGACACTTCCGCCTGATCTCGCTATGGACAGGCCAATGCTCGGCGACTACAGGATCGAGGGGATCGTCGGCGTGGGGCGCACGGGCATCGTGTACCTCGCCACCGATTCCAGGACAGGACGCGCGGTGGCGCTCAAGGTGCTGCGCGAGGACGTCAGCATCGACCCGATCTATCGCGAGCGTTTTCGCCGCGAGGGCGCCATGCTCGCGGCGCTCCGCCACCCGCATGTGATCCCGATCTACGGCATGGGCGAGATCGACGGGGACCTGTTCATCGCCACGCGCCTGGTCTCCGGCACGTTGAAGAACGTGATCATGAACGGGCCGATCCCGGTCGACACAGCGATGGACATCATCACCGCGGTCGGCGAGGCCGTCGACACCGCCCACGCGGCCGGCGTCGTGCACCGCGACATCAAGCCGGCCAACGTGCTCATGGACCCCGGGAACCACGGCCCGCAGGTCTACCTCGGCGACTTCGGACTGGCCCGCGACCCCGGCCAGGCGGCCCTGACAGTGCCCGGACAGGTGATCGGCACGCTCGACTACATGGCGCCGGAGCACCTGGAGGCCGAAGGCGTGGGGACCCCGGCCGACATCTACGCGCTGACCTGCCTCGCCGTCGAGACGCTCACCGGCGAGGTCCCCTTCATCCGCGGCACCGACGCCGCGGTGATGTACGCACATGTCATGGAGGAGCCGCCGAGCGTCTCCGCCCGGCGCCCGGAGCTTCCCACGGCACTGGACGAGGTGATCGCCGCGGGGATGGCCAAGGACCCGGACGACCGCCCGTCCACGGCCCGAGCGCTGCTGACCGACATGCTGCGCGCGCTGGGCCGGCCCGTCCCGGCCCGCCTGGCCGTGGCCGGTTAGGGGGCCGCGCCGGGTGACGGAAGACGACCAGGGGGCGGCGGCCCCGGGCACGGTCTTCAGCGGCCGCTACGAGATCATCGCGCCGATCTCGAGCGGCGCGATGGGTGCGGTCTACCGCGCGACCGACCGCCACACCGGCGGCGAGGTGGCGCGTCAAGCGCCTGCTGGACGTGCGCCACTCCGCCCGCTTCGAGATCGAGGCACGGCTGCTGGCCAGCCTCAGCCACCCGCGCGTCGTGAAGGTGCTCGACCACTCGCAGGACGAGCAGGGCCTGTACATCGTCATGGAGCTGGTGCGGGGCACGGACCTCGGCGCCCAGCTCAAGGAGCGGGGCGACCCTGGGCTGCCGTTCAACGAGGCGATCGAGTGGATCCGCCACACCTGCGAGTCGCTCCAGTACGTGCACGACCAGCAGATCGTGCACCGCGACGTCAAGCCGCAGAACATGATCCTGGCCGACAGCGGCGTGGTGCTCGTGGACTTCGGCGTCGCGCGCGCGATCGGGAGCGACGAGACGGTCGGCACGATCGCGGTCGGCACGCCCCGCTACATGGCGCCCGAGGTGTTCGCGGGCGGCACCGTCTCCCCCGCCAGCGACGTGTTCAGCCTGGCCGCCACGCTGTGGACGCTGACGGTCGGCGCGCCGCCGCGCTACGGCGACGTGATGAAGATCGACAAGGTCGCCCCCGGCCTGCCGCCGGAGCTCGCCACGGCGCTGCAGGGCGGCCTGGAGATGCTCCCCGAGATGCGCATCCCGTCGGCGGTCGCGTTCGCCGACGCGGTCGGGGTGCCGCTCACCGAGCGCAGCGGCGAATCGCTCGCGCAGTCGCTCGGCCGCGCGCCGGTGCACCGGCGGGTCATCGAGGCGATCGTCCGTACCGCCGCCGGCATGTTCGAGGCCGCGGCGTGCTCGATCGCGCTGGTCGACCACGCGAGCGGCGAGCTGGTGTACGAGGCGGCGTGGGGCGCCGGCGCGTCCGAGGTGGTCGGCCTTCGCCTGCCGCCGGGCGCCGGTCTGGCGGGCTCAGTCGTGGCCGGCGGCGAGGGCGTCGCCGTCCCGGAGTGCCGCAAGGACCCGCGCTGGAAGCCCCAGGTCGCGGCGAAGACGGGCTACGTCCCGTACACGATGCTCGTCACGCCGCTGATCAAGGACGGCAAGCCGATCGGCGCGCTGTCGCTGCTCGACAAACGCGACGGCGGCCCGTACCGGCACGAGGACCTGGCGCGCGCCGCGCTGTTCGCCGATCTCGCGGTCGTGGCGCTCGACCTGGACACGTTCCCGATGTCCACGACCGGTGGGCGGACCTTGCCGCTGGGCTAGTGGCGAGGTTACGGTTGGCGCACATGACGGACAGCCACTTCGACGCGATCGTCGTCGGCTCCGGCTTTGGCGGGTCGGTGACGGCCTACCGGCTGGCCGAGGCGGGGAAGCGCGTCCTCGTCCTCGAGCGCGGGCGCGCGTACCCGCCGGGCTCGTTCACGCGCAGCCCGTACAAGGCGCGCCAGAGCTTCTGGAACCCGGATCGCGGGCTCACGGGGATGTACCACTACTGGTCGTTCAAGGGCATCGACGCGCTGGTGTCGGCCGGCCTGGGCGGCGGCTCGCTGATCTACGCGAACGTGTTCCTGCGCAAGGACGAGCGCTGGTTCATCGACGAGGACGTCAACGACGGCGGCTACGAGAGCTGGCCCGTCACCCGCGCGGACCTCGACCCGCACTACGACCGCGTCGAGAAGATGATCGGGCTGCAGCGCTATCCGTTCGACCACGAGCCGTACGCGGGCACGCCGAAGACGATCGCCTTCAAGCACGCCGCCGAGCAGAACGGGCTCGAGTGGTTCCTCCCGCAGCTGGCCGTCACGTTCGCCAACGAGGGCCGCCCACCGGTGCCCGGCGAGAAGATCGTCGAGCAGATCCCGAACCTGCACGGGCGCGACCGCGTGACCTGCCAGCTGTGCGGCGAGTGCGACGTCGGCTGCAACTTCGGCGCCAAGAACACGCTCGACTACAACTACCTCACGCACGCCAAGCACCAGGGCGCGGAGATCCGCACGCTGGCCGACGTGCGCACGATCGCGCCGCGCGAGGGCGGCGGCTACAGCGTCGGCTACGTGGCGCTCGACGCCGAGCACGGCGCCGCCGAGAGCAACGGGCGCCCGGTGCCGCTCACCCAGCTCACCTGCGACCACCTCGTGCTCAGCGCCGGCACGTTCGGGACCACGAATCTGCTGCTGCGCAACCGCAGTGCCTTCCCCCGCCTCAGCCGCAAGCTCGGCACTCGCTTCTGCGGCAACGGCGACCTGCTGACGCTGGCCCTCAACTGCGCCGAGGTGACCGACGGCAAGCGGACGCCGCGACTCGTCGACGCCGGCTACGGCCCGGTGATCACCAGCACGGCTCGGATGCCCGACGCGCTCGACGGCGGCGAGGGCCGCGGCTTCTACCTGCAGGACGCCGGCTACCCGCAGCACCTGGCCTGGATCCTGCACGTGCTGGCCGCGCCCAAGACGTTGTGGAACTGGCGCTCGCACGGCGCCTATCTGGTGAAGAACTGGCTCAAGGGCTCGCCCGACACCGACGTGACCGGCCACATCGCCGACCTGCTCGAGTCGGCCGAGCTGTCCGCCGGCGGCCTGCCGCTGCTCGGCATGGGCCGCGACATCCCCGACGGGCGCATGTTCCTGCGCAACGGAAGCCTCGACCTCGACTGGAAGAGCGAGAAGTCCAACGCCTACTTCGACCGGCTGCGGACCACGTCACGCGGCTTCGCCCACTCGCTGGGTGGCAAGTTCGCCGACAACCCGATCTGGTTCCTCAAGCGCGTGATCACCGTCCACCCGCTCGGCGGCGCGCCGATGGGCCGCCAGTCCGGCGAGGGCGTGGTCGACCCGTGGGGGAACGTGTTCGGCTACCCGGGCCTGCACATCGCCGACGGCTCCGTGATGCCCGGCCCGACCGGCCCGAACCCGAGCTTCACGATCGCCGCGCTCGCCGACCGCTTCGCCGACCGCATCCTCGAGCCCACCCCCGCCGCGGAGGCGGCCGCCACATGACCGCCATCGCCACGGAGCCCGCCAGCGTCCAGTTCACCGAGGAGATGCTCGGGCACGTCACCATCGGCGAGGCCGACTTCCACCGCGGCGCGAACGCCGACCGGCCGGGTGCCGGGTTCCTGAAGTTCCATCTGACGATCGTCGTGGACGACATCAAGCGCTTCGGGCACGACGACTCGCGCCAGGCCGGCGCCTTCGGCTGGGTCCAGTGCGACGCCCTCGGCGGCAGGCTGCCGGTCGAGCGCGGCGTGTTCAACCTGTTCGTCGACACCGAGCCGGGCGTCAAGCACATGCTCTACAGGCTGTTCTTCCGCGACGGCGTCGGCCACCCTGTGACGCTGACGGGGTTCAAGCTCATCAAGGACGACGCGGGCTTCGACGTGTGGCGCGACACGACCACGCTGTTCACGCGCGTGCTGCGCGGGCACGTCGAGGCGCACGAGGAGGACGGCGCCGAGCTGGTCGCCTCCGGCGTCCTGCGCATCCGGATGCGCGACTTCGCCAAGCAGCTCACGACGTTCCGGGCGGGCGGGCCCGGCATCGGCGCCCAGCTGGGCGCGCTGGTGCAATTCGGTTGGATCTTCCTCGGCCAACTGGCCGAGGCCTACCTGCGTAAGGGGCGGCGGAATGAGCAAGCGCAAGGCTAAGCGGATCGAGGAGGCGGCCCGCGCGGGCCGCGGCGCGACCGCCCGCACACGCTTGCTGGGAGCGCTGGCGGGCGGGGCGGTGCTGGCGGTCTTCGGCGCCGAGGTCACGCGCGTCTGGCGCCTGGGCATGCTCCCGCAGAGCCGCGAGGAGCGCGACGAGCGCGACAAGGCCGGGCGCGCCAAGCGCACGGTGATGATCATGCGCGAGGGCTACGCGGTCAGCCGCACGCGCGAGAACTCGCTGTTCAACATGCTCGCCTCGTTCGCGACCACCTTCGGCATCACCCGCGGGATCACGTGGCACATCCGCGAGCACGGCGGGCTGGGCCCGATCCAGAACGTGATCGTCGGCAAGCGCCACATCCACCACTTCGTGCCGGGCGGCATCCTCGCGATGTCGGCGGGCGCGCTCGCGATCGGCATGAAGGGCGACAAGGCTGACAAGTACCTGGCGCTGCCGTTCGGGATCGGCGTCGCACTTGTGCTCGACGAGTCGGCGCTGCTGCTCGAGCTCGACGACGTGTACTGGACCGAGGAGGGCGTGCTCAGCGTCCAGATCGTGTTCGCTGCGATGGCGATGCTCTCGGCCCTGGCCTACCTGATCCGCATGCTGCGGCACACCGAGGGCCAGGACAGCGAGTCGGACTGGGAGATCGCCGCCAAGGCGTGGGACGACCTGCAGATGATCCCCGGCGAACCGGGGATCGGCCTCTAGTCGGCTTCGACCAGCCTCGGCCCGTAGGCCGGCGGGGCGATCAGGAACGCCACGCCGAACGACGTCATGAAGCCCACGAACAGCGCGCCGACCCACTGCGTCGGCGTCCACCCGATGCCCTTGTCCAGCGCGAGCACGCCGTAGTAGCTGAGCCACAGGACCGCGCCGATCACCGGGCCGGCGATGCGGATGCCGCCGAGCGTGAGGCGCTCGCCCGGCTTGGCCACCCGCGCCTGGACGACGTCGGCCGCGACGCCCGCGAGGATCAGCGGGATGATGAGGACGATGTCGCGGTACTCGGTCATGATGTTCACGAGCAGGCCGTAGCCGAAGAAGATCAGCGTGAACGCCCCGGCCGGCACGCGCCAACGGCGCAGCATGAGCAGCACCGGCCCGAGCAGCACGAGCGTGGTGACGATCATCGACGCCATGCCGTGGCTGACGCTGTAGAACTGGTACGGCCACTTGTCGTCGCCGTAACCGGTCAGCCCAGGGTTGAGGCCGATCGTCTGGTCGCTGCGGACGTCGTTGAAGTTCTTCAGGTCGTTGACGAAGTCCGTCGTCGGCGTGACGTTGGTCATGAACGTCGACAGGTACATCGTGATGAAGCCGCTGACGCCGATGAACAGCATCGCGGACAGGACCACGGGCGCGAACTCCTTCAGGTCCGGCGCGATGTCGGCCTTCGCCCACATCGACCGTATGCCGGTCGATGTCACCAGCAGCGCCCCGAAGAACAGACACAGGTGCGACGGGCTGTAGATCGCGTCGACGCCCACCTCGAAGCCGTAGATCTCGTGCCAGATCAGGTCCCACGGGCCGGCGATCGCCAGGATCGTCAGGCCGATGATCGCCACGCCGTAGCCCACCGGGATGGCCTTGAAGTCGACCATCACGCGCTTGACGTCGACCCCGGCGGCGATCTGGTAGCGGAAGACGATCGACGCGATCCACAGGCCGAGGACCGTCGCGCCGCCGTAGAGGAACAAGTGGGCGTCCGACCAGAAGGACTCCTGGCCCACCTCGTTGTTGTGGTTGCGGCCATCGAAGAACATGGCCGTGATCGGCCAGAGGGTCAACGCCATCGTGATGAGGTCCTCGCGCCACGTCGTCATCGGGCGCACGCCTCGGATCGCCTTCGGCGCGTCGCGCGCGGTCTCCATCAGATGAGCCATTCCGCGAGCATAACCTCGCGATCGGCGCGACGGCTAGCCATTCGTGCGGCCTGGACAATTGGACGATAAGCCCCTTGATTCGGCCTGGCCACGCGGATACAAACGCACGCATGGAGCCCACATCCGTCCCGAGCGGGGACGTCGCCGCGCTGCCCAAGCCAGAGTTCCACGACGTCCCGACCTCCGACGGGACGGCCATCCGGCTCACGCACTACGCCATGGGCTCCAAGGGCCCGATCGTGCTCGCGCCGGGCTACGGGAACGCGGCCCGCGCGTTCGCGCTCGACACGGTCGAGCTCAGCTACGCGCAGTACCTCGGCCAGAACGGCTACGACGTCTGGCTGCTCGACTACCGGGCGAGCCCCGACCTGGAGTCCAGCTTCACGCAGTTCACCGTCGACGACATCGCGATGCGCGACTGGCCGGCGGCGATCGCACATGTCCGCAAGGAGACAGGCGAGGAGACCGTGCAGACGATGGGCCACTGCGTCGGCGGCCTCTCGCTGTTCATGGCGCTCGGCGGCGGCATGGAGGGCGTGCGCTCGGCGACGTTCTCGGCGCTGGCCGGCAACCCCGTCCCGACGCCCGGCAACCAGCTCCGCGCGGGCGTCCGGCTGGCGAGCCTGTTCAAGACGCTCGGCATCAAGGGCCTGAACACCGACTACCGGGCCGGCTCCCTACCCGACCGTGCGGTCGAGCTCGTGATGAAGGTGCTCCCGTTCCGGCACGTCTACGACAGCCCGGAGGGGCGGCGCATCTACTTCATCTACGGCGACGTCTTCGACTACGAGCGGATCGACGAGGCGACGATGCGCACGTCGGTGCCGAGCTTCTTCGGCAACGGCAACATCACGTTCTTCGAGCACATCTCGCGGATGATCCGCAAGGGCAAGGCCGTGGACGCGAAGGGCAGCGACAGCTACTGGTCGCACCCCGAGCGCTTCCGCATGCCGATCTCGTTCATCACCGGCGAGCACAACCGGATGTTCGTCCCCAAGGGCCTCGCGCAGACGCATGAAGCGCTGCGGGCGGCGAACGGCCCTGAGCACTACAGCCGGCACGTGATCCAGGACTACGCCCACCTGGATCTCTGGCTCGGGCGCGACTCAGCCCGCGACGTGTACCCGATCGCCCTCGCAGAGCTGGAGCGCCACAACTCATGACCGCACCCGAGACGACCGCGGCCCACGCCGGGCTGCAAGACCTGTTCGGCTACCCGCTGGCCGCCTGCTTGCAGGACCGCCGCACGCGACGGGTGGCGCAGGGCGTTTCGATCGCCGCGCGCGACATCTCCTACGAGAGCGCGAACGATCCGTCGCCGCTGACGCCGCTCGAAGAGGCGATCCTGATCGCCGCCACCGGCCCGACCGGCGCGGTCATGCACGACGGGCCGATCGACAAGCCGAACGGTCGCCCGGAGCTCGGCACGCCGTTCCTGCACGTGACCGGTCGCGCCGCCTCGAGCGCCGACAACTGCCAGGCCACCTCGCTGTTCATGATCAACGACGAGGGCATCTGGCTGATCAAGCGCCCGCAGGAGCGCGAGGCGCTGGAGCTCTTCAAGGACATCCCGCTGCGCTGGGAGGACCGCACGGAGGCGGACTGGGTCGCGTACGCCGACGCGGTCAAGGTCAAGGTCCACGACGGGCGCTTCCAGTTCCCGCGCGAGTGGCCGTACTACCTCGGCTGGAACGCCCAGCACTCGAACGTGCCGGGCTCGACGTGCTTCCTGCCGGTGGTCGACAACACGCGCCAGTACATCAACGTGCTGCTCATCCTCCTGTCGGAGCCCAAGGGCAAGGTGCCGCTGTTCATCGACGACTGGCGGCCGTTCAAGCCGCGCTCGGCGATGGAGTGGGCGGCCTGGTTCGCCTCGAAGGTCGGGCTCGTCGAGCCGATCCCGTACCAGCCGATCGGCGGCCTGGCGCGCGCCCGCGGCGGCTTCGCCTCACCCGACACGCCGGCGCCGCTCGGCAGCATCGGCGAGGTGCGCACCGATCACGAGGCGTACTTCCTGATGCAGAACCTGATGCTGATGGGCGAGGCGCTACGCCTCGGCGGCTGGGTGCACGGCGCGCCGATGATCCCGCACGTCTGGGGGCGCGACGAGGCGAAGGGCCACCTCGGCCTCGGCTTCCGCGAGCACCTGGCCAAGCCTGCGCCGGGGCGCCTCAAGCGCTGGCCGCCGGTCCCGGCCTCGCAGCCGAACTACGTCGGCATCGACGGCGTGCTCGAGGGTCTGTGCCCGCCGTACGTGCGCGACATGGACGAGGCCGTCGATCGCGTGCTCGAGGAGAAGTACTCGAACGCGTACGGGAGTCCGGAGGTGTTCGGCCAGGCCTACCGCGACGAGTCGGGTGCGGCGACGTACCTGAAGGAGGCCGAGCGCCACCCGAAGGAGGCCGTGGAGTACACGAAGGAGATCTGCCGCTACCTGGTGGACACGTACGGGCGCTTCCCGGCGCACACGGACGCCTTCTACCTCCCGGGCACCTGGGTGCAGTTCTCGCACCTGGACATCGAGTACTACGAGAAGTACGCGGCGCCGGGCCATGCCGCGCGGGCCGCCGAGGGCCGAGAGATCTGGCAGCGCCGCTAGCTACTGGTCGTCGCTGACGCTCGCCGGGGCCGGCGTCTCGTCGGCCTCGGCATCCTTCGCGGGCGGCGGCGCGGGCTCCTCGTCGGTCAGCGACCACAGCTTGATCTTGGCCTTGCGACCGCGGACCTCGAACTCCCCGACCTCGACGAGGTCGTCGGCCGGCGTGGTCAGCGAGGTGTAGGTCGAGTCGGCGACGTAGAGCTGGTGCGGCGTGCCCTTGGTCATGCCCTCGAGGCGCGCCGCCGTGTTCGTCGTGTCGCCGAGCGCCGTGTACTCGAGCCGTCGCTCCGAGCCCACGTTGCCGGACATGACGGGACCGCTGTTGAGCCCGATGCCCATCTTGAACCCCTGGTGGAGCTCCTGCTCCCGCAGCCAGCCGTTGAAGTCCTCGAGCCGGGCGAGCATGTCCCGCGCCGCGGCCAGCGCGCGGTCGGCGTGGTCGTCCTGGTGCAGCGGCGCCCCGAACACCGCCATGATGCCGTCGCCCATGTAGGCGACGAGCGTCCCGCCGTGGTCGAGGATCGCCTCGCTCATCGCGGTCAGGTAGCGGTTGAGCGCGTCGATGACCTGCTCCGGCTCAAGCGTTTCGGCGAAGCTGGTGAAACCTCTGAGATCGCTGAACATGACCGTGGCCTCGCCGCGGACGCCGCCGAGGCGGACGCCCTCGGCGTCCTGGAGGACCTGGTCGACCACGGACTCGGGGACGAAGCGCGCGAACGCGTCGCGCGTGTTCGCGCGCTCGAAGGCGACGGTGACGCCGTGGATGGCGCTCGTGAGGAGCAGGGCCGCGACGCCGGCCACGAGCGCGTAGACGACGGTGATGATCACGTCGTTGTTGAACGCCACCTGCGCGCCGACGACGAGCCCGACGATGGCAAGCGCGCCGATCGGCAAGGCCAGGAGCATCCGCAGCCGGATGGCGGCGAACGGAGCCGCCACGCCGAGCGCCACGACGAGCAGGATGTCGACCCACGTCGGGCTGCCGTGCAGCGGGAAGCCCTCGAGCGCCGTGAGGATCGCGTTGGCGTGGACCTCAGGCCCGGCCATCGCCCGCTGGCCCGTGGTGGACGTCTCACGAAGGTCCTGCAGCGCCGACGCCGTGCCGCCGACGACTACGACCTTCCCCTTGACGTCGGCGGGGTCGAACTTGCCGCGCTCGACGTCGACGAAGCTCAGGCTGCGGATCGTGTTCGGCGGTCCTGCGAAGTCGATCCAGGCACTGGTCGGCGGGTTCTCGATCTTCCGACCGAGCTTCACCTGCGCGGCCGCGAGCGGGAACGAGATCAGCCCTTCGTCGCCGTCGTTCAGCTGGCGTGTCACGCCGTCCGGGTCCTTGATGAAGGACGAGAACGCGGGGATCCCGCGACTGAACCGCAAGCCGTCAGCGCCACCGAAGATCTGCGTCTTGGCGCCGGGATCGACTGCGGTGCTGGCGAGCACCACCTTCGGCGCGGCCGAGCGGACCGCCTGGATGAGCGCGTTGTCGGCGTCCTCGAACTTGCCCGGCTGTGTGAACTGGACGTCGTAGGCGATCGCCGCCGCGCCCGCCTTGTCGAGCTGCCGGATCACCCGTGCGTGGTGCTTGCGGTTGAACGGGAACGTGTACCCGGGCGAGTTGATGGTCGGGTCGTCGATGCCGACGACGACGACATCGTCGGGCGTCGGCTTAGCGCCGCGGACGTCGAACCGCATGTCGACGCTGCTGAGGTCGAGCCGCCGAAGCCCGTCCGCCGCCATCAGAGTGAGGCCGCCAAGCGTGCAGAGCATGGCCACGCCGAGGAGGAGGACCGTGCGCAGCCGCCGCGTCCTCCGGTTGCCCCCGCCAGGGCTCAGCCAGTCCAGGAAGCGGTTGACCAGCGGATGCCCGACCGGCGCGGTCAGGAGCATCGTCGCGATGACCCCGGTGCCCGCCGCGGCGAGCACGGGCATGATCGTCAGCACCGACCCGTTGTTGAACGCCAGCTGCGCGCCGACGAGGTAGAGCGCGGACGCGACGACGGCCGCGAGGATCGCGATCGTGGCGCCGAAGCGGATCGCCACCAGCGGCGCCACCGCGCCGAGGAGCACGATGAGCACGACGTCGACCCACCCTGGCGCGTCGCGCAGCGGGAAGTCCGACAGCGCTGTCGCGATCCACGACGCCTCGAGCTCGGGGCCCGACATCCGGTCGTCGGTCGCCGCGCGGTGGATGTCGCCCAGCGCCGGGGCGGTCCCGCCGACGACCACCACCTTGCCGCGGACGTCCTCTGGATCGAAGCTCCCTCGCTCGACCTCGCCGAAACTCAGCGCCGGGATCGTGCCCGCCGGGCCGGCGAAGTCGATCCACGTGCTCTTGGGTGACGGCTTCGGAACTCGGATGCCCGAGCTTGAGCCTCGCGGCGGCGTGCGCAAAGTCAGCGAGACCGTTTTCGCTCGCCGGGGGAATGTGGCGATCAACGCCGTCCTGGTCGGCGATGTACCCGCTGACCGCCGGGACCGCCCGGCTGTACTCCAGTCCCTCGCCGCCACCGAAGATCTGTGTCTTCCCGCCCGGCTCGACGGCCGTCGTGGCCAGGATCACGACGCGTCCCTTGCCAGCGCGCACCGCCTTGATGAGATCGTTGTCGGCGTCGGCGAACCTGCTCGGCTGTGTGAACTGCACGCCGTACGCGATCACCGAGGCGCCGGCCTTCGTGAGTTCCCGGATGACGCGCGCGTGGCGGTGCCGGTTGAACGGGAACTTGACGTTCGGGTCGGCACCGAGCGTACGGTCGTCGATCCCCACGATCGACGACGTCGTCGCGCGGCGCCTGCGCGCCGCGCACGTCGAAGCGGGTATCGACAGTCCCGTGCTCCGGGCCGCGCAGCGCGTCGGTGACGAGGAAGGTCAGGCCGACGGCCGCCGCGAACACCGCTGCCGCGACGAGAGAGAGCGCCCGGGCGCGGCGGGTCATGCGTTTCCGACGAGGAGGGCCACGAGGAACAGCGAGAGGACGTGGAAGGACTGGTCGACCGATGCGGCCAACCCGACGTCGAACCCGTCCGCGCGCTTCACGTTCGCAAGATACGCCCTGACGAAGCGGCCGTCGTCGATAAGCAGGTGCGGGACGAAGATGAGGACGGCCGACAGCAGCGCCCAACCGGCGTCGAGCTGATCGCCGATCCAGATCAGCGCGGGCACGAAAGCGATCGTGTACGTCGTGACGTGGCTGACCAGCGCCTTGAACGCGACCCGGTCGCCGCTCAGCCCGCCGCGCTTGTGACGGGCCTGCCAGTCGGTCTGGAACAGGTAGTCACCGACCATGTGAGCGACCAGGAACGCCGTGAAGACGGAGACCCAGCTCACGGGTCAGCGGCGCTTGGCGAAGTACTGGCGGCCGGCCTTGACGCGAACCGTGCGGTTCGCTTCGAAGTCACGGACCTTCACGACGCCGCGGAGCACCTTGGTCAGCGTCCCGTTGCAGCGGTCCTCGACGAACCACTTGGTGCCTACGACGGTCGCGGCGCTGTGCTTGCCCTTGGTACGGAACTTGCCCTTCCCGTCGCCCCAGAGCCGCCGCTTCTTCTTCTTTTTCTTTGCCGCCGCGCTCGCCTTGCCCCCGCCACTGCACTGCAGGGCGCCGGTCAGCGTCAGCGTCGTCAGTGGCTTCTTGCCGTGCGCCTGCTTGAACTTGAAGAGCCCCTTGTAGAACCACGCCTTCGACTTGCCGGCCGCCTGGAAGGTGACCTTGCCCTTCGTCGTGTCGATCGTGGAGCCGACCGGGATCTGCTGGATGTCGTTGAGGTCGAAGTACTCGTCGCTGCCCGGGAGGCGGACGCGGACCTTGCCGCTCTTCGTGAAGACGTTGACGGTCTCGCCGGCGACGGGCGGCGGGACCACCGGCTGCGGCGGCTTGCCGCCGAA
Organism: uncultured Solirubrobacteraceae bacterium; assembly: GCA_963759375.1. Classification (GTDB taxonomy): domain Bacteria; phylum Actinomycetota; class Thermoleophilia; order Solirubrobacterales; family Solirubrobacteraceae; genus DASSUW01. The sequence goes on along the minus strand of CAVWYY010000004.1, from coordinate 222,326 downwards.
CTCGAACGAGCCGATGTCGCAGGTGCCGACGGTGGTCGCGTAGCGCTGGTCAGTGGTCCCGGTCGGGCAGGTCTGCGGATCCGCATTGTTGATCGCGGGGCTGCCGGCGCGCAGCGCGTGCGTATTAGTGGGGCCGCCGTTGTTGGCCAGCGATGCGAGACGCGGGTCGCCGACGGTCCCCTCCGCGGCGGAGGCGAACTGACAGGTCGCGTCGGCCGCAAGGTTGCGGTTGGTGAGATTTCGGGGGACGCCGGCGATCGAGCCGCCGCACGAGCCGCCCGCGTTCGGGCCGATGATGCTGTTCTGCAGCAGCGTCGACGCTCCGGGCACGCTCTCCTGGTACAGCCCGCCACCGGCTGCCGCGTTGTTGCTCGCGATCGTCGTGCTCTGGATCGACAGTGAGCCGGCCCCCACGACGCCGCCACCGTTGCTGGTCGCCGTGTTGCCGCTGATCGTCGACGAGAAGATCGCGACGTTGCCGTTCGCCTCGGCGGCAAGGCCGCCACCGGAGCCATTGACCACGCGGTTGCGCGAAACCGTGGTGTGGAACAGGGCCAGGCTGCCGCCGTTCTGGATCCCGCCGCCGCGGTTGGTGGCGACGTTCCTGTCGACGATCGCGTCGTAGAGGTTCAGCTGGGTCCCGGCGGCGACCAGCGCACCTCCGCCGGCGCCGACGTTCCCGCCGCCCGTAAGTGTCAGCCCGGCGACCACAGCCGAAGAGTTCGCCGCCACCTCGACGACGCGGCTCCGCCCGCCGGCGTCGATGATCGTCGTCCGGGCGCCGGCGCTCTGGTTGCCGCCGAACCCGGTGCCGAACACGACGTCATTGCCGATGAGGAGCGGGCCGAGGGTGAGCTTGTAGACGCCGGGCGGGATCTGGACCCAGCGCCCGCTGTTGATGTCGGCCACCGCGATCGCCTCGCGGATCGTGCAGTCCTGCGCGCACTCTCCGTCGTTGCCGTCCCTCGTCGTGTCGACGACGATGTTGCCGCCCGGGACCTGCGGCGCAGCCGTGCCGGGTCCGACCGCGAGCGCGATGAGCGCAGCCGCGAGCGCCGCCACCCCGAGCCGAATTCCACGTCGAGCGCGCAAGGTCACGGGCGATGCTCTTGGAGCGGTGCCGGTCGTGTCAAGGGGTACTGGACCGATGGACGGTGGCTTGCGGTCATCGTGCCCGCGCGATGTAGCGCTTGCCCTTCTTGACGATGACCGTCTTCTTCTTGACGAAGTCGCGGACCTCGACCCGGCCGCGGGCGACCTTGGTCAGCGTCGACGTGCAGCGATCCTCGACCAGCCACTTGGTGCCGACGACGGTCGCCGCGCTGTGCTTGCCCTTGGTCCGGAACCGCCCCTTGCCGTTGCCCCACAGCCGCCGCTTCTTCTTTTTCTTCGCCGCCGCGCTCGCCTTGCCCTTGCTCGTCTTGCAGCCGGTGAGCTTCTCCACCAGCGTCAGGACGGTGATCGGCCGCCGGCCCTTCGTCTGCCCGATCTTGAAGATGCCGTCGTAGAAGTCGGCCTTCGCGATCCCGCCGCTCTTGTTGGCCGCCGCGGTGATCGTGATCCGGCCCTTCAGCGTGTCGACGATCGTGCCGACCGGCAGCTGCTCGCCCTCGGTCATGCGGCGGAACCGCTTGCGGCTTGGGCAGCTTGACCCTGCACCGTCCCGCTCATCGGGGTGGCGTTCACGACCTTGCCGGCGACCGGCGGCTTGTCGTTGTTGGTGATCGTGCAGGTCGCGACCGTGCCCTCGGCGAGCGCGACCCCGCCGGCCGAGTTGCACGTCGCCGGAGAACGACCGCGTGTATCGCGCGTCCGCGTCCTCGGACGACGGTGTACGTGCCGGGCGCGAGCACGTACGTCCGCCCGCTCGCCGTACCCGGCGCTCGGGCTGCCGGCGACGTCGGCGCTGCCGTCCGCACGTGGACGCTGAAGTCGCGCGGGCGCCTGCGTGCCGCCCTGGTTGTTCACGACGCGCTTGACCACTGTCAGTCGGGCGGCGCGATACTCGTACGCGCCGATGTCGCACGCTCCGAGTTGCGGCCGCGACGACGCCGCGCTGATCGGTCGTCGGGCAGCCCGCAAACCGGCGTTTACCGCAGGGCTGGACGGCACGAGCGCTCGAGGTCTGCGTCGGGCCGCCGTTGTACGCGAGCGGCCCGAGGCAGGGAGCCACGCCCGACTTGTCGCCGGTCGGTTGAACCGACACTCGTGTCGTCGTCGATGTTGTGGTTCTCGACGAAGACACCGGCGGCTTCCGCCGCAGGCGGCCCCGGCGTCGGACGCGATGATCGAGTTCGTGACGGTCGCGCCGCCGGCGTGCCAGGAAGAACGCGTTGGCCGCCGTGTTCCCGGCGAGCGTCACGTTCCGGAGCTGACGGCGCTGCTCGCGTTGCTGCACGTGCCGCCGCCTGTGCCGACAGCCGCCCGGCAACGACTGTTGCCGCTCAGGGTTGTGTTCGCATGAGCGTCGTTGCGCCGGCTCACGAAGACACCTGCGCCTTGACAGCCGCCTGTCGCCAGCGCGCCAACCTGTGTTGCCGGCGATCGTCGACGCGTGACGGTCAGATCGCCGTCGAGGAAGATCCCGCCGCCTTGAGCGGCGCGCGGTTCCCGGCTCACCGCGACTCCGATTCAGTGTGAGCGCAGCAGCGCCATCGACGAAGATCCCGCCGCCGCGTTGGTGGCCGGCGCGTGTTGGCCATCGCCAGCGGTGCCGCCGGTCACGGTCACGTCGTTGATCGTGACCGCGTCGCTGCCCTCGGTGACCGAGACACTCGGCTCGTCGAGTTCGCGTCGATCACGGTCGCGCCGGCGCCGGCGCCCTGCATCGTGAACGTCGTGCTCTGGTCCCCGTTCCGGAGATGTCGAGCGGCAGGGCCTGCTGCAGGAAGTAGGTGCCCGCTTTGAGCACGATCGTCTTCGGCCTGCGGAGGCGTGAGCTCGCCGTGATCGACGGCTTGCGCGCAGCGAGCAATTCGCGGTACGCAGCCGGCAGCCCCGTTCGGCGCCGGGTCGTCGAACCGCGTCGGGCTGATCGTGATCGCCGATGCGACACCGGGCGCCGCAAGCAGAATCGGCGAGCGCCCCCACCAGGCGAGGCTCATGACACTCGTCCGCGCAAGGGCACGATGGTCGTGCAAACCCGCAGGCGAGTCAATCGATCCGCTGCCCGGCTGGACAGATCTATGGGCAGCTCATCGGGCTCGGGCGACGTACTTCTTGCCCGCCTTAACCGAGCACGGTCCTGCGCTTGCCGAAGTCCCGCACCTTGACTCGGCCGCGGGCGACGCGGGTCAGCGTTGACGTGCAGTGGTCCTCGACGAGCCACTTCGTTCCCGACCGCGCGCCCGAGCCGGCTATGTGGTCGGACAGCAGCGAGAGCTCGCCCTGGGTCAGCGTGTACGTGCCGGTCGGGACGTTGATCGTGTCCGCGCTTCCCGCCAGCGAGACCGCGTCACGCAGCGTGCAGTCGCTCGGCGCCACACACGACTTGTCCTCGTCGTGGTCGACCGTCGTGTTGACGTTGAACGTCGCGGCCGCGGCCGTCGGCGCGAGCACCAGCAGCGCGATGCCCGCGAGGACCGGCCCCATGGCGACGCGCGCGATCAATGCGCAGGGATCGTGGTGCAAAGCCCAGGTCGCGTCAACGGATGCCTGGTCGAACGGATAGATCGACGAGCACTTGACGCTCCGGTCCGATCCCGGATACAACCGCCCGCACGATGAACCGCCATCCGCTCAAGCTCACCCGTCTGATGCTCTTCGCCCGGCGTGCACCGATCGACCGGACGCCCGCCGAGGTCGACCTCGACTACGAGGACGTGTCGTTCAAGGCCGGCGACGGCGTCGGGCTCAAGGGCTGGTTCATCCCCGCCGGCACCGACGGACCCGCGCCCGCGATCGTGTTCGTACACGGCTGGATGTGGAACCGGCTCGGCAACGTCGCCGGCCAGGCGCCGGTCGACGACCGCGACGTCGACTTCCTGCCCGCCGCGAAGACGTTGCACGACGCCGGCTTCCACGTGCTCATGTACGACGTCCGCAAGCACGGCGAGAGCGAGGCCGGTCCCGGCCTGGTGACCTTCGGCCCGCTCGAGAAGCGCGACTTCACGGGAGCCGTCGCCTACCTGCGCTCGCGCCCCGATGTCGACGGGCAGCGGATCGGGTCCCTGGGCGTCTCGATGGGCGGCACGATCGCGCTCTACGGGGCTCCGGACTGCCAGCCGATCAAGGCGATCCTCGCACTCCAGCCCGCGAAGGTGACGACGTTCAACCGCAACTTCTGCCGGGAGGAGTTCGGCGCCATCGGACCGGTCATCAACGCGCCGGTCGAGTACATCTACCGCGCGTGGCGGATGACGCCGCCCAGCCAGCAGGACCCCGGCGCGCCGGCGAAGCTGCTCGACGGGACGGTCGTCAAGTACGTCCAGGGCACCGGCGACCGCTACGGGACGATGGAGGACGTCGAGACGTTCGCGGCGGGCACGCCGAACGTCGACGGGCCGGTCGTCAAGTTCCCGTCGACCGGCCGCTACGACGGCTATCGCTACGTCTCAGAGCGCCGCGACGAGATCGCGGACTTCTTCACTCGCCACGTGTAGGTTCGGGCATCTGCGATCGGAGCAGTGCGTCGAACGCCGCGTCCGGGAGCAATTTGCGTGTGGTCATGAAGAGCCCGGCAGAGGGCGCGACGCGGTACCGGGCCCGCGGGCGGCCGTCGGCTGAAAGCGCCTTCTCGACGGTCTTGGCGACCGCCTCGGGCGAGCAGGCGAGGGTGCCCAGCATGCCGGTGGTGTAGGTGGTCGCGACGTCGGCGACCGCGGCGTTGTAGCTCGAGTACGGACCGTCGTCGGAGTCGGTGCGCCGGTGCGCCGCGGACTCCCCCAGCGGCGTCTTCACGAAGCCCGGCTCGATCAGCACGACGTCGATCCCGAACGGCCGCACCTCGTGGCGCAGCGCGTCGCTGATCGCCTCGAGCGCGTGCTTGGTCGCGCAGTAGTAGCCGGTGCCGGGCCAGGTGAAGCGCCCGTTCATCGACCCGATGGTCACGATCCGCCCGCTGCCGCGCTCGCGCATGCCCGGGAGCACGAGCTGCGTGAGCCGCGCCGCCCCGAAGACGTTGGTCTCGAACAGGGCGCGGACCCGGTCCATCGGGACCGTCTCGATGGCGCCGATCTCCTGGATGCCGGCGTTGTTGACGAGTGCGTCGATCGACCCCTCGGCCTCCTCGACGGCGCGCACCGCGGCCTGCATCGAGTCCTCGGACGTGACGTCGAGCGCCAGCGTCTTGCAGCCGTCGGCCTCGAGGTCCTTGATGGACTCGGTCCGGCGCGCCGTCGCGTAGGTGGTCCAACCCGCCTTCGCGAGCTGCGTCGCGGTCGACCGGCCGATGCCGGTCGAGCAGCCGGTGATGAGGACGGACTTGCTCATGTCGTCACCGCCACTTCCTCGGGGCGCTCGGACCCGGAGGACTCGAAGTCCATGTCCGGTAGCACGCGGTCCAGCGACTTCGGGATCCACCAGTTCATGTCGCCCATGAGCTCCATTGTCGTGGGTACGAGGATGAGCCGTACGATCGTGGCGTCGAGCGCGATCGCGACCGCGAGCCCGACACCGATCTCCTTGATCTGGGGCACGCCGGTGCCCGCGAAGATGGCGAACACGGCGACCATGATCAGCGCGGCGCTGGAGATCGTCTTCGCGCTCGCCGCCAGGCCTTGGGCGACCGCCTTCTGCGTGTCGCCCGTAGCGTGGTAGCGCTCCTTGATGCGCGAGAGCATGAAGACCTCGTAGTCCATCGAGAGGCCGAAGACGACGGCCAGCAGCAGCGCGGGCGTGATCGCCTGGACGTACCCGAGCGACTCGAAGCCGGTGATCCCGTCGAACCACCCCCACTGGAACACCATCACGAGCACGCCGTAGGCCGCGGCCACGGAGAGCGCATTCATCAGCACGGCCTTGAGCGGCAGCAGCACGCTGCGCAGGACGACCAGCAGGACGAGGTAGCTCACGACGATCACGAACAGCGCCACCTTCCAGAGCGAGCCGGCGATCACGCTGGTGTCGTCCTGGTTCTGCGCGGTCGCGCCGCCGACGCTGAGCACCGAGCCGTCAGGGCCCGAGAGCGTTCGCAACCGGTCGACCAACGCGGTCGTGCTCTCGCTCTCCGGGCTCTCGCGCGGGGTCACCACAATCAGCGCCTTCGTGCCGTCGCGGGAGACCACGGGGTCCGCGACCGAGGCGACGTCCGGCAGGCCCTGGACCTCCTGGACGTACGCGTCGACGGCGCCGCTGTCGACCTCGCGGCCATTGAAGTCGGCAAGCAGCTGGATCGGCCCGACCCCGCCGGGCCCCAGCTTCTCGCTGGCGAGATCGAAGCCGACGCGGGTCTCGAAGTCCTTGGGGAACATCGCGATCGCGGCGGTGTTCTCCTTCATGACGAGCGCCGGCGAGGCGATCAGCAACATCAGCGCGGTCGCGCCGAGGGCGAACGGCAGCGGACGGCGCATGAGCATCGCGGTCCAGCGCTCCCAGAAGCCCGGGCCGGTGCGTGGCGTCTTGCGGCGGAACCGCAGCTTGCCGATGATCTTGCCCGGCTCGGACACGCGGCGCCCCAGCAACGCGATCAGCGCGGGCAGCAGCGTCACGGCGGCGAGCACGGCCATCGCGACGACGACGATCGCGCCGACCGCCATCGAGCGCACGACCTTCGCATCGATGAGGAACAGCCCGGCCAGCGCGACGATCACGGTCACGCCGGAGAACGTCACCGCCATGCCGGATGTCCGCAGCGCGACCTCGCGCGCCTCGTCCGGCCCCCGCCCGTCCTTCAACTCCTCGCGGTAGCGGGCGAGGATGAACAGCGAGTAGTCCACTGCAACGCCGATGCCGAGCATCGAGGCGATGTTGGTCACGAAGATCGACATCCCGTAGACCTGCGACAGGAAGAAGACGATCGCGCCGGTGACCACGACGGCCGCGACGCCGAGCGCCAGCGGCAGGGCGGCGGCGGCGAGCGACCCGAACACGGCGAGCAGCACGATGAGCACGATCGGGAGGCCGATGACCTCCGCCTCCTCCAGGTCCTCCTTCGAGAGCTGCTGGATCCCGGCCCACAGCGCGCTCTGGCCCACGAGGTGGAGCGGCACCGCCGCGCCCTCGTCGTCGAAGTGGAGGTTCTCGCGCATGACGGACGCCGCGTCGACGGCCTCGTCGCGGTCGCCCTCGACGACCAGCGGCATGATCACCACGTCGTCGTTGGACGCGCGCGCCGATTCGAGCGCCTCCGGGGTGACGCGCACCGCGTCCACGTCCTTGAAGCCGTCCCGTTCGACCCGGTCGACGGCGGCGGCCAGCGCCTGCGGGTCACCGGCGCGGTTGTCGAAGACCACCGCGAGGTCCTCCGGCTGCATGCCGGGGAACTCGCTGGCGAGCGCGTCGGCGACGACCTTCGAGCCCGAGCCCTTCGTCTCGAACCCGCCGCCGGTGAGGTTCTCGGTCTGACGACTGGCGAACGGCACCGCCACGATGACGAGCGCGACCCAAATGCCCAGAACGAGACGCCGGCGGCGCGCGATGAAGCGCCCCAGCCGATCCATGACTACCTGCATCGGCTGTTTCTAACCGACAACAGGCCCCGTTGGGAAGGGCACTAGACCAAGTCGCATGCCGGCCCGCCGTACGCCGCCTCAGCCTCGGCTCATCCGCGTCCCGGCCACGTACTTCTTGCCCGCCTTGACGACCACCGTCTTGCCCTTGACGAAGTCGCGCACGGACACCGTGCCGCGCTTCACATTGGTCGTCGTGGTCGTGCACGTGTCGGCGACCAGCCACCTGGTGCCGACGACGGTCGCCGCGCTGTGCTTGCCCTTGGTCCGGAACTTGCCCTTGCCGTCACCCCACAGGCGCCGCTTCTTCTTCTTTTTCTTCGCGGCCGACGCCTTGCCGCCACCGCCGGAGCAGCTGAGCTTCTCGACCAGCGTCAGCGTGGTGAGCCGGTTGCCGCGCCGCTTCTGGCCGATCTTGAAGATGCCGTCGTAGAAGTCGGCCTGCCCGGTCGAGTTGCCGGACCCCGCCGTGACCAGCGTGACGCGGCCCTTGGTCGTGTCCACGGTCGTGCCGACCGGGAGTTGCTGGCCGACCTTCAGCGTCCGGAAGCCCTTCTTGCCCGGGAGCCTGACCTTCACGGTGCCGCCCGAGGGCTGGGCGTTGACCTTCTTGCCGGCCACCGGCGGCGGCAGCGGCTTGGCGAAGCCGCTGACCACGACCACCTGGTCGCCGCTGCCGAACGTCGAGAAGAGGAAGTCGCCGGTCACCGGATCGATGAACGCACCGTCGGCGCCGCTGAGCCCGGTGATGAACGTGCGGCGGGTGGAGACGATCGGGTCGCCGTTCGCGTCGACCGCATAGGCGGCGACCTGGCCCGCCTGGTACTCGGACACGAGCATGCTCGGCCGCGTGAACTGGGAGGACCCGCTGCCGAGGTAGACGAACCCGACCGCGCCGCCGGACAAACGTGAGCCCGGGACCTCCTTGGGACCGACGAGGTTGTAGGTGCCCGTGCCGTCGGGCGTGACGCCGGCGTCGTACCACGCGCCGCCGCTGTAGCTCACGAGCTTCAGCCGGCCGGCGCCGGGGCTGCCCTGCGGCACGAACCGGAGCGCGACGAGCGAGGACTCGATCGCGAACGGGGTGAGCGGGATGATCTTGTCGGTGATCGTGCTGCCCGGCTTCGTCTGGCCGAGCTCGTTCTGCGGCCAGCGGGCGAGGAACAGCACGTTGCCCGGGCCGTAGACGATCCCGCCGTCGTTGTAGGCCGCGGCCGCGTAGCGCGTGGCCGTGCCGACGAAGCCGCTGATGTGGCCCTGGGGATTGCGCGCGACGGTGACCTCATAGAGGGCACCGTTCGCGCTGTTCGCTTCGCCGCCGAGCAGCAGCTTTTCGGTCGTGCCCGCCTTCAGCGTAAGGCCGCCGAGACGGGTCGGAACGCCCGGAGGTGTCTGGAGGACGTTGACCGAGTAGCTGCTTGTGAACGGCGCCTGGAGCGTCGGTACCTGGGCGTGCGCGGGCGTGCAGAGCAACCCCGCCACCACCACTGCGACTGTCAGGCACCTAACCAGGACCCGACCCTGCCTGAACCGCGCAGGCCTTGTCAATCAATGCTGGACGGACGGGGAGTGGCAACCTTCGCCGCTCGGCGGCGATCGGGCACGTAGGCTCCCCGCCGTGAGCGACGGGTTCGGCCTCGACAACCTTCCCTACGGCGCCGTGGCCACGCCCGGCGGCCAGCCGCGGCCGGCAGTCCGATTCGGCGAAGACGCCGTGCTGCTCGACGGCTTCGAGGCGGAGGCCGGGCTGCCGAGCGGCACGCTGGCGGGACCCGTGCTGAACCCGCTGCTCGCGCTGGGCCGGCCGGCCTGGGCCGCGCTCCGCGACGCAGTCCGCGGGCGCATCGAGGCCGGGACGGCGGAGCTGGTCCCGCTCGCCGGCCTCGAGCCGCGACTCCCGCTGGCGGTCGGCGACTACGTGGACTTCTACTCGTCGATCGAGCACGCCACGAACCTCGGCCGCATGTTCCGGCCCGACGCCGAGCCGCTGCTGCCGAACTGGCGCCACCTGCCGGTCGGCTACCACGGGCGCGCGAGCTCGGTGGTGGTGTCCGGCACGCCGATCCGCCGCCCCCGCGGCCAGCTGCCGCCGCCCGAGCCCGGGCAGGCGCCGGGCTTCGGGCCTACCAAGCGGCTCGACATCGAGCTCGAGCTCGGCTTCGTCACCGGCCCCGGGAACGAGCTCGGCACCCCGATCTCCACGCGCGAGGCGGCCGACCACGTCTTCGGCTTCGTGCTGGTCAACGACTGGAGCGCGCGCGACATCCAGCGCTGGGAGTACGTGCCGCTCGGCCCGTTCCTCGGCAAGTCGTTCGCCACCTCGATCTCGCCGTGGATCGTGCCGCTGGAGGCGCTCGAGCCGTTCCGCGTGCCCGCCCGCGCACAGGACCCTGAGCCGCACGAGTACCTGCGCACCGACGGCGACTGGGCGCTCGACATCGCGCTCGAGGTCGAGCTCAACGGCGAGGTCGTCTCGCGCACCAACGCCAAGGACCTGTACTGGACGTTCCCGCAACAACTCGCCCACGCGACGATCAACGGGACCAACGTCCGGCCGGGCGATCTCTACGCCTCCGGCACGATCTCCGGCGACGCGCCGGGGACCCAGGGCAGCCTGATCGAGCTGTACGAGGGGCGCCGCTTCCTGGAGGACGGCGACACGGTCGTCCTGCGGGGCCGCAGCGGCGAGATCTCGTTCGGGGAAGTCACCGGGACGATCGCTCCCCCTTGATGGGGGGTGGCGCGGTGTGACGGGGGTCACACGAGCGCAACCGTCGCCCATTTCTGAGTTGGAATGAGGAGTCCCTGCCGCGCGGGCCGGATCGCCGGCGCGCGGCCAATACGCAGAACCGACCCAGACCAGGGAGGTCTGAGTGCGTCTCGACATCGTGATGCCAGCGCACAACGAAGAGGACCGGATCGACCGCACGCTGCGTGCGTATCGCGCCGCCTGCCCGGACGACGGCGTCCGCTTCATCGTCGCGCTCGACTCGTGCACCGACCGCACCCCGCAGATCGTCCGCGCTCACGAGCGGGTCGACGAGCGCGTGCGGTCCTTGAGTACCCGAAGCTCGGCAAGGCGGCGTATCGCCGAGACCTTCCGGCGCTCGGCCGCGCTGGTGGGCGCCGCCGCCGCGGCGCAGGCGGCGGGCGACGATCGCGCGACGGCCGATCTGCTCCGGCGTGCCGCCGACCTCGATGCCTCCCACCCGACGTACTACGGCTCGGCCTGGGTCGAGCTGGGGCGGGCGATGCTCCAGGACCGCTCGCTCGGGCGCTGCTCGCAGCGGCCAGGCCGCCGGCGCGGACTGGATCTCGAGGTCGTCGGCGCCCTGCCACGCGGCGAGGCGCTCGAGCTGCACCCGGACCGCGCGGGCGACCGCCTTGCCCTTCGGCGCGTCGTCCTCCCGGTGGATCGCCGGCGCGACCAGCCGGCCGGCCTTGCGGTCCATGCGCAGGTCGGCGCGCCCGATCAGCCGGTCGCCGTGCAGGATCGGCAGGACGAAGTAGCCCCAGCGGCGCTTGGCCTTCGGCGTGTAGATCTCCAGCCGGTGCGAGAAGCCGAACAGCTCCTCGGTGCGCCCGCGGTCGCAGAGCAGGTTGTCGAACGGCGACAGCAGCGCGGTGCGGCCGCGGAACGAGTCGGTCGCCAGCGCCGCGAGCGTCTCCGCGTCCTCCGCGTGCACGAACCACTCGCCGCGCAGGCCCTCGACCTCGACGGGCTCGATCGCGCCCTCGTCGCGCAGCGCGGCGAGTACCGCCGGCAGGCCCGGGTAGCGGGAGCGCGTGAAGTGCGCGCGGATGTGCGGCGCGCGGGCGACGCCGAGCGAGCGCAGCGCCAGCAGCGCCGACCGCCGCGTCACCTCGCCGTCGTCGAGCACCTCGTCGGGCGCGTCCGGCGGCAGGCAGCGCTCCATCAGGTCCCACAGCCGCAGGCCGCCCGCGCGCCCGCGGATGCCGACGTGGCCGCGCACCCACATGAGGTCGAGCATCCGCGAGACGTTGCGCTGGTCGGTCCAGCCGCTGGAGAGCCACGGCGCGACCGACTGGTCCTCGAGGTCGCGCAGCGGCAGCGGCCCGTCGGCGCGCAGGCGGTCGACCAGGTAGGCGCGGAACTTCGCGTTGAGGTCCCACCACTCCTGCTGGCGCTCGCGCGGCGATCGACGCATCATCCAGCGGTGCAGCGGCAGGTCCTCGCTGAGCACGAGCGACGCCTCGTGCGCCCAGTACTCGAACAGCGCGCGCTCGTCGTAGGCGACGTGCTCGAGATCGGCCGGGTCGAACCGGCCCACCCGGCTCCACACGACGAGCAGGTGCGAGCGGGCGACCGCGCTCGTCGGATCGAGCTGCAGGCAGCGCAGCGCGCGGGCGACGTCGAGGATCTCCGCGCGGTCCGCGCGGCCGCGCGGAGCGGGGCCTTCGAGGCGCTGGGCGCGCACCGCGAGGCGGCGGACGGCGGTGACCGGGACTCGGAGCATCGGGCCGGCAACGATAATCGGGGGCATGGCGCCACCCTCGCTGCGCGATGTCGGGGAGGATCCCGACCCGCGTTTCACGTTCGCCAACGAGCGCACCTTCCTGGCCTGGAACCGCACGGCGCTCGCGCTGATCGGCGGCGGCCTGGCCGCGGGCCAGCTGCTCGAGTTCGACTCGGAGGCGATCCGGCTGCTCGTCTCGCTCCCGCCGATCCTGCTCGGCGGCATCCTCGCGCTGACCAGCTACCGCCGCTGGGAGGCCAACGAGCGCGCGATGCGCCTCAAGGAGCCGCTGCCGGTCATCGGCCCGCCGCGCTTCGTCCCGCCCGCGATCGCGCTGCTCGCGCTCGTGCTCGCCGTCCTGGTGGTCGTCGGTGCCATCCGCGCCTGACACGCAATGGGAGGAGCGCACGGCGCTCGCGTGGCAGCGCGTCCGCATCGCGTTCGTGCTGATCGCGGCGTTGCTGGCCACCCACTCGCACGCGTGGCTCGGGGTCTCGGCGGCGCTCCTCGTCGCCGCCGCCGGGCTGCGCACGCACACGCCGCGCGGCCTCGCCGCGACGACGGCCCTCGCCGGCGCCGCGGCGGCCGTGATCGTCGTCGCGTAGCCTCGCCGTGATGTCGCAACCCGCGGTCGTCGTGGTCGGGTCGGTGAACGCCGACCTCGTGGTCTCGGTGCGGCAGCTGCCGCGGCCGGGCGAGACCGTGACGGGCGGGACGTTCGCGCGCCACGGCGGTGGCAAGGGCGCCAACCAGGCGGTGGCCGCCGCGCGGCTCGGCGCGCGCGTGGTGTTCGCCGGCGCGGTCGGCGCCGACGACCTCGGCGACGAGGCGCTCGAGCTGCTCACCGGCGAGGACGTCGACGTGTCCGCCACGCTGCGTCTGGACGACGTCGCCACCGGCGTGGCGGTGATCGTCGTCGACGAGCGGGGAGAGAACCAGATCGCGGTCGCCTCGGGCGCCAACGGCGCCCTGACCGGCGCGATGGTCGAGCGGGCGCTCGACCTGCGCGGCGACGGCGTCGTGCTGCTCGGTCACGAGGTGCCCGACGAGGCCGTGCTGGCCGGCGCCCGCGCAGCGCGTGCGGCGGGTTGGACGGCGATCCTCAACCCCGCGCCGGCGCGGCCGCTGGCCGACGGGCTCGGCGGCGTGCTGCTCACACCCAACGCCGACGAGGCGCGCGCGCTGGCCGGCGAGGACGACGTGCAGGCCGCCGCGGCCGCGCTCGCCGCGCGCACCGGCGCCGCGGTGCTGGTCACGCTCGGCGCCGACGGCGCGCTGCTGCTCGACGGCGACAGGGCCGACCGCCTGCCCGCGCCGGCAGTCGACGTGGTCGACACCACGGGAGCCGGCGACACCGTCAACGGCGCGCTCGCGGCCGAGCTGGCCGCCGGCCGGCCGCTGCGCGACGCGGCGGAGTTCGCGCTCGCCGCCGCCGCGCTGTCGACCCGCGCGGCGGGCGCCCGCGAGGGCATGCCGCGCCGCGACGAGGTCCGGTGAAGGCGCTCGCCGCCGCGGCGGCGGCCGGGGTCCTGGCGTATGCGGGGTGGATCGAGCCGCGGAGGCTCGTGACGACCCGGCAGACCCTGCGCCTGCCGCACTGGCCGCGCGAGCTCGACGGCGTGCGCCTCGGGCTGCTGTCCGACCTGCACAGCGGCGCGCCGCACGCCTCGCTGAAGGCGATCGCCCGCGCCGTGGAGCGGCTGAACGAGGAGGCGCCCGACGCGGTCCTGCTGCTCGGCGACTACATCGACGCCCACCCGCTGTGGGGTAGGCGGCTGGAGCCGGAGCAGGTCGCGCACGAGCTGGCGGCGCTGCGCGCCCCGCTCGGCGTCTACGCGGTGCTCGGCAACCACGACTGGAAGCGGGCCGGCGACCGGATGTGGCGGGCGCTGCACAACGAGGGCATCGAGGTGCTCGAGAACCGCGTGCTGCAGGCCGGCGACCTGTATGTCGCCGGCCTCGCCGACCTGCGCCGCCGGAGGCCGGACCTACCGGGCGCGCTGGCCGGTGTCCCGGCCGGCGCGCCCGTGGTCCTGCTCTCCCACGATCCGGACGTCTTCCCATACGTCCCGAACCGCATCTCGCTGACGGTCTCCGGCCACACGCACGCCGGGCAGGTCGCGATCCCGCGGCTGCGCCGTCTCGCGATCCCGTCCCGCTACGGCGAGCGCTACGCCCGCGGGCACGTGGTCGAGGACGGCCGCCACCTCTACATCACCTCGGGGCTCGGGACGAGCGGCTTGCCGCTGCGGCTGCTGGCGCCGCCCGAGGTCGTCGTGCTCGAACTGATCTCCGCCGCCACGACGTAGTCGCGCTGGCGGATCAGCGTGAACGCGGCGACCGCGGACACGAACGCCACCACGGCGCCGACGACGATGATGTCGTTGAGGCCGTTCACGAACGCCTGCGGCGTCGCGGCGGTGCCGACGCTGTGCGAGAAGATCGCGCCGAGCGCGGCGATGCCGGTCGCGATGCCGACCTGCCGGAACGTGGAGTTCACGCCCGACGCCATGCCGGCTCGCGCCGGCTCGACGACGGCCACGGCGGTCGTGGCCAGCGGCACGTTGACGAGCCCCGCACCGACGCCCGCGACGATCATCCCGGGCAGCAGCGCGGTCCAGTCGTCGCTCGGCGTGAGGCCGTGCATGAGCAGCAGTCCGGTGCCGATGAGCACGAACCCGGGGCCGATCAGCAGCCGCGTCGGCACGCGTGCCGACAGCCGCCCGGCGATGCCCGCGGTGAGGAAGATCGCGCCGGTGAGCGGCAGGAACCGCACGCCGGCCTCGATCGCCGAGTAGCCGAGCAGGTTCTGGATGTACAGCACCAGGTAGGTGAGCAGCGAGAACAGCGACGCGGAGATGCCGAACGCCGACGTGAGGCCGCCGACGAACGTCGGCACCTTCACCAGCGACAGGTCGAACATCGGCTCGCGCTGCACCCGCTCGGCGACGACGAACGCCGCCAGCAGCGCGGCCGCGACGACCAGCGAGCCGATCACCGTGGTCGAGCCCCAGCCGTCCTCGTTGCTGCGGATCAGCCCGTAGACGAGCGCGGCGAGGCCGGCGCTGAAGGTCGTGAAGCCGAGGTAGTCGATCCGGCGCGGCCGCGGGTCGCGCGACTCGTCGACCTTGAGCAGCGTGGCGGCCAGCGCGGCGACGCCGACCGGGATGTTCACGAAGAAGATCCAGCGCCACGACAGGCCGCTGGTGATCGCCCCGCCGAGCACCGGCCCGACGGCGACCGCGATGCCGGTGACGGCGCCGAACAGGCCGAACGCGGTGCCGCGGTCACGGCCGTGGAAGGCCGTGGTGAGCAGCGCCAGCGAGGTGGCGAACATGATCGCGCCGCCGATGCCCTGCAGGGCGCGCGAGATGGCCAGGAACGTCGGATCGCCGGCCACGCCGCACAGCACCGAGCCACCGGTGAAGACGACGATCCCGATCGCGAACACGATGCGGCGGCCGACGCGGTCGGCGATCGACCCGGCGGTCAGGAGCAGCGCGGCGAGCGACAGCGCGTACGCGTCGACGACCCACTGCAGGTCGGAGAGCGAGGCACCCAGCGACTGCTGGATGTCGGGGAGCGCGACGTTCACGATCGTGACGTCGAGCAGGAGCATGAAGACGCCGGTGCAGACCGCGACCAGCGTCCACCACTTGCGGTCCATGGTGGGGAGCCTCCTGGGGAGTGGGGAGCTGAGACCTGAGCCCAAGGTACTCCTGAAGTTATTGATCGTCAAGGTATTGATGATTTGTACACTGATGATCCAGGAGATGAATACCCTCCGCGGCATCCGACTGGCTGACCACACCGGCTACCTGCTGCGGGTCGCCTACGACCAGGCGCACCGCACCAAGATCGAGGCGATGCCCGAGGGCGCGCAGCCGCGCGACTACTCGATGCTCAAGGCGCTGATGAGCACCGGCCCGATCTCGCAGCAGCGGCTGGCCGAGAAGATGCGCGTGAACCGCACGCTGGTGGTCGGGATCGTCGACGAGCTCGAGCGGCACGGCTGGGTCGAGCGACGGCGCGACCCCGACGACCGGCGCTCGTACCGGCTGCACGTGACGCCCGCCGGCGAGGCGGCTGTCGCCGAGATGGCCCCGCGGGTGCGGAGCGCGAGCGACACGATGGCCGCGCACCTGACCGCCGATGAGCGCGCGCGGCTGCACGAGCTGCTGCGGGCGCTGATCACCTCCGACCCGGAGCGCCTGATCCCGCCCGATCTCGAGGACCTCACCGGCTTCCTGATCGTGCAGGCGCACTTCATGGCCCGCGACCGGGCCAACGAGGCGTTCCGCGATCTGCCGATCGACGTCCGCCACTACGGCGTGCTCGCGGCGCTCGACGAGCTCGGCCCGACGTCGCAGCAGCACCTCACGACGGCCATGGCCGTCAGCGCGACGGCGGTCACCCAGATCGTCGACGACCTCGAGTGGCTCGCGCTGCTCGAGCGCCGGCGCAACCCCGCGGACCGCCGCTCCTACGTGGTGACGATGACCGCTGAGGGGCAGCGCGTGCTGGCCGCCTCCCGCGAGGTCGTCGCCACGATCTCGCTCCCGGGCGACGACGAGATGCGCCCGCTGCTGCGCAAGCTCGTCGGGCTCTAGTAGAGGCCCTCGAGCGTGAAGATGCGGCGCAGGATCGCCAGCGAGCTGGCGTACGTCGAGTCCACGCCGTAGTAGGACAGTCCGCGGGCGCCGAGCGTGCGCGCCTGGGTGTACGGCGTGTCAGACGCGTAGTGGATGATCCCGAAGTCGATCGGGAGCTTGGAGAAGTTGACCGCCTCGCCGACCGGGTAGCGATCGGCGTCCGCCATCTCGTAGACCGCGTTGCAGAACGGCCCGGCCTCCATCTCGACCACCGTGTATGCCTCGCGGTAGTAGAAGTCGAGGTACTCGCGGTTCTGGAGGAACGTGCTCTTGACCGTGACCGCGCGCTGGTTGTCCAGCCCTGAGCCGAAGCGCAGGAACGGCGCGATGTCGTCGAACGAGAACGCGTTGTCGAGCCAGTACGTCGAGCCCGAGTGCTCGTCGTGGATGACGCCGGAGATGAGGACGTCGCCGACGTCGGCGTTGAGCGTCGCCGCCTTGCCGAGCACGTACACGCCCTTGACCACGTCGGTCGACGAGGACAGCTCGCGCAGGATGTTGTAGGCGGCCAACCCGAGCGGGTACTCGATGTTCACGATCACCGCGTCCGAGCCGGCGAGCTTCTCGGCGTCGATCGAGCCGAGCCGCGGGTCCAACCCCGCCGGGTCGAGCTTGTCGAGCGCGATGACCTGTGAGGACACCCGCAGCGCGGCGCGGCTGGAGATGTGGGTGACGCCGAGCGCCCGTTCCGCCGCCTGGCGGCGCCGCCACTCGTCGCCATCCTCCGGCAGCGCCTCCCACAGCAGGCGGGCGCCGAAGTACAGGAAGTTCTCCCACGACCCCTCGGCCCGGCCCTCGCGGAAGCGCTGCAGCTCGTCGTGCAGGTAGCCCGGCCCGTGCTCCTCGACGAAGGCGACGATGTCCGCCTCGCCCGTCCGTGCGGTCGGCGTGACGAGGTTGACGATCGAGTGCGGGTTGGAGGAGATGAAGTAGACCGGCCGGTCGCCGAGGCCCTGCTCCTCCATGCTCGAGCGCACCGGCTGCCACCAGCGCCGGGTCATGCGCGCGTAGCCGGCCGCGGAGCCGCCGAGCATGCGGATCCGCAGGTTCAGCCGTCCGCTGCGGACCTGCTCGATGAACGACCGCAGATCGCCCCACGCCTCGCGGATGCGCGTCCAGTCCTCGGCCGAGCCGCCGAACGCGTCGCCGCAGGCGGCCGGGTCGGGATCGTCGCCGTCCGGCATCTCGTTCGCGCGCACCGACGCGTTGAGCTTGTTCCACTCCACCTGGTAGGCGACGAGCGTCGGGATCAGGTCGTCGAGGTCCGACGTCGAGGCCAGCAGCACGGCCATCGTCCCGTCGTGGTTGTCGAACCAGCGGCGGCGGCGCGCCGGCGCCTCGACCGCGTCCCACTCCTCGATCCGGCCGAGCCCCGCACGCTCGAACACGCGCGCCTCCTGGCCCATCACGATCACCGCGGTACGCCAGATGCCGGCGGGCAGCCGGCGCATCGAGTACAGGAGTGCGCCGAGGTCGACGTCGCTGGTGGCGGCCAGCGCGTGCAGGCTCGAGTTCATCGAGCGGTGCGACGGCTCGAGCACGCGCAGCAGCGTCTCGCCCGACGACCGCAGCAGCGTCGTGTACGTGCGGTGGTAGAGCTCGACCTCGTCGGAGACGAGTCCCGCCGCCTGCCGCAGGGACCCGCCGCCAAGACCGGATGCGGGTACGCGCAGGCGAGGAACAGCCACGGCGGCCAACCTAGCGGATCCTCAGCCCGAATCCACCGATTCCCGCGGCTGATCGGTGGACCCGGGCTGGCCCCCCGCGGCGTGACCTGGCTGATCGAACAGGATCGCGACGCCGATCGGGTCGGCTTCCAGACATCCCGGTCAAGTCCGCTGACCGCATGGACGATGCTGTGGCATGGCCCGGCTACGGACGGCATACCTGCTGCTCGCTCTCGGGCTGGGCGGATGCGGCGCCGTGGCCGATCCGCCGCCCCGCCCGGCGCCGTCGCCGGAGGTCCGCCTGCAGGAGAACCAGGGCCCGCTGAAGGCCGCCACCTGGCGCGCGGCGGCCGCCGCCGAGGCCGAGCGCGTGCGCCTCCTGCACATCGCGATCCGCAAGGCGCGCAAGTCGACCACCGTGGCCGGCGCGCTCCGCCTGGCGCTGCTCACCGGCCGTATCTCCCCCGCCGCCCATGGCCGCCTCACGCGCGACTATGCCGCCGCGCGGCGCGCCGCCCGCAAGCTCACCGGCGCGCGCGGGAACGAGATGCGCACCGTGCTCGGCACGGTCGACCACCTCGCCGCCGTGCACCTGCTCGACCACGCGCGGCTGCGTCCGATGTTCCTCGTGTTGCGGCGCAACACGCAGTTCTGGAAGCACGCCGCGTTCCCCGCCGCGTCCGCGCGCACGACGTTCGGCGACGACCCGGCGGTGTTCCAGTACTACCCCGGCCGCGGGCTGCAGCTCCAGGCGCTGGCCAGTTGGGGGAAGGCGAACTGGCTGGCCGGCGAGTGCCTGCGCCGCCGGTACGGCGTCGGGCGCAAGGCCACGTGCCCGGCGGCCCGCCTGCGGCGGACGATCGACGGGCTGCTCGCGCTCGGCGCCGAGCGCGGCGACTTCATCGCCTGGGAGTACTACTTCAGCTGGGGCGGCGGCACGCCGCCGTGGATCAGCGGCATGACCCAGGCGACCGCCGTGTCGGCGCTGGCCCGCGCCGCCCGGGCGCTGAACGTCCCGCGCTGGCGCAAGGCGGCCCACCGGGCGCTCGGCGCGTTCCGGACGCCGCCGCCGGTCGGCATCGACGGCGGCGACCACTTCCTCATGTACTCGTTCGCACCGTCGCTGCGCGTGTTCAACGGCGAGCTGCAGGCGGTAAGCGGCATCGGCGAGCTCGCGGCGCTGTACCCGCAGGACAAGGTGGCCGAAGCACTGTTCCGGCGCGGCGAGCGCACGGCGCGCAGGATCGTCACGGCGTCGGACACCGGCGCCTGGTCGCTGTACTCGCTGTCCGGCCGCGAGTCGACGCTCGGCTACCACCAGCTGATCGAGGAGTTCCTCGGCGACATGTGCACGCAGACGAAGCGCTCGCTGTACTGCTCCGCGCAGAAGCGCTTCGCCCGCTACGAGCGCGAGCCGACCCGGATCGGCATCGGCCCACTGCGCAAGCTGCGGGCCCGCCACGCCACGACGGTCCGCTTCTCGATCTCGAAGGTCTCAGCGGTCACGGTGCGCGTGACCGGCGACCAGAATGTGACGCTCTTCGGGGGCCTCCAGCTCGCGCACGGCTCGCACACCGTGTCCTGGACGCCGCCCAGGCGCGGGCGCTTCCGCGTGCGGGTCTCGGCGCAGGGCCCGAGCGGCCCGCTCGGCGTCGCGAGTCGGAAGGTGCACGTGGTGCTCCCGAAGCCCAAGCCGAAGAAGAAGCCGTGCAAGCCGCGGCACAAGCGCTGCAAGCCCAAGCCGCAGCTGCGGGCGACGTTCAAGCCGAAGCCGCGCGGGGCCTGACCCACAGGTGCTGCGCGCGGGCGAGCAGGCGCCCGTCGGCGGCCAGCAGCGCGCTGGCGGTGTGGTGCTTGCGGCCCTCGGCCTCGAGCAGCCAGCCGGTGGCCACGATCGGCTCGCCGATGGGGATCGGCTCCAGCAGCTCGGCGTGCATGCGGGCGAGCAGGCTCGGTATGTCGGCGTCCCACAGCGCCGGCACGTAGCTCGGGCAGTCGAGCGCGCCCCAGGCGATCTCCGGGACCAGGCCGGCGGCGTCGTGCGGCACCGTCTCGTCGGCCACCAGCAGCGCGGCGGTCATGCCCTCGTGGCCGCGCAGGGCGCCGAAGTGCAGGCCGAGGCCGTCGTGCCGGCCGGCGCCGCACACGTAGCACTCGCTGAACGGGTGACGGCCGTGCAGCCACGGATGGCGCCGCAGCGCCTCGCGGGCGGCGGCGACGGACGGGCGCACGGGCGGCTCGACGTCGACGGGGTCGGCAGCACGGCCCTCCGCGACGAGCACGTCGCGATGGAACAGGAACACCTCGCCCCCGTCGCCGCGCTTGAGCTCGAGCGCGGTGTCGAGCGGTGGCGGGGACCGGAGTGAGACCTCGGCCGGCCCGTGGCCGATGTGGCGGGACACGAGCCCACAGGCATAGCCCCCGTTCGCGCTGGCCGGTGGGCCGTTGAAGCGCCGGGGGATGAGGACGCGGCCCGCCCCACCGTCACCGGCGAGCGGACCGCGAGCCATCAGATCTAGATCGTCGTGACGTTGACGGCAGCCGGGCCCTTGGGACCCTGCTCGGCGTCATAGGACACACGCGCGCCCTCAGCGAGGGTGCGGAAGCCATCGCCCGCGATGCCAGAGAAATGGACGAAGAGGTCCTTGCCGGGCTCGTCGGGCGTGATGAACCCGAAGCCCTTGTCGTCGCTGAACCACTTCACGGTGCCGGTCGCCATGCGTTTTACCTCCACGGCGTCGGGTGCTGCGAACGCCGAGGATGCTGAGCAACCAACTGCGGTCGTGCACTGCTTATCCGGGCCCGAGGACCCGATCGAACGGCGAAAAGGTAGCAGTCAGCGGAACCGGGTAGGGTTTGGGTCTCCTAATGGTGGCTCCGACGATCGACGACGTCCAGCCGGTGGAGAACGAACGGCTCGACCGTTTCCTCACCGGGACGATCACCGTGATCCCGTTCATCGCGCTCGGCCTGGTGGGCTGGCAGCTGTGGAACGACCTGCTCCACTGGAGCGATATCGCGGTGTTCCTGATCTGCTACATGCTGACCGGCTTCGGCGTGACGATCGGCTTTCACCGGCATCTCACGCATCGCGCGTTCAAGGCCAAGCCGTGGGTCCGCGGCACGCTGGCGATCCTGGGCTCGGCCGCGATCGAGGGCCCGGTGATCGCGTGGGTGGCCGACCACCGCAAGCACCACGCGTTCGCCGATGTGGAGGGCGACCCGCACAGCCCGCACGTCGACCACGGGGTCGGCCTCAAGGGCGCGCTGCGCGGGCTGTTCCACGCGCACGTGGGCTGGCTGTTCATCCATACGCACCGCGGCAACAAGGAGCGGTACGCGCCGGACCTGATGAAGGACCCGCTGATCCGCTGGATCGACAGGCGATTCGTGCTGTGGGTCGTGCTCGGGCTCCTGTTCCCGTTCGCTCTCGGCGGCCTCATCGGCGGCTCGCTCGACGCTGCGCTCACCGGCCTGCTGTGGGGCGGCGCGGTGCGCATGCTCGTCGTGCACCACGTCACGTACAGCATCAACTCGCTGTGTCACTTCTTCGGCAACCAGGCCTTCGACACCGGGGACGAGTCGCGCAATCTCGCGTGGCTGTCGTTCTTCACGTTCGGGGAGGCGTGGCACAACAACCACCACGCGTTCCCGACGTCGTACGAGCACGGCATGCGGCGATGGCAGTTCGACCCGTCGCGGTATGTGATCCGCGGACTTGAGAAGATGGGGCTCGTGTGGGACGTCGTCCGCATCAGCCCTGACCGCCAGGCCCGCAAGGCCGTCCAGACGTAGCGTGGCCGCGCTGCGTACGACCGAGCCGCTTCGGCGGGAGCTTGCCAACGCCCTGCCCGATCGCCCGTTCGCGATCACGTTCTGGGACGGCACCGAGCTGCCGCCCACCAACGGTGGCGGGCCCGCGCTGCACGTCCGCTCCCCCGCCGCGCTGGCCCATGCGCTGCGCCGGCCCGGCCAGCTCGGGCTCGGGCGCGCCTACGTGAGCGGCGCGATCGAGGTCGACGACATCGACGAGGCGATGGCGGCGATCCTCAACTACAAGCCGCCGCCGATCGATCGCGCGGCCCAGCTGCGGCTCGCGCTGGCGGCGACACGGGCGATGGGCCCGATGCTCCCGCCGCCGGTACCGGCGTCCGAGCTGCGCCCGCGCGGGCGGCGCCACAGCGTCGAGCGCGACAAGCGGTCGGTCACCCACCACTACGACGTCTCGAACGACTTCTTCGCGCTCTGGCTCGACAAGTCGATGACGTACAGCTGCGCGTTCTTCTCGCGCGACGGCTCGAGCCTCGAGGCCGCCCAGAGCGCCAAGCTCGACCTCGTGTGCACCAAGCTCGCGCTCGAGCAGGGCGAGCGGATGCTCGACGTCGGGTGCGGCTGGGGCTCGCTGGCGATCCACGCCGCCAAGCACTACGGCGTGTCGGTGACCGGCATCACGTTGTCGGAGCCGCAGGCCGCGCTGGGACGCAAGCGCGCGGCCGAGGCCGGGGTCGGCGACCTGGTGGACATCCGCGTCACGGACTACCGCGAGCTGACCGGCGAGCCGTACGACAAGATCGCCAGCATCGGCATGGTCGAGCACGTGGGGTCGGTGCAGATCGACGAGTACATGCGCACGCTGCACCGACTGCTACGGCCGGGCGGGCAGCTGCTCAACCACGGCATCGCCCGCCTGCGGGTCGGCGAATCCGAGGCCGGCCCGTTCTCCGAGCGCTACGTGTTCCCCGACGCCGCGCCGCTGCACCTGTCGCGGATCCAGACGGCCGTCGAGCGCGCCGGCCTGGAGACGCAGCACGTCGAGGGCTTCCGCGAGGACTACGCCGAGACGCTGCGCCACTGGGCGCGCCGGCTCGACGAGCACCTCGAGGAGGGCGAGCGGCTGGTCGGACCGGAGCGCCTGCGCGTGTGGCGGCTCTACCTGCGCGCCGCCCGCAACAACTTCACGAGCGGCTTCACGTCCGTCTACCAGGTCCGCTCGTCCAGGCCGTAGCTACACTGCTCTGCGGTGGTCGGCATCCTGCCGGCCGCGAGGCAGTTCGCTTGCTTGGGTCCCGCCAGTGGCGGTTCGGGTCAGCAGTCGCCTCCCGAATCGTTCGCGGCCCATGCCGCAGGAAGTTCCAATGTCCCAGTCATTCGCCGATCTCGGCGTATCCCGTGCGGTTGCCGACGCGCTGAAGCAGCGCGGCATCCACACACCCTTCCCTATCCAAGAGCTCGTCATCGGCGACGTGCTCGCCGGCGGCGACGTGCTCGCCAAGTCGCCCACGGGCTCCGGCAAGACGCTCGCCTTCGGCGTGCCGATCATCGACCGGATCGCCGCCGACGCCCGCCGCCCGGCCGCGCTCGTGCTCGCTCCGACGCGCGAGCTCGCCGGCCAGATCGTCGACGAGCTTGCGCCGCTGGCGCGCGTCCGCAACCTCTCCGTCGCGGCCGTCTACGGCGGCGTCGGCTTCGAGAAGCAGACGCGCGACGCGCGACGCGCCCACATCCTCGTGGCCACCCCCGGCCGCCTGGAGGACCTGCTCCAGCGCCGCGCCTTCACGCTCGACCACGTCCGCACGCTCGTCCTCGACGAGGCCGACCGCATGCTCGACATGGGGTTCCGCCCGGCCGTCGAACGCATCGTCGCGCTCTGCCCCACCAAGCGGCAGACACTGTTCTTCTCCGCCACGCTCGACGGCGAGGCCGGCCGGGTCGCGCGCGCCTACACGCGTGACGCGAAGCGCTACGAGCACACGCCGCCGCGGCAGCGTACGGCCGACATCGAGCACCGCTTCCTGGCCGTCGAGCGCGACGACCGGCTCGGCGCGCTCGTGGGCCAACTGCAGTCGGACGACCGTGAGCGCGCGCTCGTCTTCGTGCGTACCAAGCGCGGCGCCGACCGCCTCGTCCGCCGGCTCGCCGGCCGCGGCGTCGACGCCGTCGCGATGCACGGCGACAAGTCGCAGCGCCAGCGCGAGAAGGCGCTCGCCTCGTTCGAGGCGGGCCGCGTCGACACGCTGATCGCGACGGACGTGGCCGCCCGCGGCATCGACGTCCGGGGCATCTCCCACGTCATCAACTTCGACCCGCCGGCCGACCGCGAGGGCTACGTCCACCGCATCGGGCGCACCGGCCGCGCCGGCAACACCGGCGTCGGCATCACGTTCTTCGGCTCCGAGCACATCCGCGACCTCGAGAAGATCGCGGACCAGCTGCGGCTCAAGGCCGAGTTCCAGGCCGCCCTGAGCTAGCCGGCGGTAGTAGGCCGGGGCGCGTCAACACGCGTTCCCGGCCGGAAGAGACATCGCGGAGCGGCTAGCGAGTCATGTGTGCTCTCTCGGTTGACCGTCAGAGCGCCGCCGGTGCATGACTGCCACAACGATCGCGCCGACGACGAGGCCCAGGATCGCCGAGGCGGCGGTGTTGGTCAGCCACGCGCCGACGCCGCCGACGGCGCCGAGCTCGTGGTCGACGTCCTCTTCGAGATGATGGACGGCGTCGTAGGGCGCCGAAATCCCGAGCTCGTCGAGGCCGGACAGGAGGATGTGCCCGCCCACCCAGAGCATCGCGGCGATACCGAGCGTCGAGAGCACCGACATGACGACCGGCATCGCCCGTACGAGGCCGCGTCCGAACGACGCGGCGGGCCCTCCTCGTCGCTGCGCGAGCCCGAGCCCGACGTCGTCCATCTTCACGATCAGCGCGACGGCACCGTAGACGCCGGCGGTGATCGCGAGCGCGACGGCTACGAGGATCAGAGCACGAGAGAGCAGCGGCTCGTCCGCGACCTCGTTGAGCGCGATCACCATGATCTCCGCCGAGAGGATGAAGTCGGTGCGGATCGCCTGGGCGACGAGCTTGTCTTCGTGCTCTGGTCCCTGTTCGCTGACCGGGGTCTCCGCGTGCGCGGGATGCGGGCTGATCGTCTCCCACAGCTTCTCCGCGCCCTCGTAGCAGAGGTACGTGCCGCCGACCATCAGGATCGGCGTGAGCAGCCACGGCAGCAGCTCGCTCAGAAGCAGTGCGGCGGGCAGGATCAGCAGGATCTTGTTCCGCAGCGAGCCGACGGCGATCCGCTTGATCATCGGCAGCTCGCGCTCGGGCCGGAACCCCTGCACGTAACGCGGGGTGACCGCAGCGTCGTCGACGATCACACCCGCGGCCTTCACGCTCGCCCGGCTCGCCCCGGCGGCGACGTCGTCGACCGAGGTCGCGGCCGCGCGGGCGAGTACCGCCACGTCGTCGAGAAGCGCCGCGAGACCAGCGCTCAACGTCGGCCGCCCCGACGCGGCGGCACGAGCAGCGTCATGTCCGCTGCGCCGGGGGTCGCTGCGTTCACGGCGCGAAGCCTAGACCGCAGGTGCCTGCCAGGACGCGATCAGGCCGGCAGTGCTCCCGGTGCGCCGAGGATCTCGATGCCGGCCTTGGCGGCGGCCCGGCTGAGGAAGGCCGGGTCGACCGGGCGCCCGGCCGGCGGCAGCTCGTCGGCCGGGGCCGGGTCGGCGACCTCGCGCACGAAGGCGTCGAAGCCGGCGGGCGCGGTGATCACCAGCCAGTGGGCCTCCTCTGACTCGACGCGGTAGGCATGCGGCACGTCGCGCGGGGCGAGCGCCGACTGGCCGGGGCCGAGGGCGATCTGCTCGCCCGCGACGAACAGCGTGAGCTCGCCCTCGAGCACGTAGAAGGTCTCGTCGTCGCGGCGGTGGACGTGCAGCGGAGGCATGTCGCCTCGCCGCCCGCGCTCGTCGAGCAGCGCGAGCGCCCCGCCGCTGCTCTCTCCGTCGACGTGGACGTGGACCAGGTTGTCGATGAACCAGAGCGGCTGCATGAGGAGCTCCTTCCTGATAACCTCCAACTTGGAGTTATCGTAACCTCCAGGATGGAGCTATGTCAAGAGCCGGGAGACTGACGCCGTTCTCCTTCGTGATCCTGGCGCTCGTCGGGCGCGACGGCGCCGGGCCGCACGACATCGTCAGGATGATGCGCGAGGGCTCGATCTTCTGGACGACCTCCGAGAGCCACTACTACGCCGAGCCCAAGCGGCTCGCAGCGCTCGGTTTCCTCCAGGCGCGTACCGAGCCCGGCCGCACCCGACCGCGCACCCACTACGAGCTCACCGACGCCGGCCATGAGGCGCTCACTGCATGGCTCGCCGAGCCGGCGGCCATGCCGCGCGTGCAGAACGAGTCCGTCGTCAAGCTGCTGGCCGCCGACCTCTCCGACGATGCCACGATCGCCGCCAGCCTCGCCGGAGTGCGTGCCGGCATCGAGCGCGCCTACGAGGACCTGGAGGAGATGGAGCGGCGCGCGCACGAGATCCCCCATCGCGCGCGGTACCTGCGGCTGATCGACGACTACGCCCGCCGCTCGCTCGACGCCCAGCGCGAGTGGCTCGACGCCGTTCAGGAAGAGCTCGATCGGCAACCGTAGATTTGCTATAGTTGCGCGTACAACTATGCGACTCGAAGGCATCCACCACATCACCGCGATAACGGGCGACGCCCCGCGCAACCTGGACTTCTACACGCGCGTCATGGGCCTACGGATGGTCGCCAAGACGGTCAATCAGGACGACCCGAGCGTCTACCACCTGTTCTACGCCGACGAGCAGGGGCGCCCCGGCGCCGAGCTGACGTTCTTCGAATACCCCGGTGCCATCCCCGGCCGCGCCGGTGCCGGCATGGTCCACACGATCGTCTCGCGCGTCGGGTCCGACGCCGCGCTGGACTTCTGGGAGGCCCGCCTGCGCGACGAGGGCATCTCCACCGAGCGCGTCGACGGCGAGCTGCGGTTCGCCGACTTCGAGGGCCTCGGCCACGCCCTGGCGGTGCGCCCGGACGTCGACGAGCCGCTCGCCGCCGAGCACCCCGAGATCCCCGCCGAGCACGCGCTGCAGGGCTTCGACGGTGTGCGCGCCTACGCGCTGTCACCCGAGCGCAGCGGCGCGCTGCTCGAGAAGGTCCTGTCCGCGGTCCCCGCCGGCGAGAACACGTGGGAGCTGCGCGGCGACCGCCGCGGCAGCACGATCTCCTACGACCCGGCGCCCGAGGAGCGCGGCCGCCAGAGCGGCGGCAGCGTGCACCACGTGGCGTGGGGCACCACGGTCGACGAGCACCCGCGCTGGCAGGAGCTGTTGCAGTCCACCGGCGTTCCGAACAGCGGGATCATCGACCGCCACTACTTCCACTCGATCTACTTCCGCGAGCCCAGCGGCGTGCTGTTCGAGATCGCCGACGACGGCCCCGGCTTCACCGTCGACGTCCCGCTCGAGCAGCTCGGCTCGGTGGTCATCCTGCCGCCCCAGCTCGAGCCGCACCGCGCGCAGATCGAGGCGCGGCTCACGCCGCTGCCCGACCCCCGGGCCGGCTGGGCGAAGACACCCTAGGGTGCGGCTGGCCGCACCCCAATGCGGGATGCGGCCGAAGTTGGGGGTGACAGTTTGGGGTCGCGCCCGATGGCGGCGGTCCGCCGGAGCGAAATGCTCCGCTCCATGATCGCCTGCACGGAAGCCTCAACCGTCACGCTCCTCGAGCCCGATGACCTGGGCTGGGATGCCGCGCGCCGCGCGTTCGACCTCGCCGTCGACCAACGGCCCGCGCTCGTCGCGCTGCCGATCGACGACCGCGACGTGGCGGCCGCCGTCCGCATCGCCGCCGACCGCGGCCTGCGCGTCGTCGCCCAGTCCCAGGGTCATGGAGCGGCCACGGCCGGCCCGCTCGGCGACGCCATGCTGCTGCGCACGACCGCCCTCGGCGGCGTCGAGATCGACGTCCGGACGCACCGCGCACGCGTCCGGGCGGGCGCCCGCTGGGCCGATCTGATCGACCGCGCCTCGCTGACCGGCCTCGCGCCCGCCGCCGGCTTCACCCGCGGCGCCGGCGTGATCGGCGACGTGCTCGGCGACGGCATGGGCTGGCTGGCCCGCCGCCACGGCGTCGCCGGCCGCGGCGTGCTCGGCGCCGAGATCGTGACGCCGGACGGCGAGCACGCCAGGATCGACTCGCTCGGCGAGCTGCCCGCCGGCAGCGTGATCACCGCGGTCGAGCTGGCGCTGCACGAGGCCGACGACCTCTGCGCGGGCGCGCTGTTCTTCTCGTTCGACCGCGCCGACGAGGTCATGCACGCGTGGAACGAGTGGACCGCGACGCTGCCCGCGGAGCTGACCTCGATCGCCCGGCTGATGCGCTTCGCCGGCAACCACGACGTGCCCGAGCTGGTCCGCGGGCGGTCGTTCGCGGTCGTCGAGGCGGCCCATCTGGGCACGCAGGACGAGGCCTCCGAGCTGCTCGCGCCGCTGCGCGCGCTGCGCCCGGAGCTCGACACGTTCTCGATCGTGCCGCCGTCGGCGCTCGGCCACCTGCACATGGAGTCAGCGCATCCGGAGGCGCGGCTGGCCGACCACGGCGTGGTCGGTGAGCTGGCGCCCGAGGCGATCGACGAGCTGCTGGCGGTCGCCGGGCCGGGATCGCAGTCGCCGCTGACGACCGTGGAGCTCCGCCACGCGAGCGGGGCGCTCGAGACGCTGCGGCGCGGCCACTTCACGTACGCCGCGGGCACGCCCGCCGATGCCGCGTCGGCGGCGGCGATCGAGGCTCAGCTGGCGCTCGTCGCGGGGGCGTTCGCGCCGCGGATGGCGCGCACGTAGACGGGCCGGTGCCGGCGCCTGGGGGTCCCCTCGTCCATGGCGCCGGCTCCGACCCGTCCTATGCCGTGCTCCGCGAGCGGGTGACGACGCAGGGTCGCAGGAGGAGAGATGCGATATGCGCGCCGCCGTTCCCACTCGCTGACCACAGAGTGCCACCCGCCCGGCGCGGCTCCCATCGCCCGCCGGTCGGAAGTGGGGCGTTCACGAATCGCCCGTCGGTCGAGCTCGAACTCATGCCGGCACGTCTTCGATCGAGAACGTCTTCGTGGTGACGTCGTCGAGCGGCTTGCGCTCGTCGTCGAGCAGCGTGAAGCGCGCGTAGTAGCGGCCGGGGCGGGGCGGGTACGGGAGCCAGAACGGCGACCGGCGGGCATGCTCCTGGTTCTTGGCCGTGTACTGGCCGATGAGCTGGTTGTACGGCGGCCCGTGGACCGGCCGGCCCTCGGAGCGGTACAGCCGGTACCGGAGGTACAGCGTGTCGCCGAGGCTGCCGCGCAGTCGCACGTCAACGCTGTAGATCAGGCCCTCCTCGCGCAGCTCGGCCCGCGAGTAGCCGCGCACGGGCTCCTTCTGCTCGCGCAGGAACTCTCCGTGGGCCTGGCGCGTCGGCTCGAGGCGCGCGCCCTGGATGCGACTGTCGATCGCCGCCGCCGCCGGCTCGCGAACCGTGCGTTCGAAGAAGTCGAACAGGGTCGCGACGCCCACGAGCAGCGCGACCACGGCGCCGATCGTGCCGAGCTTGATCCCTCGTGAGGTCGTGGTCTTCACGTGATCACCTCCACTCCGCGGACGGTGTCGAGCCGCCGGTCGGTCTTCGCGCGGTCGCGCCCGGCGCCGCCCCGTACCACGTCGCGCCGCCGGTCGCGCGCGGCGATCTTGTCGCGCCCGCGACCGCCCTTGATCCGGTCACGGCCGCCGCCGCCGTCGATCCGGTCCTTTCCGGCCTCGCCGAACAGCCGGTCGGCGCCCTTCCCACCGCGCAGCACGTCGTTGCCGCCCGCGCCGTAGATGATGTCCTTGCCGCCGCGGCCGCAGAGCACGTCGCGGCCCGGCGTGCCGGCCAGGACGTCACGCCCGGCTGTGCCGGTCTGCGTGCAGTCGCCGACCGACACGCTGCGCCGCACCCGGCGCACGTCGCCGTCCTGGTCCACGACGCGCAGGACCGCCGGCTTCGCGCCCTTCGCCGGGTACGTGCGCCCGACCACCGGCCCGGACGCCTCGAACCGGCCGTCGCCGTCGAGATCCCACTCGTAGCGGTCGACGGGCCCGTCCACGTCGGTCGTGCTCCGCGCGTCGAACGTCACCTGCCGGCCGCTCGCCGTGGCCGTGAAGCGCGCGAACGGCGGCTGCGAGCACGGGCGCCCGTCGACCGCGGCGACCGAGCGCTTGCGCCGGTGCCGCTTGCTCTTGCGGCCGACGACCTTGAACAGGTGCAGCTGAGCGGCGAAGTAGGTCGTCTGCCAACTCGGATGGCGATCCGCGCCCGGATGGCGCGTCACCCGGTTCGTGATCACGTCCGAGCCGGGCACGTCGCGGTTGGGCAGGTTGTGAACGTAGAGGTCCTCGTTCCCGCCGCGCACGGACGCGAAGGCGAGCCCGGAGCCGTGCGGCGAGAACGCGGCCGCGTCCTCCTTGGATGCGGGCGCCGGGAGCGTGTACTGCGGGGCGCCGAGCGATGGGGGCTTGTAGCGGTCCGGATCCGAGACGAGGTTGAGCTCGCAGTCGGTCCCGTCCTCAGGCCCGCTGAAGGCGATCGCGTTGCCGCCGCCCTCGAACGACGCCCACGCGGGGTCGAAGCTCGGCTGCTCGTCGTCGGTCAGTTGCACGACGCCCATCTCGGGTGCGATCGGTCTCCCGGCATCCGGGATCGCGACGGCATACAGGTCCTTGGGCCCGCGGCGATCGCTCTCGAAGACGAGGTTGCGCCCGTCACCGGACCACTCGGGGTTGGCGTCGTCACCCGGATCGCTGGTCACGCGCGCGGGGTTGGCAGCCGAGAGCGGCTTGGACGGGTCCATCACGAAGATGTCGCGACTGCCGGACCGGTCGCTCGCGAACGCGAGCAGCGGCTTCGTGCGGACGGACTCCACCGCGTTCCCCTTCTGGCCCTCACCCGAGGACCAGACCGGCGCCGTCTCGTGCGACCCGCGCCACGGCGTCAGGTCGATCGGGTTGCGCGCACCGATGGGCGATGCCGGGTCGTACAGCCAGACGTCGTAGTCGCCCGACCGGTTGCTCTGGAACGCGAGGGGCTGCGAGTCGCAGTCGCTCGGCGCGCTGGCGAGCGCGCCGTTCGTCGGATGCGCTCGCGCGAGCATCCCGCCCGGCCCAACCGGCTTCGACACGCAGATCGCGCTGTCGGGCGTCGCGCCGGCAGGAGGCGTGAAGACGAGCGACCCGTCGTTGCTCGCGACGGTGTCGATCGTCGCGGGCTTGCCTTCGACGGTGACGGCCGTGACGCCGGCCAGACCAGTCCCGAACAGGCTGAAGTTGCCATTGCCATCGACGGTCACGCTCGATTCCACCCTGAAGCGCGGCCACGGCGCCCAGGCCGGCCGGGCGTCGTTGGCGCCGGCGACGCTGACGGCCAGGCGGCTCTCGCGGGTGCCGTCGGGCGCGATCCGGTAGAGGTCGCTGTCGGCGCCGCGGCGGGAGTCGAACGCGATCCAGCCGTTGTTGCCGGGAATCGAGGCCTCGGCGCGCGGCGTACACAGCGCGGCCGCGGCGACGGCGAGCGCGGCGCACGTTCTCAGGCGGATGTTCGGCATGTGAACACAGAGCCGGTGGCGGGACGCCTGATACGCGAAACGGGTTAGGGTTCCCTAACTCATGCGCGCTCTCGTCGCCGGCCTGGCTCTCCTGGTGCTCGTCGCGCTCGTCAGCCTGGCGGTCGGCGCCAAGCCGATCCCGCTCGACGAGGTCGTGCGCGCGCTGACGCATGACGACGGGTCGGACGCCGCGGCGATCGTGCGCGACGTCCGGGTCCCGCGCCTGCTCATCGGGCTTGCCGTCGGGATCGCGCTCGGGCTGGCGGGCGCGCTCATGCAGGCGCTCACGCGCAACCCGCTCGCCGACCCCGGGCTGCTCGGCGTCGACGCCGGCGCGGCCGCGGCGATCGTGATCGCGATCGCCGTCTTGCACCTGGCGAGCCCGGCCGAGTACGTGTGGTTCGCGTTCGCCGGCGCGGCCGCGGCGTCGGTGGTGGTCTACGTGCTCGGCTCGCGCGGCCGGGCGGGCGCCACGCCGGTGCGCCTGGCGCTGGCCGGCACCGCGGTGGCGGCGGCGCTGACCGCGTTCGTGAACGGCGTCACCCTGCTCGACCCGCTGGCGTTCGACGACTTCCGCTTCTGGTCGGTCGGCGCGCTGGCCGGGCGCGACCTGAGCGTGCTCACCGCGGTCGGCCCGTTCCTGCTCGCCGGCAGCGTGCTCGCGCTCGCGCTCGCGCGGCCGCTCAACGCGATCGCGCTCGGCGACGACGCCGGCCGCGCGCTCGGCGCCGCGATCGGGCGCACGCGAGCGCTCGGCGCCCTGGCCGTGACGCTGCTGTGCGGCGGCGCGACCGCGGTCGCCGGCCCGATTGCGTTCGTCGGCCTCACGGTCCCTCACGTCGCACGTGCGATCGCCGGCCCGGACCAGCGGCACGTGCTCGCCTACTCGGCCGTGTTCGCGCCGATCCTGCTGATCGGGGCCGACGTGATCGGCCGCGTCGTGGTGCGCCCGTCCGAGCTCGAGGTCGGCATCGTCACCGCGCTGGTCGGCGCGCCCGTGTTCATCGCGCTCGTGCGGCGCCGGCGGGTGGCGCAGCTGTGACCACGCTCGCCCTGCGCACCCCGCGCGACGGCATCTCGGTGCTCCTGCCGCGGCGCCCGGTCGTGGTCTGCATCGTCCTGACGCTCGTCATGCTCGCGGTCGTGGTCGCCAGCCTCGGCACCGGCGACTACCCGCTCTCCCCCGGCGACGTGCTGGCCGTGCTGGTCGGCCAGGGCGACCCGGCGAGCGCGTTCATCGTCGAGACGCTGCGCGCGCCGCGCGTGCTCACCGGCGTGCTCGTCGGCGCGTCGTTCGGCGTCTCCGGCGCGATCTTCCAGAGCGTCTCGCGCAACCCGCTCGGGAGCCCGGACATCATCGGCTTCACGATGGGGTCGGCGACCGGCGCGCTGCTGGTAATCCTCGTGGTCGGGGGAACGTCGCTGCAGATCGGCCTCGGGTCGATCGCCGGCGGCGTGCTCGCCGCCGCACTCGTCTACGTCCTCTCGTTCCGCAACGGCGTCCAGGGCTACCGGCTCGTGCTCGTCGGCATCGGCATCAGCGCGATGCTCGAGTCGGTCAACGCCTACCTGATCACGCGCGCGACCCGCGACGACGCGTTCGCCGCCGCGCACTGGCTCGTCGGCAGCCTCAATGGCCGCGGCTGGGAGCACGTGTGGCCGGTGGCCGCCACGCTCGCGCTGATGCTCCCGGCCGCGCTCGCCCTCTCGCGGAGGATGGCGCTGCTGGAGATGGGCGACGACGCGGCGCGCGCCCTCGGCGTGCCGGCCGAGCGCTCGAAGGGCGGCGCGATCTTCGTCGCCGTGGCGCTCGTGGCCGTCGGCACCGCATCCGCCGGGCCGATCGCGTTCGTCGCTCTGGCGGCGCCGCAGCTGGCGCGCCGGCTCACCGGGTCCGCCGCGCCCGGCATCATCCCCGCCGCGCTGATGGGCGCGCTGCTGCTGTCGGCGAGCGATCTGCTCGCGCAGCGCGTGCTCGACATCGACCTGCCGGTCGGCGTCGTCACCGGCGCGGTCGGCGGCGCCTATCTCGGCTGGCTGCTGTTCAGCGGCAGGAGCCGCGTATGACCCGCCTGCTCGGCGACGACCTCGAGCTGGCCTACGACCGCCGGGTCGTGGCCGAGCGCCTCGCGGTGGCGATCCCCGACGGCGCGTTCACCGTGATCGTCGGCCCCAACGCGTGCGGGAAGACGACGCTGCTGCGCGCGCTCGCCCGTCTGCTCAAGCCGCGCCGCGGCGGCGTGTACCTCGACGGCGAGCTGATCACCTCGCGCCCATCGAAGGAGGTCGCCCGCGAGCTCGGGCTGCTGCCGCAGAGCTCGACGGCGCCGGACGGGATCACGGTCGCCGACCTCGTCGCCCGCGGCCGCTACCCGCACCAGCGGCTGCTGCGGCAGTGGTCGCGCGACGACGAGCGCGCGGTGGCCGAGGCGATGGCGGCGACCCAGGTGCAGGACCTCGCCGACCGGATCGTCGACGAGCTCTCCGGCGGGCAGCGCCAGCGCGTGTGGCTGGCCATGGCGCTCGCGCAGCAGACGCCGATCCTGCTGCTCGACGAGCCGACGACGTTCCTCGACATCGCCCACCAGGTCGAGGTGATGGACCTGTGTGCGCAGCTGCACGCCGATGGGCGGACGCTCGTCGCAGTGCTGCACGACCTCAACCAGGCGTGCCGCTACGCGACGCACCTGGTGGCGATGCGCGACGGCGCCATCCTCGCCGAGGGGCCGCCGGCCGAGATCGTCACCGCCGAGCTGGTGGAGACGGTGTTCGGCCTGCCGTGCCGGATCGTGGAGGACCCCGAGGCCGGGACGCCGCTGGTGATCCCGCGCGGGAGCGGGGTGCGCGTGCCGTGACCCGGCCGTTCCCGCTGCACACCGGCATCGCCGAGGTCACGGCGATCGCGGCGATCACGCCGAGCATGGCGCGCTTCACGCTCAGCCACCCGGCGTTCGCCGACTTCGGCGTCGAGGAGCCCGGCGAGATCGTCACGCTCGGCTGGTGCGACGACGACGAGGAGCTCGTGCTCCCGCTCCGCCGCTGGCGGTTTCCGGCCGGCCGCCCCGAGCAGCACTGGCGCAACTACTCGGTCCGCGCCTACCGGCCCGAGCGCGCGGAGATCGACGTCGACTTCTTCCTGCACGGCGACCTCGGGCGCGCGGCCGCCTGGGCCGAGCGCGCGAAGCCGGGCGACACCGTCGGCTTCGCCGGCCCGCGGCTCCACTGGAAGGGCGCCGGTGGCTTCGACTGGTCACTGCTCGTGGCCGACGAGACTGGCATCCCCGCCCTGCTGGCCATCCTCGAGACGCTCCCGCCCGGCCACCGCGCGATCGCGCTCGCCGGCGGGCGCGAGCCGCAGGAGGTGGACACCCGCGCCGACGCGGACCTCCGCTGGGTCGCCCCGGACGCGCTCGTCGACGCGGCCCGCGACGTCGAGCTCCCGGGCGGGCCGGGCACCGTGTGGGGCGGCGGCGAGGCGCTCCAGATGAAGCAGGTCCGCGAGCACGTGCGCGCACAGCGGCGGTTCGCGCGCGGCGCCGTGCAGGTGCTCGGCTACTGGAAGCTCGACACCACTCCGGAGGAGGACTGGTAGTCCTAGCCTGTGGGGCGTGAGCACCTTCCGACTTGCCGGCTTCGATGTCCCCCGCATCGGCCTGGGCACGAATCGCCTCACCACCGCCCGCGAGCACGTGACGTTCGTCCGCGAGGCGGTCGCCGCGGGCGTGCGACACATCGACACCGCACACCTCTACACCGGCGGCGAGAGCGAGCGCGCCATCGGTGAGGCGCTCGAGGGCAGCGCCGGCGACGTGCTCGTCGCCACCAAGGGCGGGTACCGACCGGGCGAAGGGCGGCCGGAGGTGCTCACGAGACAGATCGAGCAGAGCCTGCAGTCGCTGCGGGTCGAGGCGATCGACCTCTACTACCTGCACCGGGTCGATCCGCAGACGCCGCTGGAGGAGAGCCTGGGCGCGATCAAGGCCTACGTCGACCGCGGCGCGATCCGCCACGTCGGGCTCTCCGACGTGAGCGTGGCGCAGATCGGGCGGGCGCGCGCGATCGTGCCGGTCGCCGCCGTGCAGAACCGCTACAGCCGCGCGGCACGGGAGTCCGATGACGTCGTGGACTTCTGCGAGCGCGAGCGGATCCCGTTCGTGCCGTACTTCCCGCTCCGCGGCGATGACGGAACCCCGAACGCGGTCAAGCTCGCCTGGCTGCTGCGCCGCTCGCCGGTGATCCTGCCGATCCCTGGCACGCTGTCGATCGAGCACCTGCGCGAGAACCTGGCCGTGCTCGAGTCGGACGAGTCAGTCGCGCAGCAGTAGCCGCAGTATCGGCTCGGCGCGGCGGGCGTCGGGCTCCTCCCCGGTGATCAGGTCCAGGTACGTGTAGGACTCGATCAGCCGCACGATCACGTAGGCGACCTCGCGCAGGTCGACCGGCAGGTCGAGCCGGCCCGCCGCGGTCTCGTCCTCGAGCAGATCCTGCATCGCGTCGATCAGCCGCGGCTGGAAGCCGGTCTCGTGCCGGGTCAGCAGCCGCATCGCCGACTCGCCCTCCTCGGCCAGCCAGCGCCGCATCCCGGCGTTGGTGATGACGTCCTCGAGGAAGCGGGTGACGATCCGGACCACGCGCTCGGGCCCGCGCTCTGTGACCTCGGCGTCGATGTTCTCGAGCGTCCGGCTCGCGAGCGACCAGATCACCTCGACCAGGAGGCGGTCGCGGGACCCGACCCAGCGATAGAGCGTGACCCGGCTCACGCCCAGCTCCTGAGCGAGGCTGCTCATGTCGATCCGCTCGCACGCCAGGAAGCGCTTGCGGGCGCGCAGAAACGCGTCGAGCGCGCTCGGGCGGGGCGTAACATCCGCGCGGTCTGTAACAGGAGGAGACACTTGCGTCACGTCGGGCTGCTCACATTGTCGACGATCATCATCGCGCTCACCGGAGCGCCCGCGGCTTCGGCCGATCGCGTCTTCACGGTCAAGGGCGCGCCGGCGCCCGGCCCGGCCCGGCTGGACCGCATCAAGGTGATCGAGCAGGGGCCGCGCCACGCGCGCAACATCCTCGTCCTCGTGCCCGGCACCTCGGGCGGCGCCGCGTACTTCCGGCCCGTGGCCCGCGCACTCGTCGACCGCCTGCCCGGCTGGCGCGTGTGGTCGGTCGACCGGCGCGAGAACCGCCTCGAGGACCACTCGGAGCTCGACCGCGCGCTCGCCGGCAAGGCGACGCCGCGCGACCTGTTCCGCTACTACCTCGAGTGGCTCGGCGACCCGTCGGTCTCGCCGCACTTCACGCCGGTGCCGGACGCCGATGTCCCGTACGCGCGGCAGTGGGGCATGGGCGTCGCGATCCGTGATCTGCGCCGCGTCGTGCGCGCGGCCCGCAAGACGGGCGACCGCGTCGTGCTCGGCGGCCACTCGCTCGGCGCGACGATCGCGGTCGCGTACGCGACCTGGGACTTCAGCGGCCGCGCGGGCGCGCGCGACCTGGACGGCGTGGTGCTGATCGACGGCGGCGCGTCCGCAGGCTCCACCGCGCTCACCCGCGCCTCCGCCGAGCAGCAGCTTGCCGCCCTCCAGTCGAGCTCGCCGTTCCTGGACCTGACCGGTCTCGGGCTGCCGTGGTCGGGCGGCGTGTTCAACATCGTCGCTTCGACCTCCGCGCGCCTGGCCCCGGGCGCACCGGCGGTTCTGGGCGGCTGGCCACTGCTGCCGGCCAACCTCAAGCCGCCCGTCGCGGCCACGAACGCCGGCGGCTATGGCTACGCGCTCGACGACGGCACCTCGCCCGACAGCCTCAGCCTCGTGCACATGCACATCGGACGTCTGGCCTCTCAGGGTGATCCGCGCCCATGGGTCGACGGCGAGCTCGGCAGGGTCGAACGGGCCGCGACGATGTTCTCCGGCATCCGCGGGATCGACGGCAGCGCCTGGTACCACCCGCGCCGGCTGAGCCTCGACGGCGGGGCGGTCAACGGCGGCGTGCGCAACCCGGCGCAGAAGGTGCTCGGCGTGCGCGCGACGCACGGCGACGACGTCCGCCTGCCGATCTACGCGATCGAGACCTCGCTCGGCGCGGGCCGCGTGCTCAACGGCGCACGGCGGCTGGCCAAGCGCTCGCACGTCGCTCGCAGGCTCCGGCTCGTCGACCGGCACCGCACGTACGACCACATCGACCCGCTGTCGGCGGTGCCGAGGAAGAACGCGTTCGTGAAGACCGTCGTGCCGTTCCTGCGCCGCTTGGGGTGAGCACGAGGGCAGCGTTCGGCTTGCCGAGGCGGTGATGCTCCGTGAACTTCGACGATGGCCCGACTCGACCCGTCGACGCCGACGCCCCGCCGCGCCCGCGTCCTCGAGACGCGCCGGCTGACGCCGCAGATGGTCCGCGTCGTGCTCGGCGGCGAGGAGCTCCAGGGCCTCGGCGCCGGCGCGTTCACCGACCACTACGTCAAGCTCCGGATCACCCCGCCGGGCGAGGACGAGCCGCGCACGCGCACGTACACCGTGCGCGAGTGGGACGGCGAGCGCCTGACGATCGACTTCGTGGTGCACGGCGCTACCGGCGTGGCCGGGCCGTGGGCCGAGCACGCGCAACCGGGCGACGAGCTGCTGCTGCTCGGCCCGGGCGGCGCCTACACGCCGGACCCCGACGCCGACTGGCACCTGATGGCCGGCGACGCCAGCGTGATCCCGGCGATCGCCGCCTCGCTGCGGCGCATCCCGGCCGGCACGCCGGTGCACGTGCTGATCGCGGTCGACGGCCCCGAGGAGGAGCAGCCGCTCGACACGCCCGGCGACCTGCGCCTGCGCTGGCTGCGCGGCGACGGCGAGCTCGTCGACGCGGTCGCGGCGCTCGACTTCCCGCCCGGCGACGTCCACGCGTTCGTGCACGGCGAGGCGAGCGCGGTGCGCGCCCTGCGCCGCCACCTGCTCGTCGACCGCGGGCTGCCGCGCGAGGCGCTCTCGATCTCCGGGTACTGGAAGCGCACCCGGACCGAAGAGGGCTGGCGCGAGGACAAGGCGGAGTGGAACCGCCTCGTCGAGCAGGACGTCGCGCGCGTCTAGCCGGAAGATCGACGGCTCCGCGGCGCCGCCGACTGCCGTCGAGGTTTCGGCTCAGGACGCCTAGCCGGGAACGGCGAGCGCCAGCGCGAAGTCGACGCGGCCGGCGGTCGTCTCGGCGTCGCGGCCGCTGAGCGTGGCCACGCGGCCGATCCGGTAGCGCAGCGTGTTGTGGTGGATGTGCAGCTGCGCGGCGGTCACGCGCCACTGACCGTCGTTGGCCAGGAACGCCTGCAGCGTGCGCACGAGCTCGGCGTCGTGCTCGCGGTCCCAGCGCTCGAGCGGGCCGAGCACCGACTCGCGGAACGACAGCAGCACCTGGCGGTCGACGAAGTCGAGCAGCGAGGCATGTGACCCGATGTCGAGGTGGCGCACGACCCGCTGGCCCTCCGGCCGCGTGCGCGCGAGCGCGAGCGCGGTGATCGCCTCGGCGAGCGACTGCCGCAGCGCGGCGGGGTCCGACGGGTCGGCGATCGGGCGCCCGGCCCCGATCACCGGATCGTCGCCGCCGTCGGCGATCAGGGCCGCCAGCCGGCCGGTCAGCTCCTCCTCGTCGGACTCGACGAGCAGGACGAGCGCGTCGCGATGGCGGGCGGAGACGCTGGTGGCGCCGAGGCCGAGTCCGGCGTAGGTCACGTCGCGCGGGTCGTTGGCCGACGCGACGACGGTGACCGCGCCGCCGGCGAACCCGAGGGCGCGCAGCCGCGCCGCGAGCGCGGCGGCGCCGAGGTCGCCGCTCCACGCCAGCTCGACGAGCTCGGCCGCCAGCGTGCGACGACCCTCCTCCTGCGCCCGCGCGCGAGCGTCCTCGAGCACCACGTAGGCGGTGACCTGGTCGATCACCAGCCGCGCGTCGTCGCCGATGTCGCCGAGCGGCGCGCCGACGAGCACCGCGGTGCGGGCGGCGACGACCGGAGCGGCGGCGAACGCGCAGGCGCTCTCCCCGATCGCCGCCGGGAGCTCGCCGCGGCGGGCGGCGCGCGCGGCCGCGCGGGCCAGCTCGGCGTCGGGCGGCGGGTCGCAGATCGGCAGGCCGCCCGGCCCGACGAGCCACACGTCGAGCCGGGTCTCCTGGCGCAGGAAGTCGAGCAGCGCGGCGTGGCCGCCGCCCGCCCCGAGCCGCTGGAGCAGGCGCCTGGTGCGCGAGAGCTGCAGCCGCAGCCCCGAGTCGTCGGCGACCGCGGCGGCGATCATCGAGAACGACAGCTCCTCGGGGACCTCGAGCAGCGGCAGGCCGAGCTCCTCGCACGCAGCCAGCAGGTCGGCGGGGATCTCCGGGTGGTGGTCCGCCAGCCCGAAGCCGATCGCCGCGGCGCCGGCGCGTCGCCACCGCGGCCGCCCATGTCGTGCCGTCGACGTGCTCGGTCCACAGCCCGTTGGTCAGCACCAGCTCCCCGGGCAGCAGGTAGCGCGCGGGCTGGTCGAGGTCGGTCGTGTGCGCGCCCGCCACCGCGCGGCCGGCCTCCTCGGCGCCCGCGACCAGCCGCAGGCCGAGCTCTGGATCGTCCGCCAGCGTCCGAACGGTCGGCGTCGGCATCGTACGATCGCACAATAGCCCTGCGCATGCCGCCGGGGATAGCTTCCGCCCAC
The DNA here is from genome assembly GCA_963759375.1 of uncultured Solirubrobacteraceae bacterium. Lineage (GTDB taxonomy): Bacteria > Actinomycetota > Thermoleophilia > Solirubrobacterales > Solirubrobacteraceae > DASSUW01. The sequence continues at coordinate 181,861 of CAVWYY010000004.1, read as the reverse complement.
CATGGCGTGCGCGGTGGTCAGTGGGGCGGCGTCCGGCATCGGCCGCGCGTGCGCGGCCGCACTGGCCGCCGACGGTCTCGCGATCGCCGCGCTCGACCTGACGCCGGCGGACGGCTTCGAGCTCGCCCTGCAGGCCGACGTCGCCGACGCCGAGGCGGTCGAGGCCGCCGTCGCCCGCGCCGAGGCCGAGCTCGGCCCGGTCGAGGTCGTGGTCACCGCCGCGGGCTACTACGAGCCGGCGGCGGTCGGCGAGACCGGCGTGGAGGCGTGGCGGCGGATGCTCGCCGTGCAGCTCGGCGGCACGATCAACCTCGCACGCAGCGCGTACGCGCGCATGCGCGGGCGCGGCGCGGGCGCGATCTGCACGATCGGCTCCGAGCTCGCCCTGTGCGGCGACGCCGACGCCGCCCACTACGCGGCGGCCAAGGGCGCGATCCACGCGTTCACCAAGAGCCTCGCCGTCGAGGCGGCGCCGCACGGCGTGCGCGTCAACTGCGTCGCGCCCGGGCCGACCGACACGCCGCTGATGACGCCGGACATGCGCAACCCGGCGTACGTCGACTCGCTCGTGCTGCAGCGGCTCGTCGCGCCCGAGGAGATCGCCGAGACCGTGCGCTTCGTCACCCGCGGCGCGCACAACCTCGTCGGCCAGGTCATCTCGCCGAACGCCGGGGCGGTCGTGTGAGCACGGCGCTCGTCACCGGCGCGGGCCAGGGCATGGGCGCGGCGATCGCCGCGCGGCTGGCGCGCGACGGGCACACCGTGGCGGTCAACGACCTCAACGCGGAGAACGCGCACGCCGTCGCCGACCGGATCGGCGGGACCGCGTACCCGTTCGACGTCGCCGACCCCGACGCCGCCGCCGGCGCGGTCGCGGCGATCGGCGACGTGGACGTCCTCGTCGCCAACCACGCGTACATGACGATGGCGCCGTTCGAGGCGACGACGCCCGCGGAGTGGGCGCGCACGATCGACGTCAACCTGATCGGCACCGCGACGCTGCTCGAGCTCACCGCGCCGGGGATGGCGGCGCGCGGATACGGACGCGTCGTCGTCATCGCCTCCGAGTGGGGCGTCATCGGCTGGCCCAACGCGACGCCGTACGCGGCGTCGAAGGGCGGGCTGATCGCGCTCGTCAAGAGCGCGGCGCGGGCGCTCGGCCCGCACGGGGTGGCGGTCAACGCGATCGCGCCGGGGATCACCGACACGCCGCAGCTGCAGGTGGACGCCGACGATGCCGGCATCTCGCTGGCCGAGATGATCGAGCGGTACGCGCAGGACGTGCCGCTCGGGCGGGTCGGCCGTCCGGAGGACATCGCGGAGGTCGTCGCGTTCCTGTGCGGCGACGCCGCGATCGCGCTGGTCGGCCAGGTCATACAGCCGAACGGAGGGACAACCCGATGATGCACCAGCCGCCGGATGCGCTCGCCGCGCCCCGGTTCACGGGACCGCGCACGTACGCGCGACTCCCGCACGTCACCTCGCTCGAGGGCGCGCACGCCGCGGTGTTCGGCATGCCGTGGGACGGCGGCACGTCGTTCCGCTCGGGCGCCCGGTTCGGGCCCGAGGCCGTGCGCTCGGCCAGCGGCATGATCCGCACCTACAACGCCGTCCAGCGCGTGCAGGTGTTCGGCGAGCTCTCGACGATCGACTACGGCGACGCGCACACCGTCCCGGGCTACATCGAGGACACGCTGGCGCGCATCGAGGACTTCGTGCGGCCGATCGCGGCGGCCGGCGTCGTCCCGGTCGGGATGGGCGGCGACCACTCGGTCACGCTCGCCGAGCTGCGGGCGGTCGCGTCCGTGCACGGGACGCTCGGGCTGCTGCACTTCGACTCGCACACCGACCTCTGGGACGCCTACAACGGCCGGCCGTACAGCCACGGCACGATGTTCCGGCGGGCGATCGAGGAGGGGATCCTCGATCCCGCGCGCACGCTGCAGGTCGGCATGCGCGGCCCCCTCTACGGCGCCGACGACGAGGCGATCCCCGGAGACCTCGGGGTGGAGACGATCCCCTGGCACGAGCTCGCGGAGTGGACGCCGCAGGCCCTGGCCGACCACGCGCGGGACCGGTTGGCGGGCGGCCCGGCGTTCCTGACGTTCGACGTCGACTTCGTCGACCCCGCCTACTGCCCCGGCACCGGGACGCCGGAGGTGGGCGGGCCGACGAGCTTCGAGGCGCTCAAGTTCCTGCGCGCCTGCACGGACCTGCCCTTCGTCGGCTTCGACGTCGTGGAGGTCGCCCCCACCTACGACGGCCCCGGGCCAGGTCACCGCCCTGTTCGCGGCCAACGCGATCTTCGAGATGCTGTCGCTCGTCGCGCTCTCCCGGCAGGGCGCCGCGGTCGGCGGCGGGAGGGCCTCATGAGCACCAGCAACCTCACCGACGAGGGCGTCCTCGAGAGCTTCGGCTACAAGCAGGAGCTCAAGCGCTCGCTGTCGTTCTGGACCAACTTCGCGGTCGGCTTCGCGTTCATCTCGCCGGTCGTCGGCCTCTACGCGATCATCTCGCTGGCCACGTTCGCGGCCGGCCCGGCGTGGGTGTGGGCGCTGTTCATCGTGCTGGCCGGGCAGCTGCTGGTGGCCTGCGTGTTCGCCGAGCTCGCGTCGCAGTATCCGATCGCCGGCGGGATCTACCAGTGGAGCCGACGGCTCGTCGGCCCCACGTACGCCTGGTTCGCCGGGTGGCTGTACGTGTGGACGTTGATGCTCACGGTCACCGCCGTGGCGTACTTCGGCTCCGTGTGGCTGGCGGCGGTGTTCGACGTCACACCGTCGGCCAACCAGCAGGTGCTGTGGGCGCTCGCCCTGCTGGTGATCACCACGACCGTCAACGCGGTCGGCCTGAACCCGCTCAAGTACGTGGTCAACGTCGGGATCATCGCCGAGTGCATCGCCAGCCTGCTGATCGGCTTCCTGCTGCTGCTGTTCTTCCGCAACCATCCGATCTCGTACCTGTGGGAGGGCCTCGGCGCGCAGGCCAGCTTCGCCAGCAACAGCTACTTCGCCGCGTTCCTCGCCGCGATTGCGATCAGCGGCTGGGCGTTCGTCGGCTTCGACTCCTGCGGCTCGGTGTCGGAGGAGACCGTCAACCCCATGCGGCGCGTGCCGCGGGCGATCCTGTTCTCGCTCAGCTCGGTCGGCGCCGTGATCATCCTCAACTCGATCGCGATCGGGCTGTCGTTCGAGGACACCCAGGCGATCATGGCGGGCGAGGTCCTGGACCCGGTCACACCGGCGGTCACGGCGGCGTTCGGCTCGTGGATCGAGAAGCCGTTCGAGATCGTCGTCCTGGCGGCGTTCGTGGCCTGCGGGATCGCCGTCCAGGCGACGGGTGTGCGTGTGCTGTTCTCGCTCAGCCGCGACCGGATGCTCCCCGGCTCGTCGGTCCTGCGGCGCGTCAGCGGCAACCAGATCCCGCTGGCCGCACTGGCCGTGGCCGCGACCGTGTCGGCCTGCGGCCTGCTGTTCGGCCTCAACGCCCGCGCGGTGAACACGCTGATCACGTTCGGCTCGGGCGGCTTCTACATCAGCTTCTGGCTCGTCTGCGTGGCCGCGCTGTACGCGCGGCTGACCGGCCGCTGGAAGCCGGCCGGGCTGTTCAGCCTCGGGCGCCTCGCGCTGCCGGTGAACATCGCGGCGGTGGCGTGGCTGACTTTCGAGGCGATCAACATCGCCTGGCCGCGCACGGTCCTGGCCCCGGTCGGCGCGAAGTTCTACCAGGTGTGGGCGATCGTCCTGATCTTCGGCGTGCTGTCGATCGTCGGCCTGCTCTACGTGCTGCTGAAGCGCCCGCAGGACCGCGTCGCGACGAGCACGGCGATGGGCGACCTCACCGAGGCCCAGGAGATGGTCACCCGCTGAAATACGGCACAGCACCCGCGAAACTACGGTGGTTCAGCCGATGACGCGTCGGCTGGGCGGGCGTACGGTCTCCCCCGTCGACCCAAAGAAGGAGACAGTCATGCAGCTCTACGCGATCAGACGACGCAACGGCTGGGCCACCGTCGAGGACCTCCAGGCCGCCGCTGCCCGTTCCACCGCCGAAGGCGACAAGCCGGGCTCCGGCGTCCGCTGGATCCGCAGCTATGTCGTCAGCGAGGACAACGGCGACCTCGGCACCGTGTGCATCTACGAGGCCGAGAGCCCCGAGACGGTCCGGGCGCACGCTCACCGCGTCGGCATGCCCGCCGACGAGATCACGCCCGTCGCGGACACCGTGGTCGTGCGACCCGACCCGGTGCCGGTGGCCGCGAGCTGAGCTTGCTGCTCGTCGGCCGCCACGCGGAACTGGAGCAGCTCGACGCCGCGCTCGAGAGGGCGCGGCGCGGCTCCGGCTCGCTGGTGCTGGTCGCCGGCGAGGCCGGCGTGGGGAAGACGCGGCTCGCCGCGGCCCTGGCGGACGGCTCGCGCGCTCTGGTCCTCTCCGGGCGCGCGAGCCGGAGCGCCGCGGCACCGTACGCCCCGGTCGTCGCCGCGCTCCGCTCCCATCTGCGCTCGCATCCGGACGCGCTGTCGGAGTACGGCCCGCTCCTCCCCCATCTTGCGCTGCTCCTCCCCGAGCTCGGCGAGGCCGCCAGGGTCAGCGACCAGGCGACCGTGTCCGAGGCGGTGCGCGGCGCGTTCGCGCACCTCGCGCGCGAGCAGTACGTCCTGCTCGTGCTCGACGACCTGCACTGGTCGGACGACGCGACGCTCGACCTGTTGGGCGCGCTGGCCGAGCCGCTCTCCGAGCTGCCGATCCTCGTGGTCGCCGCCTACCGCTCGGACGGCCTGCCACGCGACCACGCGCTGCGACGGCTCCGGCACGAGCTGCGCCGCTCCGCGCGGTTCGACGAGCTGACGCTGGCCCCGCTCGGCCTGGCCGAGACCGCCGAGCTGCTCACATCGATGCTCGACGTCGCGCCGGCGCCGTCGCTGACCCGCGCGATCCACGACCGTGCGCGCGGCCTGCCGTTCTTCATCGAGGAGCTCGCGAGCGGCTCCGACGGGCACGACGTCCCCGAGACCGTGCGCGACGCGGTGCTGGCGCGGGCGTCCGAGCTCTCGCCCGAGGCGCTCGACGCCGCCCACGCCTCCGCAGTCGCCGGCGAGGAGTTCGACCTCGAGCTGGTCGAGTCGCTGTCGAGCGCCGTCGGGCTCGACGAGCTGGTCGAGCGCGGACTGATCGCCGAGGACGGCTTCGGCCGTGGCGCGTTCCGGCACGCGCTCACGCGCGACGCGCTGTACACCGACGTGCCGTGGCTGCAGCGGCGCACGCTGCACCGCAAGCTCGCGGAGGCGCTCGACGCGCGGCCGGGCCGCACGATGGAGGCGGCGGCGCACTGGCTCGGCGCGCGCAACGAGCCGCGTGCCCGCGAGGCGCTGCTGCGCGCCGCGGAGGAGTCGCGCGCCGTCCACGCCCACTGCGATGCCGCCCGCGCCTGGCGCCAGGCCCTCGAGCTGTGGCCTGACGGCGACGAGGACGGGCGTCGCAGCGAGGCGCTCGAGGCGTATGCAGGCAGCGCCGAGCTGGCGGGTGAGCCCGCCGACGCCGCCGCGGCCTGGCGCGCGCTGTGCGCGGTGCGCGAGGGCGAGGCGCTGGCCGACGCGTCGCGCCGGCTCGCCGCGGTCTGCGACCTGGCCGGCGACCGTGAGGCGTCGGCCACGGCACGGCGGGTGGCGGCGGACGCCTACGCCGCGGCCGGACGACTCGCCGACGCGGCGACCGAGCGGCTGGCGATCGGCGACTACCTGCGCAACGCCTCCCGGCACTCCGACGCTGTCGAGCTGGCGGTCGCCGCCGGCCGCGAGGCGACCGCGGCCGACCGGCTGGACCTGCGCGCCCGGGCGCTCGGGCTCGAGGGCCTGTCGACCGCCCTGAGCGGCGACTGCGAGCGTGGGCTCGAGACCGTCGAGGCCGGGCTGGCGCTCGCGCTCGAGCACGGGCTCACGCCGGTCGCCGCCGAGCTCTACCAGCGGCTGAGCATGGTGCTCTACGACTCGTCCGACTACCGGCGCGCGCAGGAGACGCTCGACACTGCGCTCGAGCTGTGCCGCGCGGGCGACCAGCCGGGGACCGAGCTCGCGTGCGTGACCTGCATGATCTACGTGCTGCGCGAGTGCGGCGAGTGGCAGCGGGCGACCGAGATCGCGCGCGATCTGATCGCGCAGGACCGCGGCGTGTGGACCTGCGAAGGGGTGGTCGGCGTGATGCACGCGCTGCAGGGCAAGTACGGGTCCGCCCGCCGGCTGCTCACCTCCAGCCTGGCCGCCGCCGAGGGCCGCAACCACTTCCACATGACGATGGACGCGACCGCCGGCCTCGCCCGCGTCGCCGCCGCGCAGGGCGCCGACGACGAGGCCGCCGCGCTCTGCCGCTCGCTGCTCGACCAGTGGGACCGCAGCGAGGACCACCACGTCGGCGTCACGTGCCTGCGCTGGGCGGCCGGCTACCTGGCCCGGCGCGGTGACCGCCAGGGGGCGAACGCGTGCGCCGAGGCGCTCACGCGCATCGCCGCCGCCTCGGGCCACGCCGACGCACTGGCCGGGCTGGCGTTCGCGATCGGCGAGACCGCGCTCGCCGACGGCGACGCCGTGACCGCAGCCGAGCAGCTCACGCGCGCCGTCGAGCTGCACCGCGACCTCGACGTGCCCTACGAGCGCGCCGAGATCGCGCTGCGGGCGGGCGTCGCGCTCGCCGCGGCCGGTGACCGGGAGCTCGCGCTCGAGCACCTCGGCGCCGCCTACCGGACCGCTCGCAAGCTCGGCGCCCGCCCGCTCGCGACCGAGGCCGCACAGGAGGTGGCCGCGCTCGGCGAGCCGGTCGACCGCCGGCTCGGGCGGCGCGCGGCCGCCGACGCCGACGGCGCCGGACTCTCGCGCCGGGAGGTCGAGGTCGTCCGCCTGGTCGGCGCCGGGCGCACGAACCGCGAGATCGCCCAGGAGCTGTTCCTCAGCAAGCGCACCGTGGACATGCACGTGCGCAACGTGCTGCGCAAGCTCGACGTCCGCTCGCGCGTGGACGCGGCCCGCCGGGCGATCGAGCTCGGAATCCTGGCCTAGTACCGGGCTAGCGGAAGCGCGGCGGGCGCGAGCGCTTGCGCTGGTACATCACGAGGTCGGCGCGCGCGAGCGCGGATCGCGGATCGTCGCCGGCCTCGGCGATCGCGACGCCGGCCGTCGCCGACAGCGGGAGAACCAGGTCGCCGATCGTCACCGCGCCGGCGAGCGCGTCCTCGATGCGCTGGAGCAGGCGCGCGGCATCGTCCTCGCCGCCCTCGACCTCGGCGACGACGACGAACTCGTCGCCGCCCAGGCGGGCGACCGTGTCCTCGGTGCGCGTGCACGCGCTCAGCCGCTGCGCGACCGCGCGCAGGATCTCGTCGCCGGTGTCGTGTCCGTGCCGGTCGTTGACCGCCTTGAAGTCGTCGACGTCGATCAGCGCGACGGCGACATGGCCGCCGTGGCGGCGGCGGCGCGCGAACGCCTGTGCCAGCCGGTCGAAGAGGAGGAGCCGGTTGACGACGCCGGTCAGCGGGTCGTGCGCGGCGGCGTTGCCGAGCGTGCGGGCGAGGTGCACGAGCTCGATCCGCGCCGAGGCCTGCTCGGCCAGGTCCTGGAGACGCTCGACCTGCTCGGCGGACAGCTCGCGCGGCTCGGTGTCCCAAGCGCAGAGCGTGCCGACGACGGTCCCGTCGGACAGCTCGAGCGGTGCCGAGGCGAAGAACCGGACCGGCGCGGGCCCCTGGACGAAGCTGCTGTAGGAGAAGCGCGGGTCGGCGGCCGCGTCGTCGCAGACGATCCGTTCCCGGCCGTCGACCACGAGGCGGCACATCGCGTCCTCGCGCGGATGCGACCCGAGCGGCGCGCCGGTGGCGGCGACGCGGTGCTGCTCGGTGTCATCGAGCACGTGGATGGCGGCCGCCGCCGCGCCGGTCACGTAGCCGACGAGGCGCGTCAGCGCAGTGAGGCCGGGATCTCCCGACCGCTCCAGCAGTCCCAGGTGCGCGATCGCCGCGAGGCGCCGGTCATCGAACGACACGTCCCCGCAATCGGCAGCCGCCACGAGAACTGAAGGCTACGGCCAGGTGACGGGCACCGGCTCGCCGTCGCCGCCCTCGGGCTTCGGCCCTCCGACGGCGATCAGCTCGAGTCCGTCGGTGCCGGAGGCGAAGGCCCGCACCACCTCGGGCGCGACCCGCACGACGTCCCACTGCCGCAGCTCGATCACCTCGCCGTCGACGAGCATCCGGCCGGAACCGGCGACGACGACGTACGCCTCCTCCTGCTCGCGGTGCCGGTGGCCGGTGCCGGCCTGCACGTCCGGCCCGTAGCGCCAGTGGCTGACGCCGAGGTCGCGCGAGTCGAGGTGCTTGCGGGCGAAGCGGCCCTCGAGCCCCTCGGCGCGGCCCGCGACCGAGTCCTCGATGTCGAGCAGGTTGACGTGGGCGAAGCGTGTCATGGGTCTCCGTTCCGAATCAGGACAGCCCGAGGGCCCCGGCCGCTCGCAGCGGCCGGGGCCCTCGGAGTCGGTCCGACTCAGTTCAGCAGATGCCGGAGCGCGCGGCCCAGCAGCGCGTTCCGGGCGGCCGGCGTGGAGACCTGCTCCGCGCCGAAGCCCAGCAGCACGCTGTCCCGCGTGACGACCGCGGACACCGAGTCGATCAGCGCCTGCGAGCGGACGAACTCCGAGACGTTCCCGGGGCTGCCCGCGGGCGCGCCGGCGATCGTCCACGGCCCGAGCCCGGACTCGAAGCCCTCGCTATCGAGCGGCCCGCCGGTGGTGGTCACCCTGGTGTCGTCGATGAACAGCCCGGTACCGCCGGTGAACGGGTCGCTCACGTACGAGATCGACACCTCGACCTGCTTGCCGGCGTAGGCCGACAGGTCGAAGGCGACCTGCTCCCAGCTGTCGGACTCGCCGGTGAACGAGTTCCAGGCGCCGGTCGTGCCGGTGTTCGCACACGTGGGGCCGACCTTGAGGTAGTGCGCCAGGAACGGGTGCTGTGCGACGAAGAAGCCCGCCGAGCACTCGGCCGGGACGGTCGACGACGTCCCGCCGTTCTTGTCGGGCAGCGTCGTCCAGTCGTCGGCGCCCACCGTGTGGGCCTCCACGATCACGTGGTCGTACCCGGTCTCCGTGCTGTAGGCGAGCTGCGCCTGCAGCGCCGGCGCCTGTGCCGCGGTGACCGAGCTCAGGTCGATCGTCCGCGTGAGCCGCCGGTAGAGCGCGTCCTCGTGCGTACCGGCGACGTACCACGAGCCCTCGACGGGCTCGAACGGCCCGATCGCCCCGGCGTAGTCGCCGGCCTTCGAGCTCCGGAACTGCGGGAACTCGTCGGGCGGCAGCACCGTGCTCGTCACCTGGAACCCGCCCACTTCGTCGAGCGGGTTGGTCGGCGTGCCCGCCAGGTCCGCGTTGAAGCCGTCGAACGGACGCGCCGTGCCGGTGAAGGCGGTCGGCGTGCCCACCATCTCCTGACGGCTGTAGCCGCCCAGGTAGTACTGGATGAAGTCGTCCGACAGCAGCTCACAGTCGTCGCGGAAGCTGGTGGATATGAAGCACGGCCGTTCGGGATGCCCCTTCAGGCCGTAGTAGATGCCACCGCCGTTCGCACCGCTCAGCGGGCCGAAGTAGCCGGTGGTCTCGCCGGTGTAGGCCAGCTTGCCGCCCTCGTTCAGGTACGACCGCACGCTCAGGACGAGGTCCTTGGTGCGATCGGCGACCTGGGAGTCGGGCAACTCGCCGATCACCGACTCCACAGGCTCGTCGGCGTCATCCTGGGTGAGCCGGTTGTCGCCGAGCTCCCACACGACGGCGTCGAAGTGCCCGAGCACGCCGAGGTCGTGCGGCACGCCGTCCTTGTCGACGTCCCAGACCAGCGACCTGATGCCGTTGGCCCGGAGCGCGTCGACGTACTGCTGGGCGTAGCGCGGAGCGTTCGTCCCGGCCGGGTAGGTCGGGTTTACCCCCGTGTAGTCCTCCTCGGCCAGCACCAGCACGCGGGCGCCCTGGTCGTCGCGGACACGGTAGGTGAAGTGCGGGCTGTCGATGCGGCCCTCGTGCGGCTTGGAGCCGGAGAACCACACCTCCACCCGGTCACCCGGGCGCTGGCGCTCCACGGTGGCGCGGTACTCGGCGAAGTAGTGGTCGTTCTCGTCGCCGTACCGCTCGCCGCCGTCCCACTCGCGGACATTCTCGGACTGCACCCTGCCGCCGTTGATGCGGAAGAGCATCTTCTTGCCGCCCAGCGACCGGCGGATCACCGCGGCCGCCTCCTGGCGGTCGCCGTAGGAGACGCCGAACTCGTCCGGGTCGAAGTCCGGCACGGTGCGGCCGACCGGCGAGACCGGGTCGTCGGGGCTGTGCGCCGACTTGGCGACGTCGATCGCGTACCGGAAGTTGTTCTCGACCTCCTGCGCGATCAGCGTCTCGTCGTCCGGGAACTCGAAGCCGCTGTTGCAGTCCTCCGGCTCCCACGCGTCATCCGGATCGGATGCCGAGGCGGTCACGCACGTGGACATCTCCGGCGTCTCGGTCAGCGTGCCGAAGGTGTTCTCCATGTGCCCGTCGGTGTCGCCGTTCGTCGTGTAGAGCTGGGCGCCCAGCTGCGGGACGTAGTTCGGCACGGCCGGTGTGTCCATGTCGCCGACGATCGCCTTGTGGATGAGGTCGTCCGGGCTCGACGTGAGCGCCTGCCACCCGACGCCGTACAGCAGCAGCTGGGCGGCCGAGTGCCAGTTGATCGCGTACTTGGGCCGGACCCGGTCGTAGAGCCGGATCTGCGCCTGCGTCTCCGGCTCGGACCCCGGCGACGGGCCGCGATAGGTCTCCCCGGTGGGCTGGTCCGTGGAGCCCTCGTTGTCGTAGCCCCACTTGTAGGGGAAGTTGCGGTTGAGGTCGACGCCGTCCTGGCCGGTGATCTGACCGTCGCCGTCGTTGTCGGCGAGGTTCTTGCGCCAGAGGCGGTTGCCCTCGGTGAACGTGTAGTCGTAGCCGTCCACGTTGATCACCGGGATGAACCACAGATCGGTGGTGTCGATGATCTTCGTCAGCTCCGCGTCGGTGCCGTAGCCGTCGACGTAGTGGTGCAGCAGCCGGCGGACCATCTCGGGCGTGATCCACTCACGCGCGTGCTGCGTGGCCTGGTACATCACGGCCGGGCGCTTGCGGTCCTTGAGCTTGGCCACGTCCTTGCTCACCCGCACGGCGGTGATCGGCTTGCCCTGCACGCTGGTGCCGATCGTCACCGCCTGTGCGATGCGTGGATGGTCCCGGGCGATCTGGAGCAGCTCCTCGCGGATGTTGCCCGGACCGCTGTACGGACGGAACACGGTCTCCTGCGCGAGGGCCGACCGCAGCGCGGCGGTCTGGCCGTCGACCTTCTTGAGATGCAGCTTGATGCCGTCGCGCGCGAGCTGGCGGGCCTGCGTGCCCGTGATCGTCAGCTCCAGGTTGGCCTGGCCGGCCTTCGGGCCGCGGGTGACCACCACGCCCTCCTGGTCGAGGCCGGCGCCCTGCAGGGCACCGAGCCGGTCGACCGAGACGGTGCCGGTGTAGACGTCAACCCGATCGGCTGTGCCCGGCCGCTGGCTCGCCTGCGCCGGTACGGCGGTGATGACCGCAGCGACCAGCGTCGCCGCAGCGACGTAGGTCGTGCGGCCACGGAACAACGTGCGCAACATGCGCCTCCCCCCATGAATCGAATTTCGGCATCATGCGGGGGGCACGAGCGGCTGTCAAGCACGAGCGCACGGGGTTGACAGTCACGCGACGACGGGCGCCGTCTGCGGCTCGAGGTCGACCTTCGGCAGCCAGCCCAGCCGCTCGGGCAGGTACCAGTTGCGCTCGCCGAGGAGCTTCATGGTGGCCGGCAGCAGGACGCCGCGGATGATCGTCGCGTCGATCAGGATCGCAGCGGCCAGGCCGACGCCGATCTGCTTGGCGAGCTGGTCGCTGGCGAGCGCAAAGGAGCCGAAGACCGCCACCATCACGAGCGCGGCGCTGGTCACGACGCCGGCGGTGCTCTTGAGGCCGTGCGCGACCGCGTCGTCGTTGCTCATCCCGCGGTTCACGGCTTCGCGGACGCGGCTGAGGATGAACACGTGGTAGTCCATCGAGAGGCCGAAGAGGATCACGAACAGGAACAGCGGGATCCACGGAGCGATGCCTCCGACGGACTGGAAGTCGAGCAGCCGCTCGCCGTGACCGTCCTGGAAGACGAACACGAGGATGCCGTAGGCCGCGCCGACGGACAGGAGGTTGAGCACGATCGCCTTGATCGGCACGACGATCGAGCGGAACGTGACCAGCAGCAGGATGAACGCGAGGCTGAGCACGAAGGCGAACACGATCGGAGCGCGCGCGGTCATGGCGTCGATGAAGTCCTTCGAGCCGGCGGTCACGCCGGTCACGGCCACCTCGGCGCCGGGCAGCCTGCCGACGGTGGCCGGGACGACGTCGGAGCGCAGGACCTCGAGCGAGCGCTCGGAGGCGGCGTCGGTGCCGCTGCCCTGGACCGAGAGCGCGACGACGGCCACGCTCTTGTCGGGGCTGATCTCGACGTGTGAGGGCTCGGAGAGCCGGCCGGTGGCCAGCGCGCGGTCGCGCAGCTGCCGGATCGCGGCCTGCACGGGCGGGGCCGTGACGTCGTCGGCCTTGATCACGGTCGTGGCCGGGACGGCGCCGCCGGGGAACGCGGCCTGGAGCCGGTCGTGCGTCTGGATGACCGGCTGGCTGCGCGAGTAGCCGTCGAAGCCCGGGTTCTTGAACTGGATGCCGAGCGCCGGGATGGAGAGCGCGACGAGCAGGCCGCCCGCGATCACCGTCGAAGCCAGGGGGCGCTTGAGGACCTGGGTGAGGACGGCGTTCCACATGCGCGACTCGCCCTTGGCGGCGTGGCGGCGCTTGGTGATGTACGGCACGCGGCCCTTCTCCAGCCAGTTCTTGCGGCTCAGGAACGAGAGCGTCGCGGGCAGGAAGGTCAGCGAGCCGAGCATCGCGACCGCGACCACGAGCATCGTGCCGACGCCGAAGCCGACGAAGATCGGGTTGCCGGCGAACAGCAGCCCGGCCATCGCGGTCAGCACGGTCATGCCCGAGATGAGCACGGCGCGGCCCGAGGTCGCGGCGGCGATCGCCACCGCAGTCTCGGCCGAGTGGCCGCGGTCGCGCTCCTCCATCACGCGGCGCGTGTAGAACATGGCGTAGTCGACGCCGACGGCGAGGCCGATGATCACCACGAGATCCGCCACGTCGCCCGGAAGTGCGTAGAGCTGGCTGACCGGCCCCAGCAGGCCCACGGTGCCCGCGACGGCGGTGGCGCCGAGCACGAGCGGCAGCCCGGCGGCCACGACCGCGCCGAAGGCGACGAGCAGGATGACCAGCAGCAGCGCGTTGGAGATCAGCTGCGACCGCTTCCCGTCCTTGGCGTCCTGCGCGGCGATCGCCTTGGTCGCGGAGACCTCGCCGAACTGCTCGACCCGCACGTCGGGATGCCCGGCGCGGACGGCGGCCACGGCCGCGAGCGGCTGCTCGACGAGCTTCTCGGCCTGCTCGTCGGTGCCGCGCAGCTTGAAGCCCACGAGGACCGAGCGGCCGTCCTTGGAGTCGAGCGGCCTCTCGATCTCCGTGACGCCGTCGATCTGCTTCAGGCGGCTCACGACTTCCCGCACGGCGACGGTCACCGCCGGATCGTGGACGCTCCCGCCCTGCACGAGCACCTGCTCCCCGGCGCGGTCGGGGAACCCGGCGGCCTTGACGATCATGTCGCCGCGCTTGGACTCGCCGCTGCCGGCCGCCGACTCGTCGAGATCGTTCTGGCCGATCTTGCCGCCCACCACGACCGCGAGGACGACGAACAGGACCCATCCGACGATGGCCGCCTTCCGGTGCTGGGCGCTCCATCGACCAACGCGTGCTGCGAGATTTCGAGACTGCATCCGAGCCCTCCTCCGAGAGTTTCTTACGCTGTACGAAGAGCCTATTTGTACACTGTAAGAAGATGCAAGTGGGGAAAACCGAACAACTGAGCCAGGAGCGCGTGCTGCGCACCGCCGTGGCGCTCGCGGATCGCCACGGGATCGAGTGGCTCTCGATGCGCAAGCTCGCCGACGAGCTCGGCGTCTCCGCGATGTCGCCCTACTACTACGTGCCGAACAAGGAGCGGCTCATCGACGGGATGGTCGACATCGTGTTCGGCGAGATCGAGCCGCCCTCACTCGAGCTCGACTGGAAGACGGCGATGCGCCGGCGCGCCATCTCGACCCGGGAGGCGCTCAACCGCCACCGCTGGGCGATCGGCCACATGGAAGGGCGCACGGACCACGGGGCGGCGAACCTCCGCCTCCACGACGCGGTGCTCGGGTGCCTGCGCGCCGCCGGCTTCTCGCTGGAGGCGACCGTCCACGCCTACTCCGTCCAGGACGCCTACATCTACGGCTTCGTGCTCCAGGAGACCGACATGGCCTCCGAGACCCCGGACGACTTCGCGGCCGAGGCGCAGCGGCAGATGGACGCCTACGAGGACGTGCTCGCGGACTACCCCCACCTCGTCGAGGTCGTCGGGGGCTACGTCGCGAAGGCGGGCTACGACTACGCCACGGAGTTCCTCTTCGGACTGGACCTCATCCTCGACGGCCTCGACCGGCTCCTCGAGAACGCGAAAGCCCCGGCAGAGACCGGGGCTTGAATAGCGGGGGCGGGATTCGAACCCGCGACCTTCGGGTTATGAGCCCGACGAGCTACCTGACTGCTCCACCCCGCGGCGTGGCACTACACATTATCAACTGAACCGTTCCCTGAGGGTCTTCTTCGAGAACTTGCCGACCGAGGTCTTCGGAACCTCCTCGATGAATTCGACCTGCTCGGGGATCCACCATTTGGCGACGCGATCCGACAGGAACTCGCGCAGCGCGTCGGCGTCCAGCTCGGCGCCGTCCTCGGCCACCACGCAGGCCAGCGGGCGCTCGCCCCACTTGGAGTCCGGGACGGCGATCACGGCGGCCTCGAGCACCTGCGGGTGGGCCATGATCTCGTTCTCGAGCTCGACCGAGGAGATCCACTCGCCGCCCGACTTGACGAGGTCCTTCGTGCGGTCGACGAGCCGGATGTAGCCGGCCGGCGTGATCGTCGCGACGTCGCCGGTGCGCAGCCACCCGTCGTCCGTGAACGAGTCGCCCTCGCGCTCGTCGTTGTAGTAGCCGGCGGCCACCCACGGGCCGGCGACCTGCAGCTCGCCGCGCGCCTCGCCGTCCCAGGGCAGCTCGTCGCTGGTGCCGGGCTCGACGATCCGGCACTCCATCAGCGGCGTCACGATGCCCTGCGTGGCTCGGACGTCGGCGAGCTCCTCCTCGGAGCGACCGGAGAGCGTGCTCTTGATGCGGCAGACCGAGCCGAGCGGGCTCGTCTCGGTCATGCCCCAGGCGTGCAGGATCGGCATGCCGAGCTTCTCGCGGTAGGTCTCCGACAGCGTCTTCGACACCGCGGAGCCGCCGCAGAGGATGTCGCGCAGCGACGAGGTGTCACGGTCCACCAGCTCCTCGAGCGCGCCCATCCAGATCGTCGGGACGCCGGCGGCGAGCGTGACCTTCTCGTCCTCGATGAGCCCCGCGATCGCCGCGGGGGTCATCTGCGGGCCCGGGAACGCGAGCGCCGCGCCGGCCATGACCGCCGCGTGCGCGAGGCCCCAGGCGTTGGCGTGGAACATCGGGACCACCGGCAGCACGACGTCGCGCTCGGACACCGCGACCGTGTCGGCGAGCATCGCGCCCATCGAGTGCAGCACGCTCGAGCGGTGCGAATAGACGACGCCCTTCGGGTTGCCGGTCGTGCCGCTCGTGTAGCACATGGCCGCGGCCCGGTTCTCGTCCTCGACGCTGAACTCGGCGGGCTCGGCGTCGGCGATCAGCTCCTCGTAGTCGAGGATCCTGTCGTCCTCCGGGATGTCGCCCGCGCCGTCGTCCATCACGACGATGTGCTTGACGGTCCCGAACCCGTCGACCAGCGGCCACAGGACCTTCAGCAGCGAGCGGTCGGCGAAGATCACCTCGTCCTCGGCGTGGTCGACGACGTAGCTGAGCTGCTCGGGGAACAGGCGGATGTTGAGCGTGTGCAGGACGCGGCCGCTGCAGGGCGAGGCGAAGTAGAGCTCGAGGTGGCGGGCGGAGTTCCACGCGAACGTCGCCACGCGCCCGTCCTCGGAGATCCCGAGCGCGTCGAGCGCACCGGCCAGCCTGCGGGTCCGCTGCGCCCAGTCGGCGTACGTCGTGCGGTCCTTGCCGGTCGCCGTCAGCGTCGTGATGGTCTTGTCGCCGAACAACCGCTCCGCACGGTGGAACAGGTGCGGGAGCGTCAGCGGATAGGACGACATCAATCCCTGCATCGATCTCCTCCTCGATGTTTCACAGGCCCAACCGCGGCAGCTCGATCGCCGGGCAGCGGTCCATCACCACGCGCAGGCCGGCGGCGCGTCCCCGCTGCGCCGCCGCCTCGTCGATCACGCCGAGCTGCATCCACACCGCCCGGGCCCCGATCGCGATCGCCTCGTCGACATGCGGCCCGGCCAGCTCGGCGCGGCGGAAGATGTCGACGACCTCGATGCCCCCGGGCGCCGCGTCGAGCGTCGGGTAGCAGCGCTCGCCGAGGATCTCGGTGACGAGCGGGTTGACCGGGATCACGGTGTAGCCGCGGCGCTGCAGCATGGATGCGATGCGGTGCGAGTCGCGGCCCGGATCCGGCGAGCATCCGACCACCGCCCAGGTCCGCGTGCCCGTGAGGATGGCGCGCACGTCGTCGACGTGCGGCAGCAGCGGAGAGTCGCGGTGGAGGGCCAGGCCGCGCGGCTCGGCCAGCCGGTCGAGCACGAGCGCGGTGTCCGCGATCGGCACGCCGGACAGGTGGTCGGTCCGGCCCTCGAAGTCCGCCACGATCGCGTCGATCGCCGCCGTGTACGCGGGGCGGTCGCGGCGGGCGAGCGCGGTGATGGCGTCGGCGGCCCGCACGAACGGCTCCGAGCCGGCGCGCATCCCCTCCGCGGCGCGGACGGCGCGCTCGTCGTTTCCGTCGGCCAGGTACGCGAGCGCGCGCGCCCAGCACGCCGGTGGCGTGCGGTCGTCGGCGCCGAGCTGGTCGCGGACGTAGCCGAGCGGATCGTCGCCGGCGAGGATCGACGCCTTGGCGTAGCCGACCAGCCGGCCGTAGCTGCCCGGGGGCGCCGCCTCCCACGACGCGCGGTAGCGCTCGGCGGCGCGGCGCAGGGGCTCGCGCGCGTCATCACCCGCGAGCAGCGCGCGGTGCGCCTCGCCGTCCGCGGCGATCGCCTCGCGCATGGCGTCCTCGTGGAGCGCCGTCACGACAGCAATGCTCGCAGCCGGGAGGCGTTCTTGACGGCGAACCCCTCCCAGTCGTTGTTGAAGTAGGCGAAGACGTCGCCCGCCTTCCCCAGCTCGGCCACCCGTGGCGCATACTCCTCGAGCTCGCGGTCGCTGTAGTTGCCACGGCGGCCGCGGGCACCGTAGTGGAAGCGGACGAACGACCAGTCGGTGGTCGTGACCCACGGCTGCCACGGCCGTTCGGGATGGTCGCCGATCGCCAGCGCCACCCCGTGCCAGCGCAGCAGCTCGAGCACCTCGTCGGTGAACCAGCTCTCGTGGCGGAACTCGAACGCGTGGCGGCCCTTCGGCAGCGTGTCGAGCGCGTCGGCCAGCCGCGGGACGTCGCGGCGGAAGCGCTCCGGCAGCTGCCACAGCACCGGGCCCATCTTCGGCGAGCGCGCGAGCGGCTCGATCGCCGCGTAGAAGCGCTCGATCCCCTGATCGAGGTCCGTCAGCCGCTTCATGTGCGTCAGGTACTGGCTCGCCTTGACCGCGAACACGAAGTCCGGCGGCGTGACCTCGACCCAGCCGGCGACGGCCTTCGGCTTGGCCAGCCGGTAGAAGGTCGAGTTCACCTCGACGGTGTCGAACAGCGTCGCGTAGTGCTCGAGCCACCGGCTCGCGGGGACGCCCTTCGGGTACACGCGCTCGCGCCAGTCGGCGTAGTTCCAGCCCGAGCAGCCGACGCGGATGGTCCCCATGCGTTGAGAATGCCCGGCGATGGCCCGCGTATTCGTCACGCGTGCGCTGCCGTTCGAGGCACTCGACCGCCTGCGCTCCGCCCACGAGGTGGACGAGTGGCCCGGGGACATGCCGCCGGGCGACGACGAGCTGCGCGCCGCTTTGGCCGAGGCGGAGGGCCTGCTGTCGCTGGTCACCGACCGCGTGGACGCGGACGTGATCGGGGCCGCGCCGAAGCTGCGGGCGATCGCGAACATGGCGGTCGGGACCGACAACA
Source organism: uncultured Solirubrobacteraceae bacterium (assembly GCA_963759375.1). Lineage (GTDB taxonomy): Bacteria > Actinomycetota > Thermoleophilia > Solirubrobacterales > Solirubrobacteraceae > DASSUW01. The sequence continues at coordinate 163,543 of CAVWYY010000004.1, read as the reverse complement.
TCGACCTCGAGGCGGCCGCCGCCCGCGGCATCCCGGTCGGCAACACCCCTGACGTGCTGACCGACGCGACCGCCGACCTCGCGTTCGCGCTGCTGCTGGCGCTCGCCCGCCGGATCGTGCCGGGCGCCGCGATGGTGCGCGGCGGCGGGTGGCGGACGTGGGAGCCGGCGAAGGACCTCGGCGCCGACCTCGCAGGCGCGACGCTCGGCATCGTCGGCTGGGGCCGGATCGGGCAGGCGGTGGCGCGGCGGGCGGAGGGGTTCGGCCTGGAGGTGATCCACAGCTCGCGCTCCTCGGGCATCCCGCTCGACGAGCTGCTCGAGCGGTCGGACTTCGTCTCGCTGCACACGCCGCTCACGCCCGAGACACGGAACCTCGTCGACGCCGCGTTCCTGGCGCGCATGAAGCCGACCGCGCTGCTCGTCAACACCACGCGCGGCGGCGTGGTCGACCAGGACGCGCTGCGGTCGGCCCTCGCGGCGGGCGAGATCGCGGGCGCCGCGCTCGACGTCACCGATCCCGAGCCGCTCCCAGCCGATGATCCGCTGCTCGAGGCGCCGAACCTGCTCGTGGTGCCCCACGTGGGCTCCGCCACCGTCCGCACCCGTGCCAAGATGGCGGCGATGGCTGTGGACAACCTCCTGGCCGCGCTCGACGGGCGCCCGATGCCGCACCCGGTCGCGTGAGCCGCGTCGCGGTCGTCGACATCGGGACGAACTCGACCCGCCTGCTGGTCGCCGAGGTCGAGGACGGCGCGATCACCGAGCTGCAGCGCGAGTCGATCGTCACCCGCCTGGGCGAGGGAGTCGACGCCACCGGCCGGCTCGGCGACGAGCCGCAGGCGCGCGTGTTCGCGGCGCTCGACACGTACGCGGCAGCGATCGAGGACCACGGCGCCGGCCGCCGCTTCGTGGTGATGACCTCGGCGGTCCGCGACGCCGCCAACGGCGCCGAGTTCGCCGCGACGGTGACCGGCCGCTACGGGCTCGAGGGCCGGACCCTCTCCGGCGGGGACGAGGCGCGGCTGTCGTTCCTCGGCGCGACGACTGGGCGCGACGCGGAGGAGCCGCTGCTGGTGATCGACATCGGGGGCGGCTCGACCGAGATGATCGTGGGCGCCCGCGGCACCGTCGACTTCCACGTCTCGACGCAGGTCGGCGTGGTCCGGCACACGGAGCGCCACCTGCACTCCGACCCACCGACCGCGGACGAGCTCGCCGCGCTGGCCGCCGACGCCCGGCCCGCGCTCGAGGCGGCCGTGCCCGCGGAGGTCCGCGAGCGCGCGAGCGCGGCGGTCGCCGTCGCCGGCACCGCGACCTCCTGCGCGTCGATCGACCTGGAGCTCGACCCCTACGACCCGGCGAAGGTCGAGGGCCACACCGTGAGCCGCGAGCGCCTCGAGGAACTGCGCGACCGGCTGGCCTCGATGCCGCTGTCCGAGCGCCGGTCCGTGACCGGCCTCGATCCGGCCCGAGCACCCACGATCGTGGCCGGAACGGTGATCCTTCTGGAGGTACTGGGCGCGTTCGGACTCACCGGTTTTGAGGCGTCCGAGAGGGACATTTTGTGGGGCGTTGCGTTGGACAGCACATCTGAGCGCTAATAGTTGAATGGCCGTCCGAATTGCTGGACGGTTGTTCGATTGGCAATTTGGATTCTGTGGAGAGATACTCCAACGCGTCGGAAAGGGCGGTCGTGCCTCCCGCCGCCGTCCCCACCGACACATAGGTCCGGGCGATGCCGCATCATCGGCGCCTCCCGCCGTCCGGGCCACCCAAATAGGCCCCTTAAGGCACGTACCCCTGCCCGTCCTGACGGGGCCATCTTGAAGCCGCCCGCCCCCGCCGCGGGCGGCTTCACTTTTAGGCCAGGTTCGCCGAGCGCGGGTAGGCGACCGACGGGTCGGTCAGCACGTTCACCAGCGCCGGCCCGCGCGCCTCGAACGCGCGCTCCAGCGCGCCGCGCAGCTCGCCCGGCGTCCGCACCAGCTCGCCGTGGCCGCCGAGCGCCTCGACGACCTGGTCGTAGCGCGTCTCCGGCGTGAGCTCGGCGGCGACCGAGTAGCCGTAGAGGAACTCCATCGGGTGCTTCTCCAGCGCCCAGATGCCGTTGTTGCCCATGACGCCGACGACGTTGACCCCGTGGCGGGCCAGCGTGTCGAACTCCATCCCCGAGAAGCCGAAGGCACCGTCGCCGAGCAGCAGCACGACCTGCCGGTCCGGGTGCGCGAGCTTGGCGGCGAGCGCGTAGCCAGGACCGCTGCCCAGGCAGCCGAACGGGCCGGGATCCAGCCAGCAGCCCGGCTCGTACGAGCTCACGACGCGGCCGGCGTAGGACACGAAGTCGCCACCGTCGCCGATCACGATCGCGTTGCGGTCGAGCACCTGGGCGAGCTCGCCGTAGATGCGCATCGGGTGCAGCGGCGCGCGGTCGTCGGTGAGCTGCTCCACCTCGGCCGCGCGCTTCTCGTCCTCGACGCCGCGCAGGTGGGCGAGCCATTCGGATGTGTCGCCCCCACCGCCGGCCAGCGCGCGCAGCGTTCCGGAGATGTCGCCGTAGCACTCGGCCGCCACGGCGCGCGGGTGCGCGCGCTCGGGCTCGGCCAGGTCGATCGCGACGATCTCGGTCTCCTCGCCGAACGAGCCGCCGAAGCCGAGCCGGAAGTCCATCGGCACGCCGATCACGAGCGCGACGTCGGCACCCTTGAGCGCCGCGCTCCGCGCGCGCGAGAAGAAGTTCGGGTGGTCCGCCGGCAGGCAGCCACGCGCCAGGCCGTTGAGGAACACCGGGATGCCCGCCGCCTCCGCCAGCTCGCGCAGCGCGTCCTCGCCGAATCCCCAGTAGAGGTTGGTGCCGGCCATGATCACCGGGCGGTCGGCGTCGCGGAGGAGCGCCGCGGCGCGCTCCACCGCGGTCGTATCGGCCTGGCCCCAGGCGGGCGCCCGCGGCTCGGGGGCGGGCGGCTCTGCGGCCTCCATGAACACGACGTCGAGCGGGAAGTCCAGGAACGCCGGGCCTGGGTGGTCCCGGCGCAACACGCTCCAGGCGTCGTCGATCAGCCCCGGGATCTCCGCGGTCGCGCCCGCGGTGGCGGCGAGCTTGACCAGCGGGCGCACGAACGGCACGTGGTCGACCTCCTGCAGCGACCCCTGGCCCCAGCGCATCGCCGGCGCGCGGCCGCCGAGCACCAGCACCGGCGAGTGGTTCTGCTGGGAGGACGCGATCGCGCTCATCCCGTTGGTCACGCCGGGGCCGGCGGTGAGCGCCGCGACGCCCGGCTCGCGCGTGACCTTCGCCCAGCCCTCGGCGGCGAACGTCGCGGCCGCCTCGTGCCGGGTGTCGACGATGTCGATCCCCTCGGCGCGGCAACCGTCGTAGATCGAGAACAGGTGGCCGCCGGACAGCGTGAACAGCTTGGTCACGCCGTAGGCCTTCAGCCGGCGGGCCACCAGCCGGCCGCCATGGAGCGTGGTCGTCTCCTCCTCAACGGTCATGGCGCGGCAATCTACCCCCCGGCCGGGGGGTTGGACGCCGATGGCCTGTGACGCTGCGCACAGCCGCGGTTAGGTTCGGGATATGGAGACCGACCCCAAGATCCGCGACGCGGACCTCGAACTGCTCTTGGCCGAATCCGATCGCGAGGAGCCGTTCCTGGTCGCGCCCCGCAGCCAGAACACGGAGCCGCGCGAGGAGATCGACGAGCAGATCCTCGCCGGTCTCGTGACGCCGTACTGAACCTCGGGGGTCAGACCCTCGTAGCGATAGGTCGGACGCCTCGATGGGGTCTGACCCCGGTCAGCGCACTGCGGCGGCAGAGTGCAGCCGGGCGGCGGCAGCCGCTTCGGCGATGCGCTCCTCGCCCCAGTAGAGCGAGCGCCCGATCCGCAGCGCCGGCAGCCGGTCGGCGCCGACGGCCATGAGGCGGCGCCCCGCGTTCTCGATCGCGCCGTCGCGGCGGCGATCGCCGGCCGCCTGCAGGCAGGCGTCGAGCGCCAGCCCGGCGGCACCGGCCGCCTCGAAGAGGATCTCGGGATCGTCGAGATCGAACCCGCCGCAGAAGGCCAGCCGGCCGGCGGCGAGCACGAACGCCGCCCCGCGGCCGCTCTCGGAGGCGTGCGCGGCGACGCGCATCGCCGCCGTCACGTCGGCGGGGAACGACTCGGGCCACTCGAGCGGCATCCGCAGTGCCGCGGCGCGCTCGGCGGCGGCCACGCGTACGGCGGCCTCGGCGTCCGGGTCGGAGAACAGCGAGCCCCCGCGCAGCACGTTGGACGACGCGGGCGTCCACGTCACGTGGTCGAACGCGCGCTCCACCCGCTCGGCGGCGAGGTATGTGAACGGACAGGCGAGGTCGAAAAGGAACTCCGCCCGCGCCGGTGCCACGCGCGCCCGCGTTCTTGTGCGTCGCGCCTGCCTGCGCTCCGCGAGTCTGATGACTTCGCCCACTTTTCGTCCCTTGATATGCCGGAAAACCCGTGCTTGGAGCGCTTTCTGCGCACCTCTTCCGGCTTGAACGGCAGGCGGGGCGAAAACTTGCATACAACGTGCGGCCATGTGTCTGGCTGCGGACCTTCCGTCAAATGTCGACGACATGAAACCGTGGGTCCCCGAGTACGGGTATGCTCCGCAAAAGGCCGCTTTCGAGTCTGTCCAGAGGCTCCTGAATTCCCACCGTCCCTCCCCCCAAGCGTCACCCCTACGATCAGTGGTCCCCTGACGCCCGCGCGCTCGATCTCGTGGGCGACAAGTGGACGCTGCTGATCATTCGCGACCTCGCCGCCGGCCCGCGGCGCTTCGTGGAGCTCCAGCGCGTCCTGCCTGGGATCTCCACCGAGCAGCTGCGCTCGCGACTGAACCGGATGGTGGCCGACGGCCTGCTGACCCGGCAGCGCTACCGCGAGGTGCCGCCGCGGGTCGACTACGAGCTGACCGAGCGCTCGCGCGAGCTGATGCCGGTGGTCGGCGCCCTCGCGCGCTGGGGCTACGAGTGGACCTGGAGCGCGCCCCGCCCCGGAGAGGACATCAACGTCGGCGCGGTGTTCCGCCTCGCTCCGGGGCTGATCGACCCGCCCGCGGGCACCGAGGGCTCGGTCGACCTGATCGTCGAGGGCGACGACGAGCGCCGCTACCGGCTCACGGTCAGCCGCGGCCGCGTCGAGATCGCCGAGAACGCGCCGGCCGACGGCGCCGGCGCGGTGGTGACCGGCAGCCAGGACGCGTGGGTGCGCGCGCTCGGCCCCGACGGCTCGTCCGACGGGCTGTCGTTCAGCGGCAACCGCGGTCTCGCCGACGCGCTGCTCAGCGGGTTCACCGCCGCGGCCGCCGCCCGCAGGGCCGCCTAGTCGCCCTTGAGGTAGTTCGTCGCCTCGACGTGCGGGAAGTCGCCCTGGATGCGGTTGGCGAACTCGAGCGGCTTGCCCTTGTAACAGCCCGGGTTGCCCTGTGACGGCGGGTGCTCGCCGCCCGTGTTCGAGCAGTCCGACGACGGCCCGGCCAGGTACCTCATGGCTTCCGGCCCGAACAGGTGCAGCGGGTTGACGTACGTCTCGCCGCGGTTGGTGGGCAGGCGCTCCTTGTAGATCGCCGCGCTCTCGGCGCCGAGCGGTCCGAACTGGCGCAGGTAGTGGCCGACGCCGCCGCGCGTCGCCGTGCGGTCGGACAGCGCGGCGGCGCCGTAGGAGATGAAGTCCGAGACCTGGGACTGCGAGGTCTCCAGGTACTGCAGCATCGGGTTGAGCTGGCCCAGGAACGGGTGGATGCCGTCGAGCACCGGCTGCAGGCCGTCGAGGGTCTCGCGCGCGGCCGGCAACCCGCGCTTGGACGCGTCGATCAGCGGGTCGAGGTTGCGGAAGAAGCGCTCGAGGTCGGGCGCCATCGCGTGCACGTCGGCGAGCGTCGGCTTGAGGTCGACCGCCACCGGTCGCAGGTCCCGCACCAGCGGCCGCGTGTCGCGCGAGAACGTGTCCAGGCGCGCGAGCGTCGCCTTCGACTCGTCCAGGAACGTCGGGAAGATGCGGACCGACTCGGCCAGCGCGTCGTTGCGCGACGCCGTCGCGTCGAACACCTTCTTGGACGACGTGATCAGCGTCTGCAGCTGCTGCTCGTTCTCGGTCAGCGCCGCGAACGTGACGCCGGTGTTCTTGACCAGGCGCTGCAGCGCTCCCTCCTGCGAGTCGAGCACCTGCAGCACGTCCGACCCGTCGGCGGCGAAGCCCGGCAGCGTCCCGAGCGCGTCGTTGAAGTCGCGGCCGCGGCCCTTGATCCCCTTGGCCAGCTGCTGTTGCCAGGTGCGGAACGAGGCGCGGGTCGCCGGATCCAGCGCGTCGAAGATCTCGTCGAGCTGCACGGTGTCCTTGACCCGCGCGTTCGCGAGCCGGCCGCCCTCGGGCAGCTCCTTCGCCGAGCGACCCGGCGTGAGCTCGACGTAGGTCTCGCCGAGCAGCGTCTTCTGCCGCAGCATCGCCTGCGCGTCGGCGTGCAGCGGCGCGAACTGGCGGTCGAGCTCGATCGTGGCCAGCGTGCGGTTGCCCTGCGGGTCGACGTCGAGCTTGCGCACCTTGCCCACCGACACGCCGGCGATCCGCACGTCGGCCTCGGTGGCGAGCGTCGCCGCCTCGGGGAACGCGACCTGGACGCGGTAGCCCTGCGGCTTGAGCGGGATCGGCCCGCCGAACGACAGCCACAGGAACAACAGCAGGCCGAAGCACGACAGCGCGAACACGACCATTGTGAGGACCCGGAGCAGTGAGGGCGCGGCCTTGTTCATCAGCCGCACGCCTGCGAGTCGGTGAGGATCGGCGTCAGCATCGCCAGGAACTCGAGCTGCGGCTCCTCGTGGACGAGCTGCTCGATCGTCGCGCAGGGCGCGCCGACCGTCACCGGCCGGAACGTCCCGTGCGCGTCGGAGCTCGAGAACAGCTGCGTGGCCATGTGCTGCACCCACGCCGCCCAGAACAGGTAGCCCTCCTGGCGCGCCGGGTCGTTCGGGTCCTCGCGGCCGTTCGGGTTGTAGGCAGCCAGGTTGAGGAAGTGGTTGATCGCGGCGAACGACTTCGTGAGCGCCGGCGTCGCGGCCGAGAGGTTGCGCGCCGCGGGCCGCAGGTCGCGCACGACCGGGCGCGCCTCGCGCACGAACGGCCGGATGTCGTCGCGCAGCAGCGGCGCCGCCTCCCGGGCCAGCGGGCGGACCGCGTCGTTGGCCGGGGCCAGCGCCCGCGCCGCCGGGCGCAGGTGCTCGGCGGTCGGGCCGAGCAGCTTCGCGTAGTGCTCGAGCCGCGTCATCGTGTCGGTCGTCTGGCGCAGCGCGCCCGGGAGCTCTCCGACCGCGGCGGCGACGCTCGCGTCCTCGGACGCGAACTCGCGCATGACCGCGGCGGACGAGTCGACGAGGCCGGCGAGGTCGTCGCCGCGCCTGGCCAGCTCGCCGTTGAGCGTGTTCAGCGACGTGACGAGATGGCGCAGGTTCTCCCGCCGCGTCGCGACCGCGCCGTTCACGCGCGCGAGGTCGCGATGGGTCGGCTCGAAGCGGCGCAGCACCTCGCGCAGATCGGCGCCGCGGCCGTCGAGCCCGCGGCCGGCGTCACCGATCAGCAGCTTCAGGTAGTCGCGCGTGTCGGAGTCGAGCTCGGCGAGGATCTCGTCGGGGTTGACGTCCGGCGCGGTCGCCGAGATCGGGATCGTGGAGCCGGCCTGCGCCGCAGGCGCCTTCCCGGTGCCCGGCTCGAGGTCGATGAACATGTCCTTCAGGCCGGTCTTGGGCCGCAGCAGCGCGTGCGCGTCGGTGCGGATCATGCCCTTGTACTCGGGGTCGATGACCATCTCGACGACGGCCTTGCCGTCGTGCAGCTCGACGTCGCCGATGTCGCCGATCCGCACGCCGGACACTCGCACGGTCTGGCCCTGGCCGGCCATCACGGCCTGTGCGGTCGGGAACTCGGCCTTCACGCGCAGCGGCGCGGCCTCCCACGGGAAGCGCAGCCGCTGCTGATCGAGGATGTACAGCGAGATGGCCGCGGCGATCACCATCAGGCCGATGACGGCGAAGAACGCCTTCGCGTGCTTGCGGATCGCGTTCACTTGCCCCTCGCGATCCGGTCGAGCAGCTGCGGCGTCGCGTCCTCGGTGAGGACCTGGAGCAGGTTGTCGAGGTCCTCGGCCTTGAGCTGCTTGCGCAGCCACGTGACCGCCTTGCCGCGGGCGAGGTCGTAGCGGGCCTGGAACGCCGGCGCGCCCGTGTTGACCGTGTGCTGCGGCGGCGGCGCGGCCGGGTTGGTGCGCAGGTCCGGCGGCTCCTGTGTCTCACACGGCTTGCTGCCGTCGAGCGGCGGCCGCTTCTGCGGCTTCGGCGGGTTGGCGCCGATCAGCGGCTCGGGCGTGGTGCCGAACACGCCCGGCGAGAACGTCACGAGGTTCTTGCCGCCGGCGGCGAGCACGCGGAACCACGCGCCGTTGGCGTCGGCCGAGCGGCTCTCGCCGGCCAGACCCGGCAGCGGCTTCGGCGCCTCCTCGTAGACCTTGCCCTCGGCCGGGAACTGCTTGTCCGGCACCGTGTCCATGGTCCACGGGTGGATGACCTCGTTCTGGCAGCTCGCCGCGCGGCGGACCTCGCGGTAGAGCGGGATGCTGCGGTCGATCAGCTGCGCGAGGTCCGGCACCGTCGGCTCGAGGTCAGCCGCCAGGCCGCGCAGCTCGGGCTGCGAGACGAGACCGCGCAACTGCTGCACGAACGGCAGCGCCGCGTCGAGCGTCTCGCTCGAGTTCTGCACGCCCGGTCGCAGCTCGGCGGCGAGCGCGCGGACCGGCGGGAACGCCTCGTTGAGCGCGCCGAGCGCCGGGTAGGCGGCGCGCAGCGTGCGCGGGAGCTCGCCGACCGCCGCCCGCAGGTTGTCGTCCTGGCTCGCGAACGCCGCGGCGGTCGTGTTGAAGTCGGTGACCAGCGACTTCAGGCGGCCGCGGTTGCGGTCGAGCGCCGCCGCGGTGGCTCCGGCGTTCTTGATGTAGCCCGACAGGTCGTGGCCGGTCTCGCCGCGCGCGGCGTCCGAGACGATCGCGCCGTCGCGATACGCGGGCTGCCAGTACGGGATCGACCGGTTGAAGCCCTTGGCGCCCTCGCCCTCCAGCGCCTTGCCGTACTCGTCGAGCAGCGTCTTGAGGTCTTCGCGGGTGTCCGACTGCAGCGCGGTCACGACCTCGTCGAGCTGGACCGGCGTGGCGGTCTGCTGGACCGGGATCGTCTCGCCGTCCTCCAGCTCGGGCGCGCCCGGCGAGCCCGCCGTCAGGTCCACGAAGAAGTTGCCCTCGAGGAAGATGCGCGGGCGGATCTTGGCCGTCGCGTCGGCGTGCACCGGGCGGCCCTGGTCCGCGATCCGCATCGTCAGGATCGCCCTTCCCTCGCCGTCGTCCCGCGCGCCTTCCCCTACCCCGCGCGCGCGCGCTCGATCCCGGTGACCTTGCCGACCTCGACGCCGGCGATCCGCACCGGCGATCCGGGCCGGATGTTGTTCGAGCTCTGGAACGCGGCCTTGACCTCGTAGTGGCCCTGGAACGGGATCGCCTTGGTCACGCCGAGGTAGACGGCCACGCCGATCACGGCGAGCGCGAGGAGCCCGAGGGCGGCGTTGGAGCGCGGGAGCCTCACGGGTGCTCGCTCCTCGGCATCTCCGCGTACGGGCCGGTCTCCGGCTCGGCGGTGTACGTCTCGCCGGCGGGCACGCGCGCGCGGCCCGTGAACGTCGGGCCCTGCAGGCCGGGGGAGCGCGGGTCGCGGGCGATCTTGTACTGCTTCGGGAAGAACCGGGCCTGGCGCTCGGTGTAGCCGCGCTGGCCGGCCTCGCAGTCGGCGCGGCCGTCAGCCGCGATCGCGGCGCCGTACGGCTGGTCCTGCGCGTACTGCGCGGTGCCCAGCGCGTTCTTGCCGTTGGCGGGCTCGTCGGCGCCCATCGAGCCCAGCGAGTCCTCCTGCGGCGCGGCGAAGTTGAGCAGCGCGCGCTGGGCGGAGCCGGTGGTGTCGGGCTCGGAGAAGTGCTCGGCGAGGTAGGTCCAGAAGTAGTTCCAGCTGTTGCAGACCGTCACGTACGGGCCGTAGAAACGCAGCTGCGGGTTGACGCTCGTGACCGTCGCGGTGAGGCCGCGCAGCGCCGCGTTGGTGCCAGGCTCCTCGGCGACGTCGCGAACCGTGCCGAGCGTCTTGCGCAGCTCGTCGTTGAGCGCGGGCAGGCGCTCCTGCACCGGCGTGCCGACCCGCACCGCCCCGTTGAGCGGCGGCAGCGCGCCCTTGAGCTCCTCGGTGGCGCCCGCGAAGTCGTTCGAGAACGCGGTCAGGTCGTCCAGGAACGGGCGCTGGACCTGGAACGAGGCGATCGCGGTGTCCATCGTCGAAGGCGACTTGGCGATCAGGTCCTTGAGCGCCTGCTCGTCGCGCCCCAGCGCCTCGAACGTGTCGGCCAGCGACGTGAACAGCGCGGCGTTCTGCTCCGATACCGGCGCCACGATCCGGGCCGCGTCGCCGAGCTCGCGGACGAACCCGCGGAGGTCGGTCTCCGGCTCGCCGAGCGTCCGCATCACCGGCTCGAGCGAGCCGAGCAGCGGCGGCAGCTCCTCGAGCGTGCGGCCGACGTCGTCACCGCGGCCGGCGAACGAATCTCCGAAGCCGAGCAGGTTCTCCTGCGCGGCATCGCGCGTCTTGGCGTCGAACATCTTGTAGACCTCGTCGAGCTCGGTCGAGAACGAGGCCTGGGTCGGCGGCATCACGTCGCCGTTGCGGAACGCGGCGGTGCTCTTGCCGCGCGTGAGCTCGACGTACTTGACGCCGAGCGCGGAGCGCGGGCGGATCCGGATCGTCGAGTCCCTGGGCACGTCGCCGTGCGCCTTGTCGAGCTCGAGCGTGACCTCGGCGCCGGTGGTCCCGTCGTCGAGCCGCACGGGCCGCATGTCGCTGACGACGCCGATGCGCGAGCCGCCGCTGCGCACCTCGTTGCCCTTGATCAGGTTCGCGCCGTTGGCCACGCGCACCTTGACGGTCTCGGTCGGCACGAACGGCAGCCCGTTGTTGGCGTTGTAGGCCAGGAAGACGGCGACCGTCGTCACCAGCACGGTCACCGCGCCGATCAGGACCGGGTTCGACGTGAGCCTCATGGTGCGAGCAGGAAGTCGAGGAGTTGCTGCGGGTCGGAGACGGTCGTCGGCGCGCCCGGGATGGGCGCCTGCGGCAGCGCGGGCGTGGCCGGCAGGTCGGGGAGCTCGATGCCGAGCGTGTCCTCGAGCTGCTGCTTGAGCCGCTCGGCACGCTTGCGGGCCTTCTCGATCTCCTTCTTCGTCTTGCCCTTGACGTCGGGCGCCGCCGGACGGGTGGGCGCAGCGGGGGCCGCGGGCGCCTTCGGGGTTTCAGGCGCGCGGGCCGGAGCCTTCTTCTTGCGGGCGGCGGCGGGGACGCGCTCGTGCGTCTCCTGCGCGCCGGTGTACGTCGGGTCCTGCTGCGTGATGCCCGGCTGGTGCGGCCCGAGGATCGCGGCGCAGCGCCCGTAGAAGCCGGGGTCCTGCTTGAGCTTCTCCTTCAGCGACTGGAGGTTCTGATAGTCCGAGCACTCGGACGCGAACAGGTTGACCTTCAGCATGTAGCCGTTGGAGTCGAAGGCGTTGATGGCCATCGACTGGTCGTAGAGGTACTGCAGGAGCGCCTCGAAGCCCGTGTAGCCCTTGCCGCCCGGCGACCGCGGGTCCTTCTCCACCGCGCGCCCGCGGTCGTTGAGGTCCCTGAGAACGATCGCCAGGTTGTTCGCCAGCTCCGGCGTGTTCGCGGAGAACTTGCTCAGCTGGTCGATCGTCGGCCGCGCGCTGCGGAGCGCCGGGCGGCCCTCGCGGCCCACCTCGGCCAGCGACTTGAAGCCGGTGCGGCTGGCGTCGGCGAAGTCGGGCAGGTTCTCGAGCAGCGTCGCCAGCTGGCCGGAGGACTCGTTGAGGTCGGCCAGCGCCGGGGACTGGGCGTCGGTCGCCTGGCCGAGCTTGGCCATCGTCGGCTCGAGCTCGCGCAGGAATGCCGGGAGGCGGCGCAGGCTGGCCGCGATCGCGTCGCGCCGCTCGGCGGAGGCGCGCGCGGTCTGGTGGGTCTCGGTGACGAAGCGGCCGACGTTCTTGCGGTTGGCCGCGAGGTCGCCGATCACCGCGTCGGCGTCGCTCGTGAGGTTGGCCAGCGTCTTGTTCTGGTCGGCGAGGATGGCCAGCACCTCGTCGGTCTCCCGCAGCGCAGGCACGGCGCGGCGGACCGTCGCCTGGATGTCGCTCGCGCGGCCGCCGACGCCGGCGCCCAGCTCGTCGAGGATGATCCGCAGCCGCTCGCGGTACGGACGGCGCATGATGTTGTTGACGAGGTCGAGCGGGATCGTCGAGGCGGTGTGCTCGACCGGGATCGTGCCGCCGCGCTCGAGCCGCTGTGGGGCCTTGCCCGGCCGGCAGTCGACGAAGTACTCGCCGATCAGCGACTGCGGGCGCGTCTCGCAGAACGCGTCGGTGCGCAGCGAGCCGAAGCCGGCCTTGTCGATCGCGATGTCCACCAGCGCGCGCTTGCTCCGCGAGTCGACGCGCATGCCGGTGACGTGGCCGGCGCGCACGCCGGCGACCTTCACGTCGGCGCCCTCGACGACGCCGAACGCGTTGTCGAGCTCGACCGTGTACTGCGGGCGCTCGGGGTCGCCCGATCCGGCGGTGGCGGTGACCGCGGCGGCGGCGCCCGCGGCGAGCACCACGACGATGACGAGGAGGCGGCGCACGCTACTTCCCCGGCAGCACCTGGGTCGGATCGCAGTTGTAGTCGGGCGTCGGCTTCCAGGGCCGCGAGCCGTCGGCCGACCGGTGGTCGCCGCCGCCCGGGCAGCGGTTGCGCTGGTCGGTCGACGCGGCGGCCTGGAAGGCCTTGTCGCGCAGCTCGGCCGGGACCGGCGTGAGCTGGCCGTCGAGCACCGAGAACGCGCTCGCGTGGATGCCCACGCGCGAGGCCGCGCCGAGCGCGTCGTACGTGCCCGAGTGGCTGAAGTCGTCGAACCAGCCGAGCAGGTCGACCGTGTACGGGCGGATGTAGCCGACCTGCGGGGTGACGTCCTCGAGCGCCTTCGCCGACGCCGGGAACGCGCCCTTCCGGTCCTTGCCGTTCTCGTTGACGTCGCGGACCGACACGTCGCGGAGCGGCAGCTGCGCATTCGTGAGGTCGACGAGGTCGTTGCCCTTGCCGGGCTTCTGCAGCAACCGGCTGAGGTCCGCGAACGTGGGCCGCGCGTCCTGCGCCAGCGGGCGCAGCTCGGCCAGGAACGGGCGCAGCTTCTTGGCGACCGGCTTGGAGTCGTCGACCAGCGGCTCGAGGTCGTCGAGCGTGGCGCGCAGGTTGAGGAACGTGGTGTTGGCGCGGCGCAGGAACCCCGGCAGCTGCTCGACCGAGTCGGCCAGCGCCTGCTGCTCGGAGCCGATCGCGTTGGTGGTCGTCGCCAGGTGGTCGACGAGCCCGGCCAGGTCCTCGCGGCGGTCGGCGAGGTCGGTCACGAGCTGCGACGAGGAGACGACGAAGCGCTCGAGCAGCTTCGAGTCCGAGTTCAGCTCGCGGAACAGCCGCGAGGATGCCTGCAGCGACGGGTTGAGGTAGAGCAGGCCGGCGTTCATCGCCTCGCCCTTGCCGCGGTGCTGGTTGGCCGAGCCCTTGATGACCTGCTGGAGGTCGTGCCGGGTCTTCGGGTCGAGCGTGTTGAAGATCTCGTCGAGGTCGACCGCGGTGGTCGTGGCCTCCTGGTCGAGCACCCCGCCGTCGGGGATCTCGTCCGCGCGAGCGCCCGGCAGCCGCAGGTCGATGTACCGGTTGGCGACGCCGGACAGCGACGCCTGCCGCACGGTGGCCAGCGTGCCGCGCCGGAGCGGCGCGTAGTCCGAGTCGATGCTCAGCGTCAGCTCGGCCTGGCCGTCCGGCGTCAGGTGGATGTCGCTGACCTTGCCGGCGGGCATCCCGGAGACCTGCACGAGGTTGCCCTTGACGATCTGCGAGGCGTTCTCGAAGCGCGCCTTGACCGTGTAGTCGCCGCCTCCGCGCAGGAGGACCAGCGCCGCGAAGGCCGCGGCGGCGGCGATGGCGGCGAGCGCGATGACCCGCGCGAGTGGAGCTGTTCCTCGCAAGTTCTCGTGCTCCCTTCCCGGGACCACGAACGGAGGCGTTCACGAAAACTTGCGGTGAGCCGCCACGTCGGGCGTCGCCTGCTAGTCTACGCAGACTTGCGTAACGCAGATCTGCGTACGAATCCGTTCCGCTACGGCGCGCTGGCGCTCGACGACGCGTTCACCGACCGCGAGGCCGAGCTCGCCGAGCTCAAGACCGACGTCCTCAACGGCCAGGACGTCGTCGTGTTCGCACCGCGACGCTACGGCAAGACGTCGCTGATCTGGCGGGCCGCGCAGGAGCTGGTGGCCGAGGACGTGCTGATCGCGCAGCTCGACCTGATGACGGTCACCACCCCGGCGCAGCTCGCCGCCAAGCTCGCCAAGGCGATCCACGACGACATCGCGTCGGCGCTGTTCCGCGCGCGCGAGCGCCTGCGCCCGTTCCAGCGGCTGCGGCTGCGGCCGGTCGTGACGCTCGACCCGGACGACGGCTCGGTCGGCTTCACGTTCGACGCGTCGGCCGCGCCCGAGGACGTGCACGCGACGATCGAGCGGCTGCTCGAGCTGCCGGCCGAGATCGCCGCCGAGCGCCGTCGCCCCGTGGCGCTCGTGTTCGACGAGTTCCAGGAGGTCGTGACCATCGACCCGGCGCTGCCGCGGCTGATGCGCGCGGTGTTCCAGGCGCAGCCGGAGGTCGCGCACGTGTACCTCGGCTCCAAGCGGCACACGATGGAACGGATCTTCAATGACGAGAACGAGCCGTTCTGGCGCTCGGCCAAGCCGATGGAGCTCGGGATCATCGAGCCGGCGGCGTTCGGGCCGTTCATCGCCGAGCGCTTCGCGGCCACCCGGAGGACGATCACGACCGAGGGCCTGGCCGCCGTGCTCCACGAGACCGGCGGGCATCCGTATGCGACGCAGGAGCTCTGCTACTTCGTCTGGAACGAGACGGCGGCGGGCGCCGAGGCGGACGAGGACGCCGTCGCGCGCGGCCTCGAGCGCGTCCTGCGGTCCGAGCACGCGCACTTCAGCCGGATCTGGGAGGAGTCCGCGCGGGCGCAGCGCCTGCTGCTGCAGGCGCTCTCGCGGCAACCCGGCCGGCCGCTGACCACCGACTACCGGCGGCGCCACGGGCTTCCCGGGCCGTCCGCCACCCAGCGCGCGCTGGAGTACCTCGAGCGCGGCGAGCTGGTCGCGCGCAAGGGCGGCGAGGCGTGGATCGCCGAGCCGTTTCTCGCCGCCTGGTTACGCAGACTTGCGTAACGCATCGCTGCGTCAGGCGCGGGCCGGCGACTCGGGGCCGCCGTCGGTCCCGATGATCACGCCGTGCACCATCGACGGCGGGAACAGCCCGTGGTCCACGACGCCGGGCGTCGCGCCCAGCAGATCGCTCAACGCCGCCGGGTCCTCGAACGGGCCGCGGTAGTCGGCGATGACGCCGCTGTCGGGGCTCAGCGGGGTGTCCGGGCGGATCTCCGCCACGTCGAGCCGGCGCAGCGTCGCGGCCAGGCCGAACCGCAGCAGCTCCAGCGGCACCGGCGGGGTCAGCGCGGGAACCAGCTTCTCCTCGGTCCCGATGACCACGAACCGCGCGGCGGCCCCGGCCACCACCTTCTCGCGCGTGTGCGCGCCCCCGCCGCCCTTGATCACCCACCAGCCGGGGTCGATCTGATCGGCGCCGTCGATCGCCAGGTCGAGGCTGTCCAGCGCGTCGACCGCGTCGAACTCCTCCACGGCCAGTCCGAGCGCCCGGGCGTTCTGCGCCGTCGCCACCGACGTCGCGACGTACCGCACGCCCTTCAGGTCGTCACGGCGCGCGAGCGCGGGCAGCAGCGGCGCCACCGTCGACCCGGTGCCGAGCCCGACCCGCATCCCGTCCTCGACGAGCTCGGCCGCCGCCTCGGCCGCGATCCGCTTGCGCTCCGCTACGGGTAGCTCGTACGTCATCAGTGCCCGGGGTGGGACTCGAACCCACAATGCTCATGCGAGCAGCGCTTTTTAAGAGCGCCGGCTGTGCCAGTTCGCCTACCCGGGCGCGCGCACATCGTACGGACGGCGCGCGCCGTGTCGAGACTGGCTGCTACTGCCGCGCCATCGCGACGCGGAGCAGCTCGTCGGGATCGAGCCGGTGGTCGGCGTCTGCGGCGGCGTCGCCGATGTCGATCTCGACCCAGTTCACCTGACCGCTGAACGCGTTCGGGACGGGGTAGTCCTCGGCCACGAGAGCGCCGTCCTCCTTGCCGACGTCGCAGGTGTCGTCGGCCGAGAAGATCATCGCCGCCGTCGCGGCGACCGTGCCCTCTCCGACGTGGTCGCCGTCCAGGAAGAGACGCACGGTGCCGCCCTTGCCGAGACCCGGACCGTCGTAGTCGAACTCCATCCGCGCCTGGTGCGTGCCCGCCGGGATCTCCCGCCCGGTGTCGACGTAGAAGCGCTGGACGCCGAGCAGGTTGTAGCAATACCGCAGCCTGCCGTCGACGGCGTACAGGCTCCAGCCGCCGATGCTGCCGCCCTGGGCGATGATCACGCCCTGGGCGCCGTCCTCCGGCACGACGATCTCGGCCGTCACCGCGTGCGACTTGTTCTTGATGTTCACGACCGAGCTCTCGGTCAGGCGGCCCATCCCGCCGAACAGCCGCTGCCGGTTGCCCTTGATGAGGTTCGGCCGGCCGGCGAGGTCGGGGTTGATCCGCTCACCGACGCGGTCGTCGAGCGGGAGCACGTTGTTCTTGGTCGCCTCGATCAGGAACAGCCGCTGGAGCTCGTGGAGCCGGTCGGGATGCTGCGCGGAGACGTCCTCGAACTGCGTCCAGTCCACGTTGGTGTCGTAGAGCTCCCAGACGTCGTCGTCGAACGCGGGCACCTGCTCGCCCACGAGCAGCCAGGGCGTCTTGTGCCGGGTGACGGCGGTCCAGCCCTTGTGGTAGATGCCGCGGTTGCCGAACATCTCGAAGTACTGCGTCTCGTGCCGCTCCGGGGCCTGGGCGTCATCGAACGCGTAGCGCATGCTCACGCCCTGCATCGGCGTCTGCTGGACGCCGTGAACGAAAGTCGGCTCGACCAGCCCGGCGGCGTCGAGCACGGTCGGCGCGACGTCGATCACGTGCGCGAACTGGGTGCGGACCTCGCCCGTGGCCTCGAAGCCCGCCGGCCAGTGCACGATCGTGCCGTTGCGCGTGCCGCCGAAGTGCGAGGCGACCTGCTTCGTCCACTGGTACGGCGTGTCCATCGCGTGCGCCCAGCCGACCGCGTAGTGGTTGTAGGAGTCCGGCCCGCCGAAGTCGTCGAGGCGTTCGATCAGGAACTCCGGCGTTTCCAACTCGGCCGCGCCGTTGAAGTTGATCATCTCGTTGAACGTGCCGTTCAGCGTGCCCTCGGCAGACGCCCCGTTGTCACCGATGATGTAGAAGACGAGCGTGTTCTCGAGCGCCTCGAGGTCCTCGAGCGCGTCGAACAGACGCCCGACGTGGTGGTCGGTGAACTCCATGAACCCGGCATAGAGCTCCATCTGCCGGCGCAACACCGGCTTGAGCTCGTCGGGCATGTCGTCCCAGGCCGGGATCTCGTCGTGCCGCGGGGTCAGCTCCGCGTCGGCGGGGATAACGCCGAGCTCCTTCTGGCGCGCGAAGATCCGCTCGCGCTGGGCGTCCCAGCCGTCGTCGAACTGGCCGGCGTACTTGTCCGCCCACTCCTTGGGCACGTGGTGCGGCGCGTGGGTCGCGCCGGGCGCGAAGTACATGAAGAACGGCTTGTCGGCCATGAGCGACTTCTGCGAGCGGATCCACTTGATCGCCTTGTCGGTCATGTCGCCCATCAGGTGGTAGCCCTCCTCGGGCGTCCCCCATGGCTCGACCGGGACCGTTCCCTCGTACAGCGCCGGGTAGTACTGGTGCGCCTCACCGCCGATGAAGCCGTAGAAGTACTCGAAACCGCTGCCGGTCGGCCAGTTCTCGAACGGGCCGAGGGGGCTCGTCTGCCACACCGGCACCTCGTGGCACTTGCCGAGCTGAGCGGTGGAGTAGCCGTTGAGCTTGAGGATCTCCGCCAGCGGCGCGCACGTGTTCGGGCGCATCGAGCTGTACCCCGGCGCCGACGTGGCGATCTCCGTGATGCCGCCCATCCCCACCGTGTGATGGTTGCGGCCGCTGAGCAGCGCCGCCCGCGTCGGCGAGCAGAGCGCCGTCGTGTGGAAGCGGTTGAGCTTCAGACCACCGGCGGCGAGCCGCTCCGCGTTCGGCGTCGCGCACGGCCCGCCGAACGCGCTCGATGCACCGAAGCCCACGTCATCGATCAGGACGACCAGAACGTTCGGCGCCCCGGCCGGCGGCCGCACTTCCTCGATCGGCGCGAACGACGTGTCCGGGTCCTTGGCGTCATAGGTCGTGAGCCCGGGTCGCGGGACATCGGGTATCGGCAGGACCTCGCGCTGGATCGAACGCTCGCTCTCCGGAGGGCATCGGGCTCCTTGTCATCGTCGGAGGCCGAACGTATGCGCGCCCTGCCGCGGGCACATCGCCCGATCCGGGTGAGGACCGACTCGCTACCCTCGTTTGACGCAACTTTCCCGTCGCGCGTGAGTTTGTGCCGCCGACGGGGACCTATACCTGCGCCTTGGAAGCTTCCGCACTACATCACCCAGCCGGCGTGTCCGGCATGCATGGCCGGTCGCCGCTGCTGCGGCTCCAGTCGGACGAGCGCCTGATCACGCTCGTCCGCCGGGGCAACCACCATGCGTTCGAGGCGCTGGTCGCGCGGTACCAGGCGCGGCTGCTCGCGTTCTGCCGGCACATGCTGTCCTCGAAGGAGGACGCCGAGGACGTGCTGCAGGAGGTCTTCGCCGCTGCGTTCAACGCGATCCTCGCCGACGACCGGGCGATCAACGTGCGGCCGTGGCTGTACCGGATCGCCCGGAACCGGTCGCTCAACCACCTGCGCCGCACGCAGGCGATGGGCGTGGACTCGATGGACGTGCACCTGTCCGAGCACGGGCAGACGACCGCCGACAAGGTCCACCGGCGCGAGGAGTTCCGCCTCCTGATCGCCGACGTGCAGGAGCTGCCGGAGACGCAGCGCACCGCGCTGCTGCTCCGCGAGATCGACGCGCTGAGCTACGAGCAGATCGCCGAGGCGATGGAGACCACGGTGCCGTCCGTGAAGTCGCTGCTCGTGCGCGCCCGCGTGTCGCTCGCCGAGGCGGCCGAGGCCCGGCTGCTCTCCTGCGAGGAGGTCCGCAACGAGCTCGGCGAGGTGGCCGAGGGCATCGCGCGCACGACCGCGCCGGTGCGCCGCCACCTGCGCACGTGCGAGCGCTGCGCGACGTTCCGCAAGCAGCTGCGCCAGACCAACAAGGCGCTGGCCGCGATCTTCCCGGTCGCCCCGCTGCTGATCCTCAAGAAGTCGCTGCTCGCCCACCTGGGCACGAGCGCGGCCGCGAGCTCGCGGCACGGCCGCCGCGGGCGGCGCGGCGGGCGCCGCGGGTGCCGCCGCCGGCGGCGCCGCGATGCAGGCCGG
Source organism: uncultured Solirubrobacteraceae bacterium (assembly GCA_963759375.1). Classification (GTDB taxonomy): domain Bacteria; phylum Actinomycetota; class Thermoleophilia; order Solirubrobacterales; family Solirubrobacteraceae; genus DASSUW01. The sequence goes on along the minus strand of CAVWYY010000004.1, from coordinate 143,902 downwards.
CATCAGCGCCTTCGCCAGCAAGACCGTCGCCGGCCTCGCCGCCGCGGCGATCGTCACGGCCGGCGCCGTCGAGGTCAAGCACGTCACCCGCCAGCCGCGCGAGAAGCCCGGCGCCGTCATGGCCGCCGCCGCGCTGCCGCCGGCCGCCCCCGCCGTGGCCGCTCCGGCTCCGGCGCCCGCGCAGCCGCGCTCGACCGGCGACGAGTACGAGCCCAAGCGCCGCGCCGACGACAAGAAGAAGCAGGCCGACGCCGCCGCCAAGAAGGAGCCGGCCAAGGTCAAGGCCGCCGACGACGCCGCCAAGCCGGGCGCCGCCAACACCGAGCAGCACGACAGCTCGACCACCGAGCTGCCGACCGAGACGACCGGCTCCACCCAGGAGGGCGACGGCACGATCGCCGCGCCGCCGACCGACACCCCGGCCCCGCTCCCCACCCCGGTCCCGACCACCCCGGCGCAGACGACCCCGCCGCCGGCCACCTCGCCGCAGCCGGCGCCGACGCCGACCCCGACGCCCTCGCCGTCCCCGACGCCGACGCCGACCCCCTCGCCGTCGCCGTCCCCCACGCCGGCACCGTCCCCCACGCCGGCACCGTCGCCGAGCCCGACGCCGCCGCCGGTCACGCCGTAACCGGAACGGCGACTCCTCCCCAACATGCAGCACAAACTCCCTAAGGGGGTCAGACCCCCTTACCTGTCGCGGCGCGTAAGGGGGTCAGACCCCCTTAGTTGCGTAGGGTGGCGGCGATGATCGAGTTCGACGACTTCCTGAAGGTCGACATGCGCGTCGGCCGCGTGACCGCGGTGGACGAGTTCCCCGAGGCGCGCAAGCCCGCCTACAAGCTCACGATCGACTTCGGGCCCGAGGTGGGGACCAAGCGGTCGTCGGCCCAGATCACGAACTACTCACGCGAGGAGCTGGAGGGCCGGCTCGTCGTCGCGGTCGTGAACTTCCCGCCGCGCCAGATCGGCCCGTTCATGTCCGAGGTGCTGACAGTCGGCGCGTCGGACACCGACGGCAACGTCATCCTGCTCGAGCCCCGCAGCGACGTGCCGCTCGGCTCGCGGATCCACTAGCGATGGGCGCGATCACCCACCTGATCGCCGGCGTCCCCGTGTCCGACCTCGACGCCGGCATCGACTGGTACACGCGGTTCTTCGGGCGCGAGCCGGACATGCGTGCCGGCAACGAGATCCTCTGGGACGTCGACGCGCACGCCACGCTGTTCATCGAGCCGGACGCGGCGCGCGCGGGCACCGGCCGGATCACGTTCGCGGTCACCGGACTCGACGCGCTGCTCGAGCGCCTCGCCGCCGCCGGTATCGGGCACGGGCCGATCGACACGTACTCGAACGGCGTCCGCCACGTGGACGTGCCCGACCCGGACGGGAACGCGATCGCGTTCGCCGAGCCGCCCGACGCCGCCGCCGCCGGCTAGGCGGCCTGCAGCAGCCCGATCACCTTCATGCGGCGCTCGAGCGCCTTCATCGCGAACGCGCGCGTCTCGGCGACCGTCACGCCGAACAGCGTCACCTCGTCGTCGCCGCCCTCGAGCCAGTGCGGCCGGAGGACACCGTCGGCCACCGGCGCGACCTCGGTCAGCGTGCGCTGGATCGCGGTGACAAACCGCGGGTCGCGCCGCGCCATGTCGCGCAGGAAACGCGCGCCGAAGGCGACGTGGCGGTGCTCGTCGCGCGCCACCAGCGTGAAGCCCTGCACGAACGCCGGCAGCGTCCCCATCCGCTCGTTGTAGTCCATGATGAAGTGCTGGCCGGTGAGGGCCAGCATCCCCTCGATGACCATGTGGTAGAGCGTCACCGCCTCCACCAGCGTCTCCAGGTCCTCGGGCTCGGTGGCCAGCCGGTCCACGCGCGAGCGCAGCATCTCGTCGAACAGCTCGCCGAACTCGCTGTTCAGATGCTCCGACGTCTCCGCCAGCCGCGCCTCGAGCGTGTCCGACTCGAGCACGCCGACCTCGGAGTAGAAGCGATCGAAGAACATGACGTGGCGCGCCTCGTCGGCGATCTGCGTGCAGAGGAAGATCCGGATGTCCTCGTCCGGCGCCGCGCGCATCATCGGCCCGAGCTCGGCCGCCACGCGCTGCTCGCCGACGAAGAACGACGACAGCCCGTACATGCGCTGGAAGCGTTCCTCCTCGCCGATCCGCTCGTGCCAGTCGATCCGGTCCTGCGTGAAGTCGAGCTCCTGCGTCGCCCACTGCTGGCGCTCCCACAGCTCGTAGAGCTGCCGGTAGTCGAGCAGGTGCGACTCGCCGCGGTCCGCCGAGGAGAGCAGGGCCGGGTCGCTCGTGGCCTGGAAGTCCGTCCGCTGCGTACGATCGCTCATGTGCGCGAGCCTACTCCCCGACTGGCTGGTCAGCCAGTTTGATGCCCCGCAGCGCGCCGGTCGACGGCTTCAGCCTCGCCTACGACCGCTCCGGAGCCGGTCCGGCCGCCGTGCTCCTCCACGGCTGGCCCGGGCACCGCGGCGACTACCGCGACGTCGTGCCGCTGCTCGAGGACCGCGCCGACGTCGTCGTGCCCGACCTGCGCGGCTTCGGCGAGTCCGACCGCCACGACCGCGCGCCGGAAGAGGCCTACAGCGCCCAGGCGCAGGCGGCGAGCGTGCTCGGCCTGATCGACGAGCTGGGCCTCGACCGCCCGGTGGTCGTCGGCTACGACGTCGGCAGCCGCGTGGCGCGGACGATCGCCGCGACGCGCCCCGAGGCGATCGGCGCGCTCGTCCTCGCCCCGCCGATGCCCGGCGCCGGCGAGCGCATCCTGCACACCGACGAGTACTGGTACCAGCCGTTCCATCGCCTGCCGCTCTCCGACGCGATGATCGATGGCGACGAGGCCGCGGTCCGCACCTACCTCGCGCACTTCTGGGAACACTGGAGCGCGCCCGGCTGGGCGCCCACCCCCGAGCGGTTCGACGAGCTCGTGGCGCTCTACGCCCGCCCCGGGGCGTTCACCGCGAGCATCGCCTGGTACCGCTCCGGCTCCGGCGGCGTCCAGACCGCGCTCACCGAGACGACGCCCGCGCCGGAGGACCGGATCGCCCTCCCCACGACCGTGCTGTGGCCCGAGCACGACCCGCTGTTCCCGTTCGCGTGGTCGGATCGCCTCGGCGAGTTCTTCGCGGACTTCGAGCTCACACGCCTCGACGGCGTGGGCCACTTCTCGCCGCTGGAGGCGCCCGAACGGATCGCCGAGGCTACGGTCCGGGCTCTACGCCCGTGACCAGCACGGCCTGCCCGGCGCTGCCCGCGTCGACCACGTAGGAGCCCTTCTTGCGGCCCTCGAGCCGCGCCCGACCGGTCTCGCCGGCGCCGACGGTCATCGGCTGGGCGCCTTCGAGGCGCACGACCACCTGCTGCGAGCTCTTGTTGTTCACGATCAGCTCGAGCGCCAGGAACGCGGGCACCGCCACCTGCGGCGGCGAGATCTTGCCGTCGGTGATCGTGAACTCGACCGGGACCCGGGTCGGCTCCTCGTCGCCGGCCCCGCCCGGCTGGTCCTCGGGCGAGACCGATGGCAGCGGCTGCTCGGTCGCGGTCGGCGACGGCGTCCCCGTCTCGCTCGCGGTGGCGGACTCGGTGGCCGCCGACGGTGCGGCCGCCGGCGTCGCCGAGGACTGCTCGCCGTCGTCGCCGCCGCACCCGGCCAGGGCGGCGGCGACGAGCAGGGTCGCGATCGCGAGCCGCACTACGTCCCGATCGAGAACAGCGCCTCGAGGTCGTGCTGCGAGAACACCTCGAAGGCCACCATCGTGTGCGTGCGCTTGATCCCCTCCAGCGCGGCGAACCGGTGCGTGACCACCTCGGCCACCTCGGCCGGCTCCCGTACCCGCAGCATCGCGACGAAGTCCCACTCACCGGTCACGGAGTAGGCCTCGGCCACGCCCTCGACGTCGGCCAGCGCCCCGCCGAGGCTCTCGATGGCCGACCGCTCGGCCTCGATGAGCACGATCGCGTGGGTCACTTGACGCGGTGCGTCCCGCCCGGATCGACGATCACGACCTCGGAGAAGCCGGCGTTCTGCACGTCCTGCTTGAACGCCTCCGCGTCGGTCTCGATCGGCGGGAACGTGTTGTAGTGGCACGGGATGACCTGCTGCGGATCGATCAGCGAGACGGCGCTGACCGCGTCGAAGCGATCCATCGTGTAGTGGCCGCCGATCGGCACGAGCGCCAGGTCGACCTTGTCGGCGCGCTGCGCGATCAGCTTCATGTCGCTGAACAGCGCCGTGTCGCCCAGGTGGTAGATCAGCCGGTCGCCGATGTGGATGAGCAGGCCGGCCGGCGTGTGGGGCGTGCCCTTCGGCGACGTGCCGGTGTGCCAGGCCGGCACGAGCTTGACCCAGCCCCAGTCGAACACGACCGTGCCGCCGAGATTCGGGTCGAGCACGTTCTCCACGCTCTGGGAGATCTCGTCGGCGAGCTCGGTGATCGCCACCACGGTCGCGCCGGTGCGCTTCGCGATGTCGATCGTGTCCCCGAAGTGGTCCTGGTGGCCGTGCGTGAGCAGGATCACATCCGGCTCGACCTCGTCGGCCGAGGCGGCGGCCAGCGGGTTGCCGGTGAGGAACGGATCGGTGAGGACAGTGGTGTCCCCCGCCTTGAGCTCGAAGCACGATTGACCAAGGAATCGGACGTCGACAGCCATCAGGCGTCTCCTTTCTTCAGCATCTGACCGAGTTCGTACCCGACGGCGACGCCCACGAGCATGCTCAGCCGAGTCTCCTCGGCGACGAGATTGCCCACCGCGGCGACGCGTTCGTCCACATCCGCCTGCCCGGCCGCCCTGAGGACCTCGGCCTGGTGGGCGGAGCCGAACCAGTCGGCGGCCTCGAGCGCCTGGTCGAGGATGCCCTGCAGCTGGGGCGCCCTGGACTGGACGAGCCGCTGCGCCTCCTCGAGGCGCGCGGGATCGCTCAGGGCCTCGATCGCTGCGTCGATCTCGGCGTCGGAGTGGCGCGCGGGCACGGACGGGCATCATAGGAGCCGATGACCGCGCCCCTGACCTCCCTCTCGCACGGCGCCGGATGCGGGTGCAAGCTGTCGGCCGCCGACCTGCGGCCGATCGTGGCCTCCCTGCCCCGCCCGACCGACCCGCGCGTGCTCGTGGCCACCGACACGGCCGACGACGCCGGTGTCGTGCAGCTGACGCCCGAGCTGGCGATCGTGCAGACCGTCGATTTCTTCACGCCGATCGTCGACGACCCGTACGCGTTCGGCCGCATCGCGGCCACCAACGCGCTGTCGGACGTCTACGCGATGGGCGGGCGCCCGGTGTCCGCGCTCAACCTCGTCGCCTACCCGCTCGAGACGCTGGGGCCGGAGGTGCTGCGCGAGATCCTGCGCGGCGGCGGCGACGCCGCCGCGGCGGCCGGCGCGGCGATCGTCGGCGGCCACTCGATCGACGACCCCGAGCCCAAGTACGGCCTGGCGGTCACCGGCGTGGTGGACCCGCGGGCGGTGCTGACCAACGCCGGCGGCCGGGAGGGCGACGCGCTCGTGCTGACCAAGCCGCTCGGCGCGGGCGCGGTCGCGACCGCGATCAAGCGCGGCCTGGCGGACGACGGCCTGGTGGAGCGGGCGGTGGCCGTGATGACCACGCTCAACGACCGCGGCGCCGAGCAGGCGCGCGCGGCCGGCGCCAGCGCGCTCACCGACGTCACCGGCTTCGGGCTGCTCGGCCACACGCACGAGCTGGCCGCGGCCAGCGGCCTGGCCGCCGAGGTCGACGCCGCCGCCGTCCCGGCGATCGACGGCGTCCTCGAGCTGCTGGAGACCGACGCTGCGCTGGCCGGCGGCTCACGCCGCAACCGCGCCGACGCCGAGACCTTCAGCACGTTCGCCGCCGGCGTCCCCGAGCCCCGCCGCCGGCTCGTGTGCGACGCGATGACGTCCGGCGGGCTGCTGGCGGCCGTCGCCCCCGAGCGCGCGAGCGAGATCGACGGCGCGGTCGTCGGGCGCCTCGTGGCGGGCGAGCCGGGGACGATTTTCGTCGCTTAGCGCTCCGGGAGCCGCGCGAAGAGCAGGCCGAGGATCACGCCCGCGACGCCGCCCCCGAGGCCGGCGAGGGCGCTCAGCGACTCGGACGCGAGCGGCAGCAGGATCAGCACCGCCGCGATGGCCAGGGCGCCCAGCAGGTCGGAGTCGTCCTCGATGCCGCGGCGGCGGCCGAGGATGTCGCGCATCGCCCAGGCCGCCAGCAGCGCCAGCGCACCGCCGTTGGCGCCCATGGTCACGATGCCGACGTCGTCGCCGGCGATCGCCAGGAAGTTGCCGCCCACGCCGCCCACGAGGAAGACGAGCATCGGCGCCCATGGGCCGTGACGGCGCTCGAGCAGCCAGCCGAACAGGAAGGCGGCGCCCAGCGCGATGACCTCGACGCCGGTCTGCGTGTAGAAGAACAGCGTGGTGACGGTCCGGTAGTACTCGTCCGTCGTCCCGGCGAGCAGCAGCAGCTTGCTGACGTCCCACACCCCGGCGCGCCAGCCGAGCGTCGCGACGATCGAGACCAGGACGATGAGGATCGTCGCGTAGGGCCGCCGCTCGGCGCGGATCCCGGGGATCTCGCCGGGCTTGAGGCGGCTCAGCGTCCGCTTCTTCCGCGGGGCCTTCGGCTCCCCGCGGATCCCGCCCCGCTCGAGCTTCGGCGCGCGCTTGCGCAGCCGCGTCCCGCAGTACGGGCACTCCGTTATGTACGGCGACACCTCGGAGCCGCACTTCTTGCAGACGACAAAGAGGTCGGGTCCGCTCGCCATGGACCCTCGATTCTACGCGGAGGGACCGTCCCCCCGAGTGGCTTCGACGATCTCCCGCATCACTTCCCCGTAGTCGTGGTTCGCCTCGTAGACCACGCGCTGGCGATGCGCGCCGTTGCCGTTGTCCAACAGGTCCTTGATCGCGTCGAACTCATCGGCCGATCCGAGGTCCTGCGCGTGCTCGCGAAGCCGGTCGTAGAGCCGCCGCCCGAGCTCCTTGGCGGGGACCAGTCGGCGCTCCGGCAGGTCGACCAGCTCGCCCTCCATCCCGTGGCGGGCGGCCAGCCACTTGTTCTCGTCGAGCATCTCGTACGGGTAGCGGGCCAGCTGCTTGCCCGCGTCGTAGTGCTCGGCGAGCTCCTTGACCATCGCCTGTGTCAACGCGGCGAGACCGAGCGTGTGCTCCACGCGCGTCTGCGCGTCCATGGCGCGGATCTCGACGGTGCCGAAGTTCGGGTGCGGGCGGACGTCGTACCAGAGGTACGTGTAGTCCTCCATCACGCCGGACTCGACCATGAACCCGATCCGGTTCTCATAGTCGGCCCAGTCCTCGTAGTACGGCGGGATGCCCACGCGCGGGAAGGCGCGGAAGATCGGCATGCGGGTGGAGGCGAATCCGGTGTCGTCGGCGCGCCAGTACGGCGAGTTGGCGGACAGCGCGAACAGGATCGGCACGTGCACGCGCATGCCGTTGGCGATGTGGATCGCCTTGTCGGCGTCGTCGATCCCCACGTGCACGTGCAGCCCGAAGATGATCTCCTGGCGCGCCACGAAGCGCAGGTCGGCGATCAACTGGCGGTAGCGAGGCTGGGAGGAGACGCGCTGGTCCTCCCACATGGCGAACGGGTGGGTGCCCGCCGAGCCGATGCACAGGTTGCGGCGCCCCGCCGCCTCGGCGACGTCGGTGCGCAGGCGGCGGAGCTCCCGTCCCGCAGCCGACGTGTCCGGGTGCGGCGAGGTCGCGATTTCCAGCACCGGCTCGAGCAGCTCCGGCTTGACGTGCTCGTCCTCGCCGTACTCATCGAGGACGGCCTCGATCGCGTTGGCAAGGGCCAACGTCTCGGAGTCGAGGATCATCAGCTCCTCCTCGATCCCGATCGTGAAGCTGGGGCCAGTGAACTTCGGCTCCATCGGCCGCGTACAGTACGAGGCTCTCAGGCAGACCGACTTTGAAGAGGGGGGCGCACCATGGCGCTCGGCTACGACGGCAAGCTCTACATCCTGGCTTTCGATCACCGCGGCTCGTTCCAGAAGAAGATGTTCGGCATCCAGGGCGACCCGACGGCCGAGGAGACCGCCACGATCACCGACGCCAAGCACCTGATCTTCGAGGGCATGGAGATCGCGGTCGAGCGCGGGATCGACGCCAAGGCCTCCGGCGTGCTCGTCGACGAGCAGTTCGGCGGCGACGTGCCGAAGCTGGCGCGCGAACACGGCCTCAGCCTCACCATGCCGGTCGAGAAGTCGGGCCAGGACGAGTTCGACTTCCAGTACGGCAGCGACTTCGGCGCCCACATCGAGGAGTTCGACCCGTTCGCCTCGAAGGTGCTCGTCCGGTACAACCCGGACGGCGAAGCCGAGATGAACGAGCGCCAGCTCTCCCGCCTCAAGGAGCTCGCCGACTGGCTCCACGAGCACGATCGCCTGTTCCTGTTCGAGCTGCTGGTGCCGGCCGAGGACGCCCAGCTGGAGTCCGTGGGCGGCGACACCGACCGCTACGACGCCGAGCTGCGCCCCGAGCTGATGCGGCGCGCGATCGAGAACATCCAGAACTACGGCATCGAGGTCGACATCTGGAAGATCGAGGGCGTCGACGCCCGCGAGGACGCGGAGATGCTCTCCAAGCAGGCGCGCAAGGGCGAGGGCCGCGAGAACGTCAAGAGCGTGCTCCTGGGCCGCGGCGCCAGCGACGAGAAGGTCGACCACTGGCTGCGCCAGGCCGCGCCGGTGGAGGGCTTCGTGGGCTTCGCGATCGGCCGCTCGATCTGGTGGGACGCGCTGAAGAGCTTCCTCGACGGCAGCCTCGAGCGCCGCGCGGCGGCCGAGCAGATCGCCGACAACTACCTGCGCTTCGTGAAGGTCTACGACGACGCTGAGGCGGGCGCGCTATCGTCGCAATGAGCCATGCGGATGCGGCAGAGCATTGCGGAGATCGAAGAGGCCTTCTTCGAGGAGATCGAGGAGGATCGCGAGCGGCGTGATCGCCTACGGCGTCACGCCGAGCAGCGTGCCCGCCACCGCCACGTCGCCCGCACGCACCGCCATGGCACGGCGCGCTTCTTCCTTGTGCTCATGGTGCTGATCGCCACCGCTGTCGTGGTGACGATCGCGATGTTCCAGACGCTCTACTACGTGATGCAGTAGCGCTAGGAGCGGCTCGAGAGCCGCTTCAAAGCATCGTCCACTTCGGCGCGGGCCGACGCGCCGGCGGCGACGTTCTCCTGCTGGATCTCCAGGTAGACCTCCTTACGGAACACCGGGATGTCCCGCGGGGCCTGGATACCGATCCGGACCTTCTCCCCCATGATCGACAGCACAGACACCTCGATGTCATCACCGATCATGATCGATTGGTTGGACTTGCGTGTCAGAACCAGCATGGCGCCGCCTCCCTGGCGTTTCTCGAGGCTCGGGCGAGGTTAGTGCTCATTCGGCGTATCTCCAATGGGGCCTGCACCCGAAGCCCCTGACCCCTCTTGCGCTAGCCTACCGGCCTCTCATGAGTCGCCGGTCCCTGCGTCCTCAGCTTAACCAGATCCGAGGGTGGGTGCGACAGGGTCGCACCGACGCATGGATAGCTCACCAGTTGGACGTAACCGTTCAGCAGATCCAGGCGTTCAAACGCGAACAGGATCTGGAGGCAGACGGTAACGACCCGGGGGCATCCATGGAAGAGGTCGACCTTCGCGCCGAAGACGACGCTGCCATCGCGGCCGAGCTCGAGGAGGAGGCCGCGCGGCGCGCCGAGGAGGAGGCCAAGGCGGCCGAGGAGGCCGCTCGCAAGGCCGCCGAGGAGGAGGAGTCCGCCGACGTGGAGGAGGAGAAGCCCAAGAAGCCCCGCCGCAGCCGCAGTGGCGGCCGCACGCGGCGCCGCTCAGCGACCTCGCGCCCGCTCGAGGGCACCTTCGACCACGGCGAGGAGGGCTACGGCCTGTGGCTCGATCCCGCCGTCCAGGACGATCCGGTCTACGCCGAGCACTGGGCGGGGCACCGTCCCGTCGAGATCACGATCGAAGAGGACCAGATCGTGATCCGCCGCGCCGGCGGTGGCGAGGACGACGACGAGGATTGACGGCGGCGCCCGCGAGCGGGCGATCGCCTGGCGGCACGCCGAGCACGCGCGCATCTGCGACGTGGTCGAGCGGACCGAGCACGGCACGCTGGTGCGCTGCACGAGCATGCCCACGTTCTGGAACTACAACAGCCTGCGTCTCGAGGGCCCGGACACCGGCATCAGCGCCGACGCGCTGGTCCACACCGCCGACGTGCTGCAGGGCGACCTCGGCCATCGCCAGGTCGAGGTCGAGGACGAGAAGGCCGGCGCGCGGCTGCGCCCGGGCTTCGAAGCGCTGGGCTGGGCGGCCGAGCGGCTCGCCTGGCTCATGCTCGACGGCCCGCTGCCGGCCGGCCCGGACCTCGAGGAGGTTCCGTTCCCGGCGACGGTCGACCTGCGGCTGGAGTGGGCGGCCACGGCGCCGTGGGCGACCGACCCGGCCGCCGCCCGCCGCTTCGCCGAGCACGAGGACACGGTCGCCCACCTGCGCGGCTCGCGCGCGGTCATCGCCCGCGATGACCGCGGCACTCCGGTGGGCTTCGCGACCTTCGGCCGCCGCGACGACACCGCCGAGGTGGAGCAGGTGTACGTCACCGACTCGCAGCGCGGGGGCGGCATCGGCGGTGCGCTGGTATCGGCGGCGACACGGCGCGCCGGCGCTCCGGCGACGCTGATCGTCGCCGACGACGAGGCCGACGCCAAGCGGCTGTACGAGCGGCTCGGCTTCGCGACCGTGTGGCTGCAGCACGTCTTCACGCGGAGGCCCGGATGAGCTTCGACACCGCGCTCGCGCAGTGGCAGGACGGCGAGCGCCGGCTGGCCGAGGCGCCCGCCGAGCAGCAGCGCATGCTCGAGCGTGTGACGCAGGCGATCGAGGCCGAGCTGCGGCGCCGCCTCGGCGGCCGCTTCACCGCCCAGGAGCTGGCCGACCTCTACGACCGGGGCACGGACTGGACGGTCGACGTCGCGGTCCGCGTGGCGCCCGAGGACCCCTACGCGTGGGACGTCAGGACCGTCGGCGACGCGGCGTTCGGCCGCTACCTGCGCGGCGCGTCCGACTACGCGGGCGGCCGGCGCCTCAGCTACGACGAGTAGCTGACTACGGGAGGTCCTGGATCACGTAGGACTTCTCGCCGGCTTTGACCATGCCGAGCCGGCGCGCCTCGCGCTCGAGCGAGGCGGGGTCCTTGAGGTCGCGCCGGCGCTCGCGCAGGCGCTCGTTCTCGGCCCGCAGCGCGGCGACATCGCTGCGCTTGCGCTTGGCCTCCTTGTACGCGGAGACCCAGCTCGCGGCGGGACCGATGTAGAGGTAGACGACGAACCCGAGGACCACGATCAGGGCCCAGCGGCCGACGCGGTCCCAGCGGATCCTGGTGATACGGCGCTCCATGCCACCGCCTTCGTTCGACGACGGACGGGACCTTCCTCTGAAAGGGATCGTTCAGGAGCGGAACACGGACCGGCCCGGGAACTCGGCGTCGGAGCCGAGCACCTCCTCGATCCGCAGCAGCTGGTTGTACTTCGCCACGCGGTCCGAGCGCGACGGCGCGCCGGTCTTGATCTGCCCGCAGCCGGTCGCCACCGCCAGGTCGGCGATCGTCGTGTCCTCGGTCTCCCCCGACCGGTGCGACATCACCGCGGTGTAGCCGGCGCCGCGCGCCATGTCGATCGCCGCCAGCGTCTCCGACAGCGTGCCGATCTGGTTGACCTTGATGAGGATCGAGTTCGCCACCCCGGAGTCGATGCCGCGCTTCAGCCGCTCGGTGTTGGTCACGAACAGGTCGTCTCCGACCAGCTGGACGCGTTCGCCGATCCTGTCGGTCAGCGCCTTCCAGCCGTCCCAGTCCTCCTCGTCCATGCCGTCCTCGATCGACAGGATCGGGTAGCGGCCGGCCAGGTCGGCCCAGTAGGAGGCGAGCTCGTCGGCGGCCAGCTTGCGCCCCTCGTGCTCGAGGTCGTAGACGCCGCCCTTGTAGATCTCGCTGACCGCCGGGTCGAGCGCGATCGCCACGTCGTCGCCCGGCGTGTAGCCGGCCGCCTCGATGCCCTCGATCAGCGCGCCGAGGGCCGCCTCGTTGGACTCCAGGTCGGGCGCGAAGCCGCCCTCGTCGCCCACCGCGGTGCCGAGCTTGCGCGCGCCGAGCGTCTTCTTGAGCGCGTGGAACACCTCGGCGCCCATGCGCAGGCAGTCGGCGAACGAGCCGGCGCCGACCGGGACGACCATGAACTCCTGGAAGTCGACCGAGTTGTCGGCGTGCGCGCCGCCGTTGAGCACGTTCATCATCGGCACGGGAAGCACGCGGGCGCTCTCGCCGCCCAGGTACCGCCACAGCGGCAGGCTCTCCTCCGCGGCCGCGGCGCGGGCCGCAGCGAGCGAGACGCCGAGGATCGCGTTGGCGCCGAGGCGTGACTTGTTGGGCGTGCCGTCGAGGTCGATCAGCGCCTTGTCGAGCCCCGACTGGTCGAGCGCGTCGGTGCCGCGCACGGCGTCGGCGATCTCGCCGTTGACGTTGGCGACGGCCTTGGTCACGCCCTTGCCGCCGAAGGCGTCGCCGCCGTCGCGCAGCTCGGTGGCCTCGAACTCGCCGGTCGACGCGCCGGACGGCACTGCGGCGCGGCCCTGGGCGCCCGAGCGCAGCGCCAGGTCGACCTCCACCGTCGGGTTGCCGCGGGAGTCGAGGATCTGGCGGGCGTGGACGGTCTCGATCTGGCTCAAGAGGACTCCTCGTTCATGCGGGCGCGTGCGTAGTAGCCGAGCTGCTCCTCGGGTCCCAGATCCTGCCAAGCGTTGCCGTCGCCTGCGGCCAGGTCGGCCGCGCCCTGCACGCGCCCGCGGAAGCGCTCGGCGGCGGCGCGCAGCGCCAGCTCGGGGTCGACCTTGAGCTTGCGCGCCACGTTGACGGCCGCGAACAGCACGTCGCCGACCTCGTGGAACGCGGCCTCGCGGTCGCCCTCCGCGGCGCGCAGCTCCTCGAGCTCGCCCTCCACGGCGTCGTACGGCACGTGCTCGAAGTCGAACCCGCTGGTCGCCGCGCGGCGCTGCACCTTGCGCGCGTACAGCGGCCCGGGCAGGTTCTCCGGCACCTCGCCGAAGATCCCGGGCTCGCGGCCCGGCTCGGTGGCCTTGATCGCATCCCAGTTGCGCAGCACCTGGCCTGCCGTCTCGGCCTCGACCTCGCCGAACACATGCGGGTGGCGGCGGATCAGCTTCTGCCGGACGTGCTCGGCCACGTCGGCCAGCGACCCCGCGCCGCGCTCCTCGAGCAGCAGCGACAGGAAGTGCACCTGGAACAACACGTCGCCCAGCTCGTCGAGCAGCTTCGCGTCGTCGCCGGCGTGCGCCGCGGCTGCCAGCTCATACGCCTCCTCGACCGTGTGGGGCACGATCGAGCGCTCGTCCTGCTCGCGGTCCCAGGGGCACTCGCGCCGCAGCCGGCGCGTTAACGCGTCGAGGCGCCGGAGCGCCTCGACATCCCTCTCGTCTTCCGGCGGCACCTACTGCTGCGGTGTCGCCGTGGGCTGCGCGCCGGCCGGCGCGCTCGGCGTCGGCGTCGCCTTCGTGCCCTTGCAGACCTGGGTCTCGTAGCCGTCGCGGCACTCCGTGCGCTCCTTCCACTTCTTCTGGAAGTCGGACACGAACTTGTCGAGCGCCTTCTGCTGGTTCTGTGATGCCAGCGTCTGCTTGATCGTCTCCTTGGCCTGCTCGAGCGACTGCTGCGTGGCCTTCTGGACCTTCTCGACCTCGAACACGTACCAGCCGAACTGCGTCTTGACCGGGCCGACGACCTCGCCCTTCTTGGCCTTGAAGACCGCGTCGTTGAGCGACTTCTCGAGCGTGCCCTCGGACTGCGCCGGGAGCTTGCCGCCCTGCGCCTTGGACGCCTCGTCGATCGAGTACTGCTTGGCGACCGACTTCCACGACTCGCCGTTCTCGAGCGCGGCCTTGGCCTGGTTGGCCTTGGCCTCGGTCTTGGTCAGGACGATCCGCAGGTCACGCCGCTCGGGCTGCGCGAAGCGCGCCTTGTTCTTGTTGTAGAAGTCCTCGATCTGGGCGTCGGACACCTTGTCCTTGCCCTTGATGATCTTGTCGCGGATCTTGTTCGACAGCAGGTCGAGCTTGATGCGCTGGAGGATGTCGTCCTCCGTCTGGTCGTAGTCCTTGAGGAACTTCTGGTAGTCGGCGTCCTTCGGGAAGCTCTGCTTCTTCTGCTCCTCGAAGGTCTTCTTGACCTCCGCGTCGGAGACCTTGACGCCCTGCTCCTCGGCCTCGCCCTCGATCCACTGGAACGACGTCAGCAGCTGCATCACCTGGTCGCGGAGCTGCTGGTACTCCTGCTCGCACTGCTTCTTGAGCTGCTCGTCGGTGGTCTTCGGCTGGCCCTTGGCCGGCTTCGGCGCGGTCTTGCGCTTCTCGGCGACGCACTTCGTGTAGTCGGGCGCGTCCGGCACCGTGCCGCCTCCACCCTGCGTCTGCTGCTTCGCCGCGACGTTCATCCAGTGGTTGAACTGGTCCTTGTCGATCGACGTGCCGTCGACTTCCGCGACGGCATTTCCGGGCACGCCGCCGCAGCCGGCTCCGACCGCGACGACGGCGGCGAGGGCGCAGAGGGCCAGAACAAGTCGGACTGCCTTAGTCATGAGAAACTCAGTCGGGAGGGGAGACGTTTATACGGGGACTGCCGGCTCGCGCATGCGGCGCGCAACCGGGCTTGGCGCCCTCCACGGCTTGCGCATGGTAGCGGCCTTTTTCGGCGATTCCCCGCCTGTTAGTGAACCTTTAAGCGGCCTCGCGCTGAACGGACAGAAGGACGTCCGCGGCATGCACGACCGCTGGGAATCGCTGCGCGGGATCCTCGGACACGCGCACCGAGAACTGCGAGCGGCCCGACTCGTAGATGGCGCCGGGCAAGGCTTCGCGCAGCCTGCGGGCCCGCACGGAGTCGAGCTCGATCGGTGTCACGGCGAGCCGGCCGCCGCGGAACGTGACGGCGGTCGCGCCGGCCTCGCCGAGCTTGATGCGCGCCTGCTGGAGCGTGAGCAGGTTGCTCAGCGGGTCCGGTACGTCACCGAACCGGTCGGTCAGCTCCGCGCGCAGCTCCTGCAGGTCGGCGACCTCGCGCGCGCCCGCGATGCGGCGGTGCACGTCGACCTTCGCCTGCTCGTACGGGATGTAGTCCGGCGGCACGTACGCGTCGACGTTGACGTCGAGCCGCACCGGCTCGCGGTACTCGGCGCCGTCCTCGTCGGGTTCCAACGCGCGCACGGCCTCGTCGAGCATCTGCATGTACAGCTCGAAGCCGAGCGCGGCGACGTGGCCGGACTGCTCGTCGCCCAGCAGGTTGCCGGCGCCGCGCAGCTCGAGGTCGCGCATCGCGACCTTGAAGCCGGCGCCGAGCTCGGTGTAGTCGCTGAGCGCGGCCAGCCGGTCGGCGGCCTCCTGGGTCAGGGCCGCGGCACTCGGATACAGCAGGTAGGCGTACGCCCGCTCGCGGCTGCGGCCGACGCGGCCGCGGATCTGGTAGAGCTGGCTGAGGCCGAACAGGTCGGCGCGGTCGACGATCAGCGTGTTCGCCTGCGGGATGTCGATGCCCGACTCGATGATCGACGTCGAGACCAGCACGTCGGCGTCGCCGCGCAGGAAGCCGAGCATCCGCTGCTCGAGCGTCTTCTCCTCCATCTGCCCGTGCGCGACCGCGAACTTCAGGCCGGGGCACAGCGCGCGCAGCCGCTCCGCCGTCTCGTCGATGTCCTCGACGCGGTTGTGGAGGAAGAACGCCTGGCCGTCGCGCGCCTTCTCGCGCTCGAGCGCCTGCTTGACGAGCTGCTCCTCGTACTCGCCGACGTAGGTCTTGACCGGCCGCCGGCCCTCCGGCGGCGTCTCGATCACCGAGATGTCGCGGATGCCGGCGAGGCTCATCTGCAGCGTGCGCGGGATCGGCGTCGCGCTCATCGAGATGACGTCGACCTTGAGCTTGAGCTGGCGCAGCAGCTCCTTCTGCTTGACGCCGAAGCGCTGCTCCTCGTCGACGATCAGCAGCCCGAGATCCTTGGCGCGGACGTCGCGGCTGAGCACCCGGTGGGTGCCGATGAGGATGTCGACCTTGCCGTCGGAGAAGCGCTTGACCGCCTCGCGCTGCTCGGCCGCCGGGCGGAAGCGGCTGACCTGCTCGATGATGAACGGCTGGTCGCGCAGCCGCTCGGTGAACGTGCCGTAGTGCTGCTGCGCGAGAATCGTCGTCGGCACGAGCATCAGCACCTGCTTGCCGTTGCTCGCGGCCTTGACCGCGGCGCGTAGCGCGACCTCGGTCTTGCCGTAGCCGACGTCGCCGCAGATCAGCCGGTCCATCGGCCGGTCGGCCTCCATGTCGGTGAGCACCGCCTCGATCGCGTCGCGCTGGTCGGGCGTCTCGCGGTACGGGAACGCCTCCTCGAGCTCGCGCAGCTCGTCGCTGTCCTCCGGGAACGCGTGGCCGCGGCGCCGCTTGCGCTCGGCGTAGAGGTTGAGCAGCTCGCCGGCCAGCTCCTGCGCGGCCCGGCGGGCGCGCGCCTTCAGCGTCGCCCAGCGGCTGCCGCCGAGCTTGCTCAGCGGCGGGTGCGCGCCGTCGGCGCCGACGTAGCGCGAGATCTTGGCGAGCTGGTCGACGGGGAGGAAGACCTTGTCGTCGCCCTGGTACTCGAGGTTGAGGTAGTCGCGCGTGACGCCGGCGACGGTCTTGGTGTCGAACCCGGCGAAGCGCGCGATGCCGTGGTCCTCGTGGACGACGATGTCGCCGGTGCGCAGGTCGGTGAACGAGCGCAGCAGACCGCGGCCGCGCTTGGCCGGCCGTGCGGCCGCCTTGCGGCGGTGGATCAGGCGGTGCTCGGGGAACGCGGCGAGCTTGAGGCCCGGCGCCACGAACCCGTCGCGCAGGTTGGCCTCGGTGAAGATCAGGCCGGTGGTGGCGCCGTTGAGGTCGGCCTTCAGGCGCGCGAGGTTGTACGCGGCGCGCTGGGCAGCGCCCTTCTGCGGCCAGGCGACGACCGTCGTGTAGCCCGAGCGCGTGAGCTTCTCCAGCTCGGACTCGGCCTCCTTGAGCGACCGCGCGGCGAAGTCGGCGGCCTGGGCGCGGATCTCGGTCGGCTGGTCGGCGGAGATGCTCGACAGCCGGACCGCCGCGCGCTCGGTGAGCGTCTCGAGGATCCGGTCGGGCTTGACGTAGAGGTGGTGCGCGTCCTCGTCGTGGAACGCGGCGCAGACGTCCTGCCAGTGGTCGCGCAGGCTGGGCTCGGTGTCCTCCTCGGCGGCAATGACGATCTGCGCCTCGGCGGGGATGAGGTCGAGCAGCTCGCGGAAGCGGTCGACCGGCAGCAGCTCGGCCACGTCCGGCCGGTCCTCGTCCGTCGCGGCGATCTCGGCGAGCTCGCGGTGCTCGGGCGCCAGCTCGGCGGCGGGCGCGATCTCGACCGCGTCGGCCTCACCGAGGCTGCGCTGCGTGAACGTGGAGAACCAGCGCAGCGAGTCGATCTCCACGTCGAACAGGTCGACGCGGACGGCGCGCTCCTCGGTGGCCGGGTAGATGTCGAGCAGGCCGCCGCGAACGGCGAACTGGCCGCGCTCCTCCACCTGGTCGACGCGCTCGTAGCCGGCGGCGACGAGGTCGCCCGCCGCCTCGTTGAGGTCGAGCAGGTCGCCCTTGCGGAGCGTGAAGCCGTGCGGGCGCAGCTCGGGCTCGGGGACCTTCTCGCTGAGCGCGACCGCGCTGATGATCACGACGGGTTGCTCCGCTCCGGCTGCCGTGTCGGTGAGCGCGTCGAGCGCTGCGACGCGCAGGCCGACGAGGTGCGGCGGCGGCGTCAGGTGCGACTCGTAGGCGACACCGCGGCTCGGGTAGTAGCGGACCGGCCGCGGGCGCAGCCAGGCCCGCAGGTCCTGCGCGAGGTCGCGCGCCGCGCGGTCGTCGCCGGCCACGACGACCGTCGGGCGGCGCACGTCGCGGTCGGCCAGCGCGGCGATCACGAACGGGCGCAGCGACTGGCTGACGAACGCCGACCCGCCCTCGTCGGCGAGCTTCGCCGCCGCCGGGTCGTGGTCGATGTGGCTGAGGAACGTCCTGAGGGCCAAAGCCCTCTGAGTCTATGAAGGCCGGCGAGCCAGGATGTTGAGGCGTACGTACTCGACGACGGGCTCCGGGAGCTCCGCCAGGACGGCCTCCACGAAGGGGTCGCGGAGGTCCGGATCGAGCCGGTCGATGTGCGACCCGAGCGCCACCGTGCCGAGATACTCGTGCGGGTCGTCGGGCTCGACCCGGACGGGGAACGACCAGGTCCAGACGTCGACCCAGCCGAGCCGCCGCAGCCGCTCCTCGGTCTCCGCGGGCGAGGCGAAGTTCCACGGTCCCTCCCAGTCGCCGAGCGCGCTCGCGTAAGGCTCTTGCGCCCCGATCCGCTTCGCCGCCGCGTCGAGCGCCGCGACGTTGCCGGCGCCGCCGCACTGGGCGACCAGCCGGCCGCCGGGCCGGAGGGCGCCGAGCAGGCGCTCGAACAACCGGTCGTGGTCCTTGATCCAGTGGAAGGTCGCCGTCGAGAGGACCGCGTCGGCCGGCGGGTCGAGCGTCAGCTCCAGCAGGTCCGCTACGCGCACGTCGGCGCTGTCGCCGAGCCGCTCGCGCGCCTGCTCGACCATCGCCGGCGAGCCATCCACCGCGACGACCTCGCCGTGCGGGAGGCGCTCGACCAGCGCGGCGGTCACGCGCCCGGTGCCGCAGCCGGCGTCGAGCACCCGCTCGTCGCCGTGCAGCTCGAGGCGGTCGAGCACGTCACGGCCCATCGCCTCGAGCGGCGCCGACACCCGCTCGTATGAGTCGGCGTTCCAGTCACGGGGCGGCATACGTCCGTATGCTATCGCATACGGACGTCCGCGACCGTTCCCTTGATGTCGTCTGTGGCGAACACGCCGTGCTCGATGGCGACCAGCTCCACGTCGTTGCTCCCGACGGTGCGGATCTCGGCCGTCCGCTTGCCGGCGGGGGCGAACCCGGCGACGATGCGCCCGGATTCGACCAAGCCGCCTTGCTGTGCGATCTCAGCCGGCGTCTCGCACACCGGACCCGGCCGGTCAGCGGCCACCACCAGGAGGCACACCTGCTCGGCCCGCTGGTCGGCGCGGTCGCACGGCATGTCGGGCGCGACCCAGATCTCGAGGCCCGAGCGGGTCGTGAAGTGGCGCGCGTGGGCGAGCCAGTCGCCGCGCGACCCGAGCTGTTGCATCGCCGCGTCGAGCGTGCGCGGCGGCGTGCCCTCGGCCGGCAGCCGCAACGCCGGCGCGGCGTCGTACGCGGCCGCCGACGGCGTGCATCCCGCGGCCTCGCCGGACGGCTCGACGTGCACTCGCTTGCCGGCCGGGACGCCCTCGATCGCGTACGCGTTGTCCCGCACCGTGCCACTGGCGCCGCCGCCGTCCCAGCTCAGGTCGACCGACGCGATGCCGTCCGGGACGATCCCGTAGGCCGTCCCGCGGAACGCCGTGACGGCCGCGCCGCTCGCGATCTGGGCGCCCGTGAAGCAGCGCCCGCCTGCCGACCGACGACCACGCACGCACCCGCCTGGAAGACCTGCTTGTCGGCGCACGGCTGCTCGGTGACGCCGGCGAGCACGAGATGGAGCCCGGGACCGACCTGGCGGGCTGTGCCCGGCGCGTACATCGACGCGGGCAGCCACGACAGGTCGCCGCCAAGCTGGTCGCGCGCCGTCTGCGCGCGGTCGAACACGCTCAGCCGCACGCCGCTCGGGGCGTATCCGCCCATCGCTTGCGCGCAGCGATCCGCACCGACGGCCTCGACCGCGGCCGGGAGCGTGAGCGTGACGCCGGGACCGGACGACGGCGGCGGGGTCGCGGGCCGCTCGTCGCCCGTCCCGGAGGAGTCGATGCCGCGCACGGCGGCGAAGGCGGCGAGGGCGACGAGCACGACGGCGGCCGCGGCGGCGACGGTCGTCAGCCGTGGGCGCGGGACGCGCCGCCGCCCGGCGGCGCGGCGGTGCGCGGCGGCGACCAGCTCGGTCTCGAGGTCGGCGATGAAGTCGTTCACGACTGCTCTCCCCCCACGCGCGATCGCAGGCCCGCAAGCCCACGGGAGACCCGCTTGCGTACCACGGCCTCCGAGGTTCGGGTCGTGCGCGCGATGTCCGCGTAGTCGCGGTCGTCGAGGATCCGCGCCCGCACCGCCTCGCGCTGGTCGGCCGGGAGCTGCTCGAGCGCGCTCGTCGCAACGTCGCCGGCCGCGGCCGCGATCCGCTCCAGCGCCTCGTCGCTCAGGTCGAGCGGCGCCATGCCGAGGCGCCGCCGCGCACGGTCCTCGACGGCGCCGCGGCGCGCCGTGTAGACGAGCTGTCGGCGCGCGATGCCGTACAGCCACGCCACCGGCTCCCCGCGCCGGGGATCGAACCGGCGCAGGCCGTCGAGCGCGGCGGCGAACGTCTCGGCGGTCAGGTCGGCGGCCAGCTCGGCGTCGCGCGTGCGGCGCAGGAAGTAGCCGAGCAGAGCGGTGACGTGGCGGCGGTAGAAGATGCCGAAGGCCTCCGGCTCGCGCCTCACGGCGGCCAGGAGCTCCTCGTCGGTGCGCTCGTCGGTCATCTGCCCCCCACTTAGCGTGACGGGCGGAGCTTGTGACCGCTAGTGCAGCACGAGCCGCTCGACCTCGCTGGCCGCGCGGTCGACGAGGTCGGCGACCTCGGAGGCGGGCTGCCGCCACTTGCCGAGCACGTAGGCGGCGACGATGTCGGGGTCGGTGCTGTCCGGCCGGCCGACGCCGACGCGCACACGATGAAAGTCCGGGCTGCCGAGCTCGCGGCGCAGCGACTTCAGCCCGTTGTGACCGGCCAGGCCGCCGCCCAGGCGCACGCGCACGTCGCCGAACGGCAGGTCGATCTCGTCGTGCACGACGACGAGCCGGTCGAGGTCGAGCTTGAACGAGCCACGCGCCGGGCCGACCGAGCGGCCCGACTCGTTCATGTAGGTCTGCGGGCGCAGCACCGCGACGCGCGGACCGCCGGGACCGGTGCGCCCCTCGGTCAGCTCACCGGCGAACTTCTTCTTGGCCTTGGGCAGCTCCCAGCGCTCGGCCACGGCTTCGGCGACGCGAAAGCCGACGTTGTGCGGGCTGTTGCGGTACTCGGGACCGGGGTTGCCGAGGCCGACGATCAGCCAGTCGACCGGTGTGGAGCTGAAGAGCTTCAGCTCTCGTCCGAGGACTCGGACGCCTCGGCGCCCTCCTCGGCGGGCGCTTCGCCCTCGCCCTCGGGCGCCTCGATCGGCTCGCCGTCCTCGCCGACCAGCGCAGTCTCGGTCTCGATCTCCTCTTCGACCGGCTCGAGCGTCGGCGGTGTGATCGTGGCGATGACCGTCTCCACGTCGTCGAGCAGCGTGACGCCGCTCGGCGCGGTGAGCACATCGAGCGTGACCGTGGCGTTCATCTCCAGGCCCGACACGTCGTGCTGGATCGAGTCCGGGATGTCGCCCGGGAGCGCCTCGATGTTCACCTCGCGCAGCTCCTGGTTGAAGATGCCGCCCTCGGTGACGCCGGGGGACGCGTCGGAGCCGACGAACTCGATCGGCACGGTGGCGTGGATCGCGACGTCCATGCGGACGCGCAGCAGGTCGACGTGGACCGCTTCACCGCGGACCGGGTGGCGCTGGACGTCCTTGATCAGGACGTTCGTGTTCGCGCCGCCGATGGCGACCTCGATGACCTGGCCGGCACGGGCGAGCGTGTTGCGCAGGATCCGCGCATCGACCGCGAAGTGCTGCGGCTCGTCGCCCCCGCCGTAGATGACGCCGGGGACGAGACCGTCGCGCCGGAGCCGGCGAGCGGAGCGCGAGCCCTCCGGATCACGGGCGGTCACGTCGAGCGTGCTGGAGTCGGTGGAAGCCATGAAGCGGCAGACGATGGTAGCGAAGCGGGTCTGCCCACCGCCTTCGGCGGGTACTCTCACGAGAGTGACACCTGACGAGGAGCTGATGGTGATCTTCGGTGCTCTGCACCTCGTTGCGCTCGTGCTGGGCGTCGTGCTCTTCGTCATGTTCCTGCGCTCGGAGGCCGGCTCCGGCCGCCGCCCGCCCGAGGAGGACGACGGCGGAGGCGGCGGCAACGACCGGATCGGCGACGGCCCGAAGACCTCGCCGAGCGGCGGCATCCCGCTGCCCGACGCCGAGCCGGCGCCGTTCCGCCTGCGCGGCCACGAGCGGCTCGCCGACCTGCGCCCCAAGCGCGAGCGCAGGTCGGTCCCGGAGCCGGTCAGGCCGGGGCGCCGGCGCGTGACGTACTGATCCGGGCGCGCAGCCGGCTCGGCTCGCCGTCCGCGGGCTCGGCGTGGAAGCGCCGGACCGCGATCCACAGGCCCGCCGCGAGCCAGAGTGCGAGCACGCCCAGGTCGCCCCACGACCAGCCGCCGCCGGTGGTCTGCGGCACGAAGCAGGCGTCGAACGCGTTGACCAGGTGGTAGAGCGGGAAGATGTGGGCGATCGTCGTGATCCAGCCCGGCGCGCCGTCGAGCGGGTACCAGATGCCCGAGATGAACGACAGCGGCAGGAACGTGAGCTGCGCGACGGGCATCGCCTGGTCGGCGTTCCGCACCAGGCTCGCCACCGCCAGGCCGAGCGCCGCCAGCGTCGCAGCGCCGAGGACCAGCGTCACGATCGCGGCCGGCAGTAGCCGCGGGTAGATGTCGACGCCGAACACCGGCACCGCCACGACGAACATCAGGACGACGCTGGCCAGGCCGGTGAGCACCGCGCCGGTCAGCCACGAGCCGAGGTAGATCGGCATCGGCAGCGGCGTGCCCTGGATCCGCTTGAGCAGCCCGATGTCCCGAGCCGTCGCCAGCCCGAAGATGACGCTCGTGTAGCACGCGAGCGTGAGACCGAAGATGCCGATCGAGGGCGTGTAGAACTGCGCGAACGGCACCTTGCCGCCGGCATCGCCCATCGCGGCCACGCGCGCGTCGCCGTTGAGCGCGTTGAAGATCACCAGGAACATCAGCGGGAACACGAACGTGAAGAACGTCGCGCGCGGCGTGCGGAGCGTGAACCTGACGCGGGCGGCGATCCAGCGCCGGGCAAGGGGCAGGTCTTGGCGGGTCATGCGTTCTCCTGGGTCAGCTGGAGGTAGACGTCCTCGAGGCTCGGGCGGCTGACGGTCAGCCCCTCGAGCTCGGCGCCGCGGACCGCGGCCCACGAGAGCAGCGGCGCGAGGTCGCTCGTCGGCGTCGTCGTGCTGAAGCTCACGCCGTTGCGGTGGTGGATCTCCGCGTCGTCGGGCAGCGGCATGTCGTCGCTGTCGAGCCCGGCGGGGACGCGGAAGCTGACGAACGAGGTCTCGGCCGTGCCGCGGCCGAGCGAGTCGGGCGTGCCCTCGGCGATGATGCGACCGCCCGCGATCACCACGACGCGGTCGGCCAGGTGCTGCGCCTCGTCCATGTAGTGCGTGGTCAGCAGGATCGTCTTGCCGAGCTCGCTGAGGTTCTCGATCAGCTCCCACGACTGGCGGCGGGCCGCCGGGTCGAAGCCGGTGGTCGGCTCGTCGAGGAAGAGGAGCTCGGGGTCGCCGCAGATGCCGAGCGCGAGGTCGAGCCGGCGGCGCTGGCCGCCGGACAGCACGCCGGCACGCTTGTCGGCGTGCTCGCGCAGGCCGACGAGATCGATGACCTCGTCCCACGGGCGCGGGTGCGGGTACGCGGCGCCGTAGAGCTCGACCGCCTCGCGCACCGTGGCCGTCGGGTCGAGCCCTTCGGTCTGCAGGACGATGCCGATGCGCTCGCGGAAGGCGCGCTCGCGCCGCGCCGGGTCGAAGCCGAGGACGTCGAGCGTGCCGGAGTCGGCGCTGCGGTGGCCCTCGAGGATCTCGGTGAGCGTGGTCTTGCCGGCGCCGTTGGGGCCGAGCAGCGCGAGCACCTCGCCGCGGCGGACCGTGAGGTCGACGCCGTCGAGCGCCTGCACGCTCCCGTATGACTTGCGCACGCCTGAGACCGTGAGGGCCGCCTCGCGGGTGTGCGCCGCAGTGGCCGTCGCGGCCACATCGAGCGAGTTCGTGATCATGCTCTCCAGGGTCGTCCTCGCGCGGCCGCGTTTCATCGGCGGGGGGGTCGAACTTCGGCATCCACCCGTGGGTGGAGACCCGCGGCGCCGATTCCACCCGCGCGACGATGACGCGCGTGTTACCGCGCCCTACCGTTCCAGGGGTGAGAGAGCGCTTCTTCAAGGAGCCACCGGCCCCGCTCCGGGCGTTCGGGCTGCTGGCGATGACCGTGGTGTTCGTCATCTCGCTCACCACCCAGCCCGAGCCCGGCCTGCACGGCGACGGCCCGTGGGTGATCCTCGGGCTCGTCCTCTACTTCGCGGGCCTCGCGCTGAGCATCCCGATCCGCGACCTGCCGCCGTGGCGGCGGATCGTCGGCCTGCTGATCGTGGGCGCCGCGGCGGTGCTGCTGACGACCGTGCAGCCGCGCGGCGCGATGGTGGGCGCCGTCTACTACGTCGTGATCGTCGCGGCGATCGCGTTCGAGATGCGCACGGCGCTGATCGTCAGCGGGGTCGTGCTGCTCGCGGAGTGCATCGCGCTCGGCTTCAGCGCCGAGGACCCGGGTGACGCGATCGCGGCCACGGTGATCTCGATCATCCCGTGGTTCCTGGTCATGCGCCTCGTCGGCCAGCTGCACGACGAGCGCGAGGAGCTGCGCGAGTCGCGCGTCGCGCACGCGGAGTCGGCCGCGCTGGCCGAGCGCGGGCGCGTGGCGCGCGACATGCACGACGTGCTCGCCCACTCGCTGTCGGCCCTGGCGCTGCAGCTCGAGGGCGCGCGGCTGCTGGCCCACGACCGCGGCGCCGACCCCGAGGTCGTCGAGGCCGTCGAACGCGCGCACCACCTGGCGGCCGACGGGCTTGCCGAGGCGCGCGACGCGATCGCCGCGCTGCGCGGCGAGGAGCTGCCGGGTCCCGAGCGGCTCCAGCACCTCGCCGAGGCGTTCGCCGGCGACGCGGCGCTGACCGTGACCGGCACGGCGCGCGAGCTCGGTTCCGAGACGCGGCTGGCGATCTACCGGACGGCCCAGGAGGCGCTGACCAACGCGCTGCGCCACGCGGCGTTCGACCGTGTGGACCTGCGGCTCGCCTACGAGGAGGACGGCGTGCGGCTCGAGGTGCAGGACCACGGGCGCGGCGCGCCGGTCACCGTCGGCGGCGACAGCCCGGGCGGCGGCTACGGGCTGACCGGCATGCGCGAGCGCGCGGAGCTGCTGGGCGGCCGCCTGACGGCCCGGCCGACGAACGACGGCTTCCGCGTCGAGCTCTGGCTGCCGTCGTGATCCGCGTCCTGCTCGCCGACGACCAGCGCGTGGTCCGCGAAGGGCTCGGCACCTTGATCTCGCTGCTCGACGGCATCGAGCTCGTCGGCACCGCGGCCGACGGCGAGGAGGCGATCGCGCTCGCCGCCAAGACCGACCCCGACGTCGTGCTGATGGACCTGCGGATGCCGCGGGTCGACGGCATCGAGGCGATCCGCCGGCTGGCGGTGCGCGGCGAGCGCCCGCGTGCGATCGCCCTGACGACCTACGCCGACGACGCGTCGGTGCTCGGCGCGCTGCGCGCCGGCGCCCGCGGGTACCTGACCAAGGACGCGGGGGCCGACCAGATCCGCGCGGCCGTGGAGGCGGTGGCCCGCGGCGAGGCGGCGCTCGACCCGGCGGTCCAGCACCACGTCGTCGCCGCGCTGTCCGTGCCCTCCGCGGCGCCGGAGCCCGAGCTGCCCGACGGGCTCACGCCGCGCGAGGCCGAGGTGCTGGCGCTGATCGCCGAGGGGTTGACCAACACCGAGATCGCCGAGCGGCTCGTGGTCAGCGCCGCGACGGTGAAGTCGCACGTGAACCACATCTTCGCCAAGGCGGGGGTGCGCGACCGCGCCCAGGCCGTCGTCTACGCCTACGCGCACGGGCTCGCGGGCTGAACGTACTTCGGCTGGGTAGGGAGGCGGTGATACCGGCGGCTGGGGTTGTCCGTGATCGGATAGCGATCGTGGATGACCCCGGTCGGGCTGGTTGATCGCGGTACCCAGCTGAAGTTCGTCCCTCAGCAGCTCTCCTCGCCGCCGATCGGTGCGGAGACCGCCAGCAGCTCGACGTCGCCGCCGGTCAGCGGGCCGTCGCGGCGCACGCGCACGCACTGCACCACCGGGGGCGAATCGCCCGCTCGCCAGGCGACGCGGCCGGTCCCGGTCTCGCGCGTGAGCGCGATCCGGACCGACGGCGTGTAGGTGAGGATCTGCACGTCGCCCGGGCGGCGCAGCTGCTCGGTGCGGTCGCGCGTGACCTGCTCGCAGGCCGGCTCGGCGCGGCACGCGGGGAGCATGGCCAGCACCGCGTCGGCGTCGCCGCTCGCCTCGGCGCGGACGAGGTCGAGCACGTGCGAGCGCTCCGTCCCGGCGCCGGTGAGCCCGCGTGCCAGCAGCGCCGAGATCCCGATGAACACGAAGACCAGGAACCCGATGACTATGAGGTTGCGGGTGCGGTGCACGGGCGCGCCAGACTAGTGGCGGCCGCGATCACGGTCGCCACCACGCCGGCGGCGCCGGCCAGCACGAACACCGGCGCGGGACCGGCGGACTCGGCCAGGGCACCGGCCAGCGCCGAGCCCGCGGCGGCGCCGACGGCGGCCGCGGTGGCCAGCCACGCGAACGCCTCGGTGAGCGTCCCGGCGGGTGCGGCGCGCTCCACCAGCGCGTAGACGATCGCGTAGGTGGGGGCGATGGTCGAGCCGGCGAAGGCGATGACGACGCCGAGCGCGATCACGCTGCCGGTGGCGCCGGCGAGCGCCAGGTGACCGGCGGCCAGGGCGCCGAGCACGACCGGCAGCGCCAGGCCGCTGCGGGCGGCGACGAGCCCGCCGACCAGCGAGCCCGCGCCCCAGATGCCCAGCAGCGGGCCGGCGGAGCCGGCGGCCGCCGCGGTCACGCCGACCTCGGTGGCGCCGAACACGACGCCGACGGCGAGCATGACCAGCGCCAGGGTGCGCATCGCGCCCGAGCGCAGCGAGCCGCCGCGCGGGCCGGCGGCGACGGGGCGGAAGCCGCGCGACGCCGGGTGCGCGGCGAACGCGGCGGTGCCCGCGACGAGGACCGCTCCGGCGCCGGCGAGCGCGATGCCCGGCGACCAGACGCTGCCGGCCAGCAGGACCAGCGGCGGGCCGGCGATGAAGGTCAGCTCGGAGGCGGTGGCGTCGGCCGCGTAGGCGGACGGGCCGGCGAGCGACGGCAGCAGCGCGCGCCAGCAGGCGCCGATCGGCGGGACGGCCAGCCCGAGCACGGCCGCCGGGGCGACGAGCGCCGGGGCGGAGGCGCCGGCCGGCAGCGCGGCGATGACGACGAGCGCGGCGCCGGAGACCAGCGCGCAGCCCACGAGCACCGGGGTCTGCCCGCGGCGGTCGGCGATCCGCGCCAGCACCGGCCCGCCGGCGCCGAGCGCGACGGCGAAGACCGCCGCGACGATCCCGGCCACGGCGAAGGAGCCGGTCAGGTGCTCGACGTGCACGAGCAGGCCGATGCTCAGCATCGGGAGCGGCAGGCGCGCGGCGATCGAGATCGCGAAGAGGCGGCGGGCGGTCGAGGTCATGCCGCGATGGTACGTTTCACTGGTGCAGAGTCCAGATCCACTTTTCCGGCAGTGAATGAGACCAGTCAGCCGGTGGAGCTGCTGCTCGCGGTGTCGCGCGACGCGCCGGGCACGCTCGGCGCGCAGATCGAGGACTCGCTGCGGCGGGCGATCCGCGAGGGGTCGCTGCACGCCGGCGCGCAGGTCCCGTCCACGCGCGATCTGGCGCGACAGCTCGGGGTGTCGCGGCGGATCGCGGTCGACGCCTACGCCCAGCTCGCTGCCGAGGGCTACCTGACACTGCGCCAGGGCGCGCGCCCGCGGGTCTCGGACACGGCCGCGGTCGGCGCCCCCGCCGAGGCGGCGCCGCGCGTGGCGCCCCCGCCGCGATTCGACTTCCGGCCGAGCGTGCCCGACGTGTCCGCGTTCCCGCGCGACGCCTGGGTGCGCTCGCTGCGCGAGGCGGTCCGCTCGATCAGCGACTTCGAGCTCGGCCACGGGACGCCGGAGGGCGTCGAGGAGCTGCGGTCGGCGCTGGCCGACTACCTCGGGCGCGTGCGCGGCGTGGTGGCGGGCGGTGACCGGGTGGTGGTCACGTCGGGCTACTCGCAGGGGCTCGGGCTCGTCTGCCGGGCGCTCGCCGCGCGCGGCGCGCAGGCGGTGGCGATCGAGGACCCCAGCAACATCGAGCAGCGGGCGATCGTGCAGCGGTCGGGGCTGGAGCCGGTGCCGGTACCGGTCGACGGCGGAGGCGTAGTGGTCGACGCGCTCGGCCGGGCCGATGCCGTGGTGGTCACCCCCGCCCACCAGCACCCGACCGGCGTGCTGCTGTCCCCCGAGCGGCGGGCCGCGCTGTGCGCCTGGCTGCGCGAGCGGGACGCGGTGGCGATCGAGGACGACTACGACGCCGAGTACCGCTACGACCGCGCCGCGGTCGGCGCGCTGCAGGGGCTCGAGCCGGAGCGGGTCGTCTACGCGGGATCGACGAGCAAGACGCTCGCGCCGGCGCTGCGGCTCGGCTGGCTGGTCGTGCCGGCCGCGCTGATGGAGGCGGTGCGCGCGGAGAAGACGCTCGCCGACCGCGGCTCGCCGCGGATCGACCAGCTCGCGTTCGCCGACTTCCTGGCGCGCGGGGAGCTCGACCGCCACCTGCGCCGGATGCGCGCCCGCTACCGCGCGCGGCGCGACGCGATGGTCGCCGCGCTCCGCGAGGAGCTGCCGGAGGCCGAGGTGCTGGGGATCGCCGCCGGGCTGCACGTGACCGTGCGGCTGCCGGGCGACGAGACCGCGGTGCGCGCCGAGGCCGAGCGGCGGCGGATCGCCCTCGAGACGATGCGCGATTTCCGGCCGGCCGCGGACGACGGCACGGTGACGCTGATGCTCGGCTACGCCGCGGTGCCCGAGCCGACGATCCGCGCCGGAGTGCGCGAGCTCGCCGCCGCTATCCGGCTTCCCGGAACTCGTCCCCGTTGAGCTCGAGGAAGCGCTGCACGCTCGCCTCCTGCCGGCCGAGCTGCTCGGCCATGCGCCGTGCGTGTTCGGCCGCGGCGTCGAGGAAGTCCTCCAGGCACCGCTCCGGGTCGTCGGGGAGCGGGTAGACGCGCGCGACGTCCTGCTGCGCGCAGACGATCCCCATGGGCGGGCGGCCCTCGGCGAGCGGGCGGGCGCCGCACACCGCGGTGACCACGATCCGCTTCTCCGGGGCGACGAGCGCGGCGGGCAGCAGCCGGTGGGCGGGCAGGTCGACGTCGAGCGAGATCCGGCGGTCGACCTCCACGTGGCTGTGTGCGAGGTCCTCCAGCGGCTCGCGCCAGATGTCGAGCACCGTGTCGGCGCCGACCAGCGCGTCGCGCATCGCGGCCGCCTGCTCGGCGTAGAGGTGCTCGGCCTCCTCGCGGTCCTCGGCGCCCGCCAGGTCGAGGTCGCAGGGCACGCGCAGCAGCTCGTCGGCCGACACCGCCGATCCGGCGCCGCGACCGCCGTGCGTCACGTAGGTCTGGATCGTCCCGAGGTCGCGCCGACCGTGGAAGACGACCGTCAGCTGCTCACACAGCGGCAGCCCTGCCACGCGCAGGGCGACCGCGGCGGTGGCCTCCTTGTCGAGGAGGGCCCGCCGAAGGATGTCGTCGGCGTGCTCGCGGTTGTCCATTGCACCCTCGTTATCGACATATTTACCGCGTCAGCTGAGATTGCACCATCGACCGGCGGATAGGTCTTGCTCGACCGTGGGTAGAGTCCGTCCCGCATGAAGGTGCTCTACAAGCCGTTCGGGATCATGCTCGGGATCCTCGCCGCCCTCGTGGGACGCAAGGCGTTCGACTTCGTGTGGACGAAGATCGACGACCAGGAGCCGCCCGAGCCGACGACCGAGGAGGCCTCGTGGCGGCGCGTGCTGGCCGCCGCGGCGGTGCAGGGCGTGATCTTCCGCACGACCCGCGTGGCCGTCGACCGCTACGGAGCGATCGGCTGGCGCCACCTCACGGGGACGTGGCCGGGCGAGAAGCGCCCGGATCCTGACGACGACTGATCACGAAGCCGCGCTCCGCGAGCGTCGCCAGCGCGTTCTCGAACCCGCCGAAGTCGCGGGCGAGCAGCAGCTCGATCGGCGTGCCGTTCGGTCCCGCCGCACGGACCCAGCGCCGCAGCGTCGCGGCGCCGGCGTTCTCCTCGGCCTCGGCCAGCAGGTCGAGCAGGATCGGCAGCTCGGGTTTGTGGTCGAGGTCGCCGGACAGCACCTCGATCGGGTCGGCGTCGAGCACCGTGAGCAGCTCGTCCTCGCTGAGGCCCAGCAGCTCCTGGAGGTGCGCGGCGCGGCTCAGAACAGCTGGTTCTCGCCGCCGAACACCTCGGACACCGAGTCGTCGGTGAAGATGCGGCGGATCGTGTCCGTGAGGATGTCGGCGACCGACAGGACCGTGAGGTTGTCCGGCACGCCGGCGCGGAGCGGGATCGTGTCGGTCACCACGACCTGCTCGAAGCCCGCGGCCGCGAGGTTCTCGAACGCGTTGCCGGACAGGACCGGGTGCGTGGCGGCGGCGAAGATCCGGCGTGCGCCCTCGTCCCGGACCGTGTCGGCGGCCGCGCGCAGCGTGCCCGCCGTGTCGATGATGTCGTCGATGATCACGGCGGTCTTGTCCTTGACGTCGCCGATCACGTAGGCGATCTCGGCGACCTGCTGGGCCGGGCGCTCCTTGTTGAGGATCGCCAGCTCGGCGCCGACCTTCTCCGCGAACTTCTTGGCCAGCTTCACGCGGCCGGCGTCCGGCGACACGACGACCAGGTCGTCGAGCTGCATGTCGCGGAAGTACTGCGTGAGCATGAACATCGCGGTCATGTGGTCCACGGGCTTGGAGAAGAAGCCCTGGATCTGGCCGGCGTGCAGGTCCATGGTCAGCACGCGGTCGGCCCCCGCGGTCTCCAGCGCGCGGGCGACGAGGCGGGCGCTGATCGGCTCCCGGCCCAGCGACTTCTTGTCCTGCCGCGAGTAGCCGTACCACGGGGTGACCGCGATCACGCGGTGCGCGGAGGCGCCGACCGCGGCGTCGACCATCAGCAGCAGCTCCATCAGCGCGTCGTTGGCCGTGATCCCGGTCTCCGGGTTGCCGCACGTGGGCTGGACGATGAACAGGTCGGCCCCGCGGATGGACTCCTCGAAGCGGCAGTAGACCTCGCCGTTGGAGAACGTCCGGAGCGTCACGCCGCCGAGCGAGACGCCGAGCTTCTCGGAGATGCGGCCGGCGAGCGCGGGGTTCGCGCGGCCCGAGACGACCATCAGCCGCTTGTCGTACTCGACCGCGAGTGAGGTCCCGAGGTGGGCGATGCCGGTGCGGGGATCCAGCGCGCTCACTGGACCTCGGAGTGTACGACCGTCGGTGGACGGCGTGGTGGCCGTCACGGACGTTTCTTGCGGTCCGCGTACCCCTCGATGTTGGTTTGGCGCGCTCGCGCCATGCCGAGCGCCCCCGGCGGGACGTCGTCGGTGATCACGCTGCCCGCCCCGGTGTAGGCGCCGTCGCCGACAGTGACCGGCGCCACGAAGGCCGTGTCGACGCTGGTCTTGACGCCCGCGCCGATCGTCGTGCGGTGCTTGCTGACGCCGTCGTAGTTGGCGGTGAGGTTGCCGGCGCCGATGTTCGTGCCCTCCCCGATGTCGGCGTCGCCGATGTAGGAGAGGTGCGGCACCTTCGTGCCGGCGCCGATCTCGGAGTTCTTGATCTCCACGAACGTCCCCGCCTTGGCCTTGGGGTGCAGGTGGGCGGCGGGGCGCAGGTAGGCGAACGGCCCGACCGTGGCGCCGTCGTCGACGCGCGCGCCGGTGAGGTGGGAGTGCAGGATCGTCACCCCGTCGCCGACCTCGCTGTCGATCAGCGTGCTCATCGCGCCGATCACGCTGTCGTCGCCGATCCGCGTGCGCGCCGCGCAGCTGCACGGACGGCTCGACGACCGTGTCGCGCCCGATCGTCACCGTCACGTCGATCGTCGTCGAGCCGGGGTCCACGATCGTCACGCCGCCGAGCATGAGCTCGCGCTGGATGCGCCGCTGGGCGATCGCGTGCGCGTACGCGAGGTCGGTGCGGTCGTCCACGCCGTGGGTGAGGTCGGGGTCGCCGATCGGATGCGCGAACACCGGCTTGCCCGCCTTGCGCATCGCGGGCAGCACGTCGGGCAGGTACAGCTCGCCCTGGGCGTTGTCGCTGTCGAGCTGCTCGAGCGCGGTCACCAGCGCGCCGCCGTCGAACGCGTAGACGCCGCTGTTGACCTCGCGGATCTGCAGCTCCTCGGGCGTCGCGTCTCCGGCCCCGCCCTTGGCCTCGGCCACGCGCTCGACCGAGCCGTCGGCGGCCCGGATCACGCGGCCGTACGCGCCGGGGTCGTCGAGCTCCATCGTGGCCATCGTCGCCGCGGCGCCGGCGGTCTCGTGCGCCTCGACGAGACCGGTGATCGCCTCGCCGGTGAGCAGCGCGACGTCGCCGTTGATCACCACCACCGTGTCGGACGCACCGATCAGGGGCGCGGCGGCCGCGACGGCGTCCCCGGTGCCCCTCGGCTCCTCCTGGATCGCGACCTCGACGCCCTCGGGCAGATGCTCGGCGAGCATGCGCTTGGGGTTATCGACCACGATCACCCGCGCGGCGCCGGCCGCGCGGGCCGCGGCCACCGGCCAGGTGATGATCGGCCGCCCGCACAGGGGATGCAGGACCTTGGGGACGGCCGAGCGCATGCGGGTTCCCTCGCCCGCTGCGAGGATCACGACGGTGGGATCAGGCACGCGGGCATCGTAGTATCGGCGCTGCGGCTGGCACCATCGGCCAGCCGTCCGCTGGGGGGTCGTCTAACTGGTCAGGACACGAGGTTTTGGTCCTCGGGACGGGGGTTCGAGTCCTCCCCCCCCAGCTCCTCAGTCGATGCGGACCGGGCGGCGGGTGTCCGGGTTCCAGGCCCAGTCGGGGTGCCCAGGACCGAGATGGACGCCGCCGATCCAGCGGTCGATCGGCGGGCGGGTGGCGTCGCCCGCGAGGACGGCGGCGCCCTCGGGCGTGAGCGAGTACGCGCCTTCGACGAGCGGCGCCAGGTCGCGCGCCAGCGCGAAGACGGTGTCGTCGCCGAGCCAGGGCGGGTCCTCGTGCGCGGCGACGGCGGCGAACAGGCCGGCGGGCGCGAGCGCGCCGGGCTCGAGCGCCTCGAGGATCTGCCGCTCGGTCCGGCCGAGCCCGGTGCGGACGTCGGGGAGCTCCTCGAGCAGTCGCCCGAACGCGGGGATGTCGAGCCAGACGCGCGGGTCCGGTGAGCGCAGGGCGGCGAACGCCGCGCCGTCCGGCGCCACCGGCTCGCGGGCGGCGAAGGCCGCGCGCAGGTCGCCCCGCGGTGGATGGCGCAGGTACACGCGGGACACCCGGCCGGTGCGTCCCGCCACCCGGTCCTCGACCTGGGCGAGCAGCAACCAGTCGTAGAGGTCCTCCTCGAACCACAGCACCAGCTCCTCACCCGGCGGCCAGGCGGCCAGGCGCTCGTCGCGCTCGCGAAACATCGCCAGCGCGGCCTCCTCGGTGGGCTCGTCGCCGCCCCACGAGCGGCCGGCGAGATGGCGGGCGCGCACGCGCGCGAGCTCGGCCGGGCCGAGCCCCGCCGGCACCGGCCCGTCGTGCAGGACCTCGCGCCAGACCAGCACGTCGGCCGGGTCCACGCCGGCGGCGACGAGCTCGGGGACGACCGCGTCGCCGTTCGTGAGGTGCAGCGTCATTGCGCAGAAAATACGACCAGGGGCTTCATAACAGTGCCCACCCGACTACATTGGCGCCTCCATGCGTCTCCGCCTCCTGCTCGCCGCCACCGTCGGCGCCACGCTCCTGCCCGCGTCCACGGCCCTGGCCGGCGACCCGATCATGCCGCTGTCGCAGGTCCACGCCGGCATGCACTGCACGGGCTACTCGGTCGTGCGCGGGACGACGATCACCAGCTTCGCCGTCGACGTCGTGGACGTCATCGACGGCGTGCCGGGCGAGGACGGAGCGCGCATCATCGTCACCGCATCGGGCCCGGCGGTGGACCCGACGGGCATCGGCCCCGGCTTCTCCGGCTCGCCGATCTACTGCCCTGACGCGGCCAACGTGCAGCGCAACATCGGCGCGATCTCCGAGTCGATCGGCGACTACGGCGGCCGGACGGTGTTGGCGACGCCGATCGAGCTGATGCTGTCCAACCCGGTCGACGCGCCGAAGCCGACGGCAGGCGCTTCGCGCAAGGCCAAGGCGGCGCGGGCGCGGATCGCTCGTGAGGGGACGAAGCCGCTGGCCGCCCCGCTGACGATCAGCGGCGTCTCGGCCAAGCTCGGCCGCGCGCTCGTGCGCGCCGGCGAGAAGGTCGGCAAGCCCGTGATCGCCGTGCCCGCCGGGCCGCTCGGCAGCTTCCCCCCGCAGGTCCTCCGCCCCGGCGCCGCCGTCTCGGCCGGCTACTCGAGCGGCGACCTGCGCATCGGCGCGATCGGCACCGTCGCCTACACCGACGCCGGCCGCGTGTGGGCGTTCGGCCACAGCTTCGAGGCGGCCGGCGCGCGCAGCCTGCTGCTCCAGGACGCGTACGTCTTCAAGGTCGTCAACGACCCCAACGCCTCGCTCACCGGCGGCTCGTACAAGCTCGCCGTCGCCGGGCACGACCTCGGCACGCTGACCAACGACGCGTTCTCGGCGATCGTCGGGCGGCTCGGGCAGCTCCCGCAGGTGACCGCCGTCGCGGTCACCGGCACCGACCAGGACACCGGGGCCGTCAAGCAGGTGGACAGCACCGTCGCCGACGAGACCGACGTCGACACGCCGACCGGGTTCACCGCGCTCGGGGCGGTCGCCCCGCTCGCCGTGGCGGAGGCCGCCGGCGGCGTCCTGCGCAGCTCGCCCGGCCGCCTCACCGGCCGCATGTGCCTGCGGATCAAGCTCCGCGAGCGCCCGAAGGACCCGGCCCGGTTCTGCAACCGCTACCTGTCGTCGGCGATCCTCGCGCCCGATGCCGGCCCGCTCGGCAACCAGGTCGCGTTCAGCGCGGCGATCGACTCGCTCGACGCGATCAGCCTGATCGAGACCTACGAGGGCCGCACCCCGCACGTGACCAACGTGAACGCGAGCATCAAGATGCGCCGTGGCGAGCAGCTCGCGTTCCTGCGCAGCGTCAAGGCGCCGAAGCGCGTGCGCGCCGGCCAGCGGGTCCGGCTGCGGGTCAAGATGCAGCGCGTCCGCGGCGGGAACCTCACGCGCACCTACCGCGTGCGGATCCCCAGCCTCAAGCCGGGGAAGCGCACGCTCAAGCTGGTGGGCTTCGAGCAGTCCTCGCCGGACGACGCCCTGCTCGAGCTGCTGCTCGGCGACGAGCTCGACGAGGAGGGCCCGTCGCACGGCCCCACCAACCTCACCGACCTGATCGACAGCATCGAGGCGCTCCGGCGCTGGGACGGCGTGTCGCTGAAGGCGGGCGGCGACGAGCGCCGCGCGTTCAAGGACGACGACCTCGTCATCACCGGCCGCACGCAGACGCGCGTGCGGGTGGTCCGCAAGCGTTAGCCCTCGAAGCGGTAGACGGTGCCCGCCGGCCGCAGCTCGGCGGCCGCCGCGCGCGGCACCGCCGCGCCGAGCACCGCGGCGAACGTGCCGGTGCTCGCGGCCATCATGTCGAGCAGGGTCTGCACCGGCGTCGCCTCGTCCTGCACGCCGTTGGCGTAGTCGGTCGCGTAGCCGAGCAGCGCGTAGGGCAGCTCGGCCTCGCCGCACAGCACGGCCTCCGGCCCGCCGGTCTGCGACACGTGCGTCACGCCGCACGCCGGCCAGCCCGCGGATCTCGGCGCGCGTGTTGAACCGCGGGCCGTCGACGTGCCCGTAGACGCCGCCGTCGCGAATCGTCACGCCCGCCTCGCGCCCGCCGACGAGCAGCGCCTGACGCAGCGCCTCCGAGAACGGCCCCTCGAAGATCCAGTGCCCGCGCCGGCGGTCGCCGGGCGCGGAGTAGAACGTGCACAGCTCGCCGTCGCCGAGTCGGTTGGCGAGGAAGTGCAGGTCGTCGAAGCAGACGAGCGACCCGAGCTCGACGGAGGGATCCACCACCCCGCACACGGTCACGGCGATAACGCCGTCGGCCCCCAGCTGTGCCAGCGCCGCGATGTTGGCCCGGTGCGTGACGAGGTTCGACAGCAGCGCGTGGCCCTCGCGGTGGCGCGAGACGTGCAGCACGTCGGTGCCCGCGAACGTCCCGCGCGAGACCAGCGCCTCGCCCCACTCCGTGGCCACGGGCTCCGGGCCCGAGGATTCGAACCCGGGGAGCGCGTAGGTCCCCGAACCCGTGATGATCCCGATCGGCATGGCGGGGGAGCATAAGCTGACCGGCGTGGACCCGGCACCCATCACGGCGGAGGAGATCCCGGCGTTCAGAGACGCCGTGCAGTCGGCGTTCCACCACGACGCGTCGGATCAGCACCTCGAGCTGATGAAGCAGGTCCTCGAACCGGAGCGCACGCTCGTGCTGCGCGACGGCGAGCAGATCGTCGCCGCCACGGCGATCTACACGCGGCGGATCAGCGTGCCCGGCGGCGAGGTCCCGGTGGCCGGCGTCACGCAGGTCGGCGTGCGGCCGACGCATCGGCGGCGCGGCCTGCTGACCGCGCTGATGCGGCGCCAGCTCGACGACGTGCGCGAGGCCGGCGACGAGGCGATCGCCGCGCTGTGGGCGTCCGAGACGGTCATCTACGGCCGCTACGGCTACGGGTGGGCGGCGCTGACGACCGACATCCACGTCCAGTCGCGTGTGGCGCGGCTGCGCGCGGCGCCGCAAGCCGACGTCGAGCTGATGCTCGCGCCCGAAGCGGTCGACCGGATGCGCCCGGTCCACGACGCGGCGCGGGCGCAGCGGCCCGGCATGATCGATCGCGAAGGCCCCTGGTGGGACTTCCGGCTCTTCGATCCCGAAGACCAGCGCGAAGGGGCCCAGGCGTTGCGGGCGGCGGTGACCGACGACGCGTACGCGCTCTACGCGGTCAAGCTCGATTTCGACGAGACCGGCCCGGCCGGCGAGGCGAAGGTGCGCGAGGTCGTCGCCACGAACCCCGAGGCGTACGCGGCGATCTGGAGCTACCTGCTCGGGCTGGACCTCACGCGCAAGCTCGTCTACGAGCTCGCGCCGGCCGACGACCCGCTGCAGCACATGCTGACCGAGGGCCGGACCGCCACCTACAAGTGGGTGGGCGATGCGATGTGGCTGCGGCTCGTCGACCTGCCCCGAGCGCTGCGCGAGCGCGCGTACGCCGAGCCGTTCGAGACCGTGTTCGAGGTGACCGACGACTTCTGCCCGTGGAACACCGGCCGCTGGGCGCTGCGCTGGGACGGCGAGAGCGCCACGTGTGCGAAGACCGCGCTCCCGGCGGCGATCGAGCTCACCGTGAACGAGCTCGGCGCCGTCTACCTCGGCGGCACCACGTTCGAGACGCTGGCCCGCGCCGGCCGTCTGCGTGAGCTGCGCGGCGGTGCGGTCACGGCGGCGAGCCGCGCGTTCCGCGCGGACGTCGAGCCGTGGTGCCCGGAGATCTTCTAATCAAGGCGCTGGCGCGAGCTTGCGAGTGCGAGTAAGCCGCACCCTCTTATCTGTCCCGAGGTTCCCGCGGCACCCGGCCGCCACCGGCGCCGTCCTCGGACGCCGGGCCGCGCGGAGCGGCGATGCCGAGCACCCGCATCGCCTTCAGGCCGAGACCGAGCTTCTCGCGGCCGTCGGTGGATGAGACGTCGAGGCCGGTGAGGTCCCGCACGCGCTCGAGCCGGTAGCGGATCGTGTGGCGGTGCGTGAACAACCGCGCCGCGGTGCCCGCCACGTTGGCGTCGGCGTCCAGGAACGTCTCGAGCGTCTGCACGAGGTCGGTCTCGTACTGCTCGTCGTAGGTCACGAGCGGCTCGACGGTCTCGGCGAAGAACCGCTGGAGCTCCGCCGGATCCTCGCTCATGGCCGGTAGCAGCAGCCGGTAGGCGCCGGTCTCCTCGAAGGCCAGCACGCTGTCGTCCGGTCCGGCCTCGGCGACGTTCGCCGCCAGCAGCGCCTCGTTGCCGGCGCGGTAGAGGTCCGCCGGGTCGGCGGCCACCCGCGAGTGGCCGACGGCGAACGTGAAGCCGTGCAGGCTCGAGCGCAGCTCGCGGGCCACAGCGCCCGCCACGCGGCGCGCCTCGGCGTCGGTCTCCGCCGGCAGCAGCACGACGACGTGCCCCGCGTCGACCACCGCGGCCAGCGACCCCGGGGCGCTCGCGCGCGACGCCCGCTCGGCGGCGGCGAGGACGCGCCCGCGCCAGTC
This sequence comes from uncultured Solirubrobacteraceae bacterium, assembly GCA_963759375.1. Lineage (GTDB taxonomy): Bacteria > Actinomycetota > Thermoleophilia > Solirubrobacterales > Solirubrobacteraceae > DASSUW01. The sequence continues at coordinate 105,434 of CAVWYY010000004.1, read as the reverse complement.
GTCGTCGGCTGGGGCGAAGTGGTGCGTGCGCACGACGATCATCGCCGCGCCGGCCGCGACGTCCACGCCGAGCTCGGCGGCGCGCGCCACGATGTCGCCGCGATCGGTCACGGCGCGCCGCAGGACGGCGGCCAGGAACGCGGCCTGGGCGGCCTCCGACGCGCGCTCGGGCGCCCGCAGGCGCTCGACCTCGGACGCGATCAGCGTGGTCACAACGCGCAGGAGGGCGGGCGGCGGCTCGCCGGTCCGGCCGCGGGCGCGGAGGCGGCCGACGACCGCGTCGCCGACCCGTAGCTCATGCGTCTCGACCCCGGCGGCGTCCGCCATCAGCGCGCGCTCGTCGGCGGTCGACCGTGCGGCGACGGCGAGCACGCTGCTCGACGTGTCGATGAGGACGAGCGAGGCATCCAGCGCGCGGGCGGCGGCGCGCACCACCTCGGGCAGGCCGACGCCCGACTCGACCGCGTCGGTGATCGCGGTCAGCGCGTCGAGCTCACCGGCCGGGCCCTGCTTGGACCGGATGGGGATCGGCTCTGGCACTCAGCCACCTATAGCCGGTCGTAGTACCAGAGCACCAGACCTCCGGCCAGTGCTCCGGCCAGCACGAACGCGGCGAGCACGTAGACGCTCATCACGAGCGCCAGCACCCGTTCGCGCAGGCGCCAGTACGACCGCCAAGCCGGGACGGCGATCAGGGTGAGCCACGCGGCCAGCGACACGAGGGCCGCAACGCCGATGACGATCTGTGTCACGCGGTCGTCGATCATCGCGTTGGCCAACCATTTTGACGCACGAACCCGGCGACAAGTGCGATCGCGCCGACGAGCGCCCAAATTGCGACGCCGAGCGCGGCCCCGCCGATGACGTCGGTGAGGTGGTGGACGCGCAGGTACACGCGGGTCGCGCCGACCACCACGACGATGCCGCACGCCACGGTGACCGCCGCGAACCGGAGCGCCCAGCCCATGTTCGCGCGGACGAGGATGGTCGCGCAGGCGACCAGCGCCACCGAGTAGGCGGTGTGGCCCGACGGATAAGCCGAGAGGTCGGCCTGGACGAGCCCGCCACTCGGCCGCGTGCGGTCGTAGGCGGCCTTGGACACGTGCACGAGGATCACCGTGAGGACCATGCCCGAGACCAGGGTCGCGACGTCGAGCCAGCGCCGCCGCAGCGCCGCCCAGACGGCGGTGATCGCGACGACCGGCGCCACGACCGCCAGCGAGCCGAGGTGGGTGAGCGCCTTGGCGAGGTGGACGCCCATGTCGTTCTCGAGCCGCTCGGCGAGGTCGGAGGCCCAGCGGTCGATGTCCGGTGTGCCGCGGTCGAACGCGACGTCGCCGAGGAAGAAGAACGTGAAGGCGCCGACGGCCAGCAGGGCAAGCAGCGTCGTCAGCTCGAGCCCGAGCTGCCCCGGCGTGAAGCGAGCCAGACCGAAGCGCGCCGCCATGTCGGCGCCCCAGGCCGTCGGCCGGCCGACGACACGCCACAGCGGCCTGGCGATCTTGGCGACGATGCGCCAGCCGGGCCGGTCGCGCCGCTCGTCGAGCCAGGCGCGCACCTTGGCGCGGCGCTCCGGACTGCGGCGGAGCTGGACGAGCCAGACCAGGCCGCCGACGACCACGATCAGCGTGCCGAACGCGAACAGCCCGCGCGACACGTACTGCGTGAGCTTGTCGAACGACTGCCAGAAGACGTAGCCGAGCGTCGCGAACACCGTGGTCCAGGCGCCGGCGCCGAGCACGTCGTACGGCAGGAAGCGGCGGAACGGCATCCGCGCGGCGCCGGCCAGGAACGGCGCGAGCGGGCGGACGAAGCCGATGAACCGCCCGACGAGGATGGTGGCGCCGCCGCGGCGATCGAAGAACCCCTCGACCGTCTGCAGCCGCTCCTCGGTGATCTTCAGCCGCTCGCCGTGCCGCAGCAGCCAGCCGCGTCCGAGCTTGCGACCCAGGAAGAACGACGTGACGTCGCCGCCCACCGCGCACGCCCACACGACCGCGATCAGCACGAACAACGAGATCTGCCCCTGGCCGGCCACCAGGCCGCCGACGATCACGGCCGTCTCGCCGGGCGCGACGAAGCCGATGAACGCGCCGGTCTCCAGGAACGCCAGCACGCCGACGAGCAGATACGTCCACTTCCCGAGCGTCTCCCCCGCGTCCTCGAGGAGCTTCTCGAGGTTCGGCAGCGGGATGACGCCGGCGCCGATCAGCGCCGCGGCCGCGACGACGACCCAGCCGCCGATGAACGTCCAGCGCCCGAGCTTGTGGCGCCGCACGACCAGGAAGGCGGCCAGGCCGACGGCGCCGACGAGCCAGCCCCACTTCATCGCACCGGCTCCGCGGCGATGGCCCCGGGCAGCGTGGCGGCGGCCGCGCGCGCCTGCTCGGGGTCGGGGAACAGGCCGAAGACGGTCGGCCCCGAGCCGGAGACCATCGCGACCTCGGCGCCGGCGGTGCGAACGGCGTGCAGGACCGCGTCGATCGCGGGGGTGAGCGAGCGTGCGGCGTCCTGGAGGTCGTTGACCGGTGGGGGCGCCTCGCCGGCGCGCGCCTCGGCGGCGCGAGTCTCGAGCTCGGCCGGCGAGCGGGCGCCGCCCAGCTCGTCGAACGCGCGGTACACGGCGGGGGTCGACAGCGCCTCGGCCGACGGGACGATCAGCAGGCCGAACGGCTCGGGGGCCGGCAGGCGGTCGACGTGCTCGCCCGCGCCGGTCATCAGCACGCGGCCGGGGTGCAGCAGGCTCGGGACGTCGGCGCCGAGCGACACGGCCAGCTCGTGCAGCGTGTCGGCGGGCACGCCGCCGGCCGCGCGGTCGGCGAGCCGCAGCGCGGCCGCGGCGTCGGCCGAGCCGCCGCCCATCCCGGCCGCGACGGGGATCCGCTTGGCGATCGTGATCCGCTGCGGCGGGCCGTCCCAGCCTGTCCGCGCACGGAAGGCGGCGAGCGCCTCGCCCGCCAGGTTCGGGCCGTCGACGCCCGGGCACACCACCTCGTCGCGCTCGGCAGGAACCATCGTCAGCTCGTCGGCCAGCGTCACCGCCTGCACGACCGACACGAGCGGGTGCAGCCCGTCGGCGCGCGGCGCGCCGACGAACAGCGACAGGTTCACCTTGCCGGGCGCGCGCTCGATCACGTGAGCCTCTCGTACAGCGCGCGCCAGTCGTCGGGCGCCAGCGTCTCGGCGCGGGCGTCGGCGGGCTTGCCGAGCGCCTCGAGCGCGGCCCGGATGCGCTCGCGGTCGTCCGCGCCGGAGGCCAGCGAGACCGAGCGCGCCAGCGCCTTGCGGCGGTGCGCGAAGCCCTGATGGACGAGCGCTCGCAACCCGGCGTCGGGCGCCGGGCCGCGGCGTTCGAGCCCGACGAGCACGGAGTCGACGTTGGGCACCGGGTGGAACACGGTGCGCGAGATCGGTCGCAGCACCTTGACGTCGCAGGCCAGCTGGGCGAGCACCGACGGCACGCCGTAGGCGCTGGTGCCGGGGCGCGCCGCGAACCGCTCGCCGACCTCCTTCTGCACCATCGCGACCCAGGTCGTCACGGTCGGCAGCTGCTCGATCGTCCGCAGGATCACGCCCGCGGCGACGCCGTACGGAAGGTTGGCGACCACCTTGGTCGGCGCCGGCTGCAGTGCGGCGAGGTCGAGCTTGACGGCGTCGGCGAGGTGCAGGGTGGTGTTGGCGTACCCATCGAGCGCGTCGCGTAGTGGCGGCTCCAGGCCGCGGTCGATCTCGACGACGTGCACGTGGGCGGCATGCTCGGCGAGGTACTCGGAGAGCACGCCGAGCCCGCCGCCGACCTCGAGCACGACGTCGTCGGCCTGCAGCGCGGCGGCGCGCCCGATGACGGCGAGGATGTTCGAGTCGATCAGGAAGTTCTGGCCCAGCTCGCGGTTCGGCCGGATCCCGAACTGGCGCATGCGGCGCAGGCTAGGCTGCGCCGGGAGCTCGCTCACCAGCCCAGCAGCCGGGCGGCGTTCGCCTCGACGGCCGCCTCGAGCTCCTCGTAGGCGATACTGCGGCGCTCGGCGACGAAGCGCGCCGTGTGGACGACGTAGGCCGGCTGGTTGCGGTGCTTGCGCACCTCCTGCGGCGTCAGGTACGGCGCGTCGGTCTCCACGAGCAGGCGGTCCAGCGGCACCTGCTCGGCCGCCTCGGCCAGGTCCTGCGCCTTCGGGTACGTGACATTGCCGGCGAACGAGATCCACCAGCCGTGGTCGAGACACTCGTCCAAGCGGTCGGGCATCGAGAAGCAGTGCAGCACGACCTCGAGGCCCTGCGCGTGCTCGGCGAGCGTGGAGATCGTGTCGTCCTCGGCCGCGCGCGTGTGGATGATCAGCGGCTTGCCGAGCTCGCGCGCGACCTCGATGTGGTCGCGGAACGCGCGCTCCTGGTCGGGCCGCGGCGCGTAGTTGCGGTAGTCGTCGAGGCCGGTCTCCCCGATCGCCAGGCAGCGCGGGTGGCCGGCCAGCTCGCGCACCTCCTCGGTGATCGCGTCCGTGTAGCCGGTCGCGTTGTTGGGGTGGTGGCCGATCGCCGCGTACACCTCGTCGTACGTGTCGGCGGCGGCGAGCGCCGCGCGCCGCGACTCCTCGTCGATGCCGATCGTGAGGATGCGGTTCACGCCGACCTCGCGGGCGGCCGCCACCAGCTCGGCCTCGGGCGCAGGCCCGCGGTCGAGGTGGGTGTGGGAGTCGATCACTGGGGCTTGGGGAAGAGCGGCGGCAGCTTCGTCACGCTCGTCCCGCCCTGCCCGTCACCGAAGCGTGCGGTGGCGAGCGTCGTGTCCTCGGCGGCGAGCGCGGCGAGCAGCTTCTCGGCCGTCTCGGGGATGTAGGCGGCGAGCAGCACGGTGACCACGCGCAGGCCCTCGGCGAGCGAGCGCAGCGTCTGATCGAGCTCGGCGGCCTTCGCGTCGTCCTTGGCGAGCTGCCAGGGCGCGCGCTCCTCGACGTAGCGGTTCAGGCGCCGGACGCGCTGCCAGATGCGGTCGAGCGCCTGGGTGATCTCGGCGCCGTCGAGCAGCGTCGACACCTCCTCGCGCAGGCCGTCGAAGTCGGTGGCCAGTTCCGGGTCGACGTCCACGTCCGGCACCGTGCCGTCGCGGTAGCGGTCGATCATCGACAGCGTGCGGCTCGCCAGGTTGCCGAACTCGTTGGCGAGCTCGGTCTCGTAGCGCTCGCCGAACGTGACCGTGGAGACGCCGCCGTCCTGGCCGAACGAGACCTCGCGGAACAGGTAGTAACGCAGCGCGTCGGTCCCGAACTGGTCCATGACCTCGAACGGGTCGAGCACGTTGCCGAGCGACTTGGACATCTTGTGGTCAGCGCCCGAGGCGTCGCGCATCAGCAGGAAGCCGTGGACGAAGACGTGCTGCGGGACCTGCAGACCGGCGGCGAGCAGGATCGCCGGCCAGTAGATCGTGTGGAACTTGAGGATGTCCTTGCCGACGAGGTGGTAGGTCGCCGGCCAGAAGCGGTCCGTGAGGTCGTTGCCGTCCTCGGCGAACCCGAGGGCGGTGACGTAGTTCAGGAGCGCGTCGAACCAGACATAGAAGACCTGGTCGGGATCCCACGGGACCTCGATCCCCCACTTGAGGCGCGCCCGCGTGAGGCTCACGTCCTTGAGGCCCTGGGCGACGAACGCCCGCGCCTCGTTGCGGAACTGGCGCGGGACGACGAAGTCCGAGTCCTCGGCCGTCAGCTTCTCGAGCTGCTCCTGGAAGCTCGACAGGCGGAAGAACCAGTTGTCCTCGCGCTCACGGTCGAGCGGGATCTTGTGGATCGGGCAGGTGTGGTCCTCGCCCGCCTCCTGGTCGGACTTGAAGTCTGCGCAGCGGGGGCAGTACCAGCCCTCGTACGTGCCCTTGTACACGTGCCCGTTGTCGTGGACGCGCTGCAGGATCTCCTGGACCCGCTGCGCATGCCGCGGGTCGCTCGTGCGGATGAAGAAGCTGTTCGTGACGCCGATCCGCGGCAGCAGCGCCCGGAACCGCTCGACGTTGCGGTCGCCGAGTTCCTTCGGCGTGATCCCCTCCCGCTCGGCCTGCAGCGCGACGGGCTCGCCGTGCTCGTCGGTGCCGGTGAGGAAGAACACGTCCTCCCCGCGCTGGCGCATGTGCCGGGCCAGCACGTCGGCGGCGATCGTCGTGTACGCGTGACCCAGGTGCGGGGCCGCGTTGACGTAGTAGATCGGGGTGGTGACGTAGAAGGCCATGGCGGGCGTCAGAGGCTAGTGGGCCGGTGAGCGCGGTGACCGGATCCTGGCGTCGATGTCCCGGGCGGCCAGCGGCTCGTGACAGTGGGAGCAGGCCAGGTAGGGATCGGCCGGCCGGCCGCACGCACGGTGGACGAGCTCGAGCGCGATCACGTCATCGTCGCCGGCGAGGTGCTTGTCGGCCCAGCGCATGAGGCCGACGATCACCGGATAGAGATCGAGCGCGCGCTCGGTCAGCCGGTACTCGTACCAGTCGGGGTCGGTGCGGTAGCGGACGCGGTCGAACATGCCCTTGGCCACGAGCTGTCGGAGACGGTCGGCGAGCACGTTGCGCGCGATCCCGAGGTTGCGCTGCAGCTCGCCGTAGCGCCGCACGCCGAAGAACGCCTCGCGCAGGATCAAGAACGTCCAGCGGTCGCTCAGCACGTCCATGGCGAGCTCCACCGCGTCGCGCGGCGGGCGGGCCGGTGTGTGGTTCCCCTTGGGCAACTGGTTCGTGACCTCGGCTAGATCGTGATCGAAACTAGTTTCGATCAGCAACCATAGAGCAATGACTCCCCAGACCACCTCCCCCGTCTCGGCCGGCACGCGTGAGGTCCGCTTGTCCGCCGGGACGATCGAATACCGCGACACCGGCGCCGACGGCCCGCCCGTCGTGCTCCTGCCCGGCCTTCTCATGGACGCCTCGCTGTGGGATGAGGTGATCGCCGATCTGCGCACCGACCATCGCTGCATCGCGCCGACCCTCCCGCTGGGTGCCCACCGCCACGCGATGGAGCCCGACGCCGACCTGTCGCCGCGCGGCCTCGCCCGGCTGGTGGCCGAGTTCCTCGATCGCCTCGACCTGACGGACGTGACGCTCGTGGGCAACGACACCGGCGGCGCGCTCGTCCAGCTGCTGGCGTCCGACGGCGACGCGCGCGTCGGCTCGATCGTGCTCGTCTCCTGCGACGCGTTCGAGAACTTCCCGCCGGGGCTGACCGGCAGGACGCTGGTGCTGACCGGCCACCTCCCGCCTGCGCTGTTCGGCCTGGCCATGCAGCAGATGCGCATCCGCCCGCTCCGGCGCCTGCCGCTCGCGTTCGGCTGGCTGACCAAGCGGGGCGACGCCGCCACGGCCCGCTGGCTCGGCCCGGTGCTGACACAGCCCGAGATCCGCCGCGACACGGTGCGTGTGCTCCGCGGCATCGCCGCTTCGCGGCGTCTCCTGCTCGAGGCGGCTGAGTCGCTGCCGAGCTTCGACCGCCCGGCGCTGGTGGTGTGGGCGAGCGGGGACCGCGTCATGCCGCCCGAGCACGGCCGGCGCCTCGCCGACCTGCTCCCGCGGGGGCGGCTCGTCGAGATCCCGGACAGCTACACGCTCATCCCGCTCGACCAGCCTGGCCCGCTCGCCGACGCGATCCGCGGGTTCACCGCGGGAACGTCAACTGCGGCTGGGTAGGGAGGTGGAGGGTGCGTTTCGTCGCACTCGTCCGCCGGCCGCGCGTGTGTGCGACGAAATGCACAGCGGAGGTGCGTAACGTCGCACGCATCGATCGCGGCTCGATCAGTGCGACGAAATGCACACCACGGGCGCGTAACGTCGCACGGATCGCCGCGGGCACGATCGGTGCGACGAGATGCACACCACGGCGCGTAACGTCGCACGGATCGCCGCGGGCACGATCGGTGCGACAAGATGCACACCAAGGGCGCGTAACGTCGCACTGATCACTGCAGGCGCGGTCTGTGCGACGAAGTACTGGCTATAGGGGACAAACGTCGCACGAATCCCCACTGGCGCGATCGGTGCGACGAAATGCTGCCTCGATCCGAACCGCGCGGCGAGTGCGCGACGAGATGCGCCTCGGTCGTGTGGGTTTCGTCGCACGGACGGACCGCGCGGCGACGCGTGCGACGAAACCCACGCCTGAGGACGGTTTCGTCGCACGGACCGCGCCGAAGCCGACGACTGCGACGAAACCCACGCAGGCGCACCCGCTCCCCTACCCAGCCGCAGTTGACGTTCGCCGGCGCCACTCCGCACGCACGCGGAGATGCCAGCGCACGCCCACGCCGAGCAGAACGAGTGCGAGCCCGGCGAACGCGGGCCATGGCGCCGGCGCACGAGCCGGTGCGCGAGCCGGGACGAAGGGCGCCGATCGTGGTGGTGCGCGGCGAGGCAGAGTGAGACGGCGCGGCGGTGCGACGAGCGGCGCGGACGTCGGCGGCGCGAGGAACCGCAGTGGATCGACGTAGCCGAAGCGCACGCCGTCCCGCCGCACGCCGAGGTGCAGGCCGGCGTGCGCGGACGACCTACCGAGCGTTCCGAGCCGCGCGCGGGCACGGACCGTCGCGCCGCTGCGAACTCCAATCGTGGCGAGCGGCATGACCGTCACCCGCCAGCGGCGGCACAGCACGGTGACCACGCCGCCGCTCGAGCCCACACGGCCGGCGACGACAACCCAACCAGCGCACGGTGCGCGGACCACAGAGCCCGGCGGCGCGGCAACGTCAACCCCGCGGTGGTGGCCGCCGGCGAACGGGTTCACCCCGACATCAAACCCCCGCGTGACCGGGCCGCCGACCGGCGCGACGAGGACGAGAGCGGTAGCGAGCAGCACGACTGGACAGTACGTCCGGTCGCAGCAAAAGCCCCGGAAATTCGCAGAATCGGCGCAGAGAAAGCGCAGTCCTGACGCAGACCGCGGCTAGGACTCCGCAACCTCCTTGTACAGCGCGTTCGCCGGCGCGCCCGTGAGCTCGGCGACCACCCGGGCGGCCACGCGCGCCTTGGCGCCGCCGTCGACCAGCCGGCGCACGGCGTCGACCGCCGCCGGGTCGAGCCCCGACCGCGGCGGCGCGCCGCCGATCACGAGCACGACCTCGCCGCGCGGGTCCTCCGACGCGTACCGCTCGGCGAGCTCGGCGGCCGTGCCGCGCACGACCTCCTCGTGGACCTTGGTGAGCTCCCGGCAGACAGCGACAGGCCGCGACCCGTCGAGCTCGGCGAGCACGGCCAGCGACGCGCCCACCCGCTTCGGCGACTCGAACGCCACGACCGTCTCCGGCGAGCCGAGCACCTCCACCAACGCGCTGCGCTTGCGCGGGAGGAAGCCCACGAACCGCCATGCCTCGGCGGGCAGGGCCGACGCGACCAGCGCAGCCAGCGCTGCCGACGGCCCGGGCAGCACCTCGACCTCGAGCCCCGCCGCCACGCAGCCCTGCACGAGCACGTAGCCGGGATCGCTGACCAGCGGCATCCCCGCGTCCGACACCAGCGCGACGACCGCGCCGTCGCGCATGCGCTCCACCAGCTCGGCGGCCCGTTCGCGCTCGTTGTGCTCGTGGTACGAGATCAGCGACGCCTGCACGCCGTAGCGCTCCAGCAGCACCCGGGTGCGCCGCGTGTCCTCGCACGCCACGACGTCGGCATCGCGCAGCGCGCTGAGCACACGCAGCGTCACGTCCTCGAGGTTCCCGATCGGCGTCGGGCACACGACGAGCCGCCCGCCGGTCACGCCACGACCTCGGGGTAGCCGGCGCGCAGCAGCCCGCCCGCCTCGCGTGCCATCAGCGCCGCGCCGATCATGCCGGAGTCCGCGCCCATCGCCGCGAGCTCGATCCGCACGACGTCACGGTTCGGCGCCAGCGCCCGCTCACGCACGATCGCGCGCGCGGGCTCCAGCAGCAGATCCCCGGCCGCACTCACACCGCCGCCGATCACCACGACCTCCGGGTTGAAGATGTTCACGAGCGACACCAGCCCGATGCCGAGCCGGCGGCCGATCTCGGTGATCGCGTCGACCGCCACCGGGTCGCCGTCCTGTGCCATCTCGGTGATCAGCGGGCCGGTGAGCTCGCGGCCCTCCTCGAGCGCGTGCCCGAGCGTCGTGTCCGGCCGCCGCGCGACCTCCACCGACACGAGCCGCACCAGCGCGGTGCCCGAGCACACGGTCTCCAGGCACCCGTAGTTCGGGCAGTCGGACTGGCACGGCGGCCCGTCCATGTCGACCGTCATATGCCCCATCTCGGCGCCGCCGCCGACCCAGCCGCGGTACACCTCGCCGCCCAGCAGGAGCCCGCCGCCGATGCCGGTCCCGAGCGTGAGCAGCACGACCTCCGAGGCACCCGCCGCGGCCCCGGCACGCGCCTCGCAGAGCACCGCGCAGTTGGCGTCATTGTCGACAGCGACCGGCAGGCCGATGCGCTCGGACATCACCTCGTGGAAGGCGATGTCGTGCAGCGGCGCGTTGGCCGCCTGAACCGCCATCCCGGTCCGCGCGTCGAACGTGCAGGGGATGCCGAAACCGACCGCCTGGATGCCGTCTCCCACGGCGGTCCGGATCTCCTGGACCGCGTCGACGATCATCTGCACGAGTCCGTTCTGGTCGAGACCGTAGATCGGACGGTTGGTACGGTGATGGATCGCGAGGTCCGCGTCGACCGCGCCGGCCAGGAGCTTGGTGCCGCCGAGGTCGACGCCGATGACGCCTCGCTCGAGCACGCCGGCCACGATACCCGCTCCCCACCATGGCCGACCACGAAGACAAACCGCAATACACCCTCTACCGATCCCGCAAGCGCCTCCCCTGGCGACGTGAGCCCGAGGGGCTGGACGGGCTGCGCGAGCCCGGCGAGGTCCCGCGTCCGGACGAACCGGCGCCGCCCAAGCGGCGCCCCCGGATCACCCCGCGGCGCGTCTTCAAGTGGTTCGCGATCGCGCTCGGGGCGTGGCTGCTCCTGTCGCTCGTCCTGTTCCTGGTGAGCGCCCAGATCCAGTCGTCGAAGATCTCCGACGCCGCCGAGGCGAAGCTCAGCGGCGGCGGCTACCCGCTCACGTCGCCGAACACGATCCTCGTGCTCGGGTCGGACGCGCGCGTCAAGGGCAAGGCCGAGCCGGGAGCCGAGACGATCGGCCAGACCAGCCGCTCGGACTCGATCATGCTGCTGCGCATCGGCGGCGGCGCCAACGCGCAGCTCTCGATCCTGCGCGACACGGTGGTCGACATCCCCGGCCACGGGCGCAACAAGATCAACGCCGCGTACGCGTTCGGCGGACCGTCGCTGGCGATCGAGACGGTGGAGCAGTACCTGGGGACCGACATCAACCACCTGATCGAGGTCAACTTCGAGAACTTCCCCGAGCTGATCGACTCGCTCGGCGGCATCACCTACACCGGCAACTGCGTGATCTCGAAGATCAACGGCGGCAGCCGCAACGGCGGCACGACGCTGCGCCTCAAGGCCGGCACGCACGAGCTCAGCGGCGACGAGGCGCTCGCGCTCGCGCGCACGCGGCACAACGACTGCCGCCCGCAGGAGGACGACCGGGCGCGCGTGCGCCGCCAGCAGAAGATCCTCTCCGCGATCAAGGGCAAGGTGACCTCGTTCGAGACGTTCGTCCGCCTCCCCTGGGTCTCGTGGGCGGCCCCCAAGGCGATCCGCTCGGACATGTCCGGCCCCACGCTGCTCGGCCTGGTCGGCGCCGAGCTGATCAGCGGCAACGCCAAGAAGGAGTTCCTGACCCCGTCCGGCAGCGTGACGCTGCCCGACGGCGGCGCGGGCCTCACCGTCGACGACGCCACCAAGGAGCGCGCCGTCGACGAGTTCCTCAAGGGCTAGTTCCGGCAGCCTCGCGGCATGCGAATCCATCGCTGCCGCGAGATCGCGGCGACACTCGCTGATTGCGTCACCGCCACGTCTGGCAACGTGGCCGGCAGCGGCTACTACTGGTTCCAGGTCAGACTCGCTGAAGGCGGGTACGGCTGGATGCGCTCCGACCTGGTCGCAAACCCCGGCAACCGCTGAGGTGAGCGATCCCGCCGGCCTGGTCCGGGGACCGGCGGGACCGGAGCTCTCACATCAATCGCCGCGTCCGCGGTCATCGAGCTGGGCGCGGATCTCCCCGCCCGGGAACCGGACGCTGTGGACGTTCGTGTAGGCCACGCCGGCGTCGATCGCCGCGAGCAGCTCATCGAGCTCGCCGAGGTCGACACCCTGCGTCGCTGGCCCGACAACGTCGTCCGGCCTCGATCGTCCCCGTGATCCTCGCGGGTGCGGGCGGGCACAGCTGCGTTCCCGCTGGCGGGGTGACAGTTGCACTCGGGTTGCCGCAGAGCCAGACGCTGATCCCGCCGTTCACGCGCTCTTGACCCACGTGGATGTGGGCCTGCGTCACCGCGCCCTCGAGGTCGCGGTAGGACAGCTCGTAGCGGATCTCGTCGCCGAACCGGCCGATACGAGCCTGGAACTTTCCGCTGGCGCCCGTTGAGACTGCGGGCACCTCCTGGAATCCCATGAGCCGCTTCTCGATCTTGCGGCCGCCGTTGGTCGCGACCGCCGCGGCGACCACTCCCAACGCGGCGATGACCGCCACGACAGCGGTCAGTTGCAGTCTCCTCCTCACCCTTCTACCTCCCCTGGTCGAGGGATGCACCGGACCAAGGGCATACGCGCCCCCGGCGCCGCGGGTTCAGAGTCCGGTCAGAGCCGCGACGGCCTCGCGGTGGGCGGCGCCGCCGCCGTACGCGTGGGCGTTCGCCTCGCCGCGCTTGAGGAAGAAGTGCAGGTCGTGCTCCCAGGTGAAGCCGATGCCGCCGTGCACCTGCAGCGCCGCGCGTGGGACGCGCCGGCCCGCATCGCCCGCGTAGGCCTTCGCGCACGCGACGGCCACCGGCGCGGTCTCGGGCTCGTGGTCCAGGGCCCACGCCGCCCAGTACACGACCGAGCGGGCGCCCTCGACCTCGAGCAGCATCTGCGCGCACGCGTGCGAGACCGCCTGGTACGTGCCGATCGGGCGGTCGAACTGCTTGCGCTCCTTGGCGTACTCGACCGCCATCTCCATCGCGCGCGTGGCCAGCCCGACCGACTCGGCGGCGTTCATCACGATCGCCTGCCCGCGGCCGCGCTCCACGTCGCCACCGCCGGAGCGCTCGCCGCCGGACACCCGGAACCAGCGCCGCGTCGGGTCGAGGGCGCGCACCGGCTCGACGGTCGCGCCTGTCACCACGGCGCCGTCCCAGTCGACGAGCACGTCGGCCGTGCCGGCGTCGGCGGCGAGGCCGTCGATGACGACCGCGCCGCGACCGCCGTCGAGATCGGCGCCGAGCAGCCCGGCCGCCCACGTCGACTGCAGCGGCGTCGGCGCCAGCGCGTAGCCCAGCTCTTCGGCGACGACGACCATCTCGACCGTCCCGAGCTCGGCGATCTCCGGCCAGCCGAGCTCCACCATCTCGTTCCACTGCGCGTCGGTCCACCCGCGCTCGTCTTCGAGCGCCAGCCGCCGCACCTCGCTCAGCGGGAAGCGCGCGGCGAGCAGCTCGCGGGCGGTGGACTTGATCGTCCGCTGGTCGTCGGTGAGGTCGAAGTTCATCCGCGCGGGAGCCCCAGCACGCGCTCGGCCACGATGTTCTTGAGGATCTCGGTGGTGCCGCCCTCGATCGAGTTGGCGCGGGCGCGCAGGAACCGGTACGGCCACGCGCCCTCGGCCACGACGGCATCCGGCCCGGCGACGTCCATCGCCAGCTCGGTCAGCGACTGGTTGACCTCGGCCCAGTGCCACTTGCCGAGCGACCCCTCGGGCCCCGGCTGCGCCGCGCTTCATCGTCGCGGTCAGCCCGCGGAAGGCGTTCAGCCGCAGCACCTGCGCCTCGACGTAGACCTGGGCGAACCGCTGGCGGATCACCGGGTCGTCGGACAGACCCGCCGAGCGGATCTGCTCCTGCAGCTCGCGCAGGACGATCTGCACCTGCACCTGGAGCGCGAACGCCAGGCCCGCGCGCTCGTGCATGAGCGTCGTGATCGCGACCGGCCAGCCCTTGCCCTCCCCGCCGACGATGTTGTCGTTCGGGATCCGGGCCTCCTCGATGAACAGCTCGTTGAACTCGGCCTCGCCGGTGATCTGCACGAGCGGGCGGACCTCCACCCCGTCCTGCTCCATGTCCATGAGGAAGTAGGTGAGCCCGCGGTGCTTGGGCGCCGCCGGGTCGGTCCGCGCGACGAGCATGCACCACTTGGCCTGGTGCGCGTACGTCGTCCAGACCTTCTGGCCGGTCACCACCCAGTCGTCGCCGTCGCGGACGGCGCGCGTCTTCAGCGACGCGAGGTCGGAGCCCGAGCCGGGCTCGGAGAAGCCCTGGCACCAGATCTCGTCGGCCGACAGGATCGGGGCCAGGAAGCGCTGCTTCTGCTCCTCGGTGCCGTGGGCGATGACCGTGGGGCCGCCCATCGCCAGCCCGAGCACGTTCGCCATCGGCGGCGCGCCCGCGCGCGCGATCTCCTCGTAGAAGATCGCCTGCTCGACCAGCGTGGCGCCGGCGCCGCCGTACTCGGTCGGCCAGCTCAGCCCGGCCCAGCCGCGCTCGTTGAGCGCCCGCTGCCACGTGCGCCGGAACTCGAACGCCTCCGGGTCCGCGTCGGGCTCCCTGCCCGGATGGTTGGCCTCTATCCAGCTGCGGACGGAGTCACGAAACTCCCGCTCCGCAGGCGACAGCGTCAGGTCCATTGACCGCGGACGCTACCGGCTCGGGCTCGCGGCGGCGCCGCGGACGCGACGCGAGCGCCACGCCGCCGAGGATCAGCACCAGCCCGGCCACGGCCGCGACGGTGATCGCCTCGTCGAGGAAGACGGCGCCGTAGAACAGCGCGACGCCCGGCGCCAGGTAGCTGACCAGCGAGGCGCGGCCCGCGCCGACCTCGGCGATCAGCTTGTAGAAGATGACGAACGCCAGCGCGGTGCCGACGACGCCGAGCACCACCAGTGCGGCGACCGCGCGCAGGCCCGGCGCCTGGGTCGGAGCCGTGGCGGCGGCGACCGGCAGCGTGAGCAGCGATGCCACCGACAGGGAGACGAACGAGGTCTGCATCGAGGTCAGCCGGCCGAAGCGGCGCTTGACGACGAAGCCACCGAGCGCGTAGCAGGCGGCGGCGCCGACCATCGCCAGCGCGCCGAGGAACTGGCCGAGCGAGTGGATCGACTCGACGCCGACCACCAGCGCCACGCCGGCGAGGCCGGTGAACATGCCGATCGCCTGCCTGCGGTCGATCCGCTCGGACGGATCGATGAACGGCGCGAACAGCGCCACGAACAGCGCCGCCGGCGAGATCAGCACGGCGGTCAGGCCGGACGGCACCTCGAGCTCGCCGAACGTGATCAGCATGAACGGCAGCGCCACGGAGACGGTGCCGAGCGTGACCGCCCACTTCGGGCGCCGGCGCATGTCGGCGAGCGCGCTGCGGGTGGCGCCGCGCAGGGCGATGGCCAGCACGATCGCCGCGAGCGCGGTGCGGCCCCACACGATCATCGGCGCGCTGAAGTCCTCCAGGGCGTACTTGATGAGCAGGTAGGAGCCGCCCCAGATCGCGGCGAGCGCGGCGAGCAGTCCGGCCTGGCGAGAGGTCATGGCGAACCAGTGTGGCATCGCCCTTCCCCAAGGGGAAATGACGATTCCGGCTGGTGCCTATAAGGCGGGCTAATCCGACGACGACGAGGTGGAAGACGGCTTGGAGTCCGACTTGTCGCTCTTGGACTCGCTCGCCTTCGCGTCGTGCTTGTCGGCGCCGGCAGCCGCCGACTTCTCGTTCTCCCGCTTGCGACGGGCCGTGCCGTAGTCGGTGTTGTAGAAGCCCGACCCCTTGAAGTGCACGGCCACCGGGTGGAACACCCGCTGCACCGGCGCGCCGCACGTCTCACACTGCGTCACGGGATCCTCGGTGATCTTCTGCATCACCTCGAAGAGATGTCCGTTCTCGCAGCGGTACTCGTAGATCGGCATGGAGGCAGGCGAGTATAGGTCCCTACACTGCGCGGCCATGCCCGCAACCTCGATGGACGACGTCGTCGCGCTCTGCAAGCGGCGGGGCCTGATCTTCCCCGCCTCGGAGATCTACGGCGGTATCCACAACACGTACGACTACGGGCACTACGGCGTTCTGCTCAAGAACAACGTCATCAACCTGTGGTGGAAGGCGATGATCCAGGAGCGCGACGACGTCGTGGCGCTCGACTCGGCGATCATCCAGCACCCGCGCACGTGGGAGGCGTCGGGCCACCTCGCCGGATTCACCGACCCGCTCGTGCAGTGCCTCGGCAAGTGCAAGCAGCGTTTCCGTGAGGACCACCTGCGCGAGGCGAACCCGGACGCGGACGTGCTCGTCTGCCCGGTGTGCGGCGGCGAGCTGACCGAGCCGCGCGCGTTCAACCTGATGTTCGAGACGACGATCGGCCCGGTGGCCGAGTCGGGCCAGAAGGTGTACCTGCGACCCGAGACCGCGCAGGGCATCTTCCTCGACTTCAAGACCACGCTGCAGTACGCGCGCCGCAAGCCGCCGTTCGGCATCGCGCAGGTCGGCAAGTCGTTCCGCAACGAGATCACGCCCGGCAACTTCATCTTCCGCACGCTCGAGTTCGAGCAGATGGAGATGGAGTTCTTCGTGCCGCCGGCCGAGGCCGAGCAGTGGCACGAGCACTGGATGCAGGCGCGCATGGACTGGTACGTCTCGCTCGGCGTTGACCGCGAGCGCCTGCGGCTGCGCCCGCACGATGCCGACGAGCTCTCGCACTACTCGTCCGCGACCTCGGACATCGAGTACCTGTATCCGATCGGCTGGTCCGAGCTCGAGGGCATCGCCAACCGCGGCGACTTCGACCTCACGCAGCACGCGCAGTACTCCGGCGAGAAGCTCGAGTACTTCGACCCGGAGACGCGCGAGCGCTACGTCCCGCACGTGATCGAGCCGGCGGCCGGCGTCGGCCGCACGATGCTGGCGCTGCTCTGCGACGCCTACGACGAGGACGAGATCGGCGGCGAGAAGCGCACCGTGCTGCGCCTGAGCCCCAAGGTCGCGCCCGTGAAGGTCGCCGTCCTGCCGCTGCTGCGCAAGGACGGGCACCCGGAGAAGGCGACCGAGATCTACAAGGAGCTCCGCCAGCACGTGAGCGCCGAGTACGACTCGGGCGGGCACATCGGCAAGCGCTACCGGCGCCAGGACGAGATCGGCACGCCGCTGGCGATCACGGTCGACCACCAGACGCTCGAGGACGACACGGTGACGCTGCGCGAGCGCGACACGCTCACGCAGGAGCGCGTCCCAGTCGCAGAGCTGGTGGAGCGTGTGAACGCCGCCGTTCGGTAGAGTCCCGCGACATGGCGGTCGCCGCCGTCGACCAGGTCACGTACGAGGACCTCTACCGGCGCTGGGAGCGCGGCAACTGGCGCGCGACCGAGATCGACTTCACGGTCGACAAGACGCACTGGGCCGAGCGGTTCAACGACTTCGAGCGCCGCGCCGCGCTGTGGAACTACGCGATGTTCTTCCACGGTGAGGACGCGGTGGCCGACGACCTGTCGCCGTTCATCGACGCCGCCCCGCGCGAGGAGCAGAAGTACTTCCTCACCACCCAGCAGGTGGACGAGGCGCGCCACGCGGTGTTCTTCAACCGCTTCATGCACGAGGTCGTCGAGCGGGGCGAGGGGACGGTCGCCTCCGCGCTGGAGGCCACACGCCCCGAGCTCACGTGGGGCTTCGTGAAGACGTTCGAGATGCTCCACCGCGTGGTCGACGAGCTGCGCCGCGACCACTCGCGCACAAAGCTCGCGCAGGCCGTGACGATGTACCACTTCGTCGTCGAGGCGACGCTGGCCCAACCCGGCCAGCACTTCATCGCCGACTATCTGACCGACCGCGACCTGCTGCCCGGCTTCCGCGAAGGCATGCACAAGGTGGCGCTCGACGAGCAGCGCCACATCGGCTTCGGCGTCAAGCTGCTCCGCGACCTCGCGTCCGAGGACCCGGAGGTGCCCGAGGCCGTGGCCGAGCAGCTGCGCGCGGTCACTCCGGTGTCGCTCGCCGTGTTCGTCCCGCCCGGCTGGAACACCGACTACGCCGAGTGCTTCGGCTTCACGCTCGAGCAGATCTACGAGGAGGGCGCGAAGTCGTTCGAAGCGAAGTTCCGCGCCGCCGGACTGCCCATCGAGTCGCTGCCGGGGCCGCAGATCATGCCGATGGACCTGCCGCCGCGACAGCGCGCCGAGCGTGGCCTGGGCATGCTGCGCGCCGGCTACCTGGGCGAGCGAGGAGGCCCGCCGTCGCGTGACCCGGCCGCGATGGCGATGCTGTTCGACAGCGTGCGCCGCAACGTCGACATGCGCCGGGCGCCCGACGGCCCGTTCGTGCTGCAGTGGGACTTCCCGGACGCCGAGCCGTGGCACGTGCGGCTCGACAACGGGTCGACCGCGGCGGCGCCGGGGCGCGCGCCGCACGTCGACCTCGAGCTGCGCTGCCGGTTCGACGACTGGGTGGACGTCGTGGCCGGCCGGCTCGATCCGCGCAAGGCGGTCGCCACCGGCCGGCTCCGGCCGCGCGCCACGCCGAAGGCGCTGTGGCGCGCCCGCGGCCTGTTCACTTCTTGACGGTCAGCGTCATCCGCATCTCGGTCGGGTGCTGAGAGCAGAAGAGGGAGTACTTCCCGGGCTTGGTGAGCTTCTTGGTGGTCCAGGTGCCACCGGCCTGCAGCGGGGAGTGGAACTTCACCGGGCCCTTCTTGACGTTCACGTCGTGCACGTCGAAGAGGAACTCGTCCCATTTGAAGCGGACGCGGTCGCCCTTCTTCACCGTGAGCTTGCCGGGCGCGTAGAAGTTGGACGAGACCTGCACCTTGCGGACCTTGCCCTTCTTCGCTGCGTCGGCCGGGCCGCCACCCAGGAGCGCCGCTCCCGCCGCCACGAGGGCGACGGGAGCGATGGAGCGGCTCAGCTTCACGGCGTGACGGTGATCTTGCCCCGCATTCCCTGCGGGCCGCCGTGGACGAAGCAGTAGTAGTCGTACGTCCCGGGTGCCGAGAACGACACGACCGCGCTCTTCGGCTGCGGCGATCCCGCGACGTCGTCGAGCAGACCGGTGTTCACGTACCCGTTGCCGTGTACCGGCGGGGTTCCGCCCACGACGAGCGGGGTGCCGGGCGGCTGGCTCGGGTACGCCGACCGCGGGTCGATCCCGGCCGGCCCGAGGAACTCCGCCGCGAGCTCGTTGCCGTAGGACTCGGGGGCGAAGCCGACGTTGTGGATCTCGGTCGACTTGGTGGACATCGTGAACGTGAGCTGCTGACCGACCTTCACGGACTTGGTGCCCGGGAAGAACCCGATCACCGCGACGCCCTTCTTGTCGTTGCCGGCCTTGACCGTCAGGCCGCTCGGGCCGGAGCTGTTGACGAGCTTCTTCGCCAGCTTGGCGGCGGCCTTCTTCTGCTTGTTGATCCGCTTGCGGTCCTGCTTCTTGCTCGGGATCTTGGCCTTCTTGGCCTTGACCACGATCTTCCCCTTCATTCCGGGGTGGACCGAGCAGTAGACCGTGTACGTGCCCTTCTTGGTGAAGCGCACCTTGAACGGCTTCGGCGCGCCCTGGTCGGGCGGGAGGCCCGAGCCGACGGCGGACTTGCCGTTGTAGGTCTTCCCGCCGGACGGAGCGGCAGCCGCAGGGTTGATGCCGAGGCTCGGCACCTTCCCGTTGAACCAGAAGTCGACGCCCGCGAAGTCCTTGACGCCGGTGACGGGAGCGCCCGCCGCGATCAGGTCGGCCGGCGGGTCCCCCTTCTTCGGCAGGAAGAAGTTGTGGAACCCGCGGAACTGGAAGGAGATGCGATCACCCTTGTGGATGGTCGTCTTCTTCGGATAGAACGCGTTGTCGGTCGCGAACTCCGGCACGCCCTTCAGGGTCCCGTTCGGTGGCGGGCCCGCGTACACCGGCTTCGTCGCGGCCTGCGCCCCGGCGGCTGGGATCAGCAGCGCGCCAAGGACGAAGAGAGGAAAGAAACGTTTCTCCATGGAGCCGACCCTCTCCGATACTCCGGAACCCTGCATCAGGGTTATCCCTAATCTGACTCCCTAGGGTTCTGCGATCAACGCACGCGCCGCGGCGGTCGCGGCGTCCAGTGTCGCGCGGTGATCGTGGTCCGGCTCGCCCAGCAGGCGCATCGCCAATCCGTCGGCGAGCGACAGCAGCACGGCCGCGACCACCTCCGGCTCGTCGGTCAACCGGATCGCTCCCTCGCGCTCGCGGGCGGCCAGCAGCCTGGCCACGTGCTCGCGCGTAACCCGCTGCAATGCAGCGAATTCGGCCGCGATCTCGGGATTCCGGCGGCCGGACGTGAACAGCTCGAACATCAGCGCCACGAAACCCGGGTCGCGCTCGACGAGATCCTCGAGCGAGTGCACGAGCGCGGCGATCACCTCGGCGACCGTGCCCGCGTTGGCGAGATCGGAGCCGAGATGCTCGAGGCGGATCTCGGCGTCGCGTCGCACCACCTCGGCGAGAAGTCTCTCCTTGGTGCCGAAGTGGTAATGGAGCAGACCTCGCGAGACGCCTGCCTCGCGAGCGACCTGGTCGAACGTGGATCCGGCCGCGCCGCGTGCCGCGACGGAGCGCCGCATCGCCTCGACGATCCGGGCGCTGGCCTCCATGGGCGTGACTCTAGGCGATCCCTGCCGGGGTGGCCTGCGTATCCCGCCCCGTGAAGCCGTACCGCCTGCTCGCGGCGGTCGCCGTCGCGACCGCCGTCCTGACCACCGACGCGTGGGCGGACACCCTCCTGTACCGCTGCGGGCCGAACGTCTGCCGGGCGGCGCCGAACGGGACCGCGAAGCAGCGCCTCACGACCGGCGCGCACGTGACGTGGCTGTCCGCGAGTAGCGACGGATCGCGGCTCGCCGTGGCGGACGCCACGTTCGCCTACGTGCTCGACGCGCGCGGGCGCCGCGTCGGCGCGAAGCTGCCGCGCGGCGGCACCGTGGTGATCGCCGAGATCTCGCCCGACGGCTCGCAGGTCGCCACCGTCGAGCTGTTGCCGGAGATCACGCCGGCGCCGGTGGGCAGCCCGCCGGGAAGCCCCGGGCTGTCGGGGTTCCAGCCCTACCTGTTCCTGATGAACGCGGACGGGACGGGCCGCGCGGCCGTCGCGCGCGCGGTCGTCGACACCGCGTGGGCGGGAACGCGGCTCGCGCGCACGGACACCGGGGGCACCACGCCGTTCCCGCTCGGCATCTGCCTGCTCGCGAGCAACACCGACTTCCGCTGCGGCAGCGACGCCGCGCGCGACCCGGGCCGCGATCTCTTCAACCCGGCGTTCTCACCCGACGGCCGTGAGGTCGCCGTCGTCTCGGCCGGCGACGTGCAGACCGGCGCGGGTGAGGTCATCGTCTACGACGTCGCGAGCGCGAAGCCGGCGCGGTCCATCGCCGACGGCCGCAACACGCAGCCCACGTGGTCGCCCGACGGCCGCCGGATCGCGTACGAGCACGGCGGCGACATCTCCGTCGGGCGCGCCGTCCTCCACGGGCGGCAGCCGGTCTGGACCAGCGCGCGCGCCTGCCGCTCCAAGCCCCGCCTGCGCCTCCGGCGCCGCGTCGTGATCGTCACCGCGTGCGCGCCGCAGCCGGGACGGCTGACGGTCACGCTGCGCCGCAATGGCCGCGCGCTCGCGCGCAAGAGCGTGCGAGCGGCGACCGGCGGGCTCGTGAAGGTGCGCTTCTCACGGCCCGCCGGCAAGCTCAGGGCAAGCGCACGCCTGCGTCAGCGCGCGACGACCTTCCGGTAGCGCGCGACGGCCAGCGGCGCGAACACGGCGATCAGCACGACGCACCAGACGAACGCCATCCAGACGTCGGTGTTCGCCGGCGTGTCGAGCCACAGCGAGCGGACGGCGTCGGCGATCGTCGTGAACGGGTTGGCCTCGGCGAACTGGCGCAGGCCGTCCGGCATCGTCGCGGCCGGCACGAAGATCGACGACGCGAACGTCAGCGGGAAGATCAGAGTGAAGCCGATCGAGTTCGCGGTCTCCGGCGTGGACGAGTACAGCCCGACCAGCGCGAAGATCCACGAGAACGCGTAGCCGAGCAGCAGCAGCAGGAAGATCCCGAGCGCCACCTCGCCGACCGTCGCGCCGATGAAGTTGAAGCCGGCGAGGAAGCCGACCGCCAACAGCACGACGAGCGACAGGCAGTTCAGCGGCACGTCCGACGACGTGCGGCCCAGGAGCACGGCGGCGCGCGACATCGGCAGCGAGCGGAAGCGGTCGATCAGGCCCTTCTGGACGTCCTCGGACAGGCCGAGCGCGGTCACGAACCCGCCGAACGCGATCGACTGGACGATGATGCCGGGCATCAGGAAGTCGACGTAGTCGAGCCCGCCGGTGTTGATCGCGCCGCCGAAGACGTAGACGAAGAGCAGCACGAACATGACCGGCTGGATCGTGTAGGCGATCAGCAGGTCCGGCTGGCGCGGGATCCGCATCAGGTTGCGGCGCGCGAGGACGATCGTGTCCCCCGCAGTGGTGGCGAACGTGCTCATGCGGCCACCTCCTCCTGCTCGCGCTCCTCCTCGGCCGCGTGACCGGTGAGGGCGAGGAACACATCGTCGAGCGTCGGGCGCTGGAGCGCGATGTCGTCGATCGACGCGCCGGCGTCGTCGAGCGAGCGGACGATCTCGGGGATCAGGCCGTGGCGCCGGCGCACCGGCGCGCGCACGATCCTGCCTTCGACGGCCGGACGGTCCTCGGCGAGCGGCGCCAGCGCGGCGACCGCCACGTCGGCGTCAGCCGGGTCCTCGAGCGTGATCTCGATGCGCTCGCCGCCGATCTGGTTCTTCAGCTCGTCGGACGTGCCCTCGGCGATCACGCGGCCGTGGTCGATCACCACGATGCCGTCGGCGAGCCGGTCGGCCTCGTCGAGGTACTGGGTGGTCAGCAGCACGGTGGTGCCGGCGGCCACACGAGCCTCGATCGTCTCCCACATCGCGAGCCGGCTCCGGGGGTCCAGGCCGGTCGTGGGCTCGTCGAGGAACAGCACCGGCGGGCGCGCGACCAGCGCGGCGGCGAGGTCGAGCCGCCGGCGCATGCCGCCGGAGTAGGTCTTGGCCGGCCGCTTCGCGGCGTCGGTGAGGTCGAAGCGCTCGAGCAGCTCGTCGGCGCGCGTGCGTGACTCGCTCTTGCCGAGGTGGTAGAGCCGCCCGACCATCTCGAGGTTCTCGAACCCGGTCAGGTTCTCGTCGACCGCGGCGTACTGGCCGGCCAGGCCGATCTGAGCGCGCAGTGCCGCGGCGTCCTTCACCACGTCGAGCCCTGTCACGCGTGCGGTGCCTCCGTCGGGGTCGAGCAGTGTCGAGAGGATCCGGACCGCTGTTGTCTTGCCGGCGCCGTTCGGGCCCAGGAGCCCGAGGACGGAACCGGTGGCAGCGGCGAAGTCGACCCCACACAGCGCCTTTACGGTGCCGTACGACTTCTCCAGCCCTTCGACGACGATCGCATCATCGGTCATGCAATTGAAGGTAGGGAAGGGTTGTCGGGTTTTTGGTTCGGTTTGGCACACTCTCCGCGATGGAAGGCGAGCGGCGCCCGCGCCCCAAGCTGATCGAGCGGCTCGAGGCGCGCAGGGAGACCCATCGCGACCGCCATCCGCTGTTCCGGATCGCGTTCGGGGTGGCCGGTGCGCTGGTGCTGATCGGCGGGCTGATCATGCTCGTGACGCCCGGGCCGGCGTTCGTGCTGATCCCGATCGGCCTGGCGATGCTCTCGATGGAGTTCATCTGGGCCGAGCGGCTCCTGGAGAAGTCGCTCGAGCAGGCCGCGATCGCTCAGGAGAAGGCGGCGCAGACGACGCGCACGCAGCGGATCCTGGCGGCGATCGCCACGGTCCTCGCGATCGCCGCCTGCATCCTGGCCGTCCTCTGGTGGGACGTGCCGATCCTGCCGGATGGTTAGCCCGCGCCTCCATCCGCCGGCGCCATGACCACGACGGACGCCATCCGTGGCGTCCGTAACCGGGCTGCGCCCTCTAGTTCGTCGACGCGGTGGTCGGCGAAGGCGGGGAGGCGGCGGTGTTCGACGTGTACTCGAACTCCTCCTCAGCGCCGAACAGCGTGTCGAGCACCTTCTTGCGCAGACCCTCGCTGACGGCGAGCGCGGCGCCGGCGCCGACGGCTCCGATGAAGAGGACCTTGCCGAAGCTCAGACCGCCCTTCTTCTTCTGGGGCGCCTCGCGCAGCGCGACGCTGGCGTCCTTGACGTTGTAGGCGGCGTTCCTGATGTCCTTCTGCAGCTTCTTGTCGTCGAAGATCTGCTTCGTCGGCGCCGACTTGCCGTTGGTCAGGCGTGAGTACGCCTTCCGAGCCGACTCGTACGCCTGGACGATGTTGTCGCGCAGGTCCTCGTCCTCGATCACCCGCTGGACATACGGGTTGTACCGAGCCTGAAGTGCCGCCTGCTGGGCCTTCTTGGCCTTCTTCTTCGCTGCCATACCACCTCTCCGAGTCTGTTTCAGACGAGCATACCCGCGATGCCCGGCCGTGATCAGGGCTTGGCGCCGTTGCTCAGGGCCGCGTCGAACACCTCGCCGATCTCTCCCACCCAGACGAACTCGATGTCCTTGCGCAGCGGCTCCGGGATGTCCTCGAGATCGCCCTCGTTGCGGCGTGGCGCGAGCACCCGGTGGATGCCGGCGCGCTGAGCGGCCAGCGCCTTCTCCTTGAGGCCGCCGATCGGCAGTACCTGGCCGGTCAGCGTGAGCTCGCCGGTCATCGCCACGTCGTCGCGCACCGCGCGGCCGGAGACCAGCGACATGAGGGCGGTGGCCATCGTGACCCCGGCGCTCGGGCCGTCCTTCGGGATCGCCCCCGCCGGCACATGCACGTGCAGGTCGTGCTTGGCGAACCAGTCCTCGGGCAGGTCAGCATGTCCGCGTACGTACGACAGCGCCGCCTCGGCCGACTCGCGCATCACGTCGCCGAGCTGGCCGGTGATGGTCAGCTTCCCCTTGCCGGGCATCGCGCTCGCCTCGATGAACAGCACGTCGCCGCCGACCGGCGTCCAGGCCAGGCCCGTGGCCACGCCCGGTTCGGAGGTCCGCCGCCGGACGTCGGGCTGGAAGCGCGGGCGGCCGAGCATCTCGCGCGCGCGGGCCGCGGTCACCGACACCTTGCCGTTGAGCGTGCCGAGCGCAGCCCGCACCGCGACCTTGCGGCACGCCGACCCGATCTCCCGCTCGAGGCTGCGCACGCCGGCCTCGCGCGTATATGAAGTCACGATCTCTCTAATCCCGGCGTCGGTGAAGCCGACCTGGCTCTTCCGCAGACCGCTGCGCTCGATCTGGCGGGGCACCAGGTAGCGCTTGGCGATCTGGAGCTTCTCCTCCTCGGTGTAGCCGGCGAGCGGGATGAGCTCCATGCGGTCGCGCAGCGGGCTCGGCACGCGATCCATGTCGTTCGCCGTGCAGATGAACATCACGCGGCTGAGGTCGAACGGCACGTCGAGGTAGTGGTCGCGGAACGTGGAGTTCTGCTCGGGATCGAGCACCTCGAGCATCGCGCTGGCCGGGTCGCCCCGGTAGTCGGCGCCCATCTTGTCGAGCTCGTCGATCATGAACACCGGGTTGTGCGACTCGGCGTCGCGCAGCGCGCGGATGATCGTCCCGGGCATCGCGCCGATGTAGGTGCGGCGGTGGCCGCGGATCTCCGACTCGTCGCGCACGCCGCCGACGCTGATGCGCTCGAACTTGCGCCCGAGCGCGCGGGCGACCGACTGGCCGAGCGACGTCTTGCCCACGCCCGGCGGGCCGACGAAGCAGAGGATCGAGCCCCGGGCGTCCGGCTTGAGCTTGCGGACGGCGAGGAACTCGAGGATGCGGTCCTTGACCTTCTCGATGTCGTAGTGGTCGGCGTCGAGCACCTCCCGCGCGTGCGCGAGGTCGAGGTTGTCCTCGGTGCCCTTGCCCCACGGCAGGGACGCCATCCACTCCAGGTAGGTGCGGATGACGCCGTGCTCGGCCGCCGCCTGCGGGATCTTCTCCAGCCGCGACAGCTCGCGGTCGACCTGCGTGCGGACGTTGTCGGGCAGCGCGAGCTCGGCGAGCGTGGAGCGCAGCTCGCCGACCTCGGCCTCGGTCGGGTCCTGCTCGCCCAGCTCCTCCTGGATCGCCTTGAGCTGCTGGCGCAGCACCCATTCGCGCTGGCCCTTCTCCATCTCGGCGTTGACCTGGCTCTGGATCTTCGAGCCGATCGCGACGATGTCGAGCTCGCGGGCGAGGATCTCCGACAGGCGCCGCAGCCGCTTGGCGACGTCGACCTCCTCGAGCAGCGCCTGGCGCTCCTCGGTCTTGATCCGCAGCGCGCCGGCGATCAGGTGGCTGAGCGCGGATGCGTCGTCGAGGTTGGCGACCGCCATCTGCAGCTCCTCGGGGAGGTACGGCACCTCCTCGATGATGTGGCTGAACGTCTGCTGGACGTTGCGCATCAGCGCGGTGAGCTCGGGTCCCTCCTCGACGACGTCGGGCAGCTCGGAGACGCGCGCGGTCAGGTACGGCTCCTCCTTGATCCACTCCTCGATGTGGATGCGCTGGCCGCCCTGGACGAGGATCCGCAGCGAGCCGTCGGGGACCTTGAGCATGCGCGCGACCATGCCGGCGACGCCGATGTCGTAGAGCTGGTCGGGACCCGGCGTCTCCAGCTCGGGATCGCGGCTGGCGACCATCACCAGCATCCGGTTGCCGACCAGCACGTCGTTGACAAGCTGGACGCTGCGCTCCTGGCCGATCGCCAGCGGCGTCAGCGTGTCGGGGTAGGTGACGGAGTCGCGGAGCGGGAGCACCGGCAGCTCGCCCTTCGGGACCGCGATCTCCTGCGGAGCGAGCTCGCCCTCGCCCCCGCCGATGTCGATCACTGGCCCTCGCCGCGCTCGATCGGGACCGTGCGCGGCGCCGCCTCCCGGAGCGGCAGCTCGACGGTCAGGATGCCGTCTTCGTACGAGGCGCTGGCGGCATCGTTGTCGACGTCCACGCCAAGGGCGACCACGCGTCGGAACGGCCCGTGCTCGACCTCGAGCTGCTGGTAGACGCGCTCCTCGCCGTGCTCGGGTCGGCGGTGCCCGGACAGCACGAGCTCGCGGCCGCGGATCTGCAGCTCGATCTCGGTCGGGTCGATGCCCGCGAGATCGGCCCGGACGACCGCCCGGGGCGGATCGGCCGTGTAGTAGACGTCCACGGCCGGCGAGAACCCGCCCCGGCGCTGCGGCGCCAGCGAGCGGTCGAACAGCTCGTCCATCTGCCGCCGCATGCGCTCGAAGTTGGCGAAGAGATCCCGCTCTGATGCCACTCAGGGAAGGCTATCGGCCTGCGAGCCAGGCCAGCACGGCCTCGCGCGCGAAGCGCCACTCGCCGCCGAGCCGGCGGCCGGGAAGCTCGCCCTTCTCGGCCAGCTCCTGGATCGCCTGCTCCTCGACCTGCAGCCACTCGGCGAGCTGCGGGACGGTCAGCACGTCCGGCGGCGCGAGCGGCCGGAACTCGGCGTGCCCGACGGTGAGCCCGTCGCCGGTGGTCTCGACGGTCACGCGCCGGAGCGTGTCCATGTCGCCGTACGTGGTGAGGAGGCCGGCGACGAGGTCCTGCTTGGAACGCTTGAGCGTGAAGGCGGCCTGGTCGAGCTGCTCGGCCTGGGCCGTGGGGATGCGGACGTAGAGTGCGGTCCGGTCGGTCATTGCTATCAAGATATCGATTCTGCTATCGAACGTCAACCCCCGGCTGGGTAGGGAGGCGACGAATCGGGCCGCGGCGAGGGTGCGTGGCGCTTAAGTGTCGGTATGCGGCACAAAAGCGCCACGGACGGCCGGCGAGGCCGAAATCCCAGCCTCCCTACCCAGCCGAAGTTGACGTTCGCCGGCGCTACGACCGCTTGGAGAACAGCCGCGCGTCGACGGCCATGGGCCGCTCGGTCGGCTGCCCGAAGTAGAAGCCCTGCCCGAGATCGACCCCGAGCTCGAGCATGGTCTCGTACTCGTCGACGCGCTCGATGCCCTCGGCGACGACCTTGGCGCCCTGCTCGTGGGCGAGCTCGACCAGGGCGGCGACGAGCTTGCGGCGGCCGTCCGAGTGCTGGATCCCCTGGGTCAGGACGTTGTCGATCTTCGCGACGTCGGGGCGCAGGCGCTCGAGGCAGAGCAGCGCGTCGGTGCCGCAGGACAGGTCGTCGAGGGCGATCATGGCGCCGCGCTTGCGGTGCGCCTCGACGATGTCGCCGAGCATGTCGCGATCGGCGCAGCGCTCGGGCCGGATGAGCTCGATGCAGATCCGGGAGGGATCGGCGTTCATGCGCGCGACGACCGGCCAGGTCGTGCGGACCGTGCTCTCGACGTCGAGCGCGGCGCGCGGGTCGAGGTTCACGAACAGCACCTCGTTCTCGGGGAGCATCGGCAGGCCGATCTCGAGCGCGGCGGTGCGGGCGCGGTAGTCGAACGAGAACAGCGCGTCGTGGGCCTCGGCCGCGGCGAGCAGCTCGCCGCCACGGACCTCGACGGCGCCGAGGCGGCCGCGCATCAGCGCCTCGCGGCCGAAGGCGCGGCCGGTGGCCAGCTCGACGATCGGCTGGAAGTGCGGCTTCATCTGGCCGTGCGAGAGGAATTCGGGGAACCAGTCGGTGCGTGAGCGGTCGAGCAGCTGCTCGGCCGGCAGCGGAAGCGCTTGGTCGTCGGACAGGCGCATCGCGAACAGGCACGCGCGCTCGGCCGCCGAGACGGTCTTCAGCAGCTCCTTCAAGCGGTCGTTCCAGCCGGGTCCGGACAGCACGAGACCCTCGACGGCGATGTCGCCGTCGACGGGCTCCGTCGCCAAATGCTCCACCTTGTAGAGCACGGACGGACGGTGCGACAGGAGTCGCACGCCGTCGATCGTCGCCTCAGCTGGGCTCACGGGACACTGAATCGGCCGATTCGCCGCCCGACTGAAGCGTCACACCGTGTAGACCGCGCCCTCGACGGCCACCTCGACAGCGCCGCCGAAGGTCTGCTCGGCCTCTCGGCGCGCCCACTCGGCGTCCAGCTCGTCGGAGATGTGGGTGAGCACGACGCGCCGTGCGCCCGCCCGCCGCCCGTGCTCGCCGGCCTCGCCTGGTGTCAGGTGGCCGCGTGGGCCCTCGCGCTCCGGGCGCGGCAGCGTGGCCTCGATCAGCAGCAGGTCGGTGTCACGCGCGAAGGCGCACAGGTCGTCGCTGGGCGACGAATCGGCGCTGTACGTGAGCCGCCCGCCGGGGGCGGACACCGCCACCGCGTGCGTGGGCAGGAAGTGCGGGACGGGCTGGAAGCGCAGCTCGACGTCGCCGACCGCGACCATCGCCCCCGGGTCGTACTCCTCGAGCCGGAACGCGGTCTCGATGTGCTCCTCGCGCATGCCGGACGCCGCGCACAGGCGCCGGAACGTCTCACGCGCGCCCGGCGGAGCGATCAGCCGCGGGTGCGGCGGGTCGTCGGTGCCGGGCCAGCCGTCGACCGGCACGGGCTGGTGGCGCGGCGCGTACGTGAGCCCGGACGCGTACGGCACGAGGTCCAGGATGTGGTCGGCGTGGAGGTGCGAGATGACCACCGCGTCGACGTCCGCGTAGTCGCGGACGCTGCGCAGCTTCCCGAACACGCCGCACCCGCAGTCGAGCAGCACGCAGGTCGTGGCCGTCTCGACGAGATAGCCGCTGCAGGCGCCACCCGCGTCCTGCCAGGCAGGCGACTTCCCGAGGACCCTCAACTGCATTATCGGCTTCTCGCCCCAGTCTCCGTCGCAAGCTCCTCCGACTGGTGCGACGTTACATCACGCGTGCAATGCTGCTTGTTCCTGCGCGGTGGGAAACTCCCACGCGGCCTGGCGACGACGCTCCTGCCGGAATACGAAGCGCATCTGGCGGGGAGGACGCAGCCCTTCGGGTGAGTTGGGCCGGAAGGTCGCGCACGCCTGGTCGAGCTGGAGCGCGCAGAGGCCGTTCCGCCCGAAGAAGCAGTCGTCGCAGGTCACCTTCCGCGCGTTGGCGCGCTTGTCCACCCCAGAGCCCCTTCCTTCACCAGACCGTCACAGGACGGTCACAGCAAAGCTCACCCGGCAGGGTCGATCAACCCGCTTCCCCGCAAAACGCACAGACTTCCGGTCTACCCCGCAAATACCCTCCAAAGCGATGAAAAACCCCGTCCCTGCGACCTACCGACTCCGCACAGTCGGCGTTTTTCGTCGATGCGCGTCCTAGTCACCGGGGTCTCCGGCTATGTCGGCGCCGCGCTGGTGCCGCGGCTGCAGGCGGCCGGCCACGAGATCCGCGGCTTCGCGCGCTCGCCGGAGCGGGTCTCCGCCGCCGGCGTGCTGCTCGACGATGTCGTGGTCGGCGATGCGGTGAGCGGCGCCGGGCTCGTCCGTGCGCTCGAGGGGACGGACGCGGCCTACTACCTGATCCACTCGATGGAGGGCCCGGCCGGCACCGGCTTCGCCGAGCAGGAGCGCCGTTCGGCCGAGCGCTTCGCCACCGCGGCCCGGGCCGCCGGCGTGCGCCGCGTCGTCTACCTCGGCGGCCTGGTGCCCGACACCGGAACGGTGTCGCGCCATCTTGCCTCGCGCCTGGCGGTCGAGGAGGCGCTGCTCGCGGCGGCCGACGAGCCGATCGCGCTGCGCGCCTCGATCGTCATCGGCGCCCGCTCGCGCTCCTTCCGCTTCCTCGTCCGGCTGATCGAGCGGCTCCCGGTGCTGGCGTTGCCGGCCTGGCGGTCCAACCGCACACAGCCGATCGACGGTCGGGACGTGCTCGACTTCCTGGTCGCCGCCGCCGACGCGCCGGCGGCGCTGGCAGGCCGTTCCTACGACATCGCCGGGCCAGACACGATGACCTACCAGGAGCTGATCGAGCGGATCGCCGAGGCGATGCTCGTCGAGCGCCCGGCCATATCGCTCGGCTTCTCACTCACGCCGGTCGCGAGCGTGGTGGCGGCGGCTGTCGCGACCGAGGACCCGGGCTTCATCACGCCGCTCATGGAATCGCTGGAGAGCGACCTGCTGCCACGTGACGACGACGCGGTGGAGGCGTTCGGTATTAGGTTGCACTCGTTCGACGCAGCCGTCGAGCGCGCCCTGCGCGACTGGGAGCAGACCGAGGAGGTGGCCGCCAAGTGACGCTGGTGACGGTGTCGATCGACATCGACGCTCCGCGCGAGAAGGTCTACGACCTCGCGCTCGACCCGGCGCGCCTGGACGAGTGGGTCACGATCCACCGCCGCGTGAACTCGCACGACGCGGGGCCGCCGCGCCACGGGTACGAGATGAACCAGACGCTCCACCTGCGCGGCGCCAACTTCAAGGTGAGCTGGACGCTGACCGAGGCCAAGCGGCCGGACAGCGCGACCTGGGAGGGCCGCGGGCCGGCCCACTCGTACGCCCGCACGAGCTACGACCTGCGCGAGCTCGACGGGGACCGCACGCGCTTCGACTACGAGAACGAGTTCAAGGCGCCCGGCGGCTTCCTCGGCGCCGCCGCCAGCCGGATGCTGATCGGCGGCGTGCCCGAGCGCGAGGCCAGGCGCTCGCTCGAACGGCTGAAGGCACTGCTGGAAAACGGTTAGTCTCCGGGCCGTGCTGGGACCGCAGCGCCGATTCCTCGCGTGCCTGACCGCGCTGGCCGTGCTCGTCGCGACCGTCCAGGGCGTCACGGGGATCGGCGAGCTGGCGCTGTTCCTGACGCCGGTCTTCCTGCTCGGCGCGCTGCTGCTCAGCGGTCGCTACGTCGCAGAGGACCGCATCGTCGCCCGCTGGCGCGCCGCCGTCCCGCGGCGGCGCCCGCGCAGCCGCGCCGCGCGTCGGCGGCCACCGGCGGGCCATCCGCTCCGCACCCAGCTCCTGCAGGGCTCCTTCGGCGTCCGCGGGCCGCCGGCGCTCGGCGCGCCGGCCGCCTGACGCGGAGTCGGGCGGCGGGCGCTCCACGCCTGCCAACCGACTTCGACTGAAGGAGACAACCCGATGCAGTTCCCGAAGACCGGGCCGCGCTTCATCGCGGCCACGCTCGCAGCGGCGCTGGCGCTGCCCGCGGCGGCGTCTGCGCACGTGACGCTGCAGCCCACCACCGCCCCCGCCGGCGGCTTCACGCGGCTGGACGTCAGGGTCCCCAACGAGCGCGACGACGCCGGCACCGTGAAGGTCGCCGTGCAACTGCCCGAGCCGGCGGAGTTCATCTCGTACGAGCCGCGCCCAGGCTGGAAGGTGACGATGAAGCGCGAGGGCGACCGCGTGTCGCAGGTCACGTGGACCGGCGACGGCAAGCAGGGCATCGTCCGCCCAGGCCAGTTCGTCGACTTCGGCCTGTCGCTGCAGATGCCCGAGGGGAGTGCCGGCGACAAGCTGACCTACAAGGCGGTGCAGACCTACGACAGCGACGAGATCGTCCGCTGGATCGGCCCCGAGGGGTCCGACACGCCGGCACCGATCGTCACGCTCGCGGGCGCCGAGGAAGACACCGCCCACGCCCCGGCCGCGGCGACCACCGCGCCGCCGCCGGCGGACGACGACGGCGACACGCTCGCGATCATCGGCCTCGTCGCCGGCCTGCTCGGTCTCGTGGCCGGCGTGGCGGGGCTGTTGGCCGCGCGCCGCGCCCGCACCGCGGTCCCGGTCGCGTAGAACCCTGAACGGGCATGTCATACGGGTCGGTCGAGGTGAACTCGACCGACCGTATGATCGCGCGATGGCTCATGCCCGTTACGAGGTCACAGGCGACGTCGCCGAGATCGTCATCTCACACCCGCCCCTGAACCTGTGGGGGCCGCAGCTGATCGCCGACGTTGAGGACGGCGTCGCCCGCGCCGCCGCCGAGCGGCCCCGCGCGCTGATCGTCCGCGCGGACGGGGAGGTGTTCTCCGCCGGCGTCGACGTGCACGTGTTCGAAGGGCTCGACGCGCAGTCGGCCGGCGCGCTCACCGACCGGCTGCTGCGGCTCACGCACGCCGTCGAGGACCTGCCGCTGCCGACGCTCGCGGTCGCTCACGGGCTGTGCCTGACCGCGGGCCTCGAGCTGTCGCTGGCCTGCGACCTGCTGTGGGCCGCCGAGGGCGTGCAGTTCGGCCTCGTCGAGAAGGTGGTCGGGATCACGCCGCTGATGGGCGGCACGCAGCGGATGGCCGAGCGGGCGGGCACCGCCCGCGCCCGCGAGTTCGTGATGACCGGCCGGCTCTACGACGCCGCGACCCTGCACGCGTGGGGCGTGGTCAACCGCGTCGTCGCTCCCGACCAGCTGCTGGAGAAGGCGCGCAAGTTCGCCGCGGACCTGGCGGCCGGCCCGACGATCGCCCACGCGGCGACGAAGGCGGTGATCCGCGCGCAGGCCGATCACGGGACCCGCGGCGCCGACGAGCGCACCGCCGAGCTGACGTCACACCTGTTCGAGACGGACGACTGCAGGTATGCGGTGCAATCGTTCCTGCAGGAAGGGCCTGGGAAAGCCACGTTCACTGGTAACCTTTAACCGTCAATTTTGGGTGAAGGGAATGAAGTGGCAGATTTTCTCGATGAGAAGCGCAAGGAGATCCAGGCGCGCTTGAAGGAGCTGCGGCCGCTGGTGGACGAGTATCACCGGCTCGAGGCCGCCGAGCGGGCCCTCTCCGGCGTGGGCGGGACCACCGCCGCGGCGCCCACCCGGCGCCGCCGCTCGTCGGCGTCGTCCAACGGCCGGCGCGGCCGCCCGCGCGGGTCCGGCACGCGTGCCGCGCAGGCCCTGCAGCTCGTCGGCGAGCGCCCCGGGATCACGATCCCGGAGCTGGCCGACGCGATGGGGATCAAGCAGAACTACCTGTACCGGGTGATGCCCGGACTCGCTGACGAAGGAAAGGTCACCAAGTCCGGGCGCGGCTGGCACCTACGAAACTAGGCCGAGCTCCTTCACCGCATCGCGCTCGCCGACCAGCTCGGCGACCGTCTTGTCGATCCGCTCCTGCGAGAACGCGGGCACGTCGAGACCCTCGACGATCTCCCACTCACCGTTCGAGCAGCGGCATGGGAATGACGAGATGATCCCCTCAGCCACGCCGTAGGCGCCGGGGGACGGCACCGCCATCGAGATCCAGTCGTCCCCCTGCGTCCCGTTCACCCAGTCGTGCACGTGGTCGACAGCCGCGTTCGCCGCCGACGCGGCGGAGGACGCGCCACGCGCCTCGATGATCTCGGCGCCGCGCTTGCCCACGCGCGGGATGAACTCGTCGGCCACCCACGCCTCGTCACCGACGACGTCCCAGGCGCGCTCGCCGCGCACCTTGGCGTTGAACAGATCGGGGTACATGGTGGGTGAGTGGTTGCCCCACACCGCCATGTGCGAGATGTCGGCGACCGGCGCCCCGGTCTTCGCGGCGAGCTGACCGACGGCACGGTTGTGGTCGAGCCGCGTCATCGCCGTGAACCGCTCGCTGGGCACGCCGTCGGCGTTGCTCATGGCGATCAGCGCGTTGGTGTTGGCGGGGTTGCCGACCACCAGCACCTTGACGTCGGACGCGGCGCCCGCCGCGATCGCCTCGCCCTGCGGCTTGAAGATGCCGCCGTTGGCCTCGAGCAGGTCGGCGCGCTCCATCCCCTTCGTGCGCGGGCGCGCGCCCACGAGCAGCGCCACGTTGCACCCGTCGAACGCGGCCTTCGCGTCATCGGTCACATCGATGCCGTCGAGCAGCGGGAACGCACAGTCGAACAGCTCGAGCGCCGTGCCCTCGGCCGCCTTCACCGCGTCAGGGATCTCCAGCAGCCGCAACCGCACATGCGTGTCGGGACCGAGCATCTGACCCGAGGCGATCCGGAACAGGAGCGCATACCCGATCTGCCCCGCCGCGCCTGTCACAGTTACATTGACTGGTGAAGACATCTAACTGTTCATCTCCTCGTAAGTTCAAGGTCGCGCGGCGCACCGCCGGGGGCGCTACCCGCGGGCTGCGCCGCAAGGCTATGGCACCATAGAAGCCCAGTGCTCGGTGGCAGCTCCATCCGGCTGGCGACCATCTTCGGCATCCGCATCGGCGTGAATGTCACGTGGTTCGTCGTCCTCTTCCTGTTCATCTACTGGCTCAACGACGCGTTCGCGGACCAGCTGAGCAACTCGTCGCTGGCCTTCTGGACGGCCGTGGCGGCCGCGTTCGGGTTCTTCGGCTCGATCCTGCTGCACGAGCTGGGCCACGCGGTCGCGGCGCGCCGCGAGGGGATCGAGGTGAGCGGTATCGACCTCTTCTTCTTCGGCGGCGTGATGAAGATGAGCAGCGACACCCGCTCGCCGGGGCAGGAGTTCCGGATCGCGATCGCCGGCCCGGCGGTGACGTTCCTGATCGTCGTCGTCGCCGCTCTGGTGTCCACGGCGCTGCTCGGCTGGGAGGGCTTCGTCGACACCGCGACGCTGGAGAGCTTCTCGGTCAGCGCGTTCGACCTGTGGCTGAGCTTCGTCGTGTCGATGAACGTGCTGCTGCTCGTCTTCAACCTGATCCCGGCGTTCCCGCTCGACGGCGGCCGGATCGCCCGCGCGATCGTCTGGCGCTTCACCGGCGACCGCAACAAGGCGACGAAGGTCTCGGCCTACCTCGGCCAGGGCTTCGCCGCGCTGCTGATCCTCTGGGGCCTGTATGCGCTGCTGGTCAACGACGACACGACCGGCGGCCTGTGGTCGATCGTCCTCGGCTACCTGCTCGGCTCCTCGGCGCGCGCGGCGATCGCGCAGTCGGCGTTCACCGAGCGGCTGAAGGACCTCACGGTGGCGGACATCATGGACGCCGAGCCGGTGGCGATCCCGGCCGAGTTCACCGCCGCGCAGGCCTGGGAGGAGTTCTTCCTGCGCTACCAGGGCTGGCCGTGGTTCGCCGTCGTCGAGTCGGACGGGCGCTACGCCGGGCTCGCCCACCGCGCCGCGGTCGAGCACGCAGCGGTGAGCGAAGGCGGCGCGATGCCCGTGCGGGACGTGGCGACCGGCGCAGAGGACCGCGTGCAGTTCGACGAGCCGATCGAGATCCTGCTCGGCTCGGAGTCGCTGCGCCGGCTCGGCGCGCTGATGGCGGTCGACGCCCAGGGCCGGCTGCGCGGCGTCGTCACCGTCGAGCAGCTGACCCGCGCGCTGCGGTCACGGCTCACGCCAGCCTGAGCAGCCGCGCGGCGTTGTCCTTGAGGACCAGCCGCGTCGTCTCCTCGTCGAACCCGAGCTGCTCGAAGTCCGCCAGCCAGCGGTCCGGCGTGATCATCGGGTAGTCCGAGCCGAACAGCACCTGCCGCTTGAGCAGCGTGCGCGCGTACTGGACGAGCTGGGGCGGGAAGTACTTCGGCGACCAGCCCGACAGGTCGATGAACACCTCCGGCTTGTGCAGGGCGATCGACAGCGCCTCGTCCTGCCACGGGAACGACGGGTGCGCGAGCACGATCTGCAGCTCCGGGAAGTCGACCGCCACGTCGTCGACGTACATCGGGTTCGCGTACTTGAGGCGGATGCCGCCGCCGCCCGGCAGCCCTGCACCGATGCCGCTGTGGCCGGTGTGGAACAGCGCCGGGACGCCGGCCTCGGCGATCGCCTCGTAGAGCGGATAGACGCTCCGGTCGTTGGGATAGAACGCCTGCAGGTTCGGGTGGAACTTGAAGCCGCGGATGCCGTGCTCCTCCACCAGCCGCCGCACCTGCCGGACGCCGGCGCGCCCGCGCGCCGGGTCGATGCTCGCGAACGGGATCAGCACGTCGGGGTTGGCGGCGGCCGCGGCGGCGACCTCCTCGTTGGGCACCGGCGCCCGCCCGGAGGCCGACTCGAAGTCGACCGTGAAGACGACCGCCGCCATGTTGCGCTCGCGATAGTGGGCGGCGACGTCCGCGGCGGTCGGCAGCCCCTCGCCCGAGTGGAAGTACCGCGCCGACGCCTCACGCAGCTCGGGCGGCATCGGGTCGTGCCCGTCGGCCGCCACCTCCGCGTGGGTGTGGACGTCGATCGCGCGGATCCGCTCGACGTCGATCATGGGCGGGAGGCTAGCCCTGTCCGCGCCGCAGGCGCCGCCGGATCACCGCTTCGGCGCGCCGGACCTCGTCCACGCCGAGCGCGTGGACGATCGCCAGGTAGACGGCGCCGGAGATCGCGATCGCGGAGCCGACGCTGAGGATCTGGCCCACCAGCGAGCGTCCTACGACGCTGTCCACGCCCGCCCAGACCAGCCAGGCGACGCCGGCCAGCACCGCGCTCGCCACCGTGATCCTCACCGCCGCTCCCAGCGTCCGCGCCGCGTCGATCCCGCCCAGCTCGCGCCGCAGCAGTATCGCCTGGGCGATCGCCATCGCCACCGAGCCGGCGGCGGTGCCGATGACGATGCCGGCGACGCCGAACGGCTTGTAGAGCGCGAACGACACCACGATGTTCACGCCGATGTTCAGACCGGCCAGCGCCGTCGTCAGCCACGGGCGCTGGATCGAGAAGAACGTCCGCGTCATCAGCAGGTTGAGGCCGCTGGTCGGGAGCGAGAACGAGAACCAGAACAGCGCCTCGGCCACGAGGTCGGTGTCGGCGGCCCCGAACGCGCCCCGCTGGTAGACGAGCCGCGTGATCGGCTCCGCCAGCGCCAGCGTGAGCGCCGCGCACGGCACGAGCAGGAGCATCACCTGGCGCATGCCGCTGCCCAGCAGGCCGCGGAGCCCGGTCAGGTCGCCACGGGCGGCGAATCGCGACAGCGTCGGGAACAGCACGGTGGCGATCGCCACCGAGAACATGCCCTGCGGGAGCATGTAGATCCGGAACGCGTTGTCGATCGCCCGCGACGCCTCGGCGGACACCAGCGAGCCGAGGAACGCGTTGAACAACACGTTGAGGTTGATCAGCCCGAGCCCGATCGTCACGGGGAGCATCAGCAACAGGACGCGCCGGACCTCGCGCATGCCGAAGTCCGGCGGCCAGACGAACCGGAAGCCGATCCGCCTGAGCACCGGCAGGCTGAGCGCCAGCTGCACGGCCGTGGCCACGACGATGCCGGTGGCGTAGGCGTACAGCTGGTCCTCCGGGTCGGTCAGGAACCCGTGCCCGGAGACCAGGAAGGCCATGATCACGAGGTTCCAGATCAGCGGGCTGAGCGCCGGGATCGTGAAGTGCTCGTAGCTCTGCAGGATCCCGACGGTCAGCCCGTTGAGCCCGAGCAGCAGCACGATCGGGAACAGCACCTGGCTGAGGCCGTTGACCAGGTGCTGGACCGGCGCCAGCTCGTCGCCGGTCAGCAGCGGCATGATCACCGGCGCGATGACGAGGAAGACGATCGTGATCGCGCCCAGCCCGGTGAGGACGAGCAGCGACAGCGTCGTGGCGAGCTGCAGGGCGTCCCGGCGGCGCTTCTGCTCCAGCAGCTCGGTGAAGACCGGCACGAACGCCGAGCTGAGCGCCGCATCGGCGAAGAAGGCGCGGACCGTGTTCGGCACGGCGAACGCGAGCGTGAACGCGCTGAAGCCCGCACTCAGGCCGAAGTACGCGGACGCGATGATCTCGCGGGCCAGGCCGGCCACGCGGCTCAGGCCGGTCAGGATCGAGAAGACCGCGGTGTTGCGCGCAAGGCTGCGCGTGCCGGGCGCAGGCCCACTCACGGGCGACCATCCTAGGAGGCGAGGGCGACGGCGATCCGGGGGATCGCCTCCAGCTCGTCCTTGCTGACGCACGCGGCGATGCCTGCCGCCGCCGCGCGGGAGCGCAGCGTGTCGTCCACGTAGGCGCTGCACAGCAGCAGCTTCTGGCCCGGCCGGCGCGCCAGGATCATCGGCGCGGCCTCGATCCCGCTGGCCTCCGGCATGCGCTCATCGAGCACCACCACGTCGGGATCCACGGCGTCGATCGACTCGAGCGCCGCCCGGATGCCCTCGGCCTCCCCCGCCAGTACCGCCCCGTCGGCGGAATCCTCGAGGATCGCTCTGAGCAGGAACCGGTGATCCGCGCTGTCGTCGACGACCATCACCCGCACCGGGGGCACGGCTCAACCGTATCGGGCGACCCAATAACATCGCCCTCCATGCCCGCCCATGACGTCCTCATCATCGGCGCCGGCCTCGCCGGCCAGCGCGCGGCTCTGGCGGCGGCCCGTGAGGGCGCGACGGTGGCCATCATGTCCAAGGTCCACCCCGTCCGCTCGCACTCCAACGCGGCGGCGGGCGGCATCAACGCGGCGCTCAACCCCGACGACTCGTGGGAGTCGCACGCGTTCGACACCGTCAAGGGCTCCGACTACCTCGGCGACCAGGACGCGATCGAGATCATGTGCCGCGAGGCGCCGGGCGAGGTGCTCTGGCTCGAGCACTCGGGCGTCACGTTCCACCGCAGCGAGAGCGGCCATCTCGGCACCCGCGCGTTCGGCGGTGCCTCGGCGGCCCGCACGTACTACGTCGCCGACATCACCGGCCAGGCGCTGCTGCACGTGCTCTACGAGCAGCTGATGAAGCACCACGAGCAGATCGACCGCTACGAGGAATGGTTCGTGACCGCCCTCGTGCAGGACGAGGACGGCGAGTGCTCCGGCGCCGTTGCCCGCAACATCCGCGACGGATCGATGGAGCTGTTCGCCGCCAAGGCGACGATCCAGGCCTCCGGCGGCGCCGGCCAGTGCTTCAAGCCGACCACCAACGCGCTCATCTGCACGGGCGACGGGATCGCCCAGAGCTACCGCATCGGCGCCCCGCTGATGGACATGGAGATGATCCAGTACCACCCGACCACGCTGGCCGGGAACGGGATCCTCATCACCGAGGGCGCCCGCGGCGAGGGCGCGCACCTCTACAACGCCGAGGGCGAGCGCTTCATGGAGAAGTACGCGCCCAACAAGATGGAGCTCGCCTCGCGCGACGTGGTCTCCCGCGCCGAGCAGACCGAGATCAACGAGGGCCGCGGGTTCCCCGACGGCACGGTGGCGCTCGACATCACGAAGGTCCCGCGCAAGCGCACGCTCGAGGCGCTGCGCGAGATCGTGAACATCGGCAAGGACTTCGCGGGCGTCGACATCACGCGCGAGCCGATCCACATCCGCCCCGGCTGCCACTACATCATGGGCGGCGTCAAGACCGACGTGTGGGGCGAGACGCCGATCCCCGGCCTGTACGCGGCCGGCGAGGTCGCCTGCGTGTCGGTCCACGGCGGCAACCGCCTCGGCGCCAACTCGCTGCTCGACACGCTGATCTTCGGCCGCCGCTCCGGCGAGCACGCCGCCCAGCGCGCGCTCGGGATGGGGAAGCCGCGGCCGGCCAACTCCGCCCTGGCCGCCGAGCAGAAGCTGATCGACGACATCCTGCGCCGCTCGGACACCGGGGGCCGCCGGGTCTCGGAGATCAAGGACGAGCTCGGCACGATGATGAACGAGAAGTGCGCGGTGTTCCGCGACGAGGCCGGGCTCAAGGAGGCCTTCGAGGTCATCAGCCGCCTGAAGGAGGAGGCCGGCAGCGCCTCCATCGACGATCGCGGCACGGTCTTCAACCAGGATGTGCTGGGCGCCATCGAGCTGGGGTACATGCTCGACTGTGCGGAGTGCATCGTGGTGGGCGCGCTGGAGCGCAAGGAGTCGCGCGGCGCGCAGTTCCGGCTCGACTTCCCGAAGCGCAACGACGACGAGTGGCTCAAGCACATCACCCTGTCCGTCAACGGCGGCGGGCCGCCCGAGGTGTCCTACACGCCGGTGACCCTCACCAAGTGGGAGCCCCAGGAACGGACGTACTGACCCATGCCTGAATACACACTGCGAATCCGCCGCTACTCGCCGGAGAGCGGCGAGGCCGCCCACTGGGACGACTTCACGATCGACCTCGAAGGCCACCGGTCGGTGCTCGACGGGATCCTGCAGGCGCGCGATCGCCAGGACGGGTCGATCGGCATCCGCTGCTCGTGCCGCGCCGCGATCTGCGGCTCGTGCGGCGTGCGCATCAACGGCAAGCCGACGCTGGCCTGCCACACGCACCTCGACGCGGCCTCGGAGACGGCGTCGGACGGCGCGATCGTCGTGGAGCCGATGGGCAACATGCCCGTGCTCAAGGACCTGATCGTCGACATGGACGCGGTCCACTGGTCGAAGATGCAGCGCGTCACGCCGTGGCTGCTCCCCGAAGGCGACCCGCCGGAGCGCGAGTACATCGTCCCGCAGGAGTCGATGATCGACGTCACGCAGACGATGGCCTGCATCCAGTGCGGGGCCTGCGTGTCCGACTGCCTGTCGATGGAGGTCGACCCGCTGTTCATCGGCCCGGCGGCGTTGGCCAAGGCCTACCGCTTCGTCGGCGACCCGCGCGACGGCCGGCAGTACGAGCGGCTGAAGGACCTCGCCGAGGACCCGCACGGCATCTACGACTGCACGCACTGCTTCAACTGCATCGAGGCGTGCCCCAAGGGCGTCGCGCCGATGAGCCAGATCATGCGTCTGCGGCGGATCGCGAGCGACGACCAGGGGATCGACGACCGCAACAACGGGCACCGCCACGAGCTGGCGTTCGTCAACAACATCCAGAAGAACGGCCTGCTGCACGAGGCGGACCTGCTGCCCGACTCCTACGGCGGCAAGTTCCACCCGCGTGCCGTGCCGGAGCTGCTCGACTCGCTGCCGGTGATCCTCAAGGCCCTCCAGCGCGGGAAGGTGACCCCGGCGGGCGCGCTGCTGCACAAGCACAAGGCGCCGAAGGAGGTCAAGCGGATCTTTGAGCGCGTGCACGAGAGGGACGACCGCTACGAGCTCAACCTGTATGTCGTCGGGTACGAGGACGAAGAGGAGGAGGCCGTCCAGTGAAGGTCGCCTACTGGCCCGGCTGCGTGAGCCGCGGCTTCACTCCCGAGCTGCACGGCTCGATGGCCCAGGTCGCCCCGCTGCTCGACATCGAGCTGGTGGAGCTCGACCGCGCCGCGTGCTGCGGCGCCGGCGTCATCGCCGAGCACAACCAGGAGCTCGCCGACACGCTCAACGCACGCACGTTCGCGCTCGCCCAGAAGGAGATCGAGGGCGGCGCCGACCTGATGATGAACATCTGCTCGACCTGCCAGGGCGCGCAGAACGAGTGCCAGGA
The DNA here is from genome assembly GCA_963759375.1 of uncultured Solirubrobacteraceae bacterium. Classification (GTDB taxonomy): domain Bacteria; phylum Actinomycetota; class Thermoleophilia; order Solirubrobacterales; family Solirubrobacteraceae; genus DASSUW01. The sequence continues at coordinate 63,420 of CAVWYY010000004.1, read as the reverse complement.
ACGGCTCGACGCGAACACCGAGTACCGCGAGCACATCAACGAGACGCTGGCGGCCGAGTCGCTGAGCTACCGGCGGGGCATCGTCAACAAGCACTTCCTGTGGCTGATGGTCGAGGAGATCGGGCTCGATGCCATCAAGGCCAAGGTCACCCGCCCGCTCACCGACCTGCGCGTCGGCCCGTTCTACGGCTGCTACATCGTGCGGCCCACCGACCGGCTGGGGATCTCGCGCGACACCCCGCGCGACACGTACCTGCACCAGCTGATCGAGGCGCTCGGCGGCACGGTGGTCGACTACGCCGGCCAGTACAAGTGCTGCGGCTTCCCGATCATCACGATGAACAAGCAGGCATCGCTCAAGCAGGCCGGCCGCCATCTCGGCGACGCGATCGACGCGGAGGCCGACTGCCTGGTCACGCCGTGCCCGCTGTGCCACCTCAACCTCGATCTCCAGCAGCCGGGCGCGGAGCGCGTCGTCGGCCGTGACCTCGGGATGCCGGTGCTGCACCTGCCGCAGCTCGTCGGCCTGGCGTTCGGGCTCGAGCCGAAGGCGCTGGGGATGAACAAGCACGTCGTGCGGCCGACCTCGGTCATCGATTGGTCGACCTCCGTCGTCGGAAGCGTCGCGGCCTAAGGGCCGCTTATGCCTGGCCCGCCGGGCTGGGTGTGCTGCTCGGCGCGCGCTACGCGACCGAATCGCTGCGCCATCGCCGCGAGAGCGGCCATGGCTATGACCTGCACGGCGCGGACGACCTCGACGTCCGCGACCCCGGCTTCATGCGCGCGGCCGAGGCGCTGACCGGCGCGCCGATCTCCTCGGGCGACGATGTCGAGCTGCTGATCAACGGCGACGAGATCTTCCCCTGCTACATCGCCACGATCCGGGCCGCCGAGCGCACGGTCTGCCTGCTCACGTACGTGTACTGGCGGGGCGACGTCGCCGGCGAGGTGGCCGACGCGCTGTGCGAGCGGGCGCACGCGGGCGTCGAGGTCAACGTGATCATCGACGCGGTGGGCGGGGTGAAGATCGAGAAGGAGCTCGTGGACCGGATGACCGACGCCGGCGTGCGGTTCGCGCGGTTCCGGCCGCCGAAGCCGTACGCGGCGCGGCGGGTCGCCAACCGCACGCACCGCAAGATCCTGGTGGCCGACGGCGTCGTCGGCCTCACCGGCGGCGTCGGGATCGCCGAGGAGTGGACGGGCGACGCGCAGGACCCGGACCACTGGCGCGACACGCACGTACGCGTCCGCGGGCCGGTCGTGCGCGGGCTGCTCGGCGCGTTCGCGGAGAACTGGCTGGAGGCGACGGGCGAGGTGCTGGTCGGGGACGGCTACCTGCCCGACGTGGAGCCGAGCGACGGCGGCGGGCCGATGATGGTCGTGCGCTCCAGCGCCGGAGTCGGCGACACCAACGTCGAGGCGCTCTACTACCTGGCGATCGCCGCCGCCCGGGAGACGCTCGACCTGACCGCGGCCTACTTCGTGCCGCGGCCGGCGTTCATCGACGCGCTGTGCGACGCCGCGCGGCGCGACGTCCGCGTCCGCGTGCTCGTGCCGGGCCCGCACATCGACAAGCCACCGGTGCGCGTGGCCGGTCGCGTCAGCTACGACCAGCTGGTCGACTGCGGCGTCGAGGTCTACGAGTACCAGCCGACCATGCTGCACGCGAAGTCGATGGTCGTCGACGGCGCCTGGTCGTCGGTCGGCTCGGTCAACTTCGACAACCGCTCGTTCCAGCTGCACGACGAGGCGACGCTGTGCGTGCTCTCGGATGCGTTCGCCGGCCGCCTGACCGAGCAGTTCGAGCGCGACCTCGAGCGGTCCGAGCGGATCGAGCCCGCCCGCTGGAGCCGGCGTGGGCCGGTCCAGCGGGCGAGCGAGTCCGCGCTCAAGCTCGCACGGCGCGAGCTGTAGGCGCTACGGCCGGACGCGCATCCCCGCGGCCGGGTCGTACGCCAGGTTGCTGGAGAACTTGCGCAGCGGCGCCTCCGGCAGCTCGCCGACGCTGACGCCGTGCTTCCAGCTCGGCGGGCAGATCGCGATGAAGCGGGCGTAGCCGCCGAGGCCGCCGCCGAACTTCGGGTAGCCGATCTCGATCAGGCAGCCCTTGGGCTTGACCGCGCTCAGGTTGGCGACGCCCTCGGCCTGCGCGTAGCCGTGGTGCATCAGCCAGTACTCGCCCTCGAGCGTCGGCGTCGAGTCGGTGTCCAGCGGCTCGTGGCCGTGGAACAGGATGTGCCGCTTGAGGTGCAGGAACTTCAGCGCGGCGAGCTTGACGCCGGGGAACTCCTTCAGCGTCGAGAGTGCCGGGTCCGGCCAGCGCTTGGACCAGTCCGAGCGCACCATCACCACGCTGCCGCGCGGAATCCGGCCGTGCGACTTCTCCCACTTCTTGATGTCCGCGACGCTCAGGTGGTAGTTGAAGTCCTTCTTGACCTGCTTGACGATCGAGATGACGACGAGCGGGCGGACGGCGAACGTCGGCGGGATCTCGTCGATCGCCGCGTACTCCGGCGCCCAGTGCGCCGGCGGGTCGAGCTGGGTGCCGAACTGGTCGGTCGGCAGGTCGTAGTGCGTGGCCTCGAAGCCGTCGGTCGCATACGTGTACGGCGTGGTGGTGCCGGGCTTGACCGTCGGCGAGAACGTTGCCGGGCCGAAGCCGGCCCACACGGGGATCTTCGGCTTCAGCGTGTGCGTGAGGTCGACGTACTTCGCGCCCTTCAGCGACTGGTCGTAGACCCGCCACAGCGGCGGCTTGGAGGCGGCGGTTGCGCTACCGGCGCTCGCGAAGACCAGGGCGAGCGCGAGGATGAGTGGTCTCATGCTGGGGATTTAACGAGAAAAGAGGGCCCCGCATCCGGACCCTCTCCCTCGTTTCGTTGGCGTACCCCAGTCCGCCCCAGGAAGATTTCGCGAAATTCGTGGTGCCCGCTACGCAGGCGGCAAAACCTTTTCTCAGACGGTTGTCGGAACGCGGACCAGATTTCTCTGGTGCAGGACCTCGGCGATCTGGATCGCGTTGGTCGCGGCGCCCTTGAGCAGGTTGTCGGAGACGACCCACATGCACAGCCCGCGCTCGTGCGTCGGGTCGCGCCGCAGGCGACCGACGAACACGTCGTCCTCCCCGGCGGCGCCGAGCGCGGTCGGATACGGGTCGACCATCGTGAGGCCGGGCATGGCGCTCAGCAGCTCGCGGGCGCGCTCGACGGTGAGGGGGTCGCGCGTCTGCAAGGTCACCGACTCCGAGTGCGAGCTGACGACCGGCACACGGGCGCAGGTGACGTTCACCGGGATCGACTCGTCGCCGAGGATCTTTCGCGTCTCGAACATCATCTTGCGCTCTTCGTCGGTGTGGTCGTCGCCCTCGGCGAAGTTGCCGGCGCCGCCGAGCACGTTGAACGCGATCTGCTGCGGATAGACCTGCGGCGCGGGCGGCTCCTGGCCGTGCAGGACCGCGTGGGTCTGGGCCTCGAGCTCCTCGACGGCCTTCACGCCGGTACCGGACACCGACTGGTAGGTCGAGACGATCAGCCGCTCGATCCCGGCGGCGTCGTAGATCGGCTTGAGCGCCACCATCAGCTGCATCGTCGAGCAGTTCGGGTTGGCGATCAGGCCCTTGTGGTCATCGAGCGCCTCGGGGTTGACCTCGGCGACCACGAGCGGGACCTCGGGGTCGCGCCGCCACTTGGAGGAGTTGTCGACGACCACCGCGCCGGCCTCGACGAACCGCGGCGCCCATTCGCCGGACGTGGAGCCGCCGGCGGAGAAGATCGCCAGGTCGAAGCCCTGGATCGTCTCGCCCGAGAGCGGCTGGACGATCATGCCGTCGAGCTCGCGGCCGGCGGAGCGCTCGGACGCGAACGGGACGATCTCGGAGGCCGGGAAGCCGCGCTCGCGCAGCTTGGCGAGCATCACGGTCCCGACGGCGCCGGTGGCGCCCACGACGGCAACGCGGTAGCTCATGCCGGCGCTCCGAACGGGTGCTCGGCCTCGACCTGGTCGGCGCCGAGCTCGAAGGCGGCGTGCAGCGCGCGCACCGCGCGGTCGACGGCGTCGCCGGCCACGACGCACGAGATCTTGATCGGGGAGGTGGAGATCATCTCGATGTTGATCCGCTCGTCCCCGAGCGTGGAGAACACCTTGGCGGCGACGCCGGGATGCGACTTCATTCCCGCCCCGACGACCGACACCTTCCCCATCTCGGGGTCCTCGGCGACGGCGCGGATGCCCTGCTCGCCGACGACCCCGTCGAGCGCCTCACGGGCGGTGGGCAGGTCGCTGCGCGGCACCGTGAACGACATGTCGGCCGACGCGCCGTCGGACACCGGCTCGTTCTGGATGATCATGTCGACGTTCACGTTGGCGTCGGCCAGCGCGGTGAAGATGCGGCCCGCGACGCCCGGGTTGTCCGGCACGCCCAGGAGCGTGACTCGGGCCTCGTCGCGCGAGTGGGTGACGGCGGTGATCAGCGGGCGTTCCATCGTCTCCTCTTCTCCGACCACGAAGGTACCGGGGTCCTCGGTGAACGAGGAGCGGCAGTGGATCCTGACGTCGTGGTTGCGTGCGTATTCCACCGAGCGCAGCTGCAGCACGCCGGCGCCGGACGCGGACATCTCGAGCATCTCCTCGAATGAGACGACCGGGAGCTTGCGGGCGTCGGGCACGATGCGCGGGTCGGCGCTGAACACGCCGGCCACGTCGGTGTAGATCTCGCAGATCTCGGCCCCGACGGCGGCGGCCAGCGCGACCGCGGTGGTATCCGACCCGCCGCGGCCCAGGGTGGTCACGTCCTTGGCGGTGGACACGCCCTGGAAGCCGGCCACGAGGACGACGCTGCCCTCGTCGAGCGCGCCGCGGATGCGGTCGGCGCGGACGTCGAGGATCCGCGCCTTCGTGTGGCTCGTGTCGGTCACGATCCCGGCCTGCGAGCCGGTGAGCGAGATCGCCTTGTGGCCGAGGTCGTTGATCGCCATCGCGCACAGCGCGCAGCTGATGCGCTCGCCGGTCGAGAGGAGCATGTCCATCTCGCGCGGGTCGGGCGTGGTCGAGACCTCCTCCGCCATCGAGATCAGCTCGTCGGTGGTCTTGCCGCGGGCGCTCAGGACTGCGACCACGCGGTGGCCCTGCTCACGCGCGCCGACGATCCGCCGCGCGGCGCGCTTGATGCGCTCCGCATCGGCGACGGAGGTACCGCCGAACTTCATCACCACGGTGCCGGACACGAGCGTCGCAGTGTAGGGACACGGCCTTGACAAGAATGTTTGTCACTGCTGAGATTCGAACCATGGATGAGACACGCTCAGTCGACCTCTCCGTGGAAGTCCCGGGGACTCCGGAGGAGGTATGGGAGACGATCGCGACCGGTCCCGGTCTCAGCGTCTGGTTCGTGCCGACCGACATCGAGGGCGACACCGTGACGATGCATCACGGGATGATGGACCAGGTCGGGACGATCACCGCCTGGGAGCCGCCCCACCGCTGGGCGTTCGGGCTCGGCGAGTTCTCACCGCCGGGCACCGACGCGCCGCGACTGGAGCTGGCGCTGGAGATCGTCGTCGAGGCGAGGTCCGGCGACCGCTGCGTGGTCCGGCTCGTCAACAGCGGCTTCGGCGGCGGCGGCGACTGGGACCGCCAGTTCGAGTCGAGCGCGGTCGGCTGGGAGCGCTGCCTGGAGATCCTGCGCCTGTACCTGACCCACTTCCGCGGCCAGCCGCACGCGGCCGCGCACGCGGTGACCGAGTCGTCGCTCGAGCCGGTGGAGGCGTTCGCCGAGCTGCGCACGCTCGAGGGCGCGCCGGCGTTCGCCGGCACGGTCGACACCGAGGGCGATGTGTCGCTGACGATGGTGCTCGACGAGCCGGCCCCGGGGATCGGTGTGCTGGCCGTCGGCGGGCCGGGCAACGAGGTCTACAAGACGGTCTCGCTGTCGCTGTTCGGCGACGACGCGGCCGCGGTGGCCGCGCGGGTCGAGCCCGAGTGGCAGGCCTGGCTCGAGCGGAGCTAGACCGCGCGGCGGCCGACGAACGCGCGGCCGAGCGTGAGCTCGTCGGCGTACTCGAGGTCGCCGCCGACCGGCAGGCCCGAGGCCAGGCGGGTGACGGAGACGTCGGGCGCCCGCTCGTGCAGCGCGGCGGCGACGTGCAGGGCCGTGGCCTCGCCGGTGGTCGTCGGGTTCGTGGCGAGGATGACCTCGCGCACACCGGCGTCGACCCGCGCGTAGAGCTGGGCGAGCTTGAGGTCCTCGGGCTCGACGCCGTCGATCGGCGACAGCGCGCCGCCGAGCACGTGGTAGCGGCCGCGATACTCGTGCGTGCGCTCGATCGGGATCACGTCGCCGGGCTCCTCGACGACGCAGATCAGCTCGGCGTCGCGCCGCTCGTCCAGGCACACGGTGCAGCGCGGCCCCTCGGCGAGGTTGAAGCAGACCTCGCAGAGCGTGATCTTCTCCTTGACGTCGCGGATCGCCTCGGCCAGCGCGGCCGCGTCCTCGCCGGACGCGCGCAGGATGTGGAAGGCCAGCCGCTGGGCCGTGCGCTGGCCGACTCCGGGCAGCTTCCCGAGCTCGGTGACGAGACGCTGGAGCGGCGGGGCGAGCAACTACCGCTTTTTCCTGCGGGCGGCGCGATTGGGGGCGCCGCCGGGCGGAAGCCCGCCGGGCGTGCCACCGCCGCCGAGGCCGCCCATCCCGAGCGCGTCGAGCGCGCTCATCGGGTCGAACCCCTCGCCGAGCCCGCCGAGCTTGGACTCCTGCAGCTCCTGGGCCGAGCGCAGCGCCTCGTTGACGGCGGCGACGACCATGTCCTGCAGCATCTCGACGTCCTCGGGGTCGACCGCGTCGGGATCGATCGTGATCGACTCGAGGTGCAGGTCACCGGTCATCGCGACCTTGACCATGCCGCCGCCGGCGCTGGCCTCGACGCGCTCCTTCTTGAGCGCCTCCTGCGCCTGCTGCTGGGCGGCCATCATCTCCTGCGCCTGGCGCAGCATGTTCTGGAGGTTGGGCGGTTGCGGCATCAGGACTCCTCCTCCTTCGACGGCGGGAGCTCCTCCGCCTCGAACTCTCGCTTGAAGCGCTCCACGAGCTCGTCGTCGCTGATCCGCGCCGCCGGCGCCGCGTGCTCGGCGCCCAGCTCGTAGGCCAGCCGCAGCGACGCGCCGGTCACGGCCCGGATCGAGTTGGCGATCAGCTCGCGCTTGGCGGGCTCCTCGGCCTGGCGCTTGGAGAACGACGCCGACTCCGGCCAGGCGAGCGTGAGGTCCTGCTCGGCGAGCGCGGTCGGGCGCGCCTCGCTGAGCATGGCGGCGAGCATCGGCGACTCGGCGGCGATGCTCTCGAGCACGGCCGGCCAGACCTCGGCGAACGCGTCGAGCGAGAGCTCGACCGACGCATCGCCCGCGGGCGCGTCCGGCTCGACGACGGCGACCGCGGTAGCGGGCGCGTCGAGCTGCTCGGAGACCGCGGCCGCGGCCTCGTCGGCCACCGCCTGCGCCTCGGCGGCGGTGCCCTCCGGCGTGCCGGGCATCGTGGTCGTGGCGGTCACGGGCTCGCCCTCGACCTGGGTCGACACCGCCACCCTGGTGCGGCCCGCCGCGGTGGCGGGCTGCGCCGGGTCGCGCGTCGGCGCCGCAGCGGGCGCGCGGCCCTCGAGCCGCTCGATGCGGGCGAGCAGCGCCTTGGTCGACGGGTCGTGCGCCGGCTCGGCCGCCTTGACCAGCACGAGGTCGAGCTGGGTGCGGGCGTCGGCGCCGTCCTTCATCGCGCGCAGCGCGGCCGCGATCAGCTCGAGCAGGCGCACGACGTCGATCGGCGCGATCGTCCTCGCCTGCGCCACGAGCCGCTCGTCCTGCTCGGGCGTGACGCGCAGCTCGGCCGGCAGCTCGCCGAGCGCCTGGACGACCATCAGCGCGCGGGCGTGGGCCTCGAGGTCGCCGAAGAAGCGGCCGAGGTCGCGCCCGGAGTCGGCCAGCCGCGACGCGGCGAGCAGCGCCGCCCGCACGTCGCCGGCCCCGATCGCGTCGACGGCGCCGAACACCAGGTCGGCGTCGGCGGCGCCGAGCACCGCGAGCACGTCGTCGAGCGAGATCTCGCGGCCCGAGTAGGCGACGAGCTGCTCGAGCGTGCCCAGCGCGTCGCGGAACGAGCCGGTGGCCGAACGGGCGACGAGCGCCGACGCCTCGTCGCCGATCGCGATGTCCTCCGCGGTGGCGACCTTGCGGAGCACGCCGGCGATCTGCGGCACGCTCGGCCGCGCGAAGTCGAACCGGTGGCAGCGGTCGACGACCGTCGGCAGCACCTTCGCCGCCTCGGTCGTGGCCAGGACGAAGATCGTGTGCGGCGGCGGCTCCTCGAGCGTCTTGAGGAACGCGTTCCACGCTGCCGTGGACAGCATGTGCGCCTCGTCGAGGATGTAGACCTTGTGGCGGCCGGCCACCGGCGCGAAGGTCACGCGCTCGCGCAGGTCGCGGATGTCGTCGACCGAGTTGTTGGAGGCCGCGTCCATCTCGATCACGTCGAGCGACGTCGCCGACGCGATCGACACGCACGACTCGCACTTCCCGCACGGCGTGACCGTCGGGCCGTCCACGCAGTTCAGCGAGGCGGCGAGGATCTTCGCCATCGACGTCTTGCCGGTGCCGCGCGAGCCGACGAACAGGTACGCGTGGTGGACCTTGCCCTGCTCGATCGCATTGCGCAGCGTGCGGACCACATGGTCCTGGCCCACGACGTCGTCGAACGTGCGCGGGCGATGGCGGCGGTACAGCGATGCGGGAGCCACGGGATTGTCGAGTCTAGAGGCCGTCAGGACAGCTCTGATTTGAGCTTGCGTAAAGCGCGGTAAACGCGGCCTTCGACGGTGGTCAGTGGCTCGCCGAGGACCTTCGCGATCTCGGGAACCGTGAGGTCGGCGCCGAAGCGCAGGGCGATCGACTCGCGCTCCTCGGCGCTCAGCGTGTTCATCGCCCGGCCGAGCTCGTCGCGGTGCTCGATCGAGGCCAGCGGGTCGGCCTCCGGGGCGAGTGGGCCCGATTCGGCCCGCTCGAGCGCGCGGGTCTCCGCCGCGGCGCGCCGGACGTGGTCGCGCAGCACGTTCAGCGCGATCGCGTACAGCCATGTCTTCTGCGACGCCTTCCGACGGTCGAACTTGCCGCGAGCGCGCAACGCGCGCTCGAACGCGTCGGCGAGCATGTCCTCGGCCAGCGCACGGTCGCCCGTGCGGTAGGCGAGGAACGAGAACAGCCCGGCGGCCTCAGCCTCGTACAGCCGCTCGAACTCGTCGTCGCGCATCAGATCGGAATCTTCTGTCAGGAATCGGCGGCGAGCTTCGTAGAAGGGTGTGATGACCGAGTTCGACGACGTCATTTCGCTCCTGCGGGAGAACCGCCCAGAAGCCTCTGCCCTGGAGCTCGATCAGATCAAGCAGCGTGCCCGCCAGAGGGCGGCGCAACCCGCACGGAGGAAACAAGACATGAAGTCACGCCTTGCAATCCTGCTCATGCTCGTGGCCGGCATGACGTTCAGCGCCACGGGCGCAGGCCTCGCAGTTCAGGGCCTGAGCGGCAACGATGCCAGCGAGCAGCAGTACGGCGCCCAGAACAACCCGCCCGGCGACGTCCTCGGCGACGAGGACGAGAGCAGCGACGACGTGCAGCAGCCGCGTCAGGTCGAGTCCGGCGCCAACAGCGGCGACGAGCTTCCGTTCACGGGCTTCCTCGCGCTGCCCGTGCTCCTCGGTGGCGTCGCGCTCCTGAGCGCGGGCCTCGTGCTCCGCCGCCGCACCCGCAGCGACAGCTAGACCACTCAGGCCGAGCCGGAGGGTGTACGGGAAATGGACCGTGCACCCTCCGTCGAAGCCGTCCCTGGGGGCTGGCCGTCGTCCGTCGGCTCCGGTCGGGCGACCCCGCTGCGCCTACAGATGACCGCTTAAGGCTGCTTCCTTCCGGACCTGACCTGGTTCGCGGGTCTGCATCGCGCGGGACCCGGCCATCGACGCCAACTGGCGACGCGCTGGCCCAGGGGCCGCGCCCCTCGGGAGGGGATTCAGCCCCGCTAGAGCGGATTGCGGGTGCAGGGCACCGCTACCTCCCCGCCTAGCACGGTCCGCTGGTGAGTCTACCGGCGAACGTCAACCCCGGCTGGGTAGGGAGGCGGAGACGTTGGCGGTGTCGGTGGTCTCTGGCGGTTTGACCACCTCACAGGTAGTCAAGTCGCCAGACGCTGCCGTCTGGCGCCTTTGGGTCGCATATCGACCCCAACGCGCCAGGGACCGCCGGCGACGCAGGCGCAACCGCTCCCCTACCCAGCCGCAGTTGACGTTCGCCGGGCCTAGCTCCCCAACCCGGGCGGGAGCTTCGCCTCGGCGGCGACGCGCGGCCACGCGCGCCGGCGCGCATCCTCGAACGCGGCCTCGAGGTCGCGCGCCGCGGGCTCGCGCGGGTTGAGCCGGCGGGCGTCGCGCGCGTCGGGACGCGGGTCCTGCCCGGCGCGCGCCCGGGCGAGCGCGAGGCCGTAGGCGAAGCGCCAGTTGTCCGGGTCGCGCTTGCGCGCGGCCTCGAACGCCTGGACCGCGAGCTCGTTCGCCCCGACCCGCAGGTCGCAGTAGCCGACCAGCTCGAACGGCTCGGCGCGAACCGACAGCGCGTCGCGCGAGGACAGCGCGTCGTCGATCGCCGTGCGGCAGTCGCCGCGGTGGAACGCGGCCGACGCCGCCTCGAGATCGGTCTGCGAGCGCAGCAGCAGCCACGGCGTCACCGCGAGCAGCAGGCACGCCAGGCCGGCGAGCACGCGGCCCAGTCGCGGCGGCGCGGAGATGCGCCCGCGCCCGACCGGCGCGGCGAGCACGACGCCCGACGCGCAGAGGAACCACAGGAACACCGCGGGCATCTCCCAGTCCCAGTCCACGCCCGCGTGCACGAGCAGCGTCAGGCCCGCGGCCAGGAACGCGGCGTAGGCGTGCCGCTCGCCGCCGCGCAGGCGGGCGACGCCGAACCCGAGTGGCACGAGCAGCATCACCGCGAGCAGGGCGAGGCCGACGATCCCGAGCTCTCCCGCCACCTCGAGGTACAGCGAGTGGCCGTCGGTGATCGTCAGGTCGATGTCCCGCCGCCGCTCGTACTCGACGCGGAACGTACCCGCCCCGGTGCCGCGCCACGGATGGTCGGAGAACGACTTCTCCGACACCCGCCAGATCCCGAGCCGGCCGTTGTTGCCGCTCTGCGTCAGCCGGTCGCGCGCGTCGCCGGTCTGCGGGACGAAGTCGCCCTCCTTGAAGGAGGTCAGCTCGCGGTCGATCCGCGTCGGCGCGTCGATGGCGATCGCGGTGACGCCGGCGACGAGGACGGCGGCGATCGCCGCGCCGCCCAGGATCGCCCGCCGCCGCTCCGGCGCCACGACGACGAGGTCGAGGCGGTCCTCGAAGCGCATCAGCACCGCGCGCAGCGCGGCCGCACCCAGGCATGCGAGCGCGAGCACGAGCGCGACGTCGTGGCCCTGGCCCGGGCCGGGACCCTTGAAGTACGTGACGGTCGCGAGCGCGTCCGCGCCATACGCGGCGATCACGGCGATCACGCACGCGGGACCCGCTGTAGCCAGCAGGAAGATCAGTCGCCGCGGATGGGCGATCACCACGTAGAGCACGACACCCAACGCGCCGGCCACGATCGCCCCGCGCGAGAACGTGAAGTAGACGGTGGCGACGAGCACCGGCAGGGCGGCCGTCGCGCCGATCCGCACCCACTTCGGCTCCTGTGAACCCGCGCCATGGTGTATGGCGAGCACGACCCCGATCGCGGCGGCGATCCCGGTGGCGTTCCAGTACGTCAGCGGGAACGACAGCCGCTCGGCCAGATAGCGGCCGGAGATCGGGAACACGTCCGGCGCCAGCCGGCTGGCGAGACCGAACAGCGCCGCGATCGTGAACGCGAGCAGCACCCAGCGCAGCAGCGCGGTCAGGCTCCCGCGGTCCCGCGGGATCGTCGCGTAGAACGCGATCGCCAGCACGTACAAGAGCGCGCGGTTGAACTCGACGATCGCGCGGCCGGTGGCGTCGGACCAGGTGCCCGAGACCAGCGTCCAGCTCGCGAATCCCGCGGCCGCCAGCACCGCGACCGCCCCGGCGCGGCTCCAGCCCGCGAACGGCTCGGCGGCAACCGTGATCCGGATCACCAGGGCGACCGTAAGCACGAGCACGGCGATCGCGGTGATATCGGGGAAGAATCCTCCGGCGCGCAGCGTCAGAAAGACCGTGAGCAGTCCCGCCAACGGCAGATGAATGCGCTGCGCCAGCCACTCTCCCCAGCTGGGGGCCGGATCACCGCCTTCGGCGGAGCTAGCGGGATCTGTGGTTGCAGTGGCGGTCACGCGAATGCGAGTATCGGCAGGTGGTCAACCCGTGGACGGACGCATGTCCGATGTGTAGTCGTCCAGGTTGTCTCCACAATGACCGATCGGTAGAAGCCGACGGATCTTCAAGAACCACGAGTCAAGGATCGACTATGGCGGGCCTGCAACACAAAGGGCGGATAAAAACCGCCCGCGCGGTGTATCGGATCAGTCCGCCCCGGGTTATTGACTGTCTGACAGCTGCGCGAACGGGTATTCCCTCGCGCAACGGACGGATAAATGGTGTGACGGCCCACGATCGGGCCACGGGAGCCACGGAATCAAGGCGATGAGCGAGCAGACGGCTACAAGAGGCGTGAATGCCCCCCCGCGGGCGCTGGAACTGCGTCCGCCGCGAGAGGCGACCCGCCGGGCGCGGCCCGAGCGGCGACAACTGATCGCCCGCCTGTCGATCGACGCCGGCTCGCTCTTCTGCGCCGCGCTCATCGTCCAGGCGTCGGCCGCGGTGCCGATGCGCATCCCGATGCTCGTGCTCGCGGTGCTGGCGATCATCGCCGGCTACGCCGCCGCCGGGCTCTACGGCCAGGGCCAGGCGCGCCCGCGCGAGGAGATCACGCAGATCCTGTCGGTCTCGGCGCTCGTGATCATGGGCCTCGCCGGCATCGAGCTCGCGCTCGGGCGCCAGGACATCGGCGATACCGCCGTGCGCTACTGGCTGCTCGCCGCGACGATGACCAGCGCCGGCCGCATGACCGTCAACGGCGCCCATGCGCTGCTGCGCCGCGGCGTCGGCACGGCCGCCGGCAACACGCTGATCGTCGGCGCCGGCCGCGTCGGCCACCTCGCCGCCAAGCGGCTGATCGAGGACCCGTCGCTCGGCATGCGGCCGATCGGTTTCCTCGACAAGGACCCGCTGCGCGTCGAGCCCGATCCCGACTCGGAGCCCGTCCCCACGCTTCCGGTGCTCGGCGCGTCCTACGACCTCGAGCAGGTCGTGCGCGACCACGACGTCGAGCACGTGCTCGTCGCGTTCTCGACGGCGCCGTCGCACGTCGTGCTCGACATGGTGCGCCGCTGCTGGGCGCTCGGCGTGTCGGTGATGCTGGTCCCGCGCCTGTACGAGGTCGAGGGCACCCGCACGCGCACCGAGCACCTCGGCGCGCTGCCGCTCGTCACGCTCAGCCCGTCCGATCCGCGCGGCTGGCAGTTCGCGGTCAAGTACGCGTTCGACCGCGTGTTCGCCGCCTTCGCGCTGCTGATCGTCGCGCCGCTGCTCGCCGTGGTCGCGCTCGCCGTCCTGATCACCTCGGGCCGGCCGATCCTCTTCCGCCAGCGCCGCGTCGGCCGCGACGGCCACGTCTTCGAGATGCTCAAGTTCCGCACGATGAAGGGCACGCCCGACACCGGCGGCGAGCTCGACGCCGAGTGGGCGGCCATGGCCATGGGCACGGGCACCGGCGGCGAGCCGACTGTCGTCGGCGACGACCGTCGCACGCCGCTCGGCGCGCTGCTGCGCAAGCTGTCGATCGACGAGCTGCCGCAGCTGTGGAACGTGCTGCGCGGCGACATGTCGATCGTCGGCCCGCGGCCCGAGCGCGCGCACTACGTGGAGCTGTTCGAGCAGTCCGTCTACCGCTATCCCGATCGCCACCGCGTCAAGTCCGGCCTGACCGGCTGGTCGCAGGTGAACGGGCTGCGCGGTGAGACGTCGCTCGCCGACCGCATTGAGTGGGACAATTTCTACATCGAGAACTGGAGCCCCTGGCTCGACCTCAAGATCTTGGTGAAGACGATCCCCGCTCTCGTGGCTGGTCGCGGTGCCCACTGAAGACGCCGGTTCCGCCGTTCCCCATACGACGATCACCTCGGACCTCGCCGTCGTGCTGTGGCGGCGGAAGTGGGTCGCGCTCGCGGCGTTCGTGGCGGTGCTGCTCGGCGTCGGTCTCGTCACGGCCAGCCTGCCGAAGGTCTACGAGACCACGGCGTACATGCTCGTCAACCCCGACCGCCAGGGGAACAACGACTTCGAGCAGACTCAGGTCAGCCAGGCGCTGGTCACCACCTACGCGCAGCTTCTCGAGTCGCAGAACCTCGCCGACGAGGTGTCCGACCGGCTCGGCCCGTCCTACACGGGCAACCCGAAGAACGCGATCTCCGTCGAGGCGGTCCCGGACAGCCAGCTGCTGAAGATCACCGGCGAGGCGGACTCGCCGGAGACCGCGCAGAAGCTCACCAACACCTACAGCGAGGTGTTCCAGGAGCGCATCCGGGAGCTCCGGGAGTCGAACGCCGCCAGCGGCCGCGCCAGCGTGGCCGAGGAGGCGACGCTGCCCGACGAGCCGGTGCGGCCGAAGCCGAGGCTGTACCTGGCGGTCGGCGCCGTGCTGGCCGCGCTCGCCGCGGTGGGCGTCGCGCTGCTCACCCAGCGGATCGACCAGCGGCTCCACATCTCCGACGACATGACCGACGTCCTCGGGCTGCCGATCATCGGGCGCATCCCGCACGGCTCCGGCGGAGCACTCGAGCGGATGCTCGCCGGCGAGCCCGCCGGGGACCGCGAGGGCCGCGCCGCGGCCGAGGCGTTCCGCCTGCTGCTCGCCAACCTGACGTTCGCGAACATGGGCCAGCGGCCGCGCAACATCGCGATCGTGTCCTCCGACGAGCGCGAGGGCAAGTCGACCACCGCGCTCAGCCTCGGGCGCGCGGCCGGCGAGCTGGAGATCCAGACGCTGCTCGTGGAGGCCGACCTGCGGCGCCCGAGCCTGTCGGCCAAGGCCGGCGGCTGGGTGGGCGGCAACGTCGGCTTCTCCAGCCTGCTCGTCCATCGCTCTTCGCTCGGCGAGGCGACGTGGACGCTGCCCGGCGCGAGCGTCGACCTGCTGCCCGCAGGTCCGCTGCCGCCCAACCCGGCGGCGCTGCTCGGCTCGCAGGCGCTGCGCGAGTTCGACGACGAGGTCAAGGAGCGCTACGCCCTCGTCGTCTACGACACCCCGCCGCTGTCGGTGTCGGCCGACGCGTCGCTCGTCGCCGCGATCACCGACGGCGTGGTCCTGGTCGTCGACGCCAAGCGCACCCGTCGCCGGCCCGCCACCCAGGCGGTCGACCAGCTGCGGCGCGCCCACGCGAACATCCTCGGCGTGGTCGTCAACCGCGTCGACAGCGGGCAGTACGGCTCCGGCTACTACACGGCCGATCCGGAGCTCATCGTCGACCAAGCGGCCGAGCCCAAGAGCACGGCGCCTCCGAGCTAGTACGTACGGCCACGCACGGTCCAGAAACTGCGTGATCGTGCCGATGTGGTTCCTGACAACGGAATCGTCGCCTTCGAAAGGGCAAACCCGCCGCGAGGCGGGGACGCAAAGCCACGGGACTCCAGTGATGGAGTGAGCCGGGTTGCCGAAAAGGCTCCTCACGGGGGCGGCATGACGCACGGGAGACCGTCTTGCTGCGCTCGGGGGCACGGATTGCCGCCACACTCATCGCCATGGCTCTGATGCTGGGCCTCACCGCCGGGTCGGCTTCCGCCGCCGGCCAGGTCGCCGGCATCCAGACGCACCTGCTGTGGGGTGACGTGGACGATGCGCAGATGCGCCACCAGCTCGACCTCGTGAAGGCGAGCGGCGCGCGGATGACCCGCGTCGACGTCGGCTGGGCATCGCTCCAGCAGGATGGCCCGAACGGCTACTCGACCTGGTACCTGGAGAAGATCGACCGAGTCGTGGCCGCCGCCAACCAGCGCGGGATCGCGCTGCTGATGACGTTCATGAACTCCCCGTGCTGGGCGTCGACCGCCCCGGAGTCGCTCAAGCAGGGCTGCGCCGGGTCGTGGTGGGACCGCGGCGTGATGGGCTACGCGCCGTCCGACCCGCAGGCCTACGCCCGCGCGCTCGCCTTCCTCGCCGCCCGCTACGGCGACAAGGTGGCGGCCTGGGAGGTGTGGAACGAGCCCAACCACCCCGACTTCTTCAAGGCCGCCGACCAGGCGGGCGCGTACGCGCGACTGCTCAAGGCCGCCTACCCCGCCGTCAAGGCCGCCCACCCGCGCGCGACGGTCATCGGCGGCTCGCTCTCGCAGTCCGACTACGCGTTCACGCAGAAGCTGTACGCGCTCGGCATCAAGGGCTACTTCGACGCGTTCTCGGTGCACCCGTACAGCGACGACGTCTCGCCGCTCGACGCGCGCTCGACGATCGATCCCCGCTACTCGTTCGTCCGGGGCGTCCCGAAGATCCGCGAGGTCATGCAGCGCAACGGCGACAGCCGCCCGATCTGGCTGACCGAGTCGGGCTGGAGCACCTCGACGCTGCGCACCGCCGACCACTGGCGCAACGGGGTCAGCGAGGCCACGCAGGCCGCGTTCATGCGCCAGCAGGCCGAGCAGATCGCGCGCTGGCCGTACGTGAAGGTCAACATCTGGTTCAACCTGCTCGACGTCGGGAGCGACCGCGCCGACAAGTACTCGAACTGCGGTCTGCTGCGGGTCAACGGCACGGCGAAGCCCGCCTACGCCGCGCTCCGTACCGCCGCGGCGACGCTCGCCGCCGGCGCCCCGGCCGCGAAGACGGCGCCCCCGAGCAGCGGCGCCTCCGCGAAGACCGCGGCCCTCAAGAAGGCCAAGCAGAAGAAGCGCACCGCCAAGCAGCGCCGCAAGGCCCGGCGCGCCCGCGCCGCCAAGGCGCGCCGCGCCCGCGCTCGCAAAGCCGCCCGCGCTCGCGGCCACCGGCGGCACGCCGCCGCCCGGCACTGATTAGCCGCGCCGCCGACTACCATCGGCGGCCGTGAGCCTGGCAGCGCGCTCGGCCGTCCTGGTCGCTCTCCTGGCGTGCTTCGCCGCCGGCGCCGCGGTCGTCGTCGTGATGGACGTCGCGGGCCCGATGGCGGGCCTCGCGCTGCCCGTGGCCGCCGCCGTCGCCGCGGTCGTCGGCGTGCGCCCGATCGTCGGCGTCCAGCTCGCCGTGCTCGCGGTTCCGCTCGAGTTCTTCTCGCTGCGCGTCGGCGGCGAGACCGGCCTGAGCCCGACCGAGATGCTGCTGCTGGTCACCGCCGGCGCGACGCTCGTGCACTGGAGCATCACCGTGGCGCGGCCGCAGGTGCCGATGGTGCTCCGGGCGGCGACCGCCACCTGCGTGCTGATCGCGCTCGGCTTCGCGGTGGCCGAGGACACGCTGATCGTCACGAAGATCCTCGTGATGTGGTCGGCGTTCGTGATCGCCGCCGTGCTGGTGGCCAACTCCGACGAGCGCGAGGTCACCCGGCTCATGTACTGCGTGGCGATCGCCGGCGGCATCGCCGGCTTCGTCGCGGTGGCCGGCGGCTCGAACCAGAGCCTCGTCGAGGGCGGGCTGATCGCGACCAACCGCGCGCAGGCCAGCTTCGCGCAGCCGAACGTGCTCGGGTTCTTCCTGGTGCTGACGACCCCGGCCGCCGTTGTGCTGGCCGTGCGCGGCCGCGGGATGACGCGGGCGTTGATGGCGCTGATGGCGGCCGGCGCGGTGTGGGGGCTGATGCTCAGCCTGTCGCGCACGAGCCTGATCGGCACGTTCCTCGCCCTCGGCATCCTGCTGCTGTGGCCGGACTTCCGCCGCTGGGCCGCCGTCGGGCTGGCGGCGCTGGCGCTGTTCGCCCTGTTCAACCTGCAGGCGCTCGAGCAGTCGCAGCAGATCTCCGTCGTCACGCAGCGCCTGGCCACGCTCGGCCGCACGACCACCGTGGAGAGCGACCCGCGGCTGGAGATGTGGAAGACGACGCCGAAGATCATCGCCGCGAACCCGCTGCTCGGCGTCGGCGCGGGGAACTACTCGGTGGCGGCCAAGCGGTACGCGCTGCTCGACCAGAACGACATGCCGTTCGACCACGCCCACGACGTGCCGTTGACGATCGGCGCCGAGCTCGGGATCCCGGGCCTCGTCGTGCTCGCGTGGTTCGTCGTCGCGCTCGGCGCGATGGTGCTCCGGGCGATCGAGGCGCGCGGGGACCCGGTGCGCGGCGCGCTGCTGCTCGCGCTGGCGGCCACGATGGTCGGCGTCGTGCCGATCTCGCTGGCCGACTACCCGCCGCGCACGAACGCGATCGCCGCGACGTTCATCCTCGAGGTCGGCGCCCTGGCGGCGCTGCTGCGACACGCTCGGCGAGGTGCCACGCGTCCCGCGCCATCCGCTCCTCGCTGAAGCGGTCCGTGACGTGGGCGCGGCCGGCGTCGCCCATCCGCCGCGCGCAGCTCGGCGTCGCCGAGCAGCGTGACGATCGCGGACGCCAGGGCGCGCGGGTCGTCGGGATCGACGAGCAGCCCGTCGACCCCGTCGCGCACGATCTCGGCGGGGCCGCCGGTGCGGGGTGCGATCACCGGCACGGCGCGCGCCAACGCCTCGGCGACGACGAGTCCGAACGGCTCGAGCTCGGCGGTGTGCACGAGCACGTCGAACCCGGGGCTCCACGGGTCGTCCCGGTGGCCGGCGAACGCCACCGGCGCGCCGCGCGCCTGCAGCTCGGCCGCGTAGGCCGCGTCCTCTCCCCCGCCGATCACCTCGAAGCGCGCGTCGGGCCGCTCGGCGAGCACGAGCGTCGCGGCGTCGAGCAGCCGCTCGATCCGCTTCCATCGCTGCAGCCGCGCGATGGTGCCGACGCGCGTGCCGTCGCCGGGCGGCGCCGGCGGCGCGGGCGGTGTGCCGGGATGGATCCGCTCGACCGGCGTGCCCGGGGTGCGTGCGCGCTGCATCGCGGCCGTGAAGTCGGAAGAGCAGACAATCGCCGCCGCGCCCATCCGCTCGGCCACGCGGTGCTGGAGCTGCTGCTGGCCGGGCAGCGCGTGCTGCCACCACAGCGCGGGCACGCCCTTCGTCCGGGCCGCCGGCGCGGCGTACAGGTGCGCCTTCGCGAGATGCGAGAACACCACGTCGGCCCCGTGCGCGGCGAGCAGCCCGCGGATGCGGCGCACGGCTCCGGGCGCGCGGTGGAGGTGCCGCGCCCGGCCGGTCTCGACGAGCGCGACCGGGATCCCGCGCTCGCGCACCGCGGCGCGCACCGGCCCGTCGGCGAGGAACACGACCGCGGGCTCGACGCCGGGCGGCCGCCGGTCGAGCATCGCCAGCAGCACGGTGTTCGAGCCGCCGGGAGCGGCCGTGTGCGAGACGAGGAGCGGCCGCAGCGGCATGACGCGGCAGGCTAGTACCGGTGTGCGGATGCACGCGCGGTCGCCGGTTCCCCGGTACTAGTCTGCGGCGCGTGCCGCGCGTTCTCATGGTCGTCGAGCCCGCGGAGGGCGGGACGGCCGAGGTGGTCGCGGCGCTGGCCGCGCACCTGCCCGGGCATGGCTACGAGGTCGAGATCGCCGGACCCCTCGAGGCGCCGCGCTATCCGGGAGCGCACCGGCTGCCGCTGCGGCCCGGGTACGGCTCGCCGCGCGATGACGCCGCCGCGGCGATCGGCCTGGCGAAGCTGCTGCGACGGCGCCGGCCCGACCTCGTCCACACGCACTCGGCCAAGGCCGGCGTGATCGCCCGGCCGGTCGCGGCGGCGCTGCGCGTCCCGGTCGTGCACAGCCCGCACTGCTTCCCGTTCCTATCGCTCCAGTACAGCGCGCGTCGCCGGAAGCTCGCCGAGGCGATCGAGCGTGCGCTGGCGCCGCTGACGCGGACGATCCTCTGCGTCGCCGAGGACGAGCGGCGCGAGGCGCTCGCGCACCGGATCGCCAAGCCGGCGAAGCTGGCCGTGGTGCACAACGGCGTCCTGCCGTGCGCGGGAGCGGCGGTGCCCGCCGCGCTGTCGTCGCTCGGCCGGCCGGTCGCGGCCACGGTGTCGGTGCTGCGCGAGCAGAAGCGCGTCGACGTGTTCCTGTCCGCCGCCCCGCTCGTGCTCGACAAGCTGCCCGATGCGCGGCTGGCCGTGATCGGCAACGGGCCGCTGCTCGGCGAGCTGCGCGCGCAGGCCGACCCGCGCGTGGCGTTCATCCCGTTCGCGCCGCCGATGGAGGGCTGGCTGAGCGGGCTCGACTGCTTCGTCCTGTCGTCGGACTACGAGGCGTTCCCGGTGGCGATCGTCGAGGCGCTGGCGTGCGGGACGCCGCAGGTGGCGACCGACGTCGGTGGCACGCGCGAGGCGGTGACCGCCGACACCGGCGTGCTCGTGCCGCCGGGCGACCCCGTCGCCCTGGCCGAGGCGATCGTCGAGGTGCTCGCGAACCCGGGTGGGCGCGACGCGGCGTCGCGCGCCAGGCACGCCGCGCTATTCGGACTCGACCGAATGGTCGCCGGCACCGCGCAGGTGTACGCCGGCGCGCTGCGCGCGTAGCGCGGCGCGCACCGTCGCCTCGCTCTCGCCGTCCGCGCCGCGACGCACCGAGTGCACGGCCAGCACCCCGCGCCCGCGGATCTCGGCGAGCGGCACCGGCAGCCACTTCGACGCGCTCGCCGTCGGCTCGCCGGGCGCGCCCCACGAGCCGAGTTCGAAGCCGGCGGCGCACACGCCGAGCGAGAACCACAGGTCCTCGCCGATCTGCGACCACCACGGCGGGTCGGTGGCGAGGTCCATCGCCTCGAGCGCCCGGCGGCCGATCACGTAGACGCCGCCGTGTACCTTGCGGCCGTCGTAGGACCCCGCCCGCGCGCGGGCCAGGCGGTCGCGTACGGCCCGGCTCCAGCGGCGCTCGTGATCGAGCACCCAGGCGTCGTACGTGTAGTCCTCGGGCACGCCGTCGGCGCGCATGCCCACGGTGCCGAGCATGCCGAGCCGCGCATCCTCCGCGAAGCGCGCCGCCGCGCGCGCACCGAGGCCCGGTCCGGTGACCAGCGCGTCGGTGTCGAGCTTGCAGACGACGTCGAACTCGAAGCGCTCGAGCGCGGTCCGGTAGCCGAGCGCGAGCGGCGGCGACAGCCGCGGCGGGCCGCCGGTGGGGCGGCGGGCACGGATCACGTCGACGTCCGGGAAGCGGGCGCGGACGTCGGGCCAGCGCACGTCCGGCGTCGCGTCCTCGACGACCAGCACCTTGGCGGCGTCGCCCTCGTAGGTGCGGATGCTGTCGATCAGGTCGCTCATCGGCTGCAGCTCGCCCGGCCCGCAGAGCACGAGGTACACGACGCGGAAGCGTCCGCGCGAGGCCGGCGCCGGCCCGGGCGCCGGCTGCGACCTGCGGGTCGGTCGGCGGCGCAGCGCAGCGGCCATCTTGCCGGCCAGCGTCCCCTTCACCAGCAGCTTCCAGCGGCTCGCGCCGTGCACGGCGGAAACCTGCGACGCCCTCACAGCAGCTCCCGGTACAGGGCCTCGACCTCGCGCGTCATCCGCTCGAGGCTGAACTCGCGGGCGGCGCGGTCGCGGCCCGCCTCCCCCATCGGGCGCAGCGCCTCGGGGTCGGCCGTCAGGCGCCGCAGCGCGGCGGCGAGGGCCGCGTCGTCACCGGGAGGGACGAGCTCGCCGGTCACGCCGTCGCGCACGGCCTCGGAGGTGCCGCCGACGTCGGTCGCGAGCACCGGCAGCCCGCACGCCATCGCCTCGAGCACCGCGATCGGCAGCGACTCCCAGCGCGACGGCAGCACGTAGAGGTCGAAGCCGTGCAGGTACGTCTCGACCGGGCCCTCGAACGGGAGGTGCAGGACGTCCGGGGCGGCGCGCACCTCCGGCTCCAGGCTGCCGTTGCCGACGATCGCCACCGTGCCGTCGACCGCGCCGGCGGCACGCACGAGCGCGAGGGGATCCTTCTGTGGGTCGAGCCGCGCGAGGAAGCCGACGACCGGCTTCGGCGCGGCGGCCAGCGCCGGGTGCGGCTCGGCGGGCGCGCACGGCGGCACGCCGTTGCGGATCACGCGCGGGCGGGCGCCGAACAGCTGGGCGGCGATGCCCCGCTCCCAGTCCGAGCAGGCGATCAGCGCGCCGGTCGCCGGGATCAGCGCCTGCTCGACGATGCGGTAGAGGTGGCGGGCGCGGCCGAGGTCGCTCGCGAACGCGAAGCAGTGCGGCGTGTAGACGATGCGGCGGCGGTCGGGCAGCACCGCGCGGGCGATCGCGCCCGCCTTCGACGAGTGCGCGTGCACCAGGTCGTAGCGCTTGGCGGCGTCGAGCCGCCGGAGCGCCCACGCCGTGCGCAGGTCGCCCGGCCCGGGCGAGCGGCGGAACGGAAGCATGTGGATCGGCGCCCCGGTGGCCGCCAGCGCGGGCGCGGCGCGGCGCGAGCAGGCGATCTCCACGTCCCAGCCCCGGCGGTGCAGCGCGCCCGCGAGCTGCGTGACGTGCTTGACGACGCCGCCGTCGTCCGGCTGCAGCACGTGCAGCACGCGGGTCACGGCACGAACACCTCGGCCGGCCGATGCGCGCTGATCGAGCGGAACAGCGCGATGTCGTCCCGCAGCCGGTGCGCCTCGAGCGCGAGCAGGACGCCCATGTAGACGACCGCGCCGATCGGCAGCGCCAGCCACAGCGTGTCGTTCACCGGCCACATCGCCAGCCCCATCGCGACGGCCGCGACCAGCGGCGTGCCGGCGACCCACATCAGCCGCTTGCTGCCCGTGGCGCGGCGGGCGAGGGCGAGGCCGAGCACGGCGAGCAGGCCTTCGCTGATCAGCGTCGCGATCGCGGCGCCCTCGGCCTCGATCAGCGGGATCAGCACCGCGCAGGCCACGATGTTGACGGCGGCCACCACCGCCGAGATCGTCACGGTCACCCGCCCGCGGCGCCGGACGAGCACGAGCAGCCCGGCGATGTGGCCGACGCTGTAGATCGCCACCGCG
The DNA here is from genome assembly GCA_963759375.1 of uncultured Solirubrobacteraceae bacterium. Taxonomy (GTDB): domain Bacteria; phylum Actinomycetota; class Thermoleophilia; order Solirubrobacterales; family Solirubrobacteraceae; genus DASSUW01. The sequence goes on along the minus strand of CAVWYY010000004.1, from coordinate 40,365 downwards.
GGCGCGAGCAGGCGCAGGATCTCGACCGACGACTCGTAGCGCGGGAGCCCGTACACGACGTCGATCACCGCAGGCGCGCACACGAACAGCGCGGCGGCGATCGGCGCCATCAGCACGAGGACGAGCTTGAGCGCTCCCTCGAACATGTGCGTGAGCGAGCCGTCGGGTCCGCTGTGCAGATAGGAGAACATCGGCATCACTGCGAAGCCGATCGACCACGCGATGAACAGCGTCGACTCGAGCATCCGGTAGGCGGCGCCGTACGCGCCGACGACCGCGCTGGCGGCCACGATCGCCAGCAGGACGGTGTCGAACCGGAAGATCACCTGCCCGAGCATCTCCTGGAAGCTGAACGGGATCGCCTTGCCGAACAGCCCGGGCCACTCGCGGATGCGCAGGCCGCGGTGCGGGCGGCCGAAGTGGCGGTGCACGAGCGACCACGCCCACACCGTGCCCACGATCGAGACGCCCAGCGCGGAGATCGCCGTCGCGGAGACGATCCCGCCGCCGTTGAGGATGACCGTGATGCCGAGCACGGCGCTCGTGAGCGCCCACGGGACCTTGGTGAGGAAGACGTACTCCATCCGCTCGTGCGCCTGGAAGATCGTCTGCGCCGTCGAGGTCGCCATGCCCAGCGCCGTCGAGCCACCGAGGATCAGCACGAGCGACCACGCCTCGCGGTTCTCTCCCCCGATGGCGAGGGCGAGTGCCACGAGCGCGGCGGCCGCGGCGGCCGCGATCGCCTTCATCGCGGCCATCGGGAACGCGATGCTGCGCATGACCGGCGGGTCGCGGGCGATGTCGCGCAGCGCCATGCGATCGAGGCCGAAGCCGGCGAACGACCAGATCAGGCTCGTGATCGCCAGCGCGAAGACGTAGTGGCCGAGCGTGTCCTCGCCCAGGCGGCGCGCGACCAGCGCGAAGAAGACGAGCGAGCACACCTTTGCCAGCACGTCGGCCGACGCGTTGAGGGCGCCGTTGCGCGCCAGCCGGACGAGGCCGGAGCCGCTGGGCTGGTCGTCGCTCATGCGCTCGCGGGCAGCTTAGTCAGACGGGGCGCGAAAGCCACTCGGGTGCTGGTGCCGGTGCGGGGCGCCGGCGCCGTCCGAGGCGCATGACTCGCTCCCCCATCAACGCGGCGACGGCCCTCGCTACGTCCGCGGGGCTGCGGTACCGCAGCGCGCCGCGCATGTACGCGATCGCGGCCCGTCCGCGGTGGCCCGCCGCCCGCTGCCCCGCGGCGATCCAGCGCGTCACGGCCACGCTGCCGAGCTGGCGCCCTTCGCGCCCGTGGCGGTCGCGCAGATAGCGGAACTCGGCGTCGACCCCGCTCAGCCCGGCCACGTGCATGCTCTCGTCGTGCAGCACGTAGCCGACGAGCACGTCACGGACGCGGGCGCCCGGCGCCGCGTCGATCAGGCGGACGGCGAAATCCCAGTCGGCGAAGTGCTTGAGCGCCGGGTCGAACGCGATCTCGCGTGCCAGCGCGGTTCGGCACAGGATGTTCGAGGCGCAGGCGGGGATCGGGTTGTGGGTGAGCATGTCGCTCTGGAGGGCCTCGACCGGCGGAGCGACGTCGACGGTGACCGGCGTGAGCTGGTCGTCGACCTGGAGCGCCGACGAGTACGCCCAGTCGGCGTCCGCCTCAGCCGCGGCCGCAAGCTGGCGCAGGAGCTTGTCGGGAGCCCACAGGTCATCGTCGTCGAGCAACGCGACCCATTCGCCGTCCGCCGCCTCGAGGCCCGCGTTGCGCGCGCTCGCGACGCCGCGGCGGTCGGCCGACGGGAGCACCACGACGTCGTCGCCGACGAGGAAGTCGTGCGACCGCCAGTCCCTGACCGCTTCGCCGTCGAGCGCGACGACGACCTGCACGTCGACCTCCGTCTGCGCGCGCGAGCTCGCCACGGCGCGCTCCAGCAGCGACCAGTTCCCGAGTGTGGGAATCACGACGCTGACGGTCGGCACGGACATACAGTAGGCATACCCGTCCGGCGCTAGACTCGGCGCCTCAGGGCGCGTAGCTCAGTGGGAGAGCGCTCGCTTCACACGCGAGAGGTCGCAGGTTCGAAACCCGCCGCGCCCATCGTCTGAAACCCCTGCATCTGCGGGGGTTTCATCGTTTCCGGACGCTTCCGCGCAAGCGTCTGCTGGGAGCGTTTGGACCCCCGTGGTGCCCAATCGCGGCCCTCGACGAGTGCCTTGAGCCGCTCCTTGTCGCCCTCGTCGCGGCGCATCGCGTGGGCGTACACGCGGAGCGTGAAGCCCGCGTCGGTGTGGCCGAGCTGGGCCATCACATAGGGCGGGTCCTCGCCGCGGACGTAGAGGATCGACGCGAACGTGTGGCGGAGCTTGTGCGCGCTCACGCCTTCCGGCAGCGGCCTCTCGCCGCGACGAGCGAGCAGCGCGGGCGCGTGCCCTGCCTGGGTGCTGCTGTCGATTGGAGGTGAGGTTGGGGCCTAGCTCGCTGGCTTGGTGAAGGGTTGCTGAGCCGTTGCATATTTTGGCTGTGCTTCGACTCGGTTGCGGAGTGTTCGGGCCACGAGCTCGAGCACCCCACGGCCGCGTTCCTCCGCAACGGATGCCGTCCCGCACCGAGCGGCGGTCTTCAGCCGAGTGGCGACAATCCGTCGGCGATGAGCTTGGCGCCCAGGACGAGGAACAGGACCGTCATGACAGCGTCGTTGTGCATGGCGAGCCAGTTCTTGAGGTCGCGCAGTCGAGCCCCTGCGCCGGCGCCGCCGAACAGGTAGTAGAGGACCGGCGCGCCGATCGTGACGCTGCCGATGACGACGAAGACGATCAGCGAGCCGACGGCGTCCCCGGTCGAGAGTCCGAGTGTCGCGAGCCCGGCCCCCGCTGCGGCCGCCAACATCAGGTTCTTCGGACTGACCCCGGCCAGCAGCAGGCCGAGACCGAGCGCCTTGCCGGGCGTGAGGACGTCCATGCCGGCCATCCACTTCGGCAGGTCGTGCTGCGCTCCGGGCGCGGGGCGATGGCGCCAGGTGCGAACGCCGAGCAGCAGGAAGAGCACGCCGAACACGACGCTGCCCCACGCGATCGTGTCAGCGGTGGTGCTGTCGGTGGCGGCGTCGGCTTGATCGGCGAGGCTATAGGCGACACCGCTCACGATGACGAGTGCGACGACCCAGCCGACCAGGAACGCGGGTCCGTTGACCCGCGCGCGTTGCGAGAAGAGCATCAGCGTGACGGCGATGATCGGCACGGGGCTGATCGCCACGCCGACCGCGGACGGCAGGATCTCGCTGATTCCCTTCAGCATGTCGCGCGCCATCGTTGAGCGTCACCGACACTCGCGCTCATCAGCGGCATCTCCTGGCGATGCTACGCGTCACCTCATCGGGATGATGCGCAGTGCTCCTGCGGCGAGGAACCTGAGTGTCGGGATCCGTGGGGCGAGGCTCCCTGCCTGAACCTAGAGGAGGAGCGAATGGCCACGACCGAGACAGGATCTCCCCGCCCAGGCGTCAGCGTCGGGCCGACGAGCGAGTTCAGCCTGTTCTTCCGGGTCAAGCCCGGTGAGGGTGAGACGATGCGCGCGGCCCTCCGCGACCTGCAGAACACGCCGGGGTACCGGCCGGGCGACTACGGCATGGCGATCAGCACGATCCACGAGGCGAGGTTCGTGCTCTTCGACGACGACACGCGGCTCGCGTTCATCACGAGCTTCGACGGCCCGTGGGACGCCTACATGGACGACTTCTTCACCTCTGGGCCCACCCTCGCGCTGTTCGTCGCGATCTTCGGGCACACGGAGGGCTACGACGGACTTCCCGACCTCGCTGCCGTGAAAGCGTTCGTCCTCAGCGCCCAGCAGACCGCGGCCGCCTACCAGCGGAACTACGGCGGCACGGTCAAGGAGATCCGCAAGGCGCAGCGCGTCAACGCTGCCTTCCAGCAGGTGCTCGACCACCCGGACGCGGCCGAGGCGTTGCAGCACCCGGCGTTCAAGCCGCTGCTCGACGAAGCCGCGTGACTCGGAGCCTTCATGTCCGATCACATCTCAGGGCCGCGCGCGCTCGCCGATCCGATCGCCGACATCACCGACGTGTACGCGTTCCCGAGCCCGGAGCGGCCCGGGCATCTCGTGCTCGTGATGAACACGCTGCCGTTCGCGAAGCCCCATGACCTGCCCTCCGACGGACTGCTCTATCGCTTCCGGCTGCGCCCGCTCACCGCGCGCGCGCCCGGCGCCCGGCGCCGTTCGCCGCCGGCGAGGAGGAGTTCGTCGTCGACTGCGTGTTCTCGCCTCCCGTCAGCGACAACGGCCCGCAGAGCGCCGAGCAGGACGGCACCTGCACCACCCCGGCCGGCGCGACCGTCCCGTTCCGCGTGAACGACCCGGAGGGCGGCTCCGGCGACGGCGTCCGCGTCTTCGCCGGCACGCGCTGGGATCCGTTCATCATGGACGCGCCCGCGACGCTGAAGACGATCGCGACCGGCGAGATGCAGTTCACCGACCACGGGTCGATCTACATGGACGGCAAGAACGTCCTCAGCCTCGTGGTCGAGATCGACAGCCGCGCTCCTGGGCGGTGCGACGCTGGTCGGCGTCGTCGCCGAGACGCTCACGCGCGGCAAGTTCAACGTCCGGATCGAGCGCGTCGGGCGACCCGAGGTCAAGAACCTCATGCTGGCGCCGAAGCAGTTCGATCCGGTGAACCGGGACCTCGAGATCCGCGACCTCTACAACATGGAGGACGCGTTCCACCTCGCGGGCGGCTATCTCGGCGCGTACCGCGCGAGGCTGAACGCGAACCTCGCGTTCTGGGACGGGCTCGACGGGAAGGCCGACTGGCCGACGGGTGACAACGGCGGCCATCCGCTGACCGAGCTGGTGCTCGCCGACTACCTCGTCGTCGACGTCAGCAAGCCCTATGCCGAGCACGGCTCGTTCCTCGAGATCGAGCTCGCCGCGCTCCGCGGTGAGGCGCACGAGACCTGCGGAGGCCGGGCGCCCAACGACGACGTGATGGACACGATCTTCACGACGCTCATCAACGCTGGCAACGGGCCCGTCATCCGCGACGGGGTCGACCACGCCACGCAGCCGGCCTCGCAGCACGTTCCCGTACCTGGCGCCGCCGAACCCGGACCCGCCCGAACCTCCGGAGCACCACTGACCACCGTGGCCGCCACGGATGCCGTGCGCCTCGAGCTCGACGACATCCAGAGCGGCGCGCTGCACGAGCGACCGTCGCCCTACGTCGGCACCTACCTCCTGCTGCGGATTGATGACCGCGCGGCCGGGCGCGAGCTCGTCCGGCGCCTGAGCCGGCTCGTCGACTCGGGACGGCCCGTCCTCCGATCCCGCCCAGGACGCCTGGATCACCGCCGCCTTCACCTATCCCGGCCTGCAGGCGCTCGGGGTGCCGCAGAGCTCGCTCGACAGCTTCGCGCCGGAGTTCCGCGAGGGGATGGCGGCCCGCGCGGCGCAACTGGGCGACGTCGGCGAGAGCAGCCCGGAGCACTGGGAGCAGCCGCTCGGCAGCTCCGACGTCCACGTCGCCCTGGCGGCGCTCTCCCCCGACGCGGCGCGGCTCGAGGCCGTGGTCGAGAAGGCACGCCAGGCCCACCAGGAGCTCGCGGGCGTCGAGGTGATCTGGCGCCAGGACTGCTACCAGCTCCCGACCGGGCGCACGTCATTCGGCTTCAAGGACGGGATCGGCCAGCCGGCGGTCGAGGGCAGCGGCAGGCCGCCATCGAACCCGAAGGAGAGGCCGCTCAAGGCCGGCGAGATCGTCCTCGGCTATCCGGACGAGACGCGGCGAGCTGCCGCCGATGCCGACGCCCGAGGTGCTCGGCCGGAACGGCACCTACGTCGTGTTCCGCAAGCTGCACACGAAGGTCGCGGCCTACCGGCAGTACCTGCGCGCGAAGGCCGCGAGCCGCGAGGAGGAGGCGCTGCTCGGCGCGAAGATGGTCGGGCGCTGGCAGAGCGGCGCTCCACTGGCGCTCTCGCCGGAGCGCGACGACCCGGAGCTCGGCGCCGACGCGCAGCGCAACAACGCCTTCCTCTACGCCGACGACCCCCGCGGCTTCAAGTGCCCCGCGGGCGCCCACGCGCGGCGCGCGAACCCGCGCGACGCGCTCGACGGCGACGGCAGCGTCGACGTCCGGCTGCACCGCATGATCCGGCGCGGCACGAGCTACGGGCCGATGCTGCCGGAGGGCGTGCTCGAGGACGACGGCGCCGACCGCGGCATCATCTTCGTGTTCGCCGGCGCGCACCTCAAGCGCCAGTTCGAGTTCGTCAAGACGCAATGGCTCAACGACGGCATCTTCATCGGCGCGCCGTCCGAGAAGGACCCGCTGGTCGGGCCGAACGACGGGTCCGGCCGCCTCACGATCCCTCAGCGGCCGATCCGGCGCCGGCTGCAGGATCTGCCGCCGTTCGTCGTCACCCGCGGCGGCGAGTACTGCTTCGCCCCGGGCCTGCGGGCGATGCGCTGGCTCGCGGAGCTCGACTCATGACCGATCCGGAGGACCCCGTGACAACCGACCGCTGGGCAGCACTCGACTTCGGCCCACCACCCTCCGACGGCACGGAACCCGACTCGCCCGTCCTGCTCGACTACCTCTCCGACGACCGGGTTGCGGTGATCACCCTCAACCGGCCCCACGCCGACAACGCGATCACGACCGAGCTGGGCGCCCGCCTGACCGAGGTCGTCGAGACGATCGCGGTCCGCACCGCCGTCCGGGTCGTCGTCCTCACCGGCGCCGGTGAGCGCGCCTTCTCCGTCGGCAGCGACCTCCGCCAGCGCAAGAACATGACCAAGGAGGACTGGCTGCGCCAGCGCCAGGCCTTCGACCGCACGCTCTACACCGTCCGCCAGCTGCGCAAGCCGATCCTCGCCGCCGTGAACGGGACCGCCTACGGCGGCGGCTGCGAGCTCGCCCAGAGCACCGACTTCATCATCGCCTCCGAGAACGCCACCTTCGGCCAGCCCGAAGCCATGCTCGGCCTGGCGGCCGGCGGCGGCTCGCCGGCACTGCTCCCACGCCTGCTCCCGCGCGGCAAGGCCCTGCAGATGCTCATGACCGGCGACCCCATCACGGCGCAGGAGGCCTATCGGCTGGGCATGGTCAACGAGATCCACCCCCCGGGCGCGCTGATGGACGCCGCGATCGCGATCGCAGACAAGATCGCGAGCAACTCGCCCACGGCGGTGCAGGCGGTCAAGCGGGCCGTCCAGCTCGGCGAGGGCCAGCCGCTCGAGCAGGCGATCGCGATCATGATGGACTCGCACTGGCGCTCGGCGGTCCATCCCGACCGCATCGAAGGCATCGGCGCCTTCAACGAAGGCCGCGAACCGACCTTCCAGGATTCCGACTACTGATGTCCCAAGGAGGCTGACCCATGGCCGTGACCGACGATCTCGAGCGGGCGCGCGCCGCACTCCAGATGATCAACCCGGCTCCCTACAACGCCGAGGCGCCGCCGCAGGCTCTGGCCGGAGAGATCACACCCAACGAGCTCCACTACGTCCGCAGCAACTTCCCGCTACCCGCACACGACGGCACGCTCGAGATCGGCGGCGCCGTCGAGAACCCGACCACCCTGACGCTCGACGACCTGCGCGCGATGCCGGCCCACGACCGGGCGGTCACGCTCGAATGCGCCGGCAACGGACGGCTCGCGACCAGACCCCTCCCGACCGGCGAGCCATGGGGCGACTACGCCGTCTCGACCGCCCGCTGGACCGGCGCCCTCCTCCACGAGGTGCTCGCGCAGGCGCACCCGGCCACTGACGGGGTCGACGTCCGGTTCGAAGGCGCCGACCACGGCGCGTACCACCTCCAACCCATCCTCGCCGAGACCGACAAGGACGACCTGAGCTTCATCCGCGCCCTGCCGCTCGCCCACGCAGCCGATCCGGCGGCCGAGATCCTGATCGCCTACGCGATGAACGGGCAGCCGCTCGGCGCCGACCACGGCAGCCCCTTCCGGCTCATCGTCCCCCACTGGTACGCCGTCGCGTCGGTGAAGTGGCTGAAGCGCATCGAGGTCATGACCGAGCCCTATCACGGGGAGTTCCAGACCGGCCACTACATCTACGAGTGGCCCGACCGACCGCACGAAGCGGTCAGCCTGATGCGCGTCCGCGCCCGCATCACCGACCCCGCCTATGGCGCGACCCTCAGGCGCGGCACGCATACGGTGCGCGGCAAGGCGTGGTCGGGAACCGGCCCCGTCACGCAGGTCGAAGTCAGCCTCACCGGCGAAGGCGAGTGGCACACCGCGCAGCTCGAGCCACCCAACGGCCCCTACCACTGGCAGGACTGGTCGTTCGAGTGGGACGCGACCGACATCGGACGCCACACGCTCCGCGCCAGGGCGACCGACGCAGCCGGCAACGTGCAACCCGAGGTGCCGCCCTGGAACCGGCTCGGTTACGGAAACAACGCCATCGAGGTCACCTACGTCGACGTGAGCTGACGTGGCCGTTAGGGAGCCGCGCGGTGATCGCGGGGGCGGCCGTGAGCCGGACCCTGCAGGTCGGCGAACCTCAGGAAGGAGCAGTTCATTCTGGCCGCACGGGCTGGCAAGGATGGCTTGATCTTGGGCACCAGTGCCCAATGAGGTCGTGATCGGCGCGAATCTGCCGTCGCCGCCAGCACCGGGATCCCCTGCACATCAGAACAATCTGCCCTATCCGGGGATCGGCCCCGAATCCCCTGATCGCGCTTCACACGCGAGAGGTCGCAGGTTCGAAACCCGCCGCGCCCATCCGGTCGCTCATGCTGAGCGGCGGAGGCCGTCGTCCGTGGCGGCGACGGCGGTGACATACGCGATGTGGGTGCCGATGCTCGTGGCGATCACATCCTTTGGCCACCGCCACGGCGGCGGCGTGTGACCGAGCAGCGGGAACAGCGAGAACGTCGCGGACATCAGCACCGCCCCGAAGACCAGGCTCGCGCGCGGATCCCCGATGCTGCGGTACAGCGCACCGTGCAGGAGCCCGAACGCCGAGCCATAGCTCCACCGCAGAGTTGTGCCCAGCTCGTGCTCTTGCCGGTGCGTGACCTGCCCGAGGTGCATGACGCTCGCCACGATCTGGCCGGGCACCAGCCCATCGTCATAGTCGAGCTGTCCGCGAACGTTGGTGCGGACGTGATGCTCGAGGGCGTACGCGGCTGTCATCGTCGCGGTCCCAGCTGTGCCCGCGAGCACACTTCGAATCGGCCACGGCAGGCGTTGCGCCATCACGCCCATGCTGACGCGCGGGGCACGCCGAGCATCATCCGATGCGGGTGACACGAGCGTCGAAGCTCGCGCGCGACTGGGCGGGTCATGATCTCAGCCATGGCCGGCGACGAAACAGACGAGCACCAGCGACGGCGCGTGAATCGCGAGCGTGTCGTCCGCACGCTCACGTTCTGGCTGCGGCCGGAGTTCGTGCTCCGCGTCATCAGCCGGTTTCAGAAGGTGGCCGGCTTCGACCGGGCGATCGCCCTCGCCTCCAGCGCCCTGACCGCGACGATCCCGCTGGCGATCGTCACCAGCGCCGTGGCCACAGAGCTCGGCGGCAAGGGCACGGCCGAGCGCATCATCAACCGGTATGAGCTGACGGGCGGCGGCGCCGAGGCCGTCAAGGACGTCTTCGCGCCGCCGTCGGGCATGGAGACGAGCCTCGGCGTCGTCGGGCTCTTCTTCCTCCTCATTGCCGTGCTGAGCTTCACCCGCGCCGTGCAGCGGCTGTTCGAGCAGGCCTGGGAGCTCGAACCGCTGAGCGTCCGCAACACGTTCAACGGCCTGCTCTGGATCGTCGGCCTCACGGCGTACCTCGCCGTCAGCGGTCTCATCCATGCCTCACTGGGGCGCAGTCGCCTCGAGCTCTCTGCGGCGCTGGTCGACGCGCCGGTGACGGCGGTGTTCCTGGTCTGGAGCGGCCGGGTGCTGAGCGCCAAGCGGATCCCGAGCCGGGCGCTCCTCCCGTTCGGCATTCTCGGGTCCCTCCTGCTTGCCGCGTACTCGGTCGGCGCGACGGTGTACGTCCCGCATCTGTTCAACACGTTCGCGACGCGGTACGGCGTGATCGGCGCGGTCTTCGCCATGATCTCGACGCTCTTCTGCGTCATGGTCGTCCTCGTCGGCTCGGCGGCGAGCGGCCGGGAGGTCGACCGTGAGCTGGATCGCATCCGCCGGGGCGAGATGCCTGCCGAGGACGAGGTCCGGCGCCAGTGGGACGAGGTCACCACGCAGGCACGATCGCGCTGGGACACGCTCCGCAAGCAGATCGAGGAGCACCGGCGCCGTCGCCGCGCCGCGTGATGGCGGCGCGCGCGACGTGCGGTTTCGTTCTAGCGGCGGCGTGAGACGCGTCGTGCGGTGCGGCGGCCGGTCCGTCGTGCGACTCTGCGTGATCCGAACATGTCGTGTCTCCTTTGGTCGGTCAGTTCGTGGAGCCGGCGGTCTCGTGGGCGTGCAACTGCTCGGCCTCCTCGGCGGTGGCGAGCCCGATCGCGACGAGGTCCAGCGGGCTGATGAAGCCGTCGGCGATGCGGAAGCCGCCGGCGCGCATGACGGCGTCGCGCAGCGGCACCGCCCAGTGGTGCTCGATCAGGACGAGCGCCGCCGCCGAATCGTTCGGGATCTCCTCGAGCACGTCCCAGGCGTCCTCGTCGGAGAAGACCCGGACGCCGTCGGCGGCCGCCTCGGCACCCGCTTCGGCGCCGGCCACCAGGCCTTCCTCGCCCTCGATGCCGAGTCCGACCAGCGCGCCGACCTTGGTGCCGAGCTCGATGGCCTCATCCTCTGACAGGTTGCTGAGGTGCTCGACCTCGAACTCGCCGGCCGCGTCCTTGTAGACGGCCAGCGCATCGATCACCCGCACGGTGTCGCTTTCGCGCAACCGCTCGAGCTCCGCGATGATCTCCCCGTGGAAGTCGGGCTTCTCGAAGCCCAGCACGATCAGCTGAACGGGTCCAATTGCCATGTCCTGTCTCCTTCAGGTCGGCTTTGGCCCGAGCCTCGATCAATCGGCGACATCCCGCATCGTCCGGACGGGGTGAATTATCCTGCCCCTTCGCGCGCCGCCGCATCGATCTCGCGCTTGAGCTCCTCGGCGTCGGCGTCCACCTGCTTCTCGATCAGCTTGTTGGCGCGTTTCACCGCCTTCTCGAGCTGCTCCTCGATCTTGGACTCGCCGAGCACGATCACGGCCGCGCTGCCCGCCTCGAGCTCGTCGCCGAGGTCCTTGAGATCCCCGCGCGAGATCCCCTTGCGCAGGTGCCCGACGAGTCCGCCCGCGCCGGCGCCGACGATCGCGCTGCCGATCAGTGCGGGCGGGAAGACCAGCCCCACGATCGCGCCGACCCCGGCGCCCGTCCAGGCACCGTGCTGCGTCGGCTTCTCGGTCTTGGTCACCCGGACCTTGCCGTCGTCCTCCTTGCGGATCACCGCCGAGTCGAACGTCCCGATCGCCCCGGCGGCATGGAGGTCGAACACGGCCTCATAGTCCGCCTCCGCATCGGCGATGTCGTCGTACAGGGCGGCATAGAGAAAGACGGGTCTGTCGGCCATGGGATGTCCCTTCGCATGGGTGGAACGGCTCGGGCATTATCGTCGGGCGCCCATTCCGGTGATACTGCAGGCGTGAGCGAGACGGCGGTCATCCTCGCCGGCGGGCGCGGGTCCCGGTTGGCGCCGTACACGAAGGTCCTGCCCAAGCCGCTGCTGCCGGTCGGCGACCGGGCGATCCTCGACATCGTCCTCCGCCAGCTCCGCGCGGCCCACTTCGACGACATCGTGATCGCGGTCGGCCACCTCGCCCACCTCGTGCAGGCCGTGCTCGGCGACGGCGACAACTACGACGTGCGCATCCGCTATCACCACGAGCACAAGGCGCTCGGCACCGCAGGCCCGCTGAGCCACATCGATGGGCTCGACCACAGCTTCCTGATGATGAACGGCGACGTGCTGACCGACCTCGACTACGCGGAGTTCCTCGCGGTCCACCGCGAGTCCGGCAACGCGATGACCATCGCCACCCACGAGCGCGGGGTCGACACCGACTACGGGATCCTGCACACCGACGGCGTGCGCGGGCGGACGCAGCCCGTGGTCGGGTACGAGGAGAAGCCCACGTTCCGATTCCGCGTGAGCATGGGCGTGTACGCGCTCGAGCCGCGCGCCATCGCGCACGTGCCCGCCGATGACCGCTTCGACGTGCCCGACCTCGTGCTCTCGCTGCTCGAAGCCGGCGAGCCCGTCGGCTCGTACGAGTACGACGGGTACTGGCTCGACATCGGGCGCCACGACGACTACGAGCGTGCCGAGCGCGACGCCGACACCGTGCTGCCGCTGCTCCTCGAGCGCGCGGAGAAGACGCCGTGAGGATCCTGGTGACGGGCGGGGCGGGCTACATCGGCGCCTGCGTCACGCGCGAGCTGCTCGGCGCGGGCCACGAGGTCAATGTGCTCGACGCGCTGCTGCACGACCAGGACCCGGTCGCCTCGGCGCTCGAGCAGGCGGGCGCCCGGGTCGTCCGTGGGGACGTGCGCGATCCGCAGGCACGCGGCGACGCGCTCGCCGGCGCCGGCGCGGTCGTGCATCTCGCGGCGATCGTCGGCGACCCGGCCTGCGCGAAGGACCCGGAGCTGTCGCACGCGGTCAACGTCGAGGGCACGCGCGCGCTCGTGGCCGACGCCGAGGCCGCGGGCGTCCGGCGGCTGATCTTCGCCTCGACGTGCTCGAACTACGGGCGCGTGGCCGATCCGCTCGTGCCGGTCGACGAGACGGCGCCGCTCGCCCCCGTGTCGCTGTACGCGGAGCAGAAGGTGGCCATCGAGCGCTCGCTGCTCGACCGAGCCGACGGCGGCCTCGTCGTCACCTGCCTGCGCTTCGCGACGATCTACGGCGTGGCCGAGCGGATGCGCTTCGACCTGACGGTCAACGAGTTCACGCGTGACATGTGGGACGGGCGCCGGCTCGATGTCTATGGCGAGCAGTTCTGGCGGCCGTACGTGCACGTCGCCGATGCGGCACGGGCCGTGGCGCTGGTACTCGCGTCACCGGAGCAGGACGTGGCCGGCACGGTGTTCAACGTCGGCCACTCCGACGAGAACTACCGCAAGCTCGATCTCGTCGAGCTCATCCAGCAGCGCCTTCCGGCCGCCGAGGTGCGCTACGTGCACCGCGACGAGGACCCGCGCGACTACCGCGTCTCGTTCGCGCGGATCGCCTCTGTGCTGGGCTTCGAGCCGCAGCTGCGCGTGCCCGACGGCGTCGACGAGGTGATCCGCGGCCTCGAGGAGCGGCGCTTCGGCGATCCGTACGACGGGCGGTACTCGAACGTCTGAGCTCCGCGTCCCGCTCTTCGACCTCTCGCTCGAGGAGTCCGACATCGCCGCCGTGGCCGACACGCTGCGCAGCGGCTGGCTGACCATGGGCCCGCGCACCGCGGAGTTCGAGGCCGCGTTCGCGGAGCGGCTCCGCGTGCCGCACGCGATCGCGCTCTCGAGCGCCACCGCGGCGCTGCACCTGGCCTATCGCGCCGCCGGGGTGACGGACGGGGACGAGGTCATCGTCCCGGCGATCACGTTCGTCGCCTCGGCCGCTGCCGCGCGCTACTGCAACGCGGAGCCGGTGCTCGCCGATGTCGTCGGCGACCACGACTTCGGCCTCGATCCCGCGGACGTCGAAGCGCGCATCACGTCCCGCACCAAGGCCGTGTGCGTCGTCCACTACGGCGGCTACCCCGCGGCCGCGGAGGTGCTGCGCGAGCTGTGCGACGCCCACGGCATCGCGCTGATCGAGGACGCCGCCCACGCCCCGCTCGCCCACGCGCGGCCGGGCGGGCCGGCGCTCGGGACGATCGGGCTCGCGGGCTGCTTCTCGTTCTTCTCCAACAAGGTGCTCTCGTGCGGCGAGGGCGGCCTGCTCGCCACCGCCGACGACGAGGTCGCCGCGCTCGCCCGGCGCTGGCGTTCGCACGCCATGACGTCGGGGACGTGGGATCGCCATCGCGGCCACGCGTCGACCTACGACGTGGTGGACGTCGGCTACAACTACCGCCTCGACGAGCCGCGCGCCGCGCTGCTGCTCGCCCGCCTCGGCGGGCTCGACGCGGCCGTCGAGCGCCGGCGCGAGCTCACGAAGCGCTACCGGGAGCTGCTCGCGGACGTCGCCGGCGTGGTGGTGCCGTACGCCGACGCCGATGTGGCCCTCAGCTCGTGCTACGTGATGCCGGTGCTCGTCGACGCCGCGGACCGCGACGCGGTGCGCGCCGCGATGCTCGAGCGCCACGGCGTGCAGACCAGCGTCCTCTATCCCGCGATCCACGAGTTCACGGCCTACGACGCGCCCGACACCACTCCCCCGCAGCGAGCGCATCGCCCGAGCCGAGCTCACGCTGCCGCTCTACCCGCATCTCAGCGAGGAGGCGCAGGACCTCGTCGTGGACGCGCTGCGGGCCGCGCTATAGTGCACCGATCGGTGCACTATCACCCACGCTCGACGCGACGTTCTTCGCGCTGTCGGACCCGACCCGCCGCGGGATCCTCGAACAGCTGGGCGGCGGTCCCGCCACGATCAGCGAGCTGGCCGGGCCGTTCGGCCTGACGATCAACGGGATCAAGAAGCACGTCGGGATCCTCGAGACGGCCGATCTCGTCGTCACCGAGAAGGTCGGCCGGGCTCGCGAGTGCCGCCTCGGCCCCGCGGGTCTCGACGAGGTGACGGAGTGGATCGAGGGCTACCGCCGCGCCTGGGAGGGTCGGCTCGACCGTTTCGCGCGCTACGTGGAGCGCGAGTCGTGACCCCGGACCTCGCGTTCGAGCGCCTCATCGCTGCCCGGCCGGAGCAGGTCTTCGACGCCTTCACCAGCCCCGAGGGCCAGCGCGAGTTCTACGGCCAGGACTCGCCGGGATGGATCGTCGAGTCGCGCTGCGACCTGCGCGTCGGCGGGGTCTGGGCGATCTCCTTCGGCCCCTCGCCGGGCGAGCTCTACCGCCACCACCACGTCTTCGACGAGATCGATAGACCGCGCCGGATCCGCCTCACGACGACGGAGACTCGCCTCGACGGCTCGAGCTTCGTCACGAGCCTCGAGTTCACGTTCGAGGCCCGCGGGGCGGCGACCCTGATGACCATGACCCAGGACGGGTTCCCGACGCAGGCGCTGCGCGACGAGCACCTCGTCGGCGTGCCGAACGCGTTCGCCCGGTTCGAGCGGGCGCTGCTGCGCTCATAGAGAGGAGACCACATGTCCACCTCAGTTCTGTACATGTCGATGTCGCTCGACGGGTTCATCACCGGGCCGGACGACGACGCCGATCATGGTCTTGGGATCAACGGGGAGCGGCTGCACGAGTGGCTCGGCGACCCCGACGGCGAGCCACCCGGCGTTCCACCCGCCGGGGCCGAGCGGCCAGATCTTCGACGAGGTGATGGCGACCGGCGCGGTGCTGGTCGGGCGCCGCACGTTCGACCACGCCGGCCACTGGGGCGGCGATCACCACGGCGTCCCGATCTTCGTCCCGACCCGCGGGACCCCGCCCGCCCCGGACTCCGAGTTGGTCAACTACGTGACGGACGGCGTCGAGAGCGCCATGCGCCAGGCCAAGGAGGCAGCCGGCGACGCGAACGTGCTCGTCCACGGCGCCGACCTCGCGCAGTCGTGCCTCCGTGCCGGGGTCCTCGACGAGATGGAGATCCACCTCGTGCCGGTCCTCCTGGGCGAGGGGCGGCGGCTGTTCGAGCACCTCGGCGCCGACCACATCGAGCTCGAGCTGACCCGCGTCGTGGACGCCCCCGGCGTCACGCACCTGCGCTACCGGGTGGCGGCGTGACGGCTTCGCCGGCCGACCCTGCACCATGTCGGTCTCGCTCGGGTCGGTCAGCCAGGTGCTGCGACCGTCGCCAGCGCCGTGAGCACGTAGGCGGCGGCGATGAGGGAGCCGGAGATGACGTCCGATGCCATGTGCGCGGACAGCGCGACCATCGAGCCGGCGACCGCGATCGCGAACACGCCGCCGATGATCGCTACGAGCGGGCGCAGCCGCGGCGGGCTGACCAGGATCGCGCAGAGCGCCATCGTCACCGCGGCGGTGGCGTGCCCGCTCGGCCACAGCGGCGCGTCCCACCAGCGGGCGGTGTCGGTCGCGCGCTTGAGGAGCTCGGTGGTGAGGCCGGTGGCGACGAACAGCAGCGGGATCGTCACCGCCAGGCGACGCTCGTGCCGCAGCCAGGCGACGGCGGTGAGCGCGAGGCCGACGACCGCGTAGGGCAGCGGGTCGGCGAGGTGGCTGATCGCGGCGAGCAGCGAGCTCGAGCGCGACGTGTCGATCCGCGAGACCGCCAGCGACACGCGGAGGTCGGCGCGTTCGGTGACGGCGACGACGAGCGCGAGCACGCCGGTGACGGCGGCCGCCAACGCGCACGTCGCAGCGGCGAGCAGCAGCGAGAACCGGGGGCGGGCCGTCACCCCCTCGAGGCTACCCGGCGGTGTTCACATCTTCGGGCTGTCGATCGCCCGTCGCCTGGCCTCGTCACGCATCGCGGCATCCGACGCGAGCGTGCGGTCGATGTCACCGGGCTGCGGCTTGCGCAGCGCCCAGTAGATCGCCGACCCGACGAGCGGCAGGAAGATCGTGAGCACGATCCAGAGGATGGTGCTGCCGGCGCCGAGATGGCGGCGGAAGATGTCGTACAGGGTGATCGCCCAGACGATCACCACCAGGATCGCGATGGTGCCCCAGAGCAGACTCATGTGAGCATCCTCCGGCCCCCGGCCGGACGCGGCAATGGCGTGCACCGGTGTCATGCGTGGGGTGTCCACACCCGGCGACTCGCGATACCTTCTGTCGCGTGGTGCAGGGCAGTGAGCAGTCGGGCGGGTTCGAGCTCGTCCGGTTCACCCAGACGCTGTGCTCCTCGTCGAGCGTCGCAGAGCTCGAGCGCCGCTTCGCCGCCGGGCTCGGGCCGTTGCTCGACGTCCCGATGTACGGCTTCAACATCCTCGACCGCCGGACGTGGCGGCCCGAGTACAACGTCGCCGTCAACGTGAGCGAGCTGTTCGTCGCGCGTTATGAGCGCGACGCGCGCGACCTGGACCCCGTGCTCCGTACGGCGCTCGAGACCCGCCACGCCACCTACAACCTCGGGCTGATGACCGAGCGCGAGTGGCTCGACGGCCCGGCCTACCGCAGGGCCTACCGCACGCACGACATGCGCCACGTGGTCGACGCGCCGGTGATCGGCGACGGCGACGTGATCGGCAGCGTGCACTTCGCCGACGACCGCGCCGAGCGCGAGGTCACGACGCGTGACGTGCAGATGGTCGAGGCCATGGGCCGCGTCGTCGGCTGCGCGATCGAGGGCATCTGGACGCGCGAGCGGCTGGAGGTCGAGCGCGACCAGGCGCTCGACGCGCTCGAGCTGGCGGGCGCCGCCGTGGTCGTCAGCGACCCGGGCGAGGTCGAGCTGCGGGCCAACGAGGTCGCCCGCCGGCTGCTCGCCGAGGTCGAGGACGCCGACGGCGAGCTGCAGCGGCTGCTGGCCGTGCCGCCGGCCGCGGACGGCGGCTTCACCCGCCGCGTCGACGTCACGCTCGTCACCGGCGGCGGCGGGACCCTGCACGGGCACACGAGCGGGCTCGTCACCGTCCTCGAGCTCGACCGCGAGCGCCCCGGCATCGCCCCCGCGCTGCTCGCCCCGCTCACCCCGCGCGAGCGCGAGATCGCCGTGCTGGTGGTCGACGGTCTCGCCGACCGCGAGATCGCCGAGCAGCTCTGCCTCAGCCACCACACGGTCAGCCAGTACGTCAAGCAGGTCTACCGCAAGCTCGACGTCGACTCACGCGTCGCGCTGACCCGCCTGCTCCTCCGCGGCTAGAACCGGCACCAGGCGCTCCACGCCCGCGAAGTGCGCGGCGACCGCCGCCTGCGAGACCTCGCTGGTCAGGTAGTGGCGGATGCGCAGCAGGCAGACCCCGCCGAGGATCGCCGGCAGGCCGAGCTGGAAGACGCGGTAGCCGAGCACCGCCGCGGTGGCGAGCGACAGCGGCGTGCCGAACGCGACGAACATCCCGATCAGGCCGCCCTCGGTGCCACCGATGCCGCCCGGCGTCGGCAGCAGGGCGCCCGCGTGGCCGAGCGTGTAGGCGAGGATGAAGACGCCGAGCGGCGGCGCGCCGCCACCGAACGCCTGGAAGCTGCAGGCCAGCGCCGCGACGTCGGCCGCGTAGTAGGTGACCGCGCCGACGACCAGCAGCCGGTCGCCGTGCCGGATCAGCTCCACCGTCGCGCGCGTCCCGTTGTGCACGAACACCCGGACCTTCCACACCGTGGAGCGGAAGCGGCCGCGCACCGAGGCCGGCGGGTTCTCGCTCAGCGCGAACGCGGTCGCCCCCGCGATCACGGCCGCGGAGAGGACCGCCGGGATCAGCGACGCGGCGAGCGAGACGTCGCCCGGCAGCACGCCGACGGCGAGCAGCAGACCCGCCCCGAACAGCGCGAAGAAGCTGACGAAGCTCGTCGACAGGAACAGCACCGAGTGCCGCTCGTCGGCCAGCCAGGCGGGCACGCCCGCCCGCCGCATGACCAGCGCGCCGAGCGCCGGCCCGCTGACGCCGCCGACCGGCAGCAGCACGTTGGCGGCCTGCTCGGCGAAGCCGAGGACCACCGCGCGGCGCCAGCGGACCAGCCGCTCGAACGCCGCCCACAGCGCGCGCACGAACCCGAACATCGAGCTCAGCGAGCACGCGGCGGCCGCCGCCATCCACCACAGCTCGGCCGTCTTGAACCGGTCGCGCACCTCGTCGACGCCCGGCAGCGTCCAGATCGCCAGCACCGCGATCGCCGCGAACGCCACGAGGCCGCCGACGCGCCGCCAGATCCTGCCGGGCTCGGTCGCGATGTCGAACTCGTTGCCGGCCCCGGACGCCATCGCGTCGGCTTCTAGCAGGTCCGTTCAAGCATCGGCCGCCAACTGTCGATATACTTGCTTGCAGAAGACAACTAATGTCCGATCAGCTCTCACCCATCGAAGCCCTCGTCCGCCAGCTCTACGGGCTCGGCATGGTCCGCCGTGACATCGAGCGCCACGCGCTCGCCGAGCTCGGCACCCAGGGGTTCACCGCCCTGGCGGTCATCCAGCTGCACGGTCCCCTCCGCGTGAGCGAGGTGGCCCAGCGGCTCGGCGTCGACCTGTCGGTCGCCAGCCGCCAGATCGCCTCGCTCGCCTCCGAGGGCTACGTGGAGCGCCGCGAGGACGCTCGCGACCGCCGCGCCCAGATGGTCGCGGCGACGACCACGGGGCGGCGGGTGCTGCGCGAGTCGCACCGCCGGATGGTGGCCGCGTTCACGCACGTGCTCGACGCCTGGTCGGACGACGACGTCACTGCACTTACCGGCGGGCTCGAGCGCCTGCGCGAGGACTTCGCGCGCGCCGCCGCCGCACACGCCCAAGCCACGAAGGAGGCCGCCTGATGCCGGCCATGACACACCGCCAGATCCTCGAAGCCATGTCCGGCCTGATGCTGGGCATGTTCGTCGCGATTCTTTCCAGCACCGTCGTCTCCACGTCGCTGCCACGCATCGTCAGCGACCTCGGGGGCTCGCAGTCCGGGTACACCTGGGTCGTCACCTCGACGCTGCTCGCGCTGACGGTGAGCACCCCGATCTGGGGCAAGCTCGCCGACCTGTTCGACCGCAAGCTGCTCGTGCAGACCGGGCTGATCATCTTCGTGTTCGGCTCGGTGCTCGCCGGGCTCTCGACGTCGATGGGCTGGCTGATCGCCTGTCGCGCGATCCAGGGCGTCGGCGTCGGCGGCCTCACTGCCCTCGTGCAGGTGATCCTCTCCGACCTCGTGTCGCCGCGTGAGCGCGGCCGCTACTCCGGCTACCTCGGCGCTGTGTTCGGCGTCGGCACCGTCGCCGGCCCGCTGCTCGGCGGCGTGGTCACCGACTCGGTCGGCTGGCGCTGGTGCTTCTACATCGGCGTCCCGTTCGCGCTCGCCGCGTTCGCGGTCCTGCAGAAGACGCTCGACCTCCCGCGGCACCGGCGCGAGGTCAAGCTCGACTACCTCGGCGCCACGCTGATCGCCGGCGGCGCCTCGACGCTGCTGATCTGGGTCTCGCTCGCCGGCCAGAGCTACGACTGGCTGTCCTGGCAGACCGCCGCGCTGGTCGGCTTCGGGATCGCGCTGATCGTCGCCGCGATCGCGGTCGAGCGCCGCGTCAGCGAGCCGCTGATCCCGCTCAAGCTGTTCTCCCGCCGCACGGTCGTGCTGGCGGTGATCGCCAGCATCGCGGT
Organism: uncultured Solirubrobacteraceae bacterium; assembly: GCA_963759375.1. Classification (GTDB taxonomy): domain Bacteria; phylum Actinomycetota; class Thermoleophilia; order Solirubrobacterales; family Solirubrobacteraceae; genus DASSUW01. Next base: position 20,084 of record CAVWYY010000004.1, on the reverse strand, counting down.
CGGCATCGCGATGTTCGGCACCAGCGTGTTCCTCAGCCAGTACATGCAGATCGCCCGCGGCAAGTCGCCGACCGAGTCCGGCCTGCTGACGATCCCGATGGTGATCGGCCTGTTCGTCGCCTCGACGGTCATGGGCCGCCGCGTGAGCCGCACCGGCCGCTACAAGCAGGTGATGCTGACCGGCACCGCGCTGCTGACGCTCGGCCTCGGCCTGATGGGCACGCTCGACGAGACCACCTCGCTGGTGGAGCTCGCCGCGTTCATGCTGCTCGTCGGTGCGGGCCTCGGGATGCTCATGCAGAACCTCGTGCTGGTCGTCCAGAACGCCGTGCCGCACACCGAGCTCGGCTCGGGCAGCTCCTTGATCGCGTTCTTCCGCAGCATGGGCGGCGCCGTCGGCGTCTCGGTGCTGGGGGCGCTGCTCGCCCACAAGGCGGCGACATCGATCGCCTCCGGCCTGGCCGCGGCCGGCGCCAAGGCGCCGTCCGGCGACAGCGTGCCGAACATCAGCGAGCTGCCGCCGGCGATCGCCAAGGTCGTCGAGCACGCCTACGGGAGCGGCATCGCGGAGATCTTCCTCGCCGCGGCCCCGCTCGGGCTCGTGGCGATGATCGCGGTCGCGCTCATGCGCGAGGAGCCGCTCGGCACCCGCAGCGGCATCGAGCTGGCTCGCGAGGCGCAGCCTCAGGCGGCATGACGATGACTCCTCTGAGCGAGCTCCACCTGCACCGCCTGCTCGTCGCGATCGACGGCTCCGACACCGCCGAGCTGGCGCTGTCGGCGGCCGTCACCGCGGCGCGCCGCGACCACGCGGCGATCACGCTCCTGGCCGTGACGCCCGACTTCCTGGCCGACTCGCACATCTGGGTGGCCGGTGCCCCGGATCCGGGAAAGCTCCAGGAGGAGGCGGACGAGGAGGCCCGCCGCCTGCTGTGCGACACCGTCGACCGGATCCCCGACGACATCCCGGTGACCAAGTGCGTGCGCCGCGGCAAGGCCGGGCCGCAGATCGTGGCCCAGTCGAAGGAGCACGACTACGACGCGATCCTGCTCGGCGCCCGCGGCGTGGGCCGCGTCGGAGCCTTGGTCGGCAGCGTGAGCAGCTACGTGATGCACCACGCTGACACCGCGGTGTTCGTCGCCCACGCGCCGAACCGCTAGCACCCTTTTCTTTCTTTTATTTTTTAATTTTTTTTTCATTTTCACCACTCCCCTCTCTCACGTTATCCACGGCCTGCGTCGTTCTCGCGCCCAGCGCGTGCGCCGGACGCGCCCGAGCGGTGCGCGTCCTGGCGCTGCGCGAGCTGCGGTTCACCGCGGCCGAGTCGCCGACGCTCGGTCGCGCCTCGCCGTTCGGCCGTGCTCGCGTCACGTCGCGGCCGGCTGCCCCGGCTGGCGCTGATCGGCCGGGCCGTTACGGCGCGCGCGCCCGGGGGCTCGTGCCATCACGTCGGCTCGGCGTCGCCGGCGTCGGCTCGCTCCCGGCCCGTCGGTGGCGGCGGTGGGCGCGGCCGGCGGGCGTCGTGCCGTGTGCGTCGCGCTGCCGCGCTTGGCCTCGTCGGGTGCTCGGTCCGGCGCGCCGCGCCGTCTGCGCGTTCCTTGGCGCGCCGTCCGCTGGTTCGCGCCCCGGCTCCGGTCGGCGCGGTGCCGACGGATGTTGCTTCTATGTCGGGGCGCCGGTCGGCGTGTTGCGTGGTCGTGCGCTGCGCGTGCGCGCTGGGTGCTGGTGGGGTGGTGGTCGCGGGGTCGGTTGGGTGGTGCCGCGCGGCGGGCGAGGTGGCGCTTGAGGCAGCGGATCGCTTCGCGGCGGGTCTTGCCTTCGGCTGCTGCGCGGGGTGGCGATCGGTCTCGGGTCCAGCGGCCCTTGGTGATCGCGGTCGGTGCAGCGCGCTGTTGGCTGGCGGTGCCGCCGCGGTCGAGGCGGTGCGCTGCGTTTGTCCGGGGAGGCGGGTCGGGGCCGGCCGGCGGGCGGGCGGCTTGGCGTCGGTGGCGGCGGCGCGTCGGCGATCTCGCCGATCGCTTGCCGCGGTCAGCGCGCCGCAGCCGCGTCGGCCGCACCGCGGCGCGAGGCGCGGTGAGCGTCGCGAGCTCGGCTCGAGCGTCGTTGTCGCGCGGGTCGCTCGCGGGCGGCGCAGTTCGTCGCGGCGATCCGGACGCGGGCGCTCTGCTCGGCGCGGCCAGGCGCCCGGCGCGCGGTCCTGCCAGTGGCGCGGATCAGGCGCGGGGCGGGTCTCGGTCTCGGGCCAGAGTCGGCAGCGCCAGCGCAGTCGTTGTCAGCGCCGGCGCTGGCCGGCAGCCGCTCGCGTGATCGACGAGCGCGCACCTCGAGCTCGTCCGGCCAGCGCGCGCGGCAGCGCGTCGAGGCCGTCGCGCGGCGGCGCGGGCGATCGCGCGGCGTCGATGACGTCGGACTGCCCGCTCGCGCGCCGGCTGCGCGCGCCGGCGGTGAGCTTGGGGCGCGCGCACGCGCTTCCCGCGCGCGGCAGACGCTCCAGCGCGCCGGGACGGCCGGCGTCCTCGACGCCCACAGCCGCTCGCCGCCTGGCCGCGGCCCGTCAGCAGGCGTCGGCACGCCGCCGCGCGCGCGTCTGCTCGTCGAGCAGCGCCGGTCGCGCATCGACGGCCGCGACGGTGTGGGCGCTTGGCGTGTCCGCGCCGATCACGTCATCCGCCTCCCTCGCTGGGGGAGCCGGATCGCCGCGGACACTTCTCAGTCGGGCGCAGGCCACGCATCTATCAGGTCACGCCGGAGATCCCGGCGGCGGCGGCGACATACACGTCAGCCGGACAGAAAGTCAAGAGTCAGCCCGTCGCCGCCGAGGACCTACCGGCCGCGTCGGCGCCACGCCCGCCGCGCACGAGAAAGTCAAGTGGTCTGGACGGTTCGGGGCGCCTTTGCCAGAGTGGTGTTGGGTGCGGGTGACTGACGAAGCGAAGCGCAGGTTTCGGGGCTAGAGAGCCTGCCGCGCGGCTTTGCCCTTCGAGGGCCTTTGAGATGCGCGCCCCGGTGTCGCGCCCGCACCCGCATCTTGGGGTCCGGCGGACTGCCAGTCGTTGACCAGACGGCGATAGGCGGCTTCGGCCTGTCGGGAGAGTTCGCGTTCGGCGTCAAAGACGGCCTTGGACTTGCCGCCGGCGATCCCGTGGCGGCCTTTCTGCGGTGGCGCGCCGGCGACCAGTTCGAGCTTGCGGATCTTGTTGCGCGTCATCGCCGGCCGCCCGAACGCGTAGTCCTGCTCGCGGGTGAGCAGGCACCAGAACAGCGTGACGAGCTTGCGGGCGGTCGCCGTCGCGGCGATCTGGTTGCCGCGGCGGGCGCGGACGCGTTCGAAGAACGCGCGCAGCGGCCCGGGCGTCAGCGTGACTTTCCACGCCACTTCGCCGAGCATGTGCCTGGCCTCGGACGTGCCGGCCTTGGAGATCCGGCCATGCCTGGCCGGGCTGTTGCCCGACTGGCGGACCCGGGGATCGAGGCCGAGATAGCTCACGAGCTTGCGCGCCGACGGAAGCGGCGGATGTCGCCGATCGAGGCCATGAACGTCGCCGCGGTCTGCACATTGACGCCGGGCACCGTCAGCAGCCGCAGGACCTCTGGCCAGGCGAGCGCCTGCTTGGCGATCTCGCGGTCGATCGCGGCGATCTCGCCGTCGAGGAAGTCGACCTGGCGCAGACACCCATCGAGCGTGAGGCGCTCGTCGACGGGCAGCTCAAGGCTCGCGAGCCATTGCCGGCCGGACTTGCCGAACGCGTCGGTCACCGGCGGCCGCTCACAGAGATTGCGCGAGAGCACTCCATGCGCCTCGTTCTTCGCGCGCGTCCGGGCACGCACGATCCGCTCACGGCGGTTCGTCAACCGCCGCAGCGCGCGCGTCCGCTCGTCCGGCGTCCACACCGGATCAAGCAATCCGGACATCAGCAGCTTGGCCAACGACCTGAGCGTCGAGCCGATCGGTCTTGGCCTTGGCCTCGGTGATCGACTTCAGCTTGCGTGTGTTGGCCACCACCACCCGCACCCCATGACGCTGCAGCACCTCCACGATCCGGTCGGCACCAGTGGTCGCTTCCAGCGCGACCACGTCATCGGGCGCCAAGCTCTGCGCGAACAGCTCCAGCGCCGGTACCCGCGTCGCGATCCGACCCGCCGAACGGACCTGGCCGTTCTCGGCGATCGCCACCTCACAGAAGTCCCGATGCACATCCATCCCGATGACGTGCTCCCCGGCCGTGTTGTCAGGTCAGGCCGCTGGGATTAGGTGGTCTTGTCCATCGTTCCAGGTCGCCGCGACTTCGAGCGGCGTGCTGTAGTCGAGCCGGCTGTGCGGCCGGTGGTGGTAGTGGGTCACGTAGGCGTCGATCACCTCCCTGGCCTGGTCGAGGGTCTCGAACTCGTGTCGCCAGACGCAGCGTTCCTTGAGCTTGCCGAACCAGGACTCGATGAACGCCTGGCTCTCGGGGTCGCGGTAGCCGCCGCGGCGGTGCGCGATGCCCTGGCCGGCCAGGACGGCCTTGAAGGCGCGGGCGGTGAACGCCGAGCCGTTGTCAGTGCCGAGCGTCAGCGTGCCCGGCGTGATGCCGCGCTCTGTCGCGGCGCGCTCGATCAGCGCGATCGCCTCCTTGGCGCGGCAGCGGGTCTCCAGGTGCCAGGCGACGATCTCGCGCGTGCAGCAGTCGATCGCGGCCATCAGGTAGACCCAGCCGTGCTCGGCCACCCAGACGGACGTCATGTCCAGGTGCCAGAGCTGATCCGGGCGCTCGACGCGGAAGAAGCCCGGCCGCCGTCGACGCGCCAGCGGGCGGCGGCGCTGGATCAGCCCGAGCTCGCGCATCACGCGCAGCACCCGCTTGCGGTTGACCGGCCGGCCGAGCCGCCGCCGCACCCAGGCCGTGACCAGCCGGTAGCCGTCGGTCGGGTTGGCCTCGGCCTCGGCCACGATCGCGGCCTCGACCTCGTCGGCCGGCGGCCGCCGCGACGAGCCGGGGGCTCGTCTGCGCTTGGGAACGCGGTAGATCGCCTGGCGGCTGATCTGCGCCACGCGCGCCACCGCCGAGGGCCGGTAGCCCTCGGCGACGAGCTCGCGGGACCGGGTGACGCGCATGCCTACTCCCAGTCCCGCAAGAGCTTTCCCGCGATCTCCAACTCGTAGGTCTTGCGGCCCAGCGCGCGCTCGAGCTCGGCGATCCGCCGCCGCTGCTCGGCACCCTGCGAGCGCTGCTCGCCGGCCGCGAAGCGCTCCATCCCGGCCTCCAGCGCCTGCTCGCGCCAACGCCGCAGCAGGCTCTCGCTGATGCCGTGCTCGCGGCACAGCTCAGCGATCGAGCGCTCGCCGCGCCAGCTGGCCATCACCAGCTCGAGCTTCTGCTGGGGCGTGAACTTCCGGTACTTGCGTGTCTCGCTCAACGTCATCTCCTACTCGTTGAGCGGCCGATCCTCTGATGAGCTCCGGACGGAGCCTCACCGGCTTCGCCGGCTCGCATCCCCATCAAGGAGATCAATCAAGAGCTGTCAACACGAAGCCGGGGTGCAGGGCACCGAGCCCTCGCACCACGCTCCTCTCATCCGACCTGAGCGGGAGCGCGCGACACACGACAAAGACGGATACGTGCTCTCAGCACACCGGCAAGTCCGGCGGCCACGAACAACGTCGAGCTCACAGCTCATCAGTCAGAACGGCCTGCCCGACCGCATCTCCAAAGGCCCCAAGTCCCCGAACCCAAAGGCTCCCGCAGGCCGGACGCAGTTTCATCCCCCGACAACGCCCCGGCTACCGCTCGCTCGCGCATCGCACCGTCTGTCAGCGGCTCGGCTCAGGCACCTGTTCACCGAGCCCTACCGCCCCGCACCAACGGCAAAGCGGAGCGTTTCATCAAGACGCTCACCGAACGCTGGCCTACGGCGCTCCACCTCACCAACGCCCAACGCCGCGCCCGCTCACCGGCTTCCTGAACCACTACAACTACCGACGACCCACCGCGCTGAACCGAGAACCCCCGATCCAGCGCCTAGCCGAACGGAACAACCTGGCTGACTACAGCTAGCGCTCCGCCTCTTCGCGGGTCGGCGGCGGCGCGTCCGGCAGGTCGGGCAGCGGCACGTCAGGCGTCCGCGCGACTGTGACCGCCGCCACCAGCAGCCGCGCGGCGGGCGGGATGCGCTGCCCCTCCGGCACCGCGCCGATGTTGTCCTCGTAGGTCTCGAGGAGGTCGAGCACCGCGGCGAACACCGGCGTGTACGAGCCGCCGTCCTCCCCCACCCCGCACGCGAGCTTGGCCAGCGCGACCGGCTCGGACGGATCGCCCTGCCCGAACATGCGCGCGATCGCCTGCGCGCTGTGCGACACGACGCGCTCGAGCAGCGGGTCGATCGGCCGCGCGCGGCCGGGCGGCGGACCGGCGTCGATCGGCTCGCCGCCGTCGAGCAGTCGCTCGATCTGCCGGCCGGCGATGGCGCGGATCGCATCGGCGCCCAGGCCCGCCTGGAGGGCGAGCCGCAGGTGCAGGACCGCGGACGTCAGCGGAAGCCCGTACGGCGAGTCGCTCGCCCACACGATGTTGCCCGGCGGCACCAGCGTGAACAGGGCCATCATGTCCGCCGGGTCCCACCACGCGGTGTCGATGAACACGTTCGGGTGCTCGGGCAGCACGCGGTACAGCCAGGCCAGGTCGGAGATCGCGGCGTGCGCGAGGATCAGCCGGGCGTCCGTGAACTCGCTGGACAGCGCGACGGTGTCGCGCCCGAGCGCCGGGATCCCGCGGCCCGCGTGGATCAGCACCGGGACGCGCCGCTCGTGCGCCAGCCCCACGAGCTCATGCACGGCGGGCTCGGACAGCGTGAACTGCTCGGCCCGCGGGTGCAGCTTGATCCCGCGCGCCCCGGCGTCGAGGCACCGGCGCGCCTCGGCGACCGCGTTGTCGCGCGGGTCGACGCGGCAGAACGCGACCAGGCGTCCGTCCGACGCCGCGACGGCCTCGAGCACGCGGTCGTTGGCGGGCGGGTAGCCGGCCGGCTCGTGCATCGGGAACACGACCGCGCGCGCGGACGCGCGCTCGAGCTTGGCCAGCAGCTCGGCGGCCGACTGCTTGACGCCGTCGGGGTCGTCGGCGCCGATGTGCGTGTGGGCGTCGTAGAGGTCCAGCTCGCCGAGCTGCTCGCGCAGCCGGTCCCACCAAGGGCGCATGATCGCGTCGACATCGAGCACTGGGCGGAGCACCCTATACAGCGGCTGCGCCCGATGGCCGATACTCCTCCACATGCACTATCGCCGCGAGCGCGTCCGGATCGAGACCCAGCGCCACGAGATCGAGGGGACCGTCCAGCTCCCCAGCGAGGGCTACCGGTCCCGCACCACCGACTTCCTGAACGCGCACGAGCGTGACTTCCTCGCGCTCACCGACGTGGAGGTCAGCTGGCTGGACGCGAGCCGCGCGCCGGAGCGGCACGACTACCTCGCGGTCGCCGTCCCGCACATCGTGCTCGTGCTCGAGCTCGAGACCCTGGGCGTCGTGGACGACAGCGGCGGGGCGCCGGAGCCCGCCACGCTCGCCGCGGTCTCGACGCCGCCGCCCGCCTAGGTGTGCGACCCGAGCAGGGTGTTCCGCCGGCGAACGTCAACTACCGCTGAGTAGGGAGCGCGTGCGCCACCGTCGCCGGCGGCGTGTGGCGACTTGACCACCTGTGAGGTGGTCAACGCGCCAGAGATCCCCGACCACGCACGCGCCCAGCCTCCTTACCAGCCGGGGTGACGGTTCGCGCCCGCGCGCCGGAACAACGTGCTTAGGAACTCCACGGGGCGGGTGATCCACTCCAGCTCGTCGGGCACGATCGCGCGGAAGCTCATCGCGCGAGGAACTCTCGCATCGCCGCGTGCGTCTCGCGCGGGCGCTCGACCTGCGGCACGTGCCCGCAGTCGAGCTCCACGTGCCGGGCCTTCGGGAACGTGCGCTCGACGTGCCGCATGAAGCCGATCGGCACCAGCGTGTCCTTGCGGCCCCACACGAACAACGACTCGTGGGTCATGCCGCCCAGGCGCTCCCACAGGCCGTGCTCGCCGTGCGGCTCGTCGAGGTAGATGTTGCGCGCCACCGCGTTGAACGCGTGCCGGCCGCGGGACGTCGTGTAGGCGCGCAGGAACTCGTCGACGCCCGCCGCCGCCCAGCCGTCGCGCGGCACGATCCGGCGCACGATCGGCTCGACCGGCATCGGCACCAGGCTCAGCTCGGGGCGCAGGAGGCGCACGATCGGCGCCCAGCGGCGGGGTCGCAGCCAGGCGAGGGCCGGGCTGAGCAGCACCAGCCGGTCGACCCGTTCGCCGTGTGCGAGCGCCATCTCGATCGCGATCCGGCCGCCCATGCTGTTGCCGACCACGTGCGCGGAGTCCAGGCCCGCCGCGTCGAGCACCGCGGTCATCGCGCGGGCGAAGTACGGCGCGTCGAACGGCGCGCGCAGGGGCTTGACCGAGTCGCCGAAGCCCGGGAGGTCGACGGCGATCACGCGGTAGGCGCCGGCCAGCGCGCCGATCGTCGGCAGGAACGACGCCTTCGTGCCGCCGAGACCGTGGACGGCCAGTAGGGGCGGCCCGGACCCCGCCTCGGCCGCCGAGATCGGCCCGAACGGCGTCTCGTACTCGTGCAGGCGTAGCCGCTCCGGCCGCGTGTCGCCGCTCGTGGCGGCCAGGAAGCCGACCGCGACGTGCAGGTTCTGGCGCATGCGCAGGCCGCCGCGACGCAGCTGGCCGAGCCCGCCGCCCGGCTCCTGGGCGGCGCGGCGCCAGGCCGCGCCAGATCCGGAGATGATCGCGTCGTGGCGCCGGCCGTCCGCCTCGACGACCTCGGCGCCGTCGCCGTCGAGCACGACGTCGTGCGCCTCCTCGCCGCTCACGAGGCGGATGCGCGCGGCCAGCGGCGGGTCGGCGACCGACGGGTCGTAGCGCCCGGCCATCGTCCTGACGGCAGCGGTGATCACGAAGCCATTGTTCCCGCGGTGACGGCGTCTTGTGTGGCCCGGGTCACACAGCTGAGCCGACCTTTAGGCCGGCTTTGGCGGCTCTTCACGAGCACCCGTCACGCTTCCCCGCGTGAGAGTGCTTATCGCGGAAGACGAGCCCCGGGTGGGCGACGCGGTCGCCCGCGGTCTCCGCCGCGAGGGCATGGCCGTGGACCTGGCGCGCGACGGTGCGTCGGCGCTGCAGAAGGCGCTCGCCGCGCCGTACGACGTCGTGGTGCTCGACCGCGACCTGCCTGAGATGCACGGCGACGAGGTCTGCCGCACGCTGGCGCTCGAGCGCCCGGGCACCAAGGTCCTGATGCTCACCGCCGCCGCCGGCGTCGAAGACCTGGTCGGCGGCCTGGCGCTGGGCGCTGACGACTACCTCTCCAAGCCGTTCCGGTTCGCCGAGCTGGTGGCGCGCACCCGCGCGCTGGCCCGCCGCAACGGCGCCCCCCGCCCGCCGGTGATGACGATCGGCGACGTGGAGCTCGATCCCGCCCGGCGCGAGGTCACGCGCGCGGGCACGCCGATCGACCTGGCGCCCAAGGAGCTCGCCGTGCTCGAGGTGCTGATGACGGCCGGCGGGGCGGTCGTGGGCCCGGACGAGCTGCTCGAGAAGGTCTGGGACGAGGGGATCGACCCGTTCACCAACACGGTCCGCATGACCGTCATGACCTTGCGCCGCAAGCTCGGAGACCCGCCCGTGGTCCACACCGTGCGCGGCGCCGGCTATCGCGTGTGACACTTCGGCTCCGCCTCACCGCGCTGTACACGCTCCTGTTCGGAGCCTCGGGCGCGCTGCTGCTCGGCATCGGCTCGTGGATCGTGCACCGCCAGGTGAACCGGACGCTGCCGCCGGGGTTCGCCGACCCGGCGCTCGCCCACGTCGACGCGCAGTTCATCCTGGCGTTCGCGGGCACCATGCTCGTCGCCGTCGCCCTCGGCTACTTCGTCGCCGGGCACGCGCTCTCGCCGCTGCGGCGCGTGACCTCGCTCGCGCAGCGCGTTACGCAGGAGCGGATGGACGAGCGGATCGCCATGGGCGGGCCGGTCGACGAGCTCCGCGAGCTGGCCGACACGGTCGACGGGATGCTCGACCGGCTGGCCGACGCGTTCGAGACGCAGCGCCGCTTCGTCGCCAATGCCAGCCATGAGCTGCGCACGCCGCTGACCGTGATCCGCGCCGAGGTCGAGGTCACGCTCGCCGACCCCGACGCCACGGAGGCCGACCTTCGCCACATGGGCGAGGCGGTGCTCGAGGCCGCCGACCGCACGCAGGCGCTGCTCGACTCGCTGATGTTCCTGGCCCGCAGCCAGCAGGCGCTGCCGCGGCGCGAGCCGGTCGACCTCGCCGTCGCCGCCCGCACGGCCGCCGACACCACCGCGACCGAAGCGGCGGCGCGCGGCGTGGCCGTGCATCTGCATCTCGAGCCGTCGCCGATCACCGGCGACCCGCCGCTGATCGAGCGCCTCGTCGCCAACCTCGTCGAGAACGCGGTGCGCCACAACGTGATGGGCGGCACCGTTGACGTGACGGTCCGGCCGGGCCTCGTGCACGTCGAGAACACCGGCCCGGAGATCCGCCCGCAGGACGTCCGCCGGCTGGCCGAGCCGTTCGAGCGCCTGCACCGTGACTGCTCCGGCCCCGGCGCCGGGCTCGGCCTGTCGATCGTCCGCTCGGTCGCCGACGCGCACGGCGCCCGGCTCGAGCTTCAGCCGCGCGCCGGGGGCGGGCTGGTCGCCGAAGTGGCGTTCACAGCGGCCCCTCCGGCACCTCGCCCGCCCTCACGCGCTCGACCTGCGCTGGCGTGAACGGCGCCGAGCTCAGCTCGGGCCGCTCGTGGAAGGCGCGGAACAGGTGCGAGATGTAGTGCATGCGCTGGGTCAGCTCGGCCCAGTCGCGGGCGCCGCAGTCGTCGGGCGCCGGCGCGACGGGCTCGTAGCGTGCGAGCAGCGCCGCGAGCTCGGCGTTGCCGCCCGGCGGCGGCAGCGGCATGTCGAGGTTGCGGCCGAGGAACAGCACCGCGCCCGGCAGTGACAGCACCATCAGGCTGCGCGTGACCACCTCGCGGCTCAGGCGCGTGAGCCGCCGCTGCAGCGGCCAGCCGAGGATCCGCTTGAGCAGCCCCTGCTCGGACGCCGTCGGCGCGTCGAGCGCCTCGGCGATCTCCGGCTGCAGGCGGGTCTGCTCGTGCAGTCCGATCTCCAGGTTGGCCAGCACGAGCAGGTCGGGCTCGGCGCTCTCCATGTGCGTGAACGCCTGGCGCAGCTCCGGGTCCTGGAGGCCCGCGAAGAACGCGTCGCGGTCGAGCGTCACGTACCGGGTGAACTCGAGGCCGATCTCGGCGAACACCTTGCGGTTGCCGCGGGCGACCGCGTCGCTGGCCACCTCGAACGCGTCGAACGGCGTGTGCAGGCTCCACACCAGGCGCCCGAACCGACTCTCGCGGTTGAACAGGCCGCGGCGCAGGAGCGCCCGCCAGAACGAGTCGACCGGGTGCAGCAGCTCGGCGTCCTTCCCGAGCTCGCGCCGGAGCGCGTCGATCAGGTCCTCGCCGCGGATCGTGCCGCCGGCCTGCCGGGAGGCCCAGGTGGCGAACGTGCACCAGTTGGCGCCGCCGGAGCGGCGCTCGGCGACCGCGGCGGCCAGCCGCGAGTAGCACTCGGTGATCTGCAGGTTGCGGATCACCGGATCGGGGAGGGCGGCGATCCGCCGGACCTCCTCGACCGTGGGTGTCACGCCGCCTCAGGTACGGGACAGATCCACCACCGGCGCCCGGTGGCAGTCACCCGTGTCGCGCTGCTGCTCATTCGCCGATTGATAGTCGACGTAATGCGCCTCACGCGCGGCGAACGCTGACTGCGCGAGCTCGTCATCGATACCCATCAGACCGTGGACCGACAGGCCGACCATGGCGATTCCCGTGCAGAGAGCGGCGACGAATATCGATCGCGTTCCCCTTGTACCCATGGCCGGCCAGTCAAGCCGACGATCTCTAAGAACAGGTAAGCGGCTCCGAAGAGCCGCCTCAAACCTGCCCGGTTACGGAGTCTGCGGCTCCTGCTGGGTCGTGCTCGGCACCTGCTCGGGGCGCTGGCCCAGCGTCACCTTGACGGTGTCCTCGGAGCCGTTGCGGCGGACTGTGACCTCCACCTGGTCCCCGGGCTTCTTGTCGGAGATCGCCTGCGCGACGTCGTCCGGCCCGCCGATGTCGGCGCCGTTGACCTTCGTCACGACGTCGCCGGCCTCGAGGCCCGCGCGTGCGGACGGCCCGCCCGCGGTCGCCTCGGCGATCTGGGCGCCGGTGCCCGACTGCGGGGTGGTCGTCTGGAGGCCGAGGTAGGCATGCTTGGGAGCGGTGCCGTTCTCGAGGTCGGGCAGGACCTCCGTCACGGTGTTGGACGGGACCGCGAACGCGATGCCCACGTTGCCGTCACCGCCGCTGGCGGCGGTCGCGATCTGCGAGTTGACGCCGATCACCTGGCCCTTGTCGTTGAGCAGCGGGCCACCGGAGTTGCCCGGGTTCACCGCGGCGTCGGTCTGGATGACCCTGTCGATCGAGAAGCCGTTGGGCGACTGGATCTGGCGCTCGAGGCCGGAGACGATGCCGGCCGTCGCCGTGCGGTCGAGCCCCAGCGGATAGCCGATCGCGATCACCGTGTCGCCGACCTTGGCGCCGTCGGAGTCGGCGAGCTCGAGCGGGCGGATGCCCTGCGCGTCGCTCGGGTCGACCTTGACGGCCGCGAGGTCGGTCGAGGCGTCGACGCTGAGGACCTCGCCCTGGTGGTAGTCGCCCTTGTCGTTGAAGCGGACCTGGACCTCCTTGCTGTCACCGACCACGTGCGCGTTGGTGACGATGGTCCCGTTGCTGTCGACGAGGAAGCCGGTGCCCGAGCCGCTGCCCGTGCGGATCGACGCCACGCTCGGGCTTGCCGCGTTGTAGACCGTGCGGACCAGGTCGCCCTTGGCGTCGCTGGCGTTGATCGTCACCGGGTTCGAGTTGTCGTTCGCCGGGGCCGTCGACGGCTGGTCGTTGTCGGCGATGCCGGTGCCGAGCAGGACCGCGGAGACCACGACCGCGGAGACCGTGCCGCCGCCGAGCGCGGCGAGCCAGCGGCCACCGCCGCGGGGGGAGGGTTCAGCCCCCCGCGGCGGGGCGTCGGCGGGCGGTGAGGGCGGGGGCTCCTCGTTCCGCGTGGGGGAAGTCGGCGGCTCGGGTTGGCGAGGCGTTCGGTCGTCGGTCCAGAGGCTCATTCGGTCTCCTGAATTCACAAGCGTTCGGCGGCCACGGTAGACGCGCGAAGTCAGGCCCACATAAGCCTTCAGGAGGTCTTGAGGCAGCCTTCAGGAGTCCTTGAAGAACTAGGTCGATTGTGCGGGTCATGAGCGATCGCCATGACGACGGTTTGGCCCTTTACCTGCGTGGGATCGCTCGCACGCCGCTGCTGACCGCGGCGCAGGAGCAGGCGCTCGCACGTCGCGTCGAGCGCGGCGACATGGCCGCCAAGGACCACATGATCGAGGCGAACCTGCGCCTCGTGGTCCACATCGCCAAGCGCTACCAGCGCGAGGACTCGGGGCTCACGCTGACCGATCTGATCCAGGAGGGCACGATCGGCCTCGTCCGCGCCGTCGAGAAGTTCGACTACCGGCGCGGCCACCGATTCTCCACGTACGCGACGCTGTGGATCCGCCAGGCCGTCGGCCGCGCGGTGGCCGACAAGGGCCGGATGGTCCGGCTCCCGATCACGGTCGCGGACCAGGTGCGCCGGCTGGAGATCGCCGAGCGCACCCTGACCACACGCCTCGGCGGAGCCCCCACCAACGCCGAGCTGGCGGCCGACCTCGGGATCGAGGTCGAGGACGTCGAGCGCCTGCAGGGCGCCGGCCGCCGCCCCGCGTCGCTCGACGCGCCGATCGCCGACGACGGAGAGACCGAGCTGGGCGACCTCGTGGCCGCCGCCTCGCCATCACCCGAGGACGAGGCGATGGCCGGAGCCGAGCGCGACGGCGTCGCCGCCGCGCTGGGCCAGCTCGGCGCGATCGAGCGCCGGGTGCTGGAGCTCCGCTACGGCCTCGGCGACGAGGCGCCCCACTCGCCGACCGAGACGGCGCGGGCGCTCGGCGTCAAGCCGCACCAGGTTCGCCAGGTCGAGGACCGCGCGCTGCGCACGCTCGGCGCGCTGCCGGCCGCGCGCGAGCTGATGGCCGCCTAGGTTCCCTCGGCGTGACTTGACGGCGGGAATACTTTCGCCGGATGGAACGCTCTTTCGTGCGGCGCAGGGCCGCACTGGCGGTCGCTGTCGCGATCGCGGCGGTGACGGCTGCACCCGCAGCCGCATCGCATCATCACGCGCCGTCGCCGGGCTCTGTCGGCATCGGCGACCCGCTCTTCCCAACGCTCGGGAACGGCGGCTACGACGCCAAGCACTACTCGCTCGCGCTTCGTTATCCGACCGCGGCGCCGAACGAGACGGTGCAGGGGAAGATCACGATGTACGCGCGAGCCACGAAGGCGCTGTCGCGCTTCAACCTCGACTTCGACGGCGACTCCGTCGGGTCGGTCCAGGTGGACGGTCGGCCGGCGCGCTTCACGTGGGCGGACGAGGAGATCGTCATCACGCCGAACGCATCCGCTCAAGGACCACGAGAAGTTCGCGGTGCGCGTGACCTACACGGCGCACCCGTACACGCCCGTCGACACCCTCCCGTTCGGGTTCTTCGCCGTGAACGGCGGCTCGATCACCGCCGGGCAGCCTGACTTCGGCCACGACTTCTACCCGGTCAATGACCACCCCGCCGACAAGGCGAGCTACGACATCAGCTTCGACGTGCCGGAGGGCACGACGGCGGTCGGCAACGGCGACCTCGTGTACCGGCAGACACGGGGCGGGCGCACGTACAGCGAGTACTTCATGCGCGAGCCGATGGCGTCCGAGCTGATCCAGCTCGCCGTCGGCGACTTCGACGTGACGGACCGCGGGCGCGTGCGGGGCGTCCATGTCCGCGACGTGTCGAGCAGCAGCGCGACGTCCACGGTGGAGCCGGCGCTGGCGCGCACACCCGACCACCTGCGGTGGATGATCGACCGGGTCGGTCGCTATCCGTTCAATGCGTACGGTGTCCTGGCGGCGGACCAGCGGTTCGGGTACGCGCTCGAGACGCAGACGCTGTCGCTGCATCCCGTATTCCTGTTCACGCCTCCGCGGCCGCCTTCCAACTACGAGCCGATCATGGTGCACGAGCTCGCCCACCAGTGGTTCGGCGACAGCGTGGCGCCGGTGCGCTGGCAGGACGTGTGGCTCAACGAGGGCCACGCCGACTACTACGAGAAGAGCTACGCGTCGGAGTTCTTCGGCTTCGACATCGTCGGCTACTGGCGCGAGGAGTACCGGATCGCCAACCAGCTGCGGGCGCAGTACGGGCCTGTGGCCAAGCCGACCGGGAACGACATCTTCACGTTGTTCAGCGACAACGTGTACGGCGGCGGCTCGCTCGCGCTGTACGCGCTCCGCCAGGTGATCGGCGAGGAGCGGTTCTCCAAGGTCGAGCGCACATGGGTGAAGCGCTACAAGGACGAGTCGGTCAGCACCGAGCAGTGGATCGCGCACGTGAACAAGGTCACGCACCGCAACCTGACCCGGTTCCTGCGCGACTGGCTCTACGGCGACACCGTCCCGCCGATGCCGGGCCATCCGGACTGGACGGCGGACCCGGTGACCGCTGCCGCCGCGACAGCGACGGCGGCGCGCAGCAGCACCGCCCGCTCGCTGGAGCTCGGGCTCCTCAAGCGCTGAGACGACCGCCAGGCGGCCCCGGGCGATCCGGGGCCGCCACGGCGCCTGCGTCGTAGCGGGCGCGCACGTCCGGATCGCCGCCGTTAGTGTGGCCGCGTGACCCCCGAGCATCGGCGGCTGGAGGCGGCCCGGACCCGCGCCGCGGCATGGAAGGCGTGGGGCCCGTACCTGGCCGAGCGCCAGTGGGGCACCGTGCGCGAGGACTACAGCGCGAACGGTGACGCCTGGAACTCGTTCAGCCACGACCAGGCCCGCTCGCGGGCGTACCGCTGGGGCGAGGACGGCATTGCCGGGATCTGCGACGAGCGCCAGCGGCTGTGCCTCGCCCTGGCGCTGTGGAACGGCGAGGACCCGATCCTCAAGGAGCGGATGTTCGGCCTCACCAACACGGAGGGCAACCACGGCGAGGACGCCAAGGAGTACTGGTTCTACCTCGACAGCACGCCGACGCACTCGTACCTGAAGGCGCAGTACAAGTACCCC
This sequence comes from uncultured Solirubrobacteraceae bacterium, assembly GCA_963759375.1. GTDB lineage: Bacteria > Actinomycetota > Thermoleophilia > Solirubrobacterales > Solirubrobacteraceae > DASSUW01. The sequence goes on along the minus strand of CAVWYY010000004.1, from coordinate 3,820 downwards.
CAGCGCGCGTTCCCGTACGAGGACCTCGTCGCCACCAACCGCTCGCGCGGCAAGCAGGACTACGAGTACGAGCTGCTCGACACCGGGGCGTTCGACGATGACCGCTACTTCGACGTGGTCGTCGAGTACGCGAAGGCGGCGCCTGACGACATCGCGATGCTCGTCACCGTGCACAACCGCGGGCCGGACCCCGCGCCGCTCCACGTGCTGCCGACGCTGTGGTTCCGGAACACGTGGTCGTGGCACGGCGGCGCGAAGCCGGCGATCGCGCCCACCGAGGGCGGCGCCGTCGCGACGCACGCCGAGCTCGGCGAGTGGCGGCTGTTCGCCGACGCGCCGTTGCTGTTCTGCGAGAACGAGTCGGACGGCGCGCATCCCAAGGCGGCGATCAACGACCACGTGCTGCACGGCGCGCCGGTGGCGGCGTCGGGAACGAAGTGCGCCGCCCACCACGTGCTCGACGTGCCGCCCGGCGGCAGCGTGGAGGTGCGCATCCGGCTCACGACCGGCCTGCCCGCGAACCCGCTCGCGTTCGACGCCATCCTGACCGCGCGGCGCGACGACGCCGACGCCTTCTACGCCACGGTCATCCCGGAAGGGCTCGACGACGACCGCGCGCTGGTCATGCGGCAGGCGCTGGCCGGCCTGCTGTGGTCGAAGCAGTACTACGAGTACGACGTCGTCCACTGGCTGGGCGAGCACGGCGTGAACCCGTGGCTCGGCGACGGGGCGGGCATCCGCAACGTCCAGTGGTTCCACATGGTCGCCGGCGACGTCATCTCGATGCCGGACACGTGGGAGTACCCGTGGTTCGCCGCCTGGGACCTGGCCTTCCACTGCGCGCCGCTGTCGATCGTCGACGTCGACTTCGCCAAGGAGCAGGTCGAGCTGCTCCTGCGCACGCGGTACATGCACCCGAACGGGCAGATCCCCGCCTACGAGTGGAACTTCGGGGACGTCAACCCGCCGGTGACGCCGTGGGCGGCCCTGTGGGTGTACGAGCGCGAGGCCGAGATCCGCGGCGAGGGCGACCGCGAGTTCCTCGCCCGCGTGTTCCAGCGGCTGCTCACCAACTTCACCTGGTGGGTCAACCGCAAGGACCCCGACGGCCGCAACCTGTTCCAGGGCGGCTTCCTCGGGCTCGACAACATCGGCATCTTCGACCGGTCGGCGCCGCTGCCGGGCGGCGGCACGCTCCGGCAGGCCGACGCCACGGCGTGGATGGCGCTCTTCTGCCAGTGGATGCTGCAGATCGCGCTCGAGCTGGCGCGTGAAGATCCCAGCTACGCCGAGATGGCGATGAAGTTCGTCAGCCACTTCGGCTGGATCTCGATCGCCCTCAACCCGCCGGGCGCGGACACGCCACTGTGGGACGAGGAGGACGGCTTCTTCTACGACGTGATGCGCATGCCGGACGGCACGACGATCCCGCTCAAGGTGCGCTCACTCGTCGGGCTGCTGCCGATGTGCGCCGCCACCGTGCTCGAGCCGGACCTGATCGACGACCACCCCGAGGTGCTGGCGCGCGCGATGGCGTTCATCGAGCACTTCGCCGACGCGGTGCCGTCGCTGGCCCACCTCCCGGGCCCGAACGCCCAGGGCCGCCGGATCCTGTCGCTGGTCGACGAGACGCAGCTGCGCCAGATCCTCAAGGTGATGCTCGACGAGGACGAGTTCCTCGGGCCGCACGGGATCCGCGCGATCTCGCGCCGGCACCTCGACCACCCGTACACGTTCGACTGGGACGGGCAGCACTACGAGGTCCGGTACCTGCCGGCCGAGTCCGACAGCGGCATGTTCGGCGGCAACTCGAACTGGCGCGGGCCGGTCTGGTTCCCGATGAACGTCGTGATCCTGCGCGCTCTGCTCCAGCTCCACCACTACTACGGCGACCGCCTGAAGGTGGAGTGCCCGACCGGGTCCGGGCGCGAGATGGACCTGCTCGAGGTGGCGAAGGAGATCGGCGACCGGCTCATCCGCACCTTCACCGAGGACGAGGCGGGACGCCGGCCGGTGTTCGGCGGCCTCGAGCGCTTCCAGACCGACCCGCACTGGCACGACCTGCTGCTCTTCCACGAGTACTTCCACGGCGACAACGGCGCCGGGCTCGGCGCCAGCCACCAGACCGGCTGGACCGGGACCGTCGCGATCCTGCTCGCGCTGGCGGCGTGATGCGCCTGCCGCCGCGGCCGACGATCTACGAGATCAACACCGCGGTCTGGCTGGGCGGCGGGACGCTCGGCGAGGTCGACGGCGCGCGCTGGGACGCGATCGCCGCGCTGCCGGTCGACGCCGTGTGGCTGATGGGCGTGTGGCGGCGCAGCCCGGCCGGCCTGGCGATCGCCGAGGCCGACCCCGGACTGGCGGCCGGCAACCGCGCGGCGCTGCCGGACCTGCGGCCCGAGGACGTGATCGGGTCGCCGTACTGCGTGCGCGAGTACGTGGTCGACGGGCGCTTCGGCGGCCCGGAGGGTCTCGCGGAGGCGCGCGCCCGGCTCGCGAGCCGGGGGCTCGGACTGGTCCTCGACTACGTCCCCAACCACGTTGCGCCCGACCACCCGTGGGCGGCGTCGCGGCCCGAGCTCCTGGTGCCCGGCGATCCCGGCGATCCGGTCGGCTCGCTGGAGACCGGAGCCGGATGGGTCGCGCGGGGCCGCGACCCGTACTTCCCGCCGTGGCCCGACGTCGTGCAGCTCAACGCGTTCGCCCCCGAGCTGCGGGCGGCCGTGGCCGACACGCTGCTCGGCCTCGCCGCGCAGTGCGACGGCCTGCGCTGCGACATGGCGATGCTCATGTGCAACGACGTGTTCGCGCGCACGTGGGGCGGCGCGCCCCCGGCGGAGGAGTACTGGCCGCCGCTGATCGAGCGCGTGAAGGCGGCCCACCCGGACTTCGTGTTCATCGCCGAGGCGTACTGGGACATGGAGTGGACGCTCCAGCAGCAAGGCTTCGACTACTGCTACGACAAGCGGCTGTACGACCGGCTCGCGCACGAGGACGCCGCCTCCGTGCGCGGCCACCTGCAGGCGGGCGCCGACTATCAGGAGCGGCTGATCCGATTCATCGAGAACCACGACGAGCCGCGCGCCGCCGCCACGTTCGGCCCGGGGCGCGAGCGCGCCGCCGCCGTGGCGTTCTCCACGCTCCAGGGCGCGCGGCTGTTCCACGACGGTCAGCTGGACGGCCACCGCACGCGGATCCCGGTGTTCCTCGCGCGCGGGCCCGACGAGCCGCCCGACGAGGACCTGCGCGCGTTCCACGCGCGCCTCCTGCGCGCGATCGCCGACTCCGGCCTCCGCGACGGCGAATGGCGGCTGTCCGACTGCGCCGGCTGGCCGGACAACGACTCGTACCGGCGGCTCGTCGCCTGGTGCTGGCCGCGCGAGCTCGTCGTGGTCAACCTGTCGGACACCCCGGCGCAGTCACGCGTGCGGCTGCCGTGGAGCGACCTGGCCGGCCGCACCTGGGAGCTCACCGACCGGCTGAGCGGCGAGCGGTTCACGCGCGACGGCGACGAGCTCGCCGCCGAGGGCCTGTTCGTGGCCCTCGACGGCTGGGGCGCGCACTTCGTCACCTTCGCCTGATTCGATGCACGGCATGCGGAGCTGGGTGGTGGCGGTGGTCGGCATGCTCGTGTTCCCGGCAGTGGCGGATGCGGGGGTGTCGCTCACCTGGGGCGGCGACGTCACACTCGGCTCGTCCTACGGGCGGCCCCCGCAGGCCGGCTGGCCGCAGCTGCGGGAGATCGCCCCGGTGCTGCGGCGAAGCGACGTCAGCGCGATCAACTACGAGGGGACGTTCGCACCGGGCGGCGCGTCCA
>CAVWYY010000003.1:0-681086 GCA_963759375.1 uncultured Solirubrobacteraceae bacterium | reverse complement strand
CGATAGCGACGATCGTCGAGCGCGGTCCGATCAGACGCTAGGGTCGTCGCTCCAGCGGCAACCGAGCAGCACTCGGCGACTTCGCAGGGCAGCGGAAGCGCGAGCTCCTCCGCCTTGCGCGCGCACGCTGACGGTGGCCGGGGTAGGTTCGTCCCGCCGAGGGAGACGAATCGAGGAGGCACGCCGTGGCCACGACCCGTGTCCGGAAGAACATCGACAGCCTGACGCCTCAGGAGCTCGCCGACTACGAGCACGCCGTCTCGCGGCTGCTGGCGATCTCGCAGCAGGATCCGGACAGCATCGACGGCTATACGTACTTCGAGCAGCTCCACGACGGCGAGCTCGGCCCGTGCGAGCACGCGAACGACACGTTCATGCCGTGGCACCGCGCGCACCTTTTCCTGTTCGAGGAGGCGCTGCGCCGCTCGGACCCGCCGCGAACGGAGAACGTCACAGTGCCGTACTGGGACTGGTCGGCGCTGCCGAGCGGCAGCCGCTTCCCTAGGGCGTTCGAGAACACCGGCTCAGTGCTGTTCCACGACTTCCGCAACGACACGCCGATCTGCCGGACCGCCGGCAACGGCGCGGTGCGAACGGCTGCCGTTCCCGCGCGCGCACCTCGACGCCCATGTGCTCAATATCGCCAGCTGGTCGACAATGGACGCCGCGCGGTCGCAACTCGAAAGCTTCGGAGGGCATGAGGGCGGCGAGCTGGACTGCTCGTCGCAGTTCGGCGGCGGGTTCGGCGCGCTCGAGCAGCCTGGCCACAACACGATGCACGACGCCTACGTCGGCGGCGACATGGCGGATCCCTCGGTCGCCGTGCTCGATCCGATCTTCTACTCGTTCCACTGCTACATCGACCTCCTGTGGGCGCAGTGGCAGCAGACGTTCGAGACCGACACGGACCTCGATGCGCGCCTGTGCGGGCTGTTCAAGGACCGCGAGCACCTCCCGGAGAACCGCTTCCGGGTGAAGGACACGCTCGACACCGCGGCGCAGCTCGGATACGTGTACGAGTACAAGCCCGGGCCGCCGCCGCCCACGCTGCCGAGCGAGCTGGAGGCCGCGCGGCCGTTCCCCGCCCACCCGGCGTTCGACTTCGTCGTCAGCGCCCACAAGCCGCCGGAGATCGTGCGCGCGCTGGACGTGACGATCCCCGAGCCTGGCTTCTCAGGCGGCAGCTCGTGCTCAGCGGCGTGAACGTGCACACGCCGTTCTCCTACAGCGCGGACGTCTACCTCGCGCCCGCGGAGGAGGAGCTACGTCTCGACGACCGCGAGTTCCGCGCGACCCACCTCGTGGACCTGCTCTACATCTGGAAGGCCCATCACGGCGGCGACGACAGGCACTCACGCGACCTCGTGTTGGATCTCAACCCCGCGCTGAAACCCCTCTCCGAGACGCACGCGGGCGAGCAGTGGCGCGTGTCGGTCGCGCTCGGCGCGAGCGAGACGCGGGCGCCGCGGGCGCCCCCTCGCGCCGTCCCCGCAGCCGACCCCGCCGCGGCCATGGCCTTCGGCGGCCTGTCGCTCAACATTGACTCAGGAGGATGACGATGGCGGAGGATCAGCGACCCCCGGTGTTCGAGCTCCACATCCGCCCGATGTTCCGGCTGCTCGACCGCGAGCACATGCTCACGTTCGTGGACCCGGGCTTCGACCTGTGGAACCTGGAGGCCGTGTGGACGATGCGCAACGACATCCTCGTCCGGCTGCGCGGGGAGGGCCTGTTCAACATGCCGGGAGAGAGGTCGGTGGCCCGTGGCCGGCGGAGTGGATCGACCTCTTCGACCGCTGGACGCAGAACCCGAACGCAGACGACATCGGGCATCACCTCGAGCTCGGGCAGCGTGACGGCGACTACCTGCTCGAACGCGTGGCGACAAGCGCCGGCTGCGCGCGAAGGTCACGGCGCCGCGCCCCGGCTGTCACGCGTGGTTCGAGCTCGAGTCGGTCACGCCTGGCCGGCGCGAGTACACGCTCTGCGTCGAGCCGCCGCTGCCGGCGCCGGCAGCGGCCCCGACCACGATCCAGGCGCTCGAGATGTTCGACAAGGGCGACGTGACGACGCTCGTCATCCACGACGCCGCAGGCACACAGGAGGTGCCCGTCGGCTAGGAGTCTGTCTCGCGGAACGCCCAGCGAGCGCGTCGGCGGGAGGTGCGGTCACCAAACTGTCTCGCCCACGCAACGAACCTGGCGCGGGGCGACGCGATGTCGTAGGTTCCTCCGCTCAGATGTCGCGCGACGCGTGGAGCGTTGCGCAAGGACCAGGGGGGAGGCCCATGTCTCATCATCTGTCGGCGTCGCCGAAGCGTGCGCGGTCGCGATTGCTGTCGGTCGGCATCGCTGCGCTACTCGCTGCAGCGGCACTCTCGAGTCAGGCGGAAGCGGCCGCGCCGGCCCAGGCGTGCGACAAGCGCAACAACAACACGTACGAGAAGCTTCTGGGCTGCGTCACGTTGGAAGGCGTCCGCGAGCACCAGGCAGCGTTCCAGGCGATCGCCGACGCCAGCGACGACCCGGTCTATCCGGGCACGCGTGCGGCTGGCACCGAAGGCTACGCCGCGAGCGTCGAGTACGTTGCCGGGCTTTCAGGGAAGCGGGCTACGAGGTGACGCTCGACCCGGTCGAGATCACGTTCAACTTCCCTGCGGAGTTGCGCCAGCTCACCCCGGTTGCGGCGACCTACGAGACCGGCGTGTTCACCGGGAGCGGCTCGGGCAGGGTCGAGGGCAACGTGATCCCGGTGGACATCAACCTCACGCCTCCGCGCGCCTCGACCAGCGGCTGCGAGGCGGCGGATTTCGCCGGCATCGACTGGAGCGGCCCCGCGGACATCGCGCTCGTCCAGCGCGGCACGTGCTTCTTCGGCACCAAGGCGTTCTACGCCGAGCAGGCGGGCGCCGAGGCCGTCATCATCATGAACCAGGGCAACACGCCCGACCGCGAGGCGCTGATCGTGGCGGATGCCACGAGCGGGATCCCTCCGCTCCCGGAGACGGTCAGCCACACCATCCCGGTCGTGGGCGCGAGCTTCGCGGACGGCGTCGCGCTGTCGCAGCCGGGATCGACGGCGTTCGTCGAGGTGCTTCCCGCCGAGACGCGGACGGACTTCAACGTGATCGCGGAGCTGGACGGCAAGAACGACGACAACGTCGTGATGGCCGGCGCTCACCTCGACAGCGTCATCGAGGGCCCGGGGATCAACGACAACGGCTCGGGATCGGCCGCGATCCTGGAGACCGCCCTGATGATGGCCAACACCAAGCCGGAGAACACGCTGCGGTTCGCGTGGTGGGCCGGTGAGGAGCAGGGCCTCGTCGGCTCGGAGGACTACGTCGAAGGGCTGTCCCCGGCGGAGCGCGACCGCATCGCGTTGTACCTGAACTACGACATGGTGGGCTCCCCCAACTACATCCTCATGGTGTACGACGCGGACGAGTCCACGTTCCCGGCGCCAGAGGGCGTGACGATTCCCCCGGGCTCGACCGCCATCGAGGACCTGTACGAGTCGTACTACACGCTGATCGGCGAGCCCTACGACGACACGGAGTTCTCGGGGCGCAGCGACTATCAGGCGTTCATCGATAACAACATCCCCTCCGGCGGCCTGTTCACCGGAGCGGAGGAGATCAAGACGGAGCAGCAGGCGGCGATCTGGGGTGGTACCGCCGGGGAGCAGTTCGACCCCTGCTACCACGAGGACTGCGACACCATCGACAATGTTGACCTGCACGCGCTCGAGGTCAACAGCGACCTCATCGCATTCGCGCAGCTGACGTTCGCCTACTCGACCGAGTCGGTCAACGGCGTGCCGGGCAAGAGGGTGCCGGGCAAGCCGCTCTCGCTGCCGGCCCCGGCCGGCCCGGAGGGCACGTTCGCGGAGGAGGGCGGCGGCGGTCACGGCCCCGCGAAGGCGGTCTCCTAGTGGAGGCATGAGCGAATGGGGGCGGTCCACACGACCGCCCCCATCGCACACAGTTGGTGATCCCGACTGCCCGCAGTCTGCGTGGGATCGGCCATAGCGTTCCCGCCGACGGCGGCAACACCAAGCGCGCGCTGTCAGCCGATGATCGCCCGTCGCTCCGCGGCACCGCTACCCACCGCAGAAGATGAACAGCGCAACCGGCCGCGTGTCGCTTCGCGTGACAAGCGCCATCGCCGGGCACACGCGCGTAGCCAGCCGGCCCGCGTCGCATCACCGTGCTCGTGCAGCTCGAAGATCAGGCGGTCGCCCTGCCGGTGCACGCCTGACCGTACGGCGGCGCAGCGCTCCCGCAGCAGCGAGTGCAGCAGCCGCGTCTCGTCCCGGCCGGCGAGGCGTGTGGGCGAACTCGAGGCGCAACGGCACGCCTTCCACTCGCCGCGGGCCATCTCCATCGAGCGTGACCAGCCATAGGAATTCCAAGGTCGTTGCGCAGCCCCGGATCGACGGCGTAGTCGTCGATGAAATCGCCCAGATCGAACAGCGTGCGGCCGCTCGGGCCCTGCGGTACGTGCGCGGAGTGTCCGGCGATCAACGTCGCTCCAGCCGCTTGGAGCGCCGCCGCCGCACGCCGTACATGCGGCACGGGGCTGGAGCGCATGTTCGGCCCCCAGTGCGGCAGGACGATCGTTACGTCGGCGTCCGCGTCCGGCGTGCACGCGACGCGCAACCATGGGGGGACGGATGCGCGCGCCAGATCGGCGAAAGCGATCCCGGGACGCTGCACGCCCGCTGCGTAGGATGCTGGATGGTCACTGACCGCGCCGATCCGCACGCGCACCCCACCCGCGTCGAGCACCACCGGCGCCCGTGCCGCGGCCTCATCGCAGCCTGCGCCCACGACGGCGATCCCGGCGGCGCGCAAGTGGTCGAGCGTGTCCTGCAACGCCTTGGATCCGAAGTCCAGAGCGTGATTGTTGGCGAGCGAGACGCAGTTCACGCCGATCTCCGCGAGCCGCTCGGCCGCCACAGGTGGAGCACGGAAGTAGAACGGCTTGCCGGGCTCCCGAACTGGCGCACCCCGGTCCGAGATGCAGCACTCCAGGTTCGCGATGAACAGATCAGCCCCGCCCGCGATCTCCTTCACGGCCGCGGCCAGCGATTGGTGCGCGGGACGCGCAAGCCGCTCGCCGACCTTGCGGCCCAGCATCGTGTCTCCTGCCAGCGCGACGGTGAGAGACATATCCGGACGTACGCGTCGCAACCGCGTCCCCCGGCGCGTCCTCCCTATTGCCGCTCGGCCGCCTGGACCGCGCGCAGCGCCCCGGCCGCCGGCGTGTAGATGCTCTCGTGCCCGTCGTCCCACCGGATGCGGTAGCGCGGCGAAGGCGCCTCGCGCAGCACCTCTTCGATGACGCCCACCCGCGCTGGCCGCTCCGTCGACTCCGACTCGACTTCGACGCGAGTGCCCACGTTCAGCTGCATGGCTCTACCTCCTACTCAACTCAGGACGCGTCATACCACCGATCGAGCCCCAAACCAAGGCACCGGCGGACGCTGAGGGGGCCTCGTGAGTCACGAGGGTCGGCGCGCCCGCGCCGCCGCCTTCTACCGCGCGAGAAGCGACAGGTCCTTGGCGGATCGTGGATAGCTGCTGCTTCTGCCTCACGGCGATAGCGGCGGTCTAAGGTGTCGCGGGTGCTCGCGGCTTGGTACGAACGACCGGGACCCGCTGCGGACGTGCTCGACGTCGGCGAGATGGCGGATCCTGAGCCGGGCCCGCGTGAGGTACGGGTCAGGGTTGCGGTTTCGGGCGTCAATCCGGGTGATACGAAGAAGCGCGGCGACTGGGTTGGCTACGGGATGCCGTACCCGCGTGTGATCCCGCACAGTGATGGCGCGGGCGTCATCGACGCGGTCGGCGACGGCGTCCCCCGGGGCCGCATCGGAGAGCGCGTCTGGATCTACGGCGCCCAGTCCTATCGGCCTTCGGCACCGCCGCGCAGTTCACCGTCGTGCCCGAGGATCACGCCGTCCAGCTGCCCGATGGCGTCGCGGACGAGGTCGGAGCGTGCCTTGGCATCCCGGGGATCACCGCCCACCGCGCTGTCTTCGGCGACGGACCGGTCGAGGGCACGACGGTCCTCGTTCATGGTGTGCTGGGCGGCGTCGGCTTGATGGCGGCGCAGCTTGCGGCATGGGGCGGGGCCACCGTCATCGGCACGGTGCGGCACCGCGAGGATCTCGGTTGCGTCGACGACGTCGTCGAGCAGTGCGTCGCGCTCGACGAGGACGATCCTGTCGCAGCGCTCCGACAGCACGCCCCCGATGGTGTACATCGCATCGTCGAGGTGTCGTTCTCCGACAACGCTGATCTCGACGCCGCGCTCGCCGCGCCCGACGCCGTGATCGCCGCCTACGCGACGCGCGACCCGCGACCCACGTTGGACTTCTGGCCGATGCTCTTCGCCAACCTCACCATCCGCCTGCTCGGCAGCGACGACTTCCCGGTCGATGCCAGGCACCAGGCAGCCGCAGACCTGAACGCGGCGGCACAGGACGGAGCGCTGCGCATTGCGGTCGGCGACCCGCTCCCGCTCGCCCGCATCGCCGAGGCGCACGACCGAGTGGATGCCGGCGCGCGCAAGCGCATCGTGCTGGCGATCCCCGGCTGACTGCTCCGCGCGCCGAAACTGCTGCTTTCGCGTCTCCTATGTCAAGAAGGTGATGGGTATGGGTGTCCTGGTCCGGGGTTGGGCGGCTGGAGCAGATGCCAGACGCGGCGGGCGAGGTGGCGCTTGAGGCAGCGGATGGCTTCCTTGGTGCTCTTGCCTTCGGCGCGTTTGCGGGCGATGTAGTCCTGGGTCTCTGGGTGGCAGCGCAGGCGGGTGACGGCGATGCGATGGATGGTCGCGTTGATCTGGCGGTTGCCGCCGCGGTCGAGGCGGTGGCGGTTGGTCTTGCCAGAGCTGACCGGGATCGGCGCGACGCCGGCCGCGCGGGCGAGCTTGGCGTCGGTGCTGAAGCGAGCGGCGCCGGCGATCTCGCCGACGAGCTTGGCGGCGGTCAGCGGACCGAAGCCGGGCTCGGTGAGCAGGTGCGGCGCGATCTGCGTGACCAGGCCGGCGATCTCGGCTTCAAGGGCCTTGATCGCCTGGCTCAGTTCGCGGATGCGACGTAGTTCGTCGCGGGCGATGCGGACGCGCATCGTCTGTTCGGCCCGCGCGAGCCGGCGCGCGATGCGCGGTCCCCACTTGCCATAGAACAGCGAGCTGCCGGGTAGCTGGAGCTCGGGCCAGAGGTCGTGCAGATGCCATTGCAGCGTGTTGTTGAGCGCCACGCGGGCCCGGACGAGGCGCTCGCGATGATCGACGAGCAACCGCAAGTCGAGCTCGGGCCCGTCCAGGTGTGCCGCCGGCAACGTGCCCAGGCCCTCGCGCAGCGCCGCTCGGGCGACCGCGATCGCGTCGATGCTGTCGGACTTGCCGCGCCCGCGCGCTTCCCGCCGCGATGCCGCCATCAACTTGCTGGCAACCCGCAGCACCCGCTCGCCCCGCGCGATCAGAAACCGCTCCAACGAACCCGAGACATGCCGGCAGTCCTCGAGCGCCCACACCCGTTCTGCGCCCAGGCCTCGCGCCCAGACCAGCAACGCCGCCGAGCCCTTCGCGCCGGACTGGACTGTCTGCTCGCCGAGCAGCTCGCCGGTCGTCGCTGAGACCGCGGCGATCGTGTGCGAGCGCTTGTGGGTGTCCGCACCGAGCACGATCATTGACCTCGTCCACCTCCACATCGACCGAGTTGGACGCCCGGCGGACACGGCTTGCTGGGGGCGATGCCACGCTCCTATCAAGTCACGCCGGAACATCCCCGACCGGCGACGAGCGACACAGCGAAAGGTGGTCAGGCCCAACGGCCGACAGCCTGAAAGAGAGTCAGCTCGCCGCCGGTCGCGGAGCCTTCACCTCACGTCGGACGTCGCCGACGAGGCAGATCGAAACAGCAAGCCTGAAAGCAGAAGGCGTGCCTCGGCGGCTAGCGGCGGCCCCACCGGACGGCCCCTCAAGTAAGCGGCCCCACCGCCGCCGCTGACCTGACGCCCCGCTCTGGACGGGCGACGGGCCCGGGTCAGCCTGCTTGATTCCATGAGGGCCCTGCGCTTCGCTCGGCGGCGGCGGAGCCGCCAGCCCGTTATCGGTGGGAGCCCGCGGAAGCCGCAGTCGCCCACCGCTCTATACGCGAGCGCCTCGTGCGGTCACGCCTCGCCGTAGCACGCCTACCCATCATCCCGGCTGATCGATGCGTCCACGGCGGCCGTTCGTGGGCGGCGTGACCGGGAGTGCTGCCACCTCGGAGAGGGTGGCAGCCACATGGTCCACGACCTGCGCGAACCCTTTGATGGTGTAGCCGATCCCGGCACCACCGGCGCCGAAGACGATTTGCGCTTTCGGCTCGCCCCTCACGTCTACCTGAGCCGTACGCGGCTGTCCTTCGGGCGGCGGCTCGCAATAGACATACGCAATTGGAGTGCGGTCTTCCGCCGCCCGGTCGGCGGGCCAAACGACCTCATGGCGGGATGTGAGCTCCTCGACGTGAATGGCCCGCGGAACGAAGCTGACGCCGGACAAGTCGATCTGGCCCCAACCGGCGTGTACGACACGGTGCTTGTCGATGTTCCAGAGGTGATGAAGTCGTTCGAGCGCTCGCGTCCGCTTCGATTCCTGGTACGGCTGTGCGCGATCTAGTGTCGTGATGCATTAATTCGGTGGCGGCGGGGCAGGACTGGGTTATGCCGAGTTCTGTTGCTGTCGCTATCGAGTTGTCCGACGGTGAGCGCGACCAGCTTGAGGCGTGGACGCGCCGACGGACCAGCGCGCAGGCGTTGGCGTTGCGCTCGCGGATCGTGCTGATCGCGGCCGAGGGCCTGAACAACACCGAGATCGCTGAGCGCCTCGGCGTGCATCGCAACATGGTGGCCAAGTGGCGCCGGCGGTTTGCCGAGCATCGCCTCGACGGGTTGACCGACGAGCCGCGCCCGGGCCAGCCGCGCCAGATCAGCGACGCGCAGGTCGAGGAGGTGATCGTCAAGACGCTGGAGACGACGCCCAGGGATGCGACGCACTGGTCGACGCGGTCGATGGCGCGCGAGGTCGGCCTGACCCAGTCGGCGGTGCACCGGATCTGGAAGGCGTTCGGGCTCCAGCCGCACCGCCAGGACACGTGGAAGCTGTCCAGGGATCCATTGTTCGTGGCCAAGGTCCGCGACGTGGTCGGGCTCTATCTGAACCCGCCCGAGCGTGCGGTCGTGCTCTGCGTCGATGAGAAGTCGCAGATCCAGGCGCTCGATCGCACGGCGCCGATCCTGCCGATGCTCCCCGGCACCCCGGAGCGCGCGACCCACGACTACAGGCGTTCGGGCACCTCGAGCCTCTACGCGGCGCTGGACATCACCACCGGCAAGATCATCGGCGCCCTGCACAGCCGCCACCGCGCGATCGAGTTCAAGAAGTTCTTGGCCACGATCGACCGTGAGGTCCCCGACGACCTCACGATCCATCTGGTGCTCGACAACTCCTCCACACACAAGACCCCGGCGATCCAGCGCTGGCTCACGGGCCACCCGCGGTTCGTCTTGCATTTCACGCCCACTTCGAGCTCATGGCTCAACCTCGTCGAGCGCTGGTTCGCCGAGCTCACCGGCAAGAAGCTGCGACGCGGTGCCCACCGTTCCGTCCGTCAGCTCAACGCCGACATCCGCGCCTGGATCGACACCTGGAACCAGAACCCACGGCCCTACGTCTGGACCAAGACCGCCGACGAGATCCTCGACTCGATCCGCCGCTACTGCACACGAATCAACGAATCACGACACTAGGACTGCGCGGGCATCATCGGCGACACGGCAGCCGAGCCCGTGATGCTGGAGCTTCGCCGGATCATCAACGAACGGCCAGGTGATGGACGTAGCGACGTTCGGCTGCCAAAGCTCAGCCGCGGTTGTGGAGCGGCAGGCGAGCAGCCAGGCGGCTTGGTCTAGGGCGGAACGGAGATCGTGGAGGAAGTCACCGACGACGACACTCAGCGCAATCGGCACGGGCTCTCGGACGCGTAGCAGGATCGCGTGGCGCTCGGCTTCCGCGTCGAACTCGGCTGCGACGAAATACGGCTTCGTCTGGATGAAGATTTTGCTGCCGAACTCAAGTGCTCTCAGGTGTTCGACCGCGCGCTCGACCTTCGCCCACGGCCCATCTAGCGACAGCGGCACAGGGTGACCTCGTCGTAATCGCTCAAGCAGCCGCGAAGCCTAAGCCGTAACGGACCGCAGCGTGCCGCCCGCGCTCATCGCGGCCCTGCGGTAGCGGCATTGCGTGAGGGCCGAGGTGGGCCGCTAGCGCCGGTCGACGATGGCGGCGGTCGCGCGCGCGTGGGGGGAGACTCTCTCAGGTCTTCTTAGTGTGTGTTGGGGGCCGCAATCGCGCTCTGCGCCTGGGATCGCGCTAAGGCGCGGCATGCGCCCGAGGTAGCCTTCTTAGGGGCCGAGCGCGCTCCGAGGGCGCCGGCCCGGCTATTATCGGCCGGGCTACGCTAAATAGGTCCCGAGGCGTCGGCCTTGGGATAGAAGTAGAGGACGACGGTCTGCCCCTTGTAGTCCGACAGCCGTACGGGGTTCCCGTCCTGATCCGGCAGCTCGAAGTCCGGTGCCGTCTGGCCCTTCTCGATCATCCAGTCGTTCCTTTCTCGAAATCGATCCGCATCACGATCCTGCGCAGGGTCGGCCGGCTCACCTCGGTGAAGCCGGCGGCCGCGAACACGCCCTCCGTGCCGACGTGCAACTCCTCCAGGATCACGTCCTTCGTCACCATCGGGTAGCCCTCGACTGCGCGGGCGCCGCCCTCGCGGGCGAAGTCCACGGCGGCGGCCGCCAGCGCGCGGCTGACGCCGCGCTTGCGGAACCCCGCGCGTACGTGGAAGCACGTCACCGCCCACACGGTGTCGTCGGCCTTGTCCTCGTCGCGGCCCTCCCAGGGCACGCGGTTGTTGCGCAGCAGTCCCTCGTAGCGGTTACGCGGCTCGACCGCGCACCAGCCCACCGGCTCGCCGTCGAGGTAGGCCAGCAGCCCCGTGGTCGGGGTGTCGTCCGTCTGCACGCGCAGCCGGTGCTCGCGCTCCTCCACGGGGAACTTGGCGAACGCCTCGCGCGGGCGCAGCTTGTACCGCTGGCACTGGCACCGCGCCGCCGGGCCGCGGGTGCCGAACACGGTCTGGATGTCCTCCCAGCGCGCCCGGTTGGCGGGGACGATCCTCATTTCAGAAGGCGTGACAGCCGCCGGTCCTTCAGCACCCGCCCTTCGGTCTGGCAGTGCGGGCAGTACGTCATCACGTAGTCCTCGTAGAACACGGCCTCGAGCACGGTCTCGCAGCGCGGGCAGGGCTCGCCCTGGTGGGCGTGGACGCGCGTGGGCTTCGGGAACTTCTCGGGCAGCGGGAGCTGGACCGCCTCCTCGTAGACGTCGATCACCCGGCCGAGCTCGGACGCGATCGCCTCCGCGAGCGTCTCGACCTCGGCCTCCGACAGGTCGTCGCCGCGCTTGAACGGGGACAGCATCGCCGTGTGCAGGATCTCGTCGACCCACGTGCGGCCGATGCCGGTGACGACGCGCTGGTCGCGCAGCAGGGTGTGCAGCGGCCGCGGCACGTCGAGGCGCTCGGCGAGGTCGGCGGGCGGCTCCGGCCATGCCTCCGGCCCGAGGCCGTCGACCGCCTCGTCGGCGTCCACCGCATCGGGCGCCAGCAGCTTCACCCACGCCCGCTGGCGCGTGCCGAACTCGCGCACCCGCAGCTCGCGGTTGTCGCTGAGGCGGAACAGGACGCGCGACGTCTTGTCACGCATCGACGCGCGCTTGTCGAACAGCTGAATCCGGCCGGCGCTCATCAGGTGGGTGAGCAGCACGAGCGGGCCCCGCGTCGGGGTTTCGACGTCGAGCAGCAGCAGCTTGCCGCGCCGGCGGGCGCCGCTGAACTCCGCGCCGTCGATCGCCGAGAACGGCGGGTCGAACGTCTTCAGCGCGTTGATGCCCGGCGTCATCGCGGACTCGATCCGCTCGCCCGGTAGAGCCTCGTTCAGCCGCCGGGCCACGATCTCCATCTCCGGCAGCTCGGGCATCACGAAGACAGTACCGTGGCGCCCATGGATCCCTGGGTGCAGGAGGCCGCCGCGGAGATCGGCAAGCGCGCGCCGCGCGAGCTCGAGGCGCTCGTCGGCGTGTCGTCGCCGTCGGGCGACGTCCATGGCGCCGACGAGTGCGCCGCCGTGTGCGCGGCCCTGCTGCCCGAGGAGGCGGCGATCGAACGCCTCCCGTGCTCCTCCCCCGACCACGCCATGGACCTCGTGGCGACGCTGCGCGGGACCGGCCGCAAACGGGTGCTGCTGCTCGGCCACCTTGACACCGTGGTCGCCCACGCCGACCACCGTCCGCTGGCCCGCGAGGGCGACAAGCTGGTGGGCTCCGGCAGCGTCGACATGAAGGGTGGCGTCGTGCTCTCGATCGGCGCCATGCGCGCGCTCGCGCGCCGGCCCGACGCGTACGCCGAGCTCGCGCTGCTCGTGGTCTGCGACGAGGAGTGGCGCATGGGATCGATCGCGCACGTCGACCGGTTCGGCCACTACGACGCCTGCCTGTGCTTCGAGGGCGGCGACCAGACGCGCGACGGCCACGACGGTGTCGTGGTGCGCCGCAAGGCGGCCGGGACGATCCGCGTGACCGCGCACGGCCGCGCCGCCCACTCGGGCTCGGCGCCCGACCGCGGGCGCAACGCGCTGCTGGCGCTCGCGGCCGCCGCGCAGGCCGTCGCCGCTCGCCACGACCCCACCGGCGAGCACCGGCTGACCTCGGTGCCGACGGTCCTGCGCTCGGGCGACGCGTTCAACGTGGTGCCCGGGCGCGGCGAGCTGTTCTGCGACTGCCGTGCCGACGAGCTCGACGCGATCGAGGCGGTGATCGGCGCGATCCCGGCCGAGGTCGGCGGCGTCACCCTCGCGCCGGAGCTGATCCGCCGCTGGCCCGGCATGCACTCCGAGGAGGCGACCGCGCCGGTGCTCGCCCGCGCGAGCGAGCTGGTCGGCCGCCCGGTGCGCGGCGTCTCGCGCGGCGGCGCCAGCGACGCGAGCCACTTCGCCGCCGCGATCCCGGTGACGATCGACGGGCTCGGCCCACGCGGCGGCAAGGCGCACAACCCCGGCGAGTACGTCTACGAGGCGTCGCTCGGCCCGCGCGCCGAGGTCGCCCTCGCCGTGCTCGCGGCCGTGCTCTAGGCGCGCGCGAGCGACTCGAGCTCGCGCGGGCGCAGGAGCACGAGCACCTCGCCCATCCGGCCCTCCACGCGGACGGCGGCGACGCCGCCCTTCTTGAAGTCGATCCGGCCGCCGGTGAGGTCGTGGACGACCTGGGAGAACGACGGCTCGTGGCCGACCACGAGCACGCGGGCGTCCGCGCCGTGGGCCGTGAGCAGCTCCACCGCGTCGTCCCGGTCGAACCCGTTGGCCAGCACGTCGACCTCGACGGGCTCGATGTTGAGCGCCCGGCAGGCGAGCCGCGCGGTGTCGCGGGCCCGCACCTTCGGGCTGGCGTAGCAGGCCGAGAACTCCACGCCGAGGCGGGCGAGCCCGTCACCCGCGGCGAGTGCCTGACGCTCGCCGCGGGGGGTCAGCTCGCGGTCGGCGTCGGGTTTTGAGTCGTGGGGAACGGCCTCTCCATGCCGAAGAAGCCAGAGCTGCGCCGCCATCGCGGCGTCACCATATCGACACCCCCGGGCTCCTCCCAGCGCCAGTACGCGAACGCCCGGTACGGGTCGTCAGCGCGGTGAACGCCTTCGCCCGTGACCGGTGCATCCTCGACCTGCATCCGTGTGTACGGGACAACGAGCACGCTGCCCCACACGGTCACGGTGTCGGCCGGGAGCATGCGCCGCTCGCCGAAGCGGGCGAGGCGGACGACGACCATTTCGATTTCCCATCCACCATCCTCCGGCCACGTGTTGACGATCTGGCCGATCTCCTCCCCGTTGCAGTCCTGGACCCGCAGTCCGAGCAGGTTCCGCCGAGTGACACGTTCCATGTGTCACTTATCGCCCGGTGCCGCCCAGGGCGGCACCGGGTCAGGACCCCAAACGAGCCGTCAGTAGGCCTTGATCGGCGGACCGGTGTGGCGGCGCTTGTCGCTGCCGGTCCAGCGCACGCGGTAGACCGAGCCCTTGCGGTGCCGCGCGCTCAGCCCGAACACGCCGCGCGAGCTCGTGGTGAGCTGCCGCAGCTTGGTCCAGGACTTCTTGCCCTTGCGCTTGACCTCGACCGTCACCTTGACGCCGGGCTCGGGCCGGACGCGGCCCCACAGCACGTCGTGGTTGCGCGACCGTTCGGCGGCCAGCGGGTTCGCGAACGCCTTGTAGGCCGGCTTCGCCTTGCCGTTCCGGCGCCGCAGGCCGCTCTCGAAGCCGCGGTAGCGGTAGCCGGACGAGCGCGGCTGGTCGTCGCGCATCAGGTACTGGGAGAACAGCGCCACGCGCGAGTTGACGTAGGCGATCTTCTCGGAGATCGCGTAGTACGCGGGCTGGCGTGCCAGCGAGACGCCCGAGATCTTGTCCGGGAACGACTGGATGCCGAACTCCGTGAGGTAGATCTTCAGGCGCTTCGGCAGCCCGCCGGCGCGGCCGGCGCGGTCGAGCGCCTTGACGAGCCGGGAGATGACGGCGATCGTGACGTCGTTCTTGTCCGGCGGCACGAAGCGCGGGCCTGTGCGGGTCGTGTACGCGTGGTGCGCGTAGCCGTCGGCCTTCAGCTTGCCGCACTTCTTCGCCCGCTTGTAGTTGGACTTCAGGCAGGCGATCCCGCGCAGGAACGTGAGCGGGTGCACGATGTTCTCGTTGCCGCGCGGCGACGTCTCGCCGATGAGGATCTTGTCCTTGCGGTTCTCCGGCACGCTGCGGATCGCCTTGTAGGCGGCCTTGTAGAGGCTGCGGTACAGGACCGGCGAGTACGGCTTCTTCTTGCGGTACTGCGGCAGCAGGAACTGCGGCTGGTTCGGCTCGTTCCAGACCGACCACATCGTCACCTGCGACCCGTAGCGCCGCGCGAGGGCCGTCACGAACTTGCCGTACTCCTTGGTGCTCGGCCGCGTCAGGTTGTTCTTCTTGCTCTTGGTCGCCCACTTGGGCACCGGGCCGGTGGGGGTGAGCATGACGTTCACGCCGAAGGCCTTGGCCGAGTTCATGAGCGTGTCGAGCCGCGCCCAGGTCCCGGCCGGGTAGGCGGCGGGATCGGCGGCGTTGAACTTCGGCTTCTTCTTGGACTTCGGCCGCGGGGCGAAGGTCTGCCAGTAGACGAGCTGGCGCACCTGCGTCACGCCGAAGCCCCGGATCTCCTGCAGCGTCGCGTCGACGCGGGAGTAGTCGAGCAGCTCGGATGGCGCCTCGAAGCTCATGACCTGGCGCGGCGAGGCCTGTGCGGCCACGGGCACGGCGAGCAGGCCGAGCAGGGCGATGATGATCAGTCTGTGTCGCATTCAGGGGTTCCCAACCGGCCAGTGCGGCCCGGGTTGCGGTACCAGGGTACGGTGGCGATCCATGACGGCCATCGTGGATACCCCCGAACAGGCGGCGGCACTCGACCTGCCGCCGCTGCTCGTGCGGCGCCCGCTGGAGGCGTTCCTCGACGCGCGGGGGCTGGGCGCGGGGCCGGTCGAGGCCGAGCCGGTGGGCGAGGGCCACTCGAACGTCACATATCTGATCCGGCGCGGGGACGGGGCATGGGTGCTGCGGCGCCCACCGCGCCCGCCGCTGCCGCCGTCGGCCCATGACGTCCTGCGCGAAGCGCGCCTGCTGACCGCCGTACAGGACGCCGACGTGCGCACGCCGGACGTGCTGGCGACGTGCGACGACGAGGCCGTGATCGGCGCGCCGTTCTACGTCATGGAGTGCGTGGAGGGCGACGTGATGACCGCCGACGTGCCGGCCGCGCTGGACGACGAGCCGTCGCGGGAGCGGATCGGCGAGGAGCTGATCGACGCGCTGGTGGAGATCCACGCCGTCGACTGGCGCGCCTGCGGCCTGGAGGGCTACGGCAAGCCGACCGGGTACCTCGAGCGCCAGCTGCGGCGCTTCGGCGGCCTGTGGGAACACAACCGCACCCGCGAGCTGCCGGTGCTCGACCGCGTGACCGCGTGGCT
Source organism: uncultured Solirubrobacteraceae bacterium (assembly GCA_963759375.1). Classification (GTDB taxonomy): domain Bacteria; phylum Actinomycetota; class Thermoleophilia; order Solirubrobacterales; family Solirubrobacteraceae; genus DASSUW01. The sequence continues at coordinate 664,935 of CAVWYY010000003.1, read as the reverse complement.
CGGCGAGCACATCCCACAGTCCGGCGAGGCGACGATCGTGCACGGCGACTACCGGCTCGGCAACACGATGTTCGCGCCCGGCGCCCCGGCGCGGCTGGTGGCGATCTTCGACTGGGAGCTGGCGACGATCGGCGACCCGCTGGCCGACGTCGGCTACCTCGTGGCCACGTGGTCGCAGCACGACGATCCCGAGGACGCGCTGCGCGGCCTCAGCGCGGCCACGCGGCGCCCCGGCTTCCCGACGCGGGACGAGCTGATCGCGCGTTACGAGGAGCGCTCGGGCCGCTCGATGTCCGACGTGCGCTGGTACATGACGCTGGCGCTCTGGAAGTCGGCCGTGTTCCTCGAGGGCTCGTACAAACGGCGGCTGGCCGGCACCACCGAGGACGAGTTCTTCGACCGCCTGGAGACCGGCGTGCCGGACATCGCGGAGCGGGCGTGGGCGATCGCGACGCGCTGATCGTCGACTACGGCGGGGTCCTCACCACCGACGTCTTCGCCTCCTTCCGCGCGTTCTGCGAGGCCGAGGGGCTGCCGCCCGACACCGTGCGCGATCGCTTCCGCACCGATCCCGAGGCGCGCGACCTGCTGGCCGGCCTGGAGACCGGCGCGCTGGGCGTCGCGGCGTTCGAGCCGCGCTTCGCCGGGCTGCTCGAGGTGGAGCCCGAGGGCCTGATCGGCCGCCTGTTCGGGGCGATGGCGCCGGACGAGGCGATGCTCGACGGCGTGCGCGCCGCCCGTCGCGCTGGTGCGCGGACCGCGCTGCTGTCGAACTCGTGGGGCGACGGGCTGGCCTACGACCCGGGGCTTCTGGAGGAGTTGTTCGACACCTGGGTGATCTCCAGCGAGGTCGGCCTGCGCAAGCCCGACCCGGCGATCTATGCGCTGGCCGCCGAGCGCCTCGGGCTGCCGCCGGAGGCGTGCGTGTTCGTCGACGACCTGCCCGGCAACCTCAAGCCGGCGCGGGCGATCGGGATGGCGACCGTGCTGCACCGCGGCGACGCGGACGCGACGCTCGCCGAGGTCAACCAGTACCTCCGGCAACGGGACGGCAACACGGATTAACAGGTTGTGCCCGACGCTGGCCACGTGCCCAGCATCAGCGTCGTCGTTCCGATCTACAACGTCGAGCCCTACCTCGCCGAGTGCCTGGAGTCGCTGCTCGCACAGACCGCCGGCGACCTCGAGGTCGTGATGGTCGACGACGGGTCGACCGACGGCAGCGCCCGATCGCCGAGCGCCACACCGACCTCGACAGCTGGCCCGTGCCGCGGTCGGTCTACCGGCTCGACATGGCGCGGCGGCGGACGGCGCAGGCGATCACGCTGCTCACGCCGTGTGGCGTCGGCCGCGCGCCCGAGCCCGCGGAGCAGCCGGCGGTTGCCGAGCTCGGCCCGGTTCTGAGATAGTCGCCCTCGTGGCGGCGGACTACTTCCTGCAGATCACCGGGGTGCCGGGCGAGAGCACCGACGCCAAGCACAAGGACTGGATCGACGTCGAGTCCTGGTCGTGGGGCGAGACCAACAGCGGCTCCGCCCACGCGGGCGGCGGGGCCGGCGCCGGCCGCGTCTCGATCAACGACTTCTTCTTCACCACGCACGTCAGCAAGGCGAGCCCGAAGCTGTTCCTCGCCTGCGCAAGCGGCCAGCACCTCAAGGAGGCCAAGCTCGCCGCCGTCAGGCCGGGCAAGGGACAGCAGGAGTTCCTCACCTGGACGTTCTCCGACGTGCTGGTCACCGCCTACCAGACAGGCGGCACCGAGAACGAGGACGCGCCGCGCGACCAGGTCTCGCTCAACTTCGCCAAGCTCAGGGTGGAGTACAAGGCCCAGAAGGCCGACGGCTCGCTCGACGCGCCGATCGTCGCCGGATGGGACGCCAAGGCCAACAAGAAGCTCTGACCGCGTACGACGAGGTCCCCTACCCGGGGCACCCGTTCGCGCAGACCCATCCGGACCGGCTCGCCACCGTGGCGACGTTGTTCGGGCTGCGACCGGCCGCCCCGGACGCCTGCCGGCTGCTCGAGCTCGGCTGCGGAGACGGCGGCAACCTCGTGCCGATGGCCTACGCGCTGCCGGGCAGCGCGTTCTGCGGCGTCGACCTGTCGGCGACGGCCGTCGAGCGGGCCCGCGAGCTGAGTGCCGCGCTCGGCCTGACCAACGTGGACCTGCAGGTCGCGGACGTGACCGCGCTGCCCGAGCTGGGCGAGTTCGACTACGTCGTCGCCCACGGCGTCTACTCGTGGATCGCGCCGCCGGCGCGCGACGCGCTGCTCGCCGCCTGCCGCGAGCGCCTCGCGCCCGGCGGGGTCGCCTACGTGAGCTACGACGTCCTGCCCGGCGGGTACATGCGCGAGGTCACGCGGCAGATGCTGCGCTGGCACCTGCGCGACGTGCACGACCCCGCCGAGCGGATCGCCGGCGCCCGCTCGCTGCTGGAGGCGGTGAGCGAGGCGGGCCAGCCGCAGGCGGAGTGGGCGCTCGCACAGAGCGACGCGTCGCTGTTCCACGACGAGCTGGCCGAACACCACGAGGCCGTGCTGTTCACGGACTTCGTCGCCCACGCGGAGCGCCACGGGCTGCGCTTCGTGGCCGAGGCCGACGTCTTCGAGATGCAGGCCACCTCGCTCCCATCGGGGCTCGCCGAGGACACGATCTCGCGGGAGCAGTACCTCGACTTCTTCAAGGGCCGCATGTTCCGCCAGACGCTGCTGTGCCACGAGGAGGCCGAGCCGCGCGAGCCGGTCGCGACCGTCGTGCGCGGCATGCTCGCGGCCTCCCCGGTGCAGCCCCAGGGCGACCCCGGGGCGCCCGGGCGCGTGGAGTTCCGCGGGCCGCTGGGCGCCACGCTGACCACCGACCACGAGCCGACGAAGCGCGCGCTGGCGCAGCTCGGCACGGCGTGGCCGGCCCCCGTGCCGATCGCGGGTCTCGGCGATGTCGAGGAGGCGATGCTGCGGGGCTACGCGGCGAACTTCGTGCAGCTGCACGTGTGGGCGCCGGCGATCGCGGCCGCGCCGTCGGACCGCCCGGTGGCGAGCGCGCTGGCGCGGCTGCAGGCCGCGCGCGGCACGCGGATCACCAACCTGCGGCACGGGACCGTCGAGGTGCCCGACGAGCTCGGTCGCCGCCTCATCACGCTGCTCGACGGGACGCGCGACCGTCCCGCGCTGCTGCGGGAGCTGGGCCGGCCGGCCGACGAGCTCGAGCGCAGCCTCGAAGGGCTGGCGCGGATCGCTGTGCTGGAGGACTAGTCGCGATTGCCGCGGCCGTACAGGACCTTCGTGAGCCGCCCGAGCAGCTTCGTGGTCCCCGGCTTGTACGGGAAGAAGTGCACGTCGCGCTTCATCGCGAGCCGCGTGACGAGGATCGCCTGCTGCCGCGTGTACTTGCGGATCCCGCCGGCGCCGTGACGGACGCCGAGCCCGGAGTCCTTCCAGCCGCCCATCGGCAGCTCGTAGGCGAAGTAGTTGACGTTGGCGTCGTTGACGCAGGCGTAGCCGCTCTCGATCCGGCGGGCGATCTGCTCGCCGCGAGCGAGGTCCTTCGTCCACACCGAGGCGCCGAGGCCGTACTGCGAGTCGTTCGCCAGACGGACCGCCTCGTCGGCGTCGGCGACCTTCATGATCGGCACCGTCGGCCCGAACGTCTCGTCGCGCATCGCGGCCATCGAGTGGTCGACGTCGGCCAGCACGGTCGGCTCGTAGAAGCGCCCGGCGCCCTCGCGCACGTGGCCGCCCGTGGTGATGCGGGCGCCCGCCTCGCGCGCCTGCTCGACGTGGCGGCTGACGATGTCGAGCTGCGGCGGGAACGTCATCGCCCCCACCTCGACGCTGGCCGGCCCCGTCGGCGGGCCCTGCCGCAGCGCCTTGACCCGCTGGGTCACCGCGTCGACGAACTTGTCGTAGATCGGCGCCTCGACGTAGACGCGCTCGACCGAGACGCAGGTCTGGCCGCCGTTCTGCATCGAGTAGTAGGTGGCGGCGTTGGCGGCCCGCTCGATGTCGGCGTCGGCGAGCACGATCATCGGGTCCTTGCCGCCGAGCTCGAGCGCGACCGGCGTCAGCGTCTCGGCCGCACGGGCCATGACCTTCTTGCCGGTGGCGGTGGAGCCGGTGAACATCACGAAGTTGGCCTCGTCGATCACCGCGGTGCCGGTGTCGGGGCCGCCGACGGCGATCTGCAGCACGTGCTCGGGCATCCCGCACTCGCGCAGGCCGTCGGCCAGCAGCAGCGACGTGAGCGGCGTGACCTCGGACGGCTTGAGCAGCACGGCGTTGCCGGCGGCCAGCGCCGGGATCGCGTCGCCGAACGAGTTGGTCAGCGGGTAGTTCCACGGTCCGATGACGCCGACGACGCCGACCGGCCGGTAGCGGACCACGAGCTTGCGGCCGAGCACGAACGGGTTCGACGTGCGGACCTTCTCGTCGGCCAGGTAGTCCGGCGCGTGCTTCGCCCAGAAGCCGAGCGCGCCCGCCCCGTAGGCGAGCTCGACGACCGCCGCGTCCTCATACGTCTTGCCGGTCTCGTCGATCAGCGACTGGATGACGCGCTCGCTGTTGTCGACCACCCACTTCTGCATGCGGCGCAGCACGCGGCCGCGCCCCTCGAACCCGAGCGCCTCCCAGGCGGGCTGGGCCGCGCGAGCCCGCTCGGCCATCGCCCGCACGTCGTCGGGCGTCGTGACCGGCAGGCTGCGGATGACCTCGCCGGTGGCCGGGTTCTCGACGTCGATGGTCTCGGTGCGCTCGATCGTGGCCATGGCTCAGGAGCTCGCGGCGAGGCGTTCGATCCGCGCCTCCTGCATCGGCCGGTCGCGGCCGTCGCGCGGGAGGTCGGAGATCGTGTCGACCACCTCCATCCCCTCGAGGACCTCGCCGAACACCGTGTGCTTGCCGTCGAGCCAGGCGGCCTCGTCGACGGTGACGATGAAGAACTGCGAGCCGTTGGTGTTCGGGCCGGCGTTGGCCATGGCCAGCGCGCCGCGCACGACCTTGTGGTCGTTGATCTCGTCCTTGAACGTGTAGCCGGGCCCGCCGGTGCCGGTCCCCTCCGGGCAGCCGCCCTGCACCATGAAGTCGGGGATCACGCGGTGGAAGATGAGCCCGTCATAGAAGCCGTCCTCCGCCAGGCGGCGGAAGTTGGACACCGTCTCGGGGGCGTCCTCGTCGAACAGCTCGAGGACGATGTCCCCGTGATTGGTTGTCATCGTCATCTGGGACATGGCGCGGACCCTAGTACACGCCTAGCGGGCGGGCTCGATCCGGAGCGTATGTCCGCGGACCTCCGTGCCGTCCACGGCGCCGGCCACCCGGGCGGCCTCGGTCGCCGGCACCTCGAGCAGCGCGAACCGCTCGAGCACGCGCACGTTGCGCACGGCCTCGCCGTCGAGCCCGGCCTGCGACGTGACGGCGTGGATCAGGTCGGCCTCCGCCAGCCCGGCGGCCCGTCCGCCGGAGGCGATCAGCTTCGCGAAATCGACCTGGCCGTTGGCATCGCGGGGCTTGCGGTGGCGGCGCGGCGGCTCGGAGGTGGGCGACGGCGCGACGTGCGCGCCCTCCGCCCACGGGGCGACCGTGGTGCCGGCGTGGCGCTCGATCGCCTCCAGGTCGCGGCGCTGGCGCGGCTCGACGAACGTGATCGCGCGGCCGGAGCGCCCGACGCGGCCGGTGCGGCCGATGCGGTGCACGTACACGTCCGGCGATGTCGGGATGTCGAAGTTGACGATGTGCGTCACGTCGAGGATGTCGAGCCCACGCGCCGCCACGTCGGTGGCCACGAGGATCGGCAGGCGACCGCTCTTGAACGAGATCATCACGCCGTCGCGCGCGCCCTGCGACATGTCGCCGTGCAGCGCCTTGACGTTCATCCCCTTGTCGCGCAGCGTGCGGTAGAGCTGCTCGGTGCGGATCTTGGTGCGGGCGAAGACGATCGCCTGCTGCGGCTGCTCGGCCTCGAGCACGCGCACGAGCGAAGCGACCTTGTCCTGCGCCTTGGTCTCCAGGAAGAACTGCTCGACCGTGTCGATCGTCAGGGTCGCGGACTTGACCTTGACCGTCACCGGGTCGTAGAGGTGCCGCTCGGCGAGCGCGCGGATCGGGCCCGGCATCGTGGCGCTGAACAGCGCGGTCTGGCGGCCGTTCGGCATGTAGGAGAGGATCTTCTCGACGTCCTCGAGGAACCCGAGGTCGAGCATCTCGTCGGCCTCGTCGAGCACCACGTAGCGGCAGCTGTGCAGCATCAGCGAGTGACGCGAGATGAGGTCGAGCACGCGGCCGACGGTGCCGACCACGATCGGCGAGCCCTGCTTGAGGTACGCCTGCTGGTCGCGGATCGGCGCACCGCCGAACACCGCGACCGGGTTGATCGCCTTGTGCGCCCCGTAGGCGCGCAGGGCCTGGGTGACCTGGATGCACAGCTCGCGCGTCGGGGTGAGGACGAGCGCCTGGACGTCCTCGTCCGACGGGTCGGCGAACTGGAGCATCGGCAGGCCGAAGGCGGCCGTCTTGCCCGTTCCGGTCTGCGCCTGGCCGATCACGTCCCGCCCTTCGAGCAGCACGGGGATCGCCTGCTCCTGGATCGGGCTGGGTGACTCGTAGCCCACGTCCTTGAGAGCCGCGAGGATGTCCTCGGAAAGGCCGAGGTCCGCAAAGGTGGTCATGTTGCGCTGAAGGACTTTAGGACGCCGGATCCAGGACCAGCTTCCCCGTGGTCCGCCGGGCCCTCAGGTCCTCGTGCGCCCGGCGCGCCTCGGACAGCGGGTAGACCTCGCCTTCGACCACGCGCAGCTCGCCCGCGGCGGTGAGCCCAAAGAGTTCCGCGAGCGGCTCGGCGACCATCTCACGGGGCCGGCGCAGGCAGTGCATGAGCCAGAAGCCGACGACCGCGTGCGAGCGGGCCATCAGCGCGCCTGAGGCCACCGTGTTCGGCTCCCGCGACGCGATCCCGTAGGTCACGAGCCGCCCGAACGGCGCCAGCGCCTTCAGCGACTCGTCGAACACGCGGCCGCCGGCCATCTCGAGCACGACGTCGACGCGCCGGCCGCCGTTGGCCTCCCGGATCGCGTCTGCGAGGTCCTCGCGGGTGACGTCGACCGCCACGTGCGCGCCGAGCTCGAGCGCGAGCTCACGCTTCGCGTCGCTCGACGCGGTGGCGATCACGCGGCCCGCGCCGAACCGGCGGCCGAGCTGCACCGCGAGCGAGCCGACGCCGCCCGCCGCCGCGTGAACGACGACGCTCTCGCCCTCGCGCAGCCGCGCCGAGGTCCGGTACAGGTGCCAGGCGGTGAGCCCCTGTACGAGCAGGGCCAGCGCCTGCCCGTCGGTCACGCCGTCGGGGATCGGGAACGCGCTCGCCTCGGGAACGACCGCGTACTCCGCGTAGCCGCCCGACCCGACCAGCGCCGCCAGACGGCGGCCGTCCTCGGTCGTCCCCGCCACCTCGGCGCCCGGGATCAGGGGCAGCTCGTAGCGCGCCAGGTACGAGTTCTCGGTCTGGTGCGTGTCGGCGTAGTTGACGCCCGCGTGGTCGACGCGGAGCAGCAACTGACCGTCGCCGGCCTCGGGCAGCGGCGCATCCTCGACGAGCTCGAGGACCTCCGGCCCACCCCAGCGGCTGACGCGGATCGCGCGCATGGCGGCAACACGGTACCCGCTACGCTGCCCGCCCGATGACGCTCACCGTCGTGGGATCGATCGCCTTCGACGCCGTCGAGACGCCGACCGGCAAGCGCGACCGGCTGCTCGGCGGCGCGGCCGTCCACTTCTCGCTCGCCTCGTCCTTCCTGGCCGAGACGCGCGTGGTCGGCCCGGTCGGCGACGACTTCGGCGAGGACGAGTACGCGGTCCTGCACAACCGCGGCGTGCTCACCGACGACATCGAGCACGTTCCCGGCGGCAAGACGTTCTTCTGGGCGGGGCGCTACGAGCGCGACCCGAACATCCGCCACACGCTGCAGACGGACCTCAACGTGTTCGAGCACTTCGAGCCCAAGCTCTCGGAGGCCTCGCGCGCGGCGGACACGGTGTTCCTGGCCAACATCCACCCCGACCTCCAGCGCGCCGTCCACGAGCAGTGCCACAGCGCGCGGTTCGTCGCCATGGACACCATGAACATGTGGATCGAGGTGACCCGCCCCTCGCTCGAGCGCACGATCGCCGGCGTCGACTGCCTGATCGTCAACGACGAGGAGGTCAAGCAGCTCACCGACGAGCCCAACCTCGTCCGTGCCGCCCGCGCCGTCCACGAGATGGGCCCGCGGGTCGTGATCGCCAAGCAGGGCGAGCACGGCGCCGGCATGTACACGCCCGACGGCTTCTTCGCGCTGCCCGCCTACCCGACCGCCGACGTCGTCGACCCGACGGGAGCCGGTGACACGTTCGCCGGCGGCTTCATGGGCTACGTCGCGGCTCACGCCGGCGAGGAGCTCGGCGACGAGCTGCTCCGGCGGGCGATGGCCTACGGCACGGCGCTCGCCTCGTTCAACGTCGAGGCGTTCGGCACCGAGCGGATGCAGACGCTGACCGGCGAGGAGGTCGCCGAGCGCGTGGCCCTCCTGCAGCAGACCACGCGCTTCGACGCCGCTCCCGTGCCGCTCCGCGCCTAGCGGCCTCAGGAACACCCTCAGGAATCCTCAGGAACCGGCGCCCCGGCGCCCGTACCTTCGCGGTCCCCCCAATGACCCCGGAGGTAACGACATGAGCGTGGTGATCGACGAGACCCGCGTCGAAGCGTTCGTCAATCGCGTCGTCGACGAGATCGGCGCCGCCGTTAACGTGCCGCTGGCCGTGATCGGCGCGCGGCTCGGCCTGTACGCCGCGATGGCCGACGGCGAGCCGGTGAGCCCGGCCGAGCTGGCCGAGCGCACCCGGACGTACGAGCGCTACATCCGCGAGTGGCTCGCGGCCCAGGCGGCCGGCGGCTACGTGGACTACGACCCCGAGACGGGCACCTACACGCTGCCGATCGAGCACGCCGCCGTGCTGGCCGACGAGACCAGCCCGGTGTACCAGGGCGGCATGTTCCAGACCGCGAGCGCGGTGATCCACGCGCAGGACCACATGGCCGACCGCTTCCGCAGCGGCGACGGTCTCGGCTGGCACGAGCACCATCACGATCTGTTCCACGGGACGGACGCGGTGTTCGGGCTCGCCTACCGCACGTACCTGCTGCAGGACTGGATCCCGGCGCTCGAGGGCGTCGAGGCCAAGCTGCGGGCGGGCGCCCGCGTCGCCGACGTCGGCTGCGGCCACGGGACCGCGACGGTGCTGCTGGCCGAGGCGTTCCCGCGCTCGACGTTCGTCGGCTTCGACTACCACGTCGAGTCGATCGAGCGCGCCCGGGAGCACGCCGCGGCGGCGGGCGTCGAGGACCGCGTCCGGTTCGAGATCGCGTCGGCGACGAACTTCCCGGGCGAGGGCTACGACCTCGTCGCGTGCTTCGACTCGCTGCACGACCTCGGCGACCCGGCCGCGGCGGCGGCACACGTGCACTCGGCGCTCGCGCCCGACGGCACGTGGCTGATCGTCGAGCCGCAGGCGGGCGACACCGTCGAGGAGAACCTGCACCCGCTCGGGCGCATCCGCTACTCGATCTCGACGCTCGTCTGCACGCCCGGCTCGCTGTCGCAGCCGGGGCGCGCGGGGCTCGGGACGCTGGCCGGCGAGGCGCGGCTCTCGGCGGCGATCCGGGCCGGCGGCTTCGGTCAGGTGCGCCGCGCGACGGAGACGCCGCTCAACATGGTGCTCGAGGCCCGCAAGTAGCGGTAGCCGACGCCGCGGACGGTCGCGATCGTGCCGGCGTCGTCGCCCAGCTTGCGGCGCAACGACGAGATCACGACCTCGACCACGTTCGAGCCGCCGGTCCAGTCGTAGCCCCACACGTCGCGCAGCAGCGCGGCGCGCTCCACCGCCTGGCCCTCCCGGCTGCGCAGGTACGAAAGGACCTGCGCCTCCAGGGGGGTCAGGCCGGGCACCTCGTCCGAGGCCTCCTCGCGCTCGAGCCGCTGCCGGGCGCCGAGCTCGGCCAACCAGCCGTCGACGGACGCCGGCCCGAAGTCCATGCACACGCTGTCCGGCACGCCCTCCAGGGGCAGGTAGCCCATCGCCATCGCGCACGAGCCGTCCGCGCCGATCAGGTCGACCTCGCGGCCGTAGACGCGCCGCAGCTCGGGCCGCATCTCCATGTACGTCCGCGTGACGTCGAGCACCAGCGCGGCGATCGCCACCTGGTCGCGACCGGTCATCCAGCGCAGGAACAGGGCGCGCTGCGACCGCGGCAGCGGGTCGCGGCGCATGTGCGCCCGCCAGCGCGCGGCGAGCGGGTCGCGGTCGATCAGCCGAGGGCCGATCTCGGCCGGCGCGGCGAGGCAGGCGAAGCCGACGGCCTGACCGGCCCCGTTGCGCGACACGATCACGCCGCCGGGGACCGCGTCCCACCACTGGCGCACGAGGTCCGCGTCGGCGGCGGCCAGCGCCTCGATGGCCGGCAGGTCCTCTGCCCGCGCCGGGCCGACGCGCTGCTCGCCGGCGGCGGCGGGGAAGAACACGCCGCGCACGCCCTGGTCGTCGATCAGGTACAGGAGGTCGGCCGTGTACCGGGACAGGTCGCGGGACGGGGCGCCGCGCAGCTCGGTCCGCAGATGGCCCCAGGCGGCGGCGCGCAGGCGCCAGTACTCCTGCGGGTCGGCGGCCCGCAGCAGTGCGGCGGTCGCCTCGCGGACGGTGTCGTGCACCACCAGCCCGTCGCACCCGAGCTCGACGAACGGCAGCCGCCGGAGGCGCTCGAACGCCTCGGCCGGGTCGTCGTCGGGAAGCATCGCGGCGAGCAGCGGCAGCGTCGTCCGGCGCGTGAGCGCGGCGGCGTCGAGCGCGCGGCGCGTCGGCACATCGAGCCCGTCGAGATACACGCGGGCGAGCTCCTCGCCGACCGAGCCGACCGCGATCTCCTCGAGCGCCAGGCCGGGGCGGTCGCGCAGCGCCCACGCGGCGAGCTGGAGGCTCAGCGGGTGGCCGTGGGCGATCGAGTTGATCCGCGTCGCCATCCGGTGGTCGACGCCGTTGCCGTGGAGCAGCTCAATGGCGTCGGACGGCTCCAGGTTCGTGAGCGGGACGGAGCACAGCAGTGACCCGTAGCCGCGCCAGCGGTTCAGCGGCACGTCGCGGCCGGCGAGCACGACCCGCACGTGGCCAGGGAGCGCCGGGATCAGCGTGCGGCAGATCCAGTGGTCGAGCATCAGCAGAAGCTCGTAGGTGTCGACGATCAGCACCACGCGCTCGCCGAGCGCGCCGACGGCCGCGACCGCGTCCTCGAACGACGGCTCCCCGCCGGTGAGGGCCGCGAGCAGCGACCCCTCGGTCGCGTGCAGGCCGTGGCCGTCCAGCTCCAGGGTCACCGCGCCCGACGCGCGCGCGTCGGCGGCGAAGGCGCGCAGCAGCGTGGTCTTGCCGACGCCGGCCAGACCGTGGACGTAGGCGACGACCGGGCCGCCGGGCTCGAGCAGGCGGCGCAACTGCTCGCGCTCGCAGTCACGGCCGGTGATCGCCTCTGCCTGGCTCTGCAGCAGGGCTCCGAGCGTCTCGGGCATGACCGTGGAAGGTACGGAGACGCGCCAACCCTGTCACTGGAGCTAGCACGAGGGTACGATGGCCCCGTGGGCTGGACGATGCTGTACCTGTTCGTCGCGCTCAAGCTGCCGATCCTGGCCGCGGGCTACCTGATCTGGTGGGCTGTGCACCAGGAGCCGGAGTACCCCGAGGACTCCGATGACGGCGGCGGGCGCCGGCGTCCGCATCCCGCCCCCACGCTCCCGCGCACCCCGCGACGCGGGCCGCACCACGAGGCCGCACCGCCGTCGCCCCCGCGCGTGCGGCCGCTCACGGCGCGCTCGCGCGAGCCGCTGCGCTGAGTGCCACACTTCGCGCCGTGATCACGTCCGTCCTGTCAGACGGCACGATCCGCCGCCTCGTCGCCGAGGGCCGGATCGTCATCGACCCGTGGGACGAAGCGCTGGTGCAGCCCGCGTCGGTCGACCTGCGGCTCGGCAACTCGTTCCGCGTGTTCCACAACCACCGCGTGACCGCGATCGACCTGCGCGACCCGCCGCGCAACCTCACCGAGGAGGTCGTGGTCGAGCCGGGCGACCCGTTCGCCATCCACCCCGGCGAGTTCGCGCTCGGCCGCACGCTCGAGGCGGTCGAGATCCCCGACGACGTGGTCGCCCGCATCGAGGGCAAGTCGAGCCTCGGCCGGCTCGGGCTGATCGTGCACGCGACGGCCGGTTTCGTCGACCCGGGCTTCAAGGGCACGCTCACGCTGGAGATCACCAACCTCACGCGCGTGCCGATCAAGCTCTACGCCGGGCTCCCGATCGCCCAGCTCTCGTTCATGGCGCTCGACGCACCCGCTGAGCACCCGTACGGATCCGAGGCGCTCGGGTCGCACTATCAGGGCCAGGTGGCCGCCACCGAGTCGCGCTACATGCGGTAGCGTCCCGCGCCGTGCTGCACGCCCTGATCACGTTCGCCGCCACCGAGGGCGAGGAGCCCTCGAAGACCGCGTACTACCTCTCCGGCGGCGTGCTCGCCGCGTTCGCCGTGATCATCTCCGCGATCGGCATCAGCAGGCACGAGACGTTCCCGCCCAGCAAGGCCGCCTCCCGCGCCGTCATGGGCCTCGCCGCCGTCCTCGTCGCGCTGACGATGGCCACGGCGGTTCTCACCGGCTAGCCTGAGTCCACCGATCATCCGTGGATGGCTCGGCGCCGTGGGCCGAGTCAGAGTCGATTGACCGCGCATCCTCGTGGTGGGCCACTCGGGAGCGGTCAATCGGCTCTGGCGAACGGCCACGGTGTCGAGACGCCGCGGGAATCGGTGGACTCAGGCTAAGCGCGCTTTAGGTCGCCATGCCCCACAATGGAGGCATGGGCACCGAGGAACAGACAACTTCGAGCGGTGACGGCGTAGCCACGGCGTCCGAGACGCTCACTATCACGGACAACCGCACGGGGCGCACCTACGAGGTGCCGATCGAGGACGGGACCATCCGCGCGCTGACGCTGCGCGAGATCAAGGTCGACGACGACGACTTCGGCCTGATGACCTACGACCCGGCGTACATGAACACGGCGTCGTGTCGCTCGGCGATCACCTACATCGACGGCGACAACGGGATCCTCGAGTACCGCGGCTATCCGATCGAGCAGCTGGCCGAGCATTCGACCTATCTCGAGGTCGCCTACCTGCTCGTGCACGGCGAGCTGCCGAACCAGGCGCAGCTCGACGAGTGGACGCACGAGATCACGATCCACACGTTCGTCCACGAGAACGTCAAGAGCTTCATGCAGGGCTTCCGCTACGACGCGCACCCGATGGGGATGCTGCTGGCGTCCGTCGGCGCGATGTCGACCTTCTATCCGGACGCCGCGCAGATCAAGGACGAGGAGATCCGCTACCTGCAGATCATCCGCCTGATCGCCAAGATGCCGACGCTGGCGGCGTTCGCGTACCGCCACAACATGGGGCAGCCGTACGTCTATCCCGACAACGACCTGCAGTACCCCGGCAACTTCCTCGGGATGCTGTACAAGATGACCGAGCTCAAGTACCAGCCGGATCCGCGGCTGGAACGGGCGCTCGACATCCTGTTCATCCTGCACGCGGACCACGAGCAGAACTGCTCGACGTCGGCCGTGCGCTCGGTCGGCTCCTCGGAGGTCGACCCGTACTCGGCCGTCGCGGCCGGCGTCGGGGCGCTCTACGGCCCGCTGCACGGCGGCGCCAACGAGGCGGTCCTGCGCATGCTGCGCCGGATCGAGACCAAGGAGAACATCCCGGACTTCATGAAGGGCGTGAAGGAGGGCAAGGAGCGCCTGATGGGCTTCGGCCACCGGGTCTACAAGAACTACGACCCGCGGGCCAAGATCATCAAGAAGGCGACCGACGAGGTCTTCGAGGTCACCGGCACCAACCCGCTCCTGGACATCGCGCTCGAGCTCGAGAAGATCGCGCTCGAGGACGACTACTTCGTCAAGCGCAAGCTCTACCCGAACGTGGACTTCTACTCGGGCCTGATCTACGAGGCCCTCGGGATGCCGGTCGGCATGTTCCCGGTGCTCTTCGCGATCCCGCGCACGAGCGGCTGGATCGCGCAGTGGCTGGAGATGATCGACGACTCCGAGCAGAAGATCGCGCGGCCCCGGCAGATCTACACCGGCGACCGCGGGCGCGACTACGTGCCGATCGGGCAGCGCTGAAATTTCCGTTGCGCTCCCGAGGGGTTGGTAGTAAATTGAAACCGTGCCCTTCACGCTGGCAGGCGGAACCCGAGTCCTCATCCGGCCGATCGAGCCGGGTGACAAGGACCGCTTGGTCAACGGGCTCCGCCGGCTGAGCGAGGAGAGCATCCGCAAGCGGTTCCTGGCCTCCAAGCCACGCTTCACCGCGGCGGAGCTGCGCTACCTCACCGAGGTGGACGGCGTGAACCACATCGCGCTCGTAGCGGTACTGGAGCGCGACCCCGAGCAGCTCGTCGCGGTGGCCCGCTGCGTGCGGCTCCCGGATCGGCCGGGGACCGCGGAGATGGCGATCGTGGTCGGCGACCCCTGGCAGAGCCAGGGCCTCGGCCGCGAGCTCGCCACCCGCCTGGCCGACGCCGCCCGTGCGGTCGGCATCCGCCGCTTCGCGGCCACGATGCTCGGCGACAACGAGGCCGCGCGCAGGCTGATGCGCACGTTCAGCCGGCGGCTCGAGGAGGGCTGGGTCGGTAGCGGCGTGCGCGAGGTCCTGGTCGAGCTCGCCGCCTGACGCGGTCGGTCAGCCGCCCGACTACTGCACTTGAGGCTTTGGCGCGGCGGATAGGGTTTCCTGCGCGTGCCGGCCAAGCGATCCCTCGTGCCACCAGCCACGCTTCGCCGGGCGCCAGCCGGCGCCAGGATGCTCGACGCCCTCGGCGTCGCGGTCTGCCTCGCCGACGCGCGCGATCCCGACGCGTCGCTCCTGTATGTCAACCCGGCGTTCGAGGACCTCACGGGCTGGAACGCGGACGAGGCGCTCGGCGCGCCGTTCGACGCGCTGCTGGGCCCGGCGGCGAGTGACGTCGAGCGCCCGGGCAGCGCGGTCGTCGGGCTGCAGCGCCGCGACGGCACGTCGATCCGCTGCGAGCTGACCGTCTCGGAGGTCGACGACGCCGGCTGCTGGGCGATGGTCCTCGTCGACGCGGCGCTGGTCGAGACCGTGCTCCGCGTCGAGCGCGATCGCGCGCAGTCCTACCTCGATGTCGCCAGCACGCTGCTGGTGATCCTCTACGCCGACGGCACGGTCGGGCTGCTCAACCGCCAGGGCCGCGACATGCTCGGCGAGCTGGTCGGGGCGAACTGGTTCGAGACCGTGACGCCGGAGGAGGATCGCCCGGCGGCGCGGCAGGCGTTCGAGCGCCTGGTCGCAGGCGGCGAGTCGGGCGTCGAGCGCTACGAGGGCGACGTGCTGACCCGCAAGGGGGTGCGCCGCCGCGTGGCCTGGCAGGCGACCGCGCTGTCCGATCCCAAGGGCCGCCTGGTCGCCGTGCTCTCCGGCCAGGACATCACCGACCGCGTGCGGGCCGAGCAGGAGCTGCGCAAGCTCGCGTTCTTCGACGCGCTGACCGGGCTGCCGAACCGCGCGCAGCTCGAGTCACGCGTGCGCGCAGCCGTGACGCGTGGGCGGCGGCGGGGCCGCGCGGTCGCGCTGCTGCTCGTGGACCTCGACAACTTCAAGCTCGTCAACGACTCGCTCGGGCACGGCGCCGGGGACCGGCTGCTGCGCCGGGTGGCGGGCCGGCTGCGCGGCGCCGAGGGCGAAGGCGGGCTGCTGGCGCGCCACGGCGGCGACGAGTTCGTGCTGCTGCTCGGCGACCTGCCGCGCGAGCAGGCCGAGGCACGGGCGCGGGAGGCGGCCGACCAGCTCGCGCTGCGGCTGGCCAAGCCGTTCACGGTCGGCGGCGCCGAGTTCCACGTCGGTGCCAGCATCGGCATCTCGATCTTCCCCGACGACGCCGACGGCGGCGAAGCGCTGCTCCAGCACGCCGACGTGGCGATGTACCAGAGCAAGGGCCGGGGCCGCGCCGCGTCGACCGTCTACGCGGGGGTCACGCACGACCCGCTCGAGCGGCTGTCGCTGTCACGCCGGCTGCGGCGCGCGATCGCTCGCGGCGAGCTGGTCCTGCACTACCAGCCGATCGTGTGGACGGCCAGCGGGCGGCTGCACTCGATGGAGGCCCTGCTGCGCTGGGAGGACCCCGACCGCGGGCTCGTGCAGCCGGACCGCTTCATCCCGGCGGCCGAGGAGATGGGCCTGCTCGACCCGATCGGCGCGTGGGTGATCGAAGCGATGGCCGCGCAGATCGCCGAGTGGCGCGACGAGGGCCTGGAGCCGCGGGTCTCGTTCAACGTGTCCCCGCGCGAGCTGCTGCGGCCGGACTTCGCGACCGAGCTGGGCGAGCGGCTGCGCGTCGCCGGCGTCGACCCCGCGATGCTCACGATGGAGCTCACCGAGTCGGCCACCCTGCGCGAGCCCGAGCGGATCGGCCCGCTGCTGCGCGACCTGCGGGAGCTGGGGCTGCAGCTGGCGATCGACGACTTCGGGGCGGGCTGGTCGTCGCTGTCACGCCTGCGGTCCGCTGCCGGTGCAGATGCTCAAGATCGACCGCTCGTTCCTGCGCGAGATCCCCGAGGACCCGGAGGCCGGCGCGATCGTCCGCGCGGTCATCGCGCTGTCGGACGCGCTCGGGAAGACGACGGTGGCCGAGGGCGTCGAGCAGCCGGTCCAGCAGCACTTCCTCGCCGCCCAGGGGTGTCCGCTGTCCCAGGGGCGGCTGTTCGGTGACGCGCTGCCGGCGGCGGCGATGACCGAGCGGTTGCGGTCCGAGCGCGTGTGAGATCCCGGCGAACGTCAACCCCTGCTGGGTAGGGAGGCGGAGGGGCCGACCGGGGCGCGTTCCTTCGAGGGGTGTGGTCGATTTGCCGCGCATATCGCGGCTAAGTGACCACACGAGTCGGGCTGTGGTCGGTTAGTGGCGCATAGCGAGAGGAACTGACCACACCGATCGCGGGTGGTCACTTGAGGTGAATTATTCGCTCAAACTGACCACACCTGCCCCGGGGACCGCCGGCCGACGCCAATCCCCTTGCCTCCCTACCCAGCCGCAGTTGACGTTCGCCGGCGCTAAAGCCACCGCCCGCCACACCCGATGCATCCCTGATGCGGCCATACCGGTCCCTGCGCGCCCTGCTCGTCGACGTCCCCCCGGCGCACGGGCGGCTGATCACCCGCGCACTGGAGGAGGCCGGCTGGCGGCTGCGGACCGAGCACGCCGACGGCGCCGACGCCCTGGTCGCCGCCCTCCGCCGCCGCGGCTGGGGCGCGGTGCTCTACGGCGGCGACGGCCCGCAGCCCGTCCCGGCCCGCAAGGCACTCGAGCTCGTGCGGCTCGCTGACCCGCACCTGCCGTTCCTCGCCGTGTCGCCGTTCGTGCACGCCGGCGACCTCGCCGCGATGGTCCGCGGGCTCGACGGCGCCGCCGCCGTGGTGCCAGACCCGGCCCAGCTGCCGCGCGCGCTCACGCGCGCGCTCGATGCCACGCGGCTGCGCCGCCGCGTCGGCGGCGCCCACCGCTTCCTGCTCGCTCAGCAGGAGATCACCGACCACGTCGCCGCCGGGCTCGAGCCGCGCGAGCTGGTGGAGCGCGTGCTCGCCACGCTCGGCGACACGCTCGGGTTCAGCTGCGGCGCCGTGTGGACGCCGTCGCCCGACGGCGGCGAGCTGCACTGTGCCGCCGTCTGGCACCGCGCGAACGCGGCGCCCGACGTCGTGGCGCTGGCCGAGGCGTCGAGCGACGCCGTGGTGGCCGCCGGCCAGGGCCTGCCCGGGCGCGTGTGGGCGTTCCGCCGCCCGTCGTGGGTCACGCAGGCCAAGGCCATGCCGAACGAGCCGCGCGCCGCGATGGCCCGCCGCGCCGGCCTGATGACCGCGATGGCGTTCCCGATCGCCACCGCCGACCGCTGCGCCGCCGTGATCGAGTTCTACTCGCACGGCGTCAACGAGCCCAACCCCGAGGTCGCGGCGATGTTCGCGACCGTCGGCGGCCAGCTCGCGCAGTACCTGGAGCGACGGTCGCAGCCGGCCGCGCGCCGCTGGATCGACGCCGCCGACGCGCCGCTGCTGGCCGTCGACACCGCCGGCCGCGTGCTGCTGGCCAACGCGGCCGCGTGCGCGCTCGCCGGCCGCACGGAGCAGGAGCTGCTGGGCACGGAGTGGACGGACCCGGGCGACGGCGCCGTCAGCTGGCAGCTCACGCCGCTCACCGAGGCCGGCCACGTGGTTGGAACCTGGGCGACCGGCACTATCTTGACCTCATGAGACTTGCCCTCGTCCTGGTCGCGCTGGCCCTTGTGGCCGTCGGCTGCGGCGAGGACGACGAGGAGCCCGCCGCTGCCTCGCCGAGCGGCGCGCTGGCCCAGCTCACCGTCACCGTCGACAAGGACGGCAAGGGCGGGGCCGCGGCGAAGACCACCGAGGTCAGCTGCGACGCGGCCGGCGACTCGGCGGTCTGTGGCGCCGTCGCCAAGCTGCCCGCGAAGGTGTTCGAGCCGACACCGGGCGACGTCGCCTGCACGCAGCAGTTCGGCGGCCCCGAGACCGCAACGGTCAAGGGCACGCTCAACGGCAAGGCCGTCGACGCGGAGTTCTCGCGGTCCAACGGCTGCGAGATCTCCCGCTGGGAGAAGGCGCAGCCGCTGCTCGAGGCCGGCGGGTGAGCGCCTACAAGCTGACCATCCGGACCGGTCCGCGGATCGAGCGCGTGCGTGCGGAGACGCTCGACGAGGCGCTCGACGCGCTGGAGATGCACGCGCGCGCCGCGTCGAACACCGAGCGTCTCCCAGCCGTCGACGTACGCGTGCGGCGCTACGAGCCGGGCGACCTCGTGGCCGTGCGCGCGGAGCTGCGCGGCCCTGGCGTGTCCGGGGGCGTCGACGTACTCGGCGACGGCGCCGTGACCGCCTGGACGGGCCGCATCCGCCGCACGGCGGTCGACCCGCAGGACGGCCAGAGCCCGTACGAGGCTCTCCGCGAGGCGCTTCAGAGCACCAGCGTCGACCCGTAGCGGCGCAGCCAGCGCGAGTGCTCGCGCCAGTCGGGCACGCGGCGCTCGAGGAGCGCCCAGAAGCGGGGCGAGTGGTCCATGACCTCGAGGTGGCAGACCTCGTGCTCGACCACGTAGTCGAGCACCGCCTCGGGCGCGAGCAGCAGCCGCCAGTTGAACGACATCGCGCCGCCGGCCGAGCAGGACGCCCAGCGCGTGCGCTGGCCGCGGATCGTCAGCTTCGTGTACGCGGTGCCCGCCCGCGCCACCGCTGCGTCGAGCCGCCGGCCGATCTCCTCGCGGGCGGCGCGCCGGTACCAGCGCTCGAGCGCCGCGTCGCGCCCGGTGGTGGGCACCAGCAGCGTGTCGCCGCGGCGATGCACGCGCGTGCGCCCCGGCTGGGGTACGAGCCTCAGCTCCTCGCCCAGGTAGCTCACCGTGCCCGGCGTGCGAGCCACCTCGGCCGCCGCACGGGCGAGCGCGCGGCGGCGGCGCTCGATCCACGGCGCCAGCTCCCGCACCGCCTCGTCGGCCTCCCGGGCCGCCGCCCGACGCGGCAGCGTGACGTGCACCGCACCGTCGCTCTCCACGCTCACGCGCACGCGGCGGGCACGCGGTGAGCGGCGAAGGGTGTATTCCGTCACGGGTGGCATGATGGCGGCCATGGCGGACTGGAAGGTGCGGCTGCCACCCGCCGTGCGCGAGCCCTACGAGGTGTTCATCAACGGCGTCCGCCAGCAGCCGGGCAAGGACTTCGAGGTCCGCGGCCGCGACCTCATCTTCGACCGCCCGCTCGCCAAGGAGGGCCGGCTCGGATTCTGGCGCTGGTTCTGGGGCGCGTGGGGGATCGGGACCTACCGCAAGAACGACCAGGTCGACATCACGTGGCAGGTCGACGGCCGCCCGCGGGTGGCCCACGCGGTCGACATCGAGCCGCCCGACGCATAACACGGCCGGCCCGCCGTGACCGTCGCTGTCGAGAACGTGCTCTTCTGGGGCGACGATCGCCTCGACGAGGCCGCAGCAGCTCGAGGCGTGCGATAGCGTCGCCCGTCACGGTCCATCCACCCTGGGGAGGGAAGATGCGAAGGGCTGGGGCAATTGCGGCCGCGCTTGGCGCGCTGCTGCTCGTACCGGCGACGGCGCCCGCGGCGCCCGCGCCTCCGGGCGCGAAGATGTCGTCGAACCTCGACTACGTCAAATGGATCCCCGACACCAAGCTGGTCGTCGAGGGCAAGTTCGACAAGGTCGGGGGCAAGGACATCCTCGTCCTCACCGGGCGTTTCGGCTTCAAGACGATCGACGTCACCGATCCGTCGAACCCGAAGGCGCTCGACTCCTACCTGCCGCCGGAGATCAACCAGAACAACGGTTACTGGCAGGACGAGGACATGGAGCTGGACACGAAGCGCAACCTGATCATCGGGGCGCTCGATCCACGCCACAACGACGCGAACCCGGCGGCCACGGGCTGCCCGGACGCCGACGGCGAAGCGGTCCGCGACCCGGACTGCATGAGCGGCTTCTACGTCATCTCGTACGGCAACCCGAAGAACCTCAAGCAGATCGGCGACTTCGTCGACCTGCCGGCGGGCCACACGGCCAGCTGCATCCAGAAGTGCAACTACATCTGGACCGGCGGCCCGGCGCGGCGGAGCGACCAGGACTATCTCGGGCCGATCATCAACGCCGACCCGCTGCAGCCGCCGAGCCTGAACAACCGCACGATCGGTGACGGCCGGCCGATCTGGGTCACCGACCTGCGCGACCCGAAGCACCCGAAGGTGTCGGACGAGCCGATCGATCTGTGGCGCAACGATGGCTACACGGACTACTCGCACGACGTCGACGAGGACGAGAACGGCATCGCCTGGGTGAGCGGTCGCGGCGGCATCCGCGGCTACGCGACGAAGGGCCGCTACCGCGACCCGTTCCAGAACCGCGTGCGCCGGGCGACTCCGTTCGACCCGATCCTCGTCGCCGGAGGCGGCCTGGCCTGGGACGACCCGGGCGTGCAGGGCGACGACGGCGTGGCGCAGCCGACGATGTTCATGCACAACTCCGGCCGCCCGACCGACGGCGACGTCCGCGCCTCGGGCATCAGGAAGAACAACGTCCTGATCGGGACCGAGGAGGACTTCACGACCCCGTGCGGCGCGAGCGGCCGGATCGTGGCGTCCGACCTCACCGATTCCTGGGGCGGGGAGCCGGCCCAGAACTCCACGCGGTCGAACCCGTACCGCATGAAGACGCTGGACAGCTTCCACCCGTTCCTCGACACGCCGGAGACGTCCGACCCGGCTCTCGGCTGCTCGGCGCACTACTTCGAGATCGAGGGACCGATGCTGGGTGCCGCGTGGTACGGCCAGGGCCTGCGGCTCGTGGACGTCCACAACGCGCGCAACCTGCGCCAGGTCGGCTACTACCGGGTCAACACCCCGACCGGCGGCGACCCGGCCGTCGACCCGCCGTCGAACTCGTGGGACGTCGCCTTCAAGGGCAAGCTCGTCTACCTGTTCGACATGAATCGCGGCGTCGAGGTGCTGAAGATCAAGAAGGGCGTGAACTCGGCGCGCAAGATGCGCTCGGTCGTGGCACCGAGCCTGAAGCGCTCGCCGTACGCGGCCAAGCCCGTCGGTGGGCTGTCGCGCACGAGCACGGGCTTCGTCTGCCCGCTGTTCAACTGATGTGATCGCCTCGGTGGGGCGCCGTGCCTACGCGGGCACGGCGTCCCGCCACGGCGCCATGCAGCGCAGCGCGCTGAGGATCGCGCGCGTGGCGGTCGAGCGGTTGAGCGTGTAGAAGTGGATCCCGGGCGCGCCCTTGGCGAGCAGGTCGGCGCACTGGAGCGTCGCGTAGGCGACGCCGAGGTCGGCCACCGCCTCGGGCTGGTCGGCGCGCAGGCCGAGCTCGCGCATCAGCCCGTCAGGGATCGTCGCGCCGCACATGCTCGTGAAGCGCTTGATCTGCTCGTAGCCGGTGATCGGCATGATCCCGGGGATGATCGGGACGTCGATGCCCGCGTCGCGCGCCCGGGCGACGAAGTCCCAGTACAGCGCGTTGTCGAAGAACAGCTGGGTGATCAGGAAGCGCGCGCCGGCGTCGACCTTCTCCTTGCAGTAGCGCAGGTCGCTCTCCGCCGAGTCGGCGTGGATGTGGACCTCCGGGAAGCACGCGGCGCCGATCGCGAAGTCGTACTCGCCGCGGATCAGCTCGATCAGCTCGCGCGAGTAGGACAGGCCGCCCTCGGTGGCCGTCCACTCCGTCTCGCCGGGCGGCGGGTCGCCCCGCAGCGCGAGGACGTTCCGGATGCCGGCGTCGCGCATCAGGTCCAGCGTCTCGCGCAGCTGGGTCACGGTGGCGCCGACGCACGTGAAGTGCGCCATCGCCTCGAGGCCGTGCTCGGCCTTGATCGAGGACACGATGTCCACGGTCTTGCGCTTCTGCACGTCGTTGCCGCCGGCGCCGTAGGTGACCGACACGAACGTCGGGTCCATCCGCGAGAGCTCGGCCAGCGCCCGGCCGAGGTTGCGCTCCCCCTCGTCGGTCTTGGGCGGGAAGAACTCGAACGAGAACGAGGGCTCGGGGCCGTCGGCGAGACGCTCGTCGATCCGCATCGGGGGGAAGTCTAGGACCAGCGCTCCGGGGTCTCGCCGTTCCCCGAGGCCTCGCCGTGCGCCTCCAGGTGGGTGAGCCAGCAGCGCGTCTTGCTGAGCAGCCACGTGGTGGTGACCTCGTTGAACGCCTCGCCGTACACGGCCTGGGCGATCTCGTACGGCGTCTGGGGGCCGTCGGCCAGCGCGGCCCGCACGGCGTCGAGCCGCTCGGCCACCAGCGCGCGGTTCGCGGCGATGTGGCCGGGGATGTCGGTGAACGGCCGGCCGTGGCCCGACAGCGCGAGCCGCGCGTCGAGCTTCTCGGCCTTGTCGAGCGAGGAGAGGAACTCCCCCACCGGGTCGGGCGTGAAGCCCGCGTCGAAGTACAGCGACACGCGCCCGAGCAGATGGTCGCCCGAGATCAGCAGCCGGCGCTCGGGCTGGTAGAGGCAGACGTGCGACGGCGCGTGGCCGGGTGTCTCGACCACCTGCCAGGTGCCGAGGTCGGTCTCGACCGTGTCGCCCTCGGTGATGTCCCGGTCGACGGTCAGCGTGCCCGCCTGGCCACTCCCCTGGGCGCGCCGCTGCTCGATCCAGCGCTGCAGCGGCGCCTCCGGCACACCGCTCTGGCGAGCGATCTCGGCGCGCCGCGCCAGCGCCTTCTCGGGGTCGTCGAGCGAGGCGGTGTAGTGCTCGCGGTTCGGGTGCATCCAGATCTCGCAGCCGGCGCGCTCGGCGATCGCCGGCGCCTCGCCGCAGTGGTCGGTGTGCGCGTGCGTGCAGACGATCAGCCGCACGTGCTCGATCCGCAGGCGCGCCTGGTCGAGCGCCCGGGTCAGATGCATCTCGGAGCCGGGCTCGTGCATGCCGGTGTCGACGAGCACCACCCCGTCGCCCGCGGCCAGCGCCCACGCGTTGCAGTGCGGCACGCCCGGCCAGGGCAGCGGCAGGCGCAGCCGCCAGATTCCCGGCAGCACCTTCTCCCCCCGCCCGACCTCTCGAGTGCGAGTCGGCTTGCGCACGATTCGGCACGCTAACGTGGCGCCACCTTGAGCGCCGAGCAGGTTGTGAACGACTACTTCGACGCGCTGTCGCGCCGCGACGTGGAGGCGATGGCGGCGCTGTGGGCGCCCGACGGCCAGGAGCACATCGCGAGCCAGATCGACACGGTCGGGCCGCACGGCGTGCGCGAGTACTTCACCGAGCTGTTCACGGCGTTCCCGGACTTCACGCTGCGGGTGCAGACGACCGTCGCGCAGGACGACAAGGTCGCCGTTCACTGGCAGGCGACCGCGACGATGACCGGCTCGCTGTGGGGCGTTGAGCCGACCGGCGCGCGCGTGGAGATCGAGGGGATCGACCTGCTGCGCGTGGCGGGCGAGAAGATCGTCCGCAACGACGCGGTGCCGGACGGGATGGCGCTGGCCCGGCAGATCGGGCTCGTGCCGGAGGCCGGCTCGACGCTCGAGCAGCGGATGTTCGCCGCGTTCAACGTGCGCACCAAGGCGTCGCGTCGTGCCGCGGCCAAGAGCGAGCTCGAGCGGGTGGCCGACGGCGTCTGGCTGCTCCGCGGCGGCGTCCCGCGCACGATGAACGTGTACCTGCTCGAGGACGAGGGCGGCGGCGTGACGCTGTTCGACGCCGGGATCCGCCAGATGACGCACGCGATCGCCACGGCGGCCGCGCCGCTGGGCGGCATCAACCGCGTCGTGCTCGGCCACGCCGACGTCGACCACCGCGGCGCCGCGCCCGGCCTCGGCGCCCCGGTGTTCTGCCACGAGGCCGAGGTCGCCGCCGCCGAGACCGTCGGAGCGCAGCGCGACTACCACGAGATCGGGAAGCTCGGCGTCCCGGCGCGCTGGGTCTACCCGCGCCTGCTCGACTACTGGGACGGCGGGCCGGTGGAGATCGCCGGCACGATCGCCGAGGGCGACGACGTCTCCGGGTTCCGGGTCGTGCACCTGCCCGGCCACGCGCCGGGCCAGGTCGCGCTGTTCCGCGACCGCGACCGGCTCGCGCTGACCACCGACGTGTTCTACGTGCTCGACGTGGAGACCAGCCGTCCCAAGCCGCCCGGGCCGGCGCCGGACGCGTTCAACCAGGACAGCGAGCAGGCCCGCGCCTCGATCCGCAAGCTCGCCGCGCTCGACCCCGCCGCCGCCTGGCCCGGCCACGCCGACGCGCTGACCGGCGACGTGCGGGCGCAGTTGGAGCGCGCCGCCGACGGGTGATGGCGCGCAAACGGCTCAAGGCGCCCACCACCGAGTACCGATCGCCGGACGGCGACGTGCTCGAGCTCCGCGGCTCGATGACGCCGGGCACGCGGCAGGAGTACGCCGCCGCGCTGGGCGGCTCGCCGCTCTCGCAGGAGGACGCCTGGCACCGGGCGGTGGAGTTCCTGTTCGAGCGCCTGGCGGTGTCATGGGCCGTCGCGGGCACCGCGCCGCTGAAGCGCCAGAAGGAGCTGCTCGCGCGCTTCCGCATGGCCTCTCAGGGCGAGCGCGCGTGGATCCGCGACGTGCTGCGCGAGCACCTGGCCGAGAACTTCCCGGAGCTCGACCCGCCGTGATCGACCCCGACCGCTTCGCCGCGCTGCTGTGCGACTACTGCCTGGAGGCGCGCGCCGGCCAGCAGGTCGTCGTGCGCTCGACCACGCTGGCGGCGCCGCTGCTGCTGGCACTCCAGCGCGCGCTGCTCGAGCGCGAGGCGTGGCCGCTGCTGCGACCGTCGCTGCCCGGCCAGGACGCCCAGTTCTGGGCGCTCGCGCGCGACGCGCACCTCGACGGCTTCCCGTCGCTCGACCTCGCGGAGGCCGAGGCGATGGACGCCGTCGTGCGCATCGACGCGCCGGAGAACACGCGCGCGCTCGCCGCGGTCGACCCCGCGCGGATGACCCGCGCCGCCCGGGCGCGCGCCTCGGTGCGCGAGGCGACGCTGGCGCGGCGCTGGTGCGGGACGCTGTGGCCGACGCCGGCCGGCGCCCAGCAGGCAGGGATGGCGACCGAGGACTTCGAGGCGTTCATCCGGCGCGCGCTGTTCCTGG
Organism: uncultured Solirubrobacteraceae bacterium; assembly: GCA_963759375.1. Lineage (GTDB taxonomy): Bacteria > Actinomycetota > Thermoleophilia > Solirubrobacterales > Solirubrobacteraceae > DASSUW01. Next base: position 639,185 of record CAVWYY010000003.1, on the reverse strand, counting down.
ACCGCGACGACCCGATCGCTGCGTGGCGGGAGCTGAGCGCGCGGCAGGCCACGCTGGTCGACCGGCTGTCGCAGGCGTCGGAGGTGCGGATCGAGGCCGAGGGCACCGACCTGACGCTGTCGGTGGCCGGCCGCACGTGGATCAACTCCGACGGCCGCCGCAACATGCCGTCGGGCGAGGTCTTCACCGGGCCGCACGAGACGTCGGCCGAGGGGCGCATCCGCTTCGCGATCCCGTCGTCGCCGCGCGGCGTCGAGGTCGCCGGCATCGAGCTCGAGTTCCGCGCGGGCCGCGTCGTGGCGGCGCGCGCCGACCGCGGCGACGAGGTCCTGCAGGCGATGCTCGCCACCGACGACGGCGCCCGCGTGCTGGGCGAGCTCGGCATCGGCACCAACGTCGGCGTGGACCGCGCGATCGGCTCGATCCTCGTGGACGAGAAGATGGGCGGGACCGTCCACCTCGCGCTCGGGCGCTCGTATCCCGAGACCGGCGGCACCAACGAGTCCGCGATCCACTGGGACATGATCTGCGACCTGCGCGACGGCGGCCGGCTCACGGCCGACGGCGAACCGGTTCAGATCGACTGAGCGAAGCCGAACACGCCGTCGGGGTCGTACTCGGCCTTGACGCGCCGCAGGCGGTCGACGTTCGGGCCGTGGTAGGCGGCGTGCGGGTCCTCGAGGTCCGGATCGGGGAAGTTCACGTACGCGCCGCCGGTGCCGTGCGGGTGGGTGATCTCGTACGACCGCCGCAGCCACTCGCGCTCATCTACGCCCGCCGTGTGCTTGAGCAGGAACCGCGCCGAGCGGTGCGGGAACGCGGTCGCGTCCGGCGCTGGGTCGTTGTACGCGCCGCCGAGCGGGTTGAAGTCCAGCTCGCGCAGCGGTCCGCCGTCCGGGAAGTGCTCGACGAGCTCCCCGATCACGTCCGCCGGCAGGTTCGCGTCGAAGTACTCGGAGCGGCTGGCAAACGGCGCCTCGTCCCCCTCGCCCGGGCCGTTCTCGGCCAGCCACGCCTTGGCGCGCCGGTAGGGGAGCTCGACGATCTCGGCATCCGCCATCAGTGCGTCGCCGGGCGCCGCGGCGCCGAACAGGTGCACGCCGCCGCGGTTCACGACCAGCGACGCGGCCACCGACCGGGGCGCGTCCGGCGCCCACGCCTGCCAGGCCGCGATCAGCTCCGCGGCTTCCGCGTGCGGGAAGCGGGCCCGGAAGCAGATCGTCGGCGGGGCCGGGACCGTGCGCAGCGTCAGGCTCGTCACGACGCCGAACTGCCCGCCGCCGGCCCCGCGCAGCGCCCATAGGAGCTCCTCGCCCGCGGTCACCACACGGCCGTCGGCGAGTACGACCTCGGCGGCCACCACCTGGTCGCAGGTGAGGCCGTGGCGGCGGCCGAGGATCCCGATGCCCCCGCCCAAGCGCGAGGCCGGCGATCCCGACCGTCGGCCCGCAGCCGCCCGCGATCGTGACGCCGTGCGGCTCGAGCGCGTCGTAGATGTGCGCGAGCTTCGCGCCGGCCCCGACGGTGACGAGGTCGCCGTCGAGCGCGACGCCGTCCATCGGCGAGACGTCGATCAGCAGCCCGGTCGTCGACGAGCGGCCCGCGAAGCAGTGCCCTCCCGAGCGGACCGCGAGGCCGCCGCCGTCGCGCCGCGCCCGCGCGATCGCCTCGGCCACCTCCTGCGGCGTGCGGCAGCGCGCGATCGCCGCCGGCCTGATGCCGGCGAACCGCGCGATCTGCGGCAGGCGGGCGTTCTCGTACTCCGGGTCGTGGGGCTGCAGCAGCTCGAACGTCATGCACTGGAGACTGGCGAATCGGCGCACGCTCATCGGACGAGGAGTACAACCACCGGCCGGGAGAGATCGAACGAACCGCAGGGGGACCCTTCGAATGTCGCGCCACAGTGCCCGGGTGCTCGGGCCGCTCGCCGTCGTGATCGCCGTCCTGGCGGCTCTGCCCGCGTCGGCGGCCGCGCGCGGCTGGGTGTGCGAGGCGAGCGCGCTGCGCGCCGAGGTGCTGGGGCAGCCGCCGGTCGAGCCCGCGCCGGCCAACCGCGGGGCGGGCGACTGCAAGGAGGCGGCGGGCGCCGGCGGTGTGCTGCCGCAGCCGCCGATCGACGTCAGCGCCGCGGCGATGACCGCGCGGACGGCGCTGGCCGGCCCGGTCGCGGGCCCGGCGCAAGAGCAGGCGGCGACCGCGCAGGGCACCGTCGCGGACATCCGCGTCGCGTCGCTGCCGTCGCTGCCGATCGACCTCCCCGACCCGGACTTCTCGGCCGTCGACGCGATCGCCACGCCGGTCGGCACCGTCGACCTGCGGCCCGCGCTCGAGGCGCTGATCCAGCCGCGCGCGCTGCCCGAGCTCGACCTGCTGCGCGTGCAGGGCGGGCACGCGGAAGCGACCGCGCGCTGCGTGAGCGGCGTGCCGCGCATGTCCGGCCGCTCGTCGGTGGCGTCGGCGTCGGTCAACGGGCTCGAGCTGGGGCTCGACAAGGCGACGACCGAGGTCGTCCGGCTGATCGACTCGCAGACGATCGACCCGTCCGACATCGACGTCTCGAAGGTGATCGCGCCGCCCGGCGTGACCCTCGGCGCGCTCCAGGCCGCCCTGCAGCCGATCCTCAACACGCTGCCCGACATCACCGTGCCGGCGACGCTGGCGCGCGTCCGTGTGACGCCGAACGAGCGGATCGCGTCCGGGACGCGCCTGACCCAGCGCGCCGCGCACGCCGTGATCTCGATCGCCGGGCAGCGGCTGGCCGACGTAGTGGTCGGCGAGGCGACGGTCGGCACCGGCGACGTGAGCTGCGGCGGCGTAGCCGACCTGGCGCTCCAGTGCACGCTGCGCCGCCTCGTGCTGATCGACGTGTTCGAGCGGGCCGGCCGCGTGCGGCTGCTCGGCGCCGCCGACCGCCGCTACATCGGGCGCCGTGTGCGCATCCGCTTCACGGCCACGGGCCGCACGGTCGCCCGCCCGAAGGTGCGCCGCGACGGCACGTTCCGCGCTACCGCACCACTGCCCGACGCGGCGATAAGGGCGACCAGCCGGGCGCGCTACCTCGCCACGATCGGCAACCAGAAGTCGATGAAGCTCAAGCTGCAGCGGCGCATGATCGTCACCGAGATGTCCCGCCACCGGAGCCGGATCACGATCGGCGGGCGCGTGGTGCAGCCGCTCACCTCGCCGGCGACCACCATCCTGGTCAAGCGCCGCGTCACCTGCCGCGCGTGGAAGGTGGTCAAGCGCTTCAAGCCGCGCGCCGACGGGACGTTCCGCGTGCGCCTGCCCGCGCCCAAGGACGGCAAGGCCGCCGTCTACCGGATGACGACGCGCGTCAAGCACTTCGCCTGGGGCACCAGGACGTATCCGACGTTCACGCTGCCGCGCTACGTCGATCTCGGCTGATCGTCATCAAGTGCGGCCAGCCCCACTGGCCGCGCGGGAGACAACCGTGTTGGCTGTGAGGTCGTCGAGCGACGACACTGATTCCATGGCCGCCACCGCCGCCGCGACCTCTCCTGCGCCGACCACCGCGCCCGTGCCGCGCCTCCGGCAGGTCGGCGCGGACGCGCTGTACCTGTTCCTGGGCTACGTGGTGTCGATCGTCGCGTTCACGGTCTGGGTCACCGGCGTGTCGCTGTCGCTGAGCCTCGGGCTGCTGATCATCGGCTTCCCGGTGGTGCTGCTCACGTTCACGGCGTTCCGGCTGCTGGCCGATCTCGACCGCCGGCGAGCGGCGCTGGTGTTCGGCGAGCCGCTGATGTCGGACTACCGCAGGCTGCCGCAGGTGCGGCGGTTCATGCCGCGGCTGAAGGTCGCCGCGACCGACCCGCAGACGTGGAAGGACACCGCCTACCTGCTGATCCTCAGCGTCGTCGGCTTCGCGTGGGGCACGCTCTGGGTGGTCCTGTGGGGCGTCGCCATCGGCAGCATCGCGCTCCCCGCCTGGTGGTGGGCGATGCCGGACGACGCCCAGTACCTGGGCCTGACCATCGACACCTGGGAGGAGAACGTCCTGGCCGTGGCGATCGGCGTCGCGCTCGTGCCGATCACGATCTACGTGCAGCGCGGCCTCGCCCTGTCGCAGGCCCACATCGCCCGCTGGCTGCTCGCCCCCTCGCTCGCCTCCCGCGTCGAGCGCCTGACCGAGACGCGTGCCGGCGCCGTCGACGTCGCAACCGCCGAGCTCAACCGCATCGAGCGTGACCTGCACGACGGCGCGCAGGCCCGGCTCGTGGCGCTGGCCATGGATCTCGGCATGGCCGAGGAGCGCTTCGACCGCGACCCCGAGAGCGCCCGCGAGCTGGTCGGCGAGGCCCGCGAGGAGGCCAAGCGCGCGCTGGCCGAGCTGCGCGACCTCGCCCGCGGCATCCGTCCCAGCCTGCTCGCCGAGCGCGGGCTCGGCCCGGCCATCACCGCCCTCGCGGGCCGCAGCCCGGTGCCGACCCGCGCTCGCGTCGACATCGAGACGCGCCCGCCCAATCAGGTGGAGACCGCGGTCTGGTTCGTCGTCTCCGAGGCGCTGGCCAACACCGCCAAGCACAGCCGCGCCCAGCGCGCCACGGTGTGGGTCACGCAGCGCGGGACCGACCTGCACGTGGAGGTCGTCGACGACGGGCGGGGCGGCGCCGACCCCACCGGCTCGGGCCTGCATGGGCTGGCCCAGCGCGTGGCGGCGCTCGACGGCTCGCTGGAGATCAACAGCCCGCCCGGCGGGCCGACGGTGGTCCGAGCGGTCCTTCCGTGCGCGTAGTGATCGCCGAGGACCTCGCGCTGCTGCGCGACGGCCTGGAGCGCCTCCTGCGCGACAGCGGCTTCGACGTCGTCGCCGCGGTCTCCGACGGCGAGGCGCTGCTCGACGCCGTCGGCGAGCACCGGCCGGACGTGGCGATCGTGGACGTGCGGCTCCCACCGGCGTTCCGGGACGAGGGCGTGCGCGCCGCGCTCGAGCTGCGCCGCCGCCAGGCCGGCTTCCCGGTCCTGATCCTCTCCCAGTACGTCGAGCAGACGTACGCCGCCGAGCTGCTGGCCGACGGCACCGGCGGCGTCGGCTACCTGCTCAAGGACCGCGTGTCCGACGTGCGCGACTTCGTCGACGCCGTGCGGCGCGTGGCGGGCGGCGGCATGGCGCTCGACCCCGAGGCGGTGTCGCAGCTCGTGGCCGGCCACGACGACGGCGGTCCGCTGTCGCAGCTCTCGACCCGCGAGCGCGCGGTCCTGGCGCTGATGGCCGAGGGCCGCACCAACCACGGCATCGCCGACGAGCTCGACATCACGCCCAGCGGCGTCGAGAAGCACGTCGCCAGCATCTTCGCCAAGCTCGGGTTGCCGCCCGCCGAGAGCGCCCACCGGCGCGTCCTCGCCGTCGTGACCTGGCTAGGCGGTTAGCACCAGCGGCCGGCCGGCCGTGACGACGATCGTGTGCTCGACGTGCGCGGCGGGGGCGCCGTCGGCCGTGCGGATCGTCCAGCCGTCGCCGCCCTCGCGGATGCCCGGGCCGCCGGCGCCGAGGATCGGCTCGATCGTGATGACGAGGCCCTCGTGCAGCCGCGTCTCGTCGCCGGGATCGGGCGAGTTGGGAACCGACGGCTCCTCGTGGATCGTGCGGCCGATGCCGTGACCGCCCAGCCCGTCGAGCACGGACACGCCGCGCGCGGCCGCCTCGCCGGCCACGGCCGCGCTGATGTCACGCACGCGGGCGCCGGCCACCGCCGCGGCCATCCCGCGCTCGAGCGCGGCGTCGGCCGCGCCGATCAGCCGCCGCACCCGCGGAGCTGCGGGACCGACCGGGACGGTCACGCAGGCGTCGGCCATGAAGCCGTCGAGCTCGGCCGTCACGTCGATCTTCACCAGGTCGCCGCGCCGGAGGCGCCGCCGGCCGGGGACGCCGTGGACGGCCTGGTCGTTGACGCTGATGAACACCTCGCAAGGCGCGCCGTAGACCAGCTTCGGAGCCGACCGCGCGCCGTGCTGCCGGAACACGCGCCCGGCCAGCGCGTCGAGCTCGGCGGTGGTCACGCCCGGGGCGACGCGCCGCCGCAGCTCGCGCAGGACGACGGCCACCACATGCCCGGCGCGGCGCAGGCCCTCCAGCTCGTCGGGCGACTCGATCGACACGGTCTACACATTGTCCACCCTGCCGAGGTCGGCAGGTGTGTACCGTGCGTCGCCGATGATGCGCCGCACCAAGATCGTGGCCACGATCGGCCCGGCGTCGCGCCGACCCCGAGGTCCTCGTCCGGATGGTCGAGGCAGGCATGGACGTCGCCCGCCTGAACTTCTCCCACGGCACCGCCGAGCAGCACGCCGAGACCGCCCGGCTCGTCCGCGAGGCCGCCGGCCGCGCCGGCCGCCAGGTGGCGATCCTGCAGGACCTGCCCGGCCCGAAGCTGCGGATCGGTCCGCTCGTCGAGGACATCGCCGAGCTCAAGCCCGGTGACAACCTGACGTTCGTCTGCGGCGCCAACGGCTTCGAGGGCGACGCCCGGCGGATGTCGATCACCTGGGCCGGGCTGGCCGACAGCGTCGACACCGGCGAGATCATGTACCTGGCCGACGGCGCCGTCCGCCTGCGCGTGCTCACGACGCGCCCGGGCGACGGCGAGATCGACGTCGAGGTCGAGGTCGGCGGCGCGGTCGCCTCGCGCCAGGGCCTGAACATCCCCGGCGAGGCCGCCTCGCTGCCGTCGGTCCCCGAGGAGGACCTCGAGCACGTGCGGACCGGCGAGCAGATCGGCGTCGACCTGGTGGCGCTGTCGTTCGTGCGCCGCGCCGAGGACATCACGTTCCTGCGCAAGCACACGCGGCTGCCGCTGATCGCCAAGATCGAGAAGCCGCAGGCGGTGCAGCGCGCGGAGGAGATCGTGCGCGCCGCCGACTGCGTGATGGTCGCGCGCGGCGACCTCGGGATCGAGCTGCAGATCCAGGAGGTGCCGATCGTGCAGAAGCAGGTGATCGCGCTCGCCGGCGCGCTCGCCCGCCCGTCGATCACCGCCACGCAGATGCTCGACTCGATGGTCCGCTCACCGCGCCCGACGCGCGCCGAGGTGACCGACGTGGCGAACGCGATCCTCGACGGCACCGACGCGGTGATGCTCTCCCAGGAGAGCGCGGTCGGCCAGTACCCCGTCGAGTCGGTGGCGATGCTGGCGTCGATCGCCGAGCGCACCGAGCTGACCCTGCCCTACGGCGAGTGGAACGAGCGGCGCGTGCGGCGCGACCGGCGCGACCCGGCGTACACGCTCGCCTACACCGCCACGCGCGCCGCGCACGAGCTCGGCCTGGCCGCGCTGATCTGCCCGACGCTGAGCGGGCGCTCGGCGCGGCTGATCTCCGCGCACCGACCGGCCGTCCCGATCTACGCGCTCTCCCCGGGCCGGGAGACCGTGCGCCGCTGCGGGCTGATGTGGGGCGTGCAGGCGGCGTCGATGCGCCGCTACGAGGTCACCGAAGAGCTGATCTCCGCCGCGGTCGCGCGCGTCGTCGAGCTCGGCTGGGTGAAGAAGGGCGAGCGCGTCGGCGTCACCGCCGGCCTGCCGTCCGGCAAGCCTGGAACCACATCGCTACTGCAGATCCAAGAGGCCTGACATGGGTCCCGCCCACCGGGCGACGTTACGGTGAGGCGTAGAACCTCGCCTCCTCGCGGCCGAGCTCCGTCACGGGTTCGTCGCCGTACATCCACTCGCGGGCGATCCGGTGCCAGTTGGCGCTCGCCTGCAGCTGCGACAGCACCGCCAGCGTCAGCAGCTCGACGCGGCGGCCGAACAGGTGGTCGGCCGGCAGCGTCTCGTGGCGCATCTGCCCGAAGTGCGAGGAGCGCGGGTCCGACATCTCGATCATCACCTCGGTCGCGATCTCGGGCTGCAGGTGCACCTCCTCGTCGAGCACGTACCACCACGTCGCGTCGAGGAACTGGGCGAGCAGCTTGTCGGGCCGAAAGCGGTCAGGCTCGCGCAGGAACCCGGTCTTGCTGAAGATCTCGTGCAGCCGCTCGGCGTCGCCCTCGTGGCCGGCGCGCTGACAGGCGAGCTCGATCTCGATCAGCTCGGCCGGCATCACCTTGAACAGCCCGAAGTCCAGGAACGCCACGCTGCCGTCGGGCTGGAGCAGGAAGTTGCCGGGATGCGGGTCGCCGGAGAACTGCCGGTGCCGGTACATGCACCCGAAGAAGAAGCGGAACACGATCTCGCCGACGCGGTCGCGCGTCTCCTGGTCGAGCTGCTTGATCGCGTCGAAGCCGAGCCCGGTCACGTACTCGGTCACGAGCACCTTCTCGCGCGACAGCGAGGAGACGACCTCCGGCACGCGGATGAACGGGTGGCCGCGGAAGATCCGGGCGAGCGTGCGCTGGTTCTGCGCCTCGAGCTCATAGTCGAGCTCGTCGCCGATCCGCGCCCGGATCTCCTCGGCGGTGCTCTTGACGTCGAGCCCCGGGGCGATCCGCTTCATCAGCCGCAGGATGATCCCGAGGTTCTGCATGTCGGCCCGCACGGCCTGGGCGACGCCCGGGTACTGGACCTTGACCGCCACGTCGCGGCCGTCGTGCAGGCGGGCGCGGTAGACCTGGCCGATCGAGGCCGCCGCCACCGGCTCGTTCTCGAACGCCGCGAACGCCTCCTCGATCGACTGGTCGAGCTCGGACTCGATCACCTTCTTCATGTCCGAGAAGCGGACCTTCGGCGCCGCGTCGCGCAGCTCGCCGAGCTTGCGCTGGAACTCCTCGCGCTGGTCCTCGGGGACGAGCCCGACGTCGAGGAAGCTCATGACCTGCCCGAGCTTCATCGCCGCGCCCTTCATCGTCCCGAGCGCGGCGACGATCTGCTCGGCCGCCTCGAGGTTGCGCCGCTCGAGTGCGGCCTGCTTGCCGTCGTCCCCGCGGCCGAGGTTGGCCGCCCGGGTGCCGAGGTGGCGCGCGGCCTGGCCGGCAGCGAGGCCCGACACCCGCGCGGTGCGGGCGATCCGCGAGGTCGGGATGCGGTCCTTGGCCATGGCTAGGGCGTCGGGGTCGGCGTCGCCGCCGGCGGCGCGGCCATCGGGGAAGGGGTGACCGTCGGCGTGGCCGTCGGGGTGGGTGTCGGTGTCTCGGTGGCCTCCGGCGTCGCGGTCGGCGTCGCCTTCTCGTCCTGCGGCGTGGCGGTCGGCGTCGCCGTCGGCGTGCTCCGCGAGCCGAAGAAGGTCGTCCGCCCGCTGTCCTTGGTCGCCGGACCGCCGAACACGAGCTCGGAGCCGGTGAGGAACACGACGGCGAGCACGAACGCGCACGCGCCGGTGGCGAGCGCGAGCTTCCAGTGGTGCGACACGCGCGGCCGCACCGGTCCCCGCAGGTCGAACGGGTCGTCCTCGCGCACGTCGGGCGCCTGCTCGCGCTCCTCGGGCGGCAGTGGATCGAACCGGTCGGGCGAGCGGACGGCGAGGCCAGTGGCCGACCGCTTCGTCGTAGCGGTGATGACCTCGGCGGGCTTGCGCAGCGCCTCGGAGACCACAGCGACGATCACCGGCGTCATCGCCGTGGCGATCAGCGTGCCCCTCTCCCAGATCATCGGGACCACCACAGCCGCCGCGACGGCGGCGGCCGCCGAGATCACGAGCGTCTGGACGGAGATCGAGCTCTTCTGCTTCTCCACCGCTCTTGTTCTAGCGACTCACCCTCGAACCGGGCACGATGTCGTCCCTGCCGTCGGGCCAGCGCACCCACGCCTTGTGCCCGCCGTCGTAGTCGTCGCCGAGCAGGATCAGCGTGGCCGGCTCGCCCAGCGCCGTGCACTCCTCGGCACCTTCGGGGTCGAGCCCGCGCCAGATGCGCACGAAGCGGTTGCTCTCGAGCTCGTCGGCCACGGTCGTCGGGTCGGTGTGGCCGGGCCGGATCGTCGTGTCCGGCGGCAGCTCGAGCAGCACGTCCATGATCGAGCTCCGCAGGTCCTCGTAGCCCGTGCTACCGGGCGCGCGCACGCCGCCGACCGAGCCCTTGAACAGCGTGTCGCCGGTGAACACGTTGCCGTCGACCAGCAGCGAGAGCATGCCCGCGGTGTGGCCGGGCGTGTGCAGCGGCGTGACGGTCAGGCCGCCGATCGCGATCTCCTCGCCGGGCTGCATCTCGCCGGTGGTGCCGGGGACGCGCTCCTCGGCGTGGGCGAGCACCGCGGCGTCCGGCCAGCGCTCGAGCACCGTGCCGAGATCGGCGACGTGATCGTGGTGATGGTGGGTGAGCAGCACGTGCGTGACGGTCAGATCCAGCTCGTCGGCCTTGGCGAGCAGCGGCTCGACCGGACCGCCCGCATCGACCAGGAACGCGTCGCCGCCGGCCTCGCCCGCGACGAGGTACGTGTTGGAGAGCCAGTCCGGGCTCATGGAGCGTTCGACGATCATGCGGCGGAGGGTACGCTCCGGGCGTGGAACTCATCCATACCTGCTACCGCATCGGCGACATCGACCGCAGCGTCGCCTTCTACGAGGCGCTGGGCTTCGAGGAGCGGCGCCGGATGCCGATCCGCGACGAGGCGATCAACGTCTTCATGGGCGTGCCCGGCGACGGCGACCGGCTCGAGCTCACCTACAACCACGGCGTCGACTCCTACGAGCTCGGCACCGGCTACAACCACATCGCGCTCACCGTCGACGATCTCGACGGCACGCTCGAGGCGCTGGGCGGCAAGGGCATCGAGCCCGAGAAGCCGCCGTACAGGGTCCGCGAGGGCGGCTCGCGCATCTGCTTCGTCAGGGATCCGGACGGCTATCGCATCGAGCTGATCGAGAAGTCGTGACCGAGCAGCGGCTCGCGGTCGTCGACCTCGGGTCCAACTCCTTCCGGCTCGTCGTCTTCACCTGGGTGGAGGACTCGTGGTTCAAGCGGACCGACGAGATCCACCAGGCCGTCCGCATCGGCGAGGGGCTGGAGCAGACCGGCAGGCTCGCCAAGGAGCCGATGGAGCGCGCGCTGGAGACCGTCGAGCTGTACGCGCACTTCTGCCGGGCCACCGGCGTCGAGGACATCCACGCCGTCGCCACGTCGGCGATCCGCGATGCCTCCAACCGCGACGAGTTCCTCGAGCGCGCCGCGCTCGACGTGCAGGTGCTGAGCACCGAGGAGGAGGCGTTCTACGGCTACCTCGCGGCGGTCAACTCGACCACGCTGAGCGACGGCGTCGCGCTCGACATCGGCGGCGGCTCGATGCAGCTCACGCGCGTGGACGCCCGCCGGGCCACCGACATGCGCTCGTGGCCGTTCGGCGCGGTGCGCATGACCGAGCGCTTCCTGGCCAAGGAGCGCGTGAAGTCCAAGCACATCAAGGCGCTGCGCGAGCACGTCGCCGACGCGCTGGGCGAGGTCCCGTGGCTGGGCGACGGCGGCGACCTGGCCGGCATCGGCGGCACCGTGCGCAACCTGGCCGCCGCGGCCGAGCTGCGCCAGGAGCTGCCCTCGTTCGGCGTCCAGGGCTTCCCGCTGCACAAGAAGGTGCTCGACGACATGGTCGACGAGTTCGCCGACATGACGGCGGCCGAGCGCGCCAAGGTCCCGGGCATCAAGCCCGAGCGCGCTGACCTGATCCTGGCCGGCGCGCTGGTCGTGCAGTCGGTGATGGAGGCCGGCGGGTTCGACTGCCTGGAGGTCACCGAGGCCGGCCTGCGCGAGGGCGTGTTCTTCGGCCGGCTGCTGTCGCATCGCGACCCGCCGCTGTTCAACAACGTCCGCCGCGCCTCGGTCCGCAACCTCGCGGCCGAGTACCACCAGGACGTCGCGCACACCGACCACGTCGCGCAGCTGTCGCTGGCCATGTGGGACGAGCTCGGCAGCGGCGACCCGGTCGAGCGCGAGCTGCTGTGGGCCGCCGCGATGCTGCACGACATCGGCATGTCGATCGACTACGACGACCACCACAAGCACTCGCGCTACCTGATCCTCAACGCCGGCCTGCCCGGGTTCTCACCGCGCGAGACCGCGCTGATCGGCCAGATGGCCCGGTACCACCGCAAGGGCAACCCGACGCTGGGCCAGTTCTCGGCGCTCGGCCGGAAGGGCGACGACGAGCTGTTGAACCGCTGCGCGGCCGTGCTGCGCGTCGCCGAGCAGCTCGAGCGCTCGCGCGATCAGGCCGTGGACCGCGTGCGCGTGCGGGTCGACGACGGGCGTGTCGAGCTCGAGCTGGACGCGCACGAGGACGTGACGATCGCGCGCTGGGCGGCCCAGCACGAGGCGGAGGTCTTCAAGAAGGCGTTCGGGCGCGAGCTCGAGGTCAGCGTGGGCCCGTAGTCTCGGACGGCGAGATGGTCACCAGCTCGCGGTCGGACACGGCCTCGACGACCTCTTCCTCGGACTCTTCCTTGTCGCCGCCCGGCTCTGCGTCGCAGCTCACGCGCATCATGCCGGTGGCGACCTGCTCGCTGCCGACCACGATCAGGCCGCAGATCACGTCGCCCTCCTCCCAGCCGATCCGCTCGAGATCGAACCAGGACAGGGCCACGCGGTTGGCCTTGCCACCGTACGGGCAGCTCTTGTCGTGGGCCTCCTTGGCCTTGCAGACAGCCTGCATGTTCTTGGCCGAGGCGTCGACGTTGCTCACGGGTCTAAGAGTACCCCGGGATTGAGCCGCGACGCGGGATCCAGCGCACCCTTCGCCGCGCGAAGGGCCGCCGCGAACGGCTCGGGCCGCTGGCGGTCGTACCACTCGCGGTGGTCGCGGCCGACCGCGTGGTGGTGCGTGATCGTGCCGCCGGCGGCCAGCACGGCGTCCGCCGCCGCGCGCTTGATCGCCGCCCACTGCTCCTCTTCGTCCCCACGGCGGGCCGGCGCCAGCACCGTGAAGTACGGCGCCGCGCCGTCCGGGTAGGCGTGGGTGATCCGGCAGGTGACGACGCCGCCCGGGATCGCCGCCTTGACCGTCTCGATCAGCGCTGCGAGCCGGTCCCAGGTCACGGCGGTCTCGAACGTCTCGACGAGGACGCCCATCGCCACCAGCGTGTCGCGCAGGTAGGGGGCGCGCAGGAACGCCTCGCGCCAGCCGGCGCCACCTCCCTCGGAGACGGCGCCGTGGCGCGCCGCGAGCCCGCGCGCGGCCGCGACCGGCGACAGGTCGCCCTCGAACCCGAGCAGCAGCAGGGTGCGGTCGCCGGCGAGCGTGATGCGCGCCTCCTCGGCCTCGATCAGCCGGCAGTTGGACGGCCGCATGCCGCCCTGGACGATCGTGCGGATCAGCTCGAGCCCGGTGGCGAAGTCGTCGAGCTCGACGCGGGCGCTCCAGCGCGGCTCGTCGCGCGGGCGGATGCGCACCCACGCCTCGGTGATCACCGCGAGCGTGCCCTCGGAGCCGAGCAGCAGCCGGTCCGGCGACGGGCCGGCGCCCGACGCCGGGAGGCGGCGCGACTCCCAGACGTCTCCGCGCGGGGTGAGCGCGCGGACCGACTCGACGAGGTCGTCGATGTGCGTCGGCCCGGTGGCGAAGTGGCCGGCCGCGCGGGTGGCGATCCAGCCGCCGAGCGTCGATCGCTCGAACGACTGCGGGTAGAACCGCAGCGTCATCCCGTGCCCGGCGAGCTGCTCCTCGATCCGCGGCCCGGTCGCGCCCGCCTGGATGCGCGCGGCGCGCGACACCGGGTCGATCTCCAGGACGCGGTCGAGCCGCCCGAGGTCGAGCGACATCGCGCCGTCGTGGCCGGGCCCGCGGACCGGGTCGGCGCCGCCGACCACGCTCGTGCCACCGCCGTACGGGGTCACCGACAGGTTCTCGGCATCCGCCCGCTCGAGCGCGGCCAGCACCTCCGGCTCATCGGCCGGGTGCGCCACGACGTCGGGCAGGTGCGGGAGCTCGCCGCGCAGCGCCCGCACCACGTCGAGGTACGAGGCGCCGTGCCCGTGCAGGGCTCGATCATGATCGAGCTCCAGCGGCGCGGGCGCTTCGATCTCCGCCGAGCCGAAGCCCAGATGCGCGGCCAGCTCGACCGCTCCCTCCCCCACCGGGTCGCCCTCCCGGCCCCAGCCCCAGTGCCTGCGGCGGCGCATTACCCTCCTCGTTCCTGGTGACGTTCCCGACCGGCATCCTCGCGCGTGGCCCGTGGCAGCGGGGTCAGGTCGCCGTGCAGTGGCGCGACGACTCGTTCGAGCCCGACCCCACGCAGAGCGCCGCCGCCGATCGCGCGATCGCCGCGCTGCAGGATCGTGGCTCGCCCGCGCACGACGGCCTGGCCGCGCGGCTGTGCGCGTTCGAGGCGCACGACGACGCCCTGCGGATGACGCTGCAGCCGATGCGCTGGTCGCTGCGCCTGAGCGACGACGCGGCCGGCTCGATGTCGGTCCTGTGCGTGGCGCGCGACACCGAGGGCCGCTGGCTGGCCGGGCGCCGGGCGCCGTGGGTGGCGACCTGGGCCGGACGCTGGGCGCTCGGGGCGGGCGGTGCGGTCGAGGTCGGCGAGGACCCCGTCGAGGCGCTGACGCGCGAGCTCGAGGAGGAGTGGGGCGTCGTGCCCGAGCGCTTCTCCGTCGAGGCCCTGGTCTCCCTGCCGACCGGGCTGGTGATGCTCATCGGCCAGGCCTGGCTCGCCGCGGGCACCGAGGTGGAGCGCGACGCCGAGCACGACGCGCACGCCTGGTGGCCTCCCGAGCCGTCGGCCTGGCCGGACGACGCTGACCCCGCGCTGCACCGCATGGCCGGGCTGCTCGCATGATCACCTTCAACCGCCTCAAGTACCTCTCGTTCCTCCACTCGGCGGTCTACCTGGCGCTGCTCTACGTCTGGATCTCGGGCGGCCCCGAAGGTCTCAAGGAGGTGCTGGGCTGGTGCCACGGCATCGGCTGGATCGTCATGAGCCTGCTGTCGATCGCCGCCGTCCGCATGCGCGTGATCCCGCTGTGGCTGGGCGTGACGGTGGCGGTGATCGGGGGCATCGGACCGTTTGCCGGAAGCATCGGCTTCATCGTCTGTGAGAGACGTAGTGCACCGGCGGAACGTCCGCTGGAACGCGGTATGGTCTAAAGCCAGCGATGGCGGTCAACACCACGGTTCAGGTGACCATGCCTCAGATGGGAGACTCGGTCTCCGAGGGCACCATCCTGGAATGGCACAAACAGGAGGGCGACCAGGTCTCCGAGGACGAGGTCCTCGTCGAGATCTCCACCGACAAGGTGGACGCGGAGGTCCCGTCGCCGTACGCGGGCACAGTCGTGAAGATCCACGCCGCGGAGGGCGACACGATCAGCGTCGGCGCCGTGCTCGCCGAGATCGCCCCCAACGGCTCCGGCCCGGCGTCCGAGGCGCCGCCCGCTGAGGACGAGGCCGAGGCCGAGGCGGAACCCGAGCCCTCCGGCCGCACGATCGACATCGAGATGCCCGCGATGGGCGAGTCGGTGACCGAGGGCACGA
The DNA here is from genome assembly GCA_963759375.1 of uncultured Solirubrobacteraceae bacterium. Taxonomy (GTDB): domain Bacteria; phylum Actinomycetota; class Thermoleophilia; order Solirubrobacterales; family Solirubrobacteraceae; genus DASSUW01. The sequence continues at coordinate 623,835 of CAVWYY010000003.1, read as the reverse complement.
TCCTCGAGTGGGCGAAGCAGCCCGGCGACGAGGTCGCCGAGGACGAGACCGTCGTCGAGGTCTCCACCGACAAGGTCGACGCCGAGATCCCGGCTCCCGCGTCGGGCACGATCGCCGAGATCCTCGCCGACGCCGGCGACACCGTGCACGTCGGCCAGGTGCTCGCGCGCATGACCACCTCGAACGGCGCCCGGCCCAAGGCGCCGGCGGCGGAGGCGCCCGAGCAGGCGGAGGCGAGCGCGCCGTCGCCCACGGCGATCCCGGACAGCGTGAAGGTGACCCCGGTGGCCGCGCGCGTGGCCGCCGCCGAGGGCGTCGACCTCTCGACGATCCAGGGGTCCGGTCCGGCCGGCCGCATCTCCAAGGCCGACGTGCTGGCCGCCGGCTCCAACGGCGCGCCCACGACGGTCCCGTCGGAGGCCAAGCTGATCAAGGGCGCGAGCGCGATGCTCGCCAAGTACATGGACGAGTCGCGCGAGGTGCCGACCGCGACGTCGTTCCGCACGCTGACCGTCACGACGCTCGACGCCCGCCGCAAGCAGCTCAAGGAGGCCGGCCAGCGCGTCTCGTTCACGCACCTGATCGCCTACGCGATCGCCCGCGCCGCGACCGAGCAGATGCCGGTGATGGCGCACGTGTTCGAGGCGATCGACGGCAGGCCGCACGTGCTCGACGCCGGGCAGGTCAACCTCGGCATCGCCGTCGACGTCGAGCGCAAGGACGGCGGGCGCACGCTGATGGTGCCGGTGATCCGCGACGCCGGCCGCCTGTCGTTCCCGGAGTTCCTCGACGCCTTCAACGACCTGATCGCCCGCGCTCGCGACAATAAGCTGACAGCGGACGACCTCCAAGGCGCCAACATCTCGCTCACCAACCCGGGCGGCATCGGCACGATCGCCTCGGTGCCGCGGCTGATGAAGGGACAGGGCACGATCGTTGCCACCGGCGCGATCGGCTACCCGCCCGGCCTCGGGGCCGTCGGCGCGCAGATCGGCGCCGAGAAGGTGATGACGATGACGTCGACGTACGACCATCGCATCATCCAGGGCGCCGAGTCCGGCCAGTTCCTGCAGGTGGTCGAGCAGTACCTGCAGGGCGAGCACGAGTTCTACGAGGGCGTCTTCTCCGACCTCGGCGCCACGCTGGAGCAGGCACCGGCGCCCGCGCCCCCGTCCGCGCCGGCCGCGGAGGCGCCGACCGCCGAGCACGCGGTCGAGCCCGACGCGGTCCCGAGCGAGAAGATCCTCCAGGCCGTCCAGGCGGCCACCTCGCTGATCAAGGCGCACCGCACGCACGGCCACCTGGCCGCGCGGCTCGACCCGCTGGGCTCCGAGCCCGAGGGCGACCCGGCGCTCGACCCCGACCCGCTCGGGCTGACCCCCGAGATCATGGCCAAGATCCCGGCCAAGATCCTGCGCACGTACGTGCCCGGCGCCACGCTGGTCGACGCGCTGCCGCATCTGCGCGACACCTACTGCGGCACGATCGCCTACGAGATCGAGCACATCGCCTCGCACCGCCAGCGCATGTGGCTGCGCGAGAAGATCGAGTCGGGCGCGTTCCGGGCGCCGCTGGCCGACGAGGAGAAGGTCAAGCTGCTGCGCCGCCTCACGCAGGTCGACTCGCTCGAGCGCTTCATGCACAAGGCCTACCTGGGCCAGAAGCAGTTCTCGATCGAGGGCCTGGACATGACGGTCCCGATGCTCGACGAGATGATCCAGCTCTCGGCCGCCCACGGCGCCCGCGAGGTGGTGCTCGGCATGGCGCACCGCGGCCGGCTGAACGTGCTTGCGCACAACCTCGGGCGCGCGTACGAGACCGTGTTCCGCGAGTTCGAGGGCGCGTCGTCGATCGAGGCCGTGACCACGATCCCGCAGGGCGGCACCGGCGACGTCAAGTACCACCACGGCGCCCAGGGCACCTACCAGCTCGAGGACGAGGGCTCGATCGTCGTGCGGCTCGAGTCGAACCCCAGCCACCTCGAATACGTCGCTCCGGTCGTCGAGGGCGCCACGCGGGCGGTCCAGACCTCGCGCCAGGGCCCGCACGCGCACCTGGACACCAACGCGGCGATCCCGATCGTGCTGCACGGCGACGCGGCGATGCCCGGCCAGGGCGTCGTGTCCGAGACGCTCAACCTGCAGGCGCTCGACGGCTACACCGTCGGGGGCACGCTGCACATCATCCAGAACAACCAGGTCGGCTTCACGACCGACCCGGACGACTCGCGGTCGACCCGGTGGGCGTCGGATATCGCGAAGGGCTTCGACGTCCCGATCATCCACGTCAACGCCGACGACGTGGAGGCGTGCATCTCGGCCGTGCGGCTGGCGTTCGCCTTCCGCCAGGAGTTCGGCCACGACGTGATGATCGACCTGATCGGGTACCGCCGGTTCGGCCACAACGAGACCGACGAGCCCGCGTACACGCAGCCGGAGATGGCGGCGACCATCAAGAAGAAGACGCCGGCGCGCGACGTCTTCGCCGCCCAGCTCGTCGAGCAGGGCGTGATGACGCAGGAGGAGACCGACGCGCTCGCCCAGGAGATCTGGGACGAGCTCTCGGCCCGCCACCGCGCGCTCAAGGACGAGCTGACGCAGGCCGGGGCCGACCAGCCGACCGGCGGCTACGAGCTCGACCGCTCGCCCTCGCCGGAGGTCAAGACGGCGGTCGACGCCGACACGCTGCGCAAGCTCAACGACGCGCTGCTGGCGGTGCCCGACGGCTTCACGGTCCACCCGAAGCTGATCAAGCAGCTCGAGCGCCGGCGCGAGACGATCGGGCCCGACGGCGGCATCGACTGGGCGCACGCCGAGTCGCTTGCCTACGCGTCGTTGCTCGAGGAGGGCACCCCGGTGCGCCTCACCGGCCAGGACACCGAGCGCGGCACGTTCTCCCAGCGCCACCTCGTGCTGCACGACGCCAAGACCGGCCAGCGGATCTCGCCGATCCAGTCGCTCCCCGGCGCGCAGGCGCCGATGGAGCTGCACAACTCGCCGCTGTCGGAGATCGCCTGCCTGGGCTTCGAGTACGGCTACTCGATGGAGGCGCCCGAGACGCTGGTGCTGTGGGAGGCCCAGTTCGGCGACTTCGTCAACTCGGCGCAGGTGATCATCGACCAGTTCATCGTCTCTGCCCTGTCCAAGTGGGGCCAGACGACGCGCCTCACGCTGCTGCTGCCGCACGGCTACGAGGGGTCGGGCCCCGAGCACTCGTCGGCGCGGCTCGAGCGCTTCCTGATCCTGGCCGCCGAGGGCAACATCCGCGTCGCCAACCTCACGACGCCGGCCCAGTACTTCCACCTGCTGCGCCGCCAGGCGCGCGTGGCCAAGCAGCGCCCGCTGGTGATCATGAGCCCGAAGTCGCTGCTGCGGCTGCCGCAGGCGACCTCGCGGATCGAGCACCTGTCCGAGTCGCGCTTCTTCCCGGTGCTGAGTGAGCCGCGGATCGACGAGGAGAAGGTCACCCGCCTGGTGCTCTGCACCGGCAAGATCTACTACGACCTCAAGGGCCACGCGACCCGCGAGAACAACGAGCGCGTGGCGATCTCCCGCGTCGAGCTGCTGTACCCGTTCCCGCAGCAGCAGATCCTCGACGAGGTCGCCCGCTACCCGAACCTGCGCGAGGTGCTGTGGGTCCAGGAGGAGCCGCGCAACATGGGCGCCCGCGCGCACATGTCGCCGCGCCTGCTGCACATCCTCCCGCCGCCGCTCGAGTTCGGCTACGTCGGCCGCCCCGAGCGCGCCTCGCCGGGCGAGGGCTACCCGGCCGCCCACACGGTCGAGCAGAACCGCATCATCCGCACGGCGCTCGACGTCGACACGCCGGTGTCGGTCAACCCGGCGAAGCTGCCCGGCGAGCGCTAGTCACGTAGCCGGACTTACGGCTGCGTGTACTCAGAGCGCGGCGCGGACCTGCTCTCCCGCGGGAGCGAAGTCGGGCGACAGCCGCTCGAGCAGCGTCGCCCAGCCGGCGTGGACGGCGATCGCGCGGCGCACGGCGTCGACGCCGGCCTCGAAGTCGCCGGCGTGGGCGAGCGCGAGGCCGGCCCAGAACAGCAGCTCGTCGGAGCCGGGCGCGAGCTCGGCGGCGCGGCGGTACAGCGCGCCGGCCTCGACCGGCTGGTCGGCGGCCATCAGCTCGTCCGCCTGGCCGGCCAGCTCGTAGGCGCGCTGGAGGCCGAGCAGGCGGGCGATCTCCTCGATCGGGTCGCGATGGTCCTCCACCCGGAGGTCGACGCGGGTCTGCCATGGCTCGCCCTCCGCGGGCACGACGAGCAGCGCGGCGGACTGGCGGCCGCGGACGTCGCCGCCCTCACCCTCGGCGGCCCGGAGCGCGGCCAGCAGCCGGTCGGCGAGGTCGCCCTCGGCGTGCTCGAACGCCGCCGACATGGCCTGCGGCACGGTGTCGCGGGCCATCATGTTCGCCTGGCAGCTCCAGTGGGTCCCGGTCGCGTCGCCCGCGCACGGGATGCACTGCGTGCCGGTGTGGACGGCGACGCCGCCCTCGGCGTCGACCACCGCGACCTGCCGTACGGCGCCCAGCGGGTCGGCGGCGATCAGCTCGGCCAGCGCGTCCTGCGCGCTCGCCCCGTCCTGCATGCGGTCGAGCGCATGCGGGCCGAACGCGGGCTCGACGACCGACTGCGTGGCGACTGCGCCGGTGCCCGGCCGCGCCCACGTGCAGAGCGACCCGACGGAGAACCAGTGCGACTGGACGGCCGCGCCGAGCTCGCCGGTGGCGGGGTCGAGAGCGACGATCGAGTATGTCCCGTGGCGCATCGCGCGAGGATATCCGCGTGACCCCACGTGCCCGGCAGGTGCTCGCCCGCGTCCGCGCGACCCCGGAGGGGTTCGTGCGCGCCTACGGAGACGTGTCGCCGGGGGCGCCGCGGTTCGCCGGCACGGTGCTGTTCGGCTGCGACGACCCGACCGTGCCGTGGTGGCGGATCGTGCGCGCCGACGGCTCGCTGGCCAAGGGCGACCGCCAGCGCAAGCTGCTCGAGGCCGAGGGCGTCCCGTTCCGCGGCCAGCGGGTCGACATGCGCGTCGCGCGGCTGCCCGACTAGTACCGGCGTCCGGAGGTACGTGCGGTCGCCGGTGGCGCCGGCGCCGGCTGACGTCGCACGGTGATCCGGAAGTGTGCCGGTGGCACAAGACCGGTCACGGGTGCGGTCAGCCGGTGATCGGCGGTCGCCGGAACCGTGCGTACTTTCGGACGCCGGTACTAGCCTTCGGCGCGATGTGGGTCCAGCGGGAGATCACCCTGCGGCCGCGGCCGCGCGGGTTCCACCTCGTCACCGGCGAGGTCGAGTCCGCGGTGCCCGAGCTGCGCGAGCTGCGGGTCGGCCTCGCGCACCTGTTCATCCGCCACACCTCGGCGTCGCTGACGCTCAACGAGAACGCCTCGCCGGACGTCCGCGACGACTTCGAGGCGTGGTTCGACGACGCGGTGCCCGAGGACGCGCCGTACTGGACACACACGATCGAGGGCCCGGACGACATGCCGGCGCACATCAAGGCCTCGCTGCTCGGACCGTCGCTGTCGCTGCCGGTCGCCGGCGGCCGCTTCGCGCTCGGCACCTGGCAGGGCGTCTACCTGTGCGAGCACCGCGAGCGCGGCGGCGCGCGCTCGCTCGTCGTGACGCTGTTCGGCGAGGGCTAGCGTCCGCGCCAGACCGGCGGGCGCTTCTCGGCGAACGCCACCGAGCCCTCGCGGGCGTCCTCGGACGCGAACACCGGGGCGACGATCTCGGCCTGGCGCTCCCAGGCGTCGCCCTCGTCGGCGACGAGCAGGCGCTTCGTGGCGTCGACCGCCAGCGGGCCGTTGGCGGCGATCGTCCGCGCGAGCTGGAGCGCCGCGGCCAGCGCCTCGCCCGGCTCCGTCAGGCGCGACACGATGCCGAGATCGGCGGCGCGCTCGGCGGAGATCGGGTCGCCGGTCAGGGCCAGCTCCATCGCCAGGTGGTACGGGATCCGGCGCGGCAGGCGGATCAGCGCGCCGCCCGCGGCCACGAGGCCGCGCTTGACCTCGGGGATGCCGAAGCGGGCGTCGCGCGCGGCGACGATCAGATCGCAGGCCAGCGCGACCTCGAAGCCGCCGGCCAGCGCCCAGCCCTCGACCGCGGCGATCAGCGGCTTGCGCGGCGGGCCCTGGACGATGCCCGCGAAGCCGCGGCCCTCCACATGCGACCGCTCGCCGGCCACGAACGCCTTCAGGTCCATGCCCGCGCAGAACGTGCCGCCGTCGCCGGTGAGCACGCCCGCCCGCAGACCGTCCTCGCCGTCGAGCCGGTCGAGCGCCGCCGCGATGCCCTCGGCGACCGCGAGATTGACGGCGTTGCGCGCCTCCGGCCGGGCGATCGTGACGACGAGGACTTCGCCCTCGGGCCTCGGCGCGGACGGCCGCGCTCATCCGAACAGCGTCAGCGCGGGCTCGCGCTCGCCGCGCAGCTCGGCGATGTCGACCTCGACCCAGCCGATCCCGCGGGACTCGGCGAGGACGCGGGCCTGCGGCTTGACCGTCTGGGCGGCGAGCACGCCGCGGCAGTCAGCCATCGCCGGGTCGAGCCGGATCCGCTCCAGGTAGCGCGAGAGCTGCTCGACCGCGTCGATCGTCCCGACGCGCTTGATCTCCACCGCCACCCAGCCGTCGTCGTCGTCGCGGCACATGAGATCGACCGGTCCGATGTCGGTCGGCCACTCGCGGCGAACGAGGCGGAAGCCCTCGCCGCACCAGACCGGCGCGTCGGCCAGCAGCTCCTGCAGGTGCGCCTCGACGCCGTCCTTCTCCAGCTGGGCCGCGTCGAAGTCCATGGCGTGCGTGACGTCGCTCAGCACCTCGGCGAGCACGATGTCCAGCCGGTCCTCGCCCTTGAGCTTGCGGACGACGATCCGGCCGTCCTCCTCCTCGATGACCGTCGGCGGCGTCATCCAGTTCAGCGGCTTGTAGCCGCCGGCGTCGGCGTGCACGAGCACCGAGCCGTCGGCCTTGAGCATCACCAGCCGCAGCGCCTCCGGCAGGCGCGCCGACAGGCGGCCGGAGTACTCGACGGAGCAGCGGGCGACGATCAGCCGCATCGGAGGCGCCACCGTAGTCGCCGTACCGGACAGTGCGTCGAGAATGGATCAATCGCCTGATCGCCCTGTAGCGTCATGGGTGGGGAGATGAGCTCGGGGCAGGCACATCTCGTCGTACTCGAGCGCGTGCGCAAGAGCTTCGGCGACAACCTGGTGCTGGACGGCATCGATCTGACGATCGACCGCGGCGAGGTCGTGGTGATCGCCGGTCCGTCGGGCTCCGGGAAGTCGACGATGCTCCGCTGCATCAACGGGCTCGAGGGTATCGACGAGGGCGACGTGCGGTTCGACGGCGCCTCGATCGCCCGTGCGGGGAAGGACGTCAACCGCATCCGCGCGGAGATCGGGATGGTGTTCCAGCAGTTCAACCTCTTCGCCCACAAGACCGTCATGCAGAACCTGACGATGGCGCCGGTACAAGTGCAGCGTCTGAGCAAGGCGGACGCGCGGGCGAAGGCGGAGGCACTGCTCCAGCGCGTGGGGCTGACCGAGAAGGCGGACGCTTTCCCGGCGGACCTTTCGGGCGGCCAGCAGCAACGCGTGGCGATCGCCCGGGCCCTCGCGATGGAGCCCAAGCTGATGCTCTTCGACGAACCGACGTCGGCGCTCGACCCGGAGATGATCCGGGAGGTGCTCGACGTCATGCGCGACCTCGCTCGCGACGGCATGACGATGGCGGTCGTGACGCACGAGATGGGGTTCGCGCGCGAGGTCGGCGACCGGATCGTGTTCATCGACGACGGCCAGATCGTCGAACAGGCGCCACCGGCGGAGTTCTTCGCCGCCGCCAAGAGCGAACGGGCGCGCGACTTCGTGGACAAGATCATCCACCACTAGGGGAGGAGGCGGGAATGAAGACGAGACGCTGGGCAATGCTTCTCGTGCTCGTACTCGTGCTCGGACTGACGATTGCGGCGTGCGGCGACGACGAGGAGCCGGCCGGAGGTGGCGGCTCCGAGGAGGCCGCGAGCGTCGAGCAGTTCCCCGCGAACACCACGATGGGGAAGATCCAGAAGGCCGGCGAGATCAAGATCGGCGTCAAGTACGACGTGCCGCCGTTCGGGTTCAAGAACCCGCAGAACGGCGAGATCGAGGGATTCGACGTCGACCTCGGGCGGGCCATCGCGGACAAGCTCGGCGTGAAGCCGAACTACATCGAGGCGATCTCCGATAACCGGATTCCGTTCCTGCAGGACGGGACGGTCGACCTCGTGCTCTCGACGATGACGATCAACGCCGAGCGCGACCAGGAGATCGACTTCTCCGAGCCGTACTACATCGCGCGCGGCCGCATCCTGGTGCCGCAGGACTCGGACATCACGGGCGTCGACTCGCTGGCGGGCAAGAAGGTCTGCACAGCCCTCGGCTCGACCTACGAGGAGACGCTCAAGAAGCAGGCGCCGGACGCCGACCGGCGGCTCGTCGACTCCTACTCGGAGTGCCTCGAGCTCGTGCAGAACGGGGCGGTCGACGCGGTGTCGACCGACGACGTGATCCTCACCGGCATGATCATCCAGGACGACACCCTCAAGCTCACCGAGGGCGATCCGCTGACCACCGAGCCCTACGGCGCCGGCATGAAGGACGGCGACGCGGAGTTCAAGGAGTTCGTCGACGGCGTCCTGGAGGAGTACAAGACCGACGGCGGCTGGGCCGAGGCCTACGAGAAGTGGATCGGCCAATACACGGACGAGCAGCAGGATCCGCCGACGATGACGCTCGAGGAGGCGATCAAGGCGACCTCATGAGCGCATGAGCGACTACATCAGCGTCCTCACCGACAACTTCGACGAGTTCGTCGCGGGGTTCTGGGTGACCATCCGCATCGTCGTGTCCGCATTCGCGATCGCGATGGTGGTGGGGACGCTGGTGGCCGCCCTGCGGATCGCGCCGAACCCGTGGCTGCAACGGCTCGGCGGCATCTACGTCGAGACGTTCCGTAACGTGCCGCTGCTGGTCCTGCTGTTCATCTCGTTCGCGGGGTTCCGGCGCGCCGGGCTGGATATCGGGCCGTGGGAGGCGGGCATCGCCAGCCTTGGTCTCTACACGGCGGCGTACGTGGCCGAGGCGCTCCGCTCCGGCGTCTTCTCGGTCAGCAAGGGCCAGATCGAGGCGGCGCTGTCGCTCGGGTACACGTATCCGCAGACCCTGCGCCGCGTCGTGTTCCCCCAGGCGTTCCGGACGGTGATCTCGCCGCTCGGCTCGCTGATCATCGCGATGATCAAGAACTCGGCGATCATCGGCGTCTCGCTGCTCGCCCTCGACGACCTGCTCAAGACCGCCCGCACCGTCGGCGCGCGCGGCTTCGACTACAGCGAGTCGTTCTTCTGGGCGGCGGTCGGCTACCTGATCCTCACCGGCGCCGCCACCTACGCCGTCCGCGTGCTCGAACGCCGCTACGCGATCCACCGATGAGCTACCTGTTCGACGGCGACAACTGGGAGTGGGTGGTCACCGGGAACAACCTCCGGTTCATCCTCGAGGGCTTCCTGGTCAACCTCGAGATCGCGGTCGTCGCGATGGTGTTGTCGCTGATCGCCGGGCTCGCCCTGGCGCTGGCGCGGCTCTCGCGCTGGACGCCGGTCAGCGTCGCCGCCAGCGCGTGGGTGGATGTCTGGCGCAACCTGCCGCTGATCTTCATCATCCTCTACCTGGCGCTGACGATCCCCGGCGCCTGGCCGGACGCGTACGAGGACGCGATCCCGTCCTGGTTCCCCGAGGGCCTGCAGTCCGGACGCGTGCTGGCGGCGATCCTCGGCCTCGTCCTCTACAACTCGGCGGTGCTGGCCGAGATCATGCGGGCGGGCATCCTCTCGCTCGACCGCGGGCAGAACGAGGCGGCCCGCGCGCTCGGCATGAGCTACCGCCAGTCGATGCGCCACGTGGTGCTGCCACAGGGCCTGCGGCGAATGGTGCCCGCGACCGTGTCCCAGCTGATCACGCTCAACAAGGACACGACGCTCGTCAGCATCGTGGCCATCCAGGAAGTCATGCGCCACGGGCGGATCGTCACCAGCTCGAACTTCTTCGGCGGCGTCCAGGCGCCCGTGCTGCAGGTGTTCCTCCTCATCGGGGCGCTGTTCATCATCGTGAACCTGCTGCTCTCCAGGCTTTCGCGCCGGCTCGAGATCCGCGAGAGCAAGCGGACCGCCGTCGGGCAGGTGAAGCGCGTCCGCGGGCTCGAGGAGCAGGCGGTCTAGGCGGCCTCGGTGAGCTCGCGCGGCGCCATCGCCAGCACGTGCTCGCGGAGGTCGCGGACCTCCTCGTCGTCCGCCAGCGAGAGCGCCCGCTCGCATGCGGCCAGGCAGTCGGTGACCCGATCGGTGCGCGCGAGGGCGTGGGCGTAGCGCGACCAGGCCTCGGGTGACTCGGGGGCGAGCACCGTCGCCTGCTCGCAGGCGGTGACCTCGCCGCCGAGGTCACCGGCCAGATGGCAGACCGTCGCGAGGTCGAGCAGGCCCTGCTCGCTGGCGCCCACCTCGCGCGCGCGCTCGAGCGCCTCGCGCGCGCCTGCGCGATCGAACATCCGCAGGCGCAGCCGGCCCAGCCGCTCCCAGGCGGTCGCGTCGCCGGGGGCGAGCTCGACCTCCTTGGCCGCGGCCTCGACGGCCTGCGACAGCGAGCCCATGTCCTCGTAGATGCGAGCCGCATACCGGAACGGCGCCGGGCGGTCGCCCTCCGCGCGCATCCAGTCGCGCGCCGCGCGGGCGGCGGCCGAGAAGTCGCCGGCCTGCCAGAACGCCAGCGTCATCAGCCGCAGCACGGCCGTGTTGCGCGGCTCGGCGTCGCGCGCGTAGACCAGCCGGCGTGCCGCGAGCGCGAAGTCGCCCTCCGCGAGGGCGTGCTTGGCCGCGGTCATGAAGCGCTCGACGCGCTCGGCGCCGGGATCCGGCTTCGAGAAGTCGACGAACTGCAGCGATCCGGCCGGGACCGTGCGGACGCCCAGGTGGAAGCTCACCCGCGCCCACTGCTGGATGTCGTCGCCGCCGCCGGTGAAGTAGATGCCGTTGACGGTGCCGACACCCCACTCGGGGTACGAGAGGCACCGCGCGTACCGGTGGACCACCGAGTGGTCCGGCACGCGGGAGCCGAACGGGTCGTGCTTGGCGCGGTCGGCATCGCTGGCGCGTTGCCGCTGTTCTTCCTCGTAGGCGCGCTGCCCCTCCTCGGCCCGGCGCTTGCGGGCCGCTGCGGCGCTGACCTTCACCGCGTTGCGCGTGACCTTGCCGCCGCGCGACTCCTCGGCGAGCTGCTCGAGCGTATCGGCCGCCTCGTTGATCGCCTTCAGGTGGCGCTCGTGCTCGAGCTGCCGCCCCGGAGGCGCGATGTCGGGATGCCAGAGCTTGGCCAGCCGCCTTCGCGCGAGCTGAATGTCGCGCTTCCCGAACGGCGGTTCGACCTCGAGGAGCAGGATGGCCTGCTCGATGTCCAGCACTTGTGCCACGACCCGTCTACGGTAGCGGGCGCTAGAGGCTCGGCAACCCTTCCCACGGCGCCGAGCCAGCGCCGTTTCGCGCCGCCCGGCGGATCCGGACGTGCGCTGCTACCGGGTGACGCCGCTGACCCTTCGCGGCGTTGGTCATTCCGACGACCTGACTAGTTCTTCCAGCTCATGAGGCTCCCTTTCGCGTGACGGTCTTCAAGAGGCACCACCAGGTCACGCCGCTTGCGTCGCGGCGTCGGTCATTCCGAGGACGGAACTAGTTCTTCCAGCTCATGAGGTCCCTTTCGTGTGAGCGGTCGGCAAGAGGCACAACCAGGTCAGGCCGCACGCGTGCGGCGTCGATCGGTCCGAGCACGAACTAGTTCTTCCAGCTCATGAGCTTCCCCTTTCACGTGAGCTGTTCGGTGGGCACCGAAGCCGCATGCGGCGGCGACGGTGCTATATGAGCCCGTGGTCATCCCTGCCAGCGCCTCGCCTTGGCGCGGCGCCCGTTCCCGTCACTGCCTGCCGCCCTCACCGGCAGACAGCCCGGACGCTCCCTCTTTGAACGGCGACGCGAACCTTATTTTGATCCGGTCCGGACCCCAAGCGAACTTTCCTAAGCAGGTAACTGGTTGCCCTTGTTGTTCGTAGGTCTTACCTTGAGCACGTGATCGTCTGGTTGGCCGTCGCGCTGTGGGTCGTCATCGTGGTGTGGTCGCTCGCCCTTATGCGGGTTGCCAGCACCAACGATCGCGAACGCCGCCACCGGCCCGAGCCTGAGCGTCCGGCGCCTCGCGCGCGGCCGAAGCTCGGCCCGGATCGCGAGAAACACCTGATGATCCTGTGGTCCGTCGTCCTCGCCGGCTCGATCGCGGCGATCGTGCTCCTGTCCACGGAGAAGCAGTGGGAGGAATACGACCTCGTCGGATTGCTCGCCGTGCTGGTCATCGGAAGTGAGCTCCTCACGCTCCGCGCGAAGCGGTTCCGCATCTCGGGCTCGTTCCTCGGCTTCGTGCTCGCGATGGCGCTGCTCGGCCCCGCCCCCGCCGGCGCGATGGGCATCGCGTGCGCGGCGGCCGACGCGATTCGCGGGCGCACGCGTGGCCTGTACCTGCTCAACAACCTCGCGACCTACGCGTTCTTCCCGATCTTCGGTGCACTCGTGTACAAGGCCCTCTCCGACCTTGGCATGGCCGACGAGGGCGGTGCGGCCGTCTCGGTGTTCGTGGTCTTCGTGATCGCGAACGTGCTGAATTTCACGATGATCGCCGGGAATACCGTGTACCTGCGGGGCGGCTCGCTGCCGGAGATGTTCCGCACGGTCTACATGCCGGTGTTCCCGTGGGAGCTCGCCACGGCTTCGCTGACCGCGATGGCTGTCTACGGGTTCGAGCGGTACGGCGCAGGGATCATCGGGCTGTTCGCGCTGGCGCTGGCCATCTGCCAGCTGCTGCTGCGCTCGCTGCTGAAGGGCCACGAGCACGGCGAGGAGGTCCTGCGGCGCAAGGACCAGCTCGACGTCCGCCACGAGGGGATGGTCGGCCTGCTTCTCGAGACGCTCGCGTTGCGCGACCCGAGCGCCGCGCGGCATGCGGCCGCCGTCGCGCACTACTCGCGCCAGCTGGCCGCCGCCGCCGGCCTCGCCGAGCACGAGCAGGCCGTCGCGCACACCGCGGGCCTGGTGCACGACATCGGCAAGGAGGCCCTGCCGGACCACATCCTCCTCGGCCGCAGCGAGCTGCACTCGGCCGAGCGGCGCCTGGTGGAGCGCCACCCGGCCGACGGCGCGCGGCTGCTGCTGCGCGTGGAGGGCCTGGGCGAGGTGGCCAGCGCGGTGCTCGCACACCACGAGCGGATCGACGGCCATGGGTACCCCGACGGCCTGGCCGGCGAGGACATCCCGATCACTGCACGAATCCTTGCGATCGCCGAGGTGTACGACGTCCTCACCGCCCCGGACTCCTACAAGGTCCCGCTGACCGCCGCCGAGGCCGAGGACGAGCTGCGCCGCGTGGCCGGCAGCCAGCTCGACGGCCGCCTCGTGTGGCTGTTCGTCACCCAGGTCCTGCGCGGCACCGTGATCGACACCGCCGGCCGCATGGCCGACCTCGAGACCGAGCTGCAGGTCCAGCGCCGCATGCGCGGCATGCTGGACCAGCCGCTGGTGCTCGGGCCTCCGACGGCCTAGAGGGCCGGAGGCCCGGTCACGGTCGCCCGGAAGGCGACCGTCCCAGTCCGGGCGTCGCCCGGATGGCGACAAGGGCTAATCAATCAGCTTTGCCGTCATCCAGCGGATCGCCAGCCGCCAGGTGATCAGGCTGAAGACGACCAGGCCGCCGACGCGCACGAGGGCGATCCACCCCTCGAAGCCGAACGCGGAGCCGCGCACGAGCTCGACGAGGTGGTGCAGCGGGTTGAGCTCGCCGGCCACCTGCACCCACTCGGGCAGCTGATCGAGCGGGAAGAACGTCCCGGCGACCAGGAACAGCGGCGTCAGCACCGCGCTGATCACGTAGTTGAAGTTCTCGATCGAGTTGGCCCGGGCGGCGATGCAGATCCCGAAGCAGGCCCAGCCGAAGCCGGCGATGACCCCGAAGAACGGCACCAGCAGCATCCCCCAGGCCGGATCGAGCCCGAAGACGATCGCGACGAGCATCGGAACGCACCCGTAGGTTCCTGCCCGTGCGGCGATCCACAGCGCCTCGGCCGTGACCAGCTCCTCGGTGTCGACCGGCGCCGCCAGGATCGCGTCGTACGTGCGCTGGAACTGGTACTTGATGAACGTCCCGAACATCGCCGCGAACGCCGACGAGAACAGGACCGCCGTGGCCACCGTGCCGGTGCCGACGAACTCGACGTAGCGGTAGCCGCCGATCGTCGAGACCAGCGAGCCGAAGCCGAAGCCGAACGCCAGCAGGTAGATCGTCGGCTCCACGGTGGCCGAGAAGGTGGTCGACCGCCAGTACGACGAGAAGTTGATGATCTCGCGGACGAGCACCCCGAGCAGCGCGGGCCGCTCAAGGCGGCCGAGGCGGGTGGGGCGTACCGCGGGGGCGGCCATCAGCCGATCTCCTCGCCGGTCAGCAGCACGAACACGTCCTCGAGGTTCGCCGGGCGCCGCTCGCCGTCGAGCTCGGGGGCGGTGCCGTTCAGCTGCAGGATCGATACGGAGGTGCCGGTGCGGCGCGTCGGCAGACCGGCGGCCGCGGCGATGCCCTCGACCTCGCGCAGCCGCGCCTGCGGCCCGTAGACCTCCAGCGCCTCCGCGCCGGCGTGCTCGAGCACCAGGTCGTGCGGCGGCCCCTCGGCGACCGCCTTGCCGTGCGACATGATCGTCACGCGGTCGGCCAGCCGCTCGGCCTCCTCGATGTAGTGCGTCGACATCAGGATCGACGCGCCCTCGGCGCGCAGCGTGTCGATCAGCGCCCACAGCTCCTGGCGGACCTGCGGGTCGAGCCCGACGGTCGGCTCGTCGAGCAGCAAGAGCCGCGGCCTGTGCACGAGTGCCCGCGCGATCAGCAGCCGGCGCCGCATACCGCCTGAAAGCTTGTCCGTCCGCGTGTCGCGCCGGTCGCCGAGATTGGCGATCTCCAGCGCGCGCTCGACCGCCGCCTTGCGGTCGTTGCGGCCGATCCGGTACAGGAACGCGAAGACGACGAGGTTCTGCTCGACGGTCAGCGTCGTGTCGAGGTTGTCGAGCTGCGGCGCGACACCGCACTGGGCGCGCGCCGCCTTCGACTGCTCGGGCAGTGGCAGGCCGAGCACCTCGATCTCGCCCTCGTCGGCGATCGCCTGCGCGGTCAGCATCTTCATCGTCGTGGACTTGCCGGCCCCGTTGGGACCCAACAGTCCGATGCAGGTGCCCTCCGGAACCTCGAGGTCGAGCCCGTCGACCGCGGTTATCGCGCCATAGCGCTTGACCACTCCACGGAGGCGGAGCGCGAGGGGAGGAACCGACACTCCCCAGACGCTACCGACCGCCTCAAGCGGCGTCTTGGACGGATGCGCCCGGCTCGATGTTGTGGTTATTTCGGAACACGTTCTCGGGATCCCAGCGGTCCTTGACCTCGACGAGCCGGGCGTAGCGCTCGGCGCCGTAGGCGTCGCGGACCGCCTTCGCGTCGCCGGCCTCGGCGACGAAGTTCGGGAACCCGGCGGGGCGCGACCAGGGCGTCAGCGCGTCGGTGAACGCGCGCACCCAGTTGCGGTTGGCCGTGTCGCGCTCGGGCTCGAGCCACTGCGCGAGCACCTGCATGCCCCACTCGGCGTCACGGTGGCCGAGCGCCGTGTCCATCGCGCCGACACGGCCGAACGCGCCGCCCAGCGGCTGCAGCAGGACGGCCGACTGCGTCGAGGGCGCGTCCGCGGCCGCGGCGAGGATCGTGTCCAGCGCCGGGTCGCTCAGCTCGTCGATGAAGTTGAAGCGGTAGTAGTGGCGCAGCTTGATCGAGCCGTCGCCGTCGAGCATCGACTGGATGGCGGCGTAGGGCATCGGCTGCACCGCGTCGACGGCGGGGCCGAGCGCGCGCAGCGGGGCGATGTGCTCGGCGCCGCGCTCGGGGTCGCCCGCGTAGACGACGAGCACGCCGACCGCGGGCCGGCCCTGCAGCTCGAGCGGCACGACCGGCAGCGGCGGGGCGTGATTGAGCACCGCGCCGCCGCACAGCGCGTCGGGCGCCTGGCGCATCAGGTCGCGGTACGTGCGCAGCACCTCCGGGGCGCGCTCGCGCGGCCACAGCATGATCCCGCCGAGCACGATCGGGCCGACCGGCCGCAGGTCGAACTCGAACTCGAGGACGATCCCGAAGTTGCCGCCGCCGCCTCGCAAGCCCCAGAACAGGTCGCTGTTCTCCGTCGCCGACGCCGTGACGACATGCCCGTCGGCGGTCAGCACGCGCGCGGCGCGGAGGTTGTCGGCCGCCAGGCCCATCTTGCGCTCGAGCCAGCCGCTGCCGGATCCGAGCGTGAAACCGGCCACGCCGGTCGAGGACACGCGCCCGCCGGTGATCGCGAGGCCGTGCTCCTGCGTGGCGGCGTCGAGCTCGCCCCACAGCACGCCGGGCTGTACCCAGGCGACACGGCGCACCGGGTTGATGTGGATGGCCTTGAGCCCGGAGAGGTCGATGAGGACGCCGCCGTCCGTGGTGCTGAAGCCGGGTGCCGCGTGGCCGCCGGCCCGGACCGCGACCTCCAGGCCCTCGGCCCGCGCGTAGGCGAGCGCGGCCGCGACGTCCGGAATCGACTCGCAGACGGCGATGAGCGCCGGCCGGCGGTCGATCATGTCGTTGTAGACGCGGCGCGCGGCGTCGTAGCCGTCGTCGTCGGGACCGATGAGGGTGCCGGAGAAGCGCGGAATCGAGGGAGCGGAGCTGGGGAGCAGGAGCGACATGGCCGCATGGTCGCCCCGGACCACCCGGGCTCGCATCGGGGGACTCCCTAAACCGGAGTCAGGCGGCGCGTAGGGCCGGCGCCGCGCCGGCGGCGTCCACGAGCGCCTGGAACAGCGCCCGGTGGCGAGGCATCGCGACCAGTCCCTCGGCGTGCCACTGCACTCCCAGCAGGAACCGCCCGCCTGCTCCCTCGACGCCCTCGACCGTGCCGTCCGCGGCGCGGGCGACGACGCGCAGGCCCCGCCCGAGCACGTCGACCGCCTGGTGATGGAACGAGTTCACGCGCAGCGGCCGGGTGCCGACGAGGCCGGCCAGCAGCGTCCCGGGCTCGACGTGCACGGTGTGCGTGGTGGCCGTCGCGGGCTCGGTCTGGCGGTGTGCCGGCACATGCTGGTGCAGCGAGCCGCCGCGGGCGACGTTGAGCGCCTGAGCACCGCGGCAGATCCCGAGCAGCGGCATCCCGCGCTCGTCGGCGGCGCGGGCCAGTGCGAGCTCGAAGGTGTCGAGGTCGGGTTCCGTCGGCCCCAGCTCGGAGTGGCGGTCGGGCGCGCCGTACGCGGAGGGGTCGAGGTCCGGACCGCCCGACAGGCAGATGCCGTCGAGCCGCTCGAGCAGCGCCGCGGCGTCGCCGAGCGGCGGCAGCACCACCGGCATCCCGCCCGCCGCCTCGATCGCCCGCAGGTAGGTCATCCCGAGCGCCATCTCGGCGTGGGCCGGCTCGCCGTGGCGGCGCAGCGTGCCCGCGCTGCTCGGTCGCAGCTCCGAAGTAGTGACGCCTATCAACGGGCGCATATCCGTTTTATCGCCCGATCCAGGAATTAATGGAATGGACACAAGGCCAGGATTCGCCCTCACCCGTCTCTACATCGCGGCGATCTATCCTCAACCGCCGATGTCGAGTCAATACATCTTCACGATGTACAAGCTGTCCCGGACGCACCCGCCCGACAAGCAGGTGCTCAAGGACATCTCGCTGAGCTTCATGCCGGGCGCCAAGATCGGTGTGCTGGGCCTCAACGGCTCCGGCAAGTCGACCCTGCTGCGGATCATGGCGGGCACGGACACCGAGTTCCGCGGCGAGGCGCAGCTCGCGCCCGGCGCGACTGTCGGGCTGCTCGAGCAGGAGCCGCACCTGGACGAGTCCAAGGACGTGCGCGGCAACGTCGAGGAGGGCGTAGCCGAGCTGCGCGCGCTGCTCGACCGCTTCAACGAGCTGGCCGCCAACTACTCCGACGAGACGGCCGACGAGTTCGCCCGCCTGCAGGAGAGGATCGACGCCGCGGACGCCTGGAACCTCGACGTCCAGCTCGACCAGGCGATGGACGCGCTGCGGCTCCCGCCCAGCGACGCCGACGTCACCACGCTCTCCGGCGGCGAGCGCCGCCGCGTCGCGCTGTGCCGGCTCCTGCTGTCGGCCCCCGACCTGCTGCTGCTCGACGAGCCGACCAACCACCTCGACGCCGAGTCGGTGGCCTGGCTCGAGAGGCACCTGGAGGACTACAAGGGCACCGTCGTGGCCGTGACCCACGATCGCTACTTCCTCGACAACGTCGCCGGCTGGATCCTCGAGCTCGACCGCGGCCACGGCCTCCCGTTCCGCGGCAACTACTCGAGCTGGCTCGAGCAGAAGCAGGAGCGCCTCGCGCGGGAGGAGCGCCAGGAGTCCTCGCGCCAGCGCACGATCGCGGCCGAGCTGGAGTGGGTGCGCACCAACCCCAAGGGCCGCCGCGCGAAGTCCAAGGCGCGCCTGGCCAACTACGAGCGCCTGATCGCCGAGGAGCGCAACGTCAAGCTCGACTCGGTGCAGATCCACATCCCCGCCGGCCAGCGGCTCGGCGGCCAGGTGATCGAGGCCGACAGCCTGCGCAAGGGCTTCGGCGACCGGCTGCTGATCGAGGACCTGTCGTTCTCGCTGCCGCCCGCGGGCATCGTCGGCGTGATCGGCGCCAACGGCGCCGGCAAGACGACGTTGTTCCGGATGATCGTCGGCGAGGAGCAGCCGGACGCCGGCTCGATCAAGCTCGGCGAGACCGTCGACCTCGCGTACGTCGACCAGTCGCGCGACGCCCTCGGAGCCGACAAGTCGGTCTGGGAGGAGATCTCCGACGGCTACGACAACATCAAGGTCGGCGACCGCGAGCTGAACTCGCGCGCCTACGTGGCCGGGCTTCAACTTCAAGGGCTCCGACCAGCAGAAGAAGGTCGGCTCGCTGTCCGGCGGCGAGCGCAACCGCGTGCACCTGGCCAAGCTCCTACGGCGCGGCGGCAACGTGCTGCTGCTCGACGAGCCGACCAACGACCTCGACGTCGACACGCTGCGCGCCCTCGAGGAGGCGCTGCTGGCGTTCCCGGGCTGCGCGGTGATCATCTCCCACGATCGCTGGTTCCTCGACCGCGTGGCCACCCACGTGCTCGCCTTCGAGGGCGACTCGCAGGTGCACTGGTTCGAGGGCAACTTCGAGGCCTACGAGGAGTGGCGCCACGAGCAGCTCGGCGCCGAGGCCGACCGCCCGCACCGAATCACGTACAAGAAGCTCTCGCGGGCAGGATGACTCACCGCGGGCTCCGATCGGCGAGCCTGGATGGCGAGCGGAGCCCCGCGTGAGCCGCTACTTCACGGACCCCGGCTGCCCGCCGGGGTGGGACCGCCCGCCGGGAGCGGAGCTGTGCATGATCGTGCTCCGCGAGCGGCGGCTGCGCCCCTGGCCGCACGAGCCGGGCAGCGACGCGACGATCCACGCCTGCCGCGCCGTCGTCGCGGCCGGCCTGCGCTGGCCGGAGCGCCAGGAGACGCTCCTACGAGCCCTGCAGGAGCTGTCGGCGGCCGGCGAGCCGCTCGACGACTCGGACACGCTCGAGAGCGCGGCCGAGCGGGCGGGACTGCCGGTCGCCGAGCTGGCTGCCTACTGCGCCGAGCCTGAGGTCGAGACGGCGCTGCGCGCGGACATGGCCGCCGCCCGCGGCCGCTAGAGCGTCGGGCGGCCCTTCTTGTAGGGGTCGACGTAGACGTCGTCGATCGTCCAGTCGCCGTCGAGCGCGGTGAAGCGGAACGCGACGGTCATCTCGTACGTGTTGACGGTGATCGGGAGCGCGTCGCTCGGCGCCCAGTCCGTGTCGCCTTCGACGGTGCCGATCGGCAGCGCCTGCTCGACGCCCTCGCCGTCCGTGTAGACCACGTCGACCTGCAGTGCTCCACTGCCGCGGGCGAAGAAGCGCATCGTCGGGTCGGTCTCCGCGACGCAGATGCGCGGTGAGGTCGCCGACGCGCCGGTCGGGACGTGCAGCGCCGCGACCACGTCTCCGCCGCTGACGTTCCACGGCTCGTTGTCGTCGACCACCTCGGCCCCACCGAGGTCCCAGCCGGAGCCGCCGGTGGAGAAGTCGCCCTCGGGCGCGAGGAAGTAGTCGGCCAGGTCGTCCCAAGGCGCGAACGGCTGCGTGATGACGCGGCCCTCGCAGCGGGCGCCGGCGCTCTCGTCGGCGCGGGCCGTATCGGCGGCGAACAGCGTCACGAGGAGGACAGCGAAGGCGATGAGTGGGCGGCGCATTGGAAGCGCTCCTTTCCTCAGGAAAACGGACCGGCGCCGGTCCTATCGGCACGCCGGAAGTCGGTGAGAAGGACGGACGTCACATTTCGAACCCCCGTCCGTCAACTTTCCGGTTCGAGTGCCGATACAGGCCGCGTGCCCAAGGGCTCCGCAGAGCGGCTGCTCCAGCGGTGGCGGCCATATGACGCGCGGCGGCTGACGCGACGCGAGCTCCGCGTCGAGTCACTGGCGGCGGTGGTGTTCGCCGCCGTGGCGGCGTCGCTGCCGTTCCTCCTCGACTCGCCGCGCGCGTTCGACCCGCTGCTCGCCGCCGCGCTGGTCGTGAGCCTCGCGCTGGCGTCACGCGTCCGCCTGTACGTCGGTGCCGGCTCGGCGCTCCCGACCCAGCTCGTGCTCGTGCCGATGCTCTTCCTGCTGCCGCCCGCGGTGGTCCCCGCGTGCGCTGCGCTCGGGATCGTGCTGGGCGACGCGGTCGATGTCGCCCGCCGCCGCGCGCACCCGGAGCGGCTCGTGGCCAGCGTGCCCGACGCCTGGAACGCGGTCGGCCCCGCGCTGGTGTTCGTCGCCGCCGGCTCGCCGGCACCCGGGCTCGACGACTGGGCCGTGCTCGCGCTCGCGCTGGCCGCCCAGGCTCTCACCGACGTGCTCGCCGCCACCGCCCGCGAGTGGCTCGGCCGCGGGATCGCACCCGCGATGCAGCTGCGCGTGCTCGGCGCCGTCTACCTGATCGACGCGTGCCTCACCCCTGTCGGCCTGGCCATCGCGATGGCGTGCGCCGGGCACTCGTACGCGTTCCTGCTCGTGCTCCCGCTGCTGGCGCTGCTCTCGGCGCTGGCGACCGACCGCCGGCGCCGGATCCGCGAGGCCGTCGGCCGGCTCGACGAGCTGACCGCCGAGCACGAGCGGCTCGACCGGGCGATCGACCGGGTCGGCGAGGCGTTCGCCTCCAAGCTCGATCGCGCGGCGCTCGCCGACATCGTCGTGCGCACGGCGGTGGAGGCGCTCGGCGCGCAGTCCGGCCGCGCCACGCTCGCGTCCGGCACCGTGGAGCACGGCACGATCGCGGGCCCGCCGCTGGCTGCCGCCGAGGACGCCGCGCGCCGCTCCGGCGGGCTGCGCGTCGTCACCGGCGACGAGTTCGAGGCGATGGCTCAGCCGCTCACCGGCGGCCGCTGGGCCGCCTCGACCGAGGTGCTCGCGGTGGCGCGCCAGCACACGCCGTTCACCCCCGACGAACAGGCGCGCTTCGGCCAGCTCGCTCGGCAGACGGCGGTGGCGCTGGAGAACATCGCGCTCCACGACCAGCTCCGCCGCCAGGCGACCACCGACGAGCTGACCGGCCTCGCCAACCACCGGCGCTTCCACGAGGTGCTCGCGCACGAGGTCGTGCGCATGCGCCGCTCCGGCCGGCCGACCGCGCTGGCGCTGATCGACATCGACGACTTCAAGTCGATGAACGACACCTACGGCCACCGCCTCGGCGACAGTGTGCTCGAGCTCGTGGCCGACGTGATCGGCGACGCCTGCCGGGCCACCGACGAGCCCGCCCGCTACGGCGGCGACGAGCTGGCCGTGATCCTCGCCGAGACCGACCTCGACGGCGCGCACACGATCGCCGACAACCTGCGGCGGGCGGTCGAGGGCGCCGTGCTCCCGCTCCCCGACGGGACCACGACGCAGGTGACGATCAGCGTCGGCGTCGGCGCGATGGCCCCGAACGCGGGCGACCCCGCGGCGCTCATCGAGGCCGCCGACGTCGGCCTCTACGCGGCCAAGCGCACCGGCAAGAACCGGGTGCGCAGCGGCGGATGGGCGGCCGGCCGCCTCGCCGCGGACGTCGAGAAGCGCTTCGCGCCTCACAGCGCGACACCCCAGAACCGGGTCTGACCGACCCCGGCAGTTGCTACCTTCGTCGCCCTCATGGTGTCGGTGGTCGCCTGCCTGGTCCTTGGCCTCGTGCTGCTCGCTTCCGCGGTCCTGAAGCTCGTCGACCGCCACGGAACGCAGGCCGCGCTGGCCACCTACGGCATCCGATCGGGGGCCGCGGCCGTGTGGACGGCGCTGGTGGCCGCCGAGCTCGTCCTCGGCGTGGCGATCGCCGCCGGCATCGACGCCGCCGCCTACGCGGGCGCCGCCCTGGTGGCCGTGTTCGCGATCGCGCAGGTCGTGGCGCTGGCCACCGGCCGCGCCGGCGCGCCGTGCGCCTGCTTCGGCGCCCGCGGCCAGGTGTCCGACGCCTCGGTGGGCCGCGCGATCCTGCTCGCCGCCGCGCTGGCGGCGCTGCCCGCGCTGCCCCGCAGCGAGCCGACGACCGAGCAGTGGCTCGGCCTCGGCCTGGCGGCGGCGCTGATCGGCCTCGTGGCGCTGGCGGTCGTCGTGCTGGCGCTGGCCCGCGAGGTCGGCGTGCTGCGGATGGCGGTGGACCCGCGCGGGGCGCTCGAGGTCCCGCACGAAGGGCCCGAGGTCGGCGGCCGCACGGCCCTGGCAGAGCGCTTCGAGCTCGCGCCCGGCCGCATCGGCCTGGCGGTGTTCAGCTCCGAGGGCTGCCAGATGTGCCGCGCGCTGGCACCGACCGTCGCGGCGTTCGGCCGTCACCCGGGGTTGACCCTGCTGGAGTTCGACGAGGTCCGCGACGCCGACGCCTGGACGGCGGCCGACGTCCCCGGCAGCCCGTTCGCCGTGGCGCTCGACGCCGACGGCACCGTGCTCGCCAAGGGCACGTTCAACACCGGCGCGCAGCTCGAGTCGGTCCTGGCCGCCGCCGAGCGCCGCCGCGGGGTGGTCAATGCCTGAGCGGCTGAGCGACCGCGTCGCCGCCGGCACGTCGCGGCGCGGCTTCCTCTCGCGCGTGTCCGGCGCGGTGCTGGGCCTCACCGGCGCGGGCACGGCCGCGAGCCTCGTCGCGCCCGGGGACGCCGAGGCGTTCCACTTCTGCGGGCACCTGTACACGACCGACTCGTGCCCCCACCCGACCGGCCTGCCGCGCATCGACCGCAAGGGCTTTCCGCTGCGCGCGGAGGACGGGTACCCGATCGACGACCTCGGGCGGCTGATCGACGCGAACGGCCGACCGCTCGACGACAGCGGGCGGCCGCTGACCGACCCTGACGGCCGGCCGCTGCCGATCGCCAGCCGCACCAAGGTGTGCGACGCGGTGGCCGACCGCTACGGCTTCGACACCCAGGTCGACGGCGCGTGGTTCCGCTGCTGCGGCGGCCAGGTGCGCAAGCTCGTCGACTGCTGCTCGCACAGCCACAGGCGCATCAACGGTGACGCCTCCCTGACCGGCTACTGCTACAAGGGCCGGCGGGTGTTCTGCGTCATGTACTACGACACGAAGGTCAAGTGCTAGAGACCGTGCTCATCCTCGCCGCGGCGGCGGCCGGCGTCACCGGCGCCTGGTCCCCCTGCGGCTTCTCGATGGTCGAGACCCTCGCCCCGCACGGCTACGCCGGGCGGCTGCGGACGACCGTGGCCGCGTGCCTGACGTTCTCGCTCGGCGCGCTGGCCGGCGGCGCCGCCACGTTCGGCGCGCTGGCGCTGCTCGGGCAGGCGCTGGGCGCCGGCGGACCGGTCGCGCTCGCCGTCGGCGCGGCGCTCGCGCTGGCCGCCGCGATCGGCGAGGCGCGCGGCGCCCGGATCCTGCCGCAGGTGCGCCGGCAGGTGCCGGAGTCCTGGCGCCGGCGGATGCCCGTCCCGCTCGCGGCCGGGCTCTACGGCGTGCTGCTCGGGCTCGGCTTCACCACCTTCATCCTCACGTTCGCGGTCTGGGCGCTCGCCGGCGTGAGCGTCGCGATCGGCGATCCGGCCCTGGGCCTGGCGATCGGCCTCGCGTTCGGCGCCGGCCGGCTGCTGCCGGTGATCGTGCTCGCCCCGACGGCCGGGACCGAGCGCGGCGCCGCCTTCCACGCGGCGATGGCCGAGCGGCCGCGCATCCTGCGCTCGCTGCGCGCGGTCGACGCCGTGGCGATGGCGGCGCTGGCCGTGGTGCTGGTCGCCTGATGGCGGAGCGGTTCGCGGACGCGGCGACCGACCCGAGTGTCGACGGCGCGCTGGTCGCCTACCACCGGGCGGGAGCGCCCGGGATCCTGGTCGCCAACGGCCAGTCCTCACCGCTTCCCGGCACGCACCCGGCGCTCGGCGGCGGCCGGCTGGCGCTGATCGGCAACAACGTGATCGTGGTCCGCCAGACGTCCGGCGCGCCGTTCGCCGCCACGATCCCGGCCCCGGGCGCCGATGCCGTGGCCGTCTCGGCGCAGTGGGTCGCCTGGCGGGCGCGCGGCGCCGACGGGGACACGATCTTCGCGCAGCCGCTGGGCGGCGGCGCGGCGCGCCGCGTCGCCAAGTCCGCGGAGCTCGGCCGCCCCGCGCTCGAGGGCGGCCGCATCGCCTACCACGTGCCCGGCCGCAACGGCAGCCGGATCGTGATCGCCGACCTGGCGACCGGCAAGCGCACGACGGTCCGCCGCGAGCGCCGCGCGATGCTGCTCAACCCGTCGCTGCACGGCGGCGACCTCGCGTACGTGCGCAGCCTCTACCGCCGCCAGGAGCTGCGCGTCGGCCCGCAGTCCAAGCGCACCCCACGGCGCGACCGCCGCCTGTGGTCGACCGTCCCGACGGCGCGCCGCGACGCCGGCCACGAGCCGGGCAAGAAGCACCACCGCCACGGCTGGCCCCGGAAGCTGTGGCCGCGGCCCAAGCGCGGGCTCTCCGCGACCGTGTGGACCACCGCCCTGGGCGCCGACGTGGCGTACGTCGCGCTCCTGCGCCAGACCGTCGGCCAGCCGCTGGACTACGCCATCCTGCGCGTGCCGCGCTAGCCCGCCGGGTAGGCGAACCTCCTGACGAGACGTAAGGGCGGGAGGTGCCCATGAGGAGATCAGCAGGGCTGCTGGCAGTGGCAGCCGTCACCGCGCTGTTGAGCGCGCCAGTCGGCCAGGCGGCCGCCACGCGCCACGCGCCGGTCAAGGAACCGACGGCGGTCGGGTACGGGGGAGCGGCCGCGACGGTCGACACTCTGGCTACGCAGGCCGCGATCGACACGCTGCGCAAGGGCGGGAACGCGGTGGACGCCGCGGTCACGGCGGCCGGCGTGCTCGGCGTCGTGGAGCCGTTCTCGTGCGGCATCGGCGGCGGCGGGTTCATGGTCATCCGCGACGGCCGGAGCGGCAGGATCACCACGATCGACCACCGCGAGAAGTCGCCGGCGGCGATGACGCCGAAGTCGTTCTGGGGGCCGGACGGGAAGCCGCTCATGTTCGACCCGGCCCGCTACAGCGGCATGTCGGCCGGCGTGCCGGGCACCGCGCTGGGCTGGGAGCGCGCCCTGAAGCGCTACGGCTCGATCTCGCTGAAGAAGGCGCTCGCGCCCGGCGCCGAGATCGCCCGCCGCGGCTACGTCGTCGACCAGGTGTTCCGCGACCAGATCGCCTCCAACGGCACCCACTTCTCCGATGTCCCGTCGACCGCCGCGCTGTACCTCGACTCCGGCGGGCAGCCGCTGCCGGTCGGCACGACGATCCGCAACCCCGACCTGGCGAAGCTGTACGACCGCGTCGGGCGCCTCGGCGCCGAGCGCGGCTTCTACACCGGTCCGGTGGCGCGCGCGATCGTCGACGCGGTCAAGCACCCGCCGACCATCGCCAACCCCGCCAACCCGTGGCTGCCCGGCGTGATGGAGGAGTCGGACCTGCGCGACTACACCGCGCCGTTCCGCAAGCCGACGCGCATCTCCTACCGCGGGCTGGACGTCTTCGGGATGGGCCCGCCGTCCAGCGGCGGCACCACCGACGGCGAGGCGCTGAACATCCTCGAGGGGTTCGACGACTTCGGCAGCGACCGCGTGCTGTCGCTGCACCGCTACCTGGAGGCGTCGCGCCTGGCCTACGCCGACCGCAACGCCTACCTCGCCGACCCGGCGTTCTTCGACGTGCCGCTGCGCGGCCTGCTCTCCGACTCGTTCGCGGACGAGCGGCGCCCGCTCATCGGCGATCAGGCCAACGACGCCGGCCCCGTGCCGGCGGGCGACCCGACCGACAACGGCGGGCCGGGTCTGACGACCGCGACGGTCACGCACCCGAACCAGTCGACGACCCACCTGTCGGTGGCCGACCGCAAGGGCAACGTCGTCTCCTACACGTTCACGATCGAGTCGATCGGCGGCAACGCGATCGTCGTGCCGGGGTACGGCTTCCTGCTCAACAACGAGCTGACCGACTTCAACTACGACTCGGTGGACCACCCGAACAAGGCCGACGGGCGGAAAGCGGCCGCGCAGCTCGATGGCGCCGACGATCGTCGAGCGGCATGGCCGGCCGTACCTGGCGATCGGCTCGCCGGGCGGCTCGCAGATCCCGACGACGGTGCTGCAGACGTTCATCAACCGCGTCGACTTCGGCATGTCGCTGCCCGAGGCGATCGTCCAGCCGCGCGCCAGCCAGCGCAACGGCCCGACGACGACGGCCGAGCAGGCGTTCATCGACTCGCGCGAGGGGACGGCGCTGGCCGAGGAATACGGCCATGCGTTCGTGCCGCAGACACCGCCACCGGGTGAGATCGGCGTGATCGCGGCGATCGAGTTCCTCAGGCACGGCAAGCTGCTCGCGGCCACCGAGCCGACCCGGCGCGGCGGCGGCAGCGCGATGGTGGTCAAGGACCGCTAGCGAAGTCCTCGAGCACGGGCAGCAGGGCGCGGGCGTCGTCGACCACGGCGTCCGCGTCCGCCAGCTGCTCGACCGAGAAGAGGCCGGTGGCGACCGCGGCGACGCGGACGTCGTCGGCCCGCGCGCAGGCGATGTCGCGCGGCGTGTCGCCGATCACGACGGTGCGCTCGCGCGGCCAGTCGCCGGCGCGGGCGCGGGCGATCCCCGGGAGCTCGGCGCGCGACGCGTGGTCGGACCCGAAGCCGCCCTGGCCCGGCTCGAAGTAGTGGCCGATCCCGGCGCCGGCGAGCTTGCGGCGCGCGATCGCCTCGATGTTGCCGGTGACCAGCGCCAGGCGGAACTCGTCCGGCCGCGCCGCGAGCGCGGCGAGCAGCTCGGGCACCCCGGGCGCCACGCGGTCCGCCAGGTCCGGCGGGCACAGCGCGTCATAGGCCGCGACGGCGTCCTCGACCACCTCCGGCCAGCGCGCCTCGAACGTCTCCCGGCTCACTCCGGCGAGGGCCACGAGATCGCGCATGATCGCCGCGTCGGTGCGCCCGGCCACCTCGATGTCGCCGATCAGCGGGCCGACGCCGTGGACCCGCTCGGCCGCCTCGCGCAGCGCCTGGCCGTGCTCGACCCCGGCCCCCTGCATGAGGGTGCCGTCGATGTCGAACAGGAGGAGCAGGCGCCGTGGTTCCGGCCGTGGTTCCGAGCGGTTCACCGGCGAATGCACCGTGGTGCCTGACGAGGACGCAGGGAGGGTGCAATGGCGGCGCCATTGCCCCGACCGAGGACGCTGTCAGGCGCCGCGGGGCGCCGCCGGGGACCGGTCGGGGCCACGGCCGGGACCACCTAGCGCAGGAGGTCCAGGCCGGGCTCGAGCCGCCGGGCGAACGCGGCGATCAGCTTGGCGGCGTTCTCCACGTCGTCGAGCTGGACCATCTCGACCGGCGAGTGCATGTAGCGCAGCGGGATCGACACGACGGCCGACGGGATGCCGGCGCGCGAGATGTGGAACGCGTCGGCGTCCGTGCCGGTCGCGCGCGCCGACGCGGCGACGGTGAACGGGATGCCCTCCGCCTCGCCGGCCGCGTGCAGCAGCTCGAACACGGCCGGGTGCAGCGTCGAGCCGCGCGTGAGCACGGGGCCCGAGCCGAACTTGTGGCGGCCGATCTCCTTCTCGTCGGTGCCCGGCGCGTCGGTCGCGAACGTCACGTCGACCACGACCGCGATGTCCGGCTCCAGCGAGTACGCAGTGGTGCGCGCGCCGCCGAACGTGATCTCCTCCTGCGCCACGCCGACCGCCGCGACGTCGCCGGGCGCGCCGCCGGCCTCTGCCACCAGCCGCGCCGCCTCGAGTGCCACGAAGCAGCCGAGCCGGTTGTCCATCGAGCGCGCGATCACGCGGTTGTTGGGCAGCTCGACCGGCTCGCCGGTGATCACCGCGACGTCGCCGATGCGCACCATCGCGCGCGCGTCGTCGCCGTCCTTCGCGCCGATGTCGATATGCAGGTTGCGCAGCTCGGGCGCCTGCTTGCGCTCCTCGTCCTTGATCAGGTGGATCGGCTTCTTGCCGACGACGCCGTGGATGCGCCCGTCGCGCGTGAGCACCTCGACGCGCTGGCCGACGAGGATCACGGGATCCCAGCCGCCGACGCCCGTGAACCACAGGAAGCCGTCGTCGTCGATGTGATGGACGATCAGCCCGATCTCGTCGATGTGGCCGACGACCGCGACGAACGGGCCGTCGCCGGGCGGGCGGGCTTTCACTCGTGCGACCGACGAGCCGACGCTGTCGTGGGTGATCTCGGCGAAGGCGCCGGCGGCCTCGCGGAACACGGCCGCCGCAGGCTGTTCGTAGCCGGAGGGGCCGGGTGCCGTGAGCAGCCGGCGCAGGGTCTCGGGAAGCGGCATCGAGCCGGGCAGGTTACTCGGACTCGAGCAAGCCGCGCAGCACGAACTGGAGGATGCCTCCGTGTTGGAAGTACTGGACCTCCTTCGGCGTGTCGATCCGCACGCGCGCCTTGAACTCCTTGTCGCCCGCCCGGACCGTCACCTCCTTGGCTTCGCCGCCCTCCAGCCCTGAGATCGAGAACTCCTCCTCGCCGGTGAGGCCCAGCGACGCCACCGAGTCGCCGTCCGCGAACTGCAGCGGCACGACGCCCATGCCCACGAGGTTGGAGCGGTGGATGCGCTCGAAGGACTCCGCGATCACGGCCCGCACGCCGAGCAGCTTGGTGCCCTTGGCCGCCCAGTCGCGCGACGATCCGGAGCCGTACTCGGCGCCGGCCAGCACGACCAGCGGCGTCCCCTGCTCGGCGTACTTCATCGCCGCGTCGTAGATCGGCATCTCCTCGGCGTCGTACAGCGTGGTGCCGCCGACGAGCTCCTTGCCGGCGATGAAGTTGCGCAGGCGGATGTTCGCGAACGTGCCGCGCATCATCACCTCGTGGTTGCCGCGCCGCGAGCCGTAGGAGTTGAAGTTCTTGTTCTCGACGCCGTGCTCGTTGAGGTACTTCGCGGCCGGCGAGTCCTTCTTGATCGCGCCGGCGGGCGAGATGTGGTCGGTCGTCACCGAGTCGCCGAGCACGGCCAGCACCTTCGCGCCCTCGATGTCCTCGACCGGAGCGGGCTCGGGCGCCAGGTCGTCGAAGAACGGCGGCCTGCGCACGTAGGTCGAAGCGTCCGACCACGCGAACCGGTCGCCCTCCGGCACGTCGAGCGAGTTCCAGCGCTCGTCGCCCGCGAACACCTCGCCGTACGACGACGTGAACATGTCCGACTGCACGGCCTCCTCGACGGTGCGCGCGACCTCGTCGGCGCTCGGCCAGATGTCCTTGAGGTAGACGTCCTCGCCGTCCGAGTCCTGGCCGAGCGGCTCGTCGAGCAGGTCGATGTCCATCGTGCCGGCCAGCGCGTAGGCCACGCACAGCGGCGGCGACGCGAGGTAGTTCATCTTCACGTCGGGGTTGATGCGACCCTCGAAGTTGCGGTTGCCCGACAGCACCGACACGACCGCGAGGTCCTCGGCGTTGACGACGTCGGAGATCTCCTCGGGCAGCGGCCCGGAGTTGCCGATGCACGTCGTGCAGCCGTAGCCGACGAGGTGGAAGCCGAGCTGCTCGAGGTAGGGCACGAGCTCGGCGCGCTCGTAGTACTCCATGACCACCTTCGAGCCCGGAGCGAGTGACGTCTTCACCCACGGCTTGACGGTCAGGCCGCGCTCGACGGCGTTCTTGGCCAGCAGGCCCGCGCCGAGCATCACGGACGGGTTCGAGGTGTTCGTGCAGCTCGTGATCGCGGCGATCACGACGTGCCCGTGGTCGAGCTCGGTCTCGGTGCCGTCGGCGAGCGTCACCTGCGCCTCGACCGAGACACGGTCGGCCACCTGCACGCCGCCCGTCTCCGCGCCGGCGGGCTCGGCGCCCGGGTCGTGCGCGCCGTCGCCGTTCGTGGCCGGCGGATCCGAGGCCGGGAACGACTCGTCGCCCGCCTCGTCGGCGCCGGTGTGCACGCCGTCGTCGACGAGATCGTCGAGCGCCATCCGGAACGACGCCTTGGACTCGGTGAGCGACACGCGGTCCTGCGGGCGCTTGGGGCCTGCGAGCGACGGGACGACGTCGCCGAGGTCGAGCTCGAGCGTCTCGGAGTAGGTCGGCTCCTCGGTGTTCTCGTCGTGCCACAGGCCCTGCTCGCGCGCGTACGCCTCGACGATCTCGATGCGCTCCGCGTCGCGGCCCGAGAACTCCAGATAGCGCAGCGTCTCCTTGTCGATCGGGAACATCGCGCACGTGGAGCCGAACTCCGGGCTCATGTTGCCGATCGTCGCGCGGTCGGCCAGCGGCAGGTTCGGCACGCCCGGTCCGTAGAACTCGACGAACTTGCCGACCACGCCGTGCTCGCGCAGCATCTGCGTGACGGTGAGGACGAGGTCGGTCGCCGTCGCGCCCTCGGGCAGCTCGCCGCCGAGCTTGAAGCCGACCACGCGCGGGACGAGCATCGACATCGGCTGGCCGAGCATCGCCGCCTCGGCCTCGATGCCGCCGACGCCCCAGCCGAGCACGCCGAGGCCGTTGATCATCGTCGTGTGCGAGTCGGTTCCGACCAGCGTGTCGGGATACAACGTGCCCTCGTTGTCGAACACCACGCGCGCCAGGTACTCGAGGTTGACCTGGTGCACGATGCCGGTGTCCGGCGGCACGACCTTGAAGCCCTCGAACGCGCCCTGGCCCCAGCGCAGGAACGCGTAGCGCTCCTCGTTGCGCTCGAACTCCTTCTCGGCGTTGACGCGGAACGCGTCGCGCGTGCCGAACACGTCCACCTGCACCGAGTGGTCGATGACCAGCTCGGCGGGCACGAGCGGGTTGATCTTGTTCGCGTCGCCCCCGAGCTCGCCCATCGCGTCGCGCATCGCGGCGAGGTCGACGACGGCGGGCACGCCGGTGAAGTCCTGCATCACCACGCGCGCGGGCGTGAAGGCGATCTCCTTCGACGGCTCGGCGGTGTGGTCCCAGGTCGCGATCGCCTCGGCGTCGTCCGCGCGGACGCCGACGCCGTCCTCGTTGCGCAGGACGTTCTCCAGCAGGACCTTCAGCGAGAACGGCAGCCGCGCGATGTCGTACTTGGACTGGAGCGCGTCGAGGCGATAGATCGTGTACGTGCGCCCGCCGACCTCGAGCTCTCCGCGGGCGTCGAAGGAGTTCTCGGGCATGGCATTGAGACTACCCCGGGACCGTCAGCGACCCGTCCTTGTAGTCGACGCGCTCGGGATCGCCGTCCTTGTCGTGCCAGGCGATCGTCAACGGCACCTCCTCGCCCGGCGAGAGCAGGGCAATCCTGCCGGTCCGCAGCAGCTCGCTGTCGGGCACCTGCTGCGGTCCGCGGCCGGCCGCCCACAGCGACTTGCCGAACGTCTGCAGGAACACCGGCGTCGACGGCACGACGTCGCCGCCGGCGGTGAGCAGCCGCACGTCGCCGATGTCCACGCGCAGCGTGTGCGGGCCGCCGTTGCGCAGCTTGCCGGTGAGCACCCGGTCGCCGGGGATCGTGGGGTGCGTGAAGACCTGCGCGTCGCCCGTCCAGGCGAGCACGCCGGTGGTCTCGGCGCCGCGGAAGCCGGCGATGGCGATGACGACGACCAGCGCGGCCGTCGACAGGACGATCATGTCCACGGCCCGGCGGATCAAGGCCTCGGCGCGCGCCGGAGAGATGATGGTGCCCACTTGGGCTCCTCCGGTCGGAATCGACCTCATGACAACTGCAACGAAGGTCCGTATAAACACTTGCGGTATGAGCTGGGAATGGACCAACGAGATCCGCGAGCGGATCTTCGGCGCGCCGCTGCCGGACGGCTACACGCTCGAGCGCGTCGACGAGGACACGTATTGGGACCGCCACGAGGAGTCGCTGCGCGAGCACTTCGGGCAGGAGGCGCTCCTCTTCCGGGACGACCTCCTCTCCCCCGCCCGCCGGGCCGCGCGCGAGCGGGTGGTGAGCACCGAGGGCGCTGACCAGCTGGCCGACTTCTGGCTCGTCCATGCGCCCGGCGGCGGCCTGGCCGGGGTGTTCTCGTGCCGCCAGCGCACGGCCGACGAGTTCGAGCTGTACCACGTGACCATGCACCCCGACCACCGCGGCCGGGGGTTGTACGCCGAGCTGCTCGACCGCGTGATCGCCTACGGGCAGGACCTCGGGTTCTCGACCACCGTCTCCGAGCATGCGCCGTCGAACAACGCGGTGCTGATCCGCCACCTGAAGGCCGGCTTCCGGCTCATCGCGATGGAGATCGACCCCGCGCACGGGATGTCGGTCCGGCTCGCGTACTTCCACGAGCCGGCGCTGCTGAAGGCGTACGAGTACCGCTGCGGGCTGGCGACGATGGACGACACGCTGTACGCCGCGGGCTTCGGGCACTTCGCGGTGCTCGACGAGCAGTTCGCTCAGAGCCGGGAGACTGCGCGCACCGCCGCGTCCACGTCGGATTCGTCGACGCCGAGCACGCCGAAGCGCGCATAGGGCACGCGATAGGGCGTGACGCTGGCGGCGATGCGGTGCTCGGACCGCAGCCGCCGGACCGTCTCGATCGGGCTCTGCCCATCGACCTCGAAGCAGACGATGCCGGCTGACAGCTCGGCCGCCATCGGCGTGACCAGCCGGACGCTCGGGAGGCCGGCCAGGCCCTCCTTGAGCCGCGTGGCGAGCTCCGCGATCCGTGCGCCGGCGGGCCGGTGGGCCGCGAACGCCTCGGCCAGCGCCCAGCGGTGCTCGAAGCTGTGGTAGCCGCCGGGCGTGAAATCGAGCGCCGGGCTGCCGGGCGTGAAGGTGGGGATCGTCGGCTTCAGCCGGTCCCAGGCGCGGCTCCACACGAGGCCGGTGCCGCGCGGGCCGCGCAGCCACTTGTGGCAGCCGGCCACCAGCACGTGCACGGAGTCGAACGGCTCGTCGACCGCGGCCAGGCCGTGCACGCCGTCGAGCACGATCAGCGTGTCGTCGCCCACCGCGGCCGCGATCTCGCGGATCGGCAGCCGCACGCCCGTGCCCGAGTGCACCCAGGTGAGCGCGAGCAGGCCGGCGGTGCGCGGCACGGCGCTGACGATCGAGTCGACCGACGCCCGGGCCGGGTCGTCGTAGAGCCGGACGCGCCGGAAGCCGCCGAAGCGCAGCCGCAGCGCCTCGTGCGTGGCGTAGAAGTCATGGTCCGTCGCCACCACCGGCCCGTCGACCTGGATGCCGTTGTAGACGAGCCCGAGGCCCATGGTCGTCGAGTCGGTGAACGCGAGCGCCGAGCTGTCGACCCCCAGCGCCTTCCCCGCGGCGGCCGCCACGCGCTCGTCGAGCTCCTGCTGGTGCTCGTGCACGTAGCCGGCCGCGTCGGCGTCGAGCCCGCGCCGGTGGCGCTCGATCGCGGCACGCACGGCCGGCGGGTGCGAGGCGAGCACGAACGCGTCGAAGTGCCGCAACCCATCGTCGGGCGCGAGCTTCTTCGCCCCGCCGCACCCCGCGACGACGCCGGCCGCCGCGGCACCCGCCAGCAGCTGCTTGCGTGTGATCCCGGCCACCGGGCGACTCTACGCCCGTCAGTGCACTTCGGACGGCGCGCGCCGCGACCCGGTCATCTCGAACAGCCAGAAGTCCTCGCCCATCACCGGGACGGAGACGTTGTAGACCGGGACCTCCCCCACGCGGCCCTCGAACGTGCCCGCGTGGGCGTGACCGTGGAGCACGAGGTCCGGGTTGTGCTCGAGGATCGGCACCGCCAGCCGGTCGGTCCCCAGGAACGCCCAGATGTCGCGTCGCTCGCCCTCGAGCGTCTGGCCCGAAGGCGAGTAGTGCAGCAGCACGATCCGGAACGGGCACAGCGCGACCTCGCGCAGGCCGGCGTCGAGCGCCTGGACCTCGGCCATCCCCTCGGCGTAGACCTCGCGCAGGAGCGGCTCGCCGAAGTCGGGGATGTGGTTGCCGGCGAAGCCGCCGACGAAGCCCTTGGTGCCGACCACCCCGAGCTGCGCGCCGCACACCTCGAGCACGTGGTGCGATCGCTGAAGAACCACCACGCCCGCCTCCTCGAGCACCGTGGTCACCTCTCCGGCACGGTTGGCGTGCCAGTCGTGGTTGCCGAGCACCGTGACGACCGGGATGCCGAGGTCGCGCACCGCATCGGCGAGGATCGCCGCCTGCTCGGGCTCGCCGTGCGTGGTCAGGTCTCCGGCCAGCAGCACGATGTCGACCTTCTCTTCGAGCGCGCCGAAGATCTCCGCCGCCCGCTCGCGGTCGCCGTCGCGACCGAAGTGCACGTCGCCGGCCGCGGCGATGCGGATGCGGCACTCGTCGGAATCTCCCACAGGGCGGCTGCGGGTGTTTATCGTCATACGTGGTGGCGGGTACCCAGCGGGCAGTGCCCTCAGACGAGCAGCCGTTCGCGGACATCGAGCACGCGCTCAAGCGGGCCGCTGCGGCGCTGCGCGAGGCGGACGTCCCGTTCCTGCTCGGCGGCAGCCTCGCCAGCTGGGCGCGCGGGGGACCGGAGACGCGCCACGATCTCGACCTGATCATCAAGCCGGAGAACGCCGAACGGGCGCTGCAGACGCTCGAGGAGGCGGGAATGCGGCCGGAGCGACCGCCCGAGGACTGGCTGCTCAAGGCGTGGGACGGCGACACGCTCGTCGACCTCATCTATTGTCCCAAGGGCCTGCCGGTGGACGACGACCTGATCGCCCGCGGAGAGGAGCTCTCGGTGCTCGGCATGGACATCCGCGTGATGGCCCTGGAGGATGTGATGGCCACGAAGCTGCTGGCCCTCACCGAGCACTCGCTGCGCTATGAGAGCCTGCTGCAGATCGCCCGTGCGCTGCGCGAGCAGATCGACTGGCCGGCAGTCGACGCGCGCACCCGCGAATCGCCCTTTGCGCGTGCGTTCTTCGTGCTCCTCGACGGCCTCGACATCGTGCCCGAGACCGACCCGGCAAACCGTGCGCAGCCACGCGTCCGCGTGGTCACACCGCACGGTTCCACCGCGACACAGGGAGGGTAGGCGCCCCTCATGGCAGCCAACACGATCACCAAGGACAAGCTCCGCCGGCTCGCCGACGTGCGCCCGGAGCGCGGCCGTGTCCTGTCCGTGTTCCTGAACCTGGATCCGACCGAGTTCGCCACGCCGGCGGCCCGCGCGACGGCCGTCTCCTCGGTCCTCACCGAGGCCGGGCGCCGGGTGGAGGAGGCCGAAGGCCTCACCCACGACGAGCGCGAGGCGCTCAAGGCGGACGTCGTCCGCGTGCGCGAGCGCCTGCAGGCGAGCGACATCGCGCAGAACGGCACGCGCGCCGTCGCCGTCTACGCGTGCGGGCCGGCCAACCTCCTGGAGGTCGTGCAGCTGCGCCGGCCGATCGACTCCCGCGTGGTGCTCGAGCGCGCCCCGCACGTCGAGCCGCTGATCGCCGAGGCCGACAGCGAGCGCTGGTGCGTCGTGCTCGCCAACCGCCGCAACGCGCGCTTCTTCGTCGGCGACGGCAGTGGCCTCGAGGAGACCGACCGCGTCGAGGACGACGTGCACAGCCAGCACGACCAGGGCGGCTGGTCGCAGTCGCGCTACCAGCGCGGCGTCGAGAAGGAGAAGGACGACCATCTCGTCCACGTCGCCGACGTCGCGTTCTCCGCCTACAAGCAGCGCGGGTTCGACCGCCTGCTGATCGGCGCGCCCGACGAGCTCGTCCGCGAGCTCGAGGGCAAGCTGCACACGTACCTGCGCGAGCGGATCGTCGGCCGGCTGCACATGGACGTCGAGAACTCGACCGTCGACGAGGTGCGCGCCGTCGCCGCCGCCGCGATCGAGGACTGGTCGCGCCGCTGCGAGCGCGAGGCGCTCGACCGGCTGGTCGAGGCCGTGGGCCGCGGCGGCCGCGGCGCGGGCGGGCTCGCCGCCGTGCTGCAGGCGCTCGACGAGGCGCGCGTGGAGGTGCTGCTCGTCGCGGATGGCTACCGCTCCGAAGGCGGCCGTGACGCGGACACCGGGATGCTCTACGCGGGCGACCACGGCCCGGACGGCCAGGAGCTCGAGCGCGTGTCCAACATCGTCGAGCCGGCGATCGAGAAGGCGATCGAGCAGTCGGCCAAGGTCATCAAGGTGCGCCACCACGACGATCTCGGCCCGCTGGGCGGGATCGGCGCCGTGCTGCGCTACTGACATGCGCGTCGCACTCCTCGGCACGGGGCTGATGGGCGCCCCGATGGCCCGCAACCTGATCGGCGCCGGCCACGAACTGCGCGTCTGGAACCGCACGCGCGAGCGCGCCGAGGCGATCGACGGCGCCGCGGTCTGCGCCACGCCGGCCGAGGCGTGCGAGACCGCCGAGGTCGTGGTCACGATGCTCGCGGACGGGACCGCGGTCGAGCAGGCCACCGCCGGGCTCGAGCTCGGCGACGCGGTGTGGGCGCAGATGAGCACGATCGGCATCGAGGCCACCGAGCGGCTCGCCCGGGGCGTGTTCGTCGACGCGCCGGTCCTCGGCTCGAAGCTGGCCGCCGAGCAGGGCACGCTCACGATCCTGGCCTCCGGCCCCCACGAGCGCTGCCGGCCGGTGTTCGACGCGGTCGGAACGACGATCGATCTGGGCGGCGAGCCGGGCACCGGCCAGCGGATGAAGCTGGTGCTCAACCACTGGGTCCTCGCGCTCGTAGAGGGCGTCGCCGAGACCGTGCTGCTGGCCGAGCGGCTGGGTGTCGATCCACAGCGGTTCCTCGACATCGTCGACGGCGGCCCGATGGGCCCGCCCTATGCCAAGCTCAAGGGCACGAACATGATCGAGCGCAGCTACGAGCCGAACTTCTCGCTCAAGCTCGCGCGCAAGGACGCGGACCTGATCGCCGCGGTCGCC
This sequence comes from uncultured Solirubrobacteraceae bacterium, assembly GCA_963759375.1. Lineage (GTDB taxonomy): Bacteria > Actinomycetota > Thermoleophilia > Solirubrobacterales > Solirubrobacteraceae > DASSUW01. The sequence continues at coordinate 586,378 of CAVWYY010000003.1, read as the reverse complement.
GATGATCTGCCGCTGGCGCGCATGGTGTCGGAGCGCATGGGCCGGGCGATCGACGCGGGGCACGGCGACGAGGACTTCTCGGCCGTCGTGGAGGCCGGGCGGCAGTGAGCCGCGCGCTCCTCATCGTCGACTTCCAGAACGACTTCTGCCCGGGAGGCGCGCTGGCCGTGCCGGACGGCGACGCGATCGCCGGGCGCGTGAACGAGCTGGCCGCCTCGGGCGAGTACGCCCTGGTGATCGCCACGCGCGACTGGCACCCGCCCGATCACGGCTCGTTCAGCCATCACGGCGGGCCCTGGCCGGTGCACTGCGTGGCGGGGACGCCCGGCGCCGAGCTGCACCACGCGCTCGACCCGACGCCGATCCACGCGATCGTCGACAAGGGGCACGCGCGCGAGACCGAGGGCTACTCCGGCTTCGAGGGCACCGAGCTGGCGGCGCTGCTGCGCGAGCGCGAGATCGAGCACGTGACCGTGGTCGGCCTGGCCACCGACTACTGCGTGAAGGACACGGCGCTCGACGCGTTGCGGGAGGGCTTCGCAGTGACGGTCGACAGCTCGGCCGCGCGCGGCGTCGAGGTCGCGGAGGGCGACTCCGAGCGAGCGCTCGACGAGCTGCGGTCCGCGGGAGCGAGCGTGGTCTGATGGCCGCGGCGCCCGAGTCGCTGCTGCGGGCGCTCCGGCGGCACGTCTCCGACGCGCGGGTGCTGGCCGCGATGGCGGCCGTGCCGCGCGACCGTTTCGTGCCCGAGGGGCTGCGCAGCCAGGCGTGGGAGAACGCGCCGCTGCCGATCGGCGCGGGCCAGACGATCTCCCAGCCGCTGGTGGTCGCCCGCATGTGCGAGGTGCTCGAGCTCGACGGCGGCGAGACCGTGCTCGACGTCGGCACCGGCTCCGGCTACCACGCCGCCGTGCTCGCGCGGCTGGTGCGGCAGGTGTACTCGATCGAGGTCCACGAGTCGCTCTCCTACCAGGCCGCGGCCAACCTGGCGGCCGCCGGGGTCGACAACGTCACGCTGACCGTCGGCGACGGCTCGCGCGGCCTGCCGGAGTACGCGCCGTACCAGGCGATCAACGTGGCGGCCGCCGCCGGCGGGGCGATCCCGCCGGCGCTGACCGAGCAGCTCGCGCCCGGCGGCCGATTGGTCGCGCCCGTCGAGAACGGCGACCAGCGGCTGGTGGTCGCACGCCGCACGCCCGAGGGCCTCACGGTCACGGACCTCGAGCGCGTGCGCTTCGTACCTCTCGTCAGCCGCTGAGGTCCACGCGTACCGAGGCCAGCCAGCCGCCCCAGCCGTTCTCCGGCCGCGCGTCGCCGACCCGCACGTACAGCGTGCCGGCGTCGCCGAACGCGAAGCTGCGCTCGGCCAGGTTCGACAGGTCGCGCACGTCACCGGCCTCGCGCAGCGCCTCCGTCCACGTCTCGCCGTCGGTCGACGTCTCGACGCGGAACTGGTTGCCGATGTCGAGCGTCACGGTTCCGCCCGTGACGTCCTGCGGCAGGTCGAAGCGGTACGTGAACGTGCCGGTGCCGTCGGCGTAGCGGCCGGTGCGGCCGCCCACCTCGGTGAGCTGCGAGCCGCCCGGATCCGACAGCCACGCCGCTTCCGCGTCGGAGCCCACCGCGAAGGCGATCGCGTCCTCGACCACCCGCGCCGTGCCGGCGGCGCGCGCGACGTCCTCGCCGGCGGTGGCGGTCACGCGCAGCGCGTAGCTGCCCGGCGGCGTGCCGGCGGGCACGGCCGCCGCGAGCTCGACCGTCGTCGCCGCTCCGGGCGCGAGCGGCCCGAACGCCGCCTGGGCGGGCGTGACCGTCCAGCCCTCCGGGCCGGTGGCGGTGACCGTGCCGGATGCCGCCGCGGTCCCGGTGTTGGTGATCGTCACCCGCACCGGCACAGCTCGATCCGGCGCGGCCCGTGCCCGCCGCCACGGTCGCCTTCAAGCCGGCGGCGGGATTCGCGCGCCGCGTCAGCAGCTCGACCTCGGCGAGCCGCGCGGGCCCGGCGAGCGCGATCCGGTACTGGCGGTAGCTGCCCGGCCGCGCGACCTTGAACGGCCGCGTCTGGGTCCGCCACGGGAACGCCTCGCCGTGGCGCGTGTCGAGCGTCTTCCAGCGCGTGCCGTCGTCGGACCCCTGCAGCGCCCAGGACGCGGGGCTCGCGCCCGTCGCGCCGTTGGTCAGCGTGTAGAACGTCACCCGGCGCGGCGAGCCGAAGCCGGCCTGCACGCTCTGCGCCGTGGCCTCGGTGGCCGACGAGTCGTCGAACAGCTCATCGGCGGAGACCGTCCCGGCGTCGGGGGCCGTCGCGTCGTGCAGCGGGCGCGCCGGCGCATCGCCGCGCGTGATCGACGGCGGCGCGGCGGAGCGACTCGTGCCCCAGCGCGACGGGCGCGGGCCCATAGTGAACTCGAGCGTCCCGCCGCGGAACAGGTCGGCGTGCCTGAGGTACGCCTTGTCGTAGCGGCGGCCGTTCAGCCGCAGGCCCTGGACGTACACGTTGCGGGCGCTGTTCCCGCGCGCCCGGACGACCAGCTTGCGGCCGCCGGGCAGCCGGACCTTCGCCTCGTCGAACAGCGGTGAGCCGACCGCGTAGTACGGGCTGCCGACCTGCAGCGGGTAGAAGCCGAGCGCTGCGAACAGGTACCAGGCCGACGTCTCGCCGTTGTCCTCGTCGCCCGCATAGCCGGCCCCGATGCGGCTGCCGGAGTACAGCCGGCGCAGCACCTCGCGCACCTTCGCCTGCGTCTTGTAGGGCTGCCCGACGTAGTCGTACATCCACGGGATGTGGTGCGACACCTGGTTGGAGAAGCCCCACTGGCCCATCCGCACGTCGCGCGCTTCGATCATCTCGTGGATCGTGCCGCCGTAGGAGCCCGTGAACTTCGCGGTCTCCGGCGTCGCGAAGAACGTGTCGAGCTTCTCGGCGAGCGCACGGCGGCCGCCGTAGAGGTTGGCGAGGCCCTGCCCGTCCTGCGGCGCGTGGAACGCGAAGTTCCACCCGTCGGTCTCCGTGTAGTCGTGGTCGTGACCCCACACGCGCGGGTCGTAGTCCTCGGGCGCGGACTTGAACGCGCCGCTCTCGTCGCGGCCCTGGAAGAAGCCGATCGCCGGGTCGAACATGTGGACGTAGTCGGTGGCGCGGCTGCGGAAGTACGCCGCCTCCTCGCGGTAGCGCGTGCGGTCGGCGCCGCGGGCGTGCCGGGCCAGGCCGGCCGCCATGTTGGAGATGCCGAAGTCGTTGATGTCGCCCTCGAGCGCCCACGAGACGCCCTCGCTCACGCGGTCCGGCGTGTAGCCGAGGAACAGCGACCGGATCAGGCCCTTGCGGCCGACGCTCGGGTTCCACGGATCGCCGGGCGGCGCGACGGTGGCGTTGCGCAGCGCGGCGTCGTAGGCGTCCGTGGCGTCGAAGCCCTTGACGCCCTTCACGTACGCGTCCGCGAACGACACGTCCGAGCTTGTGCCGGTCATCAGGTTCGCGTAGCCGGGCGACGACCAGCGGGCGATCCAGCCCCCGTCGCGGTACTGCTGCACGAAGCCGTCGACCAGCTCGCCCGCGTCCTGCGGCTCGAAGAACGCGTAGCCGGGCCAGACGGTCCGGTACGTGTCCCAGAACCCGTTGTTGACGTAGAGCTTGCCCGGCCGCACCGGCGCCGGCACTGTCGGGTCCGACGCGGTCGTCGATTGCAGCGCGTGGGCCCAGCCCGAGGGCGTCCTCTCGGCCGCCGAGTTGGGATAGAGGTTGAGGCGATAGAGGTTCGAGTACAGCGTCGTGAGCTGGTCCTCGCTCGCGCCCTTGACGCGCACGACCCGCAGCTTGGCGTCCCACGCGCGCTTGGCGCGGCGCGCGAGGTCGCGGAACGAGTCGTCTGACGCGATCTCGAGCTCGAGGTTGCGCCTCGCCTGCTCGGGCGAGATGAACGAGGTGGCGATCCGCAGCGTGACCGCGCGGTCGCCGGGCGCGAAGCGCACCCAGCCGGTGCGATCGCGCGTGGTCTGCGAGGCGGCCACCGGCGTGTCGAGCGTGCCGTAGACGTACATGCGCGCCGCGCCGTTGGAGAGCCCGCTGCGGGTCTCCGACCAGCCGGAGACCGTCTGGCCGTCGATCGTCAGCGAAGCGTCGTCCTCGTCGACGTTGTCGAAGATCAGGCTGCGGTCCGCGCCCGGGAACCGGAAGCGCAGCATCGCCGCGTGGTCGGTGGGCGCGATCGCCGCCTTCAGCCCGTTCTCGAACCGCACCGCGTACCGGTACGGCTTCGCGGTCTCGTTCTCGTGCCGGAAGGCCAGCGCGCGCTCACCGCGGTCGGTGGGCGGCGTGCCGGTGGCGGCCGACGGCATCACCTGGAACGTCTGCCGGTCGCCCATCCACGGGCTCGGCTCGTGGCTGATCGACAGCGCCTCGAGCTCGGGCAGGTTGTCCTCGTTGTTGTCGCCCTGGTAGCTGTAGAGCCAGGCGAGCGAGTTCGCGTCGGTCACCGGCGTCCAGAAGTTGAAGCCGTGCGGCATCGCGGTCGCCGGGATGTTGTTGCCGCGCGAGAACGAGCCGCTCGAGTTGGTGCCGCGGGTGGTGAGGACCCAGTCGGACGGGTGCGCGTGACGCTCCGGGCGGCGGTCGGTGAGCGCGACGTCGTCGACCCAGCCGCCGAAGCGCGTCTTGGCGCTGCCGCCGCGGTTGTCGTAGCCGACGAGGATGCGGTCGACGGTCTTGCCGCGCGCGACGCCGCCGAGGCGCACGACCTGCCGATTCCACTGGTCGGCGTAGAGGATCTTCGAGCGGCCGACGCCGCGCGGGCTCAACCGCGCGGTGTCGGACAGGTAGGTGCCGTCGGTGAACGCGAGGTCGACCGCCGTGTAGGTGCTCGGGTACTGCAGATCGCCGCCCGTGAGCTCCGGGAACACCATGTAGGAGAGCTCGGTGTCGCGCCGGACGCGCACGTCGACGTCGAAGACCTTGTCGTAGGCGTAGGCGTGGCCGTCGGCGATGTGCCCGCCGGCGTACTGGAGCGCCTTCACGCCGGTCCACCCCTTCTCCGGGGTGATGTTCGGCCCGCTGACCGGGCCCGACCCGATCTCCGCGCGCATGTCGGTCGGCGGCGGAGGCGTCGTGTCGCCGTTGGAGAGGTCGAGGTCGGCGAGCTGGAGCAGCGAGTCGCCGTGATTGGCGGTGATGTCGAGCCGGTAGTACGTGTACGCCGTCGCGTTGGCGAAGCGGAACTCCTTGGTGGCGAAGCGGTCGCCGAGGTCCTGGCCGGTGCGGGTGTCGAGCGTCGTCCAGGTCGTGCCGTCGTTCGAGCCCTGGAGCGTCCAGTCGCGCGGGTCGCGCTCGGGGCTGTCGTTGGCGGCGGTCAGCGAGTAGTGCACGACCGCGGCCGGCGCCGACAGCTGCACCTGCAGCCAGCCAGAGGGCGAGCGGGTCAGCCACTTGCTGCTCGAGCTGCCGTCGACGGCGCGCTCCTTCGTTTCCGACGGCGGGTTCTCACCGCTCGCCGTGACCGCCACGACGTCCTCCATCACGCTGCCCGGGAGCCGCGAGGACACGCTGCCGGTGACGTTGTGGCTGCGCTCGGCGGTGCTCGTCCACGCCGGTTGCGGATCGCCCTCCTCGAAAGACGAGAAGAAGCGCTTCGTCGCGCCCTGGGCCGCCGGCGCCCCGCCGGCGAGCAGCATCGCGAGCGCCAGCAGCGCCACCCGACGTATCCCGTGCCTCATGTCTCCTCCCGACTGCTGACAACGTTGTCAGCAACACTCTGCGAGCCTGGTTCTGCCCGTCTGCGGTCCGAGTACCCCGCTCTGCGTCGTGCTCAAACGCGCGAGAGGCGCGGGTTCGGGCGGTACTCGCGCCCGACCTTGCCCGCGGGGCGGCCCTCGGACAGCACGATGTCGGCGGTGAAGTCGTTCGATCCGCGGATCAGCGACGAGCCGACGCCGTAGGCGTCCACCGGCACGCCGGCGGCCTCGAAGGCGCGGATCCGGTCGACCGTGAAGCCGCCGGAGACGACGATCTTGACCTTGCCGTGGCCGCGGCTGTCCAGCTCGGCGCGCACGAGATGCACGAGCTCGGCGTCGACGCCGGTCGGCGCGTCGTCGCCGTGGATGCGCTGGAGCCCGAAGTCGGCGAGCTTGTCCGACGTGTCGAGCCGGACGCCCCACAGATCGTCGCCGAGCGCGTCGGCGACCTCGAGCGCGGTCGTCACCGAGTCGTTGGCGAAGTCGACCAGCACGGTCACGTTCATCTCGGCGGCGAAGCGGTCGGCGAACTTGCGCGCGGCCAGCGCGGTGTCGCCGCCGTAGGCCGCGATCAGCGCGTGCGGGACGGTGCCGACGCCGCGGCCGCCCCACCACGAGGCCTGCGCGTCGGTCGACACGCCGATCGCCCCGGCGACGTGCGCCGCCCAGCCGTCGCCGGTCTGCACGAGCCAGTGGTCGTGCCGGGCGGGGAAGTACAGGATCGGCTTGCCGTTGGCCGCCGCCACCACGTCGTGCACGTTGCGCATGACCAGCGTGCGGCGGGCCAGGCAGCCGAGGTAGACGGTCTCCAGGTGGGCGAACAACGAGTAGTCGCCCTCGATCGTCAGGACGGTCTCCCACGGCGCGATCGCGTCGCCCTCGTACAGCGCGTGCACCTCGAGGTCCTTGAAGCCGTTGACCCACTTGCCGTCCGCGCCGCGGTACCCGCTGCACTGCTTGAGCACCGTGATCGCCTCGTCGATGCCGCCGAGGACGGACTCCTTGCGCTGGAACACCTGCATCAGCACGCGCGGGTGGTGGCCCTCGGCCTCCAGCAGCGTCTTCGTGTGGTTGAAGTAGGCGTCGGAGTAGTAGCCGTCGCGGATCTTCTCGACCGGCAGCCGGAAGACAGCGGGTGACAAGCGCTCTGGCGACTTGGTCGTCATCACCGGGCAGTATCGCGCCAACTCTCCGGCCGCCACGCCCTTCCGCCCCGTAAGGGGGTCAGACCCCCTTACCCGTCCGCGGGCCTAAGGGGGTCAGACCCCCTTACTCGTTCGGAGGTGGAGGATGACCCGTTCCCTGGGTGTGCTGACTGCTGCGCTCGTCCTGATGGTGGCCGCGCCGGCGCAGGCCGCGAAGGTCGATCTGGCCGGCGGCAAAACGACGTTGAAGCTCGACCGTGGGACGGCCGCCGCGCTCACCGCGGCGGGTGTCTCGGTGAGCGGGTCGGGCGTGTTCCCGATCACCGGCGGCCGTATCGACCCGGCGACCGGCGCCGGCCGGATCGACCACAGCGGCGGCCTGCGGATCGCGGCCGGCTCCCGCAGCGTGCGGCTCTCGAGGTTCCGCATCCAGAACGGCAACCTGTCGGCCGTGGCCGGCGGCGCCCGGCTGCACGTCGCGAAGCTGCGCGGCGGCACACTGCGCCGGACAGCGACCACGACGCGGATCGCGCGGGTGCGCGTGGAGCTCACCGGCAAGGCGGCGCGGGCGCTGAACGCCGCGCTGCACACGAGCCTGTTCGCGCGCGGCGTCCCGCTCGGGCGGGCGACGGTGAACGCGAAGCTCGCCCAGCTCGCCCCGCGCGGCGGCTCGACCGCCCTGGCGGTCGACCCGGGCGCGCTGTCGGCGCTCACCTCGCTCGGCATCACGCCGGGGCTGGTGGACCCGGCGTCGGCGGACAAGAGCGGAGCGTTCCGCTTCCCGATCACGGGCGGCGTCGTAGACGCCAAGACGCTGGCCGGCCGGATCCGCCACAGCGGCGGGATCTCGCTGACCAAGGGCTCCACGGTCGTCGAGCTCACGCGGTTCGATATCGAGATCTCCGGCACGCCGCAGCTGACCGCGCTGGTCGGCGGCACGCGCGTCCCGATCCTCGACCTCGACCTCTCGGGCATCACTACCTCGGTCAAGGGCCTGCGCGTGACCGTGAGCGGCGTGCGCGCGACGCTCACCGCAGAGGCCGCAGGCGCCCTGAACCAGGCGTTCGGGACGACGGCGTTCCAGGAGGGCCTCCTGCTCGGCACCGCCACGGTGCGGGCGCGGCTCTAGACGTAAGGGCAGGAGCGGCCGCGGGAGGCTCCGCTAGCCTCCCGCGGCCGGATGGACCTCATCCAGTCGATCGTCCTCGGGATCGTGCAGGGACTCACCGAGTTCCTGCCGATCTCCTCGAGCGCCCACCTGCGCATCGTCCCCGCGTTCCTCGGCTGGGAGGACCCCGGTGCGGCGTTCACCGCGGTCTGCCAGCTCGGCACCGAGGCGGCGGTTCTCATCTACTTCCGCCGCGAGCTGTGGGCGATCGTCACCAAGTGGCTGCGCGCCCCGCGCCGGTTCGAGGATCCCGACGTACGGCTCGGCTGGTTCCTGATCATCGCGACGATCCCCATCGGGATTCTCGGCTTCCTCTTCCGCGACCAGATCGAGACCGGGGCGCGCAACCTGTGGCTGATCGGCACGGTGCTGATCGTGTTCGCGCTGGTGCTCGGCTACGCCGACCGCGCCGGGCGCCACGAGCGCGACATCGAGCAGCTCTCGCCGCGTGACGGCGTGCTGATCGGCCTCGCGCAGTCGCTGTCGCTGATCCCGGGCGTGTCGCGCTCGGGCGCGACGATGAGCGCCGGCCTGCTCCTCGGCCTCGAGCGGCCCGCCGCCGCGCGCTTCGCGTTCCTGCTCGCGGTGCCCGCCGTGGTGGCCAGCGGGCTGTTCGAGCTCAAGGACGTGATCGCCGGCGACGAGCACTCGACGACCCCGATCGGCTACGTCCTCGTCGCCACGGTCGTCGCGTTCATCGTCGGCTACGCGGCCATTGCCTGGTTCCTGCGCTACCTCGCGCATCACTCCGTGATGGTGTTCGTGATCTACCGCCTGCTGCTCGGAAGTGCGGTTCTCCTCCTGGTGGCCACGGGCGCCATCAGCTAAATTCGCCCGTCCGTGGCCAAGCTGTTCGACGAGATCGACGACAAGATGCGGGGCTTCATCGAGGCCCAGACGATGTTCTTCGTCGCCACCGCGCCGAGCGGGGACGGCGGGCACATCAACGTCTCGCCCAAGGGCGGCTCGAATCTGTTCCGCGTGACCGGCCCGCTCGGGTTCGCCTACGTCGACCTGATGGGCAGCGGCATCGAGACGATCGCCCATCTGCGCGAGAACGGTCGCATCGCGGTCATGTTCTGCTCGTTCGACGGGCCGCCGAAGATCATCCGGCTGCACGGGATCGGCACGCCGGTGCAGCAGGGCGACGCGCGGTTCCCCGAGGCGCTCGCGGCGTTCGACATCACCGACGAGCAGCGCCGCGCCGTCCGGTCGGTGATCGAGGTCGAGGTCACCCGCGTGGCCGACTCGTGCGGCTTCGTCGTCCCGAAGATGACCTACGAGGGCGAGCGCGACCAGCTCTACCGCTACGCCGACAACCGGCTGCGCAAGGAGGGCGCGGAGGCCGTCCGCGCCTACGTGTCGGCCAACAACGCCGAGAGCATCGACGGGCTGACGGGCATCGACCCGCTGGTCGACGGCGCAGCACCGGTCAGCGCCGGCCGCAAGCTGTAGCACCGGTCTTCGCAAGACCGGTGCAGCTAGACGAGCCCGGCGCAGACCCAGTTGCGCGCGCCGGCGCCGCCGGCCCACAGCTTCGCCGCGAGGCGGTCCTGCTCGGCCTTCGACGCCTGGTAGGCGTGCGGGGTCGAGCCGCCGAGGCCGTGCCAGGTGGAGGGCAGCATCTGGTAGTAGCCGGACGCGCCCGCGCTGTTGGGCGGGAGGTTCTGGCCGCCGGACTCGCACTGCACGATCGGCCACGGGATCGCCCACGGGCCGCCGGGGCCGCCACCGCTCGCCGCCTCGCGCGCCAGCCGCTCGCGCTCGGCGATCAGCTTGTTCAGCTCGCGCTCGGCGGACTGGCGCCCCGCCCGCGTGCCGGCGAGCGCCTCGGCCCGCGCGGCGCGAACGCGCGACAGCGTGGCCTGGCGCTGCGCGAGCCCGGCGCGCATGCTGGCCAGCGCGTCGCGGCGGCGCTCGACGGCGTCGGCCGTCTGCTGCCGCTCGATCTCGAGCTCGGCGAGCCGGTCGGCCTGGCGATCGGTGTCGATCCGCGCCTGGTGCACGCGGTCGACGATCTCGCCGTTGCGCTCCTGCAGGCGCTTGACGTACTCGACGCGCTCGATCAGGTCGGCGAAGCTGTGCGAGGCGATGACCAGCGAGACGAGGTCCGGCTGGTCCTGCTTGTAGCTCGACACGAGCTGCGCGGAGAGGTCGTCGCGGCCCTGTGCGAGCCGCGTGCGCAGCCGCGCGAGCCGGCGGCGCTCGGTCGCCAGGCGCTCCTGCGTCGCCCGCAACCGCGCCTCGGCCGCCGCCAGATCGGCCTCCACCTCGGTCAGGCGGCCCTGCACGATCGCGATCTCACGCTGGGTCTGGGCGAGCAGGTCGTCGAGCCGCGCGATCGCCCCGGAGAGCGTCTGCTCGCGCTGCTTGCCCTGCTGGATCCGGTCGCGCAGCGTGCCCTCGTCCTGCGACGAGGCAGGCATGGGCAGCGCGGCCCACAGCGCCAGGACCGCAACGATCACACCCGCTGGGCGCCACGACCGCATGGCGGGCGACCCTAGCGCCGCCCGTCGGGATTTCCCGGTGCTGCAAGATCGCTTGCGACGTCAGCGCAGCGCCCGTTCGAGCTGCGCGCCGACCGAGAGCACGAGGTCGTCCCGCCCTGGCGCGGCGACGATCTGCACGCCGGTCATCTCCCCCACCGGGATCGTGATCGCCGGCTGGCCGGTGACGTTGAAGACCCGGAGGAACACGCTGAAGCGGGTCGCCGGCTGGCTGACGCCGGGGCGCGACTGCATCGCGTGCACCTCGACGGGCAGCCGCGTGAGGGTCGGCGTGACGAGCACGCTGCCCTCCGGCCACGGATCGACGATGCGATGCGCGAAGCGCTCGAGCGCGCCGGTCGCCCACCCGTACGCGTCGGCCGGGATCGGCGGGCCGTCGACCAGCCACGCGCGGGAGGCCGGCTCGAGCGCCTGCGGGTCATAGGCCCCGCTCCACCGCGCCAGCAGGTCGACCAGGCGCCCCATCGCTGCGCCGCCCACCAGTTCCCACGCCCGCACGAAGTCGTCGTCGTCCCAATCCGGAGCCGCCTCGCGCACGTCGTGGCCGAGGTCGGCGAGCAGATCGGCGGCGCGCCGGGCCGCGGCCAGCGGCTCGGGCGCGACGGGCAGGCCGTCCGGCGGCGAGAGCGCCACACGGACCGGGACACCCGCCGACGCCGGCGTCGCGTCGAAGTCCCTTGCCGCCATGACTCCGAGCGCGGCGGCGACATCCGGCACGGACTGCGCGATCGCGCCGAACACCCCCACCCTCGGCCCTTCGAGCGCGTCGAGCTCGGGCTCGCCGGGCACGAGCCCGGCGCTCGGCTTGTAGCCGACGACGCCGCAGCAGGCCGCCGGGATCCGGATGGAGCCGCCGAAGTCGCTGCCGTCGCACAGCGGGACGAGGCCCGCGGCCACCGCGGCCGCGCTGCCGCCCGACGAGCCCCCGGGAGACAGCCGCGTGTCACGCGGGTTGCGCGTGGGGCCCCAGCGCAAGGGCTCCGTGACCGGCCGCAACCCGAGCTCCGGCGTGTTGGTCTTGCCGACGACGATCGCCCCGGCGGCGCGGAGGCGCGCGACGTGCGGGGCGTCGTGATCCGGCACCCAGTCGCCGAATGCCGCGCTCCCGTGCGTCGTGCGCACGCCCTCGGTGGGCGCCATGAGGTCCTTGATCCCGACCGGCACGCCGCACAGCGGCCGGGCATCGCCAGGCCTCACCCGCGCGGCCTCGGCCAGCGCCCGCTCCTCGCAGAGCGTCACGAACGCGTTGAGATCGGCCCGGCGCTCGATGGCCTCGAGCGCCGCCTCCACCAGCTCCGTCGCCGTGACGCTGCCGTCCCGCACGGCGGCGGCCTGGGCGAGCGCGGACACCATGGCGCCCATCATCTCGCCCAGGCGCGCGTCCTGCTCAGGCGGTCGCCGGAGCGGGCGCGTACCCCGCCTCGCGACGGGACTGGAAGCGGATCGCCAGCGCGCCGGCGACCAGGAACGCCGCCGCGACGAGCGCGGCGACGAACACGCCGCTCGACAGCGCGTCGGCCGCACGCGACACCGCATGCTCGTCACTGATCGCCCGCAGGTGGGACACGGTCTGGACCGGCCGGTCGGCGAGGTCGGCGTCGGTCCCAGCCAGGGTGGCCGAGAACACCACGCCGAGGACGCCGACGCCCATCGTCGAGCCGAGCTGGCGGACCGCCGACGAGATGCCGGACGCGAGGCCGTTGCGCGAGGCCGGCACCTCGGCCAGCACCAGCGCCGAGAGCTGCGCCGTCGCTGCGCCGACGCCGAGGCCGTAGATCGCCAGCCCAGGCATGATCAGCAGCGCCTGGCTCGACTGGATCGCGATACCGACGCCGACCAGGCCGGCCGCCTCCAGCATCAGGCCCACGACGACGGCGGTGCGCTCGTCGGTGCGCGCGGCGAGCTTCTGCACGAGCGGGAACGCCACCATCGCGAACACCGCCACCGGCAGCTGCACCAGCCCCGCCTCGATCGCGGTCAGGCCCTTGCCCGACTGGAGCTCGAGCGGGAGCAGGAACATCAGGCCGAACTCGCCGGCGCCGATGATCAGCAGCGCGGCGCTGCCGAGCGTGAACGACCGGACGCGGGTCAGCACCGGGTCGAGGATCGCCGGGGCGCCGCGGCGCACGTTCACGCGCTGGACGATCACGAACGCCGGGAGCAGGATCGCCGACAGGACCCACCCGGCCGTCTCGCCCTGGACGATCGCGAACGTGAGGGCGGCGAGGCCGGCGCTCGCCAGCACGGTGCCGGCGACGTCGGGCCGGCGGGCGTCCGCCCGCGGAGCGACGTTCGGGACGAGCTTGATGACGCCGGCGAACGCGATCGGGCCGGCGACCAGGTTGATGCCGAACGCCCAGCGCCAGCTCGACGCCTCGGCGATGACCGCGCCGAGCAGCGGCCCGGCGGCGCAGGCGGCGGCGAACGTGGCGCCGTAGAGCGCGAACGCGATCCCGCGGGCGGGACCGGCGAACGCGGCGTTGATCGTGCCCAGCGCGGCGGTCAGCGCCGCCCCGGCGCCCAGGCCCTGGACCACGCGGCCGGCGAGCAGCACGACGTCGGTCGGCGCGACGGCGGCGATCGCGCTGCCGGCCAGGAAGACGCCCAGCCCGGCGAGGTAGGCGCGGCGCGGGCCGATCCGGTCGGCGATGTCGCCGGCCGGGATCACGACGGCGGCGGCGGCCAGCGAGAACAGCGCGCTCACGTACTGGAGCGCGGTGAACCCGAGCTCCAGGTCGCGGGCCATCTGCGGCATCACGAGGTTGACGATCGACATGTCGACGGCGATCAGGGCCACGCCCAGCGACAGCATCAGCAGTCCCACGGTCTCTCGTTTGCTCATCTCGGCTCCCTTTCGGATCGGAACATTCGGTTCCGATAGGATCGCCGAGATGCACTTCCTGCACATCGGGCGAACGCAGCCACCTCCCCGGATCGCGCCCTTAGTAAGGGGGTCAGACCCCCTTACGCGTACGCTGGACCCGTGAGCGCCCGACCCCTCACCGGACGGCAGGCCGAGGCCTCGCGCAACGACTCGCTGGTGCTCGAGGCCGCCCGGGCGGTACTCACCGCCGACCCCGACGCCTCGATGGCCGACATCGCCAGGCGGGCCGGCGTCGGGATCGGGACCCTGTACCGGCGCTACCCCAGCAAGGAGGCGCTGGTCCTGCACCTGTGCCAGGACGGGATGGAGCGGCTCGAGGCCGTCGCCGAGCGCTCGCTCGCCCGCACCGGCGACGATCCCACCGTGGTCTTCGGCGAGTTCATGGCGGACGCACTCGAGGCCGGCGCCGGCTCGCTCGGCGCCGTGCTGGCCGGCACGTTCACGCCGACCAAGGAGCTGCTCGCGGCCGCCCGCCGGCTGCACGCCGCGGTCGCCGCCGTGATCGACCGGGCGCACGAGGCGGGGGCGCTGCGCGACGACGTCACGCAGGAGGACGTGAACCTGCTGTTCGAGCAGCTGCGCGCGATCCGGCTCGGCGACGAGCAGCGGACGGCGGCCCTCCAGCGCCGCTATCTCGCGCTGACGCTGCAGGCGCTGCGCCCCGGCCTCGACCCGCTCCCCGGCCCCGCCCCCAGCTGGAAGGAGATCCAGCAGCGGTGGCGCTGACCGAGCGGCAGCTCAACCGCGCCCTGCTCGCGCGCCAGCTGCTGCTCGACCGCGGCGAGGTGTCGTTGCCGGAGGCCCTCGAGCAGATCGGCGGCATCCAGGCGCAGTACGCGCCGGCGATGTACGTCGGCCTGTGGTCCCGCGTCGAGGGACTGGCGCGCGCCGACCTCACGGGCGCGCTCGAGGAGCGGTCCGTCATCCAGGCGACGCTCATGCGCTCGACGATCCATCTCGTCGCACCGCGCGACTACTGGCCGTTGGCGGTCGCCGTCCGCGACGCCCGCCGCGATTCATGGCTGCGCAACGTCGACGTGAGCGCCCGGCAGATGGCCGCGGCGGCCCGCACGGTCGCCGCCCGGCTGGCCGACGGGCCAGCAACCCGGCGCGAGCTCGAGGAGCTGGTCGGCAAGGAGCGCGCCCGCGGGGTCGGCCTCTGGCACGACATGGTCCGCGTCCCGCCCTCCGGCACCTGGGAACGCCGGCGGGCCGACCTCTACGGCGACGCCGCCGACTGGCTGGCGCCCGAGCCGATCGAGCCCGCCGAGGCAATAGCGCACCTCGTGCGCAGCTACCTGCGCGGCTTCGGCCCCGCCACCCGCCACGACGTCGCGAGCTTCACCGGACTCAAGCTCACCGCGCTCAAGCCGGCGCTGGCCGAGATGGAGGACGTCGGCGACGGTCTGCTGGACGTCCCGGGCGCGCCGCGGCCGGACCCGGACACGCCCGCGCCGATCCGCTTCCTGCCGGTCTGGGACGCGACGCTGCTCGTCCACGCACGCCGCACAGGCCTGCTCCCCGAGGACCTCCGTCCCCGGGTGTTCAGCGTCAAGCGGCCCCACGGGACGCCGACCTTCCTGGTCGACGGCGCCGTCGCCGGCGAGTGGCGGTACGAGGACGGCCGGGTCGCGCTGGACCCGTGGACGAAGCTCGACCGCGCGACGCGGCGGGCGCTCGACGACGAGGCCGAGCGGCTCGCGGCATTCCACGCCTAGCGCGTAGGATCGGCTCGTTGTACGGACGGGGCCCTCACGGAACGATGCGGGCGCTGCGCCGGCACACCGCGCAGCATCACGAGCGGCTGGAGGGGCGGCTCGACATCGGCGCGCGACTGGTCTCATTGGACGCCTACCGCGACCTGCTGGAACGCTTGTACGGCTTCTACGACCCGCTCGAGGAGCGGCTCGCGCCGTACGCCGAGACGGTGCCGGGGCTCGACTTCCCGGCGCGGCGCAAGGCGCCGCTGCTGGTCGCCGACCTGCAGGCGCTGGCCGGGCACGCCGGGCCGGTCGCGACGGCGCTCCCCGCGGTCGACACGCCCGCCCGGGCGCTCGGCGTCCTCTACGTGCTCGAGGGCGCGACACTCGGCGGCAAGCTGATCGCGCGCGACGCGCGGCAGCGACTCGGCCTGACCCCCGAGACGGGCGCGGGGTTCTTCGCCGCCTACGGCAGCGCAGCCGCCGCGCGCTGGCGGGCCTTCGGCACGGTCGTCGAGGCCGCGCATCCCGACCCCGGCGAGGCGTGCGCCGCCGCGGCGGGGTGCTTCGAGCGCATGGAGGCGTGGCTGTGCGACTGAACGAGCCGAGCGACCACTAGTCTGCCGCGCCATGTCCCGTGGCGCGGCGCCGGCGGCGCTGCTGTTCGTCCTGGCCGTCGTGCTGCTGGCGCCGGCCACGCTGGGCGGAAAGGTGATGTCGGCGAGCGACCTGGCGCTGTCGTCGGCGCCGTTCTCCGCCGGCGGCCCCGTGGGCGAGAACCCGTTGCAGTTCGACTCCGGGTTCGTGTTCGAGCCCGACGGCCTGCAGGTGCGGGAGGCGCTGCGCGACGGGCGGCTGCCAGTGTGGACGCAGGGCCTGTCGGCCGGCCGGCCGCTCCTGGCGGCCCAGCAGAGCGCGCCGCTGTTCCCGCTGACCTGGGTCGGAGTCGTGTTCCCGTTCTGGGAGTCCCAAGTCTGGATCGCAGTGCTCAAGCTGCTGCTCGCCGGGCTGGGGACGTTCGTGCTCGCACGCTCGCTGGGACTGCGATCCGGGCCGGCGCTGGTCGGGGCGATCGCGTTCGGGTTCGGCACCTACCTCGTCGACTGGCTGATGCACCCGCACTCGAACGCGTACGTGCTGCTGCCCTGGCTGTTCGTGGTCGCGGACCGGCTGTGCCGATCGGAGGCCGTGCGCGACGCAGCGGCGCTGGCGGCGCTGATCGGGCTCGCGTGGCTCGGCGGCCAACCGGAGAGCGCGCTGCTCGTGTCGCTCGCCACGGCGGGCTGGGTGGCCACCCGGCTGCGCTCGCTCCGCGGCGTGCTGCTGGCGGCGACCGCGGCGGTGGTCGGCGTGGCGCTGTCGGCGGTGATGCTGCTCCCCCTGATCGAGGCGCTGCGCGAGGCGCTCAGCACGTCGCGGTCGCAGCCGCCGCTGCCCCTGAAGGCGGTCGGCAGCCTCGCCCTGCCCGAGTACTGGGGCAGGCCCGACCGGGCGGGCGAGATCCCGGGACCCGTCAACTTCACCGAGCGGACGCTCTACGCCGGCGTGCTGCCGCTGCTGCTCGCCGCGGCGGGCCTGATCGCCCGCCGCCCGCGCGGGCCGCAGCTCTTCTTCGCCGCGCTCGCGGCGGTGGCCTTGATCGTCTCGTTCGACACCGGCCCGGTCACCGACGTCGTCCACGACCTGCCGGTGCTCGACTCCGTGAACGTCAGCCGCGCGCTCGTGCTGGCCGGGTTCGCGATCGCGATGCTCGCCGCGTTCGGGTTCGAGCGCTGGCTCGACGGCACGCCCGCGGAACGCCGGCGGATGCTGATCGCGGTGAGCGCGCTGGCGGTGCTGCCGGTGCTGGCGGTGCTGCCGCGGATCGGCGCGCTCGGCGAGGCGCTCGACCAGCTGCGCGGCACGGCCGCCCGCGGTGCCGACGGGGTGAACCTGGCGGCGGGAGTGCGCTGGCTGCTGTTCGCGGCCGCGACCGTCGGCATCCTGCTGGCCGCGCGGCGCCCGCGCAGCTGGCTCGTGCCCGTCGCCTGCACCGTCGTGGCGGTCGACCTGTTGTGGATGGGCTGGGGCTTCAACCCGGCGATCGACAAGGCGGAGGCCGACCCACCCGAGCCACCGCCCGTCGCCGCCATGCACGACCTCGCGGCGGACGGCGGACGGGTCATCGGTGTCGGCGGGCTCGAGCCCAACACCGCGTCGCGGTGGCGGCTCGCCGATGCGCGCGGCCATGAGCAGCCGTCGGTGGAGCGCACCGCGCGGCTGTGGTACGCGCTCGGCGGCGGGGCGACCGCGAGCACCGAGGCGGTCGACCCTTCCGAGCCGCGCACGCCCCGGCTGCTCGACACGTTCGGGGTCCGCGCGGTGCTCGTCGACCGCCGCGTCGACGTACCGTCGCTGCGCGACGACCCGATCGCCTACGACGGGCCCGGCGGCTTCGTGCTCGAGCACCGCACCGCGCTGCCTCCGGCGTTCGTCGCCTACGGCTGGCGGCCCGCCGCGAGCGTCGAGGCAGGACTGTTCGGCGTCGCCGCCGGGACGACGGAACAGGCCCGCGACCAGCCGGTGATCGAGACCCGGGACGCGGCCCCGGCCGGCGACCCGCCCGCGGCCACGCCCGCGCGCGTCACCGAGCGCAGCGACACCAGCGTCACGATCGAGGTCGACGCACGGCAGGCCGGTCGCCTCGTGCTGCTCGACACCTTCTACCCGGGCTGGGAGGCGACCGTGGACGGGCGCCCTGCCGACATCGAGGCCGCCAACGTCGCGTTCCGGTCCGTGCCCGTCGCGGCGGGCCGGCACGAGGTGCGGTTCGAGTACCGGCCGGCGAGCGTGCGCTACGGGGCGATCATCAGCGCCGTCGCGCTCGTCGCGTTGCTCGTGGCCGTCATCGCCGGATCGCCACGGCTGCGGCGTAGGCGGAGGGGACCGCGATCTGTCGGGCGCCAGGGCGCCGGCCTGAGCCGGCGCCCTGGGTGACCGGGTTCAGACCGCGGCGTGCGAGCGCCGGGTCCGGGAGGTGGCGACGGCGCCGCCGGCACCGCCGAGCATGGCGGCGGCAATCGCGATGCCGATCGTCGCCCACGGGGTGTCCGTGTCGTCGCCGGTGGCGGGCACCGGCGTCGGGCGGACGACGGAGGGGGCCACGGAGACGGGCTTCGCGCCCGGCTTCGCGGCCGGGTAGTCGTAGGACCAGAAGACGTCGCCCTTGGGCGAGGTCGTGCCGGCCAGGCTGGACGTGCCGATGTCAGACTGGCTCACGCGCGGCTGCGGCCTGGTGGCGGCGTCACGCACGTCGGGCGGCCGCAGGTCCTGGCGGGGCTGGGCCTGGGCCGCGGCGTCCTGGGCGTTCGAGCTGGGGTGCTCGATCGGCCGGGCCAACGCCGTCGGCGCGGCGAGCGCGGCGATCGCCAGGGCGGCGGTCGCCGTGCGGGTGATGCGGGTGGAACGGGACATGGGGGTTCTCCTGGGGAGGATTGAGGTGGGGTGTCCAGCGGCACGGCTCGCCGGGGTATGTGCGCTGGCGGTCATCGGCGGTAGGAGCGACCGCGGCGCGCGCTGATACACAGATCGGGTGCATTGCGTCGGATTCGCTCGAACGCTCGAGCGCGTGCTCGACCACCTCGACCGCCTTGCGCGCGCATCAGCGATCCGAGACGATCGCTCGGTCCCCAACAACCCCCAGTCGGTGGAGGCTTCATATGCCGCTGTACCTCGGCCGCTTTAGCTACACGCCGGACGCCATCAAAGCTCTGCTCGCTCAGCCGGAAGACAGGAGCGCCGCGGCGCGAGAAGTAGCCGAGTCACTTGGCGGCAAGCTCTTGGGCTTCTGGTACGCCTTTGGCGAGTTCGACGGCGTATTTCTGATGGAGGCGCCCGACAACGCGTCGGCGGCGGCGCTGGCTATGGCCGTCGGCGCCGGCGGAGCGCTATCGGGGGTCGAGACCACCGTTCTGCTCGACATGGACGAGGCCCAGGACGCGATGCGGAAGGCAGCCGGAGCAACGTACCGGCCGCCAAGTTCATAGCAGCGGAGCGGCGGGCCGAAACCGCCGCTGTGCAGAAAGACGGGAGCGACGGGACTCGAACCCGCGACCTCCGGCGTGACAGGCCGGCGCTCTAACCAACTGAGCTACGCCCCCCGGGCGTCAGCGGCCCAGTATGGCACGCAAATCGAGGGGTGAGTGGGGCCCCGGCCCCCTGGCTGTGTCCGGACCCCTACCGCGCCGCAACTCGGCGGCTCCGTCGGGGTTTCCGGGGCGTCAACCGATCAGCCAGGAGGTGGGGCCCCGTGTCCCATTGTTTCAAGCGCCTGTGCGTGACCCCCGTGATCGCCGTCGCGATCACGTTCGCGGCCACCGGCACAGCTCTCGCGCTGCAGATCACCGGCACCCCCGGTCACGACCGGATCGTGGGCAGCCGCGGCGCGGACACGATCGACGCCCAGGCGGGCTCCGACGTGGTCCGTGCCTTCGCCGGCAACGACATCATCACGCTCGGCGACGGGTTCGACCGCGTGCGGGCCGGCAGAGGCGACGACTCCGTCGACGGCGGCGCCGGTCCTGATGTCGTCGACGCCGGGGCGGGCAACGACTCGGTCACCGGCGGCCTCGGGAACGACCGCGTCTGGGCGGGCGCCGGCGACGACACCGTCGACACCGGTCCCGGTTTCGATCGCGTGCGTGGCCGCCGCGGCGACGACAAGATCAACGGCGGCGACGGGTTCGACGTGCTGCACGGCGGCCTCGGCGCCGACACGATCAACGGCGGCACCGGCAACGACCGCCTCACCGCGCGCGTGCGGGACGCGAAGAGCGACACCGTCAACGGCGAGGCCGGCGATGATCGCATCTGGGTCCGCGACGGTACCCGCGACGTTGTGACGTGCGGCCCGGGCTTCGATCGCGTCCGTGCCGACTTCGCCGATGACGTCGCGGCCGACTGCGAGCAGGTCAAGCGCCACACGCCGAAGGCCTCCGAGGTTCCGACCTCGGAGTGACGGGCGCTGATGATGGGTAGGCAGCGGCCATGTACATCGGACTGGGCACGCTACTCATCATCATCATCCTGCTGATCATCTTCGTCTTCTAGGAGATCCGCAGGAACCGTGTGCGGACGCCTCACCCGATCGGGTGAGGTTGTCCGCACCGGTTGACACCAGTCCACTCCCATGCCCGCACGACGGGGCACGTCGAAGCTTCCGGTATCGCTCTCTCTCAGCTTTTCCGGAGGACTTCCCCAGTGCAATCCCAGAACCTCGCCTCCCGCGCTGCGCGCTGGAGCGCCGGGCATCGCAAGACCGCGATCTTCGGCTGGCTGGCGTTCGTCGTGCTCGCGGTCTTCCTGGCCGGCGCCGTCGGCCAGAAGACGATCGCCGACGAGGACTACGGCAACGGCTCCTCGAAGACGGCCGACCAGGCGATCGCCAACGCGAACTTCCGCGACGCCGCGGAGGAGCAGGTGCTCGTGCAGGGCAAGGGCTCCGTCAAGGTCGGCGACGCTCAATTCACCGCCGCGGTGAAGGACGTCGTCTCGCGGTTGGAAGGCACGCCCCACGTCGACAAGATCGAGTCCCCGCTCGCCAAGGGCAACGACGGCCAGCTCTCCAAGGACGGCCGCTCCGCGCTCGTGACGTTCGAGATCCCCGGTGACGACACCGCCGCCGAGGACCGGGTGGACGCGACGCTCGCCGCCACGCAAGCGGCCCAGAAGGCCAACCCCGCCGTCTTCGTCGGCCAGTTCGGCGACGCGAGCGCGGACAAGGCGATCTCGAAGGCGTTCGAGGACGACTTCAAGAAGGCCGAGGGCCTCTCCCTCCCCATCACGCTCCTCATCCTCATCGTCGCGTTCGGCGCCCTCGTGGCCGCCGGCGTGCCGCTGCTCCTCGGCCTCACCGCCGTGGCGGCCACGATCGGCCTGATCGCGCCGATCAGCCAGCTGTTCCCGATGGACGAGTCGGTCAGCTCGGTGATCCTGCTCGTCGGCCTCGCCGTGGGCGTCGACTACTCGATGTTCTATCTACGGCGCAAAATGGAGGAACGCGACGCCGGGCGCTCCAAGGAGGACGCGCTCGCGTTCGCGGCGGCGACCTCCGGCCAGGCCGTGCTCATCTCGGGCCTGACCGTGATGATCGCCATGGCCGGCATGTTCTTCGCCGGCAGCATCGTCTTCCAGTCGTTCGCCGTCGGCACGATCCTCGTGGTCGGCATCGCCGTGCTCGGCTCACTCACCGTCCTCCCCGCGGTGCTGTCGAAGCTCGGCGACGGCGTCGAGAAGGGCCGCGTGCCGTTCATCGGCCGCATGCGCCATCGCAACCACGGCGAGTCGCGCGTGTGGGGCTGGGTGCTCGACCGCGTCCTGCGCCGCCCGGTGATCTCGCTGGTCCTGGCGGGCAGCCTCCTGATCGCCCTGGCGATCCCGGCCGTGAACATGCACACCGTCAACGCCGGCGCCTCCGGCCTGCCGAAGGACCTCGAGGTCACGAAGGTCTACGACCGCATCCAGGCCGCGTTCCCCGGCGGCCCGCTCCCCGCGATCGTGGCCGTCCAGGCCGATGACGTGACCAGGCCCGAGGTCCAGTCGGCCGTGAAGGCGATGACCGACAAGGCCCTGGCCAGCGGCCAGATGTCGGAGCCGGTCACCACCGACATCAGCCCCGATAAGACCGTCGAGGTCGTGTCGATCCCGATGAACGGCAACGGCACCGACAAGGTGTCCGAGTCCGCGCTGGCGACGCTGCGCGACAGCGTCATCCCGGCGACGATCGGCCAGGTCGGCGGCGTCCAGGCCGACGTGACCGGCATGACGGCCGGCTCGACGGACTTCAACGATTCGATGAAGTCCCACCTGCCGATCGTGTTCGCGTTCGTGCTCGGCCTGGCGTTCCTGCTGCTGCTGGTCACGTTCCGCTCGATCGTCGTCCCGCTGAAGGCGATCGTGCTGAACCTGCTCTCGGTGGCCGCGGCCTACGGCGTCCTCACGCTCGTCTTCCAGGACGGGCACGGTGAGAAGCTGCTCGGCTTCGAGTCGATCGGCGGCATCACCTCATGGCTGCCGCTGTTCCTCTTCGTGATCCTGTTCGGCCTGTCGATGGACTACCACGTGTTCATCCTCAGCCGGATCCGCGAGGCGGTCGATCGCGGGATGAAGACCGACGATGCCGTCGCCTACGGCATCAAGCAGACGGCCGGCGTGGTGACGAGCGCGGCGATCGTGATGGTCGCGGTGTTCTCGATCTTCGGCACGCTGAGCATGATCGAGTTCAAGATGATGGGCGTCGGCCTTGCGGTCGCGGTCCTCATCGACGCGACGATCGTGCGCGGCGTCCTGCTCCCGGCGGCGATGAAGCTGCTGGGCGAGTGGAACTGGTACCTGCCCAAGCGGCTGAACTGGCTCCCGAGGATCTCGCACGAGCACCAGCTGCCCGAGCCCGCGAACGCGTAGCCCGCGAGACGGCCGGGACCCGCAAGACGGGTCCCGGCCGTTTTCGCTTTGCTTCAAGTATGCGCATCGGCGTCCTTACCGGCGGGGGAGACTGCCCCGGCCTGAACGCGGTCATCCGCGGCATCGTCCGCAAAGGCATCAATAGGCACGGCCACGAGTTCGTGGGCTTCCGCTACGGCTGGGCGGGCGTGCTGAAGAACGAGGCGATCGACCTCACGAACGAGACGACGCGGGGGATCCTCCATCGCGGCGGCACGATCCTCGGCTCGTCGCGCACGAACCCGTTCAAGGTCGAGGGCGGCGTCGACCAGGTGCGCGAGTCGATGCGCCAGCGGGGCCTCAACGCGCTGGTCCCGATCGGCGGCGAGGACACGCTCGGCGTCGCCCGCAGGCTGGTCGACGAGGGCATCCCCGTGGTCGGCGTGCCGAAGACGATCGACAACGACCTGGCGGGCACCGACTTCACGTTCGGCTTCCAGACCGCAGTGCAGATCGCCACCGACGCGATCGACCGCCTGCACACCACGGCCGAGTCGCACAACCGGGTGATCATCGTCGAGGTGATGGGTCGCCACGCCGGCTGGATCGCCGCCTACTCGGGCATCGCCGGCGGGGCCGACGTCATCCTCGTCCCCGAGCGGCCGTTCGACGTCGACGAGGTATGCCGCCGCATCAAGCACCGGCACGACGGCGGCTCGACGTTCTCGATCGTGGTCGTCGCTGAGGGCGCCACCCCGCAGGACGGCGAGATCGTGTCCGAGTTCGGCGGCCAGACCGATGCGTTCGGCCATGTCCGGCTCGGCGGGATCGCGGTCGCGCTCGAGAAGGCGATCGAGGAGCGCACCGGCTTCGAGTCGCGCATGACGATCCTCGGCCACGTGCAGCGCGGCGGCACCCCGCTCGCCTACGACCGCGTGCTCGGCACCCGGTTCGGCGTGGAGGCGATCGACGCGGTCACCGACGGCGACTTCGGGAAGATGGTCGCGCTGCGCGGCACGGCGATCGTGCGCGTGCCGCTCGACGAGGCGCTGGCCGAGCCCAAGCTGCTCGACACCCAGCTCTACGAGACCGCCGAGGTGTTCTTTGGCTAGTGCGTTGGGTAGACCGGACCCATGTTCAAGAAGGGTCCGGTCCCCGCATTCGTGCACGGCCTCATCGAGTACCTCGCCGGCGCACTGCTGATCGCGGCGCCGTTCCTGTTCTCGTTCGAGTCCGATGCGGCGACGGCCGTCTCGATCGCGGTCGGCGTGCTCGTGCTGATCATCGCGGCATCGACCGCGATGACGACCGGCCTGATCAAGTCGATCCCGGTCGCCGCGCACGTGATCCTCGACTACCTGCTGGCGATCCTCCTGATCGCGGCGCCGTTCGTGTTCGGGTTCGACGACGACGGCAGCGCCACCGCGTTCTTCATCATTCTCGGCGTCGTGCACCTGCTGCTCACGATCGCCACTCGCTTCGTCAAGGAGCCGAAGGCCGGATCCCCTGGGCGAGCTGGAACCGGTTCGCCGGGTCCACAGCGGTCTTGATCTCGACCAGCCGCGCGTAGTTGGACCCGTAGTAGGCGCGCCGCGCGTTCTTGAGGTCCAGGTCCGAGTAGTTCTGGTACGCCTGCCCGTTGCCGTAGGGCGCGATGCGCCTGCGGGCGGCGTTGACGCGGTCGCGGGCCGTCGAGAGCGAGGCGTAGGACGCGATCTGGACGCTGAAGCGCACGTTGCGGTGCACGAACGCGGTGGCGTCCGGGGCGACGCTGCCGATCGCGCCGCCGTAGGCGTCGCAGATCAGCGTCGCGCCGGTCTGCGTGGCGGAGACGAACGCGCGGCGGGCGGCGGCGGACAGCGGCTTGGCGATGTAGACCGACGATGCGTCGAACGTGGTGCGGTTGTAGTCGCGGCACGCGGCCAGGCCGCCGTCGGCGCAGCCGGCCCAGCGGCGCTGCAGGTCGAGGTAGTCCTGCGTGCCGGCGCTCACCGCCGACGCTCCGGGCACGCGCGCGAGCGGCGCGACGAGCTGGCGCACGCGGCGCTCGGACCCGAAGAACTGCCCGAACGCGCTCGCGCCCGTGGATGTGAGCGTGAGGATCGCGGTCAGCCCGTCGGGCGCGGTCGGCGCCAGGTCGTCCCAGGCGGCGAGCGCCTCCTCGAGCGAGGCGGCGGGATACGTGATCCTGAAGAACGCGGCGCGGCTCACGCGGCGGACCTTGACCCGCACGGCGGTGACGATGCCGAAGCTCCCGCCGCCGCCGCGCAGCGCCCAGTACAGGTCCTCGTCGCTGTTCGCGTCGACCGTGCGCTTGCGACCGTCGGCCGTCACGACGTCGTAGCTGCGCACGCGGTCGATCGTCAGGCCGAGCTCGCGACCGGCCAGGCCCATGCCGCCGCCGGTCGCCAGGCCGCCGACCCCGACCGTCGGGCACGAGCCGGACGGCGACGTGACGCCGCGGCGGGCGAGCTTCGCGTAGACGTCGATGTTGCGGGCGCCGGGGCCGATCGTGGCGATCGAGCCGCTGAGGCTGACGCCGTTGACCGCCCGCATGTCGACCACGACCGCCTTCCGGCTGATCGAGGCGCCGTTGTAGGCGTGGCCGCCGGAGCGCATGGTCAGCGGCACGTCGAACCGGTCGGCCCAGCGGACCACGGCCTGCACGTCGGCGGCGTTGGCCACGCGCACGACGGCGGGCGGCCGGATGCCGTCGAACCGGCGGTTGAACAGGTACCGAGAGGCGTTGTAGCCGCGCTCGCCGGGCAGGTGGACCGGCCCTTTGACCGCGCGGCGCAGCGCGCGCACCTGCGACTTCGGCAGATCGTCGCGCGCGAGCGGCGAGATCCCGAGCCCGACCACCGCGGCCGCCTGCATGAGTTCGCGCCTCGAGAGCTCCACGGCGTCATCATGCCGATATGACGTGGATCGCACCACTCGACGAGAGCAGCGCGCCGGAGGGGTAACTCGCCGGAGGCCCCGGGCGGGGTTTCCGGGACCGGAGGCGAAACCGTCGTCGGACGCTCGCGCACTCGCCGGCGTCGCTGACGGCGCTGTTGCAGTGGTACCCGCTGTACGACGAGGTCGTCCCGCTGCTCGGCGAGCGGCGCGCGATGCTGTTCTGCCACGCGATATCGGCGCAGAACGACTGCCTGATCTGCTCGACGTTCTTCCGCCGGCTGTTCGCCGAGGGCGGCGAGAACCCCGACGCGCTGCCGCTCGATGAGCTGGACGAGCTGATCATCGACTTCGGGCGGCGCCTGGCCACTGACCCGCACACGGTCGACGACGAGCTGCGCGCGCGGCTCGACGCGCGCTTCAGTCACCCCGAGATCGTCCTCCTGACGTCGTTCGGGGCGATCATGGTGGCGACCAACGTCGTCAACGACGCGCTCGGCGTGCCGCTCGACGGCTACCTCGAGCCCTACCGGGCGCGCGTGGCGTGAGCCGGCCCGTCGCGCTGATCACCGGCGCCGCCCACGGGCAGGGCCGGGCGACGGCGCTCGCGCTGGCCGGCGCGGGCTACGACATCGCGGCGGTCGACGTCGCCGCGCCGCTCGCCTATCCCGGCTATGCGATGGGCACGCCCGACGAGCTCGTGTCGCTGGAGGCCGAGTGCGGCGCGCTGACCGCGGTGGCCGACGTGCGCGACGACGCCGCGGTGACCGCGGCGGTCGAGGCGACCATGGAGCGGTTCGGCCGGATCGACCTGCTGTTCAACAACGCCGGCATCTGCGCCTACGGGCTCGCGCACGAGCTCACCGAGGCCGAGTGGGACGCGATGATCGACATCAACCTCAAAGGGGCGTGGCTCGTCGGCCGCCGCGTGATCCCGCACATGATCTCGGCGGGGAGCGGCGTGATCATCAACAACTCGTCGATCGCCGGCCTGCGCGGGATGGCACGGCTGTCGCACTACGCGGCGAGCAAGTGGGGCCTGACCGGGCTCACGAAGTCGTGGGCGATCGAGCTCGCGCCGCACGGCATCCGCGTGAACTCGATCCACCCCACGGGTGTCGACACGCCGTTGAACGACGGGCTCGCCGAGATGGAGGGCCTGACGACGCAGGAGATCGCCGAGCGCTCGGCCGGCAACCTGCTCCCGGTCCCGTGGATCGAGGCGAGCGACGTCGCGCAGGCGGTGCTCTACCTGGCCGGCGAGAGCGGGCGCTACATCACCGGCTCGACGCTGGTGCTGGACGCCGGGCTCCTGACGCGCTGATCGAGGAGGAGGGGAAGGGGTCCGCCCGCGAAAGGCCTCGTCCGCGACGAAGGGGGTTTGTGGGACTGGCGATGCGAGGCGGACCCAGCCCTGTCATCGCCCGCCGCGCGGGGAACTTGAGACGCGATCAGGACTCGCAAGGTGTGCGGCGGCTGCGCGGCGCTCCGGTGCCGAGCGGCTGGCCGGGGCGAAAGCGCTCCAGGTGAACCACTCACCGAACCCGCGTTGCAGTGTCCGAGGGCCGCTCATGGTCAGCCGGCCGGCTCGAACCGCGCCGCCCAGCTCGGCCCGCCCCAGGTAGACGCGGTAGAGCGTGGCGGTGTCGACGATGACGTCGAGGTCGACGTCGAAACCGGGATGCTGGAGGCAGACCGAGACCTCGGATGGCTCGAGCACCATCCAGTACCGCCGCTTGGGGGCGCGGAAATCGAACTGCACCACGGTTCGGTCGGGTGGGAGCCGCCGGCGATCGACGTGGCGGGCCATCCACACGATCAACAGGGAGGGATCGAGCTCCTCGGAGCGCGGCTCGGTGAACGACCACGTCGCCCCCCACTCGCCGATCGACTGCACGACCGGCTGGAGATCACGACCGGAGGGCGTGAGGCGGTATTCGAGGGTGCGGCCTTTGGGTCCCGTTCTGCGGTCGATGACCTCGGCCCGCTCGAGCGCGCGCATGCGGTCGGCGAGGACCGAGCGCGAGATCCCCGGGAGGCCGCGTTGGAGCTCGTTGAAGCCGCTCGCGCCGCCGAGCATCTCGCGCACGATCAGGAGCGTCCAACGGTCGCCGAGGACCTCAGTCGCCTTGGCGACCGGGCAGTACTGCGCGTAGCCGCGCATCGCACGACCATGCTAACCCCGGATCCGCGGTAGGTCTGGTACTCGAACCGGTTGGTTCGAAAGTAGAACTAGCTCGGCACGGCCGGCTGATGGACGCTCATCGAGATGACCGCTACCCAGACACCACAGGCACGGCCTGACCTGCTGCTGCCGACCAGCCCCGACTACGACACCGCCCGCCGGATCTGGAATGGCGCGATCGACCGCCGTCCGGCCTGCATCGCTCGCTGCAGGGGCGTGGCCGATGTGGTCGCGGCGGTGCGCTTCGCGCGCCAGCACGACCTCGAGATCGCCGTACGCGGCGGGGGCCACAACGTGGCCGGCACCGCGGTCTGCGACGACGGGGTCGTGATCGACCTCTCGGCGATGCGGGCGGTGTGGGTCGACCCCGCCGGTCGCACGGCCTGGGTGCAGGGTGGTGCTCTGTGGGGTGACGTCGATCGCGAGACGCAGGCCCACGGTCTGGCCACCACGGGCGGAATCATCGGCCACACCGGCGTCGGCGGGCTCACCCTCGGCGGCGGCATCGGCTTCCTCATGCGCAAGTACGGGCTTGCCGTCGACAACCTGCTTGCCGTCGAGGTGGTCACCGCCGAGGGCAGCATCGTCCGGGCGTCCGCCGACGAGCACCCCGATCTGTTCTGGGCGCTGCGCGGCGGCGGCGGCAACTTCGGCGTCGTCACCTCGTTCTGCTTCGCCCTGCATCCCCTCGGCCCGACCGTGATGGCCGGGCCCGTCTTCTGGGCGGCCGACGACACCGCCGACGTCCTGCGCTTCTACCGGGACTTCGCCGCCGAAGCGCCCGACGAGCTCGGCAGCGTCGTCAGGCTCGGCACCGTCCCCCCGCTGCCGGGCATCCCCGAGGGTCTGCACTGGCGGCCGGCCGTCGCCGTCATCTGCTGCTACGCCGGCGCCGTCGAAGCCGGCGAGCGTGCGGTGCGGGCGCTCCGCCGGTTCGGGACGCCGATCCTCGACCTGCTCGGACCCTCGCCGTACGGCGCCTTCCAGGGCGGCATGGACGACACGGTCCCCCACGGGTGGCACTACTACTGGAAGGGGACGACCCTCGCCGGCCTGTCCGACGACGCCATCGCCGCCATCGCCGATCACGCCTACGCCGCCGGCTCACCCCGGTCGTACGCGGCGATGTTCCACATGGGTGGCGCCGTCGCCCGAGTCTCGCGCGACGCCACCGCCTTCGCCGGTCGCGACGTGGCCCACAACATCGTCATCGACGCCGTGTGGCTCCCTGGCGAGTCCGGCACGGCTGAGACCGCTTGGGCGAAGCGGTTCCTCCAAGCTCTCCAACCGCACAGCGCCGGCGGCGTCTACGTCAACTTCCTCGATTCCGACGACGACTCGAGCCGGGTCCGAGAGGCCTACGGCGATCAGATCTACCGGCGACTCGCCGAGGTCAAGGCCAAGTACGACCCGGACAATGCCTTTCACCACAACAAGAACATCCAGCCCGGCTGACGCGAGTGGGCGGTCGCGGGCTCGAACCGCGGACCTCGTGCTTGTAAGGCACGCGCTCTGACCAGCTGAGCTAACCGCCCGTCACGCTGATCGTAGAGCGCACGATCGGCAGGCGAAGGCGGCTGGCGCCCGGGTCGAGCGTGAGGCGCGTGCCCGGCCGCGGGCGGAGCGTGTAGTCGTGGTCGGTCGAGACCACGACGAGGCCGATGCGGTGGCCGGCAGCGAAGACGTGGTCGTCGGGCTGCAGGTCCCAGCGGAAGCGGTACTCGCGGCCGCGGCGGATCGGGACGCTGCGCGCGATCCCCTTGCGATTCTGCGGGTCGAGCCAGCCACGGGTGACCATCTCGGTGGCCGGGCCGTAGTCGACGAGCACCGCGGTGAGGTTCGCGGCGTCGCGGTTGTCGATCGACATCCGCAGGGTGACCCGCGGGGTCCCGCTGAGCCGCGTGGCCCGGGCGAGCGGCGCCGTGCGGTAGACGAGGCGGTTCGGGTCGGCGGCGTCGGGGCTGGTGATCAGTTCGTCGTCGGTGTCGCGGTCGCGCCCGCGGTCCACGAACGACTGGTCGGGCCCGCGGCCGCGACCGGTCGTCAGGGTCCCGGGCGCCGTGGCGGTGGTCGTCGCCAGCCGCAGCGTCGTGGTGCGCGTGCCGGGCGGGGGCCAGTCGGCCTCGTCGCGATAGGTGTCGTCCTCGCGCTGGATGTGGACCCGGGGCTCGTTCACGATGCCGTTGCGGACGCCGAACAGCCAGCGGTCGAACCAGCGGTTCTCGGCGCGCTTGTAGTCCGGGCCGCCGGGCCCGCCGTGGCCGCCGTTGTGCAGCCACAGCTTGCGGGGGACCGTGAGCCGCTGCCACCAGGCGGCGAACGCCTTGGTGCGGACGTTGAAGTCGTTCAGGCCGTGGACCGCGAACACGCTCGCGCGGATGCCGCCCGTGCGGTGCAGGTAGTCGCGCGCCCGCCAGAAGGGGCTCCAGTCACCGGTCACGCGATCCTGGTTGTCGATCAGGAACCGGCGTGTGGCCGCGCAGCGGTCGAACATGCGCGGGCCGCCGATGAAGTCGCCGAGCACGTCGGTGTCCTCGCCGAGGTACGCGTTGGTCCCCGTGCCGGACGCCTCGGAGTGCGGTGCGACGACGAGGCCGTTGGCGCGGTAGTAGTCGTACCAGCTGGAGATCGCCGAGACCGGGATGATCGTCCGCAGGCCCTCGACGCCGGTGGTCGCGACCTGGTTGGCCAGCGTGCCGTTGTACGAGACGCCGGTCATGCCGACGTCGCCGGTCGTCCAGTCGGCCGTGACCGGCTGCCCGGCGGCGTCGAACCCTGGCGCGCGGCCGTTGAGCCAGTCGATGACCGCCTTCGTGCCGAGCGTCTCGGCCGGGCCGCCGACGTCCGGGCAGCCGTCGGAGTGGAACGTGCCGATGCTCTCGCCCAGCACGACCGCGTAGCCGCGCGGCACGTAGTAGTCGTCGAGCGAGCCCGGGAGCGCCGCGCGCGGGCCGTGCCCGCCCTGCGGCAACTGCTTGACGTCCACGGGATGGTTCGGCGGGTTGCCGACATCACCGCGGTACGGGCTCTGTTCGAAGACCACCGGGACGTCGATGCCCCGCGACGCGGTCTCCCCCGGCCGGCTGATCCGGATGCGGACGCGGTCGCGCCGTCCGTCGCCGTCGGTGTCGAGCGGCGTCTCGACGAACACGGTCTCCTCGATCGCCTTGTCGAGCGAGAACTGCGCCTTCGTCACGCCGTCCTCGAGCTTCAGCCACGGCGGCGGCGTCTGCGCGGCGGCGGGCGTCGCAGCCGCGAGCAGCACGACGACGACCAACATCGGACCCCACCCCTGGCGCAGCACTGCTCGACAAGGTAGCGACTGCCATCATGCGCCCGATGGATCGCTCGGTCGCCTGGCGCGCGGCGCTGCTGCAAGCGCTCCTGGTCGCCGCCGTCGCGGTGGCGCTGGGGCTTGCGCTCCCGCGATCGTTCTTCGAGGACTGGGGCTGGCTCGCCGGCCCGGGCGCCTGGGCCGTCTGCGCTCTGGCGGCGGGTGTGTGGCTGCGGCTGCCGCTCGGCCTCGTGCTCGTCGGGGCGGCGCTGTCCGGGCTTCTGATGCTGCCGGGCGTGTTCGTGGGCGTGCACTGGCTCGGCGCGCCGCTCGGCCTGGCCGCGTTCGGCGCGTGGTGCGGATGGCTCGCGGCGCGACCGGGGATTCCGGTGACGGCCTGATGGACCTCGGTCTCGACGGCCGGGTCGCGCTCGTCACCGGCGCATCCAAGGGCATCGGCCGCGGCATCGCCGCCGGCCTCGTCGCGGAGGGTGCGCGGGTCGCGATCGCGTCACGATCGTCCGAGCGGATCTCGGCCACGGCGTCGGAGATCGGCGCGCGCGGCTACGCGTTCGACTCCGGCGACCTCTACGCCGTGGACGGGCTGATCGCGCAGGTCGAGGCCGACCTCGGGCCGATCGACGTCTACGTCGCCAACACGGGCGGCCCGCCCGGCGGGCCCGACCCGCTCGGCTTCACCCGCGAGCAGTGGGAGGCCGCGCACTGCTCGCTCGTGCTCTCGCCGATGGCGTTCATCGAGCGCCTGCTGCCCGGGATGCGCTCCCGCGGGTTCGGCCGCGTCGTCGCGATCGGCTCGATGGCCGTCGGCGAGCCGATCGACTCCCTCCAGCTCTCCAACGCCCACCGCCCGGGGCTCGTCGCGGCCTTCAAGGTGCTCGCCCGTCAGGCCGCAGCCGACGGCGTGACGTTCAACCACGTCCACCCGGGCCGGATCGCGACCGACCGCATCTACGAGAACGCCGGGTCGCGCGAGGCGGCCGAGGCAGGCGCCAAGGACGAGCCGACCGGTCGCCTCGGCACGGTCGAAGAGCTCGCCGCCGCCGC
The DNA here is from genome assembly GCA_963759375.1 of uncultured Solirubrobacteraceae bacterium. Taxonomy (GTDB): domain Bacteria; phylum Actinomycetota; class Thermoleophilia; order Solirubrobacterales; family Solirubrobacteraceae; genus DASSUW01. The sequence goes on along the minus strand of CAVWYY010000003.1, from coordinate 554,406 downwards.
CGTGTTCCTGTGCTCCGCCCCCGCGTCGTTCATCAACGGCACGTCGCTGCTGGTGGACGGCGCGCTCACCCGCTCCGTGTAGGTACCCCCAGGGGGAATCGAACCCCCGCTACAGCCGTGAAAGGGCTGCGTGCTAACCGCTACACCATGGGGGCGGGAGGACCAGTCTAGGCGCCGGGCGCTTCGTCCGGCCAGTGGCCGTGCTCGTCGAAATAACGGCGGGCCTCTTCCTCCTCGTTGCGGTCGTTGTGACCGGTCACGAGGAAGTAGAGGATCACGACGACCATGCCCAAGCCGCCGACGACCGCGATGACGCTCCAGATGGTCTCGGCCATGAAATGCCCCCGGCAGGAATCGAACCTGCGTCGCGCGGAGTAAAAGTCCGCCGCTCTAACCGCTGAGCTACGAGGGCTGGGACATGGTAATTCGCCGGGCTACTCTGAGCGCGTGCACCCTGAGGATGAGGGTCGGCAGGTCTCCGCACGGCGGCGCAGGCGGACGCCCGAAGTTGCGGAGCGCGAGATCATCTCGGCAGCCGAGTCGCTGCTGCGGGAGCGGCCGTTCCGCGAGCTGACCGTGGACGAGGTGATGCGGCGGACCGGGCTGTCGCGGCCGTCGTTCTACGTGTACTTCACCGATCGGCACCAGCTTGTGCTCAAGGTGGTCGAGCATCTCGGCTCGGAGCTGTTCACGATGTCCGACCGCTGGCTGCGCGGGACCGGCGAGGGGCCGGCGCTCGCGCGCGAGGCGCTCGACGGGATCGTCGCCGTGTACGTGCAGCACGGCACGGTCATGCGCGCGCTGGCGGACGCGGCGGCCGACGACTGCGGAGCCGAGCAGGCGTACACCGCGCTCGTGGACAGCTTCATCGACGCGACGGCGCGGCACATCGAGGACGAGGTCGCCGCCGGGCGGGTGCTGCCCCAGGATGCACACGAGACCGCGAAGGCGCTCGTGTGGATGATGGAGCGCTACCTCACGCTGAGCCTGGGCCGCGAGCCGGTGACGCCGGCCAGGATCGTGGCCGACACGCTGGCGACGATCTGGACGCGCGTGCTCTACGGCACGCGCTGAGCCAGCCAGCCGCCGATCAGCGCGGAGCCGCCCGCCAGAGCGCCGACGCCGATGAGGCCGTTGCGCGGCATCGATGACCGCTCGCCGATCGTCGAGCCGAGATCGCCGAGGTCGGCGATGAGTCCGGCCAGCAGCCACGGCCGCGCCGGCAGGCCCTGCCGGAGCGCGACGGCGGCGCCGAGGCCGAGCGCGAGATCGCGGGCGCCGACCGCCCGGCCGAGCACGCGGGCGCCCGGGCGCGCCGCGTCGGGCCCGACCCAGCCCGTGTTGATCCGGACCGGGGTGGCGAGCAGGACCGCCCCGAGAGCGGCGCGGCCGAGGGCGAGCGTGAGCGCTGCGGAGCGGTCGTCCATGGCGGTGACGCTAGCGGCGGAGCGGCGACGGACGGGGCAGATGGCGCGCTGCCACCGGGGACGACAACGTCGTGGCGCGTCAGGCGATGCGTGCGCCCGCGGCGACGATCGCGGTGGGTCTGGCGAGGGCGGTGATGTCCTCGCGCGGGTCGCGGTCGAATGTCACGAGGTCGGCGGGCGCTCCGGGCTCGAGGCCCGGGAGGCCGAGGAAGTCGCGCGCGGCGGTGGTGGCGGCGGCGACCGCAGTCGGCGCGGGCACGCCGTAGCGGACGAGTGCGGCCGCCTCGGCGGCGGTGCTGCCGTGGGCGCGCTCGTCGGTGCCGGTGAGCAGCGTGACGCCGAGCTCGGCGGCGAGTGGGAGGGCGCGGCGCTCGAGGTCGAGCATCGCCTGCGCCGGCGGGACGCGCTCGGCGAGCGGCTCGATGTGGTGCAGCACGGTGGTCAGGGTCGGCGTCCAGGCGACGCCGCGGGCGGCCATCTCGCGGACCGTGTCCTCGTCGGCCCAGTTGCCGTGCTCGATCGAGTCGACGCCGAGCGCGACCGCCTCGCGGACGAACGGCCCCATGACGTGCATGGCGAGGCGGCCGCCCTCGTCGTGGACGGCATCGGCGATCTCGCGCACGAGGTCCGGCGTGTAGCCGACCTGCGGGTCGAGCGGGTTGAAGTCGCCCGCCGGGAAGTCGCCGATCACCTTCACCCACGCCAGCCCGGAGCGGATGCGCCCGCGCGCGGCGCCCACCGCGTCCTCGGGCGCGGTGCCCTCGTACAGGTGCGGCAGGAAGAAGTCCGGCGGGGCGAGAAACGGCCCGCAGCCGATCACGCCGTCGGGCAGCGCAACGCCCGGCAGCGCGCCGGCGTCGCGCACCGCGAGCACGCCGGCGCGGCGATGCTGCTGGAGGTGCGCCGCGATCAGCTCGGCGCTCCCCCGCGGCAGGCCGAGCGTCTCGCGGGCCTCGAACGTGAGGTGCACGTGAGCATCGACGAGCCCGGGCGCGACGAACGCCCCCGGCAGCTCGACCGCGTCGCCGACCGGGGACGCGTGCAGCCGCCCGCCGGCGACCCACAGGTCGACCGGCTCGGCGCCGCCGGGCAGCGGGACCGCTCGAACGTGGAGGTGCGTGGTCAGTGGCGGAAGTGGCGGCGGTGCGTGAACACCATCGAGATGCCCGCCGCGTCGGCCGCCTCCACCACCTCGTGGTCGCGCACCGAGCCGCCCGGCTGGATGATCGCGGTGATCCCCGCGTCGACCGCCAGCTGCGGGCCGTCGGAGAACGGGAAGAACGCGTCGGATGCCATGGCGCCGCCCTTGAGGTCGGTCCCCGTCGCGAGCGCCTTGTCGATGGCCAGGCGCACCGAGTCGACCCGGCTCATCTGGCCGGCCCCGATCCCGACCGACGCGAGGTCGCGCGACAGCACGATCGCGTTCGAGCGCACGTGCTTGCAGACCTTCCACGCGAACAACATCTCGCCCCACTCGTGCTCGGACGGCTTGCGCTCGGTGACGACCTCCATCTCCGAGCGGTCCTCGAGGTCCATGTCGCGGTCCTGCACCAAGAGGCCGCCCATGACGCGCTTGATGTCCCACTCCGAGATGTTGGTACGGCGCCGCTCGTTGTCCTCGAGCACGCGCAGGTTGGCCTTGGAGGCCAGCGCGTCGACCGCGTCGCCGGTGAAGGTCGGAGCGAGGATGACCTCGGCGAACTGCTCGAGCAGCGCCGCGGCGACCTCGGCATCGACCGGCCGGTTGAGGCAGATCACGCCGCCGAACGCCGACAGGGGGTCGCACGCGAAGGCGCGGCGGTAGGCCTCGAGCGGCGTGCCGCCGACGGCCGCGCCGCACGGGTTGTTGTGCTTGATGATCGCGCAGGCCGGGACCTCGAACTCGCCGACGAGCAGCCGGCCCGAGTTGATGTCCAGCACGTTGTTGAACGACAGCTCCTTGCCGTTGAGCTGGCGGACCTGCGAGAGCACGTGCATGCGCGCGCCGACCTGCGAGTAGTAGGCCGCGCGCTGGTGCGGGTTCTCGCCGTACGAGAGGTCGGTCACCTTCTCGTAGGCCGACATCATCAGCTCCGGGAACGCGCCCTGCTTCTCGGCGAACCAGCGGGAGATCGCGGTGTCGTAGCGCGCGGTGTAGGCGAACGCCTCGGCCGCCAGGCTCTCGCGCGTGGGCAGCGAGAGCTGGTTGTCGCTGTCCCGCAGCTCCTGCATCACTGCGTCGTAGCTCTCCGGCTTCACGACGACCGCGGTGAACGCGAAGTTCTTGGCGGCGGCGCGAACCATCGTCGGCCCGCCGATGTCGATGTGCTCGAGCACCTCGTGCTCGGTGACGCCGCGGCGGCCCGCCCAGGCCTCGAACGGATAGAGGTTCACGCACACGAGATCGACGAACTCGATCTCGTGCTCGTCGGCGGCGGCCATGTGCGCCGGGTCGTCGCGCAGCGCGAGCACGCCGGCGTAGAGCTTCGGGTGCAGCGTCTTGACGCGCCCGCCCATGATCTCCGGGAAGCCCGTGAAGTCCTCGATGTCGCGGACCTCGAGGCCGGCCTCGCGCAGCGTGGCCGCGGTGCCGCCGGTCGACACCAGCTCGACGCCGAGCTGCGCCAGGCCGCGCGCGAACTCCGCGATGCCGGTCTTGTCGGACACGGAGAGGAGGGCCCGCCGGACGCGGACCTGGCCCGGCTGGGTCATCGCCGTCCTCCCATCCGCGCGGGACGATACCTGTGGTTGCGCGCTCATCGTTGGACCATCACTCGTCGCGGGTGGTCAGGGTCAGGGGTCACGGCGCCGCGCGCGATCAGCGCGACGGCCTCGCACAGCAGGTCGTGCTCGATCGGGCGCAGCGCCTCGCGCACCTCGGCGGCCGACGGTGCGCCGGGAAGCTCGATCGCACGCTGGGCGATGATCGGCCCGGTGTCCACGCCCTCGTCGACGAAGTGGACCGTCACGCCGAACACCTTCACGCCGTACTCGAGCGCCTGCTCGACGGCGCGCAGCCCGGGGAACGCCGGCAGCAGCGCCGGGTGCACGTTGATGACGCGACCCGGGAAGCGCGCGAGGAAGCCGGGCGTGAGCAGCGCCATGTACCCGGCGAGCACGACGAGCTCGGCACCGCGCTCTGACAGGAAGTCCGCGATCGCCGCGTCGCGCTCCGCGCGGCCGGCTTCCAGCGGGAACTCGCCGGTCGCGACGCCGGCGCGGGCCGCCCGCGCGAGCGCCTCGGCACCCGGCTTGTCGCTGGCGACGGCGACGACCTCGACGCCGTCGCGCCCGTGCACGCGGTCGAGGATGGCCTGGAGGTTGGTGCCGGCGCCCGAGGCGAGCACGCCGACGTTCATGCCACCTCCAGCTTCGGGAACCGCCCTCCGGTGGAGCGCAGGGTGCCGGCCTCGATCAGCGCGTCGACCCGCTCGAGCACCGCGGGGCCGGCGAGGTGCGACCAGGCGCCGTAGTGCGGCAGCCCGTCGTACGAGTACTTCTGGACGACCTTCGACCGGCCGCCGCGCAGGATCTCGACCGCGCGCGTGCGGCCGACCTCGGGCTCGGCCGAGGCCACCACGTCGAGGATCGCCTCGTCGAGCGCGCCGGTCTCGCCTTCGGCGGCCGGCCGGTGCGCCAGCTGGGCGGGCCGGCGCACGGCGCGGCGCTCGGGCGGCGCCGGCAGCGCGGGCGCGATCGAGGGGTCGCAGACATCGCAGCACGGGCCCGAGGGCGCCGGCTCCGCGCGGTCGCCGAAGTGGCGGAGGATCCCCTCGCGCCGGCAGCGGTCGCCCTCCACCCAGGCCCACACGGAGCGGTACTGGCGCCAGCGCACCCGCGTCCCCTCCTGCGCGGACGAGCGGCACAGCGCGAGCGTGCGCCCGTCCCACTCGCCGGTGATCCGGCCCTTCAGCACGTCCGGCGACGACGGCCACGGCTGGATGACGCCGGCCTGCGCGAGATGGCCGACGATCGCGCGCACCGCCTCCTCGTCCCGGCCGAGCGACCCGGTCTCGAGCGCGTACCGGCCGTCCTGCGCGGCCCCGACGATGCGGCTGGCGACGGCCTTGATGTCACCGTCCTCGACCGTCGACCGCTCGATGAAGAAGACGTGCAGCCCCTTGTCCTTGCCCGTCGCGAATACGAGGCAGCGAGCGGGCTGCCCGTCGCGCCCCGCGCGGCCGGCCTCCTGGTAGTAGGCCTCGAGCGAGCTCGGCACGCTCTCGTGGCAGACCGTCCGCACGTCCGCCTTGTCGATCCCCATGCCGAACGCGTTGGTGGCGACCACGACCGGCGCCTCGCCGGCCATGAAGCGCCGCTGCGCCTCGGCGCGGGCGTCGCGCGGCAGGCCGGCGTGGTAGGTGATGGCCTCGACGCCGAGCTCGGAGCCCAGTTGCGCCGCCAGCCGCTCGCTGTCGGCGCGCGTGCCCGCGTAGACGATGCCGGGCAGCGCGCCCGGCTCGGCCAGCGCGGCGGCGATACCGCGGTGCACGGCCGGCTTGTTCGCGCATCGCACGACGGCGAACGAGAGGTTCGGCCGGTCGAACCCCGTCGAGACCCGCACGGGGTCGCGCAGCCCGAGCCGCGCCACGATGTCCGCCGCCACCTGCGGCGTGGCCGTCGCGGTCGACGCCACGATCGCCTCCGCGCCGAGCCAGCGCGCCGCGTCGGCCAGCCGGAAGTAGTCGGGCCGGAAGTCGTGCCCCCACTGGGACACGCAGTGCGCCTCGTCGACCACGAACAGGCCGATCCGCGCCTGCCGGATGCGCTCGAGGAAGCCCGGTGAGGAGAACCGCTCGGGCGCGACGTAGAGCAACCGCAGGTCACCCCTGGCGGCGCGCTCCAGCGTGCGCCGGTTCGTCGCGGCATCTTGCTGCGCGTTGACGAGCCCGACGTAGCCGGGCGCCACCCGCTCGATCGCCTGCACCTGGTCCTGCATCAGAGAGACCAGCGGCGAGACCACCAGCGTCAGGTCCGCCCGCATCAGCGCCGGCAGCTGGTAGCAGAGCGACTTGCCCGAGCCGGTGGGCATCACCACGAGCACGTCGCGGGGCGGGTGGGGACCGATTACAGCGCCGACCGCCTCCGCCTGCCCCGGCCGGAACGACTCGAAGCCGAAGAGCTCGCTCAGCGCCCCCTCGGGATCGCGCGCACGCGCGACCGGCTCGGGCGGCGGCGGCCCGAGGCCCGGGAGCGCGACGTTGTCGACGGCCAGCGACATGGACGGGCGACCATACCGCCGGCCTCGGAGGTCAAAGCCGTGGTGTGCGTGGCCTGGTGCGAAGTTGCTGCACAGCCGTTGCAAAGGCGGGCGAAGGCGTTGCGCGGGCGAACGTCAACTGCTTGCTGGGTAGGGAGGTGGCGAGGTCGGCGGGGCTGGTGGTCCCTGGCGCGTTGGGGTCGGTATGCGACCCAAACGCGCCAGATGGCAGCGTCTGGCGACTTGACCACGTGTGAGGTGGTCAAGTCGCCAGAGACCGACCGCGAGCGCCAATCCCCCGCTCCCTTACCCAGCCGCAGTTGACGTTCGCCGAAACTCAGGCGCGAACGAGCGGCAACGGCGCGTTCTCGAACGCGTCCTTGCGCTGCGCCGCGGCGGTCCGGGCCAGCGGGTACTCGCCCGAGAAGCACGCGTCGCAGTGCGTGGACCGCGAGCCGCGGATCGCCTCGTACACGCCGGCCAGCGACAGATAGGCCAGCGAGTCGCACCCCAGCTCGGCCGCCACCTCGGCCTCGGTGCGATCGTGGGCGATCATCTCCTCGCGGGTCGACATGTCGATCCCGTAGTGACAGGGGTGGCGGATCGGCGGTGCGCTGATCCGCATGTGGACCTCGGCGGCGCCGGCATCGCGCAGCATGGCGACGATCTGGCGCGTGGTGTTGCCGCGCACGATCGAGTCGTCGACCACGACGAGGCGCTTGCCCGCCACGACCTCGGGCAGCGGGTTGAACTTCATCCGCAGGCCGTGGCGCCGCAGCTCCTGCCCGGGCTGGATGAACGTGCGCGCCACGTAGCGGTTCTTGACGAAACCGTCGTCCTGCGGCAGGCCCGAGCCGCGGGCGTAGCCGCGCGCGGCGGGGTTGCCGGAGTCGGGCACCGGGATGACCAGGTCGGCATCCACCGGCGCTTCGCGCGCGAGGATCTCCCCCATCCGCCCGCGCGCCACCTGCAGCACCTGGCCGCCGAGCCGCGAGTCGGGGCGCGCGAAGTAGATGTGCTCGAACACGCACAGCGCGCGCCGGGGACCCTCCACGCCGATGCGCGTCTGCAGACCCGAGGGCGTCAGCGACACGATCTCGCCCGGCTGCACGTCACGCAGGAACTCGGCGCCGATGATGTCGAACGCGCAGGTCTCCGAGGCGACGCAATAGTGGTCGCCGATCATGCCGAGCGACAGGGGACGGAGCCCGGCGGGATCGCGGAACGCGACGACCCGGTCCTTGGTCATGACGACCGTCGAGTACGCGCCCTCGACCCGCTTCATGACGTCGGCCAGCGCGTCCTCCACCGTGTCGGCCCGATGGGTCGACACCAGGGCGGCGATGATCTCCGAGTCCGACGTCGACCGGAAGGAGACGCCCCGCTCCCGGAGCTCGCCGTGCAGCTCGATCGCGTTGATCAGGTTGCCGTTGTGCGCCAGCGCGACCTCGCGGCGGTCGGCGCGCCAGACGGGCTGCGAGTTCTCCCACGACGAGGCCCCGGTGGTCGAGTACCGGACGTGGCCCACCGCCATGTCGCCCTGCAGGGCGCGGAGCTTCTGCTCGTCGAATACCTGGTTGACGAGCCCCTGGTCGCGCATCGCCATGATGTGGCCGCGCTGGGCCGTGGCGATGCCGGCGGACTCCTGGCCGCGGTGCTGGAGCGCGTAGAGCGCGAAGTACGTCAGCCGCGCGGCCTCGCGCTCGGGGGCGCATATGCCGAACACACCGCACTCGTCGCGCGGTCCCTCGCGTTCGTCGATGTACTCAGCGGACATACCGTGCGACCTGGTTTGGCAGCCTAGCAACGCCCTCGGCGGCCGCCCGGCGGATACGCTGCCAGGCCTGATGTTGGACCCACGACCCCCGCACCCGCCTGTGCGCGTTCCGCGGCGCCGGGTCGGCACCCGCTGAATCGGCCCGTGGCTCCGCCACTGTGCCGATCGCGCGGGCACCGCCCGACATCCACGGCACGCGGCCATGCGGGCACGCGGGCCGCGCGATCCAACATCCAAGGGTCCCCAAGGAGCTGATACCCCATGGCCGTCAACGCCCCCGCCCAGATCGACCGACAGCGCATCAGAGAGCTCATCGAGCGCGAGGAGAAGGCGCTCAACGCCGCGACGCACAAGTCCGAGGAGATGTACAAGCGCGCGGACGCCGTGCTCTCCGGCGGCGTCGCCTCGTCGTACCAGCTCCGCGACCCCTGGCCGATCTACCTCGAGCGCGGATCCGGCCCGCGCGTCTGGGACGTCGACGGCAACGAGATGTACGACTTCCACAACGGCTTCGGCGCGATGGTCCAGGGCCACGCCCACCCGGCCATCGGCCGGGCGATCCAGGAGCGCTACGACCTGGGCACGCACTTCGCGGCGCCGACCGAGGACGCGATCGTGGTGGCCGAGGAGCTCCAGAAGCGCTGGAACCTGCCGCGTTGGCGCTACACGAACTCCGGCTCGGAGTCGACGATGGACGCCATCCGGATCGCGCGCGCGTACGCGGGCCGCGACACCGTGATGAAGATCTTCGGCTCCTACCACGGCCACCACGACACCGTGATGGTCTCGATCGGCGTCGAGTACGACAAGATCGGCGACCGCGACAACCTCGCGTCGCTGGCCTACGGCGCCGGCATCCCGCAGGCGACCGTGGACATGACGATCGCGGTGCCGTTCAACGACGCCGGCGCCATGGAGCGCCGCATCGAGCGCCTCACCGAGGAGGGCCGCAAGCCCGCCTGCGTGATCATGGAGGCGGCGATGATGAACCTCGGGATCGTGCTTCCCGAGCCCGGCTACCTCGAGGCCGTCCGCGAGATCACGCGCCGGCACGACATCGTCCTCATCTTCGACGAGGTCAAGACCGGCCTGACGATCGCCGCCGGCGGCGCGACCGAGCGCTTCGGCGTGCTGCCGGACATGGTCACGCTCGCCAAGTCGCTCGGCGGTGGCACGCCGATGGGCGCGATCGGCGGCAACGCGGAGGTCATGTCGGTCGTCGAGGACGGGTCCGTCTACCAGGTCGGCACCTACAACGGGAACCCGCTGGGCGTGGCCGCCACGCGCGCGAACCTCACCGAGGTCCTCACGCCCGAGGCCTACGAGCACCTCGACCACCTCAACGACCGTATCGTCACCGGCTGCCAGGCCGTGATCGAGAAGCACAACCTCCCGGGCTACGCGCTCGGCGTCGGCTCCAAGGGCTGCGTCACGTTCTCGCCGGTGAAGATCGTCGACTACGAGACCTTCAAGGCCAACCAGGACGCCGACCTCGCCGAGCTCGCGTGGCTGTTCAACATGAACCGCGGCGTCTTCATGACGCCGGGCCGCGAGGAGGAGTGGACGCTGTCGGTCACGCACGACGACGCCTCGATCGACACCTACATCCAGGTGTTCGAGGCGATGGCCGACGAGCTTCTGGCCTAGATCAGCACCGCTTCGTCGTCCACGCAGACGACTCGCCGCGCGTCCGACCCGGTCGCACGCGCGGCGATCAGCGCGGCGGCGATGCGGTGCACGTCGCGCACGAGGCCGACCCGGAACAGCGACCGGGTCTCGTTCGCCACGCGCCCGTCGCCGGCGCGCAGCACCACGCGGACGTCCGGCGCGACCGACCGCACGGTCATCGCGATCGAGATGTTCTGCAGGTCGTCGTCGGTCACCGCGGCGACCGCGCAGGCGCGGTGCAGCGAGAGCCGGCGCAGCAGTGACGGGTCGGCGCCACGCCCGATCACGACCGGCAGGGCGAGCTCGCGCGCGAGGCCGACGTGCTCGCCCGCCTCGCGGTCGTCGACCGCCACGACGCCGATCCCGCAGCGCCGCAGCAGGAGCGCGAGCCGGAGCCCGACCTGACCGAGCCCGATGACGACCACGTGGTCGCGCCGCGGCACCGCGCGGCGTCCGAACAGCCCCGTGAGCCGGCGGTCGATCAGCCGGTTCACCAGGCCCGCGGTGAACGACGCCTCGAGCACCAGCGCGGCGAGCATCGAGACCGTGAGGAAGCTCTTGAGCCACTTCGGGCCGCCGGCGACCTTGTCGTTCGGGTCGACGGTCACGAGCGTCTTGGCGGCGCCGTACGAGGCGTCGACGAGCCCCTGGTCGAGCGCGACCATGCACGCGACCGTCTCCATCAGCAGGACGACGACCAGCCCGAGCGCGCCCCACAGCAGCAGCGCCGCGCTCTTGTCGTAGGGCGTGAGGACCGCGCGGGCGAGCGCGGCGAACCGGCGCCGGCGCGGCACGTCGAGCGGCACCTCCTGCCTGTCCTCGCGCACGCCGACCGGCGGGTCGGCGTCCTCGCGGACCGCGACGAGGTCCTCGCGCAGGCACGGACCGGCCAGCGACGGCGCCACGATGTCGGCCATCGAGAGCACCTCGCAGCGCTCGATGTCCTCGCGCACGCGGTCGGCCATCGTCGGAGCGAAGATCGTGACCAGCAGCGGCACCTCGTCGTCGATGTACCGCACCATCAGCGCCACTCGCAGCACGAACGCGTCGTCACGCGAGACCACCACGACACGCTCGACGTCGGAGCCCTCCAGCGCGTGGCGCACCTCGCGCTCGCCGGGCGCCTTGAGGCGGTGCACGTCGTCGCCGAGCTCCTGCCGCACCTCCTCGGCGAGGTCGCCCTCGCCGATCAGCAGGATCGCGGCCACTACGCGACCAGCTCGGCGAGGCCCGCGCCGTGCACGCGGGTGAGCTCGGCGACCGGGAGGTCGAGCACGCCCTCGATCACCAGCGCGTCGCCTTCCACGGTGCCGATCACCTGCGCCGCGGCGCCGAAGGCGGCCATCGCCTCGGCCGGGCCGGAGACCACGAACGCGCCCGGGCCCTCGGCGAACAGCTCGCCGTCGTAGGCCACCCGCGCGCCGATGCCGCCGGCGATGCAGCACTCGGCGAGCGCCACCGCGACGCCGCCTTCGGCCACGTCGTGCGCGCTGCGCAGCGCGCCCGAGCGGACCGCCTGGCGAACCGCGGCGTGGAGCGCCCGGAGCGCGCCGAGCTCGGCGGCCGGGAGCGCGCCCTCGAGCGCGTCGCCGCGCAGCTTGGCCAGCTCGGAGCCGACCTCGCTAGGTGCCCATGAGGCGGTGATCAGCGCCACGGCGTCGCCGGGCGCGAAGAACCCCAGGCGACCGGAGCGCGCCGGGTCGGGCAGCTCGCCGACCATGCCGACGACCGGCGTCGGGTAGATCGGACCGCCCCCGCCCTCGTTGTACAGCGACACGTTGCCGCCCACGACGGGCACGCCGAGCGCGCGGCACGCATCGCCGAGGCCGGCCACCGCGCGGGTGAGCTGCCAGGCGATGTGCGGCTTCTCCGGGTTGCCGAAGTTCAGGCAGTTCGTGAGGCCCAGCGGCTCGGCGCCGACGCAGGCGAGGTTGGCCGAGCACTCGAGCACGGCCTCGACGGCGCCGCGGTACGGGTCGATCGCCACGCGGCGGCCGTTGCCGTCGATCGACACGGCGATCGCGCCGCCGCCGTCGAGCGTGAGGACCGCGGCGTCGGCCTGCTCCGGCCGCCGCACGGTGCGCGAGCCGACCACGCAGTCGTACTGCTCGAACGCCCACCGGCGCGAGGCGAGGTTGGCGCTGCCGAGCAGCGCCAGCAGCGTCCCGCCCGCGTCCAGGCCCTCGTCGAGCACCCGCGCCGGCGGCGGATAGACCGGCGTGGCCGCCTCCTGCGGCTCGAGGTCGTACGCCGGGCACTCGTCGACCAGCGCGCTCACCGGCAGGTCGCCGGCCAGCTCCTCGCCGTCGTAGACCCGCAGGCGGCCGGAGTCGGTGACCTCGCCGATCGCGGTGGCGTTGACCTCCCACTTGCCACAGACCGCGAGCACTGCGTCGAGCCGCTCGGGCTCGACCACGCACAGCATCCGCTCCTGCGACTCGGAGATCATGATCTCGAACGGCTCCATGTCGGCCTCGCGCAGCGGCACGCGCCGCACGTCGAGGTCGATCCCCACCTCGCCCTTGGCGGCCATCTCGGACGCCGACGAGGTCAACCCCGCAGCGCCGAGGTCCTGCAGCGCGACGAGCAGCCCCGCCTCGAGCAGCTCGAGCGAGCACTCGAGCAGCTTGCTCTCCTCGAACGGGTCGCCGATCTGCACGGTCGGCCGCTTGGCCGAGTCCTCGTCGCCGAGCTCGGCGGAGGCGAGCACCGAGGCGCCGCCGATGCCGTCGCGCCCCGTGCGCGCGCCGAACAGCACGACGACGTTGCCGACGCCCGCCGCCGCGCTGCGGATCAGCTTGTCGGTCTCGATCAGGCCGACGCACATCGCGTTGACCAGGCAGTTCTGCTCGTACGGGGCCTCGAAGTAGATCTCGCCGCCGACGGTGGCGACGCCGATCGAGTTGCCGTAGTGGCCGATGCCCGCGACCGCGTGCTCGAGCAGGTAGCGCGAGCGGGTCGAGCTCGGCTCGCCGAAGCGCAGCGAGTCGAGGATCGCCACCGGCCGTGCCCCGATCGCGAACACGTCGCGCAGGATGCCGCCGACGCCGGTGGCCGCGCCCTGGAACGGCTCGACCGCGCTCGGGTGGTTGTGCGACTCGACCTTGAACGCGCACGCCATCCCGTTCCCGACGTCGACCGCCCCGGCGTTCTCGCCCGGCCCGAGGACCAGCTTGCCGCCCTCGACCGGCAGCGTCTTGAGCAGCCGCCGCGAGTGCTTGTAGCCGCAGTGCTCGGACCACATGAGGCTGAAGACCGCGAGCTCGACCTCGTTCGGCTCGCGCCCCATCTTGTCGACGATCAGGTCGTACTCGGCGTCCGTGAGCCCGAGCTCACGGTGGCGGCTCAAGCCGGACCCCCGATGAGCGCCAGGCCGTCGACCGAGCCGGTCAGCACGTCGACCGCGTGCTCGGGATGCGGCATCAGGCCCATCACGTTCCCGGCGGCGTTGCAGACGCCGGCGATGTCATCCATCGAGCCGTTGAAGTTGTGGCCGGGCGCATAGCGGAGGACGACCTGCGCCTCCGGGAGGTCCGGAGCCCAGTAGCGGCCGGTCGTGTGCTTGGCCGGGATCGAGAGGACCTGGCCGCGGTCGACGCCCGCGGTCCAGGGGATGTCCGGGTTGACGACCTCGACGTCGACCTGCCGGCAGACGAACCGCAGCGACGTGTTGGGCAGCAGTGCGCCCGGGAGCAGGCCGGCCTCGCACAGCACCTGGAAGCCGTTGCAGATCCCCAGCACGAGGCCGCCTTCGCGGGCGAAGCGGTCGATCTCGATCATCACCGGCGAGAAGCGGGCGATCGCGCCGACCCGCAGGTAGTCGCCGTACGAGAAGCCGCCGGGGATGATCACCGCGTCGACGCCCTTGAGGTCATGGTCGGCGTGCCAGAGCAGCTCGGCGTCGCCCACCCGGCGCGCCGCGAACAACGCGTCGCGCTCGTCGCACGAACCCGGGAACTGGACGACCCCGTACTTCACTGCTGGATCTCGTAGTCCTCGATCAGGGGGTTGGTCAGCAGCCGCTCGCACATGTCGCCGACCTGCGCGGGATCGTCGACGTCGAGCTCCACCAGCCGCCCCACGTGCACGTTCGACACGCCGCTGAAGCCGAGCGCCGGGAGCGCCCGCTCGACGGCCTGGCCCTGCGGATCCAGGATTCCGGCCTTCGGCCGGATCAGGACCCGCACCCTCACGGAGCCGTGCGCTCCAGCCAGGCCTCGAACGGCTCGCCCGAGAGCCGCTCGTACGCGGTGACGTAGCGCTCGCGGGTCTGGGCCACAACGTCGTCGGGGATCGGCGGCGCGGGCGGCGTCTTGTCCCAGCCGGTGCCCGACGCCCAGTCGCGCACGTACTGCTTGTCGAAGCTCGGCTGGCCGCGGCCGACCTCGTACTGATCGGCCGGCCAGAAGCGCGAGGAGTCCGGCGTGCAGACCTCGTCGCCGAGCACGAGCCGGCCGTCGGCGTCGAGCCCGAACTCGAACTTCGTGTCGGCGAGGATGACCCCGCGCTCGCGCGCGTGGTCCGCCACCGCGGAGTAGACCGCGAGCGACACGTCGCGCAGGCGCTCGCCCAGCTCGCGCGACCCGGCCAGCTCGGCCGCCTGCTCGAAGTCGATCGCCTCGTCGTGGCCGACCTCGGCCTTCGTCGACGGCGTGAAGATCGGCTCGGGGAGCTGCTCGGACTCCTGCAGGCCCGGCGGCAGCTCGATGCCCGAGACCTTGCCGGTCGCCTGATAGTCCTTCCAGCCCGACCCGGTGATGTAGCCGCGCACGACGCACTCGACCGGCAGCATTTTCAGGCGCTTCACGCGCATGCCGCGGCCGCGGAACTCGTCCGGCACGCCTTCGGTCACGGACAGCAGGTGGTTCGGGACGATGTCCTTCGTCAGCTCGAACCAGGTGACGGACAGCGCCGTCAGCACCTTCCCCTTGTCGGGAATCGGGGTCGGATGCACCACGTCGTACGTGGAGATGCGGTCGGAGGCCACCATCAGCAGGTCGTCGCCGAGGTCGTAGAGCTCGCGGACCTTGCCGGAGGCCAGCAGGGTGAGGCCGGTCACCGCTCGGAGGCTAGTACACGCGGCGGAAGGTACGGCGCATGATCCGGCGTAGTCCGGGCCGTGTCTGCCGGTGCACGGCATCCGGAAGCATGCTGGTGGCACGTGACCGGATGCCGGGTGCCGGCAGACGCGGTCCGGGCCCGTCGGAATGCGTCGTAGCTTGCGCCGCGTGTACTGGCTCAGGCGCCCGCCGGAACCGCCGCGCCACGACAAGGTTCCCGCAACGTCCGTGTGAGAGCGTGTGCACGTGCTCCAGTTCGACGACGAGATGGCCAAGCAGGTCGAGGCGACCTACCAGACGCCGGACATCGTCGACCAGCGGCGCCGGACCCGCGCGCTGCTGGCGCTCCAGCCGGGCGAGCGGGTGCTCGACATCGGCTCCGGGCCGGGCTTCCTGGCCGCCGAGATGGCCGAGGAGGTCGGCCCCGAAGGGAAGGTCTGCGGCGTCGACCCGAGCGACAGCATGCTGGCGATGGCGCGCCGGCGCGAGGCGCCGGTCGAGTATGCGAGCGGCGACGCGCTGGCCCTGCCATATCCCGACGCGACGTTCGACGCCGCGATCTCCACGCAGGTCTACGAGTACGTCGCCGACATGCCGGCCGCGCTGGCCGAGGCGCGGCGGGTGCTCAGGCCGGGCGGCCGCCTGCTGATCCTCGACACCGACTGGGACTCGATCGTCTGGCACTCGAGCAACCGCGAGCGGATGCTGCGCGTGCTGGAGAAGTGGAACGACCACCTCGCAGACCCGTACCTGCCGCGGCGGCTGCCCGGCCTGCTGCGCGACGCCGGCTTCGAGCTGGACGAGACCACGATCATCCCGATCCTCAACCGCGGGCCCGCGCGCGACAGCTACAGCCACGGCGTGCTCCCGGTCATCGCCAACTTCGTCGGCGACCAGGCGTGGGCGGACGACCTCCTCGGGCTGGGCGACGACTACTTCTTCAGCATCAACCGCTACGTCTTCACAAGTCGTAGGGGAAGTCCGTGAGCAGCTCGGCGCCGTTCTCGGTGACGATCACCAGATCCTCGAGCCGGACGCCGCCGAGGTCCTTGCGGTAGCAGCCGGGCTCGAGCGTGATCACGTCGCCGGCCACCAGCGGGTCGGGCGTGCGGCCGAGGTTCGGCCGCTCGTGCACCTCGAGTCCGACGCCGTGCCCGAGCGAGTGGAAGTAGCCCTCGTCGAGCCGCGCGCCCGCCGGCTTGCTGCGCTGGGTGGGCTGGCCGGCCGCCTCGAACGGCTCGCAGGAGACCCCGTAGACGTCGCGGCCGTCGGCGCCCGCCTTGACCGCGGCGAACGAGCGCTCGAGCGACTCGCGCGTGAGCTTCCACCACTCGGCGATCTCCTTCGGCGGCTCCGCCCCGCCGGCCACGAACGTGCGCGTCATGTCGGCCCAGCAGCGCGACTCGCGGTCGCGCGGCCAGATGTCGACGATCACGGGCTCGCCCGCAGCCAGCTCGCCGTAGCCGGCCTCGTGGCCGATCGCGCCCTGCGTGCCGTGCGAGACGATCACGTCGTCGGGCAGGTCGCAGCCGTGCTCGTCGCACAGCGCCTGCATCGCCGCGCGGATCTCCTCGCTGGTCACGCCCGAACGCAGCTCGTGGATCATCCCCGCGGCCACCGCCATCGCGGCGTCGGCGGCCGCCTGCGCGCGGCGGATGCCGGCGATCTCGGTCTCGGTCTTGACCCGCCGCTTGTTGACGAACGCCTCTGGGTCGACCACCAGCTCGACGCCGCCGGCGCGCAGGTGGTCGGCCACGCCGACCGGGAACTCGGACGGGACGAGCGCGCGGGTCACGCCGTAGCGCTGGGCGGCGCGCAGGGTGAGCTCGAGCTCCACCTCGTGGCGGGAGATGCCGGACTCGAGCAGCTCGTCGGCGCCGAGGTCGTAGGGATCGATGATCTCGATGCCGAACGGCGACACCTTGTGGGCGTCGAGCATCGTGACCGTGGCGCCGCGACGGCCGTCAGCCTCGATGTACAGGAACGGGTCGAGGATCCCGGTCGGGATCGCGTGGAACATGTCCGGCGAGTCGCCGGGGGATCCATACATCAACGAGACAGTCATTTCGTCCTCCGGTTCATCGCAAGCTCGAACCTACGGCCGACGTTACAAGCCCTCCAGACGCCCTAACACCTCGGGCACGAACCGTATGTAGTGGCCGTAGTCGAACACCGCGTCGAGGTCGAGGTCGACGTCCGGCTCCTGCTCGAGCAATGTACGCAGCGGCGTGCCGCTGTCCCACGCCTGCTGCGCGAGGCGCTGGACGATCCGGTACGCGTCGTCGCGCTGCATGCCTTGCTCGACGAGCGCCAGCAGCACCCGCTGGGAGAACAGCGCGCCGCTCGTGATCTCGAGGTTCGCCGCCATCCGGTCGGCGTGCACCACCATCCCGCGCACGACCCGCAGCGAGAGGTGCTGCATGTAGTCGAGCAGGATCGTCGCGTCGGGCAGCACGACGCGCTCGGCGCCCGAGTGCGAGATGTCGCGCTCGTGCCAGAGCGCGACGTTCT
Organism: uncultured Solirubrobacteraceae bacterium; assembly: GCA_963759375.1. Lineage (GTDB taxonomy): Bacteria > Actinomycetota > Thermoleophilia > Solirubrobacterales > Solirubrobacteraceae > DASSUW01. Next base: position 536,784 of record CAVWYY010000003.1, on the reverse strand, counting down.
CCAGCCCCGTCTGGGCGTAGCCGCGCAGCACGCGCGCGAGGCCGCAGATCCGCTCGGTGGTGATCGGGTTGCGCTTGTGCGGCATCGCGCTCGAGCCCTTCTGGCCGGCGCGGAACGGCTCCTCGACCTCGCGCACCTCGGTGCGCTGCAGGTGGCGGATCTCCTGCGCGAAGCGCTCCAGACCCGCGCCCGCCAGCGCGATCGCGCTCAGCAGCTCGGCGTGGCGGTCGCGCGGCACGACCTGCGTCGACACCGGCTCGGCGGCCAGGCCGAGCCGGCCGAGCACCCGCGCCTCGTAGGCCGGGCCGAGCGACGCGTACGTGCCGACCGCACCGGAGATCGCGCCGGTGGCGGCCTGCCCGAACGCCCGCTCCAGCCGGTCGGCGTTGCGCGCCGCCTCCATCGCGAAGCCGGCCAGCTTGAGGCCGAACGACGTCGGCTCGGCGTGCACGCCGTGCGTGCGCCCCACGCACAGCGTGTCCGCATGCTCGCGCGCGCGCTCGGCCAGGGCGGACGTCAGCTCCCGCGCGGCCGGGACGATCACGGCGCCGGCGCGGCGGATCTGGATCGCCAGCGCGGTGTCGAGCACGTCGGACGACGTGAGCCCGAAGTGGATCCAGCGGCCCGCCGGGCCCGCCGAGCCGGCCAGCACGTCGACGAACGCGGCCACGTCGTGGTCGGTCACCGCCTCGCGTTCCTTGACGGCCTGGACCGTGAACGTCGCGCCGCGGATCGCCTCGAGGTCGGCCTGGGTCGGCCCGTCGAGCGCCTCGGCGGCCGCGACCTCCACGTCCCGCCAGGCGCTCATGCGCGCCTCGTCAGTCCAGATCTCGCCCAGCTCTGGGCGGGTGTACCGCGCGATCACGCGTCGAGTATGCGCGCTGCGAGCACTGCGGCGTTGCGCGCGTTGTCCACGCCCACGCAGGCCACCGGCACGCCGGGCGGCATCTGCGCGATCGAGAGCAGCGCGTCGAGCCCGCCGGCGACCGACTTGGACGACGTCAGCGGGACGCCGATGACCGGCAGCGGCGTGTGCGCGGCGACCACGCCGGGCAGCGCCGCCGACAGGCCGGCGCCGGCGATGATCACGCGCAGACCGCGGAGCTGGGCGTTCTTGGCGTAGTCGGCGACCGTGTCGGGCTCGCGGTGGGCGGACATCACGCGCACCTCGTGGCGGATGCCGCGCTCGTCGAGCTCCTTGGCGGCGGCCTCCATCGCGGGCATGTCGCTCTTGGAGCCCATGACGATGCCGACGCGCGGCGCGTCGACCTCGAGGCCCTCGAACTCCGCCTCGACGGCGGCCTCGGCCACCGGTGCCTGTTCTTCACTCATGCGGCGATGTCCCGGCGCAGCTGCCGGCCGTCGAACTCGATCACGTCGGCGGCAGCATACGCATGCGCCCGGGCGTCGCGCGTGCCGTCGCCGAGCGCGGTCACGTTGAGGACCCGCCCGCCGGCCGTCACGACGCGGTCTCCGTGCTGCGCCGTGCCCGCGTGCGTGACCTCGACCTCTCCGGGCACCAGGTCGAGCCCCTGGATGACGTCGCCGGACGAGGAGGAGGCGGGATACCCGCGGGAGGCGAGGACGACCGTGACCGCCGAGCGTGGGTCCCACTCGAGCGTCGCGCCGGCCAGGCCGCCCGGCCGCGTGGCGCGCTGCATGAGGTCGAGCAGGTCCGAGCGCAGCCGCGGCAGCACGGCCTGTGTCTCCGGGTCGCCGAAGCGGACGTTGTACTCGAGCACCTTCGGCCCGTCCGCGGTGAGCATCAGGCCCGCGTAGAGCACGCCGTGGAACGGCGTGCCGCGCCGGGCGAGCTCGTCGATGACCGGCTGGTGGACCGTCGTGCGGATCTGCTCCAGGAACGCGTCGTCGATCTCCGGCACCGGCGAGTAGGAGCCCATCCCGCCGGTGTTGGGGCCGGTGTCGCCGTCGCCGATGCGCTTGAAGTCGCGCGCGGGCGCGAGCGGCAGCGCGGTCTCGCCGTCGCAGATCGCGAGGACCGACAGCTCGCGCCCGTCCAGGAACTCCTCGACCACGACCGGCGCGAAGCCGAACCGGCGCTCGACGAGCATCACCTCCAGCGCTTCCAGCGCCTCCGCCTCGTCGGCCGCGATCACGACGCCCTTCCCGGCCGCCAGCCCGTCGGCCTTGATGACGGCCGGGTAGCCGGTGATCGCCTCGACCCCGTCCGGCACGGTCTCGACCACCGCGTAGCCGCCGGTCGGCACGCCCGCGGCGGCCATCACCTCCTTGGCGAACGCCTTCGAGCCCTCGAGCCGCGCAGCGGCGGCGCCGGGCCCGAAGCAGGGGACGCCGGCGGCCGCGCAGTCGTCGGCCAGGCCGGCGACCAGCGGCGCCTCGGGGCCGACCACGACCAGGTCGACCCCGGCGAGGTCGACCTCGGGGATCACCGTCGCGTCCTGCGCGATCCCGGCGTTGCCGGGCGTACACAGCACCTCGGGGTGCTGCGGGGACCGGTTGAGCGCGCGAACGATCGCGTGCTCGCGGCCGCCCCCGCCCACCACGAGGACGCGCGTCACAGCGACGCGATGAAGTCGTCGATCGGGATCGCGGCCAGCGACTCGTAGTGGGCCGTGCCGCGCGATCCGAGCTCGAGCGAGACGCGCGCCATCGTCTTCTCGTCGGGCGCCTCGACGATGTTCACGAAGTCGAAGTGGCCGAGCGTGGCCCACTGCGCCTTGACCGTGGCGCCGAGCTGCTCGACCTCCTTGTTGACCTCGCGGATACGCGCGGGGTTGTTCTTGACGGTCTGAACGCCCTCTGGTGTGAGGGTTGAGAGCATGATGTACGTCGGCATGCCCCGGTTGTATCCGATCCTTTCCGCCCTATGCGGTGTTCTGCGTGACGTGCGTGTCTTTGCGCTCACCGCTTTGCTGTTCCTCGCCGCCGCGGCGCCGGCCGCGGCCGCCCCCGCGCTCGTCCCGCTCAACGCGTGCTACGCGTCGGACGGCCCGGCGCCGAACCAGCGCGAGACGGTCAGCCTGACCGGGACCGGGTTCACCCCGGCCGGCCATGTGGTCCTCCTGCTCGACAATCAGGTGGTCACGAACGACGCGGGTCAGACGCTGGTCGGCCAGGCCGACGCCAATGGAACGGTCAATGCGACCGTCCCCGCCCCGTACCAGGCCATCGGGGAGCGGCCCTTCACGGTTCAGCTGAAGGAGGTCGAGAACACGATGAACGTGGCGACGGCGTCCTCGATGGTCACGAACCTGTCGGTGACGCTGCGGCCGAAGCGCGCCCGGCCGTCGCGCAAGGTGCGCTTCAGCGGGCGCGGCTTCACCGAGAACGCCCCGATCTGGGGCCACTATCTGTTCGGCGGCAAGGTGCGCAAGACGATCCGCCTCGCGCGGCGGCCCGCCGGCGTCTGCGGCGTCTTCCACGCCACGCGCCGGCAGATCCCGGTCCGCGACCCCGCGGTGGGCAAGTGGACCCTGCAGGTCGATCAGCGGCGGCGCTACACGCCCCGCCCGCCGATCGCCCAGAAGGTCATCATCCAGGTCGCCCAGGTCGTCAAGACGCCCTAGACGACCGCGGGCTCGCGGGTGGCGAAGCGCAGCTCGCCGTCCGCCGCGTCCACCTCGATCCGGTCGCCCGCGGAGTACTCGCCCTTGAGCAGGCCGAGCGCCAGCGGGTCAACCAGCCGCTTGGAGATCACCCGCTTGAGCGGGCGCGCCCCGTAGGTCGGGTCGTAGCCGATGTCGCCCAGCAGGTCGCGGGCCGCGTCGGTGAGCGTGACCTCGACGCCGCGCTCGGCCACCCGGACGATCAGGCGCGACACCTGCAGGTCGACGATCTCGCGCAGCTGCTCGCGGCTGAGCGCGTGGAACTCGACGATGTCGTCCAGCCGGTTGATGAACTCCGGCTTGAACGTCGCCTCGGCGCCCACGCGGCCGCCCGGGATGTTCGAGGTCATGATCAGCACGGTGTTCTTGAAGTCGACCGTGCGGCCCTGGCCGTCGGTCAGGCGGCCGTCGTCCATCACCTGCAGCAGGACGTTGAACACGTCGGTGTGCGCCTTCTCGATCTCGTCGAGCAGCACGACCGAGTACGGCCGGCGGCGAACGGTCTCGGTGAGCTGGCCGCCCTCCTCGTAGCCGACGTAGCCCGGAGGCGCGCCGACGAGCCGCGACACGGAGTGCTTCTCCATGTACTCGGACATGTCGATGCGCACCATCGCGTCCTGCGAGTCGAACATGAACTCGGCCAGCGCGCGGGCCAGCTCGGTCTTGCCGACGCCGGTCGGGCCGAGGAACAGGAACGTGCCGATCGGACGGTCCGGATCGGACAGCCCGGCGCGTGAGCGGCGCAGCGCGTCGGAGACGGCCTGGACCGCCTCGTCCTGGCCGATGACCCGCCGGTGCAGGCGCTCCTCCATGTGGATGAGCTTCTCGACCTCGCCCTCCACCAGCCGCGTGACCGGGATGCCGGTCCACTTGGCCACCACCTCGGCGACCTCGTCGGCGTCGACCTTCTCGGACAGATACACGGCGGGCTCGATCTCCTCCGGCCGGGCCTCGGCCTCGGCCAGCTGGCGCTCGAGCTCGGGGATCTCGCCGTAGCGCAACTCGGCGGCGCGCTGGAGGTCGCCCTCGCGGGTCGCCCGCTCGAACTCGGTGCGGGCCTCGTCGAGCCGCTCTCGCAGCTTGCCGTGGCCCTCGGCCTGCTCCTTCTCGCGCTGCCACTGGGCGCGCATGCCGGCCTCCTGCTCGCGCAGATCGGCGAGCTCGCGCTCGATCTCCTCGCGGCGCGCGGTGGCCGTCTCGTCCTCGCCGACGGCAGCCTGCTCGATCTCGAGCTGGAGGATGCGGCGGTGCACCTCGTCGATCTCGGTGGGGACGCTCGACAGCTCGATCGAGACGCGGCTCGCGGCCTCGTCGACAAGGTCGATCGCCTTGTCGGGCAGGAAGCGGTCGGCGATGTAGCGATGGCTGAGCGTGGCGGCGGCGATCAGCGCGTCGTCGGTGATCGTGACGCCGTGGTGCGCCTCGTAGCGCTCCTTGAGGCCGCGGAGGATCGCGATCGTGTCCTCGACCGACGGCTCGCCGACGGTGATCGGCTGGAAGCGGCGCTCGAGCGCGGGGTCCTTCTCGACGTGCTTCTTGTACTCGTCGAGCGTGGTGGCGCCGACGGCGCGCAGCTCGCCGCGCGCGAGCATCGGCTTGAGCAGGTTGGCCGCGTCCACGGCACCCTCGGCGGCCCCGGCGCCGACGATCGTGTGCAGCTCGTCCATGAACATGATGATCTGGCCGTCGCTCTCCTGGATCTCCTTCAGGACGGCCTTCAGGCGCTCCTCGAACTCGCCGCGGTACTTGGAGCCGGCGAGCAGCGCGCCGATGTCGAGCGCGATCACGCGCCGGTCGCGGAGCGTCTCGGGCACGTCGCCGTCGACGATCCGCTGGGCGAGGCCCTCGACGATCGCCGTCTTGCCGACCCCGGGCTCGCCGATCAGCACGGGGTTGTTCTTCGTGCGGCGGGAGAGCACCTGGATCACGCGGCGGATCTCGTCGTCGCGGCCGATGACCGGATCGAGCTTGCCCTCGTCGGCGTCCGCCGTGAGGTCGCGCCCGAAGCGCTGGAGCGCCTGGTACTTCTCCTCCGGGCTCTGGTCGGTGACCCGGTGCGGGCCGCGGACGGACTCGACCGCGGCGAGGATGTCGTCGTGCTTCGGGAGCCCTTCGACGACCTCCGACAGCGCGAGCAGCAGATGCTCGGTGGAGATGTAGTCGTCTCGCAGCTTGCCGGCCTCGCGCTCGGCCTCGCGCAGCACGTCGAGCAGCTCGCGCGACGTGGCGGGCTCGCGGGCGCCCGCGGTGATGGTGGGCAGCCGCTCGATCGCCCCGCCGGCGGCGCTGCGGATGGCGGCCGGGTCGGCCCCGACCTTGCGCAGGACCGGGACGACGATCCCCTCCTGCTGGTCGAGCAGCGCAATCAGGAGGTGCGGCGGGGCGACCTCGGTGTTGCGATGGTCGGCGGCAAGCCGAATCGCGGCCTGCAGCGCCTCCTGGGACTTGATGGTGAAACGGTCCAGTTGCATAGGCTCAGATCTCAGTCGGGTTGACTAAGATCTTAGCGCGTCACTGCTTGTGTTCGCGCAGCCCGTCGCTGGACCTGGGAAGGAGCAGCCCGAAGGTCTCGACCGCGCAGTAGAGCGCCCCGATGACGCACAGGTAGGCGATCACGGGCGGTGTGAGATGGATCGCCGCCATGAACACGACGGTGAGGACCGGCCACGCGGCTCTCGGCCAACGGAATGACGGGCGGTCCGGCTCAGGTTCGGGGGGCGGCCAGTGGGCGTCGACGAGCATCTCGCGGTCCTTTCGGACCATGGTACGCCTGCCGGATCGCGGGCGCGACCGGTTCTCAGTCGTCGTCGCCGCCGTGGCCCGACGAATCGGCGCCGCCACCGTGGCCGGACGAGTCGTCGCCGCCGCCGCCGTCGGACGAGCCCTTGCCCGAGTTCGAGGACCCCGAGCCCGAGTTCGAGCTGTCGTCGGAGCCGGAGTCGTCCCCACCGTGGTCGTCGAAGACGTCGTCGTCGCTGCCGCCGGACGAGCCCGAGGAACCGGACGAACCGGAGCCAGAGGAACCCGACGAGCCGGACGAGCCGGATGAGCCGCCGCGGTCGTCGTCCTTGGGCTTCTGCTTCTTCTTGGCCTTCTTGCGCTCGGGCGTGGCCGTCGCGGTCGGCGTGGGCGTCGCGGTGTCCTTCGGCACCAGCTCGTCGCCCGCGCTGAGCGGCTCGGACGACAGGCCGACCGTCTGCGTCGACAGCGTGGACGCCGCCGCGGTCACGCCCGCGACGAGCAGGACGCCGGCGACGGCGGCGAGGATCCACATCAGGGTGCGACGCATGCGACCACCGTAGACGGCACGTGGTTAAGCGCCGGGAAAGGGCGGGACCGTGACCACGGCGCGGGCGCCGCCACCGTCGCGGTTGTCGAGCGTCACCTCGCCACCCCACCGGCGTGCGAGCTCGCGGGCGATCGGGAGGCCGAGGCCGGTGCCGGTCGGGCCGGCCCGGCCGGCGTGGCCGCGATGGAAGCGCTCGAACACGGCGGTGAGCTCGTCGGGCGCGAGGCCCGGCCCGCGGTCCAGGACCTCCAAGGCGCCCGGTGCGGAGCGCACCTGCACCTCACCGTTGCCGTAGTGGAGCGCGTTCTCGATCAGCGCGTCGAGCGTCCGGTCGAGGTCCGCGAGCGGGCAGTAGCCGTCCGCGGGCGCGCCATTGGCGGTTACGCGACCGCCGTCGGCGCCGTCCCAGCGCGCCGCGGCACGGTACGCGGCGTCCTCGAGGTCGACCTGCTCGGGCGGCGCGTCGACCTCGCCGGCCTGCGACAGCACGAGCAGCTCGGAGATGATCGCCGACAGCCGGTCGAGCTCACGCAGCCCGGCGTCGATCTCCTCGTGGGCGTCCACGTCGTGCGTGGACGCGCGGGCCTCCTCGAGGCGCAGCCGCAGTCCGGAGAGCGGTGTGCGCAGCTGGTGTGAGGCGTCGGCGATGAACTCGCGCTGACCGGCCACCAAGCGCTCGATCCGGTCGGCCATGTCGTTGAACGTGCGCGCCAGCCGCTGCTGCTCGGCACTCCCCTCCACCTTCGAGCGCGCCGACAGGTCGCCCTCGGCGAAGCGGCGCACGGCACGATCGAGCCGGTGGACCGGGCCGGCGATCTGGCGGGCGATCACCGCGCCGGCGCCGAGCCCCAGCACGAGCACGAGCGCGCCGATGGCGATCAGGCCGAGCGTCGCCCGGCGGGTGGCGCGGCCGACCGCCTGCACGCCCTGCGTGACGCGCACGGCGCCGACGATGCGCCTGCCGTCCCGAACCGGGACCGCGGTGGCGAGGATGTCCTGCCCGAGCGTCTCGCTCGAGCGGCGCTCCTGGAACGGGTCGCCGCGGAGCGCGGCAGCGATCTCCGGCCGGCTCGAGTAGTCGATCCCAAGCCGTTCGTCGCCCGCCGAGTCGGTCAGCAACTCCCCGTCGGGGCCGACGACGATCACGCGGCCGCGCAGCCGGTCGGCCAGCGTGGCGGTCGTGCGGCCGAGCTCGTCCCGGTCGACCGGCGTGAGGTCGATCGACGCGGCGACGATGTCCGCCTGGCTGCGCGCCTGCGACTTGACCTCGGCGTCGACCCGGTCGCGCAGGGTGATGATGAGCGGCACCTCGAGTGCGACGACGGCCAGCACCAGCACGTAGGCGAGGGCCAGCAGCAAGCGGTTCCGGAGGCTTACGAGAACTCCTCGGGAGCGGTGAAGCGGAAGCCGACGCCGCGGACGGTGTGCAGGTACCGAGGGTCGGTCGGGTCGTCGCCGAGCTTCTGGCGCAACCAGCGGATGTGGACGTCGAGCGTCTTGGTGGAGCCGAACCAGTTCTCGTCCCAGACGCGGTCCATGAGCTGCTCGCGGGTGACCACGCGACCGGCGTGGCGGATCAGCTCCGACAGCAGGTCGAACTCCTTGCGCGAGAGCTGCAGCTCGTCGTCGCCGAGGCGGGCGCGGCGGGAGGCGACGTCGACCTCCAGCTCGCCGACGGCGACGGGCCCTGGTGGCTCCTCCTCCCCGCCCGGCGCCGGCTGGGCGCGGCGCAGGATCGCCCGGATCCGCGCGATCACCTCGCCGCCGCTGAACGGCTTGACCACGTAGTCGTCGGCGCCCAGCTCGAGGCCGACGATCCGGTCGGCCTCGGTCCCGCGCGCGGTGAGCATCAGGATCGGGACCGACGAGCCGCGCCGGATCGCACGGCAGATGTCGCGGCCGTCGCCGTCCGGCAGCGTCAGGTCGAGCAGCACGATGGCGAAGTCGCCGTCCTCGGCGAGCTCCAGCGCCCGGGCGGCGGTCCGGGCGACGACGGGCTCGAAGCCCTCGCGGGCCAGGGCCTTCGAGAACGGCTCGTAGATGCTCGGCTCGTCCTCCACGAACAACACACGCGGTTTCACGCCGACGAATCTAGCCACGCGCGCGGGGGCTTTCCCAAGGTTTAACCCAGCGTTGCCGGGGGCTTGGCCGGCCTCTGCCGACTCTGGAGGCATGCGATTCACCCGCCAATCGATCGCCGCCGCGGCCACGATCGTCGCGCTCGGCGTGCTCGCCGCCGTGGCACTCGCCGGCGGCGGGACCGAACCCACCACCACCGCCCCGGCCCCGACCGCGGAGACCGACCCGCCGCCGCAGGTCCGCACCGAGGTGGTGCGCCGGACCGTGCACCGGAACGCCGGCGCGCAGTCCTCCTCGTCCGACGACGACGGCACCGCCGACCAGGGTCCGGGCGACGCGCCCCGCACCCCGGTGGCGCCGGCCCCGAGCGCCACCGTCAGCGGCCACGACGTGGGCGACGACCACGGCCGCCACGGGCGTGACGACGACCACGGTGACGACGACGACAACAGCGGCCCCGGCTCGTCGAGCAGCGGCCACGACGACGACTCGTCCGGCCACGGCGGCGACGATGACAACTCCGGTCACGGTGGCGGGGACGACGACTCGTCCGGCCACGGCGGCGGCGATGACGACTCGTCCGGGCATGGCGGCGACGACGACTGAGCCCAAGCGGCCGGCGCCCCGCAAGCCGTCGGCCGGCTGGGTCTTCGGCGGGGCGCTCGGCGCGTTCTTCGCGGTGCTGGCCGGCATCGGCTTCCAGGCCGAGGCGCCGGCCGAGCCCGCGGCGGCGGCCGCCCAGCGCGAGCCGCGCCAGGTCGTGGTGCGCCGCGTGATCAAGACCGTCGTGATCCACCACCGCGCCGACGCACCGCCGCGCCAGTCTGCGCCGGCGCAGACGACCTCCGCTCCGGCTCCCGCCCCCGCACCGGCGCCCGCACCGGCTCCGGCCCCCCTGACCACGCAGTCGTCGTGAGAGAGCTCGCGTTCCCCGCCATGGGCACGAGCGTGCGCCTGCTCGGCCAGCCGGGCGCGCCCCTGGAGGCCGCCCGCGCGCTGATCGAGGACCTCGAGGCGCGGCTCACGCGGTTCGACCCCGCCAGCGAGCTGTGCCGGCTCAACGACGACGCGCGCGAGTCCGTGCCCGCGTCGCCGTCGCTGCGCGAGGCGGTCGGCGCCGCGCTGGCCGGCGCGGCCGCCACCGGCGGCCTCGCCGACCCGACGCTGCTCGGGGCGGTCGTCCGCGCCGGGTACTCGCGCTCGCTGGTCGGCCGTCCGCGCGCCGACCTCCGCGAGGCGCTCGCCGCCGCGCCCGACCCACGCCCGGCGGCCGCCCACCCGGGCGCGCTGTGGCGCAGCGTCTACGTCGACCACGCGGCCGGCGCGATCTCGCGCCCGCCCGGCCTGCGGCTCGACCTCGGCGGCAGCGCCAAGGGCCTCGCCGCCGACCTGGCCGTCGAGCTGCTCGCCCCGCACGGCCCGTGCGCGGCCGACCTCGGCGGCGATCTCCGCGTGCACGGCGCCCACGAGGTGCTGGTGCTCGACCCGCTCACGCAGGAGCCGATCGAGACCGTGCGGCTGCACGATGACGCGGTCGCCACCTCCGGCATCGACCGCCGGATCTGGTGGGGGCCGGGCGGGCTGCCCGCCCACCATCTGCTCGACCCCTCGACCGGCCGGCCGGCGTGGACCGGCGTGCTCGCCGCCACCGCCAAGGCGCCGACCGCCGCGCTCGCCGAGGCGCTCGCGAAGGCCGCCGTGCTGGCCGGCCCCGAGCAGGGCCGCGCGATCCTGGCGCGCCGCGGCGGCCTGCTGGTCACGACCGCCGACGTGGCGGTGCCGGCATGAGCTGGTGGCTGGCCAGCCGGGCGTCCGGCGTCGTCGCGCTGGCGCTGATCGGTCTGTCGGTCGCGATCGGGCTCGCCATGGCGTCGAAGGCGTTCCGCCGCCCCGGCCTGTCGCGCACGCTGATCGCGGTCCACGAGCATGCGGCGCTCGCCGCGCTGGTGGCGATCGCCGTCCACGGCATCACCCTGCTCGGCGATCGCTGGCTGAACCCCGGCCCGGTCGGCATCGCCGTCCCGTTCGTCATGGACTACGAGCCGGTGTTCACCGGCATCGGCATCGTCGCCGGCTACCTGGCGGCGATCCTCGGCCTCACGTTCTACGTTCGCCGCCGGATCGGCACCAAGCGCTGGCGGAACCTGCACCGGCTGACGCCGCTCGTCTACGCGATGGGGGTCGCCCACGCGCTCGGCGCGGGCAGCGACCGCCGGATCATCGCGGTGCTGCTGATCGCCACCGGGACGCCCATCCTCTACCTGGGCATCCTGCGCGCGCTTCCCGCGGCTACCGCGCCGACCGCTTCACGTGCCGGATCGGGATGAGCGCGGTGCCCGGGGCCTCGTAGCGCACGATCTCGGCACGGACCTCCCGGCGGACCTCCTCGAGGCGCGTGATCTCCTCCTGCAGCTCCTTCACCCGGCGCTCCATCGCGTCGACCTTGGTCTGCAGCCGCGTCAGCTTGCCCTCGAGCTCGAACACGCGCTCGACGCCGGCCAGGTTCATGCCCAGCTCGGTGGTCATCTCCTGGATGCGACGCAGGCGATCGACGTCGTCCTGCGAGTACAGCCGGGTGCCCTTCGGCGAGCGCTTGGGCTCGATCAGCCCGCGCGCCTCGTACATGCGCAGCGTCTGCGGGTGCATGTCGGCCAGCTCAGCGGCGACCGAGATCATGAACACGCCGCGCCCGGACTCCACCCGCGCGGTCACACGCGTACGGCGAGTGGCCATCACTGGCCTCCCGCCGCGCGCAGCAGCGAATCGCGCGGGTTGCCGTTCATCGTCTGCGACAGCGCCTCGACCGCGGCCTGCTGCTCGTCCGTGAGCTCGCGCGGCACGTCGATCACGAACCGGTAGTGGATGTCGCCGCGCTTGCCGCCGGACAGCGCGGGCGGCCCTTCGCCGCGCAGGCGCTGGACCGTGCCGTGCTTGGTCCCGCCCGGCACGCGCAGCTTCTTCGTGCCGTGCAGCGTCGGGACCTCGACGTCGGCGCCGCGCATCGCCTCGGTGATCGTGATCGGGACCTCGACCTCGAAGTTGTCGCCCTTGCGCCGGAACACCGGCGAGTCGCTCACGTGCGTGATCACGTAGAGGTCGCCCGCCGGGCCGCCGCGCAGGCCCGCCTCGCCCTTGCCGGGCAGGCGGATCCGCGAGCCTTCCTTGACCCCCGCCGGGATGTTCACGCGGTACTTCTTGAGCTCGCGCAGCCGTCCCTGGCCACCGCAGGTCGGGCACGGGTCCTCGATCACGGTGCCGCTGCCGCCGCAGCGGGAGCACGGCCGGGTGATCGAGAAGACGCCCTGACCCTGTGACTCCACGCCGCGACCCTGACATACGGGGCAGACGATCGGCGAGGTTCCGGGCCGGGCGCCGGTGCCGCGGCAGGTGTTGCACGCGATGTGCGTCGACACCGACACCGGGATCTGCGCGCCCTCGACGGCCTGCTCGAACGACAGCGAGACCGTGGTCTCCAGGTCGCGCCCGCGCTCGGCGGCCGGCCGCGTCCGTGCGCCGCCGCGCCCCGCGGTCGTGTTGAAGATGTTCGACAGGATGTCGGAGAACGAGCCGAAGTCGCCGCCCGCGGTGGTGCCGCCACCCGGCGCACCGCCCCCGAACGGGTTGGCGCCGCCGAACACGGACTGCCCGCGGTCGTACTTCTTGCGCTTCTCAGGGTCGCCCAGGACGTCGTAGGCCTCGGAGATCTCCTTGAAGCGCTCCTCGGCGCCCGCGTCCTTGTTCGTGTCCGGGTGGTACTGGCGCGCGAGCTTGCGGTACGCCTTCTTGATCTCCTCCTGGGAGGCCTTCTTGTCGACCCCGAGGGTCTTGTAGTAGTCGCCCGAACGCGCCACGCCGGCCTCCTACTCCGCCACCACGACCCGGGCCGGACGCAGCACGGCGCCGTTGAGCCGGTAGCCCTGCTGGTAGACCTCGATGACCGTCCCGGACTCGGCGTCCTCGGACGGCTGCGCGGCCATCGCCTCGTGCTCGTTGGGGTCGAACGGCTCGCCGATCGGTGAGAACGCCTCGATCCCGGCGCGCCCGAGGGCGGCCGTGATCTCGCCGCTCACCATGGCGAAGCCCTTGACGACCTCCTCGTGTCCGGCCGCCGCCTTGAGCGCGTGCTCGAGGTGGTCGAGCGCGGGCAGCAGCTCCTTGGTCACCTTCGCGACCCCGCGGTCCTGCGCGGCCGCGTTCTCACGGGCCATGCGCTTGCGGTAGTTCTCGAAGTCCGCCTGCGTGCGCTGGGCGAGCGCCAGGTACTTGTCGCGCTCGTCCTCCGCCTGCTCGAGCGCCACGGCGTGCTCGGCCGCGGCGGGCGCCTCGGCGTCGCCGAACGACGTCTCGCCGGTGCCGGCCGCCCCGGGATGGGGCGGCGCGGCAGCGGTGAACTCCTCGGTCTTGGTCTCCTCGTTCGCCATGGCCTACTTCTGCTCGTCGACGACCTCGGCGTCGACGACCTCCTCGTCGGCCGCGGCGTCGCCGTCGGACGACGCGCCGTTGGTCGACGTGTCGGTGGCCTCGGCCTGCTGAGCGGCCTGGGCGCGCTCGTACATGGCCTCGGAGACCTTGTGGAACGCGGACTGCAGCCGGTCGGTCTTGGCGCGGATGTCGTCCGCGTCGTCGCCCTTGACGGCCTCGTTGACGTCCTTGATCGCGTTCTCGATCTCGGTCTTGGACGCCTCGTCGATCTGCTCGCCGAGCTCCTTGACCTGCTTCTCGGCCTGGTAGGCGGCGGACTCGCCGGCGTTGCGGGCCTCGGCCAGCTCGCGGGCCTTCTTGTCCTCCTCGGCGTGCGACTCGGCGTCGCCGACCATGCGCTTGATCTCGTCGTCGGACAGGCCGGCGCCGGAGCGGATCTCGATCTTCTGCTCCTTGCCGGTCCCCAGGTCCTTCGCCGACACCTTCACGATGCCGTTGGCGTCGATGTCGAAGCCGACCTCGATCTGCGGGATGCCGCGCGGGGCCGGCGGGATGCCGGTGAGCTGGAACTTGCCGAGCGACTTGTTGTAGGTCGCCATCTCGCGCTCGCCCTGGAGGACGTGGATCTCCACGCTGGGCTGGTTGTCCTCCGCGGTGGAGAACACCTCGGCCTTGCGCGTCGGGATCGTCGTGTTGCGCTCGATCAGCTTGGTCATCACGCCGCCCTTGGTCTCGATGCCGAGGGTGAGCGGGGTGACGTCGAGCAGCAGCACGTCCTTGACGTCGCCGGCCAGCACGCCCGCCTGGATGGCGGCGCCGACGGCCACGACCTCGTCCGGGTTGACGCCGCGGTGCGGCTCCTTGCCGGTGAGCTCCTTGACCTTCTCCTGGACGGCCGGCATGCGGGTCATGCCGCCGACGAGCACGACGTGCTGGATCTCCTTGACGCCCTTGTCCTTGGCGTCGTCCAGCGCCTGGCGGACCGGCGCGACGACGCGCTCGATCAGGGCGCTGGCCAGCTCGTTGAGCTTGGAGCGGGTCAGGCGCACGTCGAGGTGCTTCGGGCCCGACGCGTCGGCGGTGATGAACGGCAGGTTGATCTGCGTCTCCTGGGCGGAGGACAGCTCGATCTTGGCCTTCTCGGCGGCCTCGTAAAGGCGCTGGAGGGCCATCTTGTCGGCGGTCAGGTCGATGCCCTGATCGCGCTTGAACTCCGCGGCGAGCCAGTCGACGATCGCCTTGTCGAAGTTGTCGCCGCCGAGGTGGTTGTCACCCGCGGTCGACTTGACCTCGAACACGCCGTCGCCGATCTCGAGCACCGACACGTCGAACGTGCCGCCACCGAGGTCGAAGACGAGGATCGTCTGGTCGCTCTCCTTGTCGAGCCCGTAGGCCAGCGAGGCGGCCGTCGGCTCGTTGATGATGCGCTTGACGTCCAGCCCCGCGATGCGGCCGGCGTCCTTGGTGGCCTGGCGCTGGTCGTCGTTGAAGTACGCCGGGACGGTGATGACCGCGCTGTCGACGCTCTCGCCGAGGTAGGCCTCGGCGTCCGCCTTCAGCTTCTGGAGGATCATCGCCGAGATCTCCGGCGGCGAGTACTGCTTTCCACCGGCCTCGACGCGGGCGTCGCCACCCGAACCGGAGACGACCGTGTACGGCACGATCGACTCCTCCTCGCGCACCTCGGCCTCCTTGCGGCCCATGAAGCGCTTGATCGAGAAGACGGTGTTGGTGGGATTGGTGACCGCCTGGCGCTTGGCGACGGTGCCTACGAGGCGCTCGCCACCCTGCGTGAAGGCGACGACGGACGGAGTGGTGCGCCCGCCCTCGGCGTTCTCGATCACCGTCGGCTCGCCGCCCTCGAGGACGGCCATGCACGAGTTCGTGGTGCCGAGATCGATCCCGATGGTCTTTGCCATGTTGGTGTGCTCCCTAGCTCAAGATCTCAGTCTGCGTGACGCAGATTCTAGCGACTAGAACGCGAGGTTTCCGGGATCGGCGAGCAATATCGCCTCGGCCTCGCGATACGGCGCGTTCAGCGCCCGCGTCTCCAGGAACGTCATGAGCAGGCGATCGAACTCGACATCCTGCCGCCAGTGCACCGCAGTCGCGGCCGCGGCGAAGTGCGAAGCGGCGACGGCGGCCGAGAACGTGCTCGACACCAGCGACGCCGGCCGGCGCGGCCCGACGGCGGCGGCCCGGTGCAGCGTGACGGTCTCGCGCCCGAGCGCCGACCACACCGCCTGGACGAACGCGAGCCGCGCAACGAGGTGGTCCGCGCGACGCTCCTTCGGCAGGTTCGCGAACGTGGCGGGGTCGCGGACGACCTGGCCCCGGTACGGGCACAGCCCGAGCTCGGCCAGGACGATCGCGTGGCCCTTGACCAGCTCGCCCGAGCCCGGGTTGCTGACGAACGCGGCGGCGAACGCGCGGTCGAGGGCGGCGAGCTCGCCCAACCGCGCGTCGAGCAGCGCGTACAACGACGGCTCTCCCTCACGGCGCTCGACGCAGGCGTCGACGTCGACTACCGGCAGCCGCTCGCGCAGCCACGCCGCGGTGGCGGCGCGCTCGTCCCCGAGGCGCCGCATGGTTGCGGCGCGGGCGTCCTCGTCGCACGCGATCTCCAGCACGCGGTCGAAGCGTGCGGCCGCCTGTTCGAGCTCGGCCGCGCCGTCACGGGCGGCGTCGCGCGCGAACTGGAAGCGGCCGACGTCCTGCAGCGGGAGGACCCAGCGCGCCCCGGCGTCCTCGAACGCACCGATCTCGATCTCGAAGTCGCCGGTCGCGGGCCGCACCGCGGTGACGGTGACCGGCGTGCGCCGGGCGTCGAGCAGGCGGCCGCGGTTGCCGGCGACCAGGAGCGCGAGCTCGCCGGGGACGAACTCCGAGTCCGGCGCGGCCTGCGGATCGGACTCGTAGATCATCCGATCGGCCCGGTGGGGCACATCCGCAGCAGCGCGCAGTCGTGGCACTCGGGGCGGCGCGCGTGGCAGGTGCGGCGGCCGTGCCGGAGCATGTTCACGTGCAGCTCGAGCTCCTGCCCGCGCGGGGTGAGCGCCAGCATCTCGTCGTGCATCTCCAGGAACGGCGCGTTCGCCCGGAAGAACCCGAGCCGCGTGCCGACGCGGGATACGTGCGTGTCGACGGGCACGTCGCGCTCACCGTAGGCGAACAGCCGGACGCAGGCGGCAGTCTTGCGGCCGACGCCGGGCAGCGAGACGAGGAAGTCCTGATCGCGCAGATGCGGCCCGTCGAGCGGGTCCGGCAACTCCCGCAGGATCTCCTGGATCCGCACCGACTTGACCCTGGAGATCCCGCCAGGGCGGATCGCCTCCTCGACCTCGGCGTTGGGCGCGTCGCGCACCGCCTCCCAGCTCCCGAAGCGGTCGCGTAGGCGCAGGAAGGCGACGTCGCGGTTGCGGTCGTTGGTCGACTGCGAGAGGACGGTGAGGATCAGCTCGTCGAGCCCGTGGCCGTGGGGCGGCGCGGCCGGGCGCCCGTACAGCTCACGCAGCCTGTCGCGTATGCGCCGGACCCGGGCTCGGGAGACCATCGAGCCATCGAATCACGTCCGCAACCGCGGGGCGCTGCACCGGGTCCTCGGCGACCTCGTACTCCAGCCCGGCCGAGCGCAGCACGGCGGCGAGCCCCCACACGTCGGTCGCGGCCGTCACGCGCTCGCCGCGGACCTGCTCCGGCGCCATCCAGCGGCGCGTGCCGGTCCCGGGCTCCACGCGTCCGGGCCGCTGGGCGATGCTGAAGTCGATCACCTTCAGCCGCCCGCCGTCGGCGATCAGGTTGTCGGGCTTGAGGTCGAGGTGGAGCCAGCCCTTGCGGTGCAGGTAGCCGACCGCGCTGCACAGCTGCCGGCCCATCTCGATCGCGTCGCCGCGATCGAGCGCCGGCAGCGCGGACAACGTGGACCCGCTGAGCGTCTCCAGCACGAGCCAGTCGCGGTGCACCTCGTACGCGCGCACGACGTTCGGATGCGTGAGCCGCTGCAGCAGCCGGCCCTCGCGCCGTACGTCACCGGTGCGGACGATCACGCGGCACCCTCGCTCCTCGCTCCAGGCATCCCAGGTGTCGCAGGCGTGCCCGCTGCTCAGCAGCTCGAGCAGCTCGTACCCCTTCACGCCGCCACCTCGTGCAGGTCCCATAGCCGCGCGTACGTTCCGCCGCGGGCGACGAGCTCGTCGTGGCGGCCGTGCTCGATCAGCTCGCCGTGATCGAGCACGAGGATCAGGTCCGCGTCGCGCGTGAGCAACAGGTCGTGGGAGATCACCAGCGTCGTGCGGTCGCGCATCAGGTCGTGCATCGAGGCGGCGGTCTCGGCGTCGAGCCCGGTCGTCGGCTCGTCGAGCACGAGCACCGGAGCGTCGGCCAGCAGCGCCCGCGCGATCGCGATGCGCTGGCGCTGGCCGCCGGACAGCCGGCGTCCCCGCTCCCCCAGGTCGGTCTCGTAGCCCTGGGGCAGCGCTGCGATGAACTCGTGCGCGCCGGCGGCCCGCGCGGCGGCCTCGATCTCGGCATCGCTCGCGCCCGGCCGGGCGTAGGCGATGTTCTCGCGCACGCTGCCGTGCAGCACGAGCGTCTCCTGCAGCAGCAGCGCGACCGAGCGGCGCAGCGACGCGAGCTGCAGGTCGCGCAGGTCGTGGCCGTCGAGGCGGACGGACCCGAGCTCCGGGTCGCCGAACCGCAGCAGCAGCCGCGCGATCGTGGACTTGCCGGCGCCGGACGCCCCCACCAGCGCGACGCGCTCGCCGGGCGCCACCTTGAAGGTCATGCCCCGCAGCGCCGGCTCAGCGTCATAGCGGAACCAGACGTCGTCGAACTCGATCGCGCCGCGGACGGCGCCGAGGCGGTGCGGCCCGTCGGTCACGCGCGGGCGCTCGTCGAGCAGCTCGATCACACGCTCGGCGCCGGCCAGCGCCTTGAACACGGTGTTCGACAGCGAGCTCAGGTCGCGCACCGGGCCGTACAGGCGCGTGAGGTAGGCGATGAACACGAGCATGCCGCCGAGCGTCAGGTCGCCGCCGGCGATCGCGCGCGTGCCGAGCATGACAACGAGCAGCACGCCGCACAGCTCGATCAGGTCGACGATCGGGGAGAACACGCCGCGGATCCGCACCGACGCGAGCTCAGCGGCGATGACGCCCTCGCCCTCGCGCCGGTAGCGGTCGAGCTCGCTCGCCTCGCGGCCCGAGGCCTGCACGAGCGCGGCGTTGGCCAGCGTCTGCTCGGCCACCGCGCCGAGCGTGCCTGAGCGGCGGCGCTTCTCGCGCGACGCGTGTTTGATCAGGCCCGAGAAGCGGCGGGCGGTGACGAAGAACAGCGGCGCGACGACGAGCGAGACCAGCGCGAGGTCCCACTGCAGGAAGAACAGCGCGCCGACGAAGAAGCCGATCGACAGCACGGCGGCGAGCGCGTCGGCGACGCCGGACAGCACGAAGCTCTCGATCGCCGCGACGTCGCCGCCCAGGCGCGTGAGCACGTCGCCCAGCCGCCGCCGGTCGAGCGAGTCGGGCGACAGCGTGAGCAGATGCCCGAACACGCGCTGGCGCATGGCCAGCAGGAAGCGCTCGCCGAGCCAGGTGCCGAGCGCGTCGTCGGCCAGCGCGACCGCGCCGCCGAGCAGCAGCAGGCCTGCGCAGGCGGCGCCGATCCAGACCAGCGGGCCGATCTCGGCCGGGACGAGCACCTCGTCCACGACGAGCTTGAACAGGTAGATCTCGGCCGTCTCGATCGCGACGCCGAGGGCGATCAGCAGCAGCCCGAGCGGGAGCCAGCGGCGGTACGGCCGGGCGTCGGGCCAGAAGCGGCGGAGCACCTCGCGCACGGGCAGCGCGGGAGCGGCGGCCACCATCTGCGGGCCGCGCGGCGTCGGGGGGCGGAGACCGAGCATCGGCAGGAGCGGACGGCGCCGGAGCGCCGCCCGCAACGGCTCTTGGGGCTAGTGGCGGCCCCGACGGTGACGACGACGGCGCCGGCGGCGCCGATGCGTGTTGGTGTTGGTGTTCGTGCCGTTGGTGCGCGTGCGGGTGCGCGTCCGCGTGCGGCTCGACGCCGATCGCGCCGCAGGCTGGATACTGGAGAAGACACCCATTGCGACCTCCTTCAGGGGATGATTCGGACGGTCGCGAAGCTATGGGCGCGTCGTGAAGAGGCCGGGAATGCCTTGACAAAGAAATGGCAAAATGGACAAATTGTCATTTCTCTGACAAATTCGCCTGCAAGATCGCTTGCGAGGGCTAAAGGCCGGGGGCTCATCTGCCGAGGTGCGCTGCTAGGGTCGAACGCCGCGACGGACCGCATTTCAGTAGCCAGATAGACCCGCACGGACAGGCTCGGAGAGATATCGACCCAGGGCTCGGGGGAGCTCTGGACGATTGGGGAAGGGTTCATGCGCACCGTCGCTCTGCTGACGTCTGCTTTGGGCTGCCTACTCGCAGCCGTCATCGTCTTGCCCGCAGCCGCCGCGGCCGGCCCTGCTCGCCTCGACAAGCGCGAGCGGGCCATCATCCGCGGCATCAACCAGCAGCGCGCGCGCTACGGGCTCGCGCCGGTCCGCGCCAGCCAGCGGCTCGCCCGCGCGGCCGACTACCACTCGTGGGAGATGCTCGACGCGAACTACTTCGCGCACGCCTCCCGTAACGGCGGGCCGTTCGACGCCCGCATCCGCCGCTTCGCGAGCCCGCGCTCGCTCGCCGAGACGCTGGCAATGCTCGGCGGCCGCTGCGGCCACGGCAGCGCCGGCCGCATCGTGAGCATGTGGATGAACTCCTCCGGCCACCGGGCGATCCTGCTGTCCGGCCGCTACCGGCGGGTCGGCATCGCGCGGCGCACCGGGAACCTTGGCGGACGGCGCGCCTGCGTCGTGACCGCCGACTTCGCCTCGAAGCGTTAGGAACCATTGGGCGGGCGGGGCTTCGGCCCCGCCACCGCCTAGCATCGGCTGCCGTGCGTCGCGCGCTTGCGCATCCCCTCGCGCCCGTCGTGGGCGTCGCGCTGGCCGGAGTCGCCTACCTGGCGATCCGCCCTGCGACCGCTGACATGGCCGCTCACGCGTTCCGCGCGTGGCTGTTCGACACCGAGGGCATGACCGTCTGGAACGCCCAGTGGTACGGCGGTCATCACGTGCTGGGCTACTCGATGCTGTTCGCGCCGCTCGCCGCCTGGCCGGGGCCGGCGTGGGTCGGCGTGCTGGGCGCGATCGCGGCGACCGGAGCGTTCGTGCCGCTCGCGCGCGGCATCGCACCGTCGCCCGAGTCCGCGACCGCCGCCACCTGGCTGTTCGCGGCCGGCGTGCTCAGCAACGTCGTCATCGGCCGGATGCCGTTCACGCTCGGCATCGCGCTCGCGGTGGGCGCCTGGCTGTGCGCCGACCAGCGGCGGCCGGTCTGGCTGGCCGCCGCCGCGGTGCTCTCGCTGGCGTGCGTGCTGGCCAGCCCGGTGGCGGGCGCGTTCCTGGTGCTCGCCGCCGCGGGCCGCGTCGCAGGCGGCGGCCGCGAGGCGTTCGCGCCGTCGGCCGCGCTGGCGTTCCCGGTCATCGTGGGCGGCGGCGCGATGGCCGTGCTGTTCCCGGAGGGCGGCGACGACCGCTTCGTGGCGACCGCGTTCTGGCCGATGCTCATCTTCGCGATCGCCGGCGGGCTGCTGCTGGCGCCCCGGCGCCGCGCGTTGCGCGCCGGCGCGCTGCTCTACGTCGCCGTGCTGATCGGCGCGTTCGTCATCCCGACGCCGTTCGGGCAGAACGCGCTGCGCCTGCCGGTGCTGCTCGGGCCCGCGCTGCTCGTGCTCGCGCCCCGCACCGGCGTGCCGCGCGCGGCGATCGCCACCGTGCTTGTCGCGCTGCTGTACCTCCAGTGGCTGCCCGCCGTGCGGGCGGTGGCGGAGGCACACGGCGACCCGTCCACCACCGAGGCGTTCTACTCGGACCCGCGGGCGTTCCTGGGGAAGGTCGTGCAGCCGGGCGAGCGCGTGGAGGTGGCGTTCACCCACAACCATTGGGAGGCGGCGCACCTGGCGAGCGTCGTGCCGCTCGCGCGCGGCTGGGAGCGCCAGCTCGACGAGAAGGCCAACCCGCTCTTCTACGACAACCGGCCGCTGACCGGCGCGCGCTACCACCGCTGGCTGCGCGACTCCGGCGTGCACTGGGTCGCGCTCCCCGACGCGCCGCTGGACTACTCGGCCAAGGCCGAGGCGCGGCTGCTCGAGCAGGGCGAGCCGTATCTCAAGCTGGTCCACCACTCGCCCGGGTGGCGCATCTGGGAGGTGCGCGACCCCACGCCGCCGGCCTCCGGCGGCGCGCGCATCACGGCAGCGCTCCCGAACGGCTTCGACGTCGACACGCACGGGCCGACGGTGGTCCGGCAGCGGTACACGCGCTGGTGGCGGTCCGGCGGCGCCTGCCTCACGCGGGCGCCCGGCGGGTGGACGCGCGTGACGCCGGTCGGCACCGACCACGTGCGCGTGCGGGCCGGCCTCCGGCCCGGCATCGGGCCGGACTGCTCCGCGGCGTTGGCGACGAAGTAGCGCCGACCAACGTCAACTACTTGCTGGGTAGGGAGGCGAGTGCGCCCGCGTGGCCGGCGGT
Source organism: uncultured Solirubrobacteraceae bacterium (assembly GCA_963759375.1). Taxonomy (GTDB): domain Bacteria; phylum Actinomycetota; class Thermoleophilia; order Solirubrobacterales; family Solirubrobacteraceae; genus DASSUW01. The sequence goes on along the minus strand of CAVWYY010000003.1, from coordinate 514,814 downwards.
CCCTGGCGCGTTGGGGTCGACATGCGACCCCAAGGCGCCAGATGGCATCGTCTGGCGCCTTGACCACGTGTGAGGTGGTCAAGTCGCCAGGGGACCGCCGAATCGGCCGATCCCCTCGCCTCCCTACCCAGCCGCAGTTGACGTTCGCCGGGACCACCACGCGCCACCAATGGTGCGGGCAACCCGACTGGCTCCCGGGACACGGGTCCTTAACATCCCCGGTTCATGCTCGCGCGCGCTCGGAAGCTGCTGCCCAACGGGCCGATCGACCTCCTGCGGCAGATCGTGCTGTTCTGCGGCGCCTACTGGCTCTACCGGCTGGTGCGCGGGATGGTCGACGGCCGTGCCGCCGAGGCGTTCGACAACGCGCGCGAGGTGATCAACATCGAGCGCGGGCTGGGGCTGTTCTTCGAGCCGAGCGTGAACGCCTGGACGACGGCGCACACGGTCGTGCACGACGTCACGAGCTGGATGTACCTGAACTCGCACTTCGCGGTCACGACCGCGGCGCTGGCCTGGATCTACCTGCGGCGCAACGAGCGCTTCTACTTCGTGCGCAACATGTTCATGGTCGCCATGGGCATCGCCCTCGTCGGCTACGTCGCGCTGCCCACCGCCCCGCCGCGGATGATGGAGGGCTACGGCTTCCACGACTCGGTGGCGGCGTTCACCGGCGTCGACGCCGACACCGGCTCGGCGAGCGTGCTGTTCAACCCGTACGCGGCGATCCCGTCGATGCACGTCGCGTTCTCGCTGATGCTCGGTGTGACGATGGCGCAGATGGTGCGCCGGCGCTGGGCCAAGGCGCTCTGGTACGCGTATTCGCCGGTGGTGACCTTCGTGGTGATCGCGACCGCCAACCACTGGTGGATCGACGGCTTCCTCGGCGCCGCGGTCGCGCTGGTCTCGGCGGTCTGCGCGCGCGAGCTGTTCGCTCGCGCGCGGCCCGAGGTGTGGGCCTGGAATCCCCAGGCCGGCACAGCACTGCCGTAACCGTGTGCGGCTTACTCGCACTCGCAAGCTCGCGCGAGCGCCTTAGTATCCATTCGCCATGAGCAGCTCCCCGCCGGCCGAGCGGCCGCCACGCGCGCGCGGCGCTTATCAGACGCAGATGCGCAACCGCCTGATCGAGTCGCGCCTGACGCCGAACGCCATCTCGCTCACCGGCCTTGCCCTGTGCGTGGTCGCCGCCGTCCTGGTCTGGGAGGAGGAGTTCCTGCTCGGCGGCATCGCGTTCATCGTCGGGTCGGTCTGCGACACGCTCGACGGGCGCTACTCGCGCATGTCCGGCAAGGGCACGCCGTTCGGCGCGTTCCTGGATTCCACGCTCGACCGCATCGAGGAGGGCATCGTCCTCGCCGCGGTCGCCCACCACTTCTCCGCCGACGGCGACGACCTGGCCGTGGCGGCCGTCGTCGTGGCCGTCCTGGCGTCGCTGATGGTCTCCTACACCCGCGCCCGCGCCGAGGCCCTCGGCGTCGAGTGCAAGGTCGGGATCGCCGACCGCGCGGTGCGAGTTGTCATCCTCTCTGCGGGCCTGGTGTTCGCGGACCTGGATGTCCTGGCCCCCGCGGTGTACGTGCTCGCGGTGCTGTCGACGATCACCGTCTTCCAGCGCATCTGGCACGTCCGCAAGGAGCTGACGCGGGCCGCCGCGCCGGCCGCCGAGTTGTAACGGGCCCGGTTGACCGGTGTTCGATAAGGCCGAACCGACTTCGGAGGGAACTTCTTGACCGAGAACATCCGCCCCCAGCCTTCCAGTAACGGCGGGAGCCGCTACCAGAACGAGAAGGTGCGGGTGGCGATCATCGGCGTGGGCAACTGCGCCAGCGCCTTCGTGCAGGGCATCCAGTACTACAAGGACGCCGATCCGTCAGGCCGCGTCCCGGGCCTCATGCACGTGGACCTGGGCGGCTACCACGTCAACGACATCGAGTTCTCGGCGGCGTTCGACATCGACTCGGAGAAGGTCGGCAAGGACCTCTCGGAGGCGATCTGGGCCGGCCAGAACAACACGATCAAGTTCGTGAAGGAGGACGTCCCGCACCTGGGCGTCCCCGTCCAGCGCGGCATGACCCACGACGGGCTGGGCAAGTACCTGTCGCAGCGGATCACCAAGGCGCCGGGCTCGACCGTCGACATCGCGCAGGTCCTCAAGGACACGAAGACCGACGTCGTCGTCTCCTACCTGCCCGTCGGCTCCGAGCAGGCGACCAAGTGGTACGTGGAGCAGATCCTCGAGGCCGGCTGCGCGATGGTGAACTGCATCCCGGTCTTCATCGCCCGCGAGGACTACTGGAACCGGCGCTTCGTCAAGGCTGGGCTGCCGATCGTCGGCGACGACATCAAGTCGCAGGTCGGCGCGACGATCGTGCACCGCACGCTCGCCCGCCTGTTCGGCGATCGCGGCGTCAAGCTCGAGCGCACCTCGCAGCTCAACGTCGGCGGCAACATGGACTTCTTCAACATGCTCGAGCGCGAGCGCCTCGAGTCCAAGAAGATCTCCAAGACCAACGCCGTCACCTCGATCGTCGAGGACGCGATGGAGCCCGACAACGTCCACGTCGGCCCGTCGGACTACGTGCCGTGGCTGACCGACCGCAAGTGGGCGCACATCCGGCTCGAGGGCCAGGCGTTCGGCGACGTCCCGCTGACCGCCGAGCTCAAGCTCGAGGTGTGGGACTCCCCGAACTCGGCCGGCATCGTCATCGACGCCGTGCGCTGCTGCAAGCTCGCGCTCAACCACGGCGTCGGCGGCCAGCTCGACGGCCCGAGCTCGTACCTCATGAAGTCGCCGTACACGCAGCGCCCGGACCACCTGGCCCGCGAGGCGACCGAGGAGTTCATCGCGCAGCACGCGCGCACCCGCAAGGCGGCCGAGGCCGCCCGCGCCGCCGCCGACAAGGCGGCCGACGAGAAGTCTGCGGTAGTGGACATGTAACGTCGCACGCGGTGTCCGAGCTAGCGAGGACGCGCGGGCGAAAGCCCAATTTCATCGTCCTTGCTTTGCTCTGCGTGATCGTGGGCTGCGGCGCGGAGCCGCAGCCCACGGCCACCGGTCCCACGCTCTACCTCGCCGGCGACGGCGTGCTGTGGGTCGTCGACGCCGCGACCGGTCACGTCCGGCGCGAGACGCGCTCGCAGCTCGCGGCCGGCGGCTCGTCGCGGCGGGTGCTCGCCCGCGGCGACCGCGTCGTGCTGCGCGGAGCGTTCGGCGACTCGGCGTTCTTCCTGCCCAGCGTGCGGCCCGACCGCGTCTGGGTCGTCGACATCAGCGTGCGCACGACGCTCGTGCGCTCGGTGCGCGAGGTCACCGCCGACGGCGTGACCACGCTCGGCGCCAGCACGCCGCCCGGCGGCCGGCGCCCGTTGCGCGCGGTGGCCGACGGGCTGCTGCTCGAAGACGGCGACGACCTCGAGGTGTGGGACCCGGCGTCCGGCCGCGTCGTCCGCCACCTGGCGGTCGAGCCGGGCGCGCTCGGCCCGACCAGCGCGCGGCTGCTGACCTCGTGCGCCGACCCCGGGTGCGCCACGCTGCTGCTCACCGACACGCGCACCGGCACCGCGCACACGGTGGCGGCGCCGCCGGGCGTGCAGTTCGAGCCGTGGCGGGGCGCGTTCTCGCCGGACGGGAAGCTGCTCGGCGTGCCGGTCCGCGACGGCACCTTCGGCTGGCGGCGGCTGGCGATCCTCGACGTCGCCCGCGGGCGCGCCGCGGTGGTGCCCGGCTCGGTCGTGCCGGCCGGCTACACGTTCGTCGCCTGGTCGGAGTCCGGCCGCCACGTGTTCCTCACCGGCGGTGAGCGGTCCGCCCGCCGGGCGCTCGTGGCGTACCGGCTCGGCACCCCGCGCGCGCAGGCGATCGACGTGCGGGTGGGCGACTTCTACGACGTCGCGGCGATCTGATCGCGCGCGCGGCGCAGGCCCCACGCCGCCGCCGCGACCGTGACGACCGCAAGCGCGAGCGGCCAGCCGATCAGCGAAGGGCCGTCCCCGGGCGGCGGGATCTCCTCGCCGTCGACGATGACCCCGCCACTGACGGCGTCGCCGGTGAACGCCGCCGTGGCCGCGAACAGCAGGAGCAGGAAGAATGCGAGGTACGCGGGGCCCGGCTCGAGCCGGGTCGCCGCATAGGCGGCGAGCGCCGCGCCCTCCAGGAGCGCGATCAGCTCCCAGCCCCAGCCGAGACCGGCCGTGGCCCCGAACAGCAGCCCCAGCCCGATGACGTAGAAGCCGCTGACGGCGACGATGCCGGCGGCCGCGACGAGCAGCGTCGCGACCCGCCCGGCCGTCGCCACGCCGGCGGCGAACAGCGCGGCGAACGCCACCGCCAGCAGGACGCGGAACACGTCGATGTCCTCGGCGCCGAAGATCCAGTTCACCAGCTCGAGCACCAGCGCGACCGCCGCCAGCGCGGTGATCAGGACAGCCACGACCGCGCGCGTGCGGGAGTACACGAACCCCGAGAGCGCGGTGAACAGGGCGAGCATCCACGAGAACGTCCCGCCGCCGTCCAGGTAGTCGTCACCGGCGAGCGCGTGGCCGAGCCGCGCGATCGTCAGGCCGGCGAGCAGCAGCGCGCACACCACCAGCGCCGTGCGCTCGGCGCGCGCCTCGCGCGGCGCGGCGAGCGCCAGCGCGAACACCGGCACGGCCGCGATGAGTGCGACCAGGACCAGCACGCCTTCCGACCATGGCCCGTCCATCCGGATCTGCACCATCACCACCAGCAACGTCAGCGCGACCGCGGCCGGCGCCAGCGCCGCCGCTCGGGAATCCTGAGGAATGACCATGCCCGGCCGGTTCGGTGCTCGCGCGTGCACTCCTCCCACGGGCCACTATCCTGCGGCCGGTGCCCGAGCGGTACGCGATCGCGCAGGTGACGCCCCACGCGTGGGAGGACGAGCACGAGGTCAACGCTTTCGTGGGCGAGCTGTCGAACGAGCTTGCGGCGCGCGGGCATCGGATGCTCGTGCTGGCTCCGTCGCGGTCACGGGAGCTGGTGCGCGAGTCGCGGCGGCTGATCCGGTCGGCGCGCGAGAACCCCGAGGTGCTGTTCGACGGTGGCGGTGGCGTGCGGGTCCTCGGCGTCGGGGAGCTGCTGCCGCTGCAGCGGCGCGGCGGGCTGCCGGCGCCGCCCGTGGACGTGGCGCGGACGATCGAGGAGGTCCTGTCGCTCGCGCCGCTGGACTTCGTGCACGTGCATGAGCCGTTCGCTCCCAGCGCGTCGTCGGTGGCGCTGCGGCACAGCCGGGCACTCAACGTCGGCTCGTTCCACGCGCCGACCGAGCGCGTGCTGTCGACCCAGGTCGCCCGCCGCTTCGTGGAGCTGTTCTTCGGCCGGCTCGACGCGCGCACGGCCTCGTTCGGCGCCACGCAGGAGCTGATGGAGCGCTTCTTCCCGGCCCGCTACCGGTCGCTGCGCCCCGGCGCCGCGCAGGTCGACCGCCCGCCGTACGCCGGGCCGGTGCGGCTCGCGTTCTGCGCCCAGGAGGAGCGGCAGGCATTACGACTTTTCCTGCGCGCGTTGCGGCGAGTCTCCGACGACGTCGAATGGCAGGCAACCGTCTTCTCGCCCGACGGGCGCGGCCCCGACCGGCGCGCTGCGCAGCCGCCTGCGCGACCGGCTGCGGCTGCTGTCGGCCGACGACGCCACCGAGACCGAGGTGCTGGCGGAGGCCGACGTCGTCGTCGCCGCCACGTTCGGCAGCGTCCCCGCCCCCGGTCTGCTCGTTCGCGCGCTCGGTGCGGGGGTCGTGCCCGTCGCCGCCCGCCTCCCGGCCTACGAGGAGGTGCTCGGCGACGGCGACCTCGGGTTGCTGTTCGAGCCCGGTGACGTCGACGTGCTGGCCGCCCAGCTCGAGCGCATCGCGACCGACCCCGACCTGCTCGAGCGCCTGCGCGGGCGCGCGGCGGCCGCGCGCGACGACCTGGCCTGGAGCCGCGTGGCCGACGAGGCCGAGGCCATCTACGGCGAGCTGGCGTCCCTGCGCCGTCCGCTCGACGGGCTCGACGCGACGGTCCGCGATCGCCTCTCGCGCCGCACGCTGATCGACGTCGACCTGCACATGCACACCGACCACTCGAACGACTGCGTCACGCCGGTCGAGGTGCTGCTGGCCACCGCGCGTGAGCGCGGCCTCGGCGCGATCGCGGTGACCGACCACAACGAGATCTCCGGCGCGCTCGAGGCCCGCGACAAGGCGGCCGAGTTCGGCGTCAAGGTGATCGTGGGCGAGGAGGTCAAGACCGCCGACCAGGGCGAGGTCATCGGCCTGTTCATCGAGGAGAAGATCCCGCGCGGGATGACGCTGGAGGAGACGATCGCCGAGATCCGGCGTCAGGGCGGCCTCGTCTACGTGCCGCATCCGTTCGACCGCCTGCACTCGGTGCCGGACTACGAGCACCTCCTGCGCGTGGTCGACGACGTCGACGCGATCGAGGTGTTCAACCCGCGCATCGCGATCCCCGCCTGGAACGAGGAGGCGGTGCGCTTCGCGGGCAAATACCGGATCCCCGGCGGTGCGGGCTCGGACGCCCACGTGGCGCAGGGCCTGGGGGCGGTGCGCATCCGCATGCGCGACTTCGACGGGCCGGAGGAGTTCCTCCAATCGCTGCGCGAGGCGGACATCACCGGGCGGCCCTCGTCGCTGCGGTACGCGCAGGTCCAGGCGCTCAAGTTCCTGGAGACGCGCGCCACCCCGGCGGCCGCCCGGCGCGCCAGCAAACGGCGTCGCGTGCGGCGAGCCGTCGCCGGCCGCGACGCGCAATGACCGATGCAGGGGCAAGGAGAACAGCGCGGGGCGCCTAAACCGGTCGGCGGGATGCCCGCAACCGACGACGAGATCCGCGAGAAGTACCTCGAGCGCGCCATCCGCGAGCTCAACCACTTCACCCGAGACCTGCAGGCCTGCGACCGCTGTCCGCGCGGCAGCCTCATGCCCGTGCTCGGCTCCGGCCATCCCCAGGCCGACGTGCTGTTGCTCAAGTTCCACCCCACGCCCGCGGAGATCGAAGAGGGCGTCGCCTTCTACGGCCGCGCGGGCACCGCGCTGATGAAGTCGCTCAAGCGGCTCGACATCGATCCGCTGGCCGTCTACGGCACGCTGTGCGTGAAGTGCCCGGTGGCCGACACGGCGCTGGCGGCGCCCGAGTGCATCGCCCGCCTCGTCGAGGAGATCGCGATCGTGCAGCCCAAGATGGTCGTGGTCATGGGCCCTGAGGCGCTCGAGGTGCTCAACGAGCTCGAGCTGCCGCTGGCGCGCGAGGTGCTCCCGGCGCCCGGAGAGATCCAGACGCTCACCCCGTCGATCGAGGCGCTCTACACGCCGAACATCGACGAGGCGCTGGACGAGGAGCAGGCCAAGCGCGAGTTCTGGCGCTCGTTCCGCGTCCTCGGCGACTGGTACTCGGACTTCCCGCCCTACTGATCCGGGCGACTCTCGCGTAACGTGGCGCGAGTGAACTCGAGCCTCGACACCGCCCTCGCGGATGCGGTGGAGCGCCACGAGTGCCCGCATCTCGCGGTCCTGCTGCGCGCGCCTGACGAGCTGCTGCCGCTGCTCGCGGCCTTCTACAGACTCGGAAACCTTCGTAACGGCTGGCTCGTGCACCGCGCGCCGCCGGCGGAGCAGGCGGCGCACCGGCAGGCGCTCGAGGCGGCCGGGTTGCCGGTCGCCGAGCTGGAGGCCGCGCGGCGGATGGTGATCGCGCCGCTGGACCCGTTTGCGCCGGCCGCGCCCGTGGCAGAAGCATGGTCGCGCGAGCTCGATGCGGCGCTGGCTCGCGGCCACGACGCCGGGTGGTACGCGCGCTCGGCCACCGGTCCGGACGCGACGGAGTATCAGGCGATCCTCGCCCACGAGGCGGCATGGGAGGCGCGCTTCCACGGCCGCCCGGTGGTCACGCTGTGCCCGTTCATCGTCGGGTCCCTCGAGCCGGACGAGCGCGTCCTGCGCGCCGACGAGGTCGCCGAGACGCACGACGCGCTGCTGGTGCCGGACGGCCGCGGCGGCTTCCGCGAGCGCTAGACCGCGAAGCCCTGCCTCCAGCTGTGGGCGGGGTGCCAGCCGAGGTCGCGGGCCGCCTTGTCGTTCGCCGCCCCGCGCACGCGGGTCATCAGCGACAGCGTCTGCTCGCCGGCGGCGAGGCGGACGAGCCAGGCGGGCAGGCGGCGCGGCTGCGGGCCGCCGACCTGGCGGGCCAGCTCGGGCAGCCACTCGGTGACCGGCGCGGGGTCGTCGTCGACGATGTTGTAGATCCCCGGCGCGCCGCCCTCGATCGCGGCCACCGTGGCCGCGGCGGCGTCGGCGATGTGCACGAACGACCACACGCCGGTCCCGTCGCCGCCGATCGGGAACTTCCGCTTGCGCACGAGCTCGGAGTGCTCGCCGCCGCTGTCGATCGACGTGCCCGGGCCGTAGAAACCGCCGTAGCGCAGCACGACGCCCTCCATGTCACGCGCGCCGATCACCGCTTCCTCGAGGTGGCGGATCGCGGCGAGTGTCTCGCGGGCGTCGGCGGGCGGCGCCGGGTCGAGCGGGTCGTCCTCGGTCTTCAGCCCCGAGCCCTCGCGGGCGTACGGCCAGCCCGCGTAGCTCTGCCACACGAGCCGCCGGGCGCCCGCCGCGCGCGCGGCGGCGATCAGGTGGTCGGTGCCCTCCGTGCGCAGCCGGTTGGTGAGCGCGAACGCCTTGTCGAAGTTGCGGCCGAAGCCGAGCCCGGCGAGCGCGGTGAGCTGGTGCACGACGACGTCGGGGTGCGCGGCAACGACCGCCTCGCGCACGGCGGCGGCGTCGAGCGGGTCGATCACCGCCGGCTCGGCGCCGAGCGCGCGCAGCTCGTCGGCGCGCGAGCGGGTGGTGCCGGTGACGTGGTGGCCGCGCTCGACGAGCTGCGGGACGAGGTGGCGGCCCATGGCGCCGGTGGCGCCGGCGAGGAAGATGCGTAGGGTGTTCATGCAGTCGGAGACGAGACGGGAGCGCGCCCTGTGACACCCGAGGAACTGCGGCCGCTGATGCTGTCGATCGCCTACCGCATGGTGGGCAGCTTCAGCGAGGCCGAGGACCTGGTGCAGGACGCCTACGAGCGCTTCCACCGCGAGGACCACGTGGCGGCGCCCAAGGCGTGGCTGACCACCGTCGTCACGCGCCTGTGCATCGACCACCTGCGCTCGGCCCGGGTGCGTCGCGAGGAGTACCCGGGCACGTGGTTGCCCGAGCCCGTGCTCGCCGACCCGGGGCCCGATGCCGCCCTGCGCGCCGAGTCCCTGTCGATGGCCGTGCTCGTCCTGCTCGAGAGCCTGACTCCGGTCGAGCGCGCGGTGTTCGTGCTGCGCGAGGCGTTCGACTACGGCTATGACGAGATCGCGGAGATCGTCGGGAAGAGCGAGGACAACTGCCGGCAGCTCGCCGTCCGTGCGCGCCGCCACGTGGCCGAGCGGCGCCCGCGCTTCGAGCCCTCACAGGAGCAGCGCGACGAGCTGGCACGGCGCTTCATCGCCGCACTGTGGGAGGGCGAGACCGAGCCGCTGGTGTCGATGCTGGCCGAGGACGCGGCGTTCTACGGCGACGGCGGCGGCAAGGCACCGCAGATCTGGAAGCCGGTCACCGGCGCGGAGGCGATCGCGCGCATGCTCGCCGGCTTCCGCCGCGCGGCGGGCCGGCGCGGGTTCTCGCTGCGTCAGGCCGAGGTCAACGGCCAGGCGGGCATGCTCGGCTTCGACGAGACCGGCGCCCTGATCACCGCGATGTCGTTCGAGATCTCAGACGGCGAGATCCACGCGATCCGCTCCGTCGTGAACCCCGACAAGCTGGCTCACATCTCGAGCACGATCTTGCCGAGCTTGCCGCCGGCCTGAAAGCGCTCGTAGGCCTCGGCCACCCGGTCGAGCGGGAACGTCTCGGCCACGAACACCGACAGGTCGCCGGACACGAAGCCGGGCAGCACGGCCCTCTCGACGCCGCGCGTCATCACCGCCTTCTCCTCCAGCGAGCGGGCGCGCATCACCGTGCCGAACATGCGCACGCGCTTGTACATCAGATCGCGCAGGCTGAAGTCGATCTCCGCGCCGGCGCCGATGCCCACGATCGCGATCCGCCCGCACGGCGCGACTGCCTCGAAGTTCGCCGGGAAGTTGGGGGAGCCGACCAGCTCGAGGATCACGTCGAACGGCCCGGCCTCCGGGAACTCGTCGGGCGCGAGGGCGTTCACGTCCAGCGCGGCGATCTGCTCGCGGCAGTGCTCGTTGCGCACGGTCGCCGACACGCGGGCGCCGGCCATGGTGCCGAGCTGGACCGCCGCCATGCCGACGCCGCCGGCCGCGCCGTGCACGAGCAGCCGCTCGCCGACGGTCAGCCCGGCCTGCGTGAACAGCGCGTCGTGCGCAGTGCAGAACACCTCGGGGACGCCGCCGGCCGCGGTCCAGTCGAGCTCCTCGGGGATCGGCATCGCCACGCGCTCGTGCACGATCGCCAGCTCGCCCTGCCCGCCGCCGCCGACGATCGCCATCACGCGGTCGCCCACCTCGAAGCGGCGGACGTCGTCACCGGTGGCCACGACCTCGCCGGCGAGCTCGAGGCCCGGGATGTCGGGCGGCGATCCGGGCGGGGCCGGATAGAAGCCCTTGAGCTGCATCATGTCGGCGCCGTTCAGCCCGGCGGCGTGCACGCGGACCAGCAGCTCGCCGGCCTCCGGAGCGGGATCGGGGTGCTCCTGGACGGCGATCGTGCCGTCGCTGATCGTGGCGGCTCGCACGCCCGCGATGCTACTCGCCGGACCCGTTTCGCGGCCGTCCGGCGAAAGACCCCCCGGTCGGACTTGTATCGCCGGGGGGTCTGATGGGGTAATGGCTGGAAATGGGCGTACCTCGCCCCCGTATCCCGACCCCAGCCGTGCCCCACGTGCCCCCGCTATGGCGGGAGTCCCGAGTGGGCCTCGAGGCTGCGCAGCTGCTGCGCAGCCCGGTCTGGCGCGGCGACGGCGTCGAGCGCGGCTACGGGCGTCCCGTGCTGCTGGTTCCCGGCTTCATGGCGGGTGACGGCACGCTGGCGACGATGTCCAAGTGGCTGCGCGCCAACGGCTATTGGACCCGGCGGGCCGGGATCCGCGCCAACGTGGGCTGCTCGCAGGAGGCCTGCCTGCTGCTCGAGGAGGGCCTCGAGGCGCTCGCCCACCGCACCGGCCGCCGCGTGGCGATCATCGGCCAGAGCCGCGGCGGAGTGCTGGCGCGCGCGGTCGCCGTCCGCCGCCCCGACCTCGTCTCCGGCATCGTGACGCTCGGCGCGCCAACCGTGTCGATGCTCAAGGTCCACCCGCTCGTGCTGCTGCAGGTCGGCCTCGTCGGCGCGCTCGGCACGAGCCGTGTCCCCGGCCTGTTCTCGATGCGCTGCCTGCGCGGACCATGCTGCGCGCCGTTCCGGGCCGACCTGGCGGCCGGTTTCCCGGAGGACGTGCGCTACGTGTGCGTCTACTCGCGCTCCGACGGCATCGTCGACTGGCACGCGTGCCTGGACTCGGCGGCGGACGAGTTCGTCGAGATCCGCGCCTCCCACTGCGGGATGGCGATGAGCCGCTCGGCCTACGAGGCCGTCGCCGCCGCGCTCCCCGGGCTGTGGGACGAGCCGCTGGCCCGTGCTGCCTAGGTCTCCGTCGGCGAACGTCAACTGCTTGCTGGGTAGGGAGGTGGGTGCGCCGGCGGGTGTGTGCATTTCGTCGCACGCGTCGCCTGGGCGTCGATCCGTGCGACGTTCCGCACCTCTGGTGTGCATTTCGTCGCACGCGTCACCCGGCCGCGCGTCCGTGCGACGTTTCGCACACAGCCAGTAGTTCGTCGCACTCGTCGCCCGGCGGCTCGTTCGTGCGACGTTTGTCCCCTATAGCCAGCGTTTCGTCGCACGCATCAGCGCCGGCGGCGATCGGTGCGACGAAATGCTGCCTCGATCGTGTGGGTTTCGTCGCACGCATCGATCCGCGCGCGGCGCGTGTGACGAAACCCACGCCAGAGGACGGTTTCGTCGCAGCGACCGCGCCGCGGCCGACGATTGCGACGAAACCCACACCGGCGTCGCCGCCTCCCTACCCAGCAGGCAGCTGACGTTCCCGCTCGAGCAGCGCCACGCTCTCGATGTGCGGCGTCTGCGGGAACATGTCGACCGGCCGCACCTTGATGAGCCGGTAGCCCGCCTCGACCATCTGCGCCGCGTTCGGCGCGAGCGTGGTCGGGTTGCAGGAGACGTAGACGATCCGCGACGGCTGGGCCTCGATGATGCGGCGGACGACCTTCTGCGAGAGGCCGGCGCGCGGCGGGTCGACGACCGCGACGTCGGGCCTGCCGGCCTGCTCGACCAGGTCGCGCATCGCCAGGCGGATGTCGCCGGCGTAGAAGCGGGCGTTGAGGACGTCGTTGAGCCGTGCGTTCTCGATCGCGTCGGCCACCGCGGCCTCGACGATCTCAACGCCGACCACCTCGCGCGCCCGGGCGGCGAGCGACAGCCCGATCGTCCCGATGCCGCAGTACAGGTCGAACACCCGCTCGTGGCCGCGGAGTTGCGCGTACTCGGCGGCGAGCGCGTAGAGCTGCTCGGCCATCTCCGTGTTGGTCTGGAAGAACGCCTCGGGGCTGATCAGGAACTCGAGGCCGCCGAGCTGCTCGCGCAGCTGCGGAGTGCCGGACAGGAGCACGGTCTCGCCGCCGGTGGCGGTCTCGCCGAGCTGCTCCTGCTGCGTCCAGAACAGGCCGTCGCACGGCACCGCGTCGATCAGCGCGTCGGTGTCGAGCTTGCCCGGGGACGTGACGAGCCGGACCTGCAGCTCGCCGGTACGGCGGCCCTCGCGGATCACGAGGTTGCGCAGGAAGCCGCGCTGCTCGCGCCGGTCCCAGGCCTCGAGCCCTTGGGTGCGGCACCACGCGAGCACTCGGTCTCGCGCCTCGTTGACGCGCTCGGAGGCGAGCAGGCAGTCGTCCATCGCCAGGATCCGGTCCCAGCGCCCCGGCGCATGGAAGCCGCACACGAGCTCGGAGTCGTCCCCGATGCCGAACGAGAACTCGAGCTTGTTGCGGTAGCGCCACGGCTCGGCGGCGGGCACGATCGGCTCCATCTCGAAGCCCTCGAGGTGCCCGATCCGCTCCAGCGCCTCGCGCACGTGCTCGGCCTTGACCGCGAGCTGGCGCTCGTACGGGAGCACCTGCCACGGGGCGCCCGGATGGTCGGCCAGCGGCGGGATCCGGTCGGGCGACGGCTCGACGATCTCGATCGCGCGCGCCTCTGCGTAGGCGCGCTTGGCCTTGCCGACCACCGCGCGCACGCGGTCGCCGGGCACGGCGCCGGCTACGAACACGACGTAGCCGTCACGGCGCGCGACGCCGTTGCCGCCGTGGGCGAGCGAATCGACGGTCAGCTCGAGCTCGTCGCCGCGCGACGGGCGGACCTGGGAGGAGATGGACACGCTCCCAGGATGACACTCACGGTAGCTTGCGCTCGACCGCGGTGAGCACCGACTTGCGGTTCGCGTTGCGGCGCTCGTAGTCGCGGACCTGGCGCAGCTGCGCGACCGACAGGTCGTCGAGCCGGTCGGCGACCTTCGCCGCCGTGAGGTCGTCGTAGCCCTCGATCGGGAACGACGCGCCGAGCCCGGCGGCGCGGCGCGCGCGGTCGACCTCGCGCAGCAACCCGGCGGCCGGGGCGGTGCCGCGGCGCACGAGCTCGGCGAGCAGCTGCGTCGCGTCGTCGCGCGTCATCCGCCCGCGCTCGACCGCGTCGTCGAGCACCTCCTGGATCCGCTCGCGGGTCAGGACGAGCGCGTCGATCGGATTGACGCGGCTGCGCTTGGCCTGAGGCATCGCGGCGATGCCCTACCCGTGGCCCGATCCGGTTGAAACGAGGCGCTCCAGCAGCGCTTTCTGCGCGTGGCGGCGGTTCTCGGCCTGGTCCCAGATGCGCTGGCGGTCGCCGTACAGCACGCCCTCGGTGATCTCCTCGCCGGGATGGGCGGGCAGGCAGTGCAGGGCGATCGCGTCCGGCGCCGCGCGCTCCATCAGCGCCTCGTCGAGGCGGTAGGGCGCGAGCGCCTCGCGGCGCCGGGACGCCTCGCTCTCGTCGTCGCTCATCGAGACCCAGACATCGGTGTAGACGACGTCGGCGTCCTCCACCGCGGCGGCCGGGTCGTCGAACAGCTCGGCGCCGGCAGCGGGCTCGAGCTGGAAGCCGTCCGGCGCCGCCACGCGCACCTGCACGCCCGCGAGCGCACCGACGAGCGCGAGCGACCGCGCGACGTTGTTGCCGTCGCCGACGTAGGTCAACACGCGACCCTCGATCGAGCCGAACGCCTCGCGCATCGTCATCAGGTCGGCCAGCGCCTGGCAGGGGTGGTGCAGCGGCGAGAGCATGTTCACCACCGGAACGGTGGCGTGCTCGGCCAGCGCCGCGAGGCGCTCTTCGGAGCCCGTGCGCAGGCCGATCGCCGCCGCGTGCCGCGAGAACACGTACGCGGTGTCGCGCAAGGACTCACCGCGGGTCAGCTGCAGCTCGTTCGCGCGCAGCACCATCGGGTGGCCGCCGAGCTCGAACACCCCGGCCTCGAACGAGACGCGCGTGCGCGTCGACGGGCGCTCGAACAGCAGCGCGACCGTCCGGCCCTCGAGTGCGCGGGAGCCCGCCGGCGCCCTCTTGAGTGCGAGCGCCCGGTCCAGCAGCGATGTCAGCTGGGCGGCGGAGAGCTCGGTGCCGTCGAGGAAGTGCAGAGCGCCGAGTGTACGGGTGATTGAATGCCCGCCTCATGCGCACGCGGATCGCTCTCCTCCTCACCGCACTGGCCCTCGGGATCGCCGCCTGCGGCGAGGACGACGGCGGTGGTGGCGGCGGCGCCGCGGGGGCCTCGTCGAGCGCCTGCCCGAGCGACGGCGTGACGATCGTCATGAAGGACATCAAGTTCGATCCGGAGAAGACGACCGCCGGCGTCGGCGAGACGGTCTGCTGGGTCAACGAGGACTCCGTGGACCACAACGCGGTGGCCAACGAGGGCGCCGACTTCAAGTCCGAGCTGTTCGGCAAGGGCAAGACGTTCACGACGTCGATCGACTCGCCCGGGACCGTCAAGTACGAGTGCACGATCCACCCCGGCATGGTCGGGGAGATCACGGTCGAGCGCTAGGCCGCCCGTCCTCAGGCGCGGATACCGAAGCCGCGGAGCAGCAAGAGCGCCTTCTCGCCGAAGGTGCCGTGCTCGGGCAGCACGCCGAGGGCGGTGGCGGCGCCGTGCACGTCGAAGAACGCGCGCGCCCGCAGCAGCCGATCCTCGCGCAGCTCGGCGTAGACGACCGCGTGCACGACGATGAAGCGGCGGGTCGGGGCGACCTGCCCGATCCGGCCCTCGTGGGTGCCGAGCACCTTGCAGGGCGCGGCGGCGTAGCGGCCGTCGCCCAGCCGCTCGCCGGTGCTGTTCACGCGGGCGTCCGGGAACGCCTTCCACAGCCGCCGCGCGTGGCGGGCGAGGGCGTCGATTCCCTGCAGCGGCTCGGGCGTCAGCGGGTCCTCGTAGGCGAAGCCGTCCGCGCACAGCGGCGCGAACGCCGCGGGGTCGCGGCCCGACCAGGCGCGCTCCCAGGCGTCGAACAGCTCGTCGAGGTCCATCCGCCAATCATGCCGACGCGGCGAACGCGAGCAGCCGCTCGCCCTCCGCGTCGACCGCCGCGCGCTGTTCGGCCGACAGCGGCCCCCACGGATCGATCTCCAGCCGGCCGTCCGCGATCGCCCACGTCCCGCGGACGAAGCCGTCCACCAGCAGCATCGGCGCACCGAGCCGCTCGCGGACCGCGCGCGTGCGGTGCTCGTCGGGGATGATCCGGCTGCGCTCCTTGTACGCGACGAGCACGTTGTCGAACGACGGGAGGAAGCGCGGCGGCGCCGGCGTGTCGGGGTCCGGCAGCGGCCCGTCGGGCACGTCGAGCAGCTCGCGCCCGTCGTCTGCCTCGAGCGTGCGCAGCCGCGGGCGCAGCGCGTCGACCGCCGCCCGCACGCCGGCCAGGCCCGACCAGGCGGCGACGTCCTGCACCGTCGCCGGCCCGAACGCGGCGAGGTAGCGCAGGATCGTCTCCGCCACCGGTGGGTCTTCGGGCACCGCGATCCCCGCCCAGCGCTCCACGGTCGTCACCTTCGCCCGGCCGGCGCCCTTGCGCACCGGCCACAGCCCGCGCGGCGGGACCTGCACGAGCGGGAGCCGGAAGCGAGCCGCGTAGCCGAGTGCGACCGGGTCGGCGTCCGGCCAGCGCACCGCGAGCTCGCGCGCGATGCCCGTGGTCCCCAGCGGCTCGGCTTCCACCAGCTCGCGTGCCACGACGTCGAGCTCGCCGAGGTCGACGCCCGCGACGCCCGCGGCGAACGGGCTGCTCGCGAAGTGGCGCTCCATCACGGGCTGCAGCACCGCGCGCAACCCGGCGAAGTCGCGCGCGGTGGTGATGTGCACGGTCGAGCGCATGAGCGTGCCGCGGACCGCCGCGCGCGTCTCCACCAGCTCCGAGAGCTCCTGCGGGTCGAAGCCCTCGAGCCGTGTCCAGAGCCCGTAGTACGGCGCCGGCGGCTCCTGAGCCTGCATGGCGACCAGTCGCTCGAGCGCCGCCGCCGCGCCGAGGGTCTCCCGGCGCAGCAGCATCTGGCGCTCGAGCAGCGCGCGGTTCAGAGCGCGGACGCTCAGCATCAACGGATCTTCTCGAAGAACGCGCGGACGTCCTCGACGAGCAGGTCCGGCGCCTCGAGCGCGGCGAAGTGGCCGCCGCGGTCGAACTCCGACCAGTGCACGATCGTGTTCGCCTCCTCCGCGTAGCGGCGGATCGACACGTCCTCGGCGAACACCGCCACGCCGGTCGGCACGCCGGAGTTCTCCGGCATCGACCAGGAGTGCTGGTTCTCGTAGTAGAGGCGCGACGACGAGTTCGCCGTGCCGGTGAGCCAGTAGAGCATCACGTTGGTCAGCAGCCGGTCGCGGTCGATCGGCTCGGCCGACCACGCCGCGACCTTCTCGGCGATCCAGGCGAGCTGGCCCACCGGCGAGTCGGTCAGGCCGTACGCGAGCGTCTGCGGCCGCGTGGACTGGAGCTGGTTGTAGCCCCACTCCTCGGTCATGAAGTGGCGGATCCTCGCCAGCCGCTCACGCTCCGCATCGGTGAGCCCGTCCTCGTCGGCCGGCCCGAGCGGGATGAACCCGACGCTGGCCGCGTTGACGTGGACGCCGACCACGCGATCGGGCGCGTGGCGCGCGAGGTCGGGCGAGATCAGCGCGCCCATGTCACCGCCCTGCGCGCCGTAGCGCTCGTAGCCAAGGCGGCCCATCAGCTCGGCCCAGGCCCGCGCCACGCGCGCGTTGCTCCACCCGGTCTCGGTCGTCGGCCCGGAGAACCCGAACCCCGGGATCGACGGGACGACGACGTGGAACGTCTCGCTCAGCGGCCCGATGACGTCGAGGAACTCGACGACCGAGCCCGGCCAGCCGTGGGTGAGGATCAGCGGCAGCGCGTTGCGGTCCGGCGACTGCACGTGGATGAAGTGCACGTTCTGGCCGTCGATCGTCGTCGTGAACTGCGGGAGCTCGTTGAGCTCGGCCTCGTGGCGGCGCCAGTCGTAGTCGTGGCGCCAGTGGTCCGCCAGATCGCGCACGTCGGCGAGCGGTGCGCCGTACGCGGCGCCGACGCCCGGGAGCTCGTCGGGCCATCGCGTTCGGTCGAGGCGCTCGTGGAGGTCGTCGAGCTGCGCCTGCGGGATCTCGATGCGGTACGGACGGATCATGCAGTTGCCTTTCGGATCGGAATGTTCGGTTCCGATAGCTTCGCGCCCTTACCGGCCCGTCCGCATCGGGCAAATGGAGCGGATACGGCCGGAGGAGCCCTTAGCCGAACTCGGCGACGCCCTCTTCGGGCGTCGAGGCCTGGGCGTAGAGGCGCCGCGGGATCCGCCCGGCGCGGTAGGCCAGCCGACCGCCCTCGGTGCCGAGCCGGATCGCGTGGGACATCGCCACGGGGTCCTCGGCGCGTGAGATCGCCGACGCGCAGAGGACGCCGTCGTAGCCCAGCTCCATCGCCAGCGCGGCGTCCGACGCCGTGCCGACCCCGGCGTCGAGGATCACGGGCACGCCCGCACGCTCTCGGATCAGGCGCAGGTTGTACGTGTTGAGCAGGCCCATGCCGGAGCCGATCGGCGAGCCGAGCGGCATCACCACGGCGCAGCCGACGTCCTCCAGCCGGCGCGCGAGGATCGGGTCGTCGTTCGTGTACGGCAGCACCGTGAAGCCGTCGTCGACGAGCTCCTCGGCCGCCTCGAGCAGCGCCGGCGCGTCGGGCAGCAGCGTGCGGTCGTCGCCGATCACCTCGAGCTTGACCCAGTCCGTCTCGAACGCCTCGCGGGCCATCTTCGCGGTGAGCACCGCGTCGCGCGCGGTGAAGCACCCGGCGGTGTTGGGCAGCAGGCGGACGCCGGCACGGTCGAGCACATCGACGATCGAGCCGCGCGCCTCGGGGTCGATACGCCGCAGCGCGACCGTGACGAGCTCGGCACCGGAGGCCTCGATCGCGGTCGCCAGCGTCTCGAGCGAGCGGAACCCGCCGGTGCCGAGGAGCAGTCGCGAGCGCAGCTCGGTGCCGGCGATGGTCAGATGGTCGGCAGATACGTCGGTCGCGGCCATTCAGCCTCCCTGGATCGCGCGCAGGATCTCCACCCGCGCGCCGTCGTCGAGCGTGTGCGTGTCCCACTGCGTGCGCGGCACCACCTCGGCGTCGACCGCGACGGCGACGCCGCGGCCTTCGGCCGGCAGGTCGAGTGCCTCGACCGCCGCGAGCACGGTCGCGCCGTCGGCGAGCTCGGCCTCGTTGCCGTTGAGCACGATCCTCATGCCGGCACCCCCGCGAAGCGGCGCGGGTCGGCCGCCGCCGCCCAGGCGGGCAGGCCGTCGCCGCACAGCACGGCGGCGATCGCGTCGGCGGTGACGGGCGCGAGCACAATTCCGTTGCGGTAGTGGCCGGTGGCCCACAGCAGCCCCTCGCGCGCGCCCGGGCCGATCGCCGGCAGGTTGTCGGGCGTCGCCGGGCGCAGGCCCGCGACGAGCTCGGTGATCTCGAGCTCGAGCACGCCCGGGACGAGCTCGCTCATGTCGCGCAGGAGCTCGTAGACCGCCAGCGCCGTGGGCGCGGTGTCCATGCCGCGCTCCTCCATCGTCGCGCCGAGGATGTACTCGCCGTCGGCGCGCGGGACGAGATAGGCGTCGAGGCCGCGGATCGTGCGCTCGACCAGACCGGCGCCGCGCGGGTCGCGGAGGCGCAGCGTCTGGCCCTTCACCGGCCGCACCGGCACGCGCAAATCGTCGGGCATCTCGATGCGCGCGGCGTAGGCACCGGGGGCGAGCAGCACCTGCTCGGCGCGCACGGCCTCGCCGTCGTCGAGCCGCACGCCGTCGGCGGTCAGGGCGGCCACGCGCGCGCCGCGCCGCAGCGTGCCGCCGGCGCGCTCGACCGCGGATGCCAGGGCCGCGACCAGGCGGCGGGGGTCGACCGAGTGGTCGCCCGGCACGTCGAGCGCGAGCCGCACGGTCGGCGCCAGCGCCGGCTCGGCGCGGCGGGCCTGGCTGGGCCGCAGCCGCTCGACGTCGAGTCCGAGCTCGCGCCGGAACGCCAGCAGCCGGTCGAGCGCCGCGGCGTCGTCGGCGTCGCGCGCGACGGCGAGCGTGCCGGTCTCGCGCAGGCCGGGGTCCTCGCCGGAAGCGTCGGCCAGCTCGGCGCAGAACGCGGCGAACCCGCGCGAGCCGCGCAGGTTCAGGTCGAGCAGCGCGCCCTCCCCGAACTGCGACTCGGTGACCGGCGCAAGCATGCCCGCGGCCACGCGCCAAGCGCCGGGATCCCCGGCGTCGAGCACGACCGTGCTCAGACCGCGCTCGGCCGCGCGCCACGCGCACGCCAGGCCGATCGCGCCACCACCCGCGACGGCGACGTCAAACGAACTCGAGGTCACTGCTGAACATGTCCTCCCTACGCCGGCACTACCCGGATCAGGTTCGACGGTCGGCGCCCCGCTGGCGCCCTCTCAGCCCGGCTCACGGGCTCCCGTTAGGTTCCTCGTATCGTAGCTGCCATGAGCCCGCGCGAGCGCCTCGACACCGCCCGTCTCTACCTGGTCTGCGACGCGCGCCCGCTGGACTGGCTGCGCGCGGCGCTGCGCGGTGGCGTCGACCTCGTGCAGCTGCGCGACCGCTCGCTGGACGACGCGGGGATCGTGGAGGCGGCAGTCGCCTTCCGGACCGCCGCGTCCGAGGCCGGCGCGCTGTTCATCCTCAACGACCGCCCCGACCTGGTGGAGGCCTGCGGCGCCGACGGCGTGCACGTCGGCCAGGACGACGCGACGCCGGCCGAGGCGCGCGCGCTCGTCGGACCCGACCGGATCATCGGACGCTCCACGCACGAGCCCGCGCAGGCGGACGCCGCCCAGGCCGACCCCGACGTGGACTACCTCGCGGTCGGCCCCGTGCACGAGACGCCCACCAAGCCGGGCCGGCCGGCGGCGGGACCGGACTACGTGGCGTACGCCGCCCGCACCGTGACCAAGCCGTGGTTCGCGATCGGCGGGCTCGACGCCGGCAACGTCGGCGAGGTGCTCGACCGCGGCGCCGAGCGGATCGTCGTCGTGCGCGCGATCGCGGCGGCCGACGACCCGGAGGCGGCCGCGCGGGCGCTGGGGGACCGCCTTGGCGCGGCGCGGGCGTAAGCGGCGCGCGGGCGCGACTGCGAGCGCCCCGCCACCACCCGGGACGCGGCGCGCCACGCGGCCTGCGAACGGCCACGCCACCACCGACCCCGCGCCGCAGCCTTCGAGCGGGCACGCGACGACCGATCCTCCGCCGCGACCGGCGAGCGGCCGCGAGGCGATGTCGCGCGGCTACGCCCGCGCCCGCGAGAAGGACGATGCGGCGCGCGCCGCGCTCGTGCCGCTGAAGCCGGGCGAGCGCCCCTGGCCGATCGCGCTGTCAGCGGTCCTCGCCCTGCTGTTCGCGATCGCCAATGCGATCCTCGTGCTCTCGGGCTGGGAGGTCGACGGCGACCGTCCCGTGGTCAGCGGGCTGGTGTTCGCCGGCGTGATGGTCGCGGCGGCGATCGGCATGTGGCGGCTCAAGTACTGGGCCGTGCTCGGCTGGGAGGTGCTGCTCGGCGTGACCTTCATCGGCGCGATGCTGTCGCTGCTGCGCGCGAGCAACCTCGCGGGTGCCTTCATCGCCGTGGCCGTGATGCTGCTGACGGGCCCGCTGTTCTGGCTGCTGATCCGCCAGATGGCCCGCATCCAGATGCCCAAGCGCAAGTGAGCTGGGCCTACACGCACACCGAGCGTGTCCGCTTCGGCGACCTCGATGCGATGCGCCACCTCAACAACGTGGTGTTCCTGCGCTACTTCGAGACCGCACGGATCAGCTACCTCAACTCGATCTCCGACGACCACGACCCGGTCAACCGCGACGGCGGCCAGGGGTTCATCTTCGCCTCGTGCCACATCGACTACCGCTCGCCGGGCCACTTCGACGACGAGGTTGCGATCAACGTTCGCCCGGCGGAGATCGGCACCAAGTCGCTGAAGCTCGAATTCGAGATGCGCGTGGGCGAGCGGCTGCTGGCCGATGGCTACGGCGTGCTGGTCGGCTTCGACTACGCGACCCAGGAGACCATCGCCATCCCTGAGCAGTTATGTGCAAAACTGCGCAGTTATGTGCAAGAACGCAACTGACGAACTGCTGGTCCTCGTCGCCGGCCCCTACCGCTCCGGCACCGGCGACGACCCCGGGAAGCTGGCAGCGAACGTGCAGGCGATGAACGCGGCGGCGCTCGACGTGTTCCGCGCCGGCCACCTGCCCGTGACCGGTGAGGCCCTCGCGCTGCCCTTGATCGAGCTGGCCGGCAGCACTCGCGTCGGCGACGCCGCGTTCGACGGCATCTTCCATCCGATCGCCCGCCGGTTGCTAGAGCGCTGCGACGCCGTGTTGCGCATCGGTGGCGCGTCGGCCGGGGCCGACGAGATGGTCGAGCTCGCCCGCGCCGGCGGCAAGCCCGTCTTCCAGAGCGTGGCCGAGCTGCCCCCGTGCTGAAGGAGGAGCGCCAGCGGCGCATCCTCGACCTGCTGTCACGCGAGGGGCGTGTGGTGGCGACCGACCTACAGGAGCGGCTCGGCGTGTCCGGCTACACGGTCCGGCGCGACCTCGACGAGCTCGCCGACGCCCGCCACCTGCAGCGCGTGCACGGTGGCGCGCTCGCCCGCTCGACCGTCGCCCCGACGTACGCCGAGCGCCGCGAGCAGAGCCTCCCGGGCAAGGCCGCGGTCGCGGCCGCCGCGGCGACGCTGCTCGAGCCCGGGCAGACCGCGATCGTCGACGGCGGGAGCACCGCGCTCGCGCTGGTCGACGCGATCCCCGCCGGCCATACCGGCACGTTCATCACGCACAGCCCGCCGGTGGCCGCCGCGCTGGGTGCGCGGCCCGAGCTCGACGTCGTCGTGATCGGTGGCACGCTCGACCCGCGCGCGATGGTGTGCGTCGGCGCTCAGGCGATCGAGGCCTACGGTCGCATCACGGCGGACGTGTGCTTCCTCGGCATCTGGAGCATCCACGCGAGCGCCGGGATCAGCAGCGCGTACCACGAGGAGGCCGAGCTGCGGCGGGTGCTCGTGCAGCGGGCGGACCGCGTCGTCGGCCTCGCGTCGCGCGACAAGATCGGCACCACCGCGCCGTTCGGGATCGCCCCGGCCACGGCGCTCACCCACCTGGTGACCGAGCCGGACGTCCCCGCGGAGGCGCTGGAGCCGTTCGCCGAGCTAGGGCTGCACGTCGTCCGCTAGCCTCACCGCTCCCATGCCCGAATCCTCGTACGACTGCATCGTCATCGGCTCTGGTCCCGGCGGCTACGTCGCCGCCATACGCGCTGCCCAGCTCGGCATGAAGACGGCCGTGGTGGAGAAGGACAAGGTCGGCGGACGCTGCCTGAACTACGCGTGCATCCCGGCCAAGGCCGTTCTGCGCGCGGCGGATCTGCTGACCGAGATCGACGAGGCGAGCGACTTCGGGATCGACGTCAGCGGGCGCTCGGTGAACTACGAGAACGTCTCCGCGCGTCGCGAGAAGGTCATCTCGATCTTGGTCGGCGGCGTCGGCGGGCTGTTCAAGAAGAACAAGATCGACCTGATCGAGGGCTTCGGCTCCGTCACCGATGACGGCAACGTCAAGGTCGGCGGCAACTTCGACGGCAACGTCATCGAGGCCAAGACCTGCGTCGTGCTCGCGACCGGATCGGTGCCCAAGCCGGTGCCCGGCACGGAGTTCGGCGGGCGCATCATCGCCACCGAGGAGGCGTGGGCGCTCAAGGATCTGCCGTCCAAGATCGCGGTCGTGGGCGCCGGCGCGTCGGGTGCCGAGATCGCCTCCGCGTACGGGCGCATGGGCACCGAGGTGCTGCTGTTCGAGGCGCTCGACCGCGTGCTGCCCACCGAGGACGCCGACATCTCCAAGATCGTCGGCCGCGGGCTGGCCAAGCAGAACATCGCGGTCAACACCGGCACGCTCGTCGAGAACGTGCAGGGCGGCGAGGACAAGGTCACGTGCACCTTCGGCGACCAGTCCGCCGAGGTCGAGTGGTTCATCATCGCCGCCGGCCGCGGCCCGGACGTCGAGGGCCTCGGGCTCGACGAGGCCGGCGTCAAGCTCGACGACAGCGGCCTGATCGATGTCGACGGCGCGCTGCGCACGTCCGCCAAGAACGTCTACGCGATCGGCGACCTCGTGCACGGCCCCGCGCTCGCCCACAAGGCATCCGACGAGGGCGTCATCGCCGTCGAGGACGCGGCGGGCCTGCAGACGCACCCGATCGAGTACATCGACATCCCGCGCGCGACGTTCTGCACGCCCAACGTCGGCTCGTTCGGGCTGACCGAGGAGCAGGCGCGCGAGCAGGGCATGGACGTCGTGGTCGGCAAGGTCCAGTACGGCGCCGTCGGCGGCGGCACCGTGTACGGCGACCGCAGCGGCGTCGTGAAGATCATCGGCGACAAGAAGTACGGCGAGATGGTCGGCGGGCACATCGTCGGGTCGCGCGCGACCGAGCTCATCCAGGAGCTCGTGAACGCGAAGGCCCTGGAGGGCGGCTTCCCCGAGGTCGCGCGCATCATCCACGGCCACCCGACGTTGTCCGAGGCGATCATGGAAGCCGCCCGGGCTGCGGATGGCTGGCTGATTCATGGTTGAGTAACGTCGCACGCCCGGCGGAGCCGACGATGGCAGCTGAGGACGGACTCGCACCACGAGAAGGCGCAGCCGGGTGGGCGAAACACCCAATCCCGGAACCCTCACCCGAGCCCACACAGGCGAAGTTCTATTTCGACCTTGCAAACCCGCTCGCGTATCTGGCCGCCGAGCGCGTGAACCACGTGCTCGGCGAGGTGCCGGAGTGGGTCCCGGTGCAGCTCGCCGACGTCGGGCCGTTCCGCTGCGCCGAGGAGATCGCGGCCTACCAGGAGGACGTCGAGCGTGCGGCGCGGCGGCAGGGCGTGCAGAAGATGGTCTGGCCGGAGCCGTTCCCGGCCGAGAGCGACTGGGCGATGCTCGTCGCCACCTACGCGAAGCAGATCGGCCGCGCGGTCGCGTTCAGCCTCGCCGCGTTCCGCCAGGCGTTCGCCGCCGGGCGCGACCTGAGCGAGCGCGACAACGTGCTGCTCGCCGCGGCGGCGTGCGAGATGCACCCGCTGGCGGTGATCAAGGGCGCAGAGCTGCGCGGAACCCGCGAGCGGCTGCAGGCCGCCAACGCCGAGGCGCGCGCCGCCGGCGTCCGCGAGACACCCGCGGTCGTCACCGCCGCCGGCGAGGTGATCGAGGTGCCGGCGTGAAGGCCAACCGCGCCTACGAGCTGATCGTGCACCGCGGCGGTCCGCGCCTGCTCGCCTCGCCCGGCCGGCTCGACCACGTCGAGGTCGTGGAGATCGAGTCCGGCGAGGTCGTGCTGTTCTGGGACACCACGCCGCAGCAGACCGGACGCCTGTCGCGCGCGCTGAAGGCCGACCTCGCGCAGATGGACGCGGGCGACTTCCTCGCCCGCTGGCGACGCTACGAGACGCGCTAGGCACGCGCTACTGTCCGGCCCGTGGCCGACGTCACCCAGCAGGAGACCGGCGCGGAGCTCCCGGACCGGGACGCGGCGCGCGAGTGGCTGGAGACGATGATGCTCATCCGCCGCTTCGAGGAGCGGGCGGGCGAGATGTACGCCAAGGCGAAGGTCGGCGGCTTCCTGCACCTCGCGATCGGCGAGGAGGCGACGATCGTCGGCGCCTGCCGCGCGATGCGCGACGAGGACTATCTGATCTCGACGTACCGCTCGCACGGGCACGCGCTGGCCCGCGGCTCGGACCCCGACCACGTGATGGCCGAGCTGTTCGGCCGCGAGAGCGGCGTCTCGCACGGCCGCGGCGGCTCGATGCACATGTTCGATCTCGAGAACCGCTTCATGGGCGGCTACGGGATCGTCGGCGGCAACCTGCCGCTGGCCGCCGGCATGGCGCTCGCGTCCGACTATCAGGGCAAGGACGAGGTGACCGTATGCGTGTTCGGCGACGGCGCCTCCAACCAGGGCACGTTCGGCGAGACGCTCAACCTCGCGGCGCTGTGGAAGCTGCCGGTGGTCTTCATGGTCACCAACAACCAGTTCGGCATGGGCACCGCGATCGAGCGCCACACGGCGCAGACCGACCTGCACCGGCGCGGCGACGGCTACGGCGTGCCCGGCCTGACCTGCGACGGCATGGACGTGGTGGAGACCTACGAGGTGATGCGCGAGGCGATCCGCCGCGCGCGTGACGAGCGCCAGCCGATCCTCGTCGAGGCGGTCACCTACCGCTTCCGCGGCCACTCGATGGCCGACCCGGAGGAGTACCGGACCAAGGAAGAGGTCGCCGAGTGGCGCAAGCGCGACCCGATCAACGCGTTCGCCGACCGCCTCGGGCTCTCCGAGGACGAGGCGAGCGGGCTCGACCAGGCGGCGATCAAGCGGGTCGACGCGGCGGTGGCGTTCGCGGACGGCTCGAAGTTCCCGGCGCCCGAGTCGCTGTACGACCACATCTACGTGATCGGCGAACAGGTGAAGGGCTGGTACTCGGTCGACGAGCGCTCGGCCGGCGTGCACCGCGGCGAGCACGAGCGGTCGCTGGCCGAGTCCGAGCGCGGGCCGACCGACCACTACCACGAGGCCGTCGAGGCGGCGGGCAAGGAAGACGTCAAGCCCGCCGACGAGGCGCAGGAGGAGTAGCCGGTGGCCGTGATGCGCTACCGGGAGGCGCTCAACCAGGCGCTGCGGGAGGAGATGCAGCGCGACGAGAGCGTGTTCCTGATGGGCGAGGACATCGGCGTCTTCAACGGCGCCTTCAAGGTCACCGCCGGCCTGCTCGAGGAGTTCGGAGAGAAGCGGGTGCGGGACACGCCGATCTCCGAGAACACGATCGTCGGCATGGGCGTCGGCGCGGCTATGACCGGCCTGCGACCGGTCGTCGAGCTGATGACCATCAACTTCTCGCTGCTGGCGATGGACCAGATCGTCAACCACATGGCGACGATCCACTACATGTTCGGCGGCCAGGTGAAGGTGCCGATGGTGGTGCGCATGCCGCAAGGCGCCGGCCACCAGCTCGGCCCCACGCACTCGCACTGCCTGGAGGCGCTGTACCTGCACGTGCCCGGCATGCTGCTCGCCATCCCGTCCACCGCCGCCGACGCCAAGGGGCTGCTGAAGGCGGCGATCCGCGACGACAACCCGGTGGTCTTCATCGAGCACGAGTACCTGTACGGCCAGCGCGGCGACGTGCCGGACGAGGACGACCACGTCGTCGACTTCGGGCAGGCCGCGATCCGCCGCGAGGGGTCCGATGTGACGATCGTCGGCATCTCGCGGATGGCGGTGACGGCCGAGAAGGCGGCCGACATCCTCTCCAAGCAGCACGAGGTCGAGGCCGAGGTGATCGACCCGCGCACGCTGCGCCCGCTCGACCTCGACACGATCCTCGAGTCGGTCCGCAAGACCAACCGCGCGGTGATCGTCGAGGAGGGATGGCCGCACGGCGGCGTCGGGGCCAACCTCGCGGCGCTGATCCAGGAGCAGGCGTTCGACCACCTCGACGCGCCGGTCGCCCGCGTGACCGGGGCCGATCTGCCGATGCCCTACTCCAAGCCGCTGGAGCAGATCGCGTACCCGCACGAGCCCCAGGTGGTCGAGGCCGTCCTCGCCACCTTCCGGGACCTGTAGCCTCGCACCCGAGACGCCGATGTCCGAGACCGCACGCAGCTCCCCTGCGGCGGCGTCGCTCGCCGCCCTGTCCCACGACCTGATGGCCGCGGTGGAGCCGGATGGCCGCGTCGGGTGGGCGAACCCGGCGTGGCGCCGGCTGCTCGGCTGGTCGCCCGACGAGCTCGCCGGCGCGATGTTCGCCGAGCTGTTCGACGACCCCGACGAGGTACGGGCGCTGACGCGCGACGGCGGCGAGGCGGTGCTCGGCGTCGCCACCCAGTCGGGCGGCACGCGGCGGATGGCGTTCGAGGCGACCGTGGCCGACGGTGTCGCCTACGTGTGCGGGCGCGACGCCGCACAGACCGCCGAGCTCGAGCACGAGCTGCGGGCGGCCGAGGACCGCTTCCGCGCGCTGACCGAGGCCACGCCCGAGGCGATCTGCGTGGCCGACGGACGCGGGCGGATCACGTTCGCCAACGCCGGCGCGACGCGGATCTTCGGGTGGGAGCAGCACGAGCTCCTCGGCCAGCCGTTCACGATCCTGCTGCCCGAGCGCTTCCGGGCGATCTGGGACCGGCATCTCGACACGTTCCTGGCCACCGGCTTCCAGGACCTGCTCGGGCGGACCCTCGAGGTGCTCGGCGCGCGCAAGGACGGCTCGGAGTTCCCGATGGAGGCGGCACTCGGCTTCTGGGAGCGCGGCGGGCGCAGCGCGTTCACCGGGATCATGCGCGACGTCAGCGTGCGCAACGAGACGCTGCGCGCGCTCGAGCGGTCCAACGCCGAACTGGCCGAGTTCGCCTACGTCGCGTCGCACGACCTGTCGGAGCCGCTGCGCACGATCACCAACTACCTGCGGTTGCTGCGGCGCCGCCACGGCGAGGAGCTGGCGGGAGAGGCCGACGCCTACGTCGGCCGGGCGATCGACGGCGCCGAGCGGCTGCACGCGCTGATCGAGGACCTGCTCACCTACTCGCGCGCCGGCCGATCGGAGCGCCCGCCCGAGCCGGTCGACATCTCCGTCCTGGTCGCGACGATCGCCGCCAATACGACGGCCACGCGCGATCCGCGGCCCACGATCGAGTGGGACGACCTGCCGACCGTCCCCGGCGAGGCGCGCCAGCTCACGCAGCTTCTGCAGAACCTGATCTCCAACGCGGTCAAGTTCGTGCCGCACGGCACCGTGCCGGAGGTGCGCTTGCGGTGCGCGCGCGAGGACGTGGTGTGGCGCATCGCCGTCGAGGACAACGGCATCGGGATCGACCCCGCGAGCGCCGAGCGGATCTTCGGGATGTTCCAGCGGCTGCACAGCCGCGACGCGTTCCCGGGGACCGGCATCGGGCTGGCGATCGCGCGCAAGGTCGTCGAGGGCCACGGCGGCCGGATCTGGGCCGAGCCGCGGCCCGGCGGCGGCACCCGGATGGTGTTCACGCTGCCCTGGGAGCAGCCGGGCTGATGCCGGTGCGGGTGCTGGTCGCCGACGACCACCAGCTCATGCGCGAGGGCACCGCCGCGCTGCTGGCCGCCGACGAGCGCATCGAGGTGGTGGCGCTGGCGCGCGACGGGCGCGAGGCGATCGCACTGGCCGGCCGCCGGGCCCCCGACGTCGTGGTGCTCGATCTCAACATGCCGAACGTCGGCGGGCTCGAGGCGTGCGCCAAGCTCCGTGAAGGCGGCGGCCCCGAGGTGCTGATGCTCACGGTGTCCGAGCAGGAGCCCGACCTGTACGCCGCGCTGCGCGTGGGCGCCGCGGGCTACCTGACCAAGGACATGCCGCCCGCCGAGCTGGTGGAGGCGGTGCTCGCGGTGTCGCGCGGCGAGCCGCGGATCGCCCCGGCGATGGCGAGCCGCATGCTCGCCGAGCTCGGGCGCGCCGGCCCGAGCGCCGAGCCCGAGGACCCGCTCGCCGCGCTGTCGGCGCGCGAGCGCGACGTGCTCGCGCTGCTCGCCGAGGGGCTGCGCAACCGCGAGATCGCCGAGCGCCTGGTGATCAGCGAGGCGACGGTCAAGACCCACGTGCGGCACGTGCTCGAGAAGCTGCGCTTCCGCAACCGCGCCGAGGCCGCGGCGTTCGCGGCCCGGCACCTCAGCAGCTGACGGCGACGGCGCGCAGTCCGCTCGTCATGCGCGACCGCGCCTCGGCGGGCGCGATGCCCAGCGCCTCGGCGATCTCGGCCACCGTGTAGCCGCCGAGCCGCGCCAGCGCCACGACCTCGCGCTCGCCCTCGGACATCCGGGCGAACGCGGCGTGGGGCGCCGTGCGGACGGCGCGCACGATCGCGCGGGCGACCAGCGCTCGCACGTCGGGGCGCCGCCCTGCCGCCCCCACCATCACATCACGAGTCACCTCGCCGGCCGCCGTGGGTCCCGCGGATGCGGCGAGGGCAGCCCCGTATACGTCTTCCAGCATGAGGAGAGCGTCCCAGCGCGCGCCGGGCCCGCCATCGACCCGACGGGCGAAGCGGGCATCGTCCGAACGGATGATCTGCTGCGAACGCCTCGCAACTGCGAACCTGTCGCAGAAAGCGTCCATTTGCAGGGAGAATTACAACCGTGACGGTACCTGCGCCGTAAGGACCAGCACCCCGATCTCAAGGAGTGCTGCATGCGCAGATCCCCATTCGTCGGAGCGGCGGTGGTCGCGGCCTTGGCCGCGGCCCTGCCCGTCGCCTCCCTGGTCCAAGGCTCCTCGCACCGCGAGGCGCCGCGGATCATGCTCGACCCGTCGGCGGACAACACCGACGTCTACGCCTTCACGGCGCCGGATGCGCCGAACAGCCTGACGGTGGTCGCCAACTGGGTCCCGCTCGAGGAGCCGGCCGGCGGTCCGTACTTCGGCAAGCTCGATCCGAAGGCGCGCTACTACGTCAAGATCGACAACACCGGCGACGGGCAGGAGGATGTCGCGTACCGGTGGAAGTTCCGCAACAAGTTCCGGAACCCGGACTCGTTCCTGTACGCGGCGCCGCAGGTCACCTCGGTCAACGACCCGGACATCAACTTCGTCCAGACGTACGACCTCTACAAGGAGACCTACAAGCCCAACGGTGATCTCAAGCGCTCGCGCCGGATCGCCAACGACGTGCCGGTCGCCCCGGACAACGTCGGCCCGAAGACGATCCCGAACTACGATCCGGTCTGGCTCGGCGCGGTGAAGCCGGTCAGCGGCGGCGGCAAGACGTTCGTCGGGCCGGCCGACGACCCGTTCTTCGTCGACCTCGGCGCGATCTTCGACGGGATCAACATCGACAAGCCGGGACGCCCGAACATCGGCCTGGGCAACCAGGGCGGCGGCAAGGACGACGTGTCGACCTACAACACGCACGCGTTCGCGCTGCAGGTTCCGGAGGCCGAGGTCACGCGTGACCGCAAGTCGGTCTCCGGCGCAAGCGCCAAGAACGCCGTTGTCGGCGTCTGGGCGTCGACCGAGCGCAAGCGCATCAGCGTCCGCTCGCATCACGGCAAGAAGCACGTGAAGCGCCACTGGGCCCAGGTCTCGCGCCTCGGCAACCCGCTGATCAACGAGGTCGTGATCCCGATCGGACAGAAGGACAAGTTCAACCGGACGTCCCCGGCGGACGACCTGAAGAACTTCGGCAAGTACGCCCTCAACCCGGAGCCGGCCCGTCTGCTCAACGCCCTGTTCAAGCTGGGCGTCAAGGAGACCAACCGGACCGACATCGTCCAGGCGCTCCTCACCGGCGTGCCCGGACTGACCCAGATCAGCAAGGACGCGGTCCCCGCGGACACGCTGAAGCTCAACCTCGGCGTGGCGCCGGCCGCCAAGCCGAACCGCTTCGGCGTCCTCGCCGGCGACACGGCCGGGTTCCCCAACGGCCGCCGGCTGGCCGATGACGTGACCGACATCGAGCTGCGGGTCATCGCGGGAGCGCTGCTGCCCGCCAACCAGGGCGGGAAGCAGATCCCGCTCGGTGACGGTGTCGACCAGAACGAGAAGCCGTTCCGGTCGGCCTTCCCCTACGTCGCCACGCCCAGGGACGGGATCAGCGGCATCCTCAAGCGGACGGAGCCGGCGCACGCGCCGGTCCCGCAGCCGCCGGCCTGATGCCGATGCGGGCTCGCCGCCTCACCGCCGTCGCCCTCGCGTTCGTCGCCGCGCTCGCCGTGTTCACGGCGACGCGGGGCGACGAGCGGGCGGCGGCGGGCCCGCCCACCGCGGGCGGCCTCACCTCGACCGCCGCCCGGCCGGGCGGGGACACCGACGCGCGCATCGCCGAGCTGCAGGCGGATGTGCGCAACGGCCGCACGGACCGTGCGGTCACCCTCGCCGGCGAGTACCTCCAGAAGGTGCGCGAGACCGGCGACGCGAGCTTCTACACGCGCGCCGACCGGTTGCTTCAGGACGCCCTCGCGCGTGACCCGTCCGATCAGGACGCGCTGGTGGAGGCGGCCACGCTCGCCGCCGGCCGTCACGACTTCCGCGCGGCGCTGCGCCTCGGGCGGCGCGCCGCCGCCACGGCGCCCGGCACCCTGGCGCCGCTGCCGATCCTCGTCGACGCGCAGGTCGAGCTCGGGCGCTACGGCGCCGCCGAGCGGACGCTCCAGCGGCTCGTCGACCTCAAGCCGAACCTGACCTCGTACTCGCGCGTGTCGTACTTCCGCGAGCTGTACGGCGACCTGCCGGGCGCCGTCGAGGCGATGAAGCTCGCCGTGGCCGCCGGTGGCCCGGTGCGCGAGAACGTCGCCTACGTGCAGGCACTGCTCGGCAACCTCGAGCTGGACCGCGGCCGCCTCGGCCGCGCGCGCCGCGCCTACGACGCCGCGCTCGCCGCGATGCCGGGCTATGCGCCCGCCGCCGCGGGCCGCGCGCGCCTGGCCGCCGCGACCGGCGACCTGCGCGGCGCGATCACGCGTTGGCGCCGCGTCGTCGAACGGCTGCCGCTGCCCGAGTACGTGGTCGCGCTCGGCGAGGCCGAGCTGGCCGCGGGCCGCGTGACCGCCGGGCGCCGCGACCTCGCGCTGGTGCGTGCGCAGCAGAAGCTGCTCACGGGCGCGGGCGTGAACATCGACGTCGAGCTGGCGCTGTTCGAGACCGAGTACGGGTCGAAGGCGCGCGGCGTCGCGCTGGCGCGGACCGCCTGGGCCGCCGCGCCGAGCATCCGCTCGGCCGACGCGCTCGGCTGGGCCCTCGCCCGGTCCGGCCGGGCGGCCGAGGGGTTGCGCTGGGCGCGCCGTGCGCTGCGGCTCGGCTCGCTCGACCCGTCGCTGCGCTACCACGCGGGCATGACCGCGCTGGCCGCCGGCCGGCGCGCCGAAGGGCGCCGCCATCTGCGGCTGGCGATCGCGCACGGGCTGGCCGCCCAGCCGCTGCAGCTGCAGCGGGCGCGGGAGGCGCTGCGATGAGGCGCGCGCTCCTGCTGGCGATCCTCGCGCTGCTGGCCGTGCCGGCGGTCGCGAGCGCCCATCCTCTGGGCAACTTCTCGGTCAACCACATCGCCCAGGTCTCGGTGTCGTCCGACCGCGTGGACGTGCGCTACATCCTCGACCAGGCGGAGATCCCGACGTTCCAGGAGCGCGGCGTGCCCGACGCCCAGGTGCTCGCGCGCAAGCAGGCCGAGGTGCGCAAGCGCCTCGCGCTCACCGTCGACGGCCGTGCCGTGCCGCTGCAGGCTGCGGGTCAGGCCACCATCAGCCACCCGCCCGGCGCCGGCGGCCTGCGGACCACGCGCGTGGAGGTCCCGCTGGCCGCCACGGTCTCGGCGCCGCGGCGGGTGGCGGTGCGCGACGGCACGTTCCCGGGCCGCGTCGGCTGGCACGCGGTCGTGCCGCGGGCGGGCGACGGCACCGCCGTGCGCTCCGACGTCCCGGCGGGCGACCCGACCGGCGGGCTGCGGCGTTATCCGCAGGACGTGCTGAGCAGCCCGGCCGCCGTGCGCGACGCCACGCTCACGGTGGCGCCGGGCACCGGCACGCTCTCCGCGCCCGACGGGCCGCGCACCGCCGCCGCGGGCGGCGACTCGCGCGACGACGTGCTGTCGCGCGCGTTCAGCGACGCGGCGGCCGGCCAGGGCGTGCTCGTGCTGCTGCTGCTCACCGCGTTCGCGTGGGGCGCGCTGCACGCGCTCTCGCCCGGCCACGGCAAGGCGATGGTCGCCGCCTATCTGGTCGGCGCACGCGGCACGGCGCGGCACGCGGTCGCGCTCGGCGCGACCGTGACGGTCACCCACACCGCAGGCGTCTTCCTGCTCGGCCTGGTCGCGCTCGGCCTGTCCGAGTACGTGCTGCCCGAGGACCTGTACCCGTGGCTCAACCTCGTCTCCGGCCTGCTGGTGGTCGGCGTCGGCGCCTATGTGCTGCGCAAGAACCTGCGCCGCCGCCGGCACCACCACCACCATCATCACCACCACCCGGACCAGCTCTCGTGGCGCGGGATCCTGGCGATGGGCACGGCGGCCGGGCTGATCCCCTGCCCGTCGGCGCTGGTCGTGCTGCTGGGCGCCGTCGCCCAGGGCGAGATCGCGCTCGGGATGCTGATGATCGTCGCGTTCAGCCTCGGCCTGGCGGCCACGCTGACCGGCCTCGGCGTCGCGGTCGTGTCCGCCGGACGGGTGCTCTCACGCCTCAACGTCCCCGCGCGGGTCGTCACCGCGATCCCGGCCGTCTCGGCGGTGCTGATCGTCGGCGTGGGCCTCGTTCTGACGGCGCAGGCCGTGCCTCAGATCGCGTGAGCCGGCCTGCCAGTGATCCGCTCTTGCGGGCGGTGCGCAATAGCCCCGTGTAATCGCCGTGCGGGAGCGGCACCGAGGAGAGAAAGGCCCCTGCATGACCGTTCCGCATCACGCGCGGGCGCTGGCCCCTGCCAGTGTGCCCGCTGCCATCACGACCCTGCGCGTCCGTGGACTGCGCGTGTCCGCCGCCCGGCGGCTGGTGCTCGAAGCGCTGTTCGCCGCCGACGAACCGGTGACCGCCGACGCGATCGCCGACGGCCTCAACGGCCGCTTCCCCAGTTCCGACCTCGCGTCGGTGTATCGCAACCTCGACACGCTCGAGGAGATCGGGCTCGTACGCCACTTCCACGTGGCGCACGGCGCCGGGCAGTACGCGCTCTCCGGTCGCCACGAGACCGGGTATGTCGCGTGTGAGAAGTGCGGCGCGCACCGGCCGCTCGACCATGGCACGGTCGCGCGGGTCGCGGCGGTGCTCCGCGAAGCCTGCGGGTACGAGCCGCAGCTCGTGCACTTCCCCATCGTCGGCCGCTGCCCGGAGTGCCAGCATGCACATTCCTGACGGATTCCTGAGCCCTGAGGTCGCGGCGGTCTGCGCCGTGCCCGCGATCGGCGCGGTCGGGTACGGCCTGCGCCGCGCCACCCGCGAGCTCGACGAGCGGCGCGTTCCGTTGCTCGGCGTCACCGCCGCGTTCGTGTTCGCGGCGCAGATGCTCAACTTCCCGGTGGCCGGAGGCACCAGCGGCCACTTTCTCGGCGCCGCGCTGGCGGCGATCCTGCTCGGGCCATGGCTCGCCGCGGTGGTGCTGTCGGTGGTCCTGGTCGTGCAGTCGTTCGTGTTCGCCGACGGGGGCGTGACCGCGCTCGGGGCGAACGTGCTCAACATGGGCGTGATCGGCGGGCTCGCCGTCGGCGGCCTGATGGTCGCCGCGCAGCGGCTGCTCCCGAAGTCGCGGACGACGACGCTCGCGGTCGCGGGAGTCGGCGCCTGGCTGGCGGTCGTCGCCGGCTCGATCGCCTGCGCGTTCGAGCTCGCGATCTCGGGCACGGTCCCGCTGGGCACCGTGCTGCCCGCGATGCTCGGCGTCCACATGCTCATCGGCGCCGGCGAGGCCGTGATCACGGTCGCCGCGGTGAGCGCCGTCCTGTCCACCCGGCCCGACGTCGTGCGGGCGCTGCAGCCGAAGGGAGCGCCGGCATGAAGTGGTTCACGATCCTCGCCCTCGCGATCGCGATCGGGCTGGCGACCGCCGCGTCGCCGTTCGCCTCCTCGTCGCCCGACGGCCTCGAGCGCGTCGCGGACGACCACGCGTTCCTCGACCAGGGACGACTGGCGACCGTCCAGGAGGAAGCGCCGGTGCCGGACTACGCGTTCCCGGGCATCGACCACCCGCGGCTGGCGACCGGGCTCGCCGGCTTCGTCGGCACGCTCGGCGTGTTCGCCATCGGGCTCGGCGTCGCCTCCGTCGCACGCCGGAGGACCGTGCCGGCATGAGCGGGCTGCACGACACGGGCGTGGCCGGGAACGCGGCGAGCCGGATCCACCGGCTCGACCCGCGGGCCAAGATCGCCGGGTTCACGGGGATCACCGTGGTCGGCGTGTCGACCCCGCCGCGGTACTGGCCGGTCCTGGCGGTGTGCGCGCTGGCGCTGACCGCCATCGCCACGGCCGCCCGGGTGGGGCCCGGCGTCATCTGGTCACGCGCGAAGGTCGTGCTCCCGCTGGTGTTGTTCGTCGCCGCATTCGTGCCGTTCGTGCGTGGCGGCCAGACCGTGGACGTCGGGCCGCTCGCGGTCTCGCGTGACGGCCTGACGACGTTCGCCGCGGTGAGCTCGAAGGCGCTGATCGGGACCGTGAGCGCGGTCCTGCTCGCCGCCACCACGAGCTTCCCGGACGTTCTGCACGGGCTCGAGCGGATGCGCGCCCCGCGGCTGCTCACGCTGATCGCGGGCTTCATGTACCGCTACCTGTTCGTGATCGGCGGCGAGGCGCGCCGGATGCGCGTCGCGCTCGCCGCCCGCGGCTACCGGCCGCGGAACGCGCTGCAGGCGGCGGCCATCGGGCGCGTCGCCACCGCGCTGTTCCTGCGCACGTTCGAGCGCGGCGAGCGCGTGTACGTGGCGATGCTCGCGCGCGGGTACGCCGGCGCGACCCCGCGGCTGCGCGCGTTGGCGTTCGCGCGGACCGACGCGCTGTTCCTGACCGCTCTCGCCGCGGCGCTGCTGCCGCTGCGGGTGATGATCGAGGTGATGTAGATGAGCTGCGCCATCGAGGCGCGCGGGCTGCGCTTCAGCTACCCCAACGGGGTCGCCGGGCTGGCGGGCGTCGACCTGTCGGTGCGCCACGGCGAGCGCGTCGCGGTGCTCGGCCCGAACGGCGCCGGCAAGACGACGCTGATGCTGCACCTCAACGGGCTGCTGGCCGGCGAGGGCGAGTTGACCGTGGCGGGGATCGATGCGCGGCGCGGCGACGTGCGCGCGCTGCGCGCCGCTGTCGGGCTGGTCTTCCAGGACCCGGATGACCAGCTGTTCATGCCGACCGTGCGGGAGGACGTCGCGTTCGGGCCGCTCAACCTCGGCGCGGCCGACGTCGCCGCGCGGGTCGACGCCGCCCTGGCCACCGTGCGTATGGAGCACGCCGCCGACCGCGCGCCGCACCAGCTCTCGCTCGGGCAACGTCGCCGGGTCGCGATCGCCACCGTCCTGGCGATGGACCCGTCGCTGCTCGTGCTCGACGAGCCGTCGGCCAGCCTGGACCCGCGCTCGCGGCGCGAGCTGCTGGAGATGCTCGGCCGGCTCGGGCAGACCATGCTGGTCGTCACCCACGACCTGCTGTTCGCCGCCGAGCTGTGCGACCGTGCGGTGATCCTGTCCGCCGGCCGTATCGTCGCCGACGGGAACTGCCTGGACATCCTGCGCGATGCAGACCTCCTCGCGGCGCATGACCTCGAACTGCCGCTGGGCCGTCTGGAGGTTGCTGCCGCGGCCTGACCTGTACCTTTCGGCGCATGGCCGATGTCGCGATGCCCCGTCTGTCCGACTCCATGGAGGAGGGCACGATCCTCAAGTGGCTCAAGTCCGACGGGGACGAGGTGTCCCGCGGGGACGAGATCGTCGAGATCGAGACCGACAAGGCCAACATGACGTACGAGGCCGACCAGGACGGCACGCTCGCGATCGTGGCCCAGGAGGGCGACACGCTGGCCGTCGGCGAGACGATCGCGCGGATCGGCGAGGGCGGCAGCGAGAACGGCGCCGCGCCGGCCGAGCGCGAGGCCGAGGAGGGCGGCGACGACGGCGGCGGTGAGGCCGAGACCGCAACCGCGACGGCCGAGGCCGAGGCCCCGCCGGAGGAGCCGTCCGAGGAGGAGGCCCCCCGCGAGGAGGCTCCGCAGCCCGCCGAGGGCGACAACGGGCGCATCAAGGCGTCGCCCGTGGCGCGCCGCATGGCCCGCGAGCTCGGGCTCGAGCTCGGCAATCTGCAGGGCACCGGCCCCGGCGGCCGGATCGTCAAGGCCGACGTCGAGGCCGCGTCGAAGGGCGACGGCGCGCCGGCCGAAGCACCCGCGGCGGCTCCCGAGCCGGAGCCGCAGGAGGAGGAGGCGGCCCCGGCCCCGCCGGCCGTCGTGTCCGGCGACGCGCAGACCGGCAAGGGCGAGACGTCGACGCACGACCTCACGCGCCTGCAGCAGACCGTGGCGCGGCGCATGGCCGAGTCCAAGGCCACGGCGCCCGACTTCGTCCTGAACATCGACGTCGACATGGAGGAGGCCGTCGAGCTGCGCAAGCGGCTCAAGGCCGCCGCCAACGAGGGCCAGAGCGTGCCGTCGTTCAACGACTTCGTGGTCAAGGCGTCCGCGCTCGCGCTGGTCGACTTCCCGCGCGCCAACGGCGCTTACCGCGACGGCAAGTTCGAGCTGTACTCGCGCGTGAACGTGGGCGTGGCGGTAGCCGGCCAGGACGCGCTGGTGGTCCCGACCGTGTTCGACGCCGACACCAAGTCGCTCGGCCAGATCTCGCGCGAGACGCGCGCGCTCGCCGAGCGCGTGCGCGCGGGCGCGATCACGCCGCCGGAGCTGTCGTCGGGCACGTTCACGGTGTCCAACCTCGGCATGTTCGGGATCCAGAGCTTCGTCGCGGTGATCAACCCGCCGCAGGCGGCGATCCTGGCCGTCGGCGCGATGGGCCCGACGCCCGTGGTGCGCGACGGCGAGGTCGTGGTGCGGCACGTCATGCGCCTCACGCTCTCCTGTGATCACCGGATCCTCTACGGCGCCGACGCCGCCGAGTTCCTCGGCCGCATCCGCGAGCGCCTCGAGAACCCGCTGCAGCTCGCGCTCTAGACGACGACGTCGCGTTCGGCCAGCGATCCGCTTGCCGCGCTCGGGCGACAGGTCGGCCGGATCGAAGACACGACGTCGACGTCCTTGGGCTCGGAGGGCTCGAAGCCGTGGAGGCGGTCCCACACCGCGGTGCGGACCGCGCGGGCGCCGAGCCGCCGGTCCGGCGGGTCGACGTCGCGAGCGCGGCGACCAGGGACGGCGTCGAGCGGACGATGTCCTCCAGGTCCACCCGCAGGACGCTACGGCAGCAGCGCGCCGGTGACGCCGTCGACCGTTTCCGCGACGTGCTCGACCGTGTCGGCGACGGGGTCGACCGGCGCCGGTACGGCGTCGGTGACCGGCCGGGCGGCGGCGCGGGTCTGCTGGACGGCGGTCTCGACGGGGCCGGGCGGCGCGGCCGGCACCGTGTCGGCCGCGACCGGCGCCCGCGGGCGGGACGGCGAAGGGGCCGCGGGCGGCGCCTGCGGTGCGCTCGTCCGCGGCGGGGCGGTCAGCCGTGGCGCCGGAGCCTCCGGCGCCGGACGCGCGATACGCGCGCCGCGGCGGCGCACCGCGCGCCGGGTCGTCGCCGCCGGCGCCGCCGGTGCGGCCGCGCGGACGGGTCGGGCAGTCGGTCGAGCCGGGACCGGGGCCGCGGGCACCTGCGCCGCCGGCATCGTCACGTCGCCCGAGCGCGCCTCGGCCGTCCCGCCGCCCTCGTCGCGGAACGCGAACATGGCGCTCAGGACGACGAACGCGCACAGCGAGGCCGCAATCAGCGATCCGCCGGCGCCGAGGCTCGGGACGATGCCGCGCATGGTGCTCATAGGAATCCTGTTGGTTTCCGGAATGCGGTTTGCCGAAAACCGGACGTTTGTCCAGGTGGCCTGTGCGAACGGTCAGGTGGCGCCGGCGAACCCCGGCTGGGTAGGGAGGCGGAGAGGTCGGCCTCGCCCGTGGTCCGTGGCGCGTTTTCCGTCCTATGGGCGGTAAAGGCGCCACGGGTCGACCACGGCGCGGGCGCTCACGCTCCCCTACCCAGCCGCAGTTGACGTTCGTCAGCCGCCCGGTAGGCGGAACTCGCTGTTGGGCACCTGCGACGTGTCGCGCGTGATGCCCGGCGGGCTCTGGTCGGTGCGCACGAACAGACACAGCGAGTGGCGCTCGTCGGCGCCGGGGACGCAGGCCCGATAGTGGTCGGGTTCCTGGCGGATCGCATCGATGTGATCGAGCCCGCCCTGGAACTCCGGCGCTGAGGTGATCACGTAGTCGTGCACGGACTTGGCCACGGCCTGCCGGCGGTCGTCCTCGGCCGCGGCCCCCGAGCGGTGCGCGAGCCCGCCCACCACCAGGAGCCCGGAGATCCCCACCAATAGCCAGGTTCCGGCGTAGTCGGCGGCGATGCGACGCGGCAGGTCGCGCCGCCGGCGGCGCAGGGCCAGGCCGGCCAGCGGGGCCACGACCGCGACGGCAAGCAGGTTCACGAACAGCGCGAGCAGGACGCCTGGGAACACCGCCGACGGCGCGCCCTCGTACGGCGAGAGCACGACGAGGAGGACGCCGTCCACGAGCGTGAGGGCGCAGAACGCGGGCCACATCCAGGCGCCGCGCAGGCGCCAGCGCAGTCGCCGGTGCCAGACGCGCTCGACGCCGTCCATCACCCCAGCGTAACCCCCATGCCCTACCCTTTCGCCCGAGTTCTCGCCACCCGCCCCGGAGATCCCGGCAGGGTGGCATGCGAAGCGGTGCAGACCGGCGATCCCGGCACGCGCCGACAGAGGAAAGGTGAAGGCACGCCAGATGGCGACTGAGACGGCTCAGCAGTCGGTTCCCCCCGACGTATCGGAGCATCTGACCACCGAGGACCGCGTCGGTCTTCTGCGCGCGATGCTGATGATGCGCGGCATCGAGGAGCGCGCGATGACGCTCTACCGGCAGGGCAAGGTGCCCGGCTCGTTCTATGACGGGTTCGGCCAGGAGGCCGTGTCGGCGGGCGCGACCTGGGCGATGGGCGCGCGCGACCGCCTGTGCATCCTGCACCGCGACCTGGCCGCGCACATCATCCGCGGCGTCGATCCGGTGCGGATCTTCGCCCAGTACATGGGCCGCGAGACCGGCATCACGCGCGGGCGGGACGGCAACGTGCACTTCGGCGACCGCACGGCCGGCTGCGTCGGCATGGTCTCGATGCTCCCCGACATGATGCTCGTCGCGACCGGGCTCGCGATGGCGTTCAAGATGCGCGGCGAGCAGCGCGTCGCCATGACGTGGTTCGGCGACGGCTCGACCTCGCGCGGTGACTTCCACGAGGCCATGAACTGGGCCGGCGTGCAGAAGCTCCCGATCATCTTCGTGCTCGAGAACAACCAGTACGCGTACTCGACGCCGGTGCACCAGCAGTTCGCGGTCAACCCGGTCGAGCGCGCTGCCGCGTACGGCTTCCCGGGCGAGTCCGTCGACGGCAACGACGCCGAGGCGATGTTCGAGGGCGTCCGCAAGGCGCGCGAGCGTGCGCTGGCCGGCGAGGGCCCGACGCTGATCGAGGCCGTGACCATGCGCATGCACGGCCACGCCGCGCACGACGACATGAAGTACGTGCCCAAGGAGCAGGTCGAGGAGTGGCGCGCCAAGGACCCGATCGACCGCCAGGTGCGCCGGCTCGAGGCCCTCGGCGTCGACGTCAAGGCCGTCCGCGACGAGGTCAAGGCGACCATCGACGCCGCCGTGGAGGAGGCGCTGAAGGCGCCGATGCCCGACCCCGACACCGCCACCGACCGGCTTTTCGCCACCGAGCCCGCGCTGCTCGAGGACGGCCAGGCGCCGTGGTCGGGTTTCAAGGGGGCCTGAGCATGGCGACCATGACGTACCTGCAGGCGATCTCGGACGCCATGCGCCAGGAGATGCGCGAGGACGAGCGCGTCTTCGTGATGGGCGAGGACATCGGTGTGTTCGGCGGCGCCTTCAAGGTCACCGACGGCTTCATCGACGAGTTCGGCCCGATGCGCGTGATGGACACGCCGCTGGCCGAGTCGGGAATCATCGGCACCGCGATCGGCGCGGCCGTCGAGGGCATGCGCCCGATCGCCGAGATGCAGTTCGCCGACTTCATCTCGTGCGGCTTCGACCAGCTCGTCAACGTGGCGGGCAAGACGTACTACCGGATGGGGCTGTCGGTGAACATCACCGTCCGCCTGCCCTCCGGCGGCGGCTTCTCCGGCGGTCCGTTCCACTCGCAGAATCCCGAGGCGTGGTTCATGCACAGCCCGGGCCTGAAGGTCGTGGCCCCGTCGACCGCCGAGGACGCCAAGGGCCTGCTGATCTCCGCCGTGCGCGACCCCAACCCGGTCGTGTACATGGAGCACAAGCACCTGTACCGCCGGGTGAAGGGCGAGGTCGCCGACGGCACCTACGAGACGCCGTTCAGCGCGCGCGTCGCGCGCGAGGGGACCGACCTCACGGTGATCGCCTACGGCGCGATGGTCCATACCGCGCTGGAGGCCACCGAGGACCTCGACGGCGCGTCGGTCGAGGTGCTCGACCTTCGCTCGCTGGTGCCGCTCGACGAGGAGGCGATCCTCGCGTCGGTGCGCAAGTGCTCGAAGGTCGTGATCGTGGACGAGGCCAACCAGACGTGCGCGGCGGGGGCGCAGGTCGCGGCGCTGATCGCCGAGAAGGCCTTCGAGGACCTCGACGGCCCGGTCGTGCGCGTGGCGACACCGGACGTGCCGATCCCGTTCTCACCGACGCTCGAGCAGGCCGTGCTCCCGCAGGTGGACGATGTGAGGGAGGCGTGCCGTGAGCTCCTCGAGTACTGAGACCACGCTGATCGACGTGATGATGCCCCAGATGGGCGTCTCCGTCGTCGAGGGCACGGTCGTCGAGTGGAAGAAGGAGGTCGGCGACTGGGTGGAGGCCGACGAGATCATCGCCGCGATCTCGACCGACAAGATCGACACCGACGTCGAGGCGCCGGCCACCGGCCGCGTGCAGGAAGTGCTGGTCGACGTCGGCACGACCGTGGACGTCGGCACCGTGCTGGCGCGCATCGCCACTGACGCCAAGCCGGGCGAGGCGCACAGAAGCGAGAGCGACTCCTCCTCGGGCGGCACGAGCGAGGCCGACGCGGCGATGGAGTCCTCCGGCGAGGCGGGCGAGAAACCGTCCCACCCACCCGACACCACCGTGCGCACGCGCCGGTCGGACGGCCCGCGGCGCTACTCGCCGGTCGTCATGCGGATCGCCGCCGAGCACGGGATCGACCTCGAGCAGGTCGAGGGCACCGGGCGCGGCGGGCGCGTGCGCAAGCAGGACGTGCTGGCCTTCCTCGAGAACGGCGCTCCTGCCGCCGAAGAGCCGCCGATGCACATCGAGAGCCCGTACCGGCCCGACGAGCCGGCGCCGGCGAAGACGCGCAAGCCGCGCTTCGAGCAGCCCGCTGCCGAGCCCGCGCCGCCGGCGGCCGGGAGCGCCCCGCTCTCGCGCATGCGCCAGGCGATCGGCTCGCGGATGCTCGAGTCGCTGCAGACCGCGGCGACGTGCACGACGATCGTCGAGGCCGACCTGATCCGCATCGAGGCAGCCCGCAAGCAGAGCGGGTTGACGTACCTGCCGTACATCGCGCGGGCCACGGTCGAGACTCTGCGCCAGTTCCCGGCGCTCAACGCCACGCTCGAGGACGACACGGTCACGACCTACGACGGCGTGCACCTCGGTATCGCGGTCTCGCTCGGCGAGGAAGGCGGGCTGATCGTTCCCGTCATCCGCGACGCCCAGGACCTCTCCGTCGAGGGCCTGGCCGGACGGATCAAGGACCTCGCCAAGCGTGCGCGGGCGAACCAGCTCGCGCCCGACGAGGTCCGCGGCGGCTCGTTCACGATCACGAATCCGGGCGGCTACGGGTCGATCATCGCGACCCCGGTGATCAACCAGCCGCAGGTGGCGATCCTCGACACCGAGGCCGTCGTGAAGCGGCCCGTGGTGATCACCGACGA
The DNA here is from genome assembly GCA_963759375.1 of uncultured Solirubrobacteraceae bacterium. Lineage (GTDB taxonomy): Bacteria > Actinomycetota > Thermoleophilia > Solirubrobacterales > Solirubrobacteraceae > DASSUW01. Next base: position 471,544 of record CAVWYY010000003.1, on the reverse strand, counting down.
GCTCGGGAACGACTCGATCGCGATCCGCCCGATGACGTACCTGTGCATGTCCTGGGACCACCGCGCGCTCGACGGCGCGCTCGCCGCGCAGTTCCTGAACGAGTTGCGAAAGAAGCTGGAGTCCTGGCCGACTACCTGACCAAGGTCTGACGGACCCCCGCCCCGGGACGCCGGGGCGGGGCGGACCCCATACCATCCGTGGTGTGTCCGAGCTGTGGACCTGCCACCTGGGAACCGTCGAGTACCGGGAGGCCGTCGCGCTGCAGGAGCGCCTGCGCGAGCGCGTCCAGGACGGTGAGCTGCCCGATCTGCTGCTGCTCCTCGAGCACCCGCCGGTCTTCACGACCGGCCGCCGCTCGGAGCCGGAGGAGCTGCCGCTCAGCCACGAGATCGACGTCGTCGAGACCGACCGCGGCGGCAAGCTGACCTACCACGGCCCCGGCCAGCTCGTGGGCTATCCGATCATGCACGTGCCCAACGTGCGCGCGTTCGTGGAGACGATGGAGTCCGCGCTGGTCGCCGCGCTGCGCGAGGCCGGCGTCGATGCCCACTTGCGCGAGGGCCGCGAGTACACCGGCGTCTGGGTGCAGGACCGCAAGATCGCCTCGATCGGCATCCACGTGTCGCGCCGGGTGAGCATGCACGGCTTCGCGGTCAACGTCGACAACGACCTCGCGCCGTTCGAGTCGGTGATCGCCTGCGGGCTGCCCGACGTGCGGATGACGTCGCTGCAGGCGGAGGGCGTCGACGAGGGCATCGACTGCTTCCGCAAGCGCGCCGCGCACGCGTTTGCCCGCGAGTTCGGCCGACGCCAGAGGATCGTCACACGCCGACGACTGATGTCGAATGCGGCTTACTCGCCCTCGCAAGCTCGCGCGAGCGCCTTGATTACATGCGCTTCGGCTTGACCATCTTCCCCACCGACTACTCGATCGGGCCGGCCGAGCTGGGCCGCGCGGCCGAGGACGCGGGGTTCGACGCGCTGTTCTTCGCCGAGCACACGCACATCCCGGCCAGCCGCGCCACGCCGGCGCCGGCCGGTGGCGAGCTGCCGCAGCGGTACTGGCACACCCACGACCCGTTCGTGGCGCTCACGGCCGTCGCCACGGTCACCGAGCGCCTCCGCGTCGGCACCGGCATCTGCCTGATCGTCGAGCGCGACCCGATCACCACCGCCAAGGAGGTCGCGTCGCTCGACGTGCTGTCCGGCGGCCGGTTCGAGTTCGGCGTCGGCGGCGGCTGGAACCGCGAGGAGATGCGCGACCACGGCACCGACCCGCGCAAGCGCTTCGCGATCATGCGGGAGCGGGTGCTCGCCATGAAGGCGATCTGGACCGAGGACGAGGCCGAATACCACGGCGAGTTCGTCGATTTCGGACCGATGTGGTCGTACCCGAAGCCGCTGCAGAAGCCGCACCCGCCGGTCGTGGTCGGCGGTCTCGGCGCGACGGTGCTCGACCGCGTGCTCGACTACGGCGACGTGTGGATGCCGAACCGCATCCAGCCGGCGGACCTCGGCCCGCGGATCGCCGAGCTGCGCGAGCGCGCCGGCCGCCACGTGCCGGTCACCTACTACGGCGCGCAGGGGACCGACGAGTTCGTCGAGGGCCTCGCCGGGGCGGGCGTGGACCGCGCCCTGCTCCAGCTGCCCGACGCCGGCGCCGACGAGGTCCTGCCGCTGGTCGAGCGGTATGCCGAGCTTGCCGCCCGCCATCGCTGAGGAACGGCTCGCGGCGGCCCGCACCGGCCACCTCGCCACGGTCACCGCCGACGGGGAGCCCCACGTCGTGGTGGTCTGCTTCGTCCTGCACGAGGGGATCGTGTACACCGCCGTCGACGCCAAGCCGAAGGCGCGCCGCGACCTCAAGCGGCTGGAGAACGTGCGCGCCACCGGCCGCGCCAGCCTCCTCGTGGACCACTACGAGGAGGACTGGTCGCAGCTCTGGTGGGTGCGGGTGGACGGCGCGGCGCGGGTGATCGACTCCGCCCCGGCGATCGACGCGCTGGCCGGCAAGTACGCGCAGTACCGCGCCGCCCGGCCGGCCGGTCCGGTGATCTCCATCGCACCGGACCGATGGCGTTCTTGGGTAGCCTCTGACGTGTGAGCACGCGCTCGCGAGCCAACCCTGGCGGGATGGACGTCCTGACGGTCCTCGGGCCGGACACGCTCCCGTTCCGCAGCCGCAAGCCGCGCTGGTTCAAGGTGCCTCCGCCGGGCGGCGAGCGCTACCGCGCGCTGGACCGGATGATCAAGGACGAGGGCCTGCACACCGTCTGCCAGGAGGCCGCCTGCCCGAACGTCGGCGACTGCTGGGAGCGCGGCACGGCCACGTTCATGATCCTCGGCGACACCTGCACGCGCCGCTGCGGGTTCTGCAACGTCAAGACCGGCAAGCCGACGTGGAACGACCCGCTGGAGCCGCTGCGCGTGGCCCGCAGCGTGGCGAGGATGGGCCTGCGCCACGCGGTGGTCACGAGCGTCGATCGCGACGACCTGCCCGACTACGGCGCGCAGGTCTGGGTCGGGGTGATCCGCTCGATCCGCATGCAGGCGCCGTGGTGCAAGGTCGAGGTGCTCACGCCCGACTTCCGCGGCGAGGAGATGCCGCTGGCCAAGGTGATCGCCGAGCGACCCGACGTGTTCAACCACAACGTCGAGGTCGTCCCACGGCTGTATCCGGTGGCCCGGCGCGGCTCGCGCTGGGAACGCTCGCTCCGCGTCCTTCGCAACGCGAAGGAGATGGCCGGCGACGAGGTGACCACGAAGTCCGGCCTGATGGTCGGGCTCGGCGAGACCCACGAGGAGATGGTCGAGGCCTTCGGCGACCTGCGCGAGCAGGGCGTCCAGGTCCTCACCGTCGGCCAATACCTGCGGCCGACGGAGCGTCACCTACCGGTGGTCCGCTACTGGGAGCCGGAGGAGTTCACCGCCCTCGAGGCCGCCGCGATGGCGATGGGCTTCGAGCACGTCGCCGCAGGCCCGCTGGTGCGATCCTCGTACCACGCCGACGAGCACGTGGCACAGCAGCGGCCGGGGGTCGGCCCGCTCGCGGCCGCCGGCTGAGTGTTCCCACTCCGCGACAACATCCCGACCGACCGCTTCCCGGTCGTCACGGTCACGCTGATCGTCCTGAACGTGATCGTCTACCTCTTCCTCCAGGACGGGCGTCTGGGCCTGCCGCAGGACGGGCTCGGCGGCGACTGGCCGGTCCCGACCTACGCGGCGATCCCGTGCGAGGTCACCGGCCGCGACCCGTGTGTCACCACCGCGGGCGGCCCCGACACGATCGTGACCCTGTTCACGAGCATGTTCATGCACGGCAGCATCCTCCACATCGGCGGCAACATGCTGTTCCTGTGGATCTTCGGCAACAACGTCGAGGACTCGATGGGTCCCATCAAGTTCGTCGTCTTCTACGTGCTCGGCGGCCTGGCCGCGGACGCCGCCCAGATCCTCACGAGCCCCGGGTCGGATGTGCCGACCATCGGCGCGTCGGGCGCGGTGGCGGCGGTGCTCGGGGGCTACCTGCTGCTGTTCCCGCGCGCCCGCGTGGTGACGCTCGTGTTCATCGTGTTCTTCTTCACGATCCTCGAGCTGCCGGCGATCCTCTTCCTCGGCATCTGGATCATCCAGCAGGGCCTGTTCGCCTACTTCGACCTGCTGCAGCCGGCCGGCGGCGGAGGCGGCGTGGCGTACTTCGCGCACATCGGCGGCTTCCTGTTCGGGCTGCTGCTCATCCGCGTGTTCGCGAGCGAGCGAAGACGCCGCCGGCAGCTCGACCGGATGGGCGTGACGTGAGGTCGGCGATCACCCTCGTGGCGCTGCTGTTCATCTGTGGCTTCGGCTTCATGACCGTGTATGTGATGTTGCGCAGCGGTCCTGACCTGCTGACCGGCCTGTCCCTTATCGTCCTGGCGCTGATGGCCTTCGGGATCCTCGGCGCGCTCACGGAGCCGCCCGACAAACGCCGCTGATGCCGTACACGCTCCTGCAGGGAGGCCGCCGAAGAAAGCGCCGCCGCGGGGGCGCCGTGCTGGCGGTGATCCTCCTGTCGCTCGTGGTGTGCCTGCTGCTCGCGAGCCGCGCGGGCGACCCGCGCACCACGACGGGGACGGACAAGCAGAAGGCGGCGCCGCCCGCCGCCCTGCTGGACACGGGGACGGCGCCGCTGGCCGGCGGAGGCACCGCCCCGTCGCCGCTCGCCGTGCGGCTCGAGGACCCGCGCGACGCCGTCCACGTGGACTTCCGCAAGCCGCCGCGGTCGGGCCTGCTGTTCGACGTCGACACCGGCCGCGTCCTGTGGCGCCAGCGCCCCGAGCGCGTGCTGCCGATCGCGTCGCTGACGAAGATGATGACCGCGCTCGTGGTGGTGGACCGGGTCGGCCCGAAGGCGAAGGTCAGGATCACCAAGGAGGCGCTCACCTACACGGGCTCGGGCGTCGGGCTGCTGCCGCGTGGCAAGCGGATCGCCGTCGACACGATGCTGCACGGGCTGCTGCTGCCCTCGGGCAACGACGCGGCGATCGCGCTCGCGCTGCGCGCCGCCGGCTCGCAGGCGCGCTTCATCGCGCTGATGAACCGGCGCGCCGAGCAGATGGGCCTGGTCTGCACGCACTTCACGACGGTGAGCGGGATCAAGGACCGCGGCAACCACTCGTGCGCACCGGACCTGGCCGCGATCGCCCGGGCCGTGCTCCGCGAGCCCCGCCTGGCCCGCATCGTCCGCCGCCGCTCCGCCGTGCTGCGGTTCCCGATCAAGGGCCACAAGCTGTACCTCTACAACAACAACCCGCTGCTGAGGGGCGGCTACCGCGGCGCCACCGGCGTCAAGACCGGCTACACCGATGCGGCCGGCCGCTGCCTGGTGGCGACGGCGCGGCGCGGGCCGATCCGCCTCGGCGTCGTGCTGCTCGACTCGGTCGATCCCGGCCGCCAGGCGACCCGCCTGCTCGACCGCGGGTTCGCGGTGGCGCACTGATGCCGCCCTTCAAGCGCCCGACGTTCGACGCGGACTTCCCGGTCGACGCCGCCCGGGAGATCAAGGCGTTGCGCGCGCATGCGAAGGCGCGCGGCATCCCGAAGCGCACGGCCGACAAGCTGCTGATCGCCACCTGGAACATCGCCAACCTCGGCGTCCAGCAGCGCAGCGACGGCGACCACGCGATCCTCGCCGAGATGATCAGCTGGTTCGACCTGGTGGCGATCCAGGAGACCAACGACAACCTCTCGGGCCTGCGGGCGATCCTGGAGCGGCTCCCGGCCAACCGGCGGATCCTCGTCTCGGAGGCCGGCGGCAACCAGGAGCGCGGCGCATTCGTCTACGACTCCCGCAAGGTCAGCCTGCTCGACAAGGTCGGGCGGCTGTCGATCCCGCCGAAGGACCTGCGCAAGATCAAGCCTCCGGGCGCGACCGAGCCGTTCCAGGGATTCGACCGCGGCCCGTACATGGCGGCGTTCGCCTCGCGGGGGGAGTTCCGGTTCCTGCTCGTCAACGTGCACCTGTTCTTCGGCGGCGACACGGCGAACGAGATGCAGCGGCGGACGCAGGAGACGTTCGCGCTCGCCCGCTGGGCGCAGCTCCGGCACGACAGCCCGAACGCGTACGTGCCGGACATCATCCCGCTGGGCGACTTCAACCTGCCGCAGATGGAGCCGTCGGACCCGATCTTCCGCGAGCTCACGCGGCGCGGGCTGCGCCTGCCGGAGAAGCACGCGATCAGCCAGGTCGGCGGCAGCAGCCTCCAGGGCCTCAAGCACTACGACCAGGTCGCGCTGTTCCCGACCCAGACGACCGAGCTCGACCAGATCGCGATATTCGACTTCGACAACGTGGTGTTCGCCGACGTGTTCAAGGCGAAGACGATCAAGCAGTTCCTCGGCTACGTGCGCTTCCACGTGTCCGACCATCGCCCGCTGTGGGCGCAGTTCTCGATCTAGCCGGTCGGGCCCTCGGTGTTGATCACCAGGACGGTGGGCGGGAGCTCGAGCTCGTCGCGGAACGCGAGCAGGCCGGCGAGCCCGGCGGCGCCGCTCTCGCCGGCGGTGACGCCGTCGCGGGCGAGCAGCGCGGCGGCCTCGCGGGCGCGATCGTCGGACACGGCAGCGAACGCCTCGATGCCGCGGGACATGAGCGGCCAGGCGAGCGGCGAGACCCGGCCGCAGTTGAGTCCGGCCATGACGCTGTCGTGCGGGCCGGGAACGTCGACCGGCTCGCCGGCCTCGATCGACGCGAGCGCGCAGGCCGCCGACTCGGGTTCGACGCCGACGATCCGCGCGCCGGCGAACCGCCGCACCATCGCCGAGGCGAACGAGCCGACGCCGATCTGCACCGCGACGAGGTCCGGCTCGGGGCCGATCTCCGCGCCGATCGTGGCGTACCCCTCGATCACCCATGCGGGCACGGCCTCGTAGCCCGGCCACGCCGTGTCCTGGATGACAACCACGTCCGGCCCCGCGAGCGCGGCCGCGTGCTCAACGGCCTCGTCGTAGGTGCCGGCGACGACCTCGACCCGTGCGCCCTCGGCGGCGATCGCCTCGCGGCGCGCCGGCACCATCGCGTCCGGCACGAAGACCGTGGCGCCGACGCCGAGTTGCCGCGCCACCCACGCGAGCGCCCGCCCGTGGTTGCCGTCCGTCGCGCAGGTGAGCGTCACGTCGCGGCGGCCGGCGAGCGCGCGATGGGTCGCCCACGACGCGCCGAGCACCTTGAACGCCGGCAGCCCGAAGCGGCTCGACTCGTCCTTGACCAGCACGCGCTCGACGCCCAGTGCCTCCGCCGTCGCCGGCGCCTCGACCAGCGGGCCCGGCGCGTAGCCCGGCAACGACCGGTGGAACTCGAGCGGCCCCGGCGGCAGCGGGTCGCGCTCGAGCGGACCCGCGAGCGGGTTCGCGACGAGCCGCTCAGCCACGGGTCAGCGCCTCGGCCAGGACGGCGTAGTCGCGCGCGCCCGCGTACAGCTCGTCGAGCTCGATGAACTCGTCGACCCGGTGGGCCAGCGTCTCGTCCCCGGGCCCGAACCCGACCGTCGGGATCCCGAGCCCGGCCGTGCCGCTGCCGTTCGTGCAGAACAGCCAGTGGTGCGCCTCCGCGCCGAGCGCGGCCAGCGCGGTGCTCGCCGGCGCCGACCCCGGATCGGTGAACCACGCCGGCGCGAAGTTCGGCGCCTCGACCGGCGCGCCGGAGTAGGAGTCGAACCGGTCGACCCCGATGGTCACGCGGGCCGTGGCGCCGTGCGGGGCGACCGCGGCCTCGACAGCGTCGCGCAGCTCCGCGACCACCGCGTCCTCCTGCTCGCCGGGCAGCGTCCGGCGATCGAACGTCACCGTGCACAGGTCCGGCACCACCGAGAACGCCGGGTACGGGCGGCTGACGATGTCCGTGGGCACGAGGATCGCCGGCCCGAGCAGCGGATGCGAGGGCAGCTCGATCGCCCGCGCGGCGGCGATCGCGTCGGCCATCGCCTCGACCGCGTTGACGCCGAGCTCCGGCCGCGACGAGTGCGTCGGCGCGCCGATCACCTCGACGATCAGCTCGGCCCGGCCGCGCTGGCCGACCACGACGCGCCGGCCGCTCGGTTCGCAGATGACGGCCACGTCCGGCTGCACGCGGCGCGCGACCGCGACGGTCGCGAAGCCCTCGATCATCTCCTCGGCGATCGACGCGGACACCACCACGCGGCCGCCCGGCGACGCCGCGGCGGCGCCGTGTAAGACGGCGGCGAGCGGCCCCTTCATGTCGAGCGCGCCGCGCCCGTAGAGCCGGCCGTCGCGCCGCTCCCCCGCCGGGTCGGCGGACCAGGCCGCCGGATCGCTGACCGCCACGGTGTCCATGTGCGCGTCGAACAGCACGCACGGGCCGGGCCCGGCATCGAGCGTGCCGACGACGTTGCCGAGCGCGTCGACCTCGACGGCGTAGCCGAGCCGCTCGAGCTCGGCGCGGACCAGCTCCGCGACCGCGCCCTCGGACCCCGAAAGGCTCGGCGTTCGCACCAGTTCCAGGGCAAAGTTTTCCAGTGCGTCACGTTCCAGAGCCACGCCACTCGACATAATGCCTGCCTCTGCGACCCGACGGGTATCGCGGTCCAGCGTGAGGGAGCCCCAGCACATCTACCGGCGCCGTCGACTCGCCCTGCTCGGCGTGGTGGCGCTGGCTGCGCTCGGCGCCTTCGTGTTGCTGGGCAGCGGCGACGGGAACGGCGATCCGCAGCGCACCGCGAACGAGGACGCCGCCGTGCCGCCCGCGCCGCCGGAGCTGCCGCGCGGCGGGCAGAGCGTCCTGCCGGAGTTCCGCGTGGTCGCCTACTACGGCGCGCCGCAGAGCCGCGAGCTCGGCGCGCTCGGGATCGGCTCGCCGCGGGGCGCGGCCCGCCGGCTCGAGCGCCAGGCACGGCCGTACGGGACCAAGGCGCGCCCGGTGCTCCCCGCGCTCGAGCTGATCGCGGTGATCGCGAACGCCGACCCAGGCGACGACGGCATGTACCGGAGCCGCCAGGAGGACGCGGTGATCGCCCGCTACCTGCGCGCCGCGCGGCAGGCGAAGGCGCTGCTCCTACTCGACATCCAGCCCGGGCGGTCGGACTTCTTCACGGAGACCACGCGGCTCGAGAAGTGGCTCAAGGAGCCCGACGTCGGGCTGGCGCTCGACCCCGAGTGGCGCGTGCCGGACGGACAGGTGCCGGGCCAGGTGATCGGTTCGGTGAGCGCCCGCGAGGTCAACGCCACCTCTGCCTGGCTGGCCCAGCTCACGAAACGGGAGCGGCTGCCCGAGAAGCTGTTCGTGATCCACCAGTTCACCGACGACATGGTCGACGAGCAGCGGCTCAAGCAGCGAGAGGGGCTGGCCACCGTCCTCAACGTCGACGGCTTCGGGACGCCGCCGCAGAAGCTCGCGAAGTACCGCGACTTCACGCGCCAGGCGCCGGACGCCTACCACGGCTTCAAGCTCTTCTACGAGGAGGACACCGACATGATGCGGCCGGCCGAGGTCAAGCGCCTGCGGCCGCGGCCGGCGCTCGTGGTCTACGAGTAGCCGAGCTCGAGCGCCCCGACCCAGGTCTCGACCTCGTCGGGGTGCAGCCCGCCGTGGTGGCCGCGGAAGCGCTGGGCCATGCCCTCGGCCGAGCGCAGCCACGCCGTCCGGCCCGGAGCGGGGAGCACGCACACGTCGGCCAGCCGCGCCCGCAACTGCTCGCCGACGACGCCGAAGAGACCTTCGGCCACGAGGTCGCTGACCAGCCGGACCTGCGCGCGGTCGCCGAGCCGCTCGGCCAAACCGGCGGCCACCTCGCCGGGTGCCGGCGTGTGCAGGAAGACGTCGCGCGCGGAGCCCGCCGGGCGGTAGCTGAGCAACGCCGCCAGGCCCGGCCATTCCTCGTCGAGGTAGTCGACGCGCGCGGGGTCGACCGCGACCTGTCCATGGTCGGCGGTCACGAGCAGCAGCGCGCCGGGGACCGACCGCAGGCCGGCCTCCAGCGCGTCCAGTGCCGCGACCGCCGCGGCGTCGAATTCAGGCGACCCTGGCCCGTGGATGTGGCCGGTCGCGTCGATGCGGTCCCAGTACAGGTACGCATAGCCGCCGGCCTGGAGCGCGTCGAAGAACGCCGGCACGCCCTCGGCGAGGTCGGCGTACGGCCGTAGCCGCGCACCGGCCGTGAATACACCGTCGTACGTCGACGGCGAGAACGCCGCCGGGTGCATGACCGTCGACTCCACGCCGGCGGCCGCGAGGCGCTCGTACAGCGTGTCGCCGGCCCGGAACGCCCGCGGGTCGCCCTCCAGCGTGTCCGGCCCCGCGTCGGCCCGCGCGTTGAGGATCGGCGTCACGACGTCGCCGAGCGTCGGCTCGTAGACGTTCCACTCGTACAGCCCGTGCTCGCCGACCGGGCGGCCCGTGTGCATCGTCGTCACGTGCGCGGTGGTCGTCGACGGGAACTGTGTCGCCAGCTCCGTGATCTCCAGCCGCCGCAGGAACGGGTGGTCGGCGTGGCGCTCGCGGAAGCGGCGGCCGAACGCGTCGAGCAGCACGACCCCGACGCGCGAGCGCGCGCCGCTCGCGAGCAGGCGTTCGACGGCGGGAGGGATATCGGCGAAGGAGCGGATGGCCTCACGCTAGTGGACTCGTCCGGAATATCGGCGGGTCGCCTGGCGGAGTCCCGGTCGTGGTTGCCGGTGCACGGCATCCGCGAGCATGCTGGTGGCACGTGACCGGATGCCGGGTGCCGGCAGCCGCGGGCGGGGCCTGCCAGAACCCGACGAGATTTTGGACGAGTCCACTAGCGTTCGGGCATGGACCTCAACGACACGCCCGAGCTGGCCGAGTACCGCACGAAGGTCCGCGGCTGGCTCACCGATCATGCGCAGGAGGCGCCGCCGCGCGAGGACGTGGCCGAGCGGCGCGAGTGGCAGCGCAAGCTGGCGGAGGCGGGACTCGCGGCGGTGACGTGGCCGGCGGAGTACGGCGGCCAGGGCCTCGGCCCTCTGCACCAGGTGGTCGTCAACCAGGAGATCGGGCGCGCGGGCGTCGCGGGGAGCTTCGACGTGATCGGGGTCGGGATGCTCGGCCCGACGATCATCGCCCATGGCACCGAGGACCAGAAGCAGCGCCACCTTGGGCCGATGCTGGCGGCCGACGAGGTCTGGTGCCAGCTGTTCTCCGAGCCGGCCGCGGGTTCCGACCTGGCCGGCATCCAGACGCGCGCCAAGCGCCAGGACGACGGCAGCTGGCGGCTGTCGGGCCAGAAGGTGTGGACCACCAACGCGCAGTACGCGGCGTTTGGCCTGCTGCTGGCGCGCACCGACGCCGACGTGCCCAAGCACAAGGGCCTGACCATGTTCGTCGTCCCGATGGACGCGCCCGGCATCACGGTCCGCCCGCTGCGGCAGATCTCCGGCGAGGCCCACTTCAACGAGGTCTTCTTCGACGACGTCCCGCTGCCGGCCGGCAGCGAGGTCGGCCCCGTCGACGGCGGCTGGGGCGTGGCGATGACGACGCTGATGTTCGAGCGCGTGGCGATCGGGCTCGGCGGTGAGGGCTTCGGCTGGCGCGCCGACCGGTTCGCCGAAGCGCTGCTGACCGACCCGGCGGCCGCGGACGATCCCGAGGTGCAGCACCGCTTCGGCGAGATCGCATCCGAGTTCCTCGCGCTGCGCTTCACCGGCTACCGCACGCTGACCGCGCTCCAGCGCGGCAACGTCCCCGGCCCGGAGGGCGCGCTCGCGAAGGTGACGACGCTCCGCGCCGCGATCGCCGCCGGCGAGCTGCTCTGTGACGTGCTCGGCCCGGAGGCGCTGGCCGACGACCGGCACGGCGAGCTGGTCTCCGACCTGCCCGGCCTCAAGACGGCCGGCGGCACCGAGGAGATTCTGCGCTCGATGGTCGGCGAGCGCGTGCTCGGCCTGCCGCCCGAGCCGCGGCTCGACAAGGGCGTGCCGTTCAGCGAGCTACGGGTCAAGGTGGCGTCGTGAACTTCGCGCTGTCGGACGAGCAGGAGTTCCTGCAGGAGGCGGCACGCGGCACGCTCGGCCGCGTCGACACGCTCGAGGCGGCGCGCGGCGCGCTCGACGGCGGCGAGCTGCCCGACCTGTGGCCGGCCGCCGTGCAGGCCGGCTGGCCCGGCCTGCTGATCGCCGAGGAGCAGGGCGGCGCCGGGCTCGGCGCGATCGAGGCGATGCTGGTGTTCGCCGAGCTCGGGCGCGTGCTCGCCGCGGTGCCGCTGCTCGGGCACCTGCCCGCCACCTATCTGCTCGGCGACTGGGACGGCGCCGCGGCGCTGGCGGCCGGCGAGCAGCGCGCCGCCTACGTGCCGGCGATTCCGGGCGACTGGACGACCGACCCGCGCGAGGGCACGCGCCGCGCGCCCGCCCCGGTGCTCGACACCGGCACGGTGACCGGCGAGGTGGCCTGGGTGCCGGACGCGCCGGGCGCCGACGTGCTCGCGGTGGTCACCGCCGACGGCACCGTCGTCGCGGTGGACGCGGCGGCCGCGGAGATCGAGCCGGTGCGGCGCTACGACGCGACGCGCTCGCTCGGCCACGTCCGCCTCTCCGCGGCACCCGCCACCGTGCTGTCCGGCGCCGATCCCACGACGGCCTGGCATCTCGCGCAGGCGCTGCTGGCCGCCGAGTCGCTCGGCTCGGTCGAGGCCGCCCTCGAGCGGTCGGTCGCGTACGCCAAGGAGCGCTTCACGTTCGGGCGCGCGATCGGCTCCTACCAGGCCGTCAAGCACGAGCTCGTGGAGATCCTCCGGCGGCTCGAAGGAGGGCGCTCGCTCATGTACTACGCGGGCTGGGCGGCGCAGGACCGGCCGGACGAGCTGGCCCTCGCCACCGCAGCGTTTCGCACGGTCGCGGGCGGCGCGCTCGACCATGCGGCGCGCACGCAGATCTCCGTGCACGGCGGCATCGGCGCCACGTGGGAGCACGACGCCCCGCTCTACTTCCGCCGCGCGCAGCTGTCGCGGCGGCTGCTCGGCGGCGCCGGCAGCGCGTCGGCGCGCGTGGCCCGCGAGCTGTTCGAGCAGGCGCGCGCCGTAGTGTCGTGATTCGTCGAACCCCCGAATCACGACACTAAGTGCACGTCTGGACCCACGACCGCTGGCGGTTCCCGCTCCCCGAGCACCACCGCTTCCCGATCGACAAGTACGGGCTGCTGCGGCAGCGCGTGATCGAGGACGGGAGCGTCGGCGAGCAGGAGGTGCACGAGGCCGAGGCGGTGCCGTGGGCCTGGCTGGAGGCCGTCCACGACCCGGGCCTGGTCGCCCGTCTGCGCGCCGGCGAGCTGAGCGTGCGCGAGCAGCGCGGGCTCGGCCTGCCGTGGTCGAGCGCGCTCGTCGAGCGCAGCCGGCGCTCGGTGGCGGGCACGATCGCCGCCGCCCGGTTCGCCGCCCGCGCCGGGATTGGGATGAACCTGGGCGGCGGCACGCACCACGCCGGCCGGTCGTTCGCGCGCGGCTACTGCGTGTTCAACGACGTCGCGGTCGCGCTCTCGCGACTCCGTGCCGACGGGCTCGGCGCGCGCGCGATCGTCGTCGACTGCGATGTGCACCAGGGCGACGGCACCGCCGACATCCTCGGCCCCGACCCCGGCTGCTTCACGCTGTCGCTGCACGGTGCGCGCAACTACCCGTTCCAGCGCATCCCGTCGGACCTCGACGTCGACATCGCCGCGGGGACGGGCGACGACCGCTACCTGACGGCGCTCGACGAGGCGCTCGACCACGCGCTGCCGCTGGCGCGCCCCGAGTTCGCGTTCTACCTGGCGGGCGCCGACCCGTGGGAGGGCGACCGCCTCGGCAAGCTCGCGCTCACCAAGGCGGGCCTGCGCGCCCGCGACGAGCTGGTGCTCGACCGCCTGCACGCCGCAGGCGCGGCCGTGTGCGTGGTGCTCGCGGGCGGCTACGCGGACGACGTGCGCGACACGGTCGACATCCACGCGGCGACGGTGGCCGCCGCGGCCGCGCGCATCGAACCCGCCGCGCGTCTCGCGCGTTAACCCCGGTATGCGGACCACACTCGTCCTCGCGGCGATCGCCGCGCTGCTGGTCGCCGCCGCGCCCGCGACCGCGAAGGTCAAGCGGCTGGAAGCGGACATGAAGGGCTCGACCGCCACGGACGCCGACGGCTCGGGCACCGCCAAGCTGCGCCTCGACGCCGCCAAGAAGCGCGTCTGCTTCACGATCCGCGTGAAGAACGTGGACGACGTCGTCGCCGCGCACATCCACGCCGGCGGCAAGAACGTCGCCAACGGGAGCATCGTGGTCGATCTGATCACGTCCCCCGCGGACGGGCCCAAGTTCACGGGCTGCACGAAGAACGTGAAGAAGAGCCTGATCCGGAAGATCCTCAAGCACCCGCGCCGGTACTACGTGAACGTCCACACGGTGGACAATCCGGGCGGCGCCGTGCGCGGTCAGCTGCACAAGCCGTAAGCGCCGCCCTCACCCCGCGCCGTCGCCCCATCGTCCCTCGGGGCGGCGGCGCCTCCTCGTAGAATCCGTCGCCACCGTTCGCCGGGGGGCGTAGTGGTAATGGGAGCACGCGGCCTTTGCAAGGCTGAAGTAGGGGTTCGATTCCCCTCGCCTCCATGAGAACGCCCGACGAACCGGACACCCACACCTCACCGCGGCGGGCGCGCGTGCGACCGGGCACCGCCTTCCCCCGGCGGAGCCCGCAGGCGACCTGGCGGCGCCGGATCTCACGCGCCGCCGACAGGCTGCGCACCCGCGGCGACGACGCGCTGCCGCCGCCCGCCACGAGCTGGGAGCAGTTCGACGAGCGCCTGCGGAGCTGGCCGCCGGTCTCGCCCGAGCGCCGCGAATGGCTGGCCACCCAGCGCGCTATCGAGCCGTTCGTCGCCGAGGGGCTGCGCCGGACCCGCGACAGCGGCGACTGGTCCGGCTTCGAGCTGTACGTGCTCGCCGTGTTCGGCCATCCCTCGCGCGCCTACACCGACACGCTGTGCGCGGTGCTCGACGACGAGCGCCACGAAGCGGTGAACAGCGAGGACGTCGTCGACGCGCTGTTCGACGTGGCCGACCCCGCCGCCGTGCCGAGCCTGCGCCGCGCGGTCACGTGGGTGCCCGACTGGGACGAGTTCGGGCAGCTCGCACGCAAGGCCGTCTGGGCGCTCGACCGGATCGGTACGCCCGAGGCGGTCGCGGCGATCCGCGAGGAGGTCGCCGACGACGCGCCGTTCAACGTCGTGGAGGCGGCCCGGGAGGCCTTCGAGCGAATCGAGGACGAGGACGCGGCGTTCGCGCGCCTGCGTCGCGGCGCTCCCGGACGACCTGCCGCCGCCCGCCTCCCCCGACCTCGTCGAGCAGGCCGAGGCGCAGGTGCGGCGAGCCGATCCCGCGGCTACTACGGCGCGTGTACCTCGAGCTGGCCAACGGCGGCTGGGGGCCCGGCGACGGCGTCTACGGCCTGGGCGGCGGGCATCGCGACGACCAGGGCGACGACGCGCTGACCGTGCACGCCCTGCTCACCCGGCCGGACCCCGAGTTCCCAGACGGCTGGACGCTCCCTCGCCAGTGGCTGCCGCTCGCTCACGCCGGCGAGGCACGGCAGTTCTGCGTGGACTGCCGCTCCGGCGGCGGGATCGTCTACCTGCTCGACCCGGCCGTGGACCCGGACGGCCCGATCGATGACGCGATCCTCTCGAAGCAGGTCGGCGTCGCACAGTTCATCAGGGCCGCCGTGCCGTCCTGACGCGGTTGACGAAGACGTTGTCGAGCGCCGCGCGCAGGCCGACGGCGAGCGCGCCGGTCAGCACCGCGGCGTCGCCGAGGCTCGAGACCTCGACCCGCGGGGGGTAGGGGCAGCGCTCGGCCAGCAGCGCCCGGATCGGGTCGAGCAGGAGGTCGGCGTTCGCGCCGATGCCGCCGCCGAGCACGACCAGCGCGACGTCGACGACCGCGGCGATCGGGACGATGTGGGCGGCGATCCGCTGCGCCTCCTCGGCCACCACCGCGCGCGCCAGCTCGTCGCCGGCTCGCGCGGCACCGAAGATCGCGCGCACGTCGTAGGGCGGCGTGAGCGTGGTGCGCAGCCGGCCGTCGGCCGCAAGTCGCGCCGCGTAGGCGGATACGCCCACGGCCGCCGGGTCGTTCTCCCGCTCGAGGTCGCCGCCGAGCGCGTAGTCGACCTCGCCGGCCGCGCCGTGGTGCCCGCGGTGCAGCTCGCCGCGCAGCACCAACCCGGAGCCGAGGCCGGTACCCACCGACAGGAACGCGAAGTCGTCGACCCCCTGCGCGATCCCCCGCCACTGCTCGCCGACCGCCGCGAGGCTCACGTCGTTCTCCACGGTCACCGGCACGCCGAGGCGCTCCTGCAGCGCCGGGCCGATCCGCAGGCCCTCGAGGCCCGGGATGTTGCCCGCCAGCCCGACCTGGCCGCTCGGCGCCTCGATCACGCCCGGCACGCCCGCCACCGCGCCGTCGAGCGCGTCCCGCGGCAGGTCGCCGGCGGCCAGCAGCCGCATGCGCAGCTCGGCCGCCGCGTCGAGGACGACCTGCACGTCGGCGCCCGGGAGCTCGACGTCCTGGCGGGCGCGCACGTTGCCGCGCAGGTCGCAGACCGCGCCGCGCAGGAAGCGCGCGCCGAGATCGAGCCCCAGCACGAGCGCCGCCTCCGGCACCGGCTCGAAGAACGTGGCGCCGTACTTCGGCCCCTCGCTGTCGTTGTCCGCCTCGCGCACCAGCCCGGCATCGAGCAGCGACTCCAGGACCACCGACACGGTCGGCTTGGAGATGCCGACGCGGCGCGAGATCTCCGCGCGCGAGATCGGCGCGCGGTCGCGGATCGTGTCCAGGACCGTGCGCTCGTTCAGGTCGCGCAGGAGCGGTGGCGTGGCCGGCGGCATCGCACCCGGACCCTAGAGGCGTTCGCCGCTGTCGGCATCGAAGAAGTGCGGCGCGTGGTCGGCGCTCGGGCGCACGCGGACGCGCTCGCCGCGCGCCGGCGCGTGTCGGGCGTCGACCCGGGCGACGAGCCGTCCCGCGCCGTCCGGCAGGTCCGCCGTGCAGAACACGAACGCGTCGAGCCCGAGCTCCTCGACCGCGTCGACGGTCGCGTCGAGCCCGGCGTCGGCCAGCTCCAGCGCCTCCGGCCTGACGCCGACCACCACGCGGTCGCGCCGGGCGTAAGCCGCGTCGATCGCCACGTCGCCGAAGGCGACCCGGCCGTCGGCGACCGGCAGTGTGCAGAGATTCATCGCCGGAGAGCCGATGAAGCCGGCGACGAACGTGTTGACCGGATTGTCGAACAGCTCGCGCGGCGTCGCGCACTGCTGCAGCCGCGCGTCGCGCAGCACCGCGACGCGGTGACCGAGCGTCATCGCCTCGGCCTGGTCGTGCGTGACGTAGACGGTGGTGACGCCGAGCCGCGCCTGCAGCGCCGCGATGTCGGCGCGCATCTGCACGCGCAGCTTCGCGTCGAGGTTCGACAGCGGCTCGTCCATCAGGAACACGCGCGGCTGGCGGACGATCGCGCGGCCCATCGCCACGCGCTGACGCTGGCCGCCGGACAGCTGGCCCGGCTTGCGCTCCAGGTACGGGGTGAGCTCGAGCAGCTCGGCGACCTCGTGCACGCGCGCCGTGCGCTCGGACTTGCGCACCTTGGCCACCCGCAGCGGGAAGGCCATGTTGTCGGCCACCGTCAGGTACGGGTAGAGCGCGTAGTTCTGGAACACCATCGCCACGTCGCGGCTCTTCGGGGGATCGTCGCTGACGTCGCGGTCGCCGATGTAGACCGCCCCGGCGTCGACCTCCTCGAGCCCGGCGAGCATCCGCAGCGCGGTGGTCTTGCCCGAGCCCGACGGGCCTACGAGCACCATCAGCTCGCCGTCGCCGATGTCCAGGTCGAACGCGTCGAGCGCCGGCACGTCGGTGCCCGGATAGATGCGCGTCGCCTGCTCGAACCGCACCTCAGCCATAGATCGGCCTCTCGTTCTGCTCCTCGGCCCGCGCGGCGAGCTCGCGGCGCACCCGCGCCTGCGCCTCGCCGCCGGCCCCCAGCTCGTCCAGCCCCAGCAGCGCCGCGCCCACGATCGGCGGCTGCGCCGTCACGTGCACCGTGACCTCGGCGCCCACCGCCGCGCGGACGGCGGCCGCGAGCGCGCTGTCGGCGCGCTGGAACAGTCCGCCGCCCAGCAACAGCTCGACCGGCTGCCCGTCCAGCCCGAGCCGCCGCCGTGCGACCTGCGCCATCACCACGACCTCGCGCGCCAGGCGGTCGACGAGCCCCGCGGCGACGCCGTCGGCGCGCGCCTCGTCGAGCACCACGGGCGCCAGCTCGGTGACCCGCCGCTGCGGGATCTCGCCGAGGTGGATCGCCTCCGCCACGCCGCTCGGCACCGGTAGCGCGAAGTGCTCGGCCACCGCGCGCTCGAGCGAGGTCCGGGGCCCGCGCCCGTCCTCGCTGCGCGCCGCCGCGCTGAGCGCCGCGAGACCGAGGTCGTAGCCTCCGCCCCAGTCGCCGCTGATCGCCCCGAGCGCGGGGAAGCGCGCGTGGCGGCCGTCCGGTCCGACGCCGACGCAGTTGATGCCTGCGCCGCATACGACCGCCACCCCCCAGCCGCGCTCCGTACCCGCCCGCAGGACCGCGAACGTGTCGTTGCCGACCGTGAGGCGCGGCGCCCATCCGCGCGCGGCCAGCGCCGCGTGCAGCGCGTGCTCCTCGGTCGGGAAGTCGAGCCCCGCCAGCAGGATCTGCGCCACGTCGGCCGGCCCGCCCAGGCCGGCCTCGGCCACCGCCTCGTCGTAGAGCCGCTGCAGCAGCTCGACCGAGCCCTCGAGCCCGATGTGGTGCGGCGAGCTCATGCCGCCGCGCACCAGCGCGAGCACGCCGCCGTCGTCGCGGACGAGCGCGAGGTCGGTCTTGGAGTTGCCGCCGTCCACGGCCAGGACGACGCTCATCGCGCCAGCTCCGCGGCCATCTCGTGCTGGCCGATCAGCGGGTGGGCGAGCAACGCCTTGCGCGCCGTGACCTCGGCGCGCGTGACGGCCGCCTCGGCGGTGAGGCGCTCGTAGGCGGCGACGTGCTGGACGAGCCCGAGCAGCTCCGGGGCCAGCGGCGCCTGCGGGAGCGGCTCCGGCCCGTCGCGGCCGACGCGGGCGGGCACCTCGACGACGTCGTCGTCGGCCAGGCCGGCGATCGTCCCGCGGTTGCGCATGTCGACCTCGTGGACGACGCCGTCGCCGGTCTCGAGCGACCGCACGAGCCCGACGGCCGCCTCGCTGTAGTACGCGCCGCCGCGCCGCTCGAGCAGCGCGGGCTTCTCGGTGAGCGCCGGGTCGCGGTACATGCGCAGCAGCTCGCGCTCGATCTCCGCGACGGTCTGCGCGCGCGGCACCGCGCCGTTGCGCTGCTCGGCGAGGACGATGTCGTGCGCGTAGAAGTAGTGCAGGTAGTAGGACGGGATCACGCCCAGGTCGTCGAGCAGCCAACGCGGGAGCCCGGCCCCGTCCGCCAGCTCGTCGCCGTGCTCGGCCAGCAGCGCCGGCAGCTCGTCCTCGCCGTCGATCCGCACCGCGCGCACCCAGGTCAGGTGGTTGAGCCCGACCTGGTCGACGACCACCTGGGCGGGATCGACGCCGCGCAGGCGCGCGATGTGGCGCTGCAGCCCGATCGCCACGTTGCAGAGGCCGACCGCCCGATGGCCCGCGTCGAGCAGGGCGCGGGTGACGATCCCGACCGGGTTCGTGAAGTCCACGATCCAGGCGCCCGGCGCGGCGCGCTCGGCCACGCGCCCGGCGATGTCCAGCACGACCGGCACGGTGCGCATCGCCTTCGCGAACCCGCCGGCGCCGGTCGTCTCCTGCCCGATGCAGCCGCAGGCGAGCGGGCGCGTCTCGTCCTGCAGCCGCGCGGCCTGGCCGCCGACGCGGATCTGGAGCAGCACGTAGTCCGCGCCCTCGACCGCGGCGTCGAGGTCTCCGGTGAGCGCGAGGTCGCCCGCGAACCCCACGCGGTCCAGGATCCGGCCGGCGAGCCCGCCGACCACCTCGCGCCGCTCGGCGTCGATGTCGTGCAGCACGAGGTCGTCGACGGCGAGGTCGGCGAGGCCCGAGACGAGCTCGGGCGTGTAGGTCGACCCCGCGCCGATCACCGCGACCTTCACTCCTTCACCCCCGTCAGCGTCACGCCCTCGACGAACGCCTTCTGCGCGAAGAAGAACAGGACGATCACCGGCGTGATCACGAGGATCGTCGCCGCCATCGTGATGTTCCACTGCACCTGATGCAGCGTGCGGAACTGCGCCAGCCCGACCGACAGCGTCCAGTGCGACTCCTCGTCGCCCGCGTACAGCAGCGGTCCGAAGAAGTCGCTGAACGTGAGCAGGAACATGAACAGCGCGACGGCGGCGATCGCCGGCTTGGCGAGCCGCAGCACGACGGTGAGCAGGATCTTCAGCTCGCCGCAGCCGTCCACCCGCGCAGAGTCCAGGTACGGCTCCGGGATCGTCATGAAGAACTGCCGCAGGAGGAAGATCGAGAACGCGTCGCCGAACCAGTTGGGGATGATCAGCGGCGCCAGCGAGCCGACCAGCCCGAGCTTGGCCCACAGCACGTAGAGCGGCACGATCGTGACCTGCGGCGGCAGCATCATCGCGACCAGGACGAGCACGAACACCACGTTGCGCCCGCGCCAGCGCAGGAGGCCCAGCGCGTAGGCGACCGGGATGCTCGACACCAGCATCCCGAGTGTCGCCAGCACCGAATAGATCGCCGTGTTCAGCGCGTAGCGGAACATCGGCGCCTGGTCGAACACGTCGCCGTAGTTGCTCCACTGGAACGGGTCCGGCCACAGGTTCGGCGACAGCGCCTGGTCCGTGGTCATGAGCGACGTGAGCGCCATGAACACGAAGGGCGCGAGGAAGATCAGCGCCGCGGCGATCAGCAGGCTGTGGTCGGCGATCGCGATCAGCCGCCGACGCGCGCGCGCGCGGCGACGACGCGCCGGCGGCGGGACCTCGACGGTCGCCGGCGCGGCGGGCTGCGGTGCCGGCATCGCGACGGTACGTGACGGATGCCGGTCTGCGGGCGGGGCCCCCAGCCGTCGAGCGCGCCGGCCCCCGCGTAGTGCACCCACCGCCGCGAGTTGCGGACGATGATCATCGTGATCGCGAACGAGACGACCAGCAGTAGCACCGCCATCGCCGCCGCGTAGCCCATGTTGAAGAAGCGGAACCCCTGCTGGTAGAGCAGCACCGGGTAGAACAGCGTCGAGTCCTCGGGGAAGCCGAGGTCGTTGTTCGGGTCACCGGCGCTGGAGGCCGAGCCGGCCGCGATCGTCGCGCCGACGTAGGCCTGCGTGAACAGCTGCAGCGCCTCGATCGTCCCGATCACGGCCGCGAACAGGAGCACCGGGCTGATCGACGGCAGCGTGACCCAGCGCAGGCGCTGCCACGGGCCGGCGCCGTCGAGCGACGCCGACTCGTACAGGTGCCGCGGCACGTCGACCAGCGCGGCGAGGAAGATGATCATCGTGTTGCCGACGCCCCACAGCAGCAGCAGCGTGAGCGCCGGCTTCGACCAGCTCGGATCGCTGAACCACAGCGGCCCCTCGATCCCGACCAGCCGCAGCGCGCCGTTGACCGGGCCGGTCGCCGGGTTCAGCAGGTAGACGAAGCCGAGCGTGGCAGCGACCGGCGGCGCCAGCGCGGGCAGGTAGAAGACCGTCCGGAAGACCCCGATGCCGCGCCGTGCGCGCTGGAGCATCACCGCGATGCCGAAGGCGAACATCACCTTCAGCGGCACCATGATCACGACCAGCCACAGCGTGTTGTAGACCGACGGCCAGATCTGCTTGTCCTGCGTGAACATGTACCGGTAGTTCGCGAGGCCGATCCAGCGCGACGGCTCCAGCAGGTCGTAGTGGGTGAACGACAGGTAGACCGTCGTGACGAGCGGATAGCCGAAGAACACGCAGAAGCCGACGATCCACGGGCTCATGAACGCCAGCACCGTGCGGCGCCGGCGCCATTGAGCCCGCTTCGAGCGTCGCCGTGGCGGCGCCGCGCTCACGGCACCTGTTCGCCCTGGGCGTTGGCCAGCTGCGCGTCGATCTGCTTGTCGACGTCGTCGAGGCCGGCCTGCAGGTCGTCGACCCGCCCGGCCTGCCACTTGTTGACGAAGTTGTTGAACAGCTCCTGGTAGGCGCTGCCCGCCGCCGTCACCGGTGTGGTCGTGGTGTTCTCGTTGCCGAAGATCTTCAGGAACGTCTCGAACTTCGGGTCCGGCTTGAGGTCCGGCGACTTCGCCGACGACGCCGTCGTGGGCACGTTGCGCAGGCCGTTGGAGAGCTCCACCTGCGCCTGGTCGGCGGTCGTGAGGTACTTCAGGAGCGCCCAGCCCTGCTCCTGATGCTCGGCGCGCTTGGGGATCCCGATGATGTTGCCGGTCGTGTAGCCGCCGCCGTACAGGCTCTGGTTGTCGTCGTCGACCGGGACGGGCGCGGTGCCGTACGGCAGGTCGGGCGCCTCGTCGGCGATGAACGCGGTGCGCCACTCGCCGTCGATGTTCATCGCGACCTTGCCCTTCTCGAACGCGTTGGACGACGAGAACTCATCTCCGAGGCCGGCCTGGAACTTGACGAGCTTGTCGTAGCCGTACCAGTCGATGAGCTCCTTCTGCCAGGTCAGCAGCTTCGCCCACGCCGGATCGGAGCCGAGCGTCGACTTGCCGCTGTCGTCGGTCCACTTGCCGCCGTACATCGGCCCGAAGTTCGACGGCGTGTTCGAGTACCAGGCCATCGCCGGGTTGAAGCCGACGACCTTCAGCGACCCGTCGGAGTTGCGCACGGTGAGCTTCTTGGCGTACTCGCTGAGCTCCGAGACCGTCTTCGGCGGGCCGTCCAGCCCCGCCTTCTTGAGCATCGCCTCGTTGTAGTAGAGCCCGTAGGCGTCGGCGAGCATCGGCAACGCGCAGCGCGTGCCGTCGAACTGCGTGTACGAGCGCGGCGCCGGCGGGAAGATGCTGTCGCTGATGCCGTCGCGGTCCATGTACGGCTTGAGGTCGATCCACGCGCCCGAGCCGCAGAACGCGCCGGCGTTGTCGGCCGAGAAGGACTGGACGACGTCGGGCGCCGTGCCGCCGCGGCTGGCGGCGATGATCTTGTCGTCGTTGATGCCGCCGACCACCTTGACCTTGACCTGCGGGTTCTCCTTCTCGAACCCCTTGACGGTGTCCTTGATCACCCGCAGCTCGCGCTGCGTGAAGCCGACCCAGAGTGTGATGTCGGCCGGCTCGAGCTTGGTGCCCTTGGCGACCGGTGCGCCGTCATCGGAGCTCCCGCTGTCCCCGGTGCCGCCGCACGCCGCCACGCCGAGCGCGAGCAGGACCGCCGTCACCATGGCCATCGGAATGCGCCGCATGCCGCTCCCCTCTCGTACCTGGTTAGGTAACTTTCCCAACTCGACGCTATCGGCGCGTTCCCGGTACGTCAAGTGCCTGTTTCGCACCGAATTGGTAAGGAACCCAAACGAATGCTAGGCGAGATCCTCTCCGATGTTCCGCTCCCGCAGCTCGTGCTGCGAGAGAGCGCGCTCACGCACAACCTCCGTGCGATGCAGGCCTGGTGCGACGGCCATGACGTGTCGCTGGCACCCCATGGCAAGACGTCGATGGCGCCCGCGCTGATCGAGCGCCAGCTCGCCGCCGGCGCGTGGGGGATGACCGCCGCGACCGTCCCGCAACTCGCGGTGATGCGCGACGCCGGAGCGCGGCGGGTGGTGCTCGCCAACCAGCTGGTCGGGGCGCCGGAGATCGCCGCGCTCGAGCGCGAGCGCGCGGACGTGGAGGTCCTCACGCTCGTCGACTCCGTCGCCGGGGTCGAGGCGCTGGCGGCGGGCGTCGCGCGCCCGCTCGCCGTGCTGATCGAGCTCGGCGGCACGCGCGCGGGCTGCCGGACCGCCGAGCAGGCGCTGGCGGTGGCGGACGCGGTCGCCGCCGCGCCCAACGCTGGTGCTCGCCGGGGTCGAGGGCTTCGAGGGCACCTACGGCGCCGACCGCTCGCCGGAGACGCTCGCCGCCGTCGACGGCTTCCTGGACCGGATGGCCGCGCTCGCCTCCGAGCTCGACCGGCGCGGCGCGTTCGACGCGGCCGACGAGGTCGTGCTCACCGCCGGCGGGAGCGCGTTCTTCGACCGCGTGGCCGAGCGCCTGCGGCCGGCCCTGAGCCGACCGGTGCGCGTGGTGGTGCGGGCCGGCTGCTACCTCACGCACGACGACGGGCTCTACGCGGAGGCGACGCCGCTCCCGGAGCTGCGGCCCGCGCTGGAGTTGTGGTCGCGCGTGCTCTCGTGCCCGGAACCCGGGCTGGCGATCGCGGGCTTCGGCAAGCGCGACGCGCCGTACGACCTCGGTCTGCCGATCCCGCGCACGCCGGGCGTCGAGGTCGTCTCGCTCAACGACCAGCACGCGTTCCTGCGCGACCCGGGCGGAACGCTGGCGGTCGGCGACCCGCTCGTGTGCGGGATCTCGCACCCGTGCACGGCGTTCGACAAGTGGCCGCTGATCGCGGTCGCCGACGACGCCGACGTGGTCATCGGCACCGTGCGCACGTACTTCTGACGGCTCGGCTCCGGGCCGCGCGGCGGCAACCGCGCGGCCCGTGTCGAGCGAGCCGGCCGGAGAGCGGAGACAGGCTCCGGGGCAGGAGAACCGTCCCGCCCTGCGTTTCCGGCGCCCCGACGGGAATGACGACGAGGCGGAGGGCCGCGTGGCGCCTCGCCCTAAGTGTCGGCCTGTCGGGCCACGGCCTGAAGGCGACGCCCGACCGTCCGGACAGGTGTCCGGGCCGCTACTTGTCCCAGTCGAAGTCGCGCGGCGGGCGCTGCTCGAACCACAGGCGGTCGTGCTCGGGCGTCTCCTGCAGGAAGTCCGGCGTCTCCTCCAGGACGTCCTCGCCCTCCTCGTCCTTCTCCG
Source organism: uncultured Solirubrobacteraceae bacterium (assembly GCA_963759375.1). Classification (GTDB taxonomy): domain Bacteria; phylum Actinomycetota; class Thermoleophilia; order Solirubrobacterales; family Solirubrobacteraceae; genus DASSUW01. The sequence goes on along the minus strand of CAVWYY010000003.1, from coordinate 447,121 downwards.
CCTCCGCCTCCGCCTCCGGCGCGCGCGGGTGCTCCAGAGAGTCGCCGGCGGGGACCTCGTCGCGCTCGTCCTCGAGCCACGGGTCCTCGTCGTAGCCGGGCTTGGCGGACTCCGGCTCGGGCGGCTCGTCGACGGCGTCGACGTCGAACGGCGCGGCGGCGGCGGGCTCGGGCTCGAACGGCTCCGGCTCGGCCTCGGGCTCGGCGGCGGCGGGCTCCTCGACGGGCTCCGCCTCCGGCTCGGCGGCGTCGCTCTCGGGCTCGGTCTCGGCCTCGGGCAGCTCCCCGACGGCCTCGTCGGCGTCCGCCGTCTTGGCGAACTCGGCCTTGCGCGCCGCCCCGAGCGCCTCGCGCTCCTGGCGCGAGATCTCGTCGAGATCGCCGCCGTGCTGGCGCTTGAGCTCGAGGTGCTCGCGGATTGCGTCGTCGAGCAGTCCCATGCCTCAATAACAGGCTACTCGGTGGATGCGACGCCGTGAACGTCCCGGCGCGCGGTCAGCGCGCCGTTCGCTCGCACCGTCCGATTCTTGCCTGTGCGCTTGGCCTCGTAGAGCGCGTTGTCGGCGGCCGCCACGAGCGCGTCCTTGTCGGCGTGGTCGGCGGCGGCCAGCGAAGCGACGCCGAACGAGGCGGTCACCCTCAGCACCCCGTCGCCGGACGGCAGCGGCAGCGCGAGGTCCTCGACCGAGCGGCGGACGCGCTCGGCGAACTGGTAGGCGCCCTCGAGGTCGGTCTGCGGCAGCGCGACCGCCATCTCCTCGCCGCCGTAGCGCGCCGGCTCGTCGATCTCGCGCGAGGACTGTCGAAGCACGCGCGCCACCTCGCGCAGGACGAGATCGCCCTGGAGGTGGCCGTAGGCGTCGTTGACCTGCTTGAAGTTGTCGATGTCCAGCATGATCAGGCCCATCTCGTGGCCGTAGCGGCGGGCGCGCTCGACCTCGACGGACATGACCTCCTGGAACCGTCGGTGGTTGAACAGGCCGGTCAGCTCGTCGGTCACCGCCTGCTTCTGCACGGTCTCGTGCAGGTCGGCGTTCTCGACCGACACCGACGCCTGGTTCGTCAGGTACGCGAACAGGTCCCGCTCGGCGTGGGTGAACACGTGATCCCCGCGCGCGACCGAGACGATGCCGATCACGCGGTCGCCGGCCTCGGTGGCGCCGAGCGGCGCGGCCAGCGCGCTGGCGCCGCCGACCTGGATCTCCGCGACCTCACCGACGTCGATCACCGCCGCCTCGGCGGCGTGCAGCGCGCGGCGGAACGCCTCCGGCTCACCGGTGCGTGCCACCTCCTGCAGCCGGCCCTCGGGGCCGCGCATCGTCGCCCGGCCGGCCGCGGCGCCGACGCCCTCGACCGCGGTCTGCACGACGATCTCCAGGACGCCCACGCGATCGAGGCCCGCGGCGACGGACTGGCCCACCCGGCGGATGGTCTCCTCGAGGCGCTCGCGCTCGCGCTGCAGGTCCTCGAGCCGCGCCTGCAGCTGGCGGGCCATCGAGTTGAACTCCTTGCCGAGGGCGGCGAAGTCGTCGTCGCCCTCTGTCGGCACCGCGACCGAGAAGTCGCCGCGGCCCAGCCGCTGCGCCGCCTCGAGCAGCCGCTGGATCTCCGACTGCAGGCGGCGCGAGACCGCCACCGCGAAGAGGAACGCGAGCACGAGGAAGCCGATGAAGGCGGCCGCCGCGAGGAGCGACTGGGTCGATGTGGGCGACGCCGAGTCGCGGTCCGGCATCAGCAGGCTGACCGTCATCGGCTCGCCGCCCACGACGGGGGCCTCGAACGACGCCACGCGGAAGTCCACGCCCGCGACCTCCACCGGGCCGCGCTCGGGCAGGTCGGTCCCGCCGGCGTCGGCCTTGGTGCTGGTCAGGCGCTTCCCCTCGCTGTCGATCACGACGTCGGCGCCGGTGAGCTTCGCGATCTGGTTGGCGTACTGGTCGGACGTCAGCGCGCCGACCGTCACCTTCCCGGTGGGCTCTCCGTTCGCGTCGACCAGCCCGCGCTCGGCGGACCCGATGGCCGGCAGGTCGCCGGTCTCGAACGTGCCCTTGCCGTCGATGCGCATCTGCACGTAGTGCACGCCCTCGTCGTCGGCAAGCGTCTCGAGCCGCCGCTGCACTCGCCCGGCCCGGTCCTCCGCGAGGGCGTTGGCGAGGAGCTGGTCCTCGCCGATCATCTGGGCCGCCTGACCGGCCCGGGCCTGCGCGTCGTCGTAGATCCCGCGGGCGACGGTCTGCGACTCCGACAGCCGCGCGTCGGTCTGGCTGTTCTCCGACGCGACGATGAGCTGGAAGACGACAACCGCCATCACGATCATCGGAACGACGACGATGACCACGAAGAAAAGCCGTAGTCGCGCTCTGAAGCTCGGCGTGAGGAGCTGTCTCAAGCTCATGGTGGTGATACTGCCAGCTACAATCGCACGTTCACGCCGCGTGCGGGATTCCCTGCAAGCGACATGGGGCTATAGCTCAGTTGGGAGAGCGCCTGGATCGCACCCAGGAGGTCGTCGGTTCGAGTCCGACTAGCTCCATCGCCCGGGTTTCCGCTTCGTTCGAGACAGGCTCTAGAACGCCGCGCCGCGCACGCGCGGGTCGAGCCGCTCGAGGATCGCGTCGGCCACCAGCCCGAGGACGATCAGGAGCACCGTCGTCCACAGCGCAGCCGCGATGACGATCGGGAGATTGGTCGCGCCCTCCTCGTTGTGGCCGATGGCCTCCCACAAGTCGTAGTAGAAGCCGGGTACCGAGAAGACCCGCTCGACCAGCATGACGTTGGTGAGGAACAGCGGCAGCGTGACGGGTGCGAAGGAGATCGTCGCGCCGAACGTCGGCCGGCCGACGTGGCGGCGCATGACCCTGCCGAGGGGCAAGCCCTTCGCGACCGCGGTCCGGACGTAGTCCTCCTGGGTGATCTCGCGGGCCATTCCCAGCGTCATCCGCAGGCACATGCCGGCCAGCGGCGCGGCGAGGACCAGCCACGGGACGAGCATCGTGCGCAGCCACATCCACGGATCCGTGAACGGCGAGGCCCAGCGCGGCACGGCGTCGAAGAAGAGCGGGACGGGGAGGACCCCCAGCCCGGGATTGAAGAGGTACAGCAGCCCCAGGCCCACGACGTACACGGGCACGCAGTAGGCCAGCGCGGCTCCCACCTGCAGCGCGCGGGCCCGCAGCGTCCCCGGGTGCCCGACGCACCACAGCCCGCCCAGGACGCCGCCGACGACGCCGAAGACGATCGACCCGGCCAGCAGCCAGAGGTCGGCCGCCATGCCGCGCTGCCACAGGACCCGGACGGGCATGCAGATGCCACTGGCCTTGGCGCCGGAGCCCGTTCCGCCGGGCGGCGCACAGCCGAGGTCGAGGTGCAGCGCGCGGTCGAGATCGTGCACGATCCCGGCGGGCAGCGAGTCGCCGGCCGGATAGAGATCTGGTCGGAGGATCCGCAGGCCGCCGAAGAGGACGACGGCCACGGCGAGCAGCACGACAGGGGCGAAGGCGATGCGTCGTGCGAGACCTCCCACTGGGGAATCATGGCGCAGGCCGGGTGGATGTGTCGTCGCGACTCACCCGTCGCCCACGCGCTGGTCACGATGGAAGTTGCGCGATCAGCGTCCGCGCGCGCTCCGCCTCGGCGGCGACAACGACGTCGTAGCGCTCGGCGACGATCGCACGGCTGGAGGAGAAGTCCCTGCGTCCGCGCGTTGCGTAGTGGGCGAAGAACCCGAACACCGCTCCCCAGACGGCGCCGAGGACCAGTCCTCCGAGCACCAACCCGACCCACTCCGGGCCCGTCGTGAACAGCCCGACCAGCAGACCGATGAACAGCCCGAACCACGCGCCCGAGCCGGCGCCGGCGAGCGTCGCGCTCCCGGTGGTCACCCGGCCGGTGACCTGCTCGAGCAGATGCAGGTTCGAACCGACGATCTGGGCGTTCTCGACTGGGAAGCCGTTGTCCGACAGGTAGTCGACGGCCCGCTGGGCGTCCTCGTACTTGTTGTAGGAGGAGACGGTCTCCCCGTCGCTGAGCCGAGCGGTGATATCGGTGATCGGCGTGTCCATGGGTTCCTTTCGCGACGCCTTCGGGGTGCGCTGCCTCATCAACGATGCCGCGCACGCCAACGGGTCGCGCCCGTGAAGACCCGGGTCTTCTAGGACATACACGGGTCGCACGCGGGAGGATTGGGGGTGTGCCCGAGAAAGTCAGCGATCAGATCGAGCGCTGGCTGGCGAGCGACGGCGACAAGACGCTCGGCGGCCTGATCGACGTCTTCCAGGAGAAGAGCTTCGCGCTGATCTTCATCTTCCTGCTCGGCGTTCCGGCGTTGCCGCTGCCGACCGGCGGCGCGACACACGTGTTCGAGATCATCGCGATCCTCGTGGCACTTCAGTTGGTCGTGGGACGCGACAAGATCTGGTTGCCGGCGCGCTGGCGCAAGGTCGAGCTGGGGAGCGGCGGCGGCCGGACGCGCTTCATCAGAGGGCTGATGAAGGTGATCCGCTGGATCGAGCGCTTCTCCCGTCCCCGCGGCCGCATTCTGTTCGACCACCGTGCGACCAACACCGTCTACGGGCTGCTCGTGATCGCCGGCTCGCTCGGCGCGTTCTTGGCGCCGCCGTTCACGGGCCTGGACACACTGCCTGCCCTGGGAGTCGTCCTGCTGTCGCTCGGCGTCGTGCTGGAGGACTTCGCGGTCGTCCTGCTCGCGCTCCTCGTCGGTGCCGGCGGCGTCCTTCTCGAGATCGTCCTGGGAAGGGCCGCGGTGCGCGGCATCGGGGACCTCTTCTAGATCTGCTGCTCGCCGTCCGGGGAGCCGCGCGCGACGACGCGCAGGATCAGCAGCACCCCGACGACGAGCGAGCCCACACCGAGGAGCCAGAAGGCGAGCTGGGTGTCGATCGCCTTGACCATCCACTCGAAGTTCATCCCGAAGAACCCGGTGATGAAGGTCAGCGGCAGGAAGATGGTCGCCACGACCGTCAGCCAGTAGTTCGTCTCGTTGAGCCTGAGATCGATCAGCGTCGCCAACGCGTTCGCAGCGGCGTCGATCTCATCTACCAGGCGGTTGATCTGCTGGCCGACGCGATCGAGGTAGCGTTCGCTGTCGGTCTCGAGGCCCTCGAGCCGCGCGACCTCGTCGCCGATTCGCTCGAAAACTCCGCGCTGGGGGCCGAACCGGCGCCGCATTCGCGACAGGCGCGAGCTGATCGTGCGCAACGTCGCCATGCGCAGCCGTCCGGCGCGGAGATCGGTCGACGTCACTGCCAGGTCGTCCACGGACAGCTCGAGGTCGCTGAGCGCATCGAAGGCGCTGCCAACCATCCCGTCGAGGACGGCGTAGACGATGTACCGCTCGCTACGCCCTTCCGGCATGAAGGGCTCGAGCAGCTCGGGGAGCGAAAGCGGCTCCTCGTGGAGCGTCAGCAGGTAGTCGCCGGTGACGAGCACGTGGACCTCCACCGGCTCCGGGCCGCTGTACGCGCTGAAGGCGAAGACGACATGTCCCTCGCCGGCGTGGAACTTGCGCATAGGCGGGCGATCGTGCCCGAACCCCGTCAGCGCGACGAGCGCGGGGTCCGGGATGCCGAGCGCCGAGCGCAGGTCCTCCCGGCTGACGTCGCCGAGCCGGACATCGACCCAGAAGAAGCGGTCCTCTCCGCGGAGCTGGTCGATGCGGTCGCGCGCGGCGGCGTCGAGGCCCTGGACGATGTCGCCCACGGGCGCTGAGACTACGGAGGCCCGGAGACGGCATCGTGCAATCCTCCGTTGACACTGGGCATGATCACCACGGTTGACGTCACCACGCAGGACGGGAGCGCCGACGCCTACCTCGCGCGTCCCGACGAGGATCCCCACCCCGCGGTCGTGCTGATCATGGACGCGTACGGCCTGCGCCCGCAGATCGAGCGGATGGCCGAGCGGATCGCGGAGCACGGCTACGTCGTGCTCGCCCCGAACGTGTTCTACCGGGCCGGCCGCGCGCCGGTCGTGCCGATGCCGGACCTGACCGACGAAACGCAGCGGGGGGAGTTCTTCGCGCGCATCAAGCCGCTGCTGGCGAGCCTGACGCCGGAGGCGATCGAGCGTGACGGCGCCGCCTACCTGGACGCGCTCGACGGCCCCGTGGCCGTCACCGGCTACTGCATGGGCGGCCGCGTCGGCTGGCATCTCGCCGCGTCGTACCCGGACCGCGTGGCCGCGCTCGGCGGCTTCCACGTCGGCGGGCTGGTCTCGGACGGCGCCGACAGCCCGCACCTGCGCGCCGGCCGCCTCGGCGCCGAGGTCTACCTCGGGCACGCCGACAACGACCGGAACATGACCCCGGAGCAGATCGCGACGCTCGACCGCGCCCTCGACGACGCCGCCGTGCGGTACCGCTCCGAGGTCTACGCGGGCGCCGCTCACGGCTACACGATGGCCGACACGCCCGCCTACGACGAGGCCGCCGCCGAGCGACACTACAGCGAGCTGTTCGCTCTGCTCGGCCGCACCGTCTCGGCATAGGTAAGAACCATCCGCCGCGGCGCGCGAACCGGGCGTGACCGAAACCCAGACGCATGTGATCATCGGCGGCGGGCTGGCCGGGGCGAAGGCCGCGGCGGCCCTGCGGGCCGAGGGCTTCGGCGGCCGGGTCGTGCTCGTCGCCGCCGAGCCGCGCCTGCCGTACGAGCGCCCGCCGCTCTCCAAGAGCTACCTCGCGGGTGAGAGCCCGTTCACCGACGCACAGGTGCACGACGCGGAGTACTACGCCGCGCATTCGATCGAGCTGCTGACCGGAACCGAGGCGACCGCGATCGACGCCGGTGAGCGCCGGGTCACGCTCACCGGCGGGCGCGAACTCGCCTACGACCGGCTGCTGCTGGCTCCCGGCGCTGTGCCGCGGCGGCCGCCGATCCCCGGCGCGACCGGCGCCCTCACCTTGCGGTCGGTGGCCGACGCGGACGCGATCCGCGCGGTGGTCGACGGCGGCGGGCGGCTGGCCGTGATCGGCGCAGGCTGGATCGGCTCCGAGGTCGCCGCCACCGCTCGCGGCCTCGGGGCCGAGGTGACCATGATCGAGCGGGCGGCGTCGCCGCTGCAGGCCGTGCTCGGAGCGGAGCTCGGCGCGTTCTTCGCGCGCCTGCACCGCGCCCACGGCGTCGAGCTGTTGACCGGGGCGCAGGTCGCGGCGATCGGCGCCGGCGGGGTCGAGCTCGCGGACGGCCGCACGATCGCCGCCGACGCGGTGGTGCTCGGCGTCGGGGTCGCGCCGGACGTCGCGCTCGCCGAGGCCGCGGGCATCGCGATCGACGACGGCATCGCCGCCGACGCGCTGCTGCGCACGAGCGCAGCGGACGTCTTCGTGGCCGGTGACGCCGCGGCAGCCGAGCACCCGCGCTACGGGCGGCGCGTCCGCACCGAGCACTGGGACAACGCGATCGCGCAGGGTGAGGCGGCGGCCCGCTCGATGCTCGGGCACGGCGAGCCGTACGCGAAGCTGCCGTATTTCTTCTCCGACCAGTACGACCTCGGGCTCGAGTACGTCGGCCTCCACGGCCCGGGCGACGAGCTCGTGCTCCGCGGATCGCTCGAGGAGGCGCGCTTCCAGGCGTTCTGGCTCGCCGCCGACGGGTCGGTGACCGCCGCGATGCACGTCAACGACTGGGACGCGATCGACGGGATCCGCACGCTGGTGGAGGAGGGCGGGCAGCTGCCCGCGGCGGCCTAGGCGGTTGGTGTGGGTGCCGGCGAACGTCAACTGCTTGCTGGGTGGGGAGGCGGGGACACGATCGCGGCAGCATTTCGTCGCACCGACCGCGCCGGCGCCGATGTCTGCGACGAACCGCTGGCTATAGGGGACAAACGTGGCACGGACCCGCCGCCGCGGGACGTGTGCGACGAAATACTGGCTGTGTGTGCGGAACGTCGCACGAACGCGCGCCCGGCCGACGACTGCGACGAAACGCACACCCTGGGTGCGCAACGTCGCACGCATCGGCGCCGGCGCGACGCGTGCGACGAAATGCACACACCCGCAGGCGCACCCACCTCCCTACCCAGCCGCAGTTGACGTTCGCCCGAACCCAACGCGCGTCGTGACCTCACCCGCCTAGGCGTCGGCGACGCGGCCGAGCAGCGCGACGGCGCGCGCGAGCTCGGCGCGCTCGGCCGCGGACAGCTCGGACTCGAGCGCGCGCGTGAGCCAGTCGACGCGGCGGGCGCGCAGGTCGGTCAGGGTCGCGCGCCCTTCCGGCGTGAGGTCGACGATCGCGCGCCGTCCGTCGGACGGGTCCGGGCGGCGACTGACGAGGCCGGCCGCCTCGAGCTCGCGCACGATCGGCGCCATCGACTGCGGGCGCATGCGATCGGCCACGGCCAGGTCGCTCACGCTCGCCGGGCCGCGGCGGTCGAGCCGGCTCAGCACCGCCGCCTGAGCGACCGGCGGGCCGGGCTCGGCCCGCAGGCGGCGGAGCAGACGGCCGACGACCTCTCGCAGCTCGCTCGCCAGTTCGGGATTATCCACAGGGAAACTGTACAGGTTGCCTGTACAGTTTCATGAGTGGACGCGAGACCGGTACAAGTGGGTGGCGCTGTCGAACGCGACGCTCGCGGTGCTGCTGGCGACGCTCGACGGGTCGATCACGATCATCGCGATGCCGGACATCTTCCGCGGCATCCATCTCGACCCGCTGGTGCCGGCGAACTCGTTCTTCCTGCTGTGGATGATCCTCGGCTACCTGGTGGTCACCAGCGTGCTGATCGTCAGCCTCGGCCGGCTCGGCGACATGGTCGGCCGCGTGCGGATCTACAACCTCGGTTTCGTCATCTACACGGCGGCGTCGTTGCTGCTGGCGGTCGACTGGATGACCGGCCGGTCCGGCGCGACGTACCTGATCGTGTTCCGCATCGTGCAGGGCATCGGGGGCGCCTGCCTGCTCGCCAACGCGGCGGCGATCATCACCGACGCGTTCCCGCCCCACCAGCGCGGCATGGCGCTCGGGCTCAACAACGTCGTCGGCGTCAGCGGCACGTTCATCGGCCTGGTGCTCGGCGGCGTGCTCGCCCCGATCGACTGGCGGCTCGTGTTCCTGATCTCGGTGCCGGTCGGCCTGTTCGGGACCGTCTGGGCGTACCTGCGGCTGCGCGAGCTGAACACGCCCCACCCGCGCGCCGATCGACTGGCCCGGCAACGTGACGTTCGCGCTCGGCCTGATCCTCGTGATGGTCGCGGTCACCTATGGCATCCGGCCCGCGGGTGGGCACGCCACCGGCTGGGGGAGCGCGCGCGTGCTGGCGCTGCTGGCCGGCGCGGTGGCCTGCCTCGGCGCCTTCGTGATCGTCGAGCGGCGGTCGGCGAACCCGATGTTCCGCCTGCCGCTGTTCCGCGTGCGCGCGTTCACGTTCGGCACGCTGTCGACGTTCCTGTCGGCCGTCGCGCGCGGCGGCCTGATGTTCATCCTGATCATCTGGCTGCAGGGCATCTGGCTGCCCGAGCACGGCTACGACTTCACGAGCACGCCGCTGTGGGCGGGCATCTACATGCTGCCGCTGACGATCGGCGTGCTGCTGGCCGGCCCGGCGTCCGGCTACCTGTCCGACCGCTTCGGCGCCCGCCCGTTCGCCACCGCGCGGGATGGTGCTGGCCGCCGTCGGCTTCGCGCTACTGCTGCTCCTGCCGACCGACTTCGCCTACCCGCTGTTCGGCGCGATCGTCCTGCTCATCGGGCTCGCGATGGGCATGTTCGCCGCGCCCAACCGAGCGGCGATCATGAACAGCCTCCCGGCGCAGGACCGTGGCGCGGGCGGAGCCATGAACCAGACGTTCCAGAACTCCGCCCAGGTGCTGTCGATCGGCATCTTCTTCACGCTGATGGTGATCGGCCTGGCCGCCACGCTGCCGCAGACGCTGAGCGCCGGCCTCGAGGCGCACGGCATCGCGCCGGCCACCGCGCACGACGTCGCCGGCCTGCCGCCGATCTCGATCCTGTTCGCCGCGTTCCTCGGCTACAACCCGATCGAGCACCTGGTCGGCCCCGGCGTGCTGGCCGGCCTCTCGCCGCACGACCAGGCGGCGCTCACCGGCAGCTCGTTCTTCCCCGATCTCATCTCCGGCCCGTTCCGGCACGGCCTGCACACGGCGTTCGCGTTCGCGATCGCCGCCTGCCTGGTCGCGGCGGCCGCCTCGCTGATGCGGGGCGGCCGCCGCGTGGCGGCGTGACCTAGTTCGTCGGCCCCATTTGACATATGCCTATATGGGTATATGATGCTCGGCATGGCACGAGCGGCGACCACGGCAGACGCGTTCAACGCGGTGGCCGAGCCCCGGCGGCGGCAGATCCTCGACGTCCTCGCGGGCGGCGAGCGTCCCGTCAACGACCTGGTGCGCGCGCTCGGCCTGGCCCAGCCGCAGGTGTCAAAGCACCTGCGGGTCCTGCGTGAGGTGGGGGCGGTGGACGTGCGCGACGAAGGACGGCAGCGGCTGTACCGGCTCAACGGGCACGCGCTGAAGCCCATCCACGACTGGGTCAAGAACTACGAGGACACCTGGTCCGAGCGGTTCGCAGAGCTGGACACCGTGCTGGACGAACTCAAGAAGGAGGAAGGAGATGGCTCCGATGACCACTAGCGGCACCGCGAAGCTGACACTCCCGTCGGACACCGAGATCCTGGTGGTGCGCGAGTTCGCCGCGCCCCGGCATCTCGTCTACAAGGCCTGGACCACGCCCGAGCTGGTGCGGCGGTGGTGGGCGGGGCGCCGCGGGCAGATGGACGTCGCCGAGATCGACCTGCGGGTCGGCGGCGCGTGGCGCTACGCGATGACCGCCACCGAAGGCCAGGGGGTGGCGTTCCACGGCGAGTTCCGCGAGATCGTGCCGAACGAGCGGCTGGTCTACACCGAGATCTACGAGGGTGCACCCGAGGCCGGTGCCGCGCTCAACCTGATCACGTTCACCGAGGCGGCCGGCCGCACCACGGTCGAGATGCTCACGCGCGTGGACACCAAGGAGGTCCGCGACGCCATCATCGACTCCGGCATGGAGGGCGGGATGCAGGAGGGCATGGACCTGCTCGAGGAGGTGGCCGTGTCGCTCGCGTCCGAGAGCGGGTAGAACCCGCCACATGGACGACAAGGACAAGGGCGAGTGGGCCGAGACGGCCGAGGAGGGCATCGCGCCTCCTGAGGACGGCGGCGTTGACCCGGAGCTCGGCTCGGACGTGACCGGCCGCGAGGCCGTGAGCGACGAGCCGGCGACCGCGACAGGGATCGACCCCCATGCGGGCGACAACGCCGACGCAGTGCGCGACGGCGGGGCCGAGCCGCCGGAGGGGGCCGAGCCCGACCTCAAGGACGTCGCGGCCGCCGCCCGCGAGGCGGACAAGGACTCCTGATCGAGCTCCTGACCGGCCGCTGGACGATCCGCCGCCGGCTGCTCGACCGCCGGGCGGGCGGCGCCGGCGAGTTCACCGGCACCGCTACGTTCGCACCGGACGGCGCCGGGCTGCGCTGGACCGAGGACGGCCGCCTGCGGTTCGGCGCCCACGACGGACCGGCCGCACGGCAGCTGGCCATCGTGCCCGCCGGGAGCGGCTGGCTGGTCGAGTTCGCCGACGGCCGGCCGTTCCATCCGCTGGTGCTCGACCGCCCGGTCGAGCACCAGTGCGGGGAGGACCGCTACGACGGTGAGTACCGCCTGCTCGACCCCGACACGCTCGCGGTGCGCTGGCGCGTGACGGGTCCGGCCAAGGACCTCGAGATCGAGACTACGTACCGGCGGGCGCCTTGAGCGACTCGCCGAGCGCGTCGAACAGCTGCTCGGTGCCCTCCTGGCGCTGCTCCGGCGTGTCGTGCCCGTCGAGGTACGCGCCCTTCTCCGTGTAGACGAGGCGCGTCCCGGCGCCGTCGGCGCTGAGCTCGACGGTCCCGAGCGACACCGAGATGCGCGTGCCGTCCATGTACATGTCATACGCGTAGACGATCCGGTCGTCCTCGACGATGTCGTGGTACGTGGCCTCGTAGCGGAACTCTGAGCCGTTGACCATGCCGCGGCTGGTCTCCTTGCCGCCGACGCGGAAGTCGAGGTCGAGCTGCTCGTCGCCCTCCGGGCCGCCGAACCACAGCGCCTTGGCCCTGGGGTCGGCCCAGGCCTTGAACACACGCGCGCGCTCGGCCGGGTAGGTGCGCTCGACGACGAAGGTGGCGTGGGTGACGGATCGGTCGCTCATGGGGAGGTCTCCTGGTCGAGGTACTCGCCGAGCCGGTCGAGGCGGCGCTCCCACAGGATCCGCCGCTCGCCGATCCACTGCTCGGCCATCGTCAGCGCCGCGGGCTCGATGGTGCAGGTCCGGACCCGCCCGAGCTTCTCGGAGCGGACGAGCCCGCTCGCCTCCAGCACCTGCAGGTGCTGCATGACGGCCGGCAGCGACATCGCGAGCGGCTCGGCGAGCTCCGACACGGATGCCGGGCCTCGGCTGAGCCGCTCGACCATGCCGCGCCGACTGGAGTCGGCGAGCGCCTGGAAGACGCGATCGAGCGTTGCGCTTTGGTTAGGTATCTGCTTAAGTATGCGCCGCGGGAGGCAACCTGTCAAGCACTGCGGAGTAGGCGCTCCGCTTTAGTGAAGTCCGCACTCCGGTTTGTGCTACGGTCCCGAGCATGAACCGGAGCGGACACTCTCACTTCAATCCCTGGTACGCGCTCGTGGTCGTGTGCCTCGGCCAGTTCATGGTGGTCCTCGACGCGACGATCGTGAACGTCGCGCTCCCCTCGATACAGGGCGACCTGAGCATCTCGGACGACTCCCTGCAGTGGATCGTCAACGCTTACACGCTGTTCTTCGGCGGCTTCCTGCTCCTCGGCGGCCGCGCGGCCGACCTGATCGGCCGGCGCAAGCTGTTCATCGCCGGCGTGATCGTGTTCTCGGCCGCGTCGTTCCTGAACGCGCTCGCGAGCTCGGAGGCGATGCTGATCGGCGGCCGCGCGCTCCAGGGCCTCGGCGGCGCGCTGCTCTCACCGGCCGCCCTCGCGGTGATCACGACGTCGTTCGACGAGGGCGCCGCGCGCACCAAGGCGCTCTCGATCTGGGCGATGATCGCTTCCGGCGGCAGCGCCGCCGGACTCCTGCTGGGCGGCGTGCTCGTCGAGGCGCTGTCGTGGGAGTGGATCTTCTTCGTCAACGTGCCGATCGGCGTCGCGATCGTGTTCGCCGCACTGCGCTTCGTGCCCGACTCGCGCGTGCAGACGGCGAAGCGCCACTTCGACGTCGCGGGCGCGACCTCGGTGACCGCCGGCCTCGTGCTGCTCGTCTACGCGATCGTGCAGGCGCAGAGCTGGGGCTGGGGCTCGGCCTCGACGCTCGGCCTCGGCGCCGTCGCGCTCGCACTCCTCGGCGTGTTCGTCGCGATCGAGCGCCGCTCGCCCGCGCCGCTCGTGCGGCTCGACCTGTTCCGCATGCGCTCGCTGGCCACGGCCAACGGCGTGTTCCTGATCGTCATGGGCGGCCTGTTCGGGATGTTCTTCTTCGCGACGCTCTACCTGCAGAACATCCTCGGGTACTCGCCGCTGGAGACCGGCTTCGCGTTCCTGCCGGTGACGGCCGGGATCATCATCGGCGCCACAGCGGCGCAGCAGCTGATCCCGCGCGCCGGTGTGCGCCCGGTGATGCTCTCCGGCCTGGCGCTGGCGGCGGCGGGGCTCGGCCTGCTGGCGGCCACGACCAAGGTCGGCGGCGACTACATGGGCGTGCTCGGCGGTCTGCTGGCCATGGCGATCGGCATGGGCGCGACGTTCGTGCCGATGACGCTGGTGGCCACCACCAACGTGGCGGCCGACGACGCCGGTCTCGCCTCGGGCATCTTCAACACCTCCCAGCAGGTGGGCGGGGCGCTGGGCCTGGCCGTGCTGTCCACGCTCGCCGCGAGCCGGACGTCGGATCTGCTGGCGAGCGGCGCTTCGCGACCCGAGGCGCTGGTCGAGGGCTTCCAGCTGGCGTTCCTCGCGTCGGCCGCGATGCTGGCGGTCGGAGCCGTGCTCACGGCCGTGCTGCTGCGGCGCCAGGACGTCGAGCGGATCGAATCGGGTGATGCGGTTCCCGTTCCCGCATAGAGTTACGGGCATCGCCACGTTGGAGGAGACCTCGCCGGCGCTCCGCGCCGATGCTGCGCGCAACCGCATGCGGATCCTCGCCGCGGCCTCCGACGTGTTCGCGGAGCGCGGTCTCGACGCCTCGACGGCCGAGATCGCGCGCCGCGCCGGGGTCGGCGAGGCGACGCTGTTCCGCCGCTTCCCGAGTAAGGACGACCTGATCGTCGCGATCCTCGCCGAGCACATGGACGGCGTCATCGCCGCCGCCGAGGAGTGCCTCGAGGAGCCCGACCCATGGCGGTCGATCGAGCGCTTCTTCGAGGCCATGGTCGAGATGCAGGTCGGCGACCGCGGCGCGCTGGACGCCGTGAAGGACGGGTGCATGACCAGCCCGGCGCTGATGGGCCGTCGCAAGCGGGTCATGGAGCTGATGGGCCGGATCCTCCGGCGCGGGCAGGACGCCGGCGTGGTCCGCGACGACCTGACGGCGCCGGACCTCGGGCTGCTGACGGCGGCGGCCAGCTCGGTCGGCGGGCTGGCCTTCCCGGGCCTGCGGACGGACCTGTGGCGGCGCTACCTCGGCGTGATCCTCGACGGCATGCGCCCCGAGGGCGCTACGCGGCTGCGGCCCGGCCCGCCGCCCCGGCGCGTGTTCGAGGATCCCCAGCGCCCGTAGTCGCCGCGTCCACCATCGCTCCCGCCAGCGCGACGGCCTGAGCGCGACCGAGCCCGCCGTCGCGGGCCAGCGACCGCCACGTCTCGAACGCGATGACGTGGCGGACCGCCGCCGTCACCGCCTTGCGCCGCGGCCGGCCGGCCGCGAGCACCCGCGCAGCTTCGGCGAACAGGGCGTCGAGCGGGGCCCGGTGATCGGCGACCACCGGCACCAGCGGCGCGTCGCGGATGATGTTCGCGAGCATCGGCTCGGCCTGCTCGAACCAGCGGTACAGCTCGTCGAGCCCCGTGGCGAGCCGCTCACCGGGCTCGGCGATCGCGCGCCAGCGTGCGACGTCGGGCACCGGGAAGCGCTCGGCCCACAGCCCGGAGCACGCCGTGAAGAGGTCGTCGTCAGTCGGGAAGTGCCGGTAGACCGTGTGGCGCTGCACGCCCGCGCGCTCGGCCACGGCGGTGACCGTCGTGCGCGCGGGGCCGATCGTCCCGTGCAGCTCCATCGCCGCCTCGGCGATCCGCAGGCGGGTCGCCTCCATGTCCGCCGCACGCTGCCGCAGCTCGTACTTGCGCTTGCTTTGATCAGACATCAGTGTGCAATGAATCTTGACACAGTCGCCGGCTTCCCGTACCTTGCCGCTTCCACTGCACGCCGTTGTACTCTCAAAGGAGACCTCCCCATGCAGACCGTCACCACCGGAGCGCTTGACCTTCTCGAGGCCCACATGAAGGCCGAGGACCCGTCCGCGCGCGTCCGCGTGAACTTCCCGCTCAACAAGTGGACCGGCACCGCCGACAGCGCGGTCGTGTACTTCGAGGTCGCTCCCGGCGAGCACCTGGCGACGCACACCGACAGCGCGGAGGAGGTCCTCTACGTCGTCGCCGGCACGGGCGTGGCCGAGGTCGGCGACGAGCGCGGCCGCGTGAACGCGGGTGACCTGGCCGTGATCCCGGCGATGGCGCCGCACGGGATCGTGAACGACGGCGACGAGACGCTGCGCGTGGTCGGCTTCTTCTCCGACTCGACGATCGTCTCCACGTTCGCGGAGCCGATCCAGCCGATCGGCCTCGCCACCATCGAGATGGGCGCGCCGGTCCCCGCCTAGCTGCTCGTGTCGACCACCCGCCGCGGCGCCTTCCCGGCGACCGCGGCGGCGAGCTGGTCGGGCAGCCGCTCGAGGACGTACTGCAGGCTGAGCGGCGTCATGAAGTAGATGGCGCCCGCCAGGACGCCGTCCGTGAACACCGCCCGGTGATCAGCCACGGCGTCCAGCCGGGTGAACGTCGGGACCTTCTCCAGCGCCGGCACGTCTCCCGGCTTCTCGGTGGCGAACAGCGCGACGTCGGCATCGAGCACGTCGAGGCGCTCGACCGAGATGCCGACCTGCTCGCCCGGGCGCTTGGCCAGCGCCGTCACCGCCGGGCTGATCTCGAAGCCGAGGTAGGTGAGGAACTCGGTGTTGACGTTCTCCGGATACGTGTAGATCAGCCCGTCGTAGAACCCGTTCTGCGAGAACGTCGCGGTCTTGCCCGCGAACTCCGGGTGCTCGGCCGCCGACTTCGCGTAGCCGTCCTTGATGTCCTTGACGAGCTTGCGCCCCTCGGCCTCGCGGCCGAGCGCCGTCGCGATCTGCACGGTCTGGACGTCCCAGCGCGAGAAGTAGTCGGTGCCGCCCTTGGGCGGGGCGACCGTCGGCGCCAGCGCCGACAGCTTCTCGTAGTCGGCCTTCTCCATGCCCGAGTTGGTGCCGATGATGAGGTCCGGGCGCAGCGCGGCGATCTTCTCGAACGGGAACCCGTCGGCGGCGCTCAGCACCTCGGGCTTGGCGTCGCCGAGCAGCTCGCGCGCCCACGGCCACACCGCGTGCGGCTGGCCGCCGTACCACTCGGTGGTGGCGATCGGCTTGAACCCGAGCTGGAGGATCGTGTCCTGCTCGGTGAGGCCGACGCTGACGATCCGCTTCGGCTCGGCCGGCACGGTCGTCGCGCCGAACCTGTGCCCGACGGTGACCGGGAAGGCCGACTGCTCGGTCTGCGCCGGCGCCGGCTGCGTCGCCTCCTCCTCGGACGACCCGCAGCCGACGAGCAGACAGATGAAGACCAGCGGGAGAAGGGCGCGCATGTTAGGGAACCCTAATACATGCGTACGTCTTTGCCGTTTCTTCACCCGCGATTGGCGGACGCTTGGCCTCCGACCGGCCAGCCTAGGGGCATGAAGATCGCACGCACCGCCACAACGCTGCTCCTTGTCACCGCCGCCGCGGGCGTCGCCCCGGCCGCCGCCTCGGCCGCCGAGTTCGAGGGCCGCATCGTCTCGGTCAACCGCGAGGCCAAGACGTTCCGCATCCACGACAGCGAGCGCGGGACCAAGCGCATCAAGGTCAACCGCAACACGCGCTTCGAGCGCATCGCCGGCTTCTCCGCCCTCAAGGCCGGCATGCGCCGCATCGAGGTGGTCGCCAAGCGCAAGAACGGCCGCTGGGTGGCCAGCGAGGTCGAGCGCTCCGGCGGCGGCGGCGAGCACGGCGGCGACGACGACTGACCATCACACCGAGCGCAGCGCGTCGGTCGGCGACAGCCGGGCGGCGCGCATTGCGTCATCGTGAGTGCGGAAGCTGAAAGGGTGGTAAGAGTCGAGCCATGCCTCATCGCCGTACGCTCGTCCTCGCCCCGGCCGTCGCGCTCGCCCTCACTGCCGCCACGCCGGCCACCGCCCAGACCCCCGGGCTGATCCCCACCGTCTCGAAGCTGCGCACGAACGGGATCGGCGAGGTGAAGGTCGGGATGACCGTCAAGCAGGCCCGGGAGGCCGCCGGGGTCTACATGGTCAAGTCCAGAGTCGGCGACTGCACCTACCTGGACGCCGGCAAGCCCGGCACGCCACAGGGGCCGTTCCTGCGCTTCCACAACGGCAAGCTGCGCTATATCGGCGTCGGCCGCAAGGGGTTCGAGACCAAGCGCGGCATCGACATCGGCGACAAGGCCCGGGAGGTGCGCCGCAAGTACAACGGGCTGCACAGCCGGCCCGATCTCGGCGGTGGGCGCGAGCTGGTCTGGAAGTCCAAGCGCGGCCGGCTGATCTTCACGATCGTCGGAGGCAAGGTCACGCACATGGCCGGCGGCCGGGCGCCGTGGGTGCTCCAGCAGGAGTGCGTGTGATGGCCGAGCGCGACGGCTACGCCCCCGGGACCCCGAGCTGGGTCGACCTGACGACGCCCGACCTCGACGCCGCGCTGGCGTTCTACGGCGGCCTGTTCGGCTGGGAGTTCGAGGACGCCGGCGCGGAGGCGGGCCATTACCACCAGGCGCTGGTGCGCGGCAAGCGGGTGGCGGGCCTCGGTCCGGCTCAGCCCGGCAGCCCCCCGGTCGCGTACTGGACGACGTACCTGTCGAGCGCCGACGTCGACGCGGACGCCGCGGCGATCGCCGAAGCCGGCGGCACCGTGATGTTCGGGCCGATGGACGTGGAAGGCCAGGGTCGGTTCGTGGTGGCCGCCGATCCCGAGGGCGCGATGTTCGGCGTCTGGCAGGCGCAGGCGCACAAGGGCGCCCAGCTCGTCAACGAGCACGGGGCGCTCTCCTGGAACGAGCGCATGACGCGCGACATCGAGGGCGTCAAGCGCTTCTACGGGACGGTGTTCGGCGTCACGTTCCAGGACCTGCCGGGGATCCCGCCGAGCAGCTACCAGCTGTTCACGGTCTCCGGCGACGCGGTCGCCGGGACGTTCGCGATGCCGGCCGACGTGCCGGCCGAGGCGCCGCCGCACTGGCTCGCGTACTTCTGGCTCGACGACGTCGATGCCGGCTTCGAGCGGGTGCGCGAGCTGGGCGGGCAGGTCCTGCGCGAGCCGATCGACTCGCCGTACGGGCGCTACGCGCCGGTGCAGGACCCGCAGGGCGGCGCGTTCTGCCTGATCCGCGGCGCGACGCCCTGAGAACGACGGAGGCCCCGCTCGGCGGGGCCTCCGGAATTCACGTCTTGCGCGCGAGGGTCAGGCGCCTGCGGGCTGCGCGTCGTCGCCGCCGCGATTGAGCGCCCAGACCGCGACGACCGCGGCTCCGGCCGCCCCGACGGCGCCGGCCGCCCACTTCACGCCCGGCGTCTTCTTGGCGAGCTGGTAGGCCGCTGTGCCCTTCGCGGCCTTCTTGGCGCCCTTGGCCGCCTTGCCCGCGGCCTTGAACTTCAGGTAGGTGCCCAACACGTCGGCGGCTTGGGCCTTCCGGCTCTTGCGTCGTCGTAGTGTCATGTGGTGACCGTACCCGACCGGGCGGCGCCGTAGGCGGGAAGCGGCGCATGGCAACACCCCGCCCTCCTACCATCGCTGCGGAGAGGGGTGGGGTTGAGACGACGCTTCGAGACAGCCCGGCCGCCGATCCTCGACGTGATCACCGCGTGGCAGGAGGGGCCACCGCCGGTGCTCCCCGACGAGGTACCGGATGACGGCCGCACAATCCGCTGGGCAGCGGGTGCGCTCGACGGCGTGCAATCGCGCGACGGCGACCCGGCGCGCGGCGCGGCGCTCGCGGCGCTGATCGAGCGGGCGGCCGCGGGCGACGCCGAGGCGACCGGCGCGCTCTACGAGGCGGCCCGCGCCGACGGCATCGTGCGGGCGCTCGACGAGGCGCTGGACGCGCTCGAGCGGGCGGACGTGCGGCGCGAGCCGGTGGCCGACCTGGGCCGGCAGATGGTGCGCCAGGCGCAGCACCGGGAGCCGCTGAAGCTGGCCGTCGCGCTCGTGGGCCGCGCCGGCGACGGCGACGACGTGCCGCTGCTGGAGACGCTCGCCCGCCACGACGAGTTCAGCGTCGTGGCCGGCGCCGCGCTCGCAAACGTTCTCCGCGATCCCGTGCAGGCGTGGTGGCGCGTCGGCTGCCTGGCCACCGGCTGGGGCAAGGTCGAGGCCGTGACGCGCCTGGCCGCGACGCCGTCGCTGCCCGAGGACGTGCGTGGGTGGATGCTCCGGCACGGGTGCGAGAACGAGGTCCTCCCCGAGTATCTGGCCTACGCCTGCGCCACGTCCGGGCGGCTCGAGGATGCGCTCGACGGGCTCGTCGACGACGAGCTGCTCGACGGCGCGTGCACGATCGTCCGGGCGCTGGTCAACGGTGGGCCGGCCGAGGACATCGCCGACTACGAGCCGGGCCCGCGCGTGGCCGCCGCCGTCGTCGAGCTCGTGGCCGAGCGCCCGCCGAGCGTCGGTCGCCTGACCGCGGTGGTCGACATCCGTCGCTGGGCCGAGGACTTCGAGGAGCACGTGGCGATCGCCGAGCGCTGCGGGCGCGTGCTCGACCGCCCGGCCGGGCGCGCGTTCGTGACCGGCCGCCTCGAGCGGCTCCGACGCTGCCCTCGACGTCTGGCCGATCGCCGAGGCGATGGGGCTCGACCCGTGGGAGCCGGGCTGGCGCCACCTCCAGGACGCGCCGGAGGACTCGGGGCTGTACCGCCGGCTCGCCCGGACCCCGAGCGCGGCGCGCTTCGCCCGCATCGCGGCGTTCGCCGAGCGCGAGCTGCCGCTGGCGCGGCTGGCCAGCGGTCCGCGCGACCGGCTGCTGCCACCGGCCGAGCTGCGCGAGGCCTCGCTCGCGCTGGCCGCGCTCGTGCTGGAGATGCGACCGGGCCGGTGGTCGGCGCCCCTGCTCGCCGCCGGCCTGCTGAGCCCGGTCATCTCGACCCGCAACGCGGCGCTGCACGCGCTTGGAGTCGGCCGACCCGGCGTCGTGGGGGCCGGAAATTCGTCCCGCGCTGCGGCGGTTGGCGCTCGAGGAGCCGACCGAGGACGTGCGGCTGCGGGCGCGAGCGCAGCTCGGGCGAACTTCCGCTGGGTAGGGAGTCAGAGATCCAACGAACCGGTTTCGCGTGGGGCGGATGGTGATCGCATGCGGATCATTTCCGAACCCACGCGAAACTGGTAGATCGTCGCCTCCCTACCCAGCCGAAGTTGACGTTCGCCGCGCGTAATTAGCGGTTCCATAGGAACGATCTGCCAGCCTGGGAGAGGTGCCACGCCTCGTGTTTCTTGCGACGGCGCTGGTGCTGCTCGTCGCCGCCGCGGCCGCAGTGCTGGCCCGCGACGACTCGCCGCCTGCCGGCGTGGCGACCGTGCCGACGCCGCCCGGAAAGGCCGGCGAGGACAGCAAGGAGGTCGCGGACCCGTTCGCCTGGGAACCCGACCGAGCGCAGGACTTCGCGCGTCGCGCCGCGGCCGGCAACAGCCACCTGCTCTACGCGCTGTCGCCCGGCGGCGCGCTCGTCAGCGCCGAGCGCACGGCGCGCTGGCGGCCGCTCGTGGAGCGCGCGGCCGAGCAGGCCGGCGTGAGCGCCGACAGCCTCGAAGGGCTGGTGTTCCTGGAGAGCGCCGGGCGTGAGGACGCGCGGGCCCCCGGCAGCCTCGAGTCCGCGGTCGGGCTCACGCAGATCCTGGCCGAGACCGGTCAGAACCTGCTCGGCATGCACGTCGACGTGGCCGCCAGCACGCGGCTGACCCGCAAGATCGCCAAGGCCGAGCGGCGCGGCCGAGACCGCCGCGTCGCGAAGCTACGGCGCGCGCGCATGCGCGTGGACGACCGCTTCGACCCGGCGAAGGCGCTGGCCGGCACCGCGCGCTACCTGACCATCGCCAAGAAGCACTTCGGCCGCGAGGACCTGGCGTTCGTCTCCTACCACATGGGCATCGGCAACCTCGACGGTGTGCTCGACGCCTACGGCAGCGGTGCGATCCCCTACGTGCAGCTGTACTTCGACTCGACGCCGCGCAGCCACCGCCGCGCGTACCAGAAGCTCGCCGGCTTCGGTGACGACTCGTCGAACTACCTGTGGAAGATCGCGGCGGCCGAGGAGATCATGCGGCTGTACCGCGACGACCGCGACGAGCTCATCCGGCAGGTGTCGCTCCAGACCGCCAAGGCGTCCGCCGAGGAGGTGCTGCACCCGCTCGACCGCACGCCGGCGTTCGCCACCCCGCGCCAGCTCCAGACGGCGTGGGACGGCGGGCAGATCGTCCCGTTCCCGCGCGACGAGGCGGTGACCGGCCTGCGGCGCGACCCCCGCATGGGCGAGCTCGCCCGGCGGGTGCATCAGCCCGCTTCGCTGTACCGCGGCCTGCGTCCTGAGGCGCTGGCGATGGCGCTCTACATCGGCGCCCAGGTGCGCGCGTACAGCGGGCAGTCGCCGCTGGTCGTCACCTCGACCGTGCGCGACGGCGAGTACCAGGCCCAGCTCGTCAAGCGCAACGGGCAGGCGACGCGCAACTTCTCGCTGCACACCACCGGCTGGGCGTTCGACGTCGAGCGCCGCTACGTGTCGCGCCGCCAGGCGCTGGCCTTCCAGTTCGTGCTCGACCGGCTGCGCTCGCTGAACGCGATCGCCTGGGTACGCGAGCCGGACGCGATCCACATCACGGTGTCGAGCGACGCCGAAGCGCTGCTTCCGCTGCTCGATCGTGTGAACATCGAGGCGCCATGACCGACGCGATCCGCACGCCCGACGAGCTGCTCACCGGCCTCCCCGGCTTCGAGTGGGAGCCGCGCTACCGGCAGGTCGACGGCCTGCGCCTGGCCCACGTCGACGAGGGCGACGGGCGGCCGGTGGTGATGTGGCACGGCGAGCCGACGTGGGGCTTCCTGTGGCGCAAGGTCGCGCGCCGCGTGCTCGACGCCGGCCATCGCGTCGTGCTGCCGGACCTCGCCGGCTTCGGCCGCTCGGACAAGCCGATCGACATCGGCTGGTACTCGTACGACCGCCATGTGGCGGTCGCGGCCACGCTGCTCGAGGACCTCGACATCCGCGGGGCGACGTTCGTGGTGCACGACTGGGGCGGCCCGATCGGGCTGCGCCTGGCCGTCGAGCACCCGCAGCGCGTCGACCGACTCGTGGTCATGGACAGCGGCCTGATCACCGGTCGCCAGAAGATGAGCGACAACTGGCACGCGTTCGCCGACTTCGTGCGCCGGACCGAGGACCTGCCGATCGGCATGCTGGTGCGCCGCGCGTGCCACACCGACCCGGGCGACGAGGTGGTCGCCGCCTACGACGCGCCGTTCCCGAGCGCGGCCGCCAAGGCCGGGGCGCGGGCGTTCCCGGAGCTGCTGCTGCAGGGTCCGGACACCGCCGACGCGCAGGCCGGCCGGCGGACGCTGCACGCGCTGCGCGAGGACCGCCGGCCGCTGCTCATGCTCTGGGGCGCCGACGACCCCGTGCTCCCGCCGTCGGTCGGCGAGGCGTTCGCGAGCGCGCTGGGGCGCCCGGCGCCGCGGGTGTTCGAGCGGGCCGGGCACTTCCTGCAGGAGGATCGCGGCGACGACATCGGCGCCGCGATCGCCGACTGGCTCGACTAGCCCCGCGGGGCGTAGCGGTGGTGCAGCATCAGCGCGTTGCCGTCCGGGTCCTTGAAGAACGCCATGTGGCAGACGCCGGAGTCGAGCACGTCGGGCGCGAACTGCACGCCGCGTGACTCGAGCTCGGCCTTGGCGGCGTGCGTGTCCTCGACCTGCAGCGCGATCGGGTTCGAGTTCGTCGCGTACTCCATGCCGAACGCGTCCGACTGCATGACCGCGATCGTGAGGTTGCCGGTCTCGAACTCCACGCCGGGCGAGCGGCCGTACCGGGCGCCGACCGGCAGGCCCAGCACGCCGCCGTAGAACGCCTCGGCGGCTTCGATGTCCTTGGTCGCGACGACGATGAAGTCGACGCCGGTGACGAGTGATGTCTCAGTGCTCATGTGTGTGACTCCAGGTGTTCGGAGAGGCGGTCGAACGCGCTCGCCAGCCCGCCACGGGCGGAGCGCAGGATGTCTGCGGTCATCTCGACGGTGGTGTGGAAGACCATCTCGGTGCGGCCGTCGCCGAGGTCGGTGAGCGTGACGGTGGCGTCGCCGAACGCCAGGCGCTCGGGCTCGACCACCTCGTGGTAGGTGGTGTCGAGGGGCATCTCGCGGCCGTCCTCGTCGTTGATCGAGTTCAGCCGGAACACGCCGCCGGGCCGCACGTCGAGCACCACG
Source organism: uncultured Solirubrobacteraceae bacterium (assembly GCA_963759375.1). GTDB lineage: Bacteria > Actinomycetota > Thermoleophilia > Solirubrobacterales > Solirubrobacteraceae > DASSUW01. Next base: position 423,395 of record CAVWYY010000003.1, on the reverse strand, counting down.
CTCTCGGGCGGGGTGCTCCAGCCGCGCTTGCCCCACCAGGCGGCGATGCGCGCGGGCTCGGTCCACGCCGCCCAGACGCGCTCGCGCGGGGCTTCGAACACCCGCGTGATCCTGATCTCAGTCATCGCGCAGGTGCTCGTCGAGCTTGTCGAAGCTCTCGTCCCAGTGCTCGCGGTATGTCGCCACCCAGTCGGCGACCTCCTTGAGCGCGGCGCCCTGAAGCCGCGACGGGCGGAGCTGGCGGCTGCGCCCGCGCGCGATCAGGCCGGCGCGCTCGAGCACCTTGAGGTGCTTGGAGACGGCCTGCGTGCTGATCGGGAACGGCTCGGCGAGCTCGTTCACCGTCGCCTCGCCGCCCGCCAGGCGCGCGAGGATCGCCCGCCGGGTGGGGTCGGCGAGCGCGTGGAACGTGGTGCTCAGCTGGTCATCTACTTGGTTTATCAACCTGACGGTTGATAATACCTCATGCGGCGCTGCGCTCCTGCTCGGCCGCCGGCGCGCTGGCCGCTGCGCGGGCCTCGTACTCGGCGCGAGCGTGCCGATCGGTGTTCCCCGTCGCCTGGTCGACCTTGAGGCCGCGGGCGACGGCGAGCCGCAGCCAGCGCGGCAGCGCGGCGCCGAGCCGCACCAGCGCGCCGCTCACGGGCGGGAGGAAGACATCGAACCGTGGGCGCTTCAGTACGGCGACGATCGCGTTCGCGACCTCCTCCGGGGCCAGCGTCTTGACGCCCCGCGCGTCCTGCAATCCGATCGTCAGCTCGGTCTTGACGATGCCGGGCATGACGACCGAGACCTCCACGCCGGTGCCGCGCAGCTCCAGGGCCACCGCCTCGGACAGCCCGACGACCCCGTGCTTGGTGGCGCAGTAGGTCGCGAGCTGCGGGAAGCCGGTGCGCCCGGCCAGCGAGGCGAGCTGGACGATGTGGCCGGTGCGGCGCGGAACCATCCGGCGCATCGCCTCCTGCGTGCCGTGGATGACCGCGTGCAGGTTGACCTCGAGCTGGCGAGCGATGCTCTCCGGGCTCTCCTCGACCAGCGGCGTCACCGGCATGATCCCGGCGTTGTTGACCAGCACGTCGAGCGGTCCGAGGCGCTGCTCGACCTCGTCGAGGAACGCCGTGAAGCCGGCGTGGTCGGTCACGTCGAGCGGCAGCCCGAGCGCGTCACCGCCCAGCTCCGACGCCACGCTCTCCGCCGCCTCACGATCGAGGTCGCCGACGGCTACCCGGGCTCCCTCACGGGCCAACGCCAGCGCGGTGGCGCGGCCGATGCCGCGGCCGCCACCGGTGATGGCGACGACGCTTCCAGTAAGAGAGCGGGGATCCTTGGCCATCAGGACAACCTAGTGCACGTGGCCGGGGCCACGGTCATGCGGCCGGGCACGCTCAGAGGTATGCGCCGTTCGGCAGGTAGGGGGCGAAGGGGCCGACCTCGCCGCCCAGGAACACGGCGCCCCACGGGTGCAGGTCGAGCCCGGCGTCGAGGCACGTCGCGAACGCCCACTGCTGCGCGGAGGTGAGGAACTCGACGGTCACGACGTCGTCGGCCTCGGCGAGGCATGTCCGCAGCAGGTCGGTGGCCGCGGCCTCGTCGCGGGCGGCCAGCACGCGCAGCTCGTCCCCGCGCATGATCGCGTAGCCGCGCTCGGGCAGGACGAGCATCTGCCCGCCGGCCGCGAGCAGCGCGAGGATGTCGTCGCCGTGGGCGGCGCCGCGGACCGCGCGGTCGACGGCCTCGGTGAGCGGCAGGTCATCGGCCGAGCCCGGGCGCACGCCGGGGGCGGCGACCGCCGAGCGCGGCCGCCCGCGGGCCACCAGCGCCGGGTGCAGCGTCGAGCCCGAGGCGCGCGTAGGAGCGCAGGGCACGCGTGTCGGCCGAACTGAGCACGATCCAGCCCCGCGCGTCGCGCCCGTGCTCCCAGGCGCGGGCCAGCAGCTCGCGGCCGACGCCGCCGGACTGCGCCTCCGGCCGCACGATCAGCAGCGACAGGCCCCACACGCCCTCGCGGACGAGCGCCATGGCGGCGCCGACGACCCGGCCGTCGTGCTCGGCGATCCACGCGCCGCCCGGGTCCGTGTCCAGCAGCCGGCCGATCCGGATCCGCCCGGAGGCGATCGGCGCCGGCGGCTCCTCGGGCAGACCCATGCGGCGGCCGAGATCCCCGAACGCCGCGACGCTCACGTGGAAGACGTCGTCGATGTCGCGGGGCTCCATCGGCCGGACCGGCATCGCCCGCACCCTAGAATCCGCCGCCGATGGACGGCGGGTTCGAATACGGCGAGCACCGGCTCGCGTTTGCGTCCTACGGCGAGGGCCCGAAGCTGACGGTGCTCCTGCACGGGCTGCTGTTCAGCGGCCGGATGCACGACGTGCTGGCCCGCGCGCTCGCCGAGCGCGGCCACCGGGTGGTGACGCTCGACCTGCTCGGCCACGGCGCGTCGGACCGCCCGACCGACATGTGGCGCTACTCGATGACCGAGTTCGGGCGCGAGGTCGTGGCCCTGCTCGACCACCTCGAGGCCGAGGAAGCCGTGGTGATGGGCACGTCGCTCGGCGCCAACACCACCCTCGAGGTCGCCTCGCTGGCGCCCGAGCGGCTGCGCGGCATGGTGATCGAGATGCCGGTGCTGGACAACGCGCTGCTCGGCTGCGCGGTCGCGTTCACGCCGCTGATGCTCGGGCTCACGCTCGGCGCGCCGGCGGCGCGCCTGCTCGCCCGCAGCGCACGGGTGCTGCGCCGTGCCCGGCTGCCCTGGCAGGCGGAGATCCTCGTGGACTGGGTCGCGCAGGATCCCGAGCCGAGCGCAGCGATCATCCAGGGCCTGTTCTTCGGCCGCACCGCGCCGCATCGTGAGGAACGCCGCACGTTCCAGACGCCGGCGCTGGTGATCGGCCACCGGCACGACATCGTCCATCCGTTCTCGGACTCGGGCATGCTCGCCGACGAGCTGCCCAACGGCCGGCTGCTCGAGGCGAGCTCGATCCTCGAGCTCCGCCTGGCGCCCGAGCGGCTCACCAACGAGATTGCCGCGTTCCTCGACGAATGCTGGAAGCCGCGCGCGGCGAAGCGGCGCCGCCGGACGAGCGCCTAGCGGACCTTCGCAAACCGCCGGACGGCGGTCATCAGCTCGTCGAGCTTGGCGTCGGCCTCGTCGCCGTCGTTGGCCACGGCATCCGCGACGCAGTGCCGTACGTGGCCATCGAGCACGTTGACGGCGACCTGCTCGAGCGCGGTCTGCACCGCCGCGACCTGGGTGAGGATGTCGACGCAGTAGGCGTCCTCGTCGACCATCCGCTGCAGGCCTCGGACCTGCCCCTCGATACGGCGGAGACGGTTGTGGATCGCGCGGGAGTCGGCCTGCATGCGCCCTATGATACCCCACCGGGGTACAGGCGTGCTGCTACATTTCGCCGCCGTGTCCAGCCGGCAGGAGCAGAAGCAGAAGCGCCGTGAGGAGCGTCTGGCCCGCGAGCAGGCCGAGAAGGCCGCCGCCGCGCGCCGCCAGCGCCTGACCCTCGCCGGCGCGGTCGTGGCCGGCGTGGCGGTCATCGGCGTCGTCGTCCTCCTCGTCGCCGGCGTGATCGGCGGCGGAGACGCCACGGGGGACGAGCAGGCCGCGCAGCCGTCCGCGGACGCGAACGTGCAGCTGCCCGAGCAGCAGATCGGCAGCCTCGAGCAGGCGGCCAAGGCCGCCGGCTGCAAGCTCACGAACCCGCCGATCGAGGGCGCGACGCACGAGACCAAGGACTTCACCGAGTCCGACTACAAGACCAACCCGCCGACCTCGGGCAACCACTATCCCGAGTGGTACCAGGACGGCGTGTACCAGCCGGGCGACACGCCGAACCTCGGCATGCTCGTCCACACGCTCGAGCACGGCCGGATCGACGTGCAGTACAAGCCGGGCACGCCCGCCAAGACGGTCGCCCAGCTCGAGGCGCTGCTCGCCGAGCAGAGCGATGGCTACCACATGCTCCTGTACCAGAACACGACGAACATGGACGCGCAGGTCGCCGCGACCGCGTGGGGCCACTCGCTGACCTGCCCGGAGATGAACGACAAGGTCTTCGACGCGATCCGCACGTTCCGGACCGCGTACATCGACCAGGGCCCGGAGAAGGTCGACTAGCTCGGCCGGGCGGTCGAGCCGCGCACGACGAGCTCGACCGGCAGCACCACCTCACGCCCGCCGCCCGCCGCGGCGGTGAGCATCCGCCCGGCGATCTCGCCCTTGCGCAGCAGCGGCTGGCGCACGGTGGTGAGCGCGGGCACGGACCATGCCGCACCCGGGATGTCGTCGAACCCGACGATCGAGAGGTCGTGCGGCACCACCAGGCCGGCGTCGCGCGCCGCCTCGAGCGCGGCCAGCGCCAGCTGGTCGGAGCCGGCGAGCAGCGCGGTCGGCCGGTCGTCGGCCGCCAGTGCATCGCCGAGCGCGGCCGGCGCCGGCGCCGCCCAGCGGGCGCCCGCGGCCTCGACCGTCTCGCGGTAGCCGGTGAGCCGCTCGCCCTGCGTCGCCGACGTCCCGCACAGCAGCGCGAAGCGGCGGTGGCCCAGCGCCAGCAGGTGCTCGGCGGCCAGGCGCGCCCCGCGGCGGTCCTCGACGCCCGACGTAGGCGTGGTGCGCCAGCCGCGGCTCGTCGACCACCACGAGCGGCAGCCGCCGCTCGACCGCCGCGCGCACGCTCGGGTGCGCCTCGGGCAGCGCGTAGATGCACAGCGACTGCACCACGGCGTCCTGGACCCCGCCGTGGTCGGGCACGAGCAGCAGCGCCAGGCCGGCGTCCTCGATCGTGCGCGCGATCCCCTGCAGGAGCAGCCCGGCGGCCGGGTCGGTGAACGCGTGCGAGAGCCCGTCGGTCAGCAGCAGGCCGATCGCGTCGCGCCGGCCCGACCGCAGGCGCCGCGCGGCGGGGTCCGGGCCGGAGTAGCCGAGCCGGCGGGCCGTCTCGAGGATCTGCTCGCGCAGGGCGGGGGCGAGCTGGTCCGGGCGGTTGTACGCGTTCGACACCGTGGTCCGCGACACCCCCACGGCCTCGGCGATCGTCTGCAGCGTCACGCGGTTGCCCATTTACGTGCTCGGCGGGTCTCGCCAGCCTCCCGTCTCGCCACGGTAGAGCCCCGCGCCGCTCGCCGCCATGCGGAGGGTGCGCACGAGGATCTCCAGGTCGAGCCGCAGCGACGCGTGCTCGACGTACCAGAGGTCGAGCTCGATCCGCTCGTGCCACGGCAGCGAGGCGCGGCCGTTGACCTGCGCCCAGCCGGTGATGCCCGGCAACGCGTCGAGCCGGCGGCGCTGGCGGTCCGTGTAGCGGTCGACCTGGACCTGCACGGTCGGCCGCGGGCCGACGAGCGACATGTGGCCGCGCAGCACGTTGACGAGGTTCGGCACCTCGTCGAACGACGTGCGCCGCAGCCACGCGCCGAGGCGGGTGATGCGGGCGTCCCCGGCGTCGACGGCCAGGCCGGAGCCCATCTGCTCGGCGCCGGTGACCATCGTGCGCAGCTTGAAGAGCAGGAACGGCCGGCCGCGGAGGCCGACGCGTCGCTGCCGGAAGATCGCGTGGCCGTGCGTCTCGAGCCGGATCGCCAGCGCGGTCGCCGCCAGGGCCGGCGCGGTGACGACGAACGCAAGGCTGCCGAGGACCAGGTCGAGCGCCCGCTTGCGACGGGAGGTCAGGTAGCGACTGGCCGTCACCGCGTGCCCTCCGGGGCCTCCCAGCCGACCGCGGTGCCGTGCCGCAGCCAGTCGTAGAGCCCGGCGGCCACCGTCGCGGTGGTGAGCACGTAGTACCGGGCCACCAGCAGCGGCCGCCGCCGCATCCGGCCGGCGGCCAGCGCGGCGCCGAGCACGGCCGCCTGCGCGGCCGCCGCGGCGACGTAGAGGCGGCCGCGGCGCAGCAACCCGAGCGTCGCCACCGCGGCCAGCACGTGCAGTAGCGGCGACGCGTAGCGGAGCAGCCGGTGCGAGCCGATCATGACCGCGTACAGCGGCCCGTACCCGCGCGGATCGAGCAGGCCGCCGCGGACGACGATCGGCCAGGCGTAGCTCATCATCCGCCGCTTGCGTGCCCACTCCCCCTCGAGGGTCGGGACCATCTTCTCGGTGGCGCGTGCCTCGGGCACGTAGATCGCCCGCCGGCCGCGCTTGACCATGTTGAACGGGAACGCGAGGTCGTGCCCGAGCAGCGTGTCGGCCGGCAGGTAGTGCTCCGGCCGCACCGCGTAGATCGCCCCGTTCCCGGCGGTGACCGACGCCAGGCGCGACTCGTTGCCGCGGATCCACATCTCGTAGCGCCAGTACAGACCCTCCTGGTTCGTGCCCGCCTCGTTGACGAAACGGACCTGGCCGCAGGCGTACGCCACCTCGGGATCGGCGAACGCGGCGGCCAGGCGCCGCAGCGCGTCGCGCTCCCAGATCGAGTTGGCGTCCGAGAACGCCAGCAGCTCACCGCTCGCGGCCGCCACGGCCGCGTCCTGGGCCCGGTACTTGCCCGACCGCGGCAGCTCGAGCACCACGTCGGCGCCGGCCATCCGCGCCCGCTCGGCCGTGAAGTCGGCGCCGGGCTCGCCTCCGCCGTCGACCGCGACGACCACCTCGAGCGCCTCGCGCGGCCAGTCGAGCGCCAGCGCGTTGGCGACCTTCGCGGCGATCACATCCTCCTCGCGATAGGCGGCGACGATCAGCGAGACCCGTGGCACGTTCCCGCTCGGTGCGGGGATTTTGTCGGCCGCAGGGCGGAATCGCCGCAGCAGCTCCAGGAACACGCCGTAGCCCACCTGTGTCCAGGCGAGGAGCCCGGCGGAGATCCAGAAGAGCGCGCGCACGGCGGCGCATCCTGGCAGATGCCGTGCAACGGGCCCGGCGCATGGCAGTATCCGGCGAGGCATGGACGTCGAGCTCTCCTATTGCGTCGTCAACACGGATCAGCGGCAGCTCCTGAGCTACTGCCTCGACGCGATCGCGCGTGAGCGGGCGACCGTGGACTTCGAGACCGAGACGCTGGTGCTCGACAACGCGTCGCGCGACGGCTCGGCCGACGCCGCGCGCCAGCATTCGGTGACCACCGACGTCATCGAGCGCAACGTCCGCCGGACGCGCGCCGAGAACGCGACCGAGCTGCTGCAGCGCTCGCGCGGGCGCTTCTGCCTGCTGCTCGACGAGGACTCCGAGCTCGAGCCCGGGTCCACCGTGGCCCTGCACGGCGCCCTGGCGGGGACCGCGGATGCGGCGGCAGCCGGGGCCACACTCGTAAGCCCGGACGGCGAGCAGCAGCCGTCGGCCTGGCGCTTCCCGAGCCCCGCCTCCGCGATGCTCTCCCTCATCGGGCTGCGCCGGCGCCTGGTCCAGAGCCGCGGCCCGCACGTCCGGGACGTCGACTGGGCGCCCGCGGCGGCGCTGCTGGTGCGCCGCGACGCCGCCTCGGCGGTCGACTGGCTGGGCGCCGACGAGGTGGACTTCTGCCGCCGCCTGCACGACGCGGGCTGGCGCGTCCTGTACGTGCCCGACGCCAGGGCCGTGCACCACGATCAGTAACGTCGGCGAGGATGTCAGCGCCCGCGGAGCAGGGATACGAGCAGCGCGTCACGCCGCTCGAGCTGTTCTTCGATCTCGTCTTCGTGTTCGCCATGACGCGCGTGACCGCGCTGATGGCCCACGACCTCTCGTGGACCAGCATCGGCCACGGCATGCTGGTGCTGGCCGCGCTGTGGTGGGGCTGGGCCGCCTACGCGTGGCTTACGAACTTCGTGGCCGGCGACGACGGGCCGGCGCGGCTGGTGGTGATCGTGGCGATGGCGTCGATGGTGCTGGTCGCCCTCGCCGTGCCGGAAGCGTTCGACGCCCACGCGCTGCTGTTCGCGCTCGGCTACCTCGTCATGCGGATGGCCCACCTCGCGCTGTTCTGGGTGTCCAGCCGCGGCGAGCCCGAGGTCAACGCGGCCGTGGCCAGCCTGTTCCCGACAGCGGTGACCGGCCCCCTGATCCTGATCGCCGCCGCGTTCGTCGACGACGACGGCCTGCAGGCCGCGCTGTGGATCGTCGCCCTGGCGCTCGACTACGGCGGCCCGTTCGTGCGCGGCGTGGCCGGCTACCGCATGCACCCGGCGCACTTCGCCGAGCGCTTCTCGCTGATCGTGATCATCGCGCTCGGTGAGTCGATCGTCGCGATCGGCGTCGGCGCGGGGGACGAGACGCTCGACACGGCCATCGCGATCGCCGCCGTGCTCTCGCTGATCACCTCGGCGGCGCTGTGGTGGGCGTACTTCGACGTGGTGGCGCCGGGCGCCCAGCGCCGCCTGGCCGAGCTGCACGGCGCGGCCCGCAACACGCTGGGGCGGGACTCGTTCGCGTACCTGCACCTGCCGCTGATCGCCGGCATCGAGCTGTTCGCGCTCGGGGTCGAGGAGGTTGTGGGACACGTCGACGAGGAGCTCCCGGCCGAGGCGGCCGTAGCGCTGTTCGGCGGCGTGGCGCTGTACCTGTTGGCGCACGTGGCGTTCCGGCTGCGCACGTTCGGGAGCGTCAACCGCCAGCGCCTGGCCGCGGGCCTGTTGTGCCTGCTGTGCCTGACGTTCGCGACCTCGGTCACCGCGCTCGTCGCGCTCGCCGTGGTGACCGCGATCGCATCGGCGCTGATCGCCTACGAGGCGATCCGCTTCCGCGAGTCCCGCGTCCGCGTCCGGATGGCGGCATGACCGATCCCGCCGGCGGCTACGGCTGGCGCAGCGGGCGGCACCTGCCGCGCCGTCGCGGCGGGGTGTTCGCGCTCGGCCGCCTGCGCGAGGACACCGACCTCTTCCAGGAAGAGCGGCCGCTGTGCCTGCTGCTGCTGCCGGCGCCGCTCGAACGCTCCGCGGTGCGCGAGCGGGCCGAGGACCTCCTGAGCGCGCCCGGGGTGGCGGCGGTCGACCCGCCGCGGATCTCCTGGGCCGGCGTGGCGCGCATGTCGGAGGCGGTGGCCGACGGCATCGCCGCCGTGCAGGCCCGCCGGATCCGCCTCCCGGGCCACCCGCGTGCGGTGGTCGTCTTCCATCCGCACCAGTACCCGCTGGCGCGCGCGATCCGTGGCCACCACCCGGACGCCGAGCTCTGGTACGGCCCGACCGCCGAGCCGGCGGACGAGCGCGAGCAGGAGCTCAACGCGCGCGCGTTCGAGCGCGCCGACCTGCGCTTCCGCCACTGGGACGCGCCGGCCTACGAGCAGAACGTGCCGCTGTGGGAGCGGATGGAGGCCCTCGGCATCGCGAGCGGCCGCCTCGGCTCCGAGCGGGCCGACATCTCCTAGTGGCCCTGCGGGATCGTGTGGATACGTGTCTTCACGCCGCGCAGGATGTCGACGATGTTCAGCGTGATCTGGCCGACCTGGCGGTCGGACAGCCGGTGCGTCCAGGCCGGTAGGCCGACGCGGATGTAGGTGCCGTCGCCGATCTTCGTGGCCGCCAGGGCCGGGCGAGCCGGGGGCGGCAGCTCGTCGGTCGCCGAGTCCTCCTCCGTGGCGGTCTCGACGCCGAGGGCGCCGAGCAGGCGCCCGCGGTCGCCGCTCGGCGGGTCGCTCTCCTCGAGCTGGGTGAATCCGCCGAGCTCGCCGTCGAAGCCGGTGAACAGGCCGTACTCGGGGGCGCCGCCGATGATCGTCAGCGGGCGCGCCGTGCCCTCCTTGCGCAGCGGCTGCAGGCGGGTGCCGAACGCGTCGGTGGTGGCGAGCTGGGTCGGCCGGATGAGCCGGCCGGCGCTGCCGTCGGCGTCACGGCGCAGCGTCACGCCGCGGCGCAGCGCCTCGGTGCCGAAGCTCGCGACCCGCCCGCCGTCCTGCACGTACTCGCGCAGGCGCCGTGCGTACGAGCGCGGGATCCAGCCCTCCGAGCCCGCGAGCAGCACGCCGGTGCGGTCCGACGCCCGCGGCGAGCGCGAGAGCGCGAGGTCGAGGTCGCTCGTGATGTCGTAGCGGATGCCGGCGTCGTCGAGGAAGCGCAGCAGCGGCGCGACGTTGGCGAGCAGGTCCGGCGGCAGCCCGTCCGGCTGCACGCGCGGCCAGGGCACCGCCTCGCCGGTCGCGAAGTCGTTGACGACGCCGTCGTTGTCCTCGTCGCCCTGCTGGGTGCCGAGCCAGGTCATCACCGGCAGGACGACGAGCATCTTCGCCCGGGTGGTCGACTGCACGATCAGCGGGGCGGTGGTCGTGTGCTGCCCGGCGGTGAGCTCGAGCAGGTACACCCCTGAGTCGCCCTGCGGGGCGGTCAGCTGGACCGGCTGGCGGGCCTTGACCTTGCCTTGCTTGATCGGCTTCGTCTCGCCGAGGCGCCGCAGCTGCCAGCGATACGGGCGACCGCGGGCGTCGACGTTGACCTTCACCCGCCTCCCGGCCGTGACCGGGCGCGCGGGCGGCTCGGCGGCGATCGTGCGCACCACCAGCGTCGGATGGCCGCGCGCGTCGCCCCGCCCGGCCGGGATGTGCTCGGGCGTGGCGCCCTCGTTGCCGCCGCGGTCGCGCGCGGACACCTGCACGAGGTACATGCCGGGCGGCGCCGGCTTGCCTCCCGCCTGGCCGTTCCAGGTCAGCGTCCGCGTGTTCGTGACGAGCGGCAGCTCCGCGACCACGCGCGGCTCGCCGTCGCCGATCCGGTAGACCTTCGCGCGCTTGCTCAGGCGGCGCGAGACCGAGCCGACCTCGATCTGGACCGGCCCGGCCACCGGGCCGATGATCGCTCCGGGCTTGATCTCCCGGACGCGGGGCCGCGGCGGGTGGGTGTCGACGAGCGTGGTGCGCGGGACCGTGACCGAGCGCCCCTCGCGGCGCAGCGTGACGCGCACGCGGTAGCGGCCGTCCGGGACGATGCGGCCCTCGTCGGTGCGCCCGTTCCAGCCGAGCTGGAGCGGCCGGGCCGGCGCCACGACGGCGTCGTCGGCCAGCCGCCGCACCGAGTCCCCGGACGCGTCGACGACGTCGACGCGGATCTCCGCGCGCTCCCTTAGCTCGACGAGGAAGCGGTTGATGTCCTTGAAGCGGTCGCCGTTCGGCGAGAAGACGTGCTTGAGGCCCTCGACCCGCGCCACCGCGGGCTCACCCTTGAGGCGCTGTGCGGTGAAGAACGCCGCGACCGTCGCGCCGATCAGCAGGATGAAGACGACGCGGGCGAGACGCGTCAACTACGGCGCCTGGTCGAGGCCGAGGACGGCCACGACGTCGGCGCTGTCGCCGCCCCCGCCGACCCCGTTGGCCACCGACAGCGTGCTCTCGTCGACCTCTTCCGGCCGCCCGTTGATGCCCAGGATCTCGGCGACGTCGCGCGCCTGGCGGCGCTTGCCGGATGCGTAAAGCACCTTCGAGTCCTGCAGCTGCTGGTCGGAGTTGTTGCCGGTGCGCACCATCCCCGACTCGTCGGAGTAGCCCTCCGCGATCAGCTTGTCGCTCGCCGACTTGGCGAGGCCTTGCGTCGGGGTGCCGTTGAGGATCGCCACCACCGTCTCGGGCCGCGCGTCGGCCACGGTGGTGTCTCCGCCGCCTCCGTTGCCGCCGCTGCCGGCGGCAGCCGAGCTCGCGGGCGGCTGGGTGACGTTGGGGGCCGGGGTGGGCTCGTCGCCGCCGAAGATCTGCGTGGCGCCGAAGACCACCGCGGCGATCGCCACGATCGCGCCGAGCGTGATGGCGGTGATCTTGCCGGCGCGCGAGGAGTCGCCCGCGCGGGCGGGCGCGACGGGCGCGCGCCGCGGCGACGGGACGCTGCGCGTCGGCTTGTTCGCGCGCAGCGGAGCGGCCGGGGCGGGGCGGGGCTGCGGGCGCGGCGTGGCGCGCGGGATCACGGGCTCGGCGGCGACACCGTTGCCCGACGCCGCAGGCTCGGGCTCCGCTTCGGGCTCCGGCTCCGGCTCCGGCTCCAGTTCCGGCTCGGGCTCGGGCTCGGGCTCGGGCTTCGCCTCGGCGTCGGTGGCCTCGTCGTCCTCCTCGCCCAGCGTGTCGTGCAGCGCGGTCTCCTGCGAGGTGATGTCCGCAGGCGGCTCGGCGGGCCCGCCGGTGTCGGCGGCCGGGGTGGCCGCGACCTCGGCCTCGTCCGGCTCGTCGTCGTCGACCGTCGCGACCTCGGCGGGCGCGGGCGGCTCGGCCACGACAATGGCCTGCGCGCGCGCCGCGGCGGCCGCTACTGCGACCGCGGGGCGCGGGCCGATCGGGATCGGCGCGGGCTTGCCGGGCGGTTTGCCGTTGCCGCTCGGGGCGGCCACGGGCTGCGCGGGGCCGACCGTGCCGGAGCGCTCCGGCGCGGGGGCGGGCTCGGTGAGCGCCGCCTCGGCGTTCGCCACGGCCTGCGCCTCGACCTCGCGCGCGCGCTCGGGAGCGCGCCCCGCCCAATCGCGCAGCCGCTTGAGCTCGCGCGCCTGGGCGAAGTAGAGCACTGTGAGAATGGCCAGTCCGAGAAACGCGGCGAGTCCGACATAAGCGCCGTACTTCTCGACCTGGTCCTGTATCGAGAACGCGAAGACGACCATGGAGCCGAGCGGGAGATTCTAGGAGGCGACCCGGTCGGCGGCGTCGGCGGGACCGGCGGAGGGCTCTTCGGCCTCGCCCGCGGTGCCCTCGCCCGGCTCCGGCTCGGCAGGTGCGGCGGGGGCGCGGACGGCCGCCAGCTCGCCCACACGGGCGGCGAGTGCGGCGGCGTCGCCCTCCAGCACCAGCAGGCCGATCTGGCTGAACGTCTCCTCGACCCAGCCCGGGTCGATGACCGGCCGGACGGCGCGCAGGATCTTCGCTGCGGGTGTGGCCTCCGGCCGCTCGTACGTGTTGAACAGCTCCTCGTGCAGCTTCTCGCCAGGGCGCGGCCCGATGATCTCGATCGCGATGTCCCGGCCCGGCTCGAGGTTGGCGAACTTGATCATGTCCTTGGCCAGCTCGAGGATCGACACCGGCTCGCCCATGTCGAGCACGAACACCTCGCCGCCCGCGGCCAGCGAGCCTGATCGGATCACCAGCTGCACCGCCTCCGGGATCGTCATGAAGAAGCGCGTCATCTCGGGGTCGGTGACCGTGACCGGCCCCCCGGCCGCGATCTGGCGGCGGAAGATCGGCACCACCGAACCCGACGAGCCGAGCACGTTGCCGAACCGCACGGCCGTGAAAGCGGTGTCCGGGTAGCGGCGGTCGGCGGCCTCGACGGCCCACTCCGCGAGCGCCTTGGACGCGCCCATCACGGTCGCAGGCGTGACCGCCTTGTCGGTCGAGACGAGCACGAAGACCTTCGTGCCCATGTCGCCGGCGACCCGCGCCATCACCCGCGTGGCCAGCGCGTTGTTGCGCACGGCCTCCACCGGGTTGGCCTCCATGAGGCCGACGTGCTTGTAGGCGGCGGCGTGGAAGACGACCGTCGGGCGGTGCTCGGCGAGCACCTCCCGCATGCGCTCCTCCTCCTTGCAGTCGGCGAGCACGGCGACGGTGTTGAGCGCGTGGCGGTCCTCCACCAGCTCGCGCTCGATCTCGAACAGGTTGTCCTCGGCGTGGTCGATCATCACCAGCCGCGCCGGGCCCACACGCGCGATCTGGCGGCACAGCTCGGCGCCGATCGACCCGCCCGCGCCCGTGACGAGCACGTTGCGCCCGGTCAGGTAGCCGCCGGTGAGCTCGGTCTCCATCCGCACCGGCTCGCGGCCGAGCATGTCCTCCACGCGCACGTCGCGGACCTGGCGGACGAGCTGCGAGCCGTTCTGGAGCAGCTCGAAGACGGTCGGCATCGTGCGCACGGGCACGCCGCGCTCGCGGCACGCGCTCACGACCGCGGCGCGCAGCGTTCCCGGGGCCGACGGGATCGCGATCAGCACCTCGTCGGGCTCGACGTCGTCGAGCACGCGCGGCAGGTCGAGCGTCGTGCCCAGCACCTCGATCCCGCGGTCGATCCGCGCGCGCTGCTTGCGCTCGTCGTCGTCGATGAAGCCGACCGGCCGGTAGCGGAGGTCCGGGTTGCGCAGGATCTCGCGCAACAGCAGCCGCCCGCCGTCGCCGGCGCCGACGATCAGCACCGAGCGGGCGTCGCGCCGTGCCCGGTAGCCGCGCAGCGGCCGCTCGTAGACGAGGTGCGTGACGTAGCGGACCGCGCCGAGCATGACCAGCATCAGCAGGCCGAACAGCACGAGCACGCCGGTGGGGACCGTGACCGACACGAAGCCCTCGGGCGTGTGGATGAGCTTGGGCTGGACGACCGCGACGTACAGCACCAGCGCGAACACCGCCACGGCCACGGACTGGGCGATCTGCAGGTACTCGCGCTGCGACGAGTAGCGCATCCAGTGCCGGTACAGCCCGAGCAGGGTGAACACGGCGATGCTGCCGCAGATCGCGAACGTCAGCGTGCGCTCGAACAGGTCCTCGTAGCGCGGCGGGACGCCGCCGTCGAACCGAAGGCGGTAGGCGAGGAAGTACGACAGCGCGACCAGCCCCGCGTCCAGCGCGACCTGCGGCAGGGCGTGACGGTGCACGGGAAAGGCCGCGGAGCGGATCCGGCGGCGCATCGCGCTTAGTCTAGGGGTGCGAGTAGCAGATCGGTCAGCAGCTCGGGGTCTCGCCGCGTCCGCTCGCCCGCTCCGGTCGCTCGCTTTTCCAGCACGACGTCCTCTGCACGCGTGAGCCGGCCGAGGCGGCCCTGGGCGATCAGCGCCTCGTCCACGGCGCCCATCCGGCCCTCGAACGTGGTCCACACCGGCGTGCCGAGCGCGACCGCCTCGCGGTTCATCGTGCCGCCGGCCGAGATCACCAGATCGGCGTAGGCGACCAGCGACTGCGCGTCCACCGCCTGCTCGGGAACGATGAAGCCGCCAAGCTCGGCGCGCTGCTCGGGCGTCCGGGGCAGGACGACGGTCTGCTCGCCGCGCAGGCGGTCGAGCACCGACCCGAACAACGGGTTCTCGAAGCGGTGGTAGAGCGAGACCGCCGGCGGCGTGCGCACGACCGCGATCGGCCGCGTGGGGTCGAGCCCCAGCTCGGCCAGCACCGCCGGGTCGGGCTCGAAGTCGGCCAGGTAGTACTCCTCCTTCAGGCCCGGGTACCGCCGCAGCTTCTTCGCGGTCGCCCCGTACGGGCGAAGGCGCTCCGGCGGGATCACGTCGGGGACGACGACTGCGCTCGCCAGCCGGCAGTTGACGGTGTGCTGGACCTTCGCCCACTCGTAGTCGAACGCGGTCGAGCTCGGGATCCGCAGCAGAGCGGCGGCGACCGTGACGTCGTTGGACCCGTGGCCGAGCGCGAGATCGATCCGCCGGCCGCGCGCCCACCGCACGAGCGCCGTGGAGCGGGACAGGAGGCCGAGCCCCTTGGCCGCAAGCCGCTCTCCCCGGTGGTGCCCGATCGGCTCGCAGGCGATCCCGTGCCGCTCGCACAGCTCGAGCGTCTGCGCGAAGTCGCGGGCGCTGACCAGCACTTCCGCGCCGCGCCGCTCGAGCGCCCGGATGACCGGGCGCATGACGAGGACGTGCGGGGAGTTAGTGAGGTCGACCCAGACCCGCATCGCGCACCGCGGCGACCACCTCGTCGGCCTGCTCGCGGGAGAGGACCGGGCTCATCGGGATCGCCAGGTGCCTGCGTGCGGCCTCGTCGGTGCCGGGCAGCGGCACGGACGGCGCGTAGTCGCGCATCGACGGCTGCTCGTGGGTCGGCACGCGGTAGTAGGCCTTCTGGCCGATCCCGGCCTCCTTGAGCGCCGCGGCCAGGTCGTCGGACCGGTCGTGCGAGACCACGTACAGGTGCCAGGCGGGCTCGCAGCCGTCGACAGGCTGCGGCAGGTCCACCAGCTCGCCGAGCCCGGCCTCGCGGTAGTGGGCCGCCCCGGCACGGCGACCGTCGGCCCACTGCTCGAGGTGGGGGAGCTGCACGCGCAGGATCGCGGCCTGCATCTCGTCGAGCCGCGAGTTATGGCCGACGAGCTCGAACGTCGTCTTGTCGCGCGAGCCGTGGAAGCGAAGCATGCGCACGCGGTCCGCCACCTCGTCGTCGCTGGTGACGACCGCGCCGCCGTCGCCGAAGGCGCCGAGGTTCTTGGACGGGAAGAACGACAGCGTCGCGGCGGTGCCGAGCGCGCCGGCGAGGCCGGCCGGCGTCCGCGAGCCGATGGCCTGCGCGGCGTCCTCGAGCACCGGCACGCCGAGCGCCTCGATCTCCGCGACCGGGGCCACGTTGCCGAACAGGTGCACGACGATGACCGCCTTGGTACGCGGTGTGATCGCCGCCTTGACGGTCTCGGGCGTGACGCAGAACGTCTCGGGGTCCACGTCGCAGAACACGGGGCGCGCGCCGGTCAGCGGGACCGCCTCGGCGGACGCATAGAACGTGAACGAGGGAACGACGACCTCGTCGCCCGGGCCGACGCCCATCCCGCGCAGCGCGAGGGTGATGGCGTCGGTCCCGTTGCCGACACCGACCGCGTGGCGGACGCCGAGGTAGCCGGCGAGCTCGGACTCGAAGGCGCTGACCTCCGGGCCGAGGATGAATTGGCTGGCCTGGATGACCTCGCCGACCTTCGCGTGGATCTGGTCCAGCAGCGGCGCGACGGGGGTGCGTGTGTCGAAAAGGGGTACTGGCATCGGCGGGGTTACGTTAGCCACCGCAAGTTCGAGCGGAGATCTGCGTTGGAATTCAAATGCGCAGACTCATCACTCTTTGTGCCGTCGTCGCGTGCGCGAGCCTGGCCGTCGCGGGAACGGCCTCCGCGGCGCCGACGTGGGCGCCCGCCGCCACGGCACCGGTGCACCCCGGCGTGCAGACCCTGACCAACGGCGGTCAGTGCACGTCGAACTTCGTCTTCTACGACGCGTCCGACGACGTGTTCATCGGCCAGGCGGCCCACTGCGCCGGGACGGACGGCAACACCGCGACGAACGGCTGCGAGGCCGGGTCGCTGCCCGTCGGCACGCCCGTCACGGTCGACGGAGCGAGCCAGCCCGGCGCGATGGTCTACTCGTCGTGGGTGACCATGCAGGCGAACGGGGAGGCCGACGCCGACACCTGCCAGTACAACGACCTGGCGGTCGTCAAGCTCAACCCGGCCGACTACGGCAAGGTGAACCCCAGCATCCCGTTCTGGGGCGGGCCGACGGGGCTCACCGACACGGTCGGCCAGGGCGCCAAGGTCCTCTCGTACGGCAACTCGTCGCTGCGACAGGGCATCACGCAGCTCTCGCCCAAGGAGGGCCTGAGCCTCGGCCAGGACGCCGGCGGCTGGAACCACACCGTGTACACGGTGACGCCGGGCATCCCCGGTGACTCCGGCAGCGCGTTCGTGGACCGCGACGGCCGCGCGTTCGGCGTGCTCAGCACGCTGCAGATCGCGCCGCTTCCTGCGGGCAACGGCGTGGGCGACCTCTCGCGCGAGCTCGCGTACATGCGCTCGCACGGCGGGCCGAACCTCACGCTCGCCCAGGGCACCGAGCCGTTCCGCGGCCCGCTCCTGCCCTAGACCTCAGGGTGTGGCCCGCCGCGGGGCGGGCCACTACCCTCATTCGCTCGTGTACTCAGCGCCGGTCCAGTTCGCATCCCTCACGGACCCGCTGGTTCAGTTCGCCGTCGACGTGATCGACGCGATGGGCCTGCCGGGAATCTTCGTGCTCATGCTCGCCGAGAGCGCGTGCATCCCCATCCCGTCGGAGGCGACGATGCTGTTCGCCGGCTTCAACGTGTCGGACGGCCAGTACCCGCTGTGGGCCCCGGTCATCGTCGGCGTGGCCGCGAACGTCGTCGGCTCGTGGATCGCCTACGCGATCGGCTACTACGGCCGCGTCGACATCCTCGAGAAGCACGGCGCCAAGCTGCACATCAAGCCGTCGCACCTCGCGTGGGCCGACCGCTGGTTCGAGCGCTACGGCGACGCCACCGTCTTCTTCTCCCGGATGCTGCCGATCATCCGCACGTTCATCTCGCTGCCCGCCGGCGTGGCCAAGATGCCGTTCTGGCGCTTCACGACGCTGACCGCGCTCGGCTGCATCCCGTGGGTCTTCCTGCTCACGCTCATCGGCCGCGAGGCCGGCGACAACTGGGAGACCTGGAAGGACAACCTGCACTACGTCGACTACGCGGTGGCCGCCGCGATCGTGCTCGGCGTGATCTGGCTGCTCGTGCGCCGCCGGCGCACGTCCGGCGGCGAGCCCGCCGCCGATGCGCCCCGCTGATGCCGTAGCCGTCGGGCTGCTGCAGGGCCCGGCCGAGCTGCTGCCGGTGTCCTCGTCCGCCCACGTCGGCCTGCTGCTCGACCGGCTCGGCGTGGCCGGAGCCGAGCGCAAGGAGCTGGAGGTGGCCGTGCACGCCGGCACCGCGGTGGCGCTGGCGGCCGTCGAGCGGCGCCGCCCGCGCTGGGCGCTGCTGGCGGCGGCGACCCTTCCGCCCGCCGTGGTCGGCCTGGCGTTGGAGCGCGTGATCGAGGAGCGGCTGGGCACGCGGCGCTCGATCGCCGTCGGCCTGGTCGCGGGCTCGGCGGCGATGGTCCTCGCCGACCGCGTGCCGGAGCGCCGAGGCGCCCCGGAGGCGTCCGCGGCCGACGGGCTGTGGCTGGGCGCTGCACAGGCGCTGGCGCTGATCCCGGGGGTGTCGCGCAGCGGCGCGACCCTCGCGGCCGCTCGACTGCGCGGTTTCGCCCGGCCCGACGCCGCGGCGCTGTCGCGCGAGGTCGCGCTCCCGGTGCTGCTCGGCGCCGCGGGGCTGAAGGGGCTGCGGCTCGTCGGCCGGCGGCCACAGCGCGAGGCGATCGCCGCCGCCGCCGCGGCGGTGTCGACGGCGGTGGCGCTGCGGCTGCAGCGCGCGACCGTCCCGCTCGGGGTGTGGGCGGCCTACCGGACCGCGCTGGCCGTCGTGATCGTCTGGCAGGATCGGAGCCGATGAGCGACGCGTACGCCGCCTCGGGGGTCGACACCTCCGCCGCCGACCGCGGCGTCGCCGCACTGGTCGGCGTCCTGCGGACGATCGAGACGGGGCGATCGTCGCGGGTCGTGCCGCTGCCGGGCCACTTCGCGGCCGTGCTCGAGGTGGCACCGAACCTGGGGATCGCGGTCGGCACCGACGGCGTCGGGTCGAAGCTGCTGGTCGCCGAGGCGACCGGGCGGCTCGACACCGTGGGCATCGACTGCATCGCCATGAACGTCAACGACGTCGTGTGCGTGGGCGCGGAGCCGATCGCGGTGCTCGACTACCTGGCGGTCGAGCAGGCGGACCCGGACGCGATGCAGGCGATCGGCGAGGGCCTCAAGCGCGGTGCCGAGCTGGCCGGAGTGGAGATCCCCGGCGGCGAGGTCGCGGTGCTGCCGGAGCTGATCCGCGGCCATCCGTCCCCGCACGGGTTCGACCTCACGGCCGCGTGCTTCGGCACCGTGGCGCTCGACGCGATCGTCAGCGGCGCCGCGTGCGCCCCGGGCGACGCGGTGATCGGGGTGCCGTCGTCGGGCCTGCACTCGAACGGCTACTCGCTGGCGCGCCGCGCGCTGGGCGGCCTGCCGCTCGACGAGCGGCCGGCCGCACTCGGTGGCGAGACGATCGCCGACGTGCTGCTCGAGCCGACGGTGATCTACGTGCGCGCCGTGCTCGAACTGCTGCGCTCCGGCCTGCCGGTGCACGGGCTCGCGCACATCACCGGCGGCGGGCTGCTCAACCTCACGCGGTTGAGCCCGTCGATCGGATTCGAGGTGGCCGAGCCGCTGCCGGTGCCGGCGGTGTTCGACCTCGTGCGCGAACTCGGCGACGTGCCCGAGGCCGAGATGTGGGAGGTCTTCAACATGGGCTGCGGCTTCTGCGCCGTCGTGCCCGAGGCGGCGGCCGGCGAGGCGGCGGCGCTGCTCGCCGCCCACCACGGCGGCACGCGCCGTATCGGCACGGTCACCGACCGCGCCGGGCGCGTCGAGGTGCCTGCGCGGCGCGTCGAGCTCGCCGGCTAGCCGGTCGAGTCGTCGTCGTCGTTCTCACCGACGGCGCCGGGGACGCCGGGATCGGCCTTCTTGCGCTCCCAGTCCTTGCTGACCTCGTCGGTCTCGTCCTCGAGGCGTGCGACGCGCTCCTGCATCTCCTCCGCCTCGCGCTCGAGCTCGTCCGCCCGCTCGTCGTGCTCGCTCATGACTCCTCCTCCGACTTGGCCCGCTCGTCGAGCTTCTCCTTGAGGTACGCCGCGCGCTCGGCCCGCCGCTCGTGCGTCTTCTCCTCGGCCGCCTCCGTTGCGTCGTCCGCCTGCTCACGCTCGTTGCGGACGCGCTGGATCTGCTCGATCCGCAGTTCCTCGGTCTTGGGGTCGGGCATATGCCCTGTGTACCCACTCCGTGGGCGTTGCTCGGCCTACGCGGCAGCCGCAGCCTCGGCGTCGAGATGCGGCGCGCCATCGAAGCGCGCGAGGGCGTCGCCGCGCCCGAGCGTGACCACCGCGCGATCCCGGAGCAGGGCGTCGCCCTCGATCTCCGGCACACACAGCAGGATTGCCTCGGGACCATCGTCCGAGTCCATCCCGGCCGCCGCAAGGCTCGGCGCGAGCCCGGCCGCCACCTGCTGGGCGTTGCCGCCGGGCGCGTAAAGCACCAACGTGGCCTCACCGCTGCCGAACGTGCCGGCGTACGCCTTCAGCAGCGACGTGTCCTGCGCCGCCTCGGCGGCGTCCGCCACGATCAGCAGGTCGGTGTGCGCGCCGTCCACGACGGGCGCTGGCGCGGTCGCAACGCGCTCGGCGCGCGCGTCGAAGATCCGCGGGTGCACGAGCGCAAGCGGGCCGCCGGCATCCGCAGCCGCGGCGGCGAAGTCCCCGAGCTCGGCGAGCCGGTGCTCGGCGACGAACAGCAGGACGTTCTGCGCATACCACGGCTCGACTGCGGGATGCATCCAGAACCGCGGGCGCAGCGCGTCGACCGCCACCATGTCGTGGGCCGCGAAGCGCTGCGCCCAGTAGCTCGGCCACTGCTCGTTGACGTGATTGACGCCGCCCTGGTTCGGGATCGCCGCCGAGAACAGGACGACGTCGCCGTGGCGCGCGAGGCTCGCGACGAAGGCGTCGGCCGCACTCGGCGGAAGATGCTCTGCGACCTCGAGCGACATCACGAGATCGAAGCGGCGCCCGAGATCAAGCGACGCCTCGAGATCGGCGGCGGTGAACGCCGCCGCCGGGATTGCCAGCCGGTTGCGATCGACGTAGTCGCCGTCGACGCCGGCGATCTCCTCGGCGCCCAGCTCGGCGCAGATCGAGAGCCACGCTCCGGCTCCGCAGCCGACGTCCAGGACGGACCGGGGCGACAGGGCGTCGAACACGACCGGCAGCATCGCCCGCGCGGAGCGCAGCGCACCCTGCTGGAGCGCGTCGAAGAACTCGCCCGAATAGGGCGTCGAATCGGCGGCTGGGGCCTCGACGACGGGCGCGGGCTCGGCCAGCGACGCCGCAGCGGCGTCGTAGAAGACCGCCCGCTCGGCCGCGGTGGCCTCCCGCGCCGCGCGGGGCGCGGAAGCGGCCGGCAGCGCGCCGGCGCCGCGCAGCAGCACGTCGTAGCGGTCGACGACCGCGTCGTGCGTGAACTGGGCGCTCCAGTGCTCGCGCCCAGCCGCGCCCAGGCGGCGGCGGGCCTCGGCGTCCGCGAGCAGCCGCTCGATCGCCACGCCGAAGTGGTCGAGGCCGGAGATGAGGCCGCCGGCGACTCGGGCGCCGCCCCGCACGCCGGCGTCGCGATCCAGGGCAGTCCGGTGGCCATCGCCTCAAGCAGGACGAGCCCGTTGGCCTCTGCGCGCGACGGATGCAGGAGCAGATCGGCGTCGCGCATCGCGGCGGCCACGGTCGCCGGGGAGGCGCCGCCGCACACCGTGACGCGGGGGTCGCGAGCAGCCGCGGCCGCGATGCGGCGCGCGAGCTCCGGCGCACCTGGAGCGGGGTGCCCGACAAGCGCGAGCTGCCAGTCGCCCGGC
The DNA here is from genome assembly GCA_963759375.1 of uncultured Solirubrobacteraceae bacterium. GTDB lineage: Bacteria > Actinomycetota > Thermoleophilia > Solirubrobacterales > Solirubrobacteraceae > DASSUW01. The sequence continues at coordinate 401,510 of CAVWYY010000003.1, read as the reverse complement.
GCCGACGCAATGGTGTCGATCAGGCCGAGATGGTTCTTCTCCGGCCAGAGGTTGCCGACTGTGAGCAGTAGCGGGCGCTCCGGGTGCAGGCCGGTGGCGGCGCGGAATGGGGCGCCGCCCGGCACGGGCTCGGCCGAGTTGGGGACGTAGTGCGACGCGATGCCGAGGTCGTCCGCTAGCCGCGCGTCGGTGCCGGCGTGCGAGCAGTGCACGAGGGCATCGGCGCGGCCCAGCAGGGTGCGCCATGCCTCCAGGCGGTTGGCGTCTTCGGTCAGCCACGCATGGTTGTCGCGGTTGACGGACGGCACGACGACCACGCGCGGGCCCTTGCGCAGCTGGAGCGCCGACGGGATCGGCCACGCGTTCGGCGCCGAGAACGCGAGCACGGCGTCTGCGCGCACGGTGTCGGCGATCCGTTGCAGCGCGCGGGCGGTGTCGACGCCCGCCTCGAGCTCGTGGACGCGCATCCCGCGATGGTGTGGCGTAGTCCGCTCGGGCAGCGGTCGCGTCGCGACGTGGACGTCCCAGCCACGCGCGGCAAGGCCGGCGCCGACCTCCTCGGCGAGGCGCTCGGCGCCGCCGATCGACGGGTGGAAGTAGTCCACGCACAGGAGCAGGCGGCCCCGCGAGTCGCTCCGCACGACGTTGGGAGTGGCGGACACCGAACGCCGGGCAGCGGCGTCGCGGACGACTGTCGTCGGCGCGGCTCGGCGGCGGCTCGGATCAACGCGCCCATGCGGCCGAGAGGGCGCCGGCCTCGGCGAGCCCGAGCCACGTGCTCGCCGGCTCGCGCTCGTGCGCGGCGGAACCAATGGGCCGCCTGCAGCGCGTCGCCCGCGGCTGCGCTGCAGCGCGCGAGGGTCTCGAGGGCGGGCACGTGTCCGGGCTCGGACGCGAGGGCGTGGGCGGCGGACTGCCGGGCGGCGTCCAGGTCGCCGACCGCGACGGCGACCACCGCGAGGTCGTTGTAGGCGCGCGCCATCAGGCTCGCGTCGTCGACGCCGTCGCGGACGACTTCGAGCACGAGGTTGCCGGCGGTAGCGACGTCACCGGACCCGAACGCGCGCTCGGCGCGCTCGAGTGTCTCACGGGCGCCTGCCGTGCGCTCGTGGCGCTGCAACGCCTCGCGCGCGGTACCGTTGAGCGGGTCCGCGGCGAGCGCGGCGACATAGCCGCGCACGCGCTCCTGGACGTCACCGGCAGACTCCGCCGCCTCCAACGAGGTCTGGCACGCCGCAGCGTCGCGCCCGTCGCGGACGAGCTCCTCGGCAAGCGGAACGCCGGCACGCTGAGCGACCATCGCGGTGTGGAGCTCGTAGCGCTTCCACGCCGCGAGCAGGTCGGCGGCGGACACGGCCGCAAGGTCGAGCGAGCGCAGCATCCAGCGCCGGAAGCGGTTGTCCTTGCGCACGTTCTTGACCCAGCGTCGACGCCGGCCCCGGCCGCCATGTTGCCGCCGTGCACGCGATAGCGCACCAATGACGCCTCCACCCAGTCGAGCTCGGCGACCTCTGCGACGCGCAGGGCCAGCCACCAGTCCTGGAACGACGCCTCGGAAGCGAAGGGCAGGACGTGGCCGGCAAGCTCGCGGCGGAACACGATCGATGGCGCCGGCGCGAAGTTCTCTTGCAGGAAGGTGCCGAGCGCACGGCCCCGCGGGGGCTGCATGCCGTGCTTGCCGAAGTGCGACGGGTCCGTGGTGCGACCGTCGGCGTCGATGATCTCCACGTCGGAGAACACCAAGCCCACCTCGGGCCGGCCGTCGAACAGCGCGACCTGGCGCGCCAGCTTCTCCGGCTTCCAGATGTCGTCGGCGTCGAGGATCGCGACGAGATCGCCGGTCGCCGCGCGGATGCCGCGCTCGGTCGCCGCGTTCAGGCCGGCGTTCTCTTGGCGCAGGACGCGGACGCGATCGCCATAGCCGGCGAGCACCTCCGGCGTGTCGTCCGTGGATCCGTCGTCCACCACCAGCAGCTCGATCAGCTCAGCCGGGTACGTCTGCGCCAGCACCGAGTCCAGGGCGGCGGGAAGGTAGTGCGCGTAGTTGTACGCGCAGACGACGACAGTCACCGAGAGGGCAGGGGTCACCGCACTCTCGCCTGTGGCGGAACGGATCATGGCCGAGTGTTCGGTCGCTCGCGCTCAAGCTTGAGCGGCTTGCGCGTGCACCTCGAGCAGCTCCCTGAACAGCCCCCGCGGCTCCGTCCAGGTCGGGTCGTGCGCGATCGCCATTGCGAGGCGGCACAGCGTTGCCTCGACATCACCCTCGATCGAGCGCTTCGCTCGCCTCGCCCATCGCCGCGAGCCAGGCGTCGCGATCGCCGCATCGTTGACGACCACGCTCGCGGGCCGCTCGGCGAGCTTGCCACCTGACCGATCTGCCTCGAACGCGCGGAGCGCGCCGCATCTGGGCGCCCACCCGCGATGCCTCGATCGTCCGGAGGAGCCAGCGCCGCAGCGGCACCTCGCGCTCCAGGAGCGGAAGGCGAGCTGCGTCCTGCCCAGGTTGAGGTTCCCACCGTGCAGGCGGTAGCGATACAGCGACCGCGGGACCGCGACGATCGGACGACGCGGGCAGCTTGGAGTGCGATCCACCAATCCTGCACGCCGACGTGGTCGGGAAACGGCAGGATCCGCTCGGTCAGGTCGGCACGGAACATCATGGCGCCGGCCGAGATGAAGTTGCCGCAGACGAGCCGCCGAGCACGCGGCCGCTGATGGGCACGATTCCGCTTGCCTGGTAACGACCGAGCCAGAACGCGGCCTTGCTCGTCGATCACCGTCATGTCGCCGTAAACCAGCCCGGCGTCGGGGTTCCTCGCGAAGGCGCGGGGTCAGCACGCGGTCGACGGGCAAATCGTCGTCAGCGCCCATCAAGGTGATGAGGTCGCCGGTGCACGCAGCGATGCCGGCTTCCACGGCCGCGTCCACGCCGCGGTCGTGCTGGTGGTGGATCCTGGATCCGCTCCCCGTAGCCGTCGAGGATCTCCGGGGTCGAGTCCACCGAGCCATCGTCGACGACGATCACCTCGATGCGGTCACCGGGGTAGCGCTGGGCCAACACGCTATCGATCGCCTCACCCAGAAAGCGGCGGCGTCGTGTGCGGGGATGACGCAGGACACGCTGGTCCGTGACGTCGCGCGGCTGCCTTCGCCATACAGCCCAGGCTTGAGACCGGCTCAGCCGAGGCGGACGTAGCCGACAGCGCCGCCGCCGTCACGACCGTAGGTGCGCTGGGACACCTTGTCCGAGGAGTTGCCCTCGATGGTGTGGATCGTGCCGTCGGCGTCGACGGACTCGACGACGCCGATGTGCTCGTCCCAGACGATCAGGTCGCCGGGCGAGGGGGTCGAGCCGGCGGGCAGCGACTTGCCGGTCTTCTCGGCCCACGCGAACACGTCGTCGACACGGCCGAAGCCCTGCCCGGAGTCGCCGAGCGGTGCGCCGGCTTGCCGGGCCGCCCACGAGACAAAGTAGGCGCACCACGGCCCGACGCCCGAGCCCGCCGTGGCCTGACGGTACTGGGCGATCCGCGGGGAGTCATTGGAGCCGGGCGGCTGCTCGGCGACGCCGACCTCCGGCCGGATCGCGTTGAGGATCGCCTGGCCCGCGGGCGTGCCGGCCTGGCTCGTGGCGGCTGTCGGGACCGCCGCGAGCGTGGCGCCGCCCGCGCCCTGCAGCTGGCTCGAGAACGACGCCATCGTCGTCGGAGTCGGCTGCTGGACCGGTTGCGGCTGCAGCAGGCTCTGCAGGCTCTGGAGCCGGGCGATCGCGGTGTCGAGGCTCATCGGGTCAGGCGGTGACGGGCGCGACGGTCCGCAGGACCTCGACCCACTGCTGCGCGGCGACCCGCGCGTTGCGGTGCTCGTACACGTGCGCCTTGGCTGCGGCGCCGACCCGCTCGCGCAGGTCGCGGTCGGCGACCAGCTCGATCAGCAGCTCGCGCACCTCGGCGGGAGTGCTCGCGTGGAAGCCCGTGACCCCGTGCTCGATCTCCGGATAGACCTCCGGATCGGCGACGAGCGGGATCCCCAGCGCGCTCGCCTCGAGCCAGCGCAGGTCGCTCTTGCCGCGGAAGAAGTTGTTGCGTCCCGCCGGGGCCAGCGCGACATCCATCAGCGTCATCGCCGCCGGATAGACGTCGAACGGCGCCCAAGGCACGTCGAGTACGCGCGCCGTGCCAACCTTCGGCGCGATCATGGCGCCGAACTTCTGGCCGCCGATCGAGACGAACGTCGCGTCGTCGCGCTGCCGCATGACCTCCATCACGGCTTCGAGCCATGGGAGCATGCCTTTGCGATGGCCGGTCGCGCCCGCCCAGCCGATCGCCACGTGGTCGCGCTGCGGCCGGGTCAGCGCGTACCGCTTGACGTCGAGCCCGTTGCGGCACACATACGTGTGGGGGTTCAGCGACGTGTAGCGGTCGGCGAGCCACTGCGTGGAACAGATGAGGCCGTCGGTGGCGCGCATGCACAGCTCCATGTCCTCGACCGCTTTCTTGCCGAACTTGTCGGCGAACGCGTGGTCGTCCATCTTGCGAATGGCGCGCATGTAGTCGTCGATCTCGTACAGGACGACGATGCCTGCGTCCTGCCAGTCGCGGATCGCCTTCAGCCACGCGGCACCGCGCACCTGCTGGACGATGACGACGTCGTACTCGGCCACGTCCGCAAACCGCAGCGGGCGCTCGGTCCGCCCCCACACGAGCCTCGTGTGCGGCGGCTCGGTCTGGTCGTAGCAGGCCCAGTCGCAGTCCAGCGCGAGCGCGGGCAGCGCGCACCGGTACCAGGCGACGGCGTTCGACCCGCGGGACAGGAAGAGTGTCTTGGGCAGGCTCATCACAGGACCTCCGGGACCCACTGCGACAGGTCGGTCGTGCCCCAGCGGGCGAGCATGCGGGCCGTCGACTCGCGCGTCCACTTGAGGATCTTCGGATCGGCCTTTCCGCGAAAGAACTTCTCGCGATGCGAGGCGACGACCGTCGGCTCGTAGATGCACTCGAGGCCGGCGTCGAACACCCGCAGGCAGTAGTCGAGGTCCTCGAAGCACATCTTGTAACCCTCGTCGTAGAGGCCGACATGCTCGAGCGTCTCGAACCGGATGAGCTGGAGAGCCGCAGTCACGGGGCAGCGCGTCGGCACCAGTGCCTCCGGCAGGTCGCCAGGGCCGTACTGGAAGCGGTGCAGCCAGTCCCGGTGCAGCGGCGACATGAAGATGCCGGCGTGCTGGATCAGGCCGTTGGGATACAGCAGGCGCGCGCCGACCACGGCCGCCGGGCGGCCCTCGCTGTCGGTGCGCGCTGTCATGCGATCGAGCCAGCCGGGCTCGAGGAATTCGATGTCGGCGTTGACCAGGACGGCGTCGCGCCCGGTATGCAGCGCTAGCTCGAGCCCGGCGTTGACCGTTGCGGAGAAGCCGGAGTTCTCGTCGTTGGAGACGATGGCAACCCCCAGCTCGCCGCAGGCGACTTCAAGGCCCGCCACGAGCTCGGTGGCCGGGCTGGCGTCGTCGACGACGAGCACGTCGGCCTCAGGGGCCGTGGCACGGAGCGACACGAGGCAGCGCAGGAGGACGTCGAGCTCCTCCTCGCTGCGCACGAACGCGGGAATGACGCAGAGCGTGGGACGGATCAGGCTCACGCCCAGATGTTCGGAAGCCGCTGCGGAACCTTTAACTGCGGCGGGCGGCCCGTGAAGAGCCGCCCGCCGCGATCCGTCCCTCGGTGGGGCTATGTAGGGCCTTAGCGCAGGAGCGAAAGAACGCCCTGCGGGGCCTGGTTGGCCTGCGCGAGCATGCTCGTGCCGGCCTGCTGCAGGATCTGGAGCTTCGTGAAGTTGACCATCTCCGAGGCCATGTCCACGTCGCGGATCCGGCTCTCCGACGCGACCAGGTTCTCCTGGTACGTGGCGAGGTTGGCGAGGCGGTGCTCGAGGCGGTTCTGCACCGCGCCGAACGTCGAACGCGCGTCAGACACGTTCTTGATCATCGTGTCGATGTCCTCGATCGACGATGTCGCTCGAACGCGGCGCTGGACGCGTCCGCGTCGTAGGCCGACGCCGAGCCGACGTTGATGAGGCTCCTGCACGCCGCCGCTGGCCGCGATGCCCGACAGCGTGACCGTGGTCGAGCGCGACCGTGTCGGCCGAGTTGGCGCCGACCGTGAACGTGAAGCTCTGACCGGTCAGCAGCTTGAGGCCGTTGAACTCGGTCTTGCTGCTGATGTCGCTGATCTCCTTGCCGAGCTGCGCGACCTCGGCGACGATGGCCTTCTTGTCCTCGTCCGACAGGGTGCCGGCGTCGTACTGGACCTTGAGGTCACGGACACGCTGCAGCATGGAGTGCACCTCGTTCATGGCGCCCTCACCGGTCTGGACCAGCGAGACGGCGTCCTGAGCGTTGCGCTGGGCCTGAGCGAGACCACCGATCTGAGCGCGCATCTTCTCCGAGATGGCAAGACCGGCAGCGTCGTCGGCGGCACGGTTGACGCGGTAACCCGACGACAGCTTCTCCATGGCCTTGGCGGCCTTGGCCGCAGTGCCGGTCAGCTGACGGTGGGCGTTGAACGCCTCAACGTTGTTCTGGATACGAAGGGCCATTGATCATCTCTCCTTGATGATTTGGTGTATGAGCCCGGGGCGACTCCTTGTCGCCCCTTCTTACAAACGGAGTCATCGGCCCGCTCGCGCGGAACCTTTAACGCAGAAGGGCCCTCCGGAGAGGGCCCTTCATCACGTGGGTGTTCCGTGGCTAGCCGCGGAGCAGCGACAGCACGCCCTGGGGCGCCTGGTTGGCCTGCGCGAGCATGCTCGTGCCGGCCTGCTGCAGGATCTGGAGCTTCGTGAAGTTGACCATCTCCGAGGCCATGTCCACGTCGCGGATCCGGCTCTCCGACGCGACCAGGTTCTCCTGGTACGTGGCGAGGTTGGCGAGGCGGTGCTCGAGGCGGTTCTGCACCGCGCCGAACGACGACCGGGCCGTCGACACGTTCTTGATCATCGTGTCGATGTCCTCGATCTTCAGCGTGTTGAACGCCGCGCTGGAGGCGTCGGCGTCGTAGGCCGACGCCGAGCCGATGGTGACGAGCTCGGAGACGCCGCCGCTGGCGGCGATGCCCGACAGCGTGGCGGTGGTCAGCGACGACCGTGTCGGCCGAGTTGGCGCCGACGGTGAAGGTGAAGCTCTGGCCGGTCAGCAGCTTGAGGCCGTTGAACTCGGTACGGCTGGAGATGTCGCTGACCTCCTTGCCGAGCTGCGCGACCTCGGCCACGATGGCCTTCTTGTCCTCGTCGGACAGGGTGCCGGCGTCGTACTGGACCTTGAGGTCACGGACGCGCTGGAGCATCGAGTGCACCTCGGTCATGGCGCCCTCACCGGTCTGGACCAGCGAGATGGCGTCCTGCGCGTTGCGCTGGGCCTGGGCGAGGCCGCCGATCTGCGCGCGCATCTTCTCCGAGATGGCGAGGCCGGCGGCATCATCGGCCGCACGGTTGACGCGGTAGCCCGACGACAGCTTCTCCATGGCCTTCGCAGCCTTGGCCGCGGTGCCACTCAGCTGGCGATGAGCGTTGAACGCCTCGATGTTGTTCTGGATGCGAAGCCCCATGGATCAGATAACTCCTGTAGAGGGTGGGGGATCAGGCGACTCCATGTCGCCTCTACGCGGCTTCATCGACCCTGGAAGTCGAACCTTTAACTGACGGCGGGCGGCCCGTGAAGAGCCGCCCGCCGCTGATCCGTCCCTCGGTGGGGCTATGTAGGGCCTTAGCGCAGGAGCGAAAGAACGCCCTGCGGGGCCTGGTTGGCCTGCGCGAGCATGCTCGTGCCGGCCTGCTGCAGGATCTGGAGCTTCGTGAAATTGACCATCTCCGAGGCCATGTCCACGTCGCGGATCCGGCTCTCCGACGCGACCAGGTTCTCCTGGTACGTGGCGAGGTTGGCGAGGCGATGCTCGAGGCGGTTCTGCACCGCGCCGAACGTCGAACGCGCGTCAGACACGTTCTTGATCATCGTGTCGATGTCCTCGATGTTCGAGCGCCGATTGAACGCGGCGCTGGCGCTCGATGCGAGGCGTCGCCGGAGCCGACGTCGACCAGGTCCGCCGACACCGCTGCGGCGCCGGACAGCGTCACCGTGTCGATCGAGACCGTGTCGGCCGAGTTGGCGCCGACCGTGAACGTGAAGGAGCCGACCCGTCGAGCAGCTTCAGGCCGTTGAACTCGGTCTTGCCGGAGATGTCGCTGACCTCCTTGCCGAGCTGCTGGACCTCGGCGGCGATGGCCTTCTTGTCGTCGTCGGACAGCACGCCGCTCGAGTACTGGACCTTGAGGTCACGGACACGCTGCAGCATCGAGTGCACCTCGTTCAGGGCACCCTCACCGGTCTGGACCAGCGAGACGGCGTCCTGCGCGTTGCGCTGGGCCTGAGCGAGACCACCGATCTGAGCGCGCATCTTCTCCGAGATGGCAAGACCGGCAGCGTCGTCGGCGGCACGGTTGACGCGGTAACCCGACGACAGCTTCTCCATGGCCTTGGCGGCCTTGGCCGCAGTGCCGGTCAGCTGACGGTGGGCGTTGAACGCCTCAACGTTGTTCTGGATACGAAGGGCCATTGATCATCTCTCCTTGATGATTTGGTGTATGAGCCCGGGGCGACTCCTTGTCGCCCCTTCTTGCACTCAAGGTCATCGGCCGCGTCCGCGGCGACTTGAGCAGAACTTTCAGGCGCGGACGTCCAGGCCATTCGGAGCGTCGCGGCGGCGCTTTTCGGCCTGCTCACGGCGCTTGCGCGCCTGCTCGCGGCGCTCCTTCTCCTGCTCGCGCTCGAGCGGCGTGAGGCGCGTCAGGTCGACCGGCTGGACCCTGCGGTCGGACGGGCCGATCGGGCGGATCGTGTCCATGCCTAGGAGGCCTCGGCCCGGGCGGCGGCGAGCGCCTCGGCGCGAGCGCGCGCCCGCTCGCGGCGCTTGTCCGCCACGACCTTCACTTCCTGGACGACGATCTGCCGCCAGATGAACAGCGCGCACGCGTAGCCGACGAGGTTGCCGACCAGGCCGGCCACGACCGCGCGCATGGCGGCCTCGGGCCCGCTGACGTCGGAGTTCAGCGAAAGGAAGAGCACGAGACCGAATGCGACGAGCGCGGTGCGGGCGCGGGAGCGCCGGATCGACGCGCGGGCGCGCGGGTGTGCGGCGACGCTGATGGCCTGCGGGGCGTCGCTCATCGCTTCGACATCCGCAGCGCGGCGAGCTCGCGGTCGCGGACGATGCGCACCAGGCGCTCCTCGTCCTCGCGCGAGATGGAGTCGATGCGCACGCCCTTCTCCTCGGTACCGGCGACGCGGACGACGCGGCCGAGGGCCTTGATGGGCGCGGCGCCGGGCTCGGCCTGCAGCTCGATGCGCACGTCGATGCCCAGCGGCATGTTCCACTTGTCCTTGATCAGCACGCCGCCGCCGGAGACGTTGAGTGTCTGCGTCTCGCCGCCCACCGGCTCGTCGATGCCCTTGACCGTGATCGGCAGGTGCGCGTCGACCCGCGCCCACTCGCGGCGCTGGATCCGCTCGGCCTCGCCGCTCGTGACGACCCTGAGGTGCTCCGGGCGGCTCGAGTCGAGCTGCAGGACGCCGCCGTAACGCTGGATGCCGCGGCCGGTCTTGTACTCGACCGCGACCTCCTTGCCGCCGAGGCGGGCGACCCGCGAGTCCTTGACCGCGAGCACGAGCGAGATCACGTTGCCGTCGACGCCCGACACCGTCGCGGGCAGGAGCCCGACGTGCGGCAGGTTGAGCTGCACGTGCTCACCAGACGGGATGGAGGGGGCGGGCGCGGAGACGGCCATAGTCGATCAGGGCAGCAGCTGCTTGGCCAGCGTCTCGGCGTCCGCGGGCTCGATCGTGTCGCGCGAGCAGACGTAGGACAGGGCGCGGCGGCCGCTCACGGCGAGCTCGACCGGCGCGCCCGGGCGGGCGGTCTGGTCGGCGTGCGTGAGCGCGACGTGCGTGAGGCCGACCGGCGCCAGCGCGGCGGCCAGCTCGTCGGCGGCGGCCGCGCTCAGCGTGGCCGGAAGGGCGAGGTGGACCTCGGTGACGCCGAGCGTCTGGAGGTCGGCCGCGATCTGGGCGACGGCGTTGCGGTCAGACGGGCCGGCGGACGGCGCGTCGACGATCGTCAGCGTCGCCTGGCGGCGGGCGAGGCGGCGCGCGGCCTCCTCGGCGCTGTCGGCGGCGATCACGCTCACGCCGGCCGGGGCGAGGCGGGCGGCAAGGCCGGCCCCGCCGTCGGCGGCCCGCAGCGAGACGACGACGACCTCGGCGTCGACCGCCGCGTAGGCGGCCGCGAGGCGCTCGGTGGCCGAGGTCTTGCCGGAGCCGCCGGCGCCCACGAACGCGATCGTGCGCGCGGTGCCGCCGAGGTCGGCCATGACCGGCATGCGGCGGGCGAGGGCGGTGCGGATGAGCTTCTTGATCGAGCGCGGCTGTGCGAACGGCAGGCCGTGGGCGACCGCCTCGGCGACGATGTCCTTCGCCAGCGCGGCGCTCAGCCCGGCGGCGACGAGGCGCTCCTCGTGCGCGTCGGCGACGTTCGGGCGCTCGGCGGCGATCGGCTCAGGCAGCTCCTCCACGGCCGGCGGGATGATCTCAGTCGACGCCGCAACGGGCTCGTACACAGGCTGCGGGCCGTAGAGGCCGGCGGGCACCGCGGCGGCGCCCTGAGCGGCGGCCTCCAGGATCTCGTGGGCGCGATCGCCCACGGTTCCCTCGGCGCGGGCGAGCGCGTCGGCGAACGGCGCGGCCTGGTCGACGAGCGCCTGGATGGCCGGCGAGGCGAGCCCCTCGGCGGTCGCGCGATCGTTGCGGGCTTCGAGCGGCTTCTCGTCGTCGTGCGCGGGGCGCGCCTCGACCTCGACGTAGGAGCGCTGGAAGAAGCCGGCGACGCCCCCGGCAAGGCCTTCGCGACGGCGGACGACGATGGCGTCGGCGCCCAGCTCATCGCGGATCTGCGGCAGCACCTGTTCGATGGTGCGGCCCCGGAAGGTCTTCACGTCGGTGACGGTCTCGGCAGTCGTATCCATGTCCACTCTTCTTGATCGGCACTAACCAGCCATGGCAACAGCGGCCACACCCTGCTTTGCGGCAATCGACGACGCATCCAGCACCCCGACGGTCTCAACGCTGACACCGGCTGCGATCTCGTTGTAGGAGCACACCGCGAGCTGCGGCAGGCGCTGCTCCCACAGGCGCCGCAGGTGGCGCCGGACCCGGGCGGAGCAGAGCACCACCGGGCGGCCGCCGTGGGCCAGCGCGACCTCGACCTGCTCGGCGCAGACGTCGACGAGCGCGTGTGCACGGACCGGATCCATGGCGAGGAACTCGCCGTCGGCCGTCTGCACCAGCGCCTCGGCGATCTCCTGCTCGAGCGACGGGTCGAGGGCGATCGCCCGCAGCGTGCCCTCGGAGTCCAGGTACGGGGCGACGATCGTGCGCCCGAGCGCCTGGCGGGCGTACTCGGCCAGCATCGACACGTCGCGGGTGAGGCGGGCCTTGTCGCCGATCGCCTCGACCACTGCGCCGAGGTCGCGGACGGAGACGCCCTCGCGCAGCAGCGACTGGAGCACGCGCTGGATCTCGCCGACCGACAGCACGTCGGGCACGACCTCGTCGACCACCGCGGCGTTGACCTCCTTGAGCTGGTCGAGCAGCTGGCGGGTCTCCTGGCGGGTGAGCAGCTCGGAGGCGTGGGTGCGGATCGTCTCGGTGAGGTGGGTGACGACGACCGATTCGGGGTCGACGACGGTCCAGCCCAGGGCCTCGGCCTCGGCGCGGCCCGGCTCGGCGACCCACACGGCGGGCAGGCCGAAGGCCGGCTCGGTCGTGGGGATGCCCGGGAGCTGACCCATCGCGTCGCCCGGATCCATGGCGAGGTGGTGGCCGGCCATGATGCCGCCGCGCGCGACCTCGGTGCCGCGGACGCGCATGACGTACTCGTGCGAGTCCAGGCCGACGTCGTCGCGGATGCGGACCGGCGGGATGACCATGCCGAGCTCGGACGCGATCTGGCGGCGGATCGTGCCGACGCGCTGGAGCAGAGTGCCGCCGGCGTTCTGGTCGACCATCGGGACCAGGCCGAAGCCGATCGCGAGCTCGAGCGGGTCGAGCGCCAGCGCGTCGAGCGCGGCGTCGCGCGGCGCCGGCAGCTCGGGATTCGCCCCACCGGCACCGGCTGCGGGCGCGGCCGCTGCGGCAGCGGCCGTCGCGGCCTTGTTCGGGACCTTGCGCAGCGTCCAGCCGACGGCGAAGAACAGGCCGCCGATGATCAGGAACGGGATCTTCGGCAGCGCCGGGACGAGCGCGAAGCACATGATCACGACACCGGCGACGAGCGGCGCCTTGCGCTGCTCGGTGATCTGGGCCGCGATGTCGGAGCCGAGGTCCTCGTCGGACGCCGAGCGGGTGACCAGGATGCCGGTGGCGACCGAGATCAGCAGCGCGGGGATCTGCGCGCACAGGCCGTCGCCGACGGTCAGTAGCGAGAAGTGCTGGGCGGCCTCGCTGAACGGCATGCCCTGCTGCATGACGCCGATGACGATGCCGCCGATGAGGTTGATGGCGGTGATCAGGATGCCGGCCATCGCGTCGCCCTTGACGAACTTCGAGGCGCCGTCCATCGCGCCGTAGAAGTCCGCCTCCTGGGCGATCTCGGCGCGGCGCTTGCGCGCCTCCTCGTCGGTGATCTGGCCGGTGTTCAGGTCGGCGTCGATCGCCATCTGCTTGCCCGGCATGGCGTCGAGCGTGAAGCGGGCGCCCACCTCGGCGACACGGCCCGCGCCGTTCGTGATCACGACGAACTGGATCACGATCAGGATCAGGAAGATCACGAGGCCGACGACCACGTTGCCGCCGACGACGAAGTTGCCGAACGCGGTGACCACGTGGCCGGCGTCGCCGTGCAGCAGGATCAGGCGCGTGACCGAGATGTTGATGGCCAGGCGGAACAGCGTGGTGAGCAGCAGGAGGCTCGGGAAGGACGAGAAGTCCAGCGCGCGCGGCACGTAGAGCGTGGCCACGACGATCATCAGCGCCGCCGAGATGTTCAGCGTGATGAGCAGGTCGAGCAGGAACGGCGGCAGCGGGATGACCATCATCGCCACCACGAGCACGACGGCGGCGGCGGCGACCAGGTCGGAGTGGCGCGAGGCCTTCTTCAGGAGGTTCATGCGGCGGCCCTCTGCGCTCCGGCGACCTTGTAGACGTAGGCGAGGAGCTGCGCGACGGCGGCGAACATCTCCTCCGGGATCTGGCGCCCGACGTCGACGCTCGCGTAGAGCGCTCTGGCCAGGGGCGGATCAGGCACGACCATGACCCCGTGATCGGCAGCAGCCCGCCGGATCCGTAGTGCGAGATGATCGGTGCCCTTCGCGACCACGACCGGGGCCGGCTTGTCCGAGTCGTAGCGCAGGGCGACGGAGAAGTGCGTGGGGTTGGTCACGACCACGTCGGCGGTCGGGACCGCGTCCATCATGCGGGCGCGGGCCATCTCCATCGCGCGCCGGCGCTGCGCCATCTTGATCTCCATCGGGAGCTCGGTCTGCTTGTGCTCCTGCTTGACCTCCTCCTTGTCCATCTTCAGGTTCTTCTCGAACCGGTGGCGCTGCCAGAAGAGGTCGGCGGCGGCGATCGCCAGGTAGGCGAGCGCGGCGCGCTGGGCGATCTGCAGGACCATCGTGCAGAGCGTCGGCAGGAACGCGTGGGGCTCCATGCCGACCAGCGCGGCCATCTCGTCGAGCTTCGGGAACAGCGCGATCGCGACGATCGCGCCGACGGCGGCGACCTTGAGCGTTGACTTGATTCCCTCGACGGCGGCGTTCGGACTGACCATGTTCTTCAAGCCCGTCATCGGGTTGAGCTTCTTGAAGTCGGGCGCCAGCGCCTTGGTCGACGGCTTGAGGCCGACCTGCAGGACGTTGACCGCGACGCCGGCCAGGGCGCACACGAGCACGAGCGGCGCGGCGGCGGTGAAGCAGTGGCCCCCGACCTCGACGAACAGCGTGCCGATGCCCTTGCGGTCGACGACGCTCGGATCCTTGATGAGCTCGAGGATCTCGACGGTCGCCTCCGCCATGCTCTGGTACATCTTCGGCCCGAAGGCCGAGAGCGCGAGCACCGACGCGAGCATGACGACCGCGCCGTTGGCGTCCATCGAACGCGCGACCTGGCCCTTCTTGCGGGCCTCACCCTTCTTCTTTGGTGTTGCCTTCTCGGTCTTGTTCTCGGCCATCGCTAGCCCGCCACCTTCAGCGTGTGCAGGGCGGCGGCGACCGAGTTCTGCAGCTCGTCGCCCAGCCAGCCGGCCACGAACGGGAGCGTGGCGCCGACCATCACGAGGCCGACCGTGACCTTGGCCGGGAAGCCGACGCCGAAGACGTTGAGCTGCGGCACGACGCGCGAGACGAGGCCGAACGCGACGTCGCTGAGCAGCACGGCGAGCATCACCGGGGCGGCGACCTCGACGGCGGCGGCGAAGATGCCGGTGAACGCCACCTGGGCGCCCTCGACGAGCGTACCCATCGCGGGCGCGTCGGCCAGCGGGATCGCCTCGTAGGACTTCGCGAGCCCCTGGATGACCCAGGCGTCGCCGTTGATGACCACGAAGATCATCGCGCCGATCAGCGCGTAGAGCTGGTTCAGGACACCGCCGTTGGTGCCGGTGATCGGGTCGACGAGCGCGCCGAACGAGAAGCCGATGAGCGTGTCGAGGATGCTGCCGGCCACCTGCATGGCGGCGAACAGGGCGGCGAGCGCGAATGAGAACGCCAGGCCGACGAGCAGCTCTTTGAGCACGAGGCCGCCGAGCGCCCAGATCTCCATCGGGATGTGCTGGCCGTCGCCCGCGTGGGTGGCGATCGGGGTGATGCCGATGGCGAGGCCGACCGCGACGATGCTGCGCGCGCGGGCGGGGACCATCTTGCTCGAGAACAGCGGGGCGAGGATGAACAGCGGCGAGATCCGCGCGAGGACGAGCATGAACCCTGCGACCTGCTCCTCGCTGAACTGCGCGAGGATGTCCGCCGGGTTCATCCGCCGACCAGCTTCGGGATCTGGCCGTACAGCTGCTCGGTCCACGTCAGCAGCTGCCCGAGCATCCACGGCCCGGCGACGACGAGAACCACGGCGAGACCGGCGATCTTCGGGATGAAGGAGAGCGTCTGCTCCTGGATCTGCGTCGCCGCCTGGAAGATCGACACCAGCAGGCCGACGATCAGCCCGACGAGGAGGATCGGCATCGCGATCTTGAGCGCGACCTCCATCGTCGAGACACAGATGCTGATGACCTGGTCCTCGCTCATATGTGGAAGCTCTCCACCAGCGACCGGGTCACGAGGTTCCACCCGTCGACCAGGACGAACAGCAGGATCTTGAACGGCAACGAGATGAAGACGGGTGGCAGCATCACCATGCCCATCGACATCAATGTCGCGCCGACGACGAGATCGATGATCAGGAACGGCAGGAAGATCAGGAACCCGATCTGGAAGCTCGTCTTGAGCTCGGAGATGATGAACGCGGGGATCAGGACGTGGGTCGGGATGTCCGCCCGCTCCTTGGGGTGCTCGACCTTGCCGAGCTTGGCGAACAGCGCGAGGTCCTTGGTGCGCGTCTGGTCGAACATGAACTCGCGCATCGGCACCTCGGCGCGCTTGAGGGCGACTTCCTGGGTGATCTTGCCCTTCTGCAGCGGGACGATCGCGTCGTCCTTGATCTTCGTGAAGGTCGGGAACATCACGAACAGCGTCAGGAACAGCGCGATGCCGACCAGCACCTGGTTCGGCGGCGCGGTCGGCGTGCCCAGGCCGGAGCGGATGAAGCCGAGGACGATGAGGATCCGGGTGAAGCCGGTGACCGTGAAGAGCAGCGCGGGGACGAGGCTCAGGCCGCCGATCAACAGCAGCAGCTGGACGGCGCTCTGGCCGTCGGTCTTCACTTGATCACCGTCCGCTTGCGCAGGCCGTCGAGGCTCTTGGACAGCGCCTGGGTGAAGGTCGGGCGGACCTCGGTGACCTCGGTGACCTCCGAGGCCGGGAGCTCGATGACCTCGGGGAGCTGGTCATCCTCTGCGAGCAGCCCGAGCGCGCGGGCCTCGTGCTCACCGTAGGTGCGGATCGGCGTCACGCCGTGCTCGCCGACCCCGACGAGGACGACCTCGTCGCCGGCGCGCACCAGGTGCATCGCGCGGTTCTGGCCGAGCGGCAGCGTCGCCAGCGTCTTCAGGCCGACGCCGGACGCCTTCTCCTCACGGGAGGACTTGACCTGCTTGAGGATCCAGTACAGCCCGTAGATGACGCCGATGACGATCGCCAGGCCGACGATCGTGCGCACGATCCCGCCGCTCGCAGAGCCGGCGGTCTCCGTGGCCTTGGCCTTGGTGTCTCCGGAGAGGTCGAGCGGCGTGCTCTCACCGTCCGCCGCAAGAGCGGCGGGCGCGAGAAGGAGCAGGCCGAGAACGGCCGCTCCGGCCGACTTGAGGGCAGGGGAAATCTGCATCACCGAGGGGCGAGTCTGGATCAGGACTCGGCCCCTTGATCGGCCGCGGTTCGACCACCTTGAATGTGGATCTACGCGGCGTAAGTGAGCGCCGGCGGACGCCCGAGAGCCGCGATCGCCTCGGCCAGGCGGACGGCATCGGCCGGCTCGAGCGCCGCGGTGGTGACGCGCAGGCCTGGCGGGGTGTGGAACCGGAATCGCTCGCCCGGGCTCACGGCCCAGCCTTCGGCGAGCAGCTCGCGGGCCGCGGCGGCCTCCTCGGCGAACGCGATCCAGACGCCCAGCCCGGAGTCGCCGGCCGCAGGGATCCCGCGCTCCGACAGCGCGGACACGAGCGCCCGGCGGCGATCGGCGTACACCTGCTCGGCGTCGGCCAGGCGCTCGGCCGTGCGCGCGTCGGCGAGCAGGAGGTGCGCGAGCTGCTGCAGGATGTGGCTCACCCAGCCGGGGCCGAGCCGCTGCCGGCCGCGACGCGACTCACGCCGCGGCCGGGTCAGTCGACGTCGCGGCGGCGCTCGAGGAGCAGCCCCACGGCGAAGAACACGGCGGCCCAGGCGACCAGGACGACCACGGAGGTGCCGTACGACAGGCCACCGGCCTCGTGCGAGCCGCCGACGACGCCCGCGGCGGGCAAGGTCGTGTAGTCCGGCAGCTCCTCGTCGATCAGGCCGAGGACCGGCGAGAGGATGAACAGCCAGATGAGGGCGCCGACGACGCCGGCCACCTGGTTGCGCACGAGCACGCCGACGCCCACGCCGAGCGCGACGGTCAGGACCGAGACGAGCAGGCCGCCGAAGGCGACCGTGAGGATGTCGCCGCTTGCGAGCTCCGGGCCGCTCTCGCCGCCCGCCAGCGGGAGGCCGACGACGAGCGCGACGATGACCATCAGGGCGCCGAACAGCAGTCCGGTGAGCATGTAGGCGATCAGGCGCGCGACGGTGAGCCGGGCGCGGCCGGGCGCGATCAGCACGGCCGGCGCGATCGTCCGGTGGCGGTACTCGCCGGTGGCGCCGACGATGCCGAAGATCAGCAGGGGGACCGACAGCACGCCGCCGACGTTGAGCGCGTCGCGCTTGTCGTCGACCGACGTCGGGTCGCCGGCCAGGAAGCTGATCAGCACGAGCGCCAGCACGAGCAGCACCGACGCTGCGCCGAAGCCCAGCGCCGTCCGCGTGGTGCGGACCTTGATCAGCTCGCCCGAGACCAGCCGCGTCATGGCGTCGGCTCCGGGTCGCTGGTCAGGGCCAGGAACGCCTCCTCGAGCGAGGTCGCGCGCGTGGTCAGCTCGTGCAGCGGCAGGCCGGCCTCGAACGCGATGTCGCCGACCTTGGCGGGATCCTCGGCGTCGACCACCAGCTCCTCGCCCTCGCCGGTCGCGCTCAGGCCGGCGCGCTCGAGCGCGGCGCGCAGCTCGGCCACGCGCGGGGAGCGCACGACGACGTGGCCCCCCGAGGTGAGCCGCGACACGGGGCCCTGCTCGACAAGCCGGCCGCGGTGGATGACCACGACGTCGTCGACCGTCTGGGCGACCTCGGCGAGCACGTGGCTGGAGACCAGCACCGTGCGGCCCTCGGCGGCCATGCCACGCAGGAAGTCCCGCAACCAGCGGATGCCCTGCGGGTCGAGCCCGTTGGCGGGCTCGTCCAGCACCAGCACCTGCGGGTCGCCGAGCAGCGTCGCCGCCAGGCCGAGCCGCTGGCGCATGCCGAGCGAGTACTTGCCGGCGCGGCGGTTGGCGGCGCCCGTGAGCTCGACGATGGCGAGCACCTCGTCCACGCGCGAGCGCGGGAGCCCGGCCATCGCCGCCAGCGCGCGCAGATGGTCGCGCCCCTTGCGGCCGGGATGGGCGCCCGCGATCTCCAGGTTCGCGCCGACCGTGCGCGCCGGCTCCTCGAGCTGCGTGTACGGGCGCCCGAGCACGGTCGCGTGCCCGGCGGTCGGCCGCGCCAGCGCGAGGATCATCCGCAGCGTCGTGGTCTTCCCGGCGCCGTTGGGCCCGAGGAAGCCGGTGACCGCGCCCTCGCGGACCGAGAACGACAAGTCGTGCACAGCGGTCACGGATCCGTACCGCTTCGTGAGCCCCACCGTCTCGATCGCCGCCACGGCGGCGCAGACTAGCGCCGCTCGAACCGGAGTTCGTTCACGACCGCTCCGGCGAGCACGATGATCGACAGCGCGTAGAACCAGACGAGCGCGATCAGGATGAACACCAGCGACGTGCCCGCGCGGAACGTCGAGACGTTCTGCAGATACAGCGGGAAGGCGTAGTCGAGCACGCCGATGGCGATCGTCGCGCCGAGCGCGCCGGGCCACACGCACCGCCACGGCATGCGCCCGGCGGGCACGATCGCGTAGGTCACGCACAGCGCGGTGAACGTCACGACGACGCCGGCGGCCAGCGACACGCCGTAGACCAGCCCGCGGATGTCGGAGAGCCCGAACGGCAGGTCCCTCTGCGTGGTCACGAGCAGGCTCTGCAGCGCCGGGACGCTGACGCTGGCGACGATGAACAGCAGCACGATCGCGAACATGCCGAAGCCGAACAGCTTCTGGCGCACCCAGCTGCGGCACGTCCGGTGGTAGATCTGGCAGAACGCCGTGTCGAGCGCACCCCAGAACGAGGCGCCGAACCAGAACGCGGCGGCGATGGCGAGGATGCCCACGGTCGTCGACGTGCTCTGCAGACGGTGGATCGCCTCGTCGAGCGTGCCCTCGGCCGCGCTCGGGAACAGCCGCTGCAGGTCGAGGAGAACGGAGGCCTGCACGTCGGTGGAGCGCAGGATGCGGCCGGCGATCCACAGCGCGACGAGCGCGACCGGGAAGATCGACAGCAGCAGGTTGTAGGCCACCATGGCGGCAAGGCCCGTGAGGTTGTCCTCGTAGGCCTTGCGCCAGAAGTTGGCGACCGCGGCGCGGGCTCGGCCCATCGAGGGCCGGATTATCCGCGCCGCGGCGGCGCTAAGCCTGGACGGGTGAAGCGGGCGCGACGGGCGCCGGTGCTGCGGCCGGCTCGGCGGGAGCCTCGGGCGCGGCGCCCGCGCCCTCGCCTGCGACCACCTCGGTCACGCGCAGACCGAACTCCTCGTCGATCACGACGACCTCGCCGCGCGCGATCGGCTTGCCGTTGACCAGCAGGTCGACCGGCTCGCCGGCGAGCTTGTTGAGCGTGACGATGGAGCCGGGCCCGAGGGCCAGCGTCTCGCGGATCGTCATGTGGGTCCGGCCGATCTCCACGGCCAGCTCCACGGGGACGTCGTAGAGGCGCTCGAGCTCGGGCGAGTCGCCACCCGCGTCCGCGGGCGCGGTGGTGGTCGTCTCGAACGGGACGTAATCGACGGGATCGCTCATGGCTTCGCTCACTGAACCGTGACGTCGGGGAACAGGACCTCTTCGACCTTCACGTCGGTCTTCTTCTTGAGGTCCTTGAGGATCTTCTCCTGGAGGTGCTCGCGCCCCTCGCGGTCGATGACCTCGTTCGGCTTGGCGTTCGTGAGGTCGTCGGTGATGACCGCCCGCACGACCGCCTCCTGGCTCATCGCGCCGTAGCCCTCCGGCGGAGTGGCCGCCGAGTGGCCGCCCGCCGGAACCGTCGACGTGTCGTCGTGCGCGAGCACGAGCGCGGCGGTCAGCTTGGCGAAGCGGCCGTCGTCCAGGTTCACGAGGAACTCCTTCTCGAGGATGTAGACCGTGCCGTGGACCTTCGGCTTGGCCTCGGCCTCCTTGGGCTTGGCCAGGACGAACTTGTAGGCACCACCGAGCACCAGCAGGAGCACGGGGAGGACGATCATCAGCTTCTTCTTCATGGGACTAGGGCTCCTGATGCATGCGGGTGAGGATCACGTCGACGCGGCGGTTGCGCGAGCGCCCCTCGGCGGTCGCGTTGCTCGCGGTCGGGTCTTCGGCGCCGTGGAGCGCGCCGGAGATCCGGCCCGCGGTCACGCCGTCTGAGACGAAGGTTCGGACCACCGCCGACGCGCGCGCGCCGGACAGCTCCCAGTTGCTGGGGTACTGGGCGTTCGAGATCGGCTGGGAGTCGGTGTGGCCCTCCACGACGATCGGGTGCGTGCGCTCGACGCGCAGCACGTCGCCGAGCTTGTCGAGCAGGCCGAAGGCGCCCGGCTTGAGCGCGGCCTGGCCCGAATCGAAGAACACGTTGTCGGTGAGCAGCTCGACCACGAGGCCGCGCTTGCGGACGGTGGTCTCGACCTTCCCGGTCAGCCCCTCCTTCTGGACGAGGGCGTCGATGCGCTCCTTGAGCGCCTTGAAGTCCTCCTCCTCCTTCTTGGCCGCCTTGCTCTCGGTGGAGTCGACCGACGACTGCGCGAGCGCCTGCAGCGGCGTCATCGCCGGCAGCGGCGGCTCGGTGCCGGGCTTCTCGGGCCGCTTGTCGTTGCCCGTCTCCATGACGGCCTCGCCGCCCGAGAGGATCTTGCCGGAGAAGGCATCCTGGAGCGCCTTCTGCAGGGCCTCGAACTTGGACGTGTTCACGGACGAGATCGCGAACAGCACCATGAAGAGGCAGAAGAGCAGCGTCATCATGTCCGCGAAGGACACGAGCCAGCGCTCCTCGTTCTCGTGCTCCTCCTCGTGGTGGTGACCACCGCGCTTGTGCCGGCGTGCGGACATGGGGCTAGGCGGCTTCCTTCTGCGCCTGGGCGGCGGCAGCCGCCTGCTCCTCGGTCATGCGCTGCGACGGCGGGACGTAGGCCGTCAGCTTCTCCTGCACGACACGCGGGTTATCGCCCGCCTGGATCGCGAGGATGCCCTCGAGCGTCATCGCGCGGAAGTGCAGTTCCTCCTGCGACAGCTGCTTGAGCCGCGCGGCGATCGGCAGGTAGACGATGTTCGCGGTCGAGATGCCGAGGAGCGTCGCGATGAACGCCGCGGAGATCGATGGACCGAGCGTCTCCGGCTTGGAGAGGTTGCTGAGCACGTGCACGAGGCCGAAAACCGTGCCGATGATGCCCATGGTCGGGGCGTATCCGCCGGCCTTCTCGAACGGCTGGGTCGCGGCTCCGTGGCGCTTGCGCATCGCGTCGTTCTCCGCCTCGAGCACGTCCGCGACGAGGTCGGGGTCGGTGCCGTCGACGACCAGCTGCAGACCCTTGCGGGTGTACGGGTCCTCGATACCGCCGAGCTGCTCGTCGAGCGCGAGCAGGCCGTCACGACGGGCCTGCTCGGCGTAGCCGACGAGCTCGGTCACACGACTGTTGAGGTCGAGCACCTCGGGGCTGAACGCCTTCTTGAACAGCTTCGGAATCGCCTTGATCGACTCGAAGCTCGTGCCCGTGATCGTCGCTCCGAGCGTGCCGCCGAGCACGATGAGCATGGCCGACGGGTTGAGGACCGCCATGACCTGCGAGCCCTCCATCGTGGCGCCCAGGGCGATACCCACGCAGCCGATGATCAGGCCGATCGCAGATGAGGCCTTCATCGGTCGCCGTCCTCTCGGGCCACGTGCTCGCCGCGGACGACGTGCAGGGGCACGTCGGAGCGTCGCCGGATGCGCGGCAAACCGGCCTCGAGGATCGAGGCGCGCCAGGCGCGGACGAGGTCGACGACCTCCTCGGGGCGCTCGGCGACGATCAGCTTGGTGTGCGTGGTGAGGGTCACGACGGTGTCGGGGGTGGCTTCGATCGAGAGGATCAGGTCCGGATTGAGCAAGAAGTGCTCTTCGGCGTGCGCAAGACGGTGGAGACGGATCACGCCCCGGTATTCGGCACCTAAGGCTCCGCCTTAAATGCCGACGGCCGCGCTATCCGCGGCCGTCGACGAAAGGCGGAGCCTTAGCGCTAGCGCTTCAGGTTCACCAGGTCCTGCAGCATCTCGTCGGCCGTCGAGATGACCCGCGAGTTGGCCTGGAAGCCACGCTGCGCGGTGATCATGCTCGTGAACGCCTGGGCGAGATCGACGTTCGACATCTCGATCGTGCCGGCGGTGGTGAAGCCCGCCTGCGCGCTCGGGGTGCTGACGACCGGCGCGCCGGAGTTCGGCGACGCCAGCCAGCGGTTCGAGCCGGAGCGCTGGAGGCCCGCGGCGTTCGAGAACGTCGCGAGCGAGAGGAAGCCGGCGGACTGGCGCGTGCCGGTCCCGTCGACGTAGCTGACCTCGCCGTTCTGGGCGATCGTCACGTTCGACGAGCCGGACGGGATGTTCAGCAGCGTGTCGGCGCCGCCGGCCGTGCGGCCCTGGACGTAGTAGCCGTCCTGGGTGACGAGGTAGCCGGCGCTGTTGGTGGTGAAGTTGCCGGCACGGGTGTACTCGACGGCGGCCGGGTTGGCCGTCGGCGGGGTCGACGTGCTCGCGGCGACGCGGAACATGCCCGGGCCCTGCGAGATGGCGACGTCGTACGGGTTGCCCGTGGACTGCAGCGAGCCGCCGGTCATCAGGTTGTCGATCGAGCCGAGCTGCGTGCCGAGGCCGATCTGGGCCGCGTTGGCGCCGCCCGTGCCGCCACCGGCGCCGGAAGCGCCGCGCTGCACCTGGGTGAGCGAGTCCATGAACGTCGTACGGGCCGACTTGTAGCCGATCGTGTTGACGTTCGCGATGTCGTTCGAGGTGACGTCGAGCATCACCTGGTGGGTCTTGAGGCCGCTGATGGCAGCGAACATGCCTCGCATCATCGGGGCATCAACTCCTTCCGTCGCCTAAGCGACCTGCGAGATGGTTGCGGGATCAATGCCGTCGACGCCATCCACCGTGAGCGACGGAATGCCGCCCGCGGTGGTGACCTTCTGCACGACACCGGTGTGGGAAAGGTCGTTCTCGTCCGTGTAGGTCACGGTGCGGCCGATGAGGCTGATCGCGTTGCTGGACGAGAGGCTCGCGGCGACGTTCTGGTTCGCCGTGGCCATGTTGGTGATCTGCTCGAGCGTCGAGAACGACGCCATCTGGCCCATGAAGTCGCTGTCCTGCATCGGGTTCATCGGATCCTGATGCTGCAGCTGGGCGACGAACAGCTTGAGGAAGTCGTCTTTGCCGAGGGTGCCCCCGGTCTTGCGCTCGAGCTGATTGCCCGACGTGGTCTGGACTGAGTCGACTGAGGTCATCTCGGTTTCTGGGTGGGGGTCAGGCGAGGACGTCGACGAGCAGCCCGCCGGGCAGCTCGATGACCGAGTGGGTGACAGGGGCGGGCTCGGCGTCGCCCTCGGCGTCGCCGGTGGCGGAGCGGCCGGAGGCGCCGAACGTGTCGGCGTCATCGCCGTCCGTCCACTCGCCGCGGGCGCTCTGGTGCTGCTGGTCGGCGGAGGTCGAGACCTCCAGCGAGAGCAGGTTGACGTCGCGCGCCTCGAGCGCGCGGCGAAGCTCGTCGCCGTGCTGCGCGAGCATCCGCGCGGCCTCGGGCGAGTCGGCCACGACCTGCGCGGTGATACCGGCGGCCGTGGACTGCAGGCGGATCTCGACGCCGCCGAGCTCGGCCGGCTTGAGGGCCAGCTTGGCGTGCGTGATGCCGCGGTCGTGGGCCACGTGCAGCAGCGTCGCGACGGCGGCCGGCGCGCGGTGCAGCGCGACGCTGCGGTGCGGCGCGGCCTGGGCGGCGACTTGTGCGGCCGGCTGGTTCACGGCCGGGTTCACGTTCGATGTGGAGGTGGGCGCGGGAGCGGCCGGAGCCTCGGCGGGAGCGGCAGGCTTGGCCTGCGCGGGGCCGGTCGGGGCCGGAGCCGCGGGCTCGCGCACCGGCTCGGCGGGCGTCGGCCGGGGTCGGCTCGGCCACCGGAGCGGAGGTCTGCGATGCGCGGTCCTGCACGGCGGGCGCCGGCGTCTCGGACTGGGCCTGCGGCACGGCCGGGGCCTCGCCCTCGGCGGGCACCTCGGCGACGGGCGCCGCGACCGGCTGGCCGTCGGCCGGCACCGGTGCGGTCGGGGTCTGAGGCTGGGCGGCGGCCGGCAGCGGCGCGGGCGCGGAGGCGGCCGGGGCCGGCACGGGCGCGGCGGTCTCGGAAGCCGGGGCCGCGGCGGGCACAGCCGCGGCGGGGGGCGGGGTCTTCGCGGCCTCGACGGCGACGGCGACGGCCAGCGGCGGCACCGGCAGCTCGGCGAGCACCAGCGCGGGCGCGACGGCGGGCGCGGCCGCCTGGGGCTCGGCGGGCACGGCCGGGGCGGCGGCCTCGGGGGCGGCCGGCGGCGCGGAAGCGTCCGTGGGGCGCTCGGGCGCGGCGTGCAGGTCGGCGTCGCGGCGCTGCGGGCCGTGGCCGCGCACGTCGTCCGGCCGGACCGGGCCGCGGTCGCGGTCACGGTCGCCGGGGCGCGCGGCATCGCGCTGCGGGCCGCGGTCGTCGCGGCGCACGGCGCTGTCGCGGGTGGGCGTGGCGTGGGCGTCGAGGAGCGCCGCGAAGGCGTCCCCCGCGCCCGCCCGCTGCGCCGGAGCGGCGGAGCGGTCGGTCGTGGGCGCGGCGGAGCGCGCGCTCTGGGTGCGGTCGGTGGTCATCACAGGATCGAGGGGGAGGAGCCGCGGTAGGCCGCGGCGTTCGCCTGAACGGCGCGGACGTAGTTCTGCGTCTCCGCGTAGGGCGGCACGCCGCCGTAGCGCTGGACGGCGCCGGGCCCGGCGTTGTAGGCCGCGAGGGCGCGCGTGACGTCGCCGCCGAACGCGTCGAGCTGCTGGCGCAGGTACTTCGCGCCGCCGTCGAGGTTCTGGGCGGGGTCGAGCACGTTGGTGACGCCGAGGCCGGCGGCGGTGGCCGGCATCAGCTGGGTCAGGCCGCGCGCACCGGCGGGCGAGCCCGCGCTGGGGTTGAAGCCGGACTCCTGCTTGACGAGCCCGGCGAGCAGCGCGGGATCGATGCCGTGCTTCTTCGCGGCGGCGGTGATCTCCGCGCCGTACGGGACGTCGGCCGGAAGCTGGGAGATGCCGGCGGGCGCCGTCGAGGCGGTCGCGGCGGTGGCGCCCGTCGCGGGGGTGAGCGTCGTGGCGCTCGCGTCGGCGAGCTGGGAGGCGAAGCTGCTGGTCTGCGTCTGGACAGGCTGCGGAGCGGCGCCGGCGATCAGGGCCTGCAGCGCGGTGATCCGCGCGATGGCGGTATCGACGCTCACGCTGCGGCTCCGCGACGGTGGACGGCGAGAGCGACCTCGTCGAGCGCGCCCTGGGCCTTGACGGCCCATGCGGCGTTGTGCTCGGCGTGCTGGCGCTCCTTGAGCTTGTCCATGACCTGGCGCTCGCGCGCGGCCGTCTGCAGTGCGGCCTGGCGGGACTGGACCTCGGCGTCCTGGCGGTCGAGATCCAGCGCCGCCTCGCGGCGACGGGTCTCGGCACGCTCGATGTACGCCTGGGCGGCGATCAGGTCCGTCCCGGACGAGCGCGAGGTCACCGCGTGGCGCCCGCTCTGCGTTGCCGCCGAGGCCGCCTGGGTGGCCTCGAGCAGCATGGCCTCGCCGCGCAGGCGCAGGCGGAGCTCATGCGCCAGGTCCTCGCGAGCGCGCTCTTCGGCGCGCTCTCGAAGCGACCGAACGCGCTCGAGACGGAACGTGAAGGACGGAGTCTCCACGTTCCGGGTGATCGACCACCGCAGTCGAACCTGTAGCCGGCTCAGATACCGCTCATCGGATCCTCAGGAACCAGGTCCTGCGCGGCCGTACGGTCCTGAGCGTCAACTCCCCAGACCCCATGGAGACCCCCATGCGAACGCTCCCCACCCTGATCGCCGGCGCGCTGGTCGCCGGCGCGCTCGCGGCGCCAGGCCCGGCGCACGCGGCTGCCCCGGTCGTCTGCTTCGGCGTGCCCGGCGAGTTCACGCAGGTCGGCACCGCGAAGGCCGATGTGCTCGTCGGAACGCCCGGCCCCGACCGCATCTACGGCGCCGGCGGCGACGACACGATCCATGGCCTCGGCGGCGACGACCTCGTCTGCGGCGGCCCGGGCGCCGACCGGCTCGTGGCCGGCGACGGCAACGACCTGATCGACGGCGGCGACGACACGATCCGCCTGCGCGCCGAGGCCGGCAAGCCGACCGCGGATCGCGCCGACACGATCTTCGGCGGCCCCGGCAACGACAACGCCGGCAGCCTCGACGGCGACGACTACGTCAACGGTGGGCCCGGCGACGACGAGATCGGCGGCGACCGCGGCAGCGACGTCGTGGTCGGCGGCGCCGGCGACGACTCCACCTACGGCGGCTTCTATCCCACCGAGACCGGCGACGACCTGCTGATCGGCGGCCCGGGCGACGACTTCGTCGCGTTCGCCGGCGGCGGCGACGACCGGCTGCTGGGCGGCGACGGGAACGACGAGCTGTCCGCCGAGGAGGGCGACGACCGGCTGCGCGGCGGCGCCGGCGACGACCGGCTGGACGGCGGGCCGGGCCGCGACCGCGCGAACGGCGACGACGGCCAGGACGCCTGCTCGTTCGCCGAGCTGACGTTCAGCTGCGAGGTCGTGCTCGCGCCCTAGGACGCGAGATGCAGCGGGGGGATGGCCGAGTGCAGCGGCATGCTCGGCTGGGACGCCTGCGGCGGCGCCGGTTCTTCGATGGCCGGCGCCACCGCGGGCTCCGGCACGCCGGCGAGCAGCGCCAGGTTGATCAGTGCCGAGTCGGCCTCGTCGGCCGTCGAGCGGTCGCCGACGGTCTGGCGCAGGAAGCCGTCGATGGGCCCGCGGGCGTCGATCGCCGCGTCGGTCAGCGGGTCGCTGCCGCGCGCGTAGGCGCCGATCGAGATCAGGTCGGCCTTGTCCTTGTAGGCCGCCATCAGGCGCCGGACCTCGTCGCCCGCCGAGCGGACCTCGGAGGTGACGACCTCGCCGACGAGACGGGAGACGCTGGCCAGCACGTCGACGGCCGGGTAGTGGCCGGCGTGCGCCAGGTGCCGCGAGAGCACGACGTGGCCGTCGAGGATCGAGCGCACGGCGTCGGCGATCGGCTCGTTCATGTCGTCGCCGTCGACGAGCACGGTGTAGAGGCCGGTGATCGAGCCGCGCGGCGAGGTGCCGGAGCGCTCGAGCAGCTTCGGGAGCAGGGCGAACACGGACGGCGTGTAGCCGCGCGTGGCGGGCGGCTCGCCGATCGCCAGGCCGACCTCGCGCTGGGCCATGGCGAAGCGCGTGACCGAGTCCATCATCAGCATCACGTCGGCGCCCTGGTCGCGGAAGTGCTCGGCGATCGTGGTCGCGGTGAAGGCGGCCTTGATGCGCACCAGCGCGGGCTGGTCGGACGTCGCGACGATCACCACGGAGCGGGCCATGCCCTCCGGGCCGAGGTCGCGCTCGATGAACTCGCGCACCTCGCGGCCGCGCTCGCCGACCAGGCAGATGACGTTCACGTCGGCCGACGTCGAGCGGGCGATCATGCCCAGCAGCGACGACTTGCCGACGCCGGAGCCGGCGAAGATGCCGAGGCGCTGGCCACGGCCGCACGGCACCAGCGCGTCGAGCGCGCGGACGCCGAGCGAGACGCGCACGTCGATGCGGGGGCGCGTGAATGGATCGGGCGGCGCCGCCTCGACCGGCCGCGAACGGCCTGCAGCGGTTGGCCCGAAGCCGTCGAGCGGGCGGCCCAGGCCGTCGAGCGTGCGCCCCAGCAGGTCGTCGGACACCTCGATGCTCAGCGCGCGGCCGCTGGCGCTCACGCGCGCGCCCGGGCCGATGCCCGTGGCCTCGCCGAGCGGCATCAGCAGCGTGCGACCGGCGCGGAAGCCTACGACCTCGGCGGGCACGGGCCCGCGGCCGCGGCCGGTGTCGATCGTGCAGACCTCGCCGACCTCGGCCTCGAGGCCGGTGGCCTCGACGATCAGGCCGATCAGGTCGATGACCCGGCCGTGCCGGCGGTGCAGGTCCGCGTCGCGCAGCGCCGCGGTGGCGTGATCGAGCAGCCCGCTCATGAAGCCGGGCTCAGGGCCGACTCGACGACCTCGCGAGCGCGCTGAAGCTTGGTCTCGAAGCGCGCGTCGACGTCGCCCTCCGGCGTGCGGACCACGGCGCCTCCGCGCGACACGCGGCGCTCGGCCTGGACCTCGCAATGCTCGATGCCGCCGAGCGACGCCCGGACGGCGTCCATCGACTCGCGCACGAGCTCGAGGTCATCGGGGTGCACGAGCACGGTCACGCGCTCGCGCTCGACGATGCCGCGGAGCGCGCCGCGGACGGACTCGACGACGAGCTCGGGCTGGACGGCGATCGCGCCACCGAGGACCTTCTCGGCCAGGAACAGCGCCAGGTCGACGGCGTGCGCCTCGAGGCGGTCGGCGCGCGCGAGCTGGTCGCCCTGCACGGCCTCGGCGGCCTGGTTGAGCGCCTCGATCGCGGGAGCGAGTGCGGCGAGCGCCTCCTCGCGACCCTCGCGCAGGCCCTCCTCGCGCGCGCTGGCGCGCAGGACGGCGGCGTCGGCCTCGGCCGTCGCCAGCGCGGTCATGACGATGTCGGTCCCCGCCCGCCCCGGCCCGGAGACCGTGGCCGTATTGACGACCGGCGCGTCGAGCGCCTCGAACGAGAACTCGGCGGACGTCATCACAGGAGCTCGTCGTCGCCGCCGCCGCTACCGCGGGAGATGACCACCGCGCCGGCCTCCTCGAGGCGGCGCACGACGCCGACGATGCGGCCCTGGGCCTCCTCGATGACGCGCTTGCGCTGCGGCGGCTGGAAGTCGATCTCCTCCTTGAGGAGCTCGGCACCGCGCTCGGACATGTTCGAGAAGATCCGCGACCGGACGTCCTCGCTGACGCCGCGGAGGGCGATCGCGAGGTCCTTCTGGTCGACCTCCTTGAGCACCATCTGGATCGAGCGGTCGTCGAGCTTGACGACGTCCTCGAAGGTGAACAGCAGCAGGCGGACCTCGTCGGCCAGCTCGGACTCGGTCTTGGCCAGCTCGTCGAGCACGTTGCGCTCGGTCGTGCGGTCGGAGTGGTTGAGGATGTCGGCGAGCGACTTGACACCGCCGGCCGCCGCGTAGTCCTGCGCGACGATGCTCGAGAGCTTCTGCTTCATCACGGTCTCGACCTGGGAGACGACCTCCGGCCGGGTCTCGGCCATGCGAGCGACGCGCAGCGCGACCTCGGCCTGCTCCTCGGGCTCGAGCTGCGCGAGCACCGCGGCGGCCAGCGTCGTGTGCAGGTTCGCGACCACGAGCGCGATCGTCTGCGGAGACTCGTTGCGCAGGAAGACGTAGATCTGCTCCGGCGGCGTGCGGCGCAGGAACTCGAACGGCCGGCGCTCGATCGTCGCCGCCAGGCGGCCGATGACCTCCTCGGCGCGGTTGGCGCCGAGCGAGCGCTCGAGGATGCTGCGCGCGTACTCCACGCCGCCCTCGGCGATGTAGTCCTCCGCGAGGACGGTGTCGACGGCCTCGCCGATGATGTCGCGGCAGATCTCGTTCGGCACCTTGCGCGACTTGGCGATCTCCAGGGAGAGCGCCTCGACCTCGTTCTCGCCGAGGTAACCGAAGATCTGGCCGGCCCGCTCCTCGCCGATCGCGACCAGCAGGATGGCGGCCTTCTCGATGCCGCGCAGCCCCTTCGTCGCGTCGCTGGACGGACGCGTGGCGAGCTGGGTGCTCATCAGTCCTCGGCCATCCACTGCTTGACCTGCGCGGCGACACGCTCGGGCTCGCGCTCCATGAGCTGGTCGATCGCCTGCAGGTTGGTGTCCGGGGCGCGCGGGGGCAGCGTGATCGACGGGTGCGTCTGCGCGGGCAGGACCTGCGTCTTCTGCTCGAGCTCGGCCAGCGAGACGGGCTCCTCGATGTCGGCCAGCCAGGTCGGGGCGGCGAGCGCCTCGCCCTCGCGCTTGCGCAGCGAGCGGGTCATGAAGAACAGGAACAGCAGCGACGCGAGGCCGACGCCGACCCACTTGAGCGGGCCGAGCAGCGAGGTCGGGACCGGGCCGGTCTTCGGCGCCGCCGCCTTCGCGAACGGGACCTGGGCGGCCTGCAGCACGTCACCGCGCTGGGTGTCGATGCCCGCGGCGCTGGAGATCGCCTTCTGCACGGCCGCGAAGTCGGCCGGCGGCACGGACTTGTCGACCAGCAGCGCGACGTTGAGCTTCTTGACCGCGCCCGGAGCGACCTCGGTGCGCGCGACCTTCTTGCCGACGCCGTAGTCGACGTTGTCGGTCTTGCGCTGGTACTTGGAGTTCGAGCTGCCGCCGCCGGCGCCGGTCGAGTACGTCGGGATGTTCGAGCCGGTGCCCGCCGTGCCGCCGGTGGTGGCGCCGCCGCCGTCGAGCTTCTCGGTCTCGGTCTGCTTCTTGAGCGGCACGCCCTTCTTGTCGTACGTGACCTCGTCGAGCGTCGTCTTGTCCGCGTTGAGGTCGGCGGTCACCTTGACCTGGCCCTTGCCCGGGCCGAGCGTGCGGGTGAGCAGCGAGTTGAGGTTGGACTCCATGCCGCGCGCGTAGCGCGCCTCGAGCGCCTGCTTCCCGGCGGCCACGCCGCCTCCGCCGCCGGCGGCGCCGTCGGCGGGCCACAGCAGCGAGCCGGAGGAATCGGTGATGGTCACGTTCTCGGTCTTGAGGCCCTTCACGGACGAGGCCACGAGCTGGGCGATGCCGCGCACCGCGCCGGGCTCGAGCGTGTCGGCGGAGTTGCCGAGCATGACCGCGGCCGTGGCCGGGGTCGCCTCGTCGGCGAACAGGTCGTCCTCGGGCAGCACGAGCTGCACCTGCGGCGAGGCCACGCCCTGGACGTTGCCGATCGTGCGGCTGATCTCGCCCTCCAGCGCGCGCTGGTAGGTGACCTGCTGCTGGAAGTCGGAGGCGCCGAGCTTCTGCTCGTCGAACAGCTCGAAGCCCTTGCCCGCGCCGCCGTCGGTGCTGACGCCCTGGCCGGCGAGCGTCACGCGCGCCTGGGCGACCGACGTCTTCTCGACCGCCAGCGCGGTGCCGTTGTTGCGCAGCTCGTAGGCGATGCCCTGCTCGTCGAGCGCCGCGGTGACCTTGCCGGTCTGCGCGGGATCCAGCCCTGAGGACAGGATCGCGTACGACGGCGCGCCCGCGACCCGCAGCAGCAGGAAGGCGATCGCCACGATCGCCACCGCGGAGACGGCGATGATGCCCTTGGAGCGGGCGGGGAGGGCCTTGAAGGTTTCGACGAACGGAGGCATGGCTCAGATCAGACCTGGGTGTGGAAGATGTCCTGGGCGGCCTCGACGGCCTTCGAGCGAATCTGCGAGGCGAGCTGCATGGCGAGCTGGGCTCGCTCGACGGCCATGACGACGGCCGTCGGGTCCGACGCCTGGCCGGTGGCCAGCGCCTGGGCGGCGTTGGAGGCCTCCGTCTGGCTATCGGCCAGCGACTGGAGACTCTTACCGAGCATGGCGCCGAAGTCGGAGCCGGTGGCCTCGGTGGGCTGCGCGGGCTCGACGGGAGCGACGTTCCACTCCGGCCCGGTGACGGCGAAGGACGGATCGATCGGCATCAGCGCAACAGCTCCAGCGTCTTGGAGAACATCTGCTTGGCGGCCTGCATGGCCGTGACGTTGGCCTCATAGGCGCGCGAGGCGCCGATGAGATCGACCATCTCGGTCACGGTGTCGACGTTCGGCATCGACACGTAGCCCTGTGCGTC
The DNA here is from genome assembly GCA_963759375.1 of uncultured Solirubrobacteraceae bacterium. GTDB lineage: Bacteria > Actinomycetota > Thermoleophilia > Solirubrobacterales > Solirubrobacteraceae > DASSUW01. Next base: position 369,486 of record CAVWYY010000003.1, on the reverse strand, counting down.
GGCGTCCGGGTGGCCCGGGTCGTAGACGCGCTTGAGCGGCGCGGTGTCCTGCACGATGCCGGCGACCTGGACGCCGCCGCCCTCGGTGCCGCCGCTGCCGGCGCCCATGGCCTTCGACAGCGAGGCGCCGAACGAGCCCGGGGCCTCCTGCAGGACGACCTCCTTGCGGCGGTACGGCTGACCGTCGGCGCCGCGCGTGGTCTGGGCGTTGGCCAGGTTCTCGGCCGTGACGTCCATGCGCAGGCGCTCGGCCGTCAGGCCGGACGCGGAGATGTCGAGTCCACCGAAGAGGCTCATCACGCACCGCCCGTGCCCATCGCGGCCTTCAGGATCCCGAGGCGCGCATGCGCCACCGAGACGGCGGCCTGCTGCTCGAGCGCGTTCTCGGCGATCTTGGCCGACTCGGAGTCGACGTCGACCGTGGAGCCGTCGGCGCGCGTGGCGCCGGCTGAGGCGTCCTTGGCGGGCGCGAAGCTGAGGCGCTGCAACGCCGTGCGGGAGTCGTCGTCCCCGCCCACCGCCGCGGCGAGCGCGCTGTGGAAGTCCACGTCGACGCGCTGGTAGCCCGGGGTGTTGGCGTTCGCGAGGTTCGTGGCCAGCGCCTCGTGGCGCTTGCCGGCGCCCTCGATGGCGCGCTCGAGGGCAAGCTGCGTGGTGTCGAAGAGCACTGGGACGGAATCTCCTTGGAAGGAAAGAAAGTGGTGGTCCGTCCTTGGACCCACGAGCCCCATCCCTGAGGCAGCCAGTCGGTTGATCGGCTGCCGCCGATCAAGCTTTAGTGCCTGCGTCACCATCCGGGTGACGCCTTGATGCAGACGGTCGCCATCCAGGCGCCCGTAACCGGGCTTCGCCCTCCTGAGCGGCGCGTGCTTACGCGCAGTCGTTGACCCAGCGGCGGGCGCCGCCGGCCTGCGCGGCGGCGTAGCCGGCCACGGCACCGCGGCCCGTGTGGAGGCCGCCGAGCTCGCGCCGGGTGTGCGCGTGGTGGTACTCGAGCGTGGTGGTCAGCTCCTGCTGCACGACGGCGAGGGCCTCGAGCGTGAGGCGGGCGCCGATCGGCGCGGGGCCGAGCGTGGAGGCGATGCGGACGCGCTCGGCCGTGGAGGCCGCGAGCTCGTCCCAGCGGCCCTCGGCCGCCAGGGTGCGCTCGGCGTTGGCGCGCGCCAGCAGGTCGGACCAGGGGTCCATGTCAGGAGCCGGCGACCTGCGACCAGGCGTCGCGCAGCTCGGCGAGCAGCTCGCCGACCTTGTCGATCATCTCCGGCTCCTTGGCCATACGGGCCTCGAGCAGGTGACGCGAGCAGAAGACGTAGATGCCCTGGAGGCGGCTGGCGATGACGCCGCCCTTCTCCATGTCGAGCGTGGAGTGCAGCTCGTCGATGATCGCCTCGGCGCGCTGGAGCCGGTTGTCGGCCGTCGCCATGTCGTCGTCCCGCATGGCGTACGCCGCCTGGTGCAGGAAGCGCAGGCATCCGTCGTAGAGCATCACGACGAGCTGGCCGGGCGTGGCGGTGAGGATGCTCGACTGCTTGTATGCAGCGCTACGGGAGGCGGTGTAGACGGACAACGCTTACCTCGGGACGGAGACGGGACGAAGTGGGTGCTGCTGCTCGGGTAGTCGGCCCGAACCGCGACCGCTTGAGCGAATTTCCGCTTAGTTGGAGGACGAGCTCAGGCCCGCGAGCTGGGCCGTGAGCCACGCCTGCTGGGTCTGGCTGTTCTGCAGCGCGGTCTCCATCGCCGCGAACTGCGCCTTGAGGCGCTTTTCCTTCGCGTCGATGCGCTCGTTGGCCTGCGTGAGCTGGTCCTGCAGCGTCTTCATGTTCCGGTCGGCGCTCTTGAGCCGGCCGTCGATGACGCCGTTGCCACCCGTCTGGGTGTCGACGAAGTCGGTCACCTGCTTGGAGAAGCCGGAGAAGAAGTCCTTGACCTGGGTCCAGTCGCTCTCCAGCGCCGCGGTGAGCTTGGTGGAGTCGATGGTCAGGCGGCCGGCCTTGGCGTCCTCGGAGACCACGCCCGCCGCGGAGGCGGGGAGGCCGATGCCGAGGTCGGCGAGGTCGTTGACCCCGGCGCCGGCGTTGATGTTGGTCATCTGGCGCCGCAGGCTGCTGAGCATCGACTGCAGGCCGGTGTCGCCGTAGAGCTGGCCGAGGCCGGCGTCGAACGAGCCGGTCGGGGTCGACACGGGCTTCTCGGTGAGGTCCGAGCGCACGGTGTTGACGACCGCGTTGTACGCATCGACGAACGCGGTGATCTTCTTCTTGACCGCCTCGCGGTCGAGCGCCGGCTCGGTGACGTTGATCGCCGCCGGCTGCATGGTGACGCCCTTGAGCGTGATGCGCAGGCCCGGGACGGCGTCCTCGAGCACGTTCGTCTTCGACGTGAGGCCGGTGACGCCGTCGAGCGAGTACAGCGCGTCGAGCTTGGTCGGGTCCGCAGTCGTGTAGGCCGCATCGGCGCTCAGGTTGCCGCCGGTGACCGTGAAGTCGGAGTTGGAGCCGGTCGTCCGCGAGGACAGGACGATGCGCTCGTCCGGCGTGCCCTTCTTGATGACCGAGGCGACCACGGGACCGGTGCTCTTGGCGTTGATCGCGTCGGCGATCTGCTGCAGCGTCGAGTCGGCCGACACCGCGATCTGCATCGTGTTCGTCGGGTCGGAGCTCGACGTGACCGTGAGCGTGCCGGCCGTGCCGGCCGTGTACGAGAACCCGCGCTGCATCGACGACGCGAGGCGGTCGACCTGCACGGTGTGGCCGCCGATCCCGGCGCCGCCCGTCTGCGAGACGGCGACCCGCGTGTCGGAGGACTCGACGGTCTGGGTGGGCTTCCAGTTGGCGTCGCCGGTCAGCGCGGTGGCGGCGCTCTTGAGCGTGGCGAGCTTGGAGGCGATGTCCTTGAGCGCCGTCTGCATGCCCGTCACCCCGTACTGGCGGTTCTGGATGCGCGTGGTGCCCTGGCGGTCGAGCGCGATCAGCTGCTCGACGATCGAGCTGGTGTCGACCCCGGAGGCGAGGCCGGACAGCGCGAGGCCCGAGGTGGCCATGCTAGATCTGCGCTCCGGACATGATGTCCAGCGCCTTCGACGGCGGGATCGTGCGGATCACGTTGCCCTCGAGATCGCGGACCTGCACGATGACGCGGCCGGTGGCCTCGTCCTTGCTGAAGTGCAGCTCGCGGTTGTCGGCCCGCAGCTCGGCGGCACGCGCGGCGGCGGCGCCGATCGCGTCCAGGACCTCCGTCGGCGGATGCGCCGGCAGCGACAGCTCAGCGCTGTCGGCCGCTTGCGCAGGCGCCGAGGCGGCAGCGGCGGCCGGGCGCGCCAGGTCCACGGAGAACCGGGACGTGGCAGGCTCGGTGCGCCGGATTGCGCCGGTGGCCTGGTAGGGCGAGATGGGTCCGATCTCGAAACTCATACTGCTCCGGTTGTCGGCCCGCCCCAGCCCGTCTTGAAACGCCTGGACGTTTATCCGACGGCTGAGAAAAGAACTGAATCCTCGGCGAGCTGGCCCTTCAGCGTGCGCTTGAGCTGCGAGTGGATCTGGCAGACGCGGCTCTCGGACACGCCGAGGATGTCGCCGATCTCGCGGAGCGTGAGGTTCTTGACGTAGAGGAGGACGGCCACCTCGCGCTCGCGCCGGGGCAGGCGGTCGAAGGCCGAGCGGAACTTCGCCTTGGCCTCCTCGGTGGCGGTCGCGTGCTCGGGATCGAGCCGCTCGTCGCCGGCCGCGAGCGTGTCGATGCGCTCGACGGTGGTCTCGTCGTCGGAGATCACGAGCGTGTTGAGCGAGGTGACGTCGGAGACCGCGATGTCGTCCTCGCGGCGGCGCAGGTCCTCGACGGAGACGGCCAGCGCGTCGGCGAGCTCCTCGCGCGATGGCCGGCGGCCGTGGATCGCGGTGAACTGCTCGCGCGCCTTGGCGATGTCGCGCTCCCAGCGGCGCAGCGAGCGCGGCGCCCAGTCCTGGCGGCGCAGCTCGTCGAGCACGGCGCCGTGGATGCGGGTCCACGCGAACTGCTCGAGCGTGGCGCCCTTGGCCGGGTCATAGCGGTCGATCGAGGCGATCAGGGCCTCGAGCCCGCAGGAGATGAAGTCCTCGACCTCGCAACGAGCCGGCAGCTCGCGGACCTTCTTGAAGACGATGTACTTCACGAGCGGAGCGAAGGTCATGACGAGCCGGTTGCGTACCTGCAAGTCGCCGGTGCGCTTGTACTCGCTCCAGAGCGCCAGCGCCTCGTCCGCGGAGACGCGGCGGCGGCTGGTGGTCGAGGGGGCGTTCATGAGGGACGGACTCCTAACGGAACGGCGGAGGACTGACGGACCCGTCCTGTATCGGGTGTGGACCCGATCTCCTTAATCACCGCTTTGGGGTAATTGCCGCGTCACTGACCGAGTACGCCCACGCGAGCGCCTCGGCGACGGCGGCCCACAGGTCCTCGGGCACCTCGGACCCGAGCGCGAGGCCGGCGAGCGCGTCGGCGAGCTCGGGATCCGCGTGCACGGGCACGCCCGCCTCGCGCGCGCGCTCGAGAATCGTGGCGGCCACCTTTCCCCGCCCGGCGGCGATCACGCGCGGCGCGCCGGTGCCCGTGTAGCTCAGCGCCGCCGAGACGTCGCGGTCAGGCATAGAGGTCGAGCGGCTCCCGCCGCGGCGTGACCTGCACCGCGGCATCCAGGCCGGTCCGGGCCTGCAGTCCGTCTTGCAGGCGGCCCGAGGCGGCGTCGGCGAGGTCGTACGGCCGGCCGGCGGCCGCCTCGACGGCGACCGACACCCGCGAGCCGGTCAGCTCGATCCGCAGGTCCATGCGGCCGAGCGAGGGGGACTGGAAGCTCAGCGCGACGGTCGAGCGCTCCTCGCCGCCCACCTGCACGCGCCGCGGCGGGTCCTGCACCGTCACGCGCGGGCGCTCGGCCGGCGGGGTGGGCGGCTGCGCGGCGGGGTTGACCACCTGGTCGAGCCGCAGGGTCACGCGGTCGGGCGTCACGTCGGTCACGCTCAGGCGCAGCGTCTCGCCGGTCAGGCCGACCGCCTCGGGGAGCTGCGCGCTCAGCGGCACCCCGGCGATGACCAGCACGCCGTGGCTCTCCCCGCGCGAGAGCACACGCGCGACGACCGACGTCCCCGGGCGCAGCGTGACCTCGGGCAGCTGGGTCTGCAGCAGCAGCGTCTTGATCCCGACGACCGGCTCCATCGCCTACAGAATGGCGCGTCACGGCCGATCACCACCGGAGAATGGACCGCGGGCTCTACATCGCCGCGTCGGGAATGCTCGCCGAGCAGATCCGGCAGGACCAGATCGCGAACGACCTCGCGAACGCCTCGACGCCGGGCTACAAGGCCGATCGCACGTCCCAGCGGACGTTCGGCGACCTGCTGCTGGCCAACTCGGCCACCGGCGCCACCGTCGGCCCGCAGAGCACGGCCGTCCAGGTCGACAAGATCGTCACCGACTTCACCGCCAAGCCCGCCCGCGAGACCGGCGAGCCGCTGGACTTCGCGATCTCGGGCGACGGCTTCTTCGCCGTCCAGACCGCGCAGGGCACGCGCTACACGCGCAACGGGCAGTTCTCGCTCGATCCCCAGGGCCGTCTGGTGACCGCCGCGGGCGATGCCGTGCTCGACGCCAACGGCAACCCGATCACGGCCGCCGACGGCAAGGTCGACCCGCGCCGCATCGGCGTGGTCAACCTCACCAACCCGCGCAAGGAGGGCGACTCCCTCCTCACCGGCACCGCCGCGGGCGCCGCCACCGGCACCGTCCGCTCCGGCGCGCTGGAGAGCTCCGGCGCCGACCCCGCCCGCTCGATGGTCGACATGATCGCCTCGATGCGCGCCTTCGAGGCCGGCCAGAAGGTCATCCAGACGATCGACGAGACGCTCGGCAAGGCCGTCTCGCAGGTCGGCTCCATCAGTTCGTAGTCCCGGCGAACGTCAACCCCGGCTGGGTAGGGAGCGGCAGCGCCGCCGTCGCGTCCCCGATTGTCGACTTTGTCGGCGAAGTTCGCCGGAGCCTTCGACCACGGCTAAAGCCTCGGCCGTCCCGGCCGAAGACCGTGGTGCATGCTTGAGGGTCTGAATACTGCGGCCGCCGGCATGGCCGCCCAGCAGCAGCGCCTCGACGCCGTCGCCAACGACCTGGCGAACGCGAACACGACCGGCTACAAGCACCAGCGGGTCGGGTTCCGCGATCTCGTGTACGAGCAGTCCGGCCGGTCGTCCGCGCAGGGCGTCCGCACCGGCTCCGGCGCCGCCGCCGTCGACTCCGGGCGCGCCTTCAGCCAGGGCGCCCTCCAGCGCACCGACCGCACGCTCGACGTGGCGATCCAGGGCGAGGGCTTCCTCCGCATCAAGCTCCCCGACGGCCGCGAAGCGCTCACGCGCGACGGCGGCCTGCACGTCGACGGCGCCCGCAACCTGACGACCTCGACCGGCGCGCTCGTGCAGCCGGCGATCAAGATCCCCGACGGCGTCGCCGAGGACCAGATCTCGATCGGCGCCGACGGCACCGTGCTGGCCGCCGGCCGCCGCGTCGGCCGCCTCGACGTGGTGACCGTCCGCTCGACGGCCGGTCTGATCTCGGCCGGCGACAACGCCTTCATCGCCACCGCCGCCTCCGGCCCGGCCATCGCGGCCCCGCGCGCGACCGCCCTGACGCAGGGCGCGCTCGAGTCCTCGAACACCGACATGTCCGAGGCGATGGTCGCGATGATCGAGTCGCAGCGCGCCTACCAGCTCGTCTCCAAGGCCATCTCGACGGCCGACGAGATGATGGGCATCGCCAACCAGGTGAAGCGCTGATGGCGATCAACGGGCTTCCCGCCGTCCCGGCCACGGCGCTCCCCGCCGCGGTGCGCAACGGCTCCGACGACGACAAGCAGGCCTACAAGGCCGCGCTCGGGTTCGAGCAGATCCTGCTCGGCCAGCTCGTCGACGAGATGCTGCCCAAGGGCACGCTCACCGACGGGCCGTACGCACAGCCGATGAAGGACGCGTTCACCTCCGGCCTGATCGCCGACGGCGGCCTCGGGCTGGCCGTCCAGCTCTATCCCTCGCTCAAGAAGGACGCCTCGTGAGCTCCGTCCTCGAAGCCGAGCTGCTCGTCCACCTCGACACGCAGATCAACTCGGCCCGCCGCCTCCTCGCGCTCGTCCTCGAGCAGGGCAAGGCGATCCGCAAGCGCGACGTCGAAACCGTCCTCGGCCGGCTGGCCGACGTGCAGACCGAGATGGGCCGCCGCGGCGCCCTCGAGCAGGACCGTGCCGCGCTGCTGCAGCGCGCCGGCGCCGCGCTCGCCGTCCCGGCCGCCCAGGTCACGCTCGAGCGCCTCTGCACGCTGGTCACACCCGGTGCCGCCACCGCCGCCCGCGAGCGCTCCGCCGAGTTGCGCGGCCTGCTCGCCGAGATCGCCCGCGAGCACGGGATCAACCGCGCGCTGATGCGCCAGGAGCTCGCGTTCCTCGCCCACCTGACCCGCCTCGTCGGCCAGGAGACCGAGCCCGGCTACGGCCGGCCCGGTGGGAGCCAGGCCCCCGGCGCTCCGCCCGTCCACCGCGCCCTCGACCTCCAGGCGTAACCGATGCCGATCTCCTCCTTCTACGGGCTCCAGACCTCGCTGCGCGGCCTCCTCGCCCAGCAGCGGCTGCTCGACACCACCGGCCACAACATCGCCAACGCCTCGACCAAGGGCTACTCGCGCCAGGAGGCCGCGCTGGTCGCGTCGCCCGCGCTGAACATCCCCGCCGGCGGCATCGCCAGCGGCGCCGGCGCGCACCTCGGGTCGGGCGTCGACGTGCAGTCCTTCCGCCGCATCCGTGACCAGTTCGTCGATCTCCAGTACCGCGGCCAGAACACGAACCTCGGCGAGTGGAAGGCGCGCTCGACCGCGCTCGACCGCGCCGAGGGCGCGCTCTCCGAGCCCGGCGAGAACGGGCTCAACCAGCAGCTGAACGAGTTCTGGAACGCGTGGGCCGACCTGGCCAACGCCAACGGGACCGACCGCGCCGCCGCGGTCCAGAACGTGGTCGAGAAGGGCACGGCGCTGGCCGACGCGTTCAACACCGTCCGCGGCCAGATCGTCCAGGTCAAGGACCAGACGTACGCCGAGTACGCCGACCTCGCCCGCCCGGCGGGCCCCGGCGACGCGGGCGGCGAGATCGCCCAGGTGGCGACCGAGATCGCCCAGCTCAACGACACCATCAAGCGGTACGTGACCGCCGGCGACGTGCCGAACGACCTGCTCGACCGGCGCGACCTGCTGGTCGACCAGCTGTCCGAGTACGGCCAGGTGTCGGTCGAAGCCCAGAACGACGGCACGATCAACGTCAGCTTCGTGGACAAGGCCTCCTCCGGGACGACCTACCCGATCGTGACCGGCCCGGCCGCCACGTGGGCCGGCCCGCCGGCCGGCGACGCCTGGTCGCCCGGCGGCCGCCTCGGCGGCCTGCTCGACGTCGCCAAGCCCGGCGGCACGCTCGACGGCTACCTCACCACGCTCGACACGATCGCCGCCAACCTGGTCACCTCGGTCAACGGCGCCTACGGCGGCACGTTCTTCGACGCCGGCGCGGGTCCGACGGCCGCGACGATCGACGTCAGCGCCGCGCTGCTCGCCAACCCGCAGTCGCTCACCCCGGGCAGCGGCGCCGCCGGCTCGACCGATCTGGCGCTCGCCGTCTCCAAGCTGCGCGACGGCGCGACCGTCGACCAGCCGTACCGCGCGTTCGTGGCCAAGGTCGGCTCCGACGTCCGCGAGGCCGGCCGCCAGGCCGACAACGCGCAGGTGCTCACCGACGCGGTCGAGAACCGCCGCCAGAGCGTCTCCGGCGTCTCGATGGACGAGGAGATGTCCAACCTCGTGCGCTTCCAGCGCTCCTACCAGGCGTCGGCTCGGGCCATGAGCACGATGGACGAGATGCTCGACGTCCTCATCAACCGCACCGGGAGGGTCGGGCTGTGAGCATGCGCATCACCAACTCGATGGTCCAGCGCAACGTGCTGGCCGACCTCAACGCGGTCACCGACAAGCTCACGCGCAGCCAGATGAAGGCCGCGTCGGGCAAGGAGATCACGCGCCCGTCCGACGACCCGTTCCGCGCCTCGCAGGCGATGGGGCTGCGCACGTCGCTCGGCGGCACCCAGCAGTACCAGCGCAACATCGAGGACGCGATGGGCTGGGCCGAGATGACCGAGGACGCGCTCGACGACATCACGAGCAACATCCAGCTCGCCCGCGACCGGCTCGTGCAGGGCGGCACGGACTCGACCGACGCCGCGGGCCGCGAGTCGATCGCCCAAGAGCTCGAGCAGCTGATCTCCGCGATCAAGCAGGGCGCCAGCAAGAGCTACCGCGGCAGCTACGTCCTGGCCGGCACGAGCACCGGCGCACAGCCCTACCGCGAGGGCGCCGACGACACCTACCACGGTGACGAGGGCGGCTTCGACCCGGCGATCGCCGGCATCGTCCGCGAGATCGGCCCGGGCGTGACGATGACGATCAACACCGTCGGGCGCGACGTGCTCGGCGACGGCCAGTCGGCCGCCGACGGCAAGCTGCTTCACGTTCTGCGCGACGCGGTCGATCACCTGAGAGCAGGCGACGGCCCGGCGCTGCGCGCGGACCTCGACAAGGTCGACACGAACCTCGACCACGTCCTCGGTCTCCGCGCGGCGAACGGCGCCCGCTCGCAGCGCCTGGAGTCCGCGCTCTCGCGGCTGCAGGAGACCGAGGAGGCGACGGTCAAGTCGCTCTCCAACGTCGAGGACGCCGACATCGCCAAGACCCTCATCGAGCTCAACTCCCAGACCGCCGCCTACCAGGCCGCTCTCCGCGCGGGAGCGAACCTCGTGCAGTCGTCCCTCATGGACTTCCTGCGCTAGGACCGCGCACCCTCCGTCCCCTCACCGTCCCTCGGAACCCCAAGGAGCCTTTTCCCCAATGTCCACCGTGACCGTCGAGAGCTCGCGCTTCGGCACCCTCGAGATCGAGGCCGGCGCGATCATCGAGTTCCCCGCCGGCCTGATCGGCCTCGGCGGCCGCCGCTGGGCGGTCGTCACCAAGGAGCCCAACAGCCCGTTCTCGTGGCTGCACTCGCTGGACGACCCGTCGCTGGCGCTGCCCGTGACGAACCCGTGGGGCTTCTTCTCCGACTACGAGATCGAGCTGTCGGACGCCGACAGCGAGCGCGTGCAGGACGACGACGTGACCATCTGGGTCACCGTCCGTGCCGGCGCCGAGCTCGCGGACTTCAGCGCCAACCTCCGCGCGCCGATCGTCATCTCAGCAGGTCAGGGCTTCCAGGTGATCAACGAGGCCGAGCACGCTCCCGTGCGCGCCGCGCTGTTCGCCGAGGGCGCCGAGGCCGAAGTCGCCGCCTAGCGGCGCGCAATCCGTAACCGAAGCTTTCCAAGGAGGAATCTTCATGCTCATCATCACGCGCCGCCCCGGCGAGAAGATCATGCTCGGCGACGACATCGTCGTCCACGTGATGGAGATCGTCGGCAACTCCGTCCGCGTCGGCATCCAGGCCCCGCGCTCGGTTCCGGTCTACCGCGAGGAGATCTGGAACGCCGTGCGCGAGGAGAACCAGGCCGCCGCCGCGGACGCCCCGGCCGAGCTCCCGAGCCCGGCCCGCAACGACGCCTGAAGCCAGAGTTCGTGATCGGGTCGTGGCGGGGTAGAGTCACCGCCATGGCCCGATCGAAGCTGCTGCTCCTCGGCGCCGCGGTCGTTGCCGTCGGCGTGTTCCTCAAGCGGGACAAGGTCGCCGGGCTGCTGCCCCAGCGCGCCGAGACCTACTCGCCGCCCGCCACCGGCCCGTCGAACTACGACGCTCCGGGGCCGGTCGCCAACACCGCCACCGCCGTACCGGTGCCCGAGCCGTACGAGCCCGAGCCGATCGACGAGGCCGCCGAGGAGGCGGCCGCCGCGGCCGAGGCCGCCAACATCGGCGGCACGGTCAGCGACTACGCAGGCCCGGCCGACCTCCCGGCCACCGAGGCCGAGCGCCCGCTGGCCGAGGCCGGCGAGGGGGAGGCCGAGGGCCAGGAGCAGGCCGAGCTCGACCTCGAGCGCGCGGCCGAGTCCAGCGAGGGGATGTCCGACGCCGAGCACCGGATCGACGACACCATCGAGCAGGCGGCCAACCCGCTCGAAGGTGAGACGATCGAGCCGGTCGCCCCGGCGGACGAGCCCGCGCCGCTCGACACCGCCTCCGCCGAGCAGGAGACCCAGGAGGCCCCGGCCGTTGAGCCCGAGCCGAAGGACGAGGGCAAGGGCGACGACGACGACGGGTCGGACTGGCGGACCTGGTCCGGCCGCTCCGTCAACCCGTAGCCGTCACGCAGCCTCCCACAGCTCGCCGCCGAGCGCGCGGCGCGGCTTGACGCGCCACTCGAGCGCCAGCTGCCACAACGCGGCCGGCGCCCGCGGCCCCGGCAGGTCGCAGACCGCCGCCAGCTCCGGCGTGGCCATGGCCCCGAAGCGCCGGAGCGCATCCTCGACGCCCGGGAACGTGCCGATCGGCTCGGCGCCGGCGGCCACCGCCGCCTCCCGCAGGCGCTCGTACGGCCCGTAGCCCTCCACCGGCGCGCCGTCGCCGAACGCGAACGCCGGAGTGCGTATCCCGCGGCCGCGTTCGATGTCGGCTCCGAAGCGCTCGAGGATGGCCGCCGACCCGAAGTCGATCCGCAGCCGGTCGAGATCGAGGCCCCCGGTCTCGCGGGCGGCGTCGAGCAGCGCCGGCGCACTGTCCATGCGCCGCCCCTCGAGCAGGATCGCCTCGCGCAGCCTGCGGATGAACGGGCTCGGGTCGCCCTGCTCGGCGACCGCGGCGATCGCCAGCCCGGCCGGGTGGGTGGAGGCCGGCGGATCGCGCAGGAAGACGCGCGCGTCGGCCGGCATCGCGCTCTCGGCCGACGCATCGAGGCATGCGAGCGCCAAGGCGCCCGCATCCGGTGCTTCGATACGCCGGTGTAGCCCGACGATCACAAAGGTGTACGCCAAGGTGTCGCCGAACTCGACTTGGAGGCGGCGGAGCTGCGGCTCGGCCGCCCATGACCATGCGCAATAGGGATCCGTTAAGACCGTCGCCTGGATCACGGGCACATCGGCCACAATAGGTCGAACGAGGATGAGCACGCTCGTAGGGATGCAGCTGAGCGGCCGGTATCGTCTCGACGCCCAGATCGGCGCCGGCGGCATGTCGACGGTCTATCGCGCCTTCGACCAGACGCTCGAGCGGCAGGTCGCGATCAAGCTCATGCACCGCGAGATCGCGTCGGACTCCGACCAGCTCGAGCGGTTCCGGCGCGAGGCCCGCTCCGTCGCCCAGCTCTCGCACCCGCACATCGTCGGCGTGATCGACGCCGGGGAGGACGAGGGCCGCCCGTACATCGTGTTCGAGTACGTCGAGGGCGAGACGCTCAAGGAGCGGATCCGCCGGATGGGCCGCCTGCCCGTCGACGAGGCGCTGGCCTACGCGATCGAGATCGCCCGCGCGCTCGGCTGCGCGCACTCGCACAACATCGTGCACCGCGACGTCAAGCCGCAGAACGTGCTGATCGACGGCGAGGGGTCGGCGAAGGTGACCGACTTCGGGATCGCCCGCACGCTCGACCAGGAGGGCCTGACGGCCGACGGCCGCGTGCTCGGGACGACCGACTACGTGTCGCCCGAGCAGGCGCTCGGGCACGACGTCAACGGCCAGTCCGACATCTACTCGCTCGGGGTCGTGCTCTACGAGATGCTCGTCGGGGACGTCCCGTTCCACGGCGAGAACCAGGTGTCGGTCGCCATGAAGCACGTCCGCGAGGACATGCCGGACCTGCAGTCGCGCCGCCCGGAGGCGTCGGCCACGCTGGCGTCGGTGCTCGAGCGCATGACCGACAAGGACCTGCGCCGCCGCTATCCGGACATCACGACGCTGGTCGCCGACCTCGAGGAGGCACTGGCTATCGAGGCCGCGCGCTCCGGGCGGTCGACCGGCGAGGCCACCGCGGTCCTGCGGACGCTGCCGCCGGCGGCACGGCGGCGCGTGCCGTTCCGCGTCCGCCACCCGCTGCCGATCCTCGGCGTGATCGCCCTGCTCGCCGTGCCGGTCGTGATCGTCGTGCTGCTGCTCAACGAGGCGGGCGTGAAGCCCCAGCGGGGCACCGGCGCGGGCAACGTGGAGGCGCCGGCCGGCGAGTCGGTCGTCTCGCTCGCGCGAGCGTCGGCCTCGGACTACGACCCGCTCGGCGACGACGACGAGCACCACGGCCAGGCGGCACTGGTCGTGGATCGCGACCCGGGCACGTCGTGGACGACCGAGAGCTACCGCGACGGCCTGGCGGGCGCGGACAAGGCAGGCGTCGGGATCTACCTCGATGCCAAGCCGGGCGTGGAGGCCGTGCGGATGGAGATCCAGAGCCCCGTCCCGGGCTGGAAGGCCGAGATCTACGGCGCCGGCGGCTCGCGCGCGCCGGACAGCATCGACACCGGCTGGACGAAGCTGGGCGGCGGCACCGTCAAGACCGACCACCAGCGCTTCAAGCTCGACACCGACGGCGAGAAGTACCGCTTCTACCTCGTGTGGATCACCGAGCTGCCGCCCGACCAGCCGCGCGTCGAGATCAGCGAGATCGCGCTGTTCCAGCGCGAGCAGAAAAGTAGATAGCCCGGGCCTCCATCCGCCGGCCCAACCGGACGGACGCCATCCATGGCGTCCGCTAAACTCATGCCCTGAGCGCTCGGCGTCGTAGCGCTCGAGCGCCAGGCGCAGCAGGCGGTCGCACAGCTCGGCGGGCGGGACCCCGCTCGCCTCCCACAGCTTCGGGTAGGCGCTGGTCTGCGTGAAGCCGGGCATCGTGTTGAGCTCGTTGACCAGCACCCGGTCGCCCTCGACGAAGAAGTCGACGCGCGCGAGGCCGGCGCAGCCGACGCGCACGAACGTGTCGACGGCCAGCGCACGGACCCGCTCGATCACGGCATCGGGCAGCCGCGCGGGGACGACGAGCTCCATGCCGCCGTCGCCGTACTTGGCCTCGTAGTCGTACCAGTCGCCCTTGAGCACGACGATCTCGCCGGGCACGGACGCCTCGGGCGCCGTCCAGGCCGAGCACCGAGCACTCGACCTCCGTGCCGTCCGAGAACGCCTCGACGATCACCAGCGAGTCGTGCGTGAACGCGCCCTCGATCGCCGCGTCGAGGTCGGCCTCGCCCCACGCCTTGGCGATCCCGACCGACGACCCGAGCCGCGCCGGCTTGACGAACACCGGCGTGCCCAGCACGGCGAGCTCGGCGCGCACCGCAGCGGGATCCGCGCGCCAGCGGTGCTCGCGGATCGCCGCGTAGGCGACCTGCGGCACGTCAGAGGCCGCCAGCACCTCCTTGAACACGACCTTGTCCATGCACAGCGACGACGCCAGCACGCCGGCGCCCACGTACGGGACGTCGAGCAGCTCGAGCAGGCCCTGCACCGTGCCGTCCTCGCCGAACGGGCCGTGCAGGACCGGGAACACCGCGTCGGCGGCGAGCAGCCCGCCACCGGGCACGAGCGCGAGCGCCGTGCCGCCGTGTGTCCACGCCCCGCTGCGCTCGATCGTGACCGGCAGCACCTCGTGCCCGGCCTCGGCGACCGCCTGGCGGACGAACGCGGCCGAGTTCAGCGAGACCTCGTGCTCGGACGAGCGGCCGCCCTGCAGGACGGCGACCCTCACGGAACGGGCGTCGTGGTCGGGGACGGGGTCGGCGGTCGGGCGTCGGCGCGCCGAGCTGGCCGACGACGATCGTGACGCGGCTGCCCTGGCGGCGTTCCTCCTCGGCCGCCGGGCGTCTGCTCGAGCACGACGCCGTCCTGCGCCTGGTCGGTCACGGTCTGCTCCTCCACGCGGACGTCGAAGCCGGCGTCCTCGAGCTGCTGGCGTGCCTCGTCCTCGTCGAGGTCGACGACGTCGGGGACCGGGACCGCCTTGGCCACCGTCAGCGCGACCGCCGTGTTCTTGTTCACGCTCGTGCCCGGCGCCGGATCCTGGGCGGTCACCGTGCCGGGCTCCTCGTCGGACTCCTGCTCGGTGACCTTGCCGACCCGCAGGCCGGCGCCCTCGATCGCGCTGCGCGCGTTGTCCTCGGACTCGCCGGTCACGTCCGGCACCTCGACCGTCTCGGCCCCGCGCGAGACGGTCAGCGTCACCGTGGTGCCGCGCTCGACGGTCGTCCCGCCGGCCGGCGAGCTCTCGATCACGCGGCCCTTCTTGACCTCGTCGGAGAACTGCTGCTCCACCTTCGGCGTCCAGCCCGACGCTCGTCAGCTGCTGCTGCGCCTCCTTGCTGGTCGAGGCCGTCCACGTTCGGGACCGCGACCTCGCCGGGGCCGGCGGACACGGCGATCGTGACCGTCGACCCCTCCTCGGCCGTCGAGCCGGCGCGCGGATCCTGCGAGACCACGTGGTCGCGGTCGACGTCGGGGTGCTCGACGAGGTTCTGCTGCACCTCGAAGCCGCGGCTCTGCAGGTCGCGCGACGCGCTCGCCGAGCGTCTGGCCGACCACGTTCGGGACCGACACGTCGGTGGGCTTGAGCACCTGGTAGAGGCCGAACGCGATCGCCGCCAGCGCGAGCAGGATCAGCAGCCACAGCCACCAGCGGCGCGGCCTTGCGGTCGTCCTCCTCGAGGATCTCCTCGACGGGCGGCGGCGCGACGACTTCGTCCGGCGCGACGCGCGCGCTCATCAGCGCCTCGATGAACGCGTCCGCGTTCGGGTACCGGCGGGCGGGGTCCTTCTCGAGCGAGCGCATGACGACCGCGTCGAGCGCCGGCGGGACCTCGGGGTTGCGCTCGCGCGGCGGGAGCGGCGCCTCGGACACCTGCTTGAGGGCGATCGAGACCGGCGACTCGGCGTCGAACGGGACGACGCCGGTGAGCATCTCGTAGAGCACGATGCCGATCGAGTACAGGTCGGAGCGGGCGTCGACCGGCTTGCCCTGCGCCTGCTCGGGCGACAGGTACTGCGCGGTGCCCATCACCGAGCCGGTCTCGGTCATGTCCGACGCGCCGGCGCGGGCGATCCCGAAGTCGGTGACCTTGACGCGGCCCTCCTCGTCGATCATCACGTTTTGCGGCTTGATGTCGCGGTGCACGATGCCGCGCTGATGGGCGTAGCGGGCGGCGCGCAGGATCTGCAGCACGATGTCGACCGCCGCCTCCGGCGGCGCCGGGCCGCGCTCGCGGATCACGTCCTTGAGCGTGCGCCCGCGGACCAGCTCCATCGCGATGTAGTAGGTGCCGTCCCACTCGCCGCGGTCGAAGATCCCGACGATGTTCGGGTGCTGGAGGCCGGCGGCGCTCGACGCCTCGCGCCGGAAGCGCTCGACGAACGACACGTCCTCCGCCAGGTGGCGGTAGAGCAGCTTCAGCGCGACGCGGCGGCCGAGCTGCTGGTCCTCGGCCTCGTAGACGTCGGCCATACCGCCGGCGCCGAGCCGGCGGATGACCCGGTAGCGGCCGTCGATGATCGTGTCGGGCTGGACCGTCGGCACCTAGCCCGCCCCCAGGGACTTGATCACCTGGGCGGCGATCGGCGCGGCGTTGGCGCCGCCCGTGCCCCCGGTCTGCCGCTCGAGCATCGCGACGACCGCGACCTTGCCGGTGAAGCCGATGAACCACAGGTCGTCGGTCCCGTCGCCGACCTCGGCGGTGCCGGTCTTGCCGGCCACGTCGACGCCCTCGAGCCGCGCAGCCGTGCCGGTGCCCTGTTCGACCACGTTGCGCATCATCGCCTGCAGCTCGCCCGCCGTCTTCTCCGACATGACGCGCTCGGCCTCCTCGGGCAGCGGCTCGTCGATCGTGCGGCCGTCGGGATCGACGATCTTGGCGACCAGCCGGGGCTCCATGCGCAGGCCGCCGTTGGCCACCGTCTGCGCCACGGTGGCCATCTGCAGCGGCGTCACCAGCAGCTTGTCCTGCCCGATCGCCATGCGGCCGACGTCGATCCGCCCCGAGGTCGGGGACAGCAGCCGCCCGTTGGCGCCGACCTCGCCGCTGGCGAGCATCTGATCGTCGGGGTAGTCCATGGGCGGGTCCTCGTAGAACCCGTACTTCTTCATGTACTCGGCCATCGTGCCGCGCCCGAGGTCCTCGCCGATCTTCGCCCATGCGGTGTTGACCGAGTTCGTCAGCGCCTCGGCCACCGTGATCTGCCCGAAGTCCTCGCCGCCGAAGTTCTGCAGCGGCGTGCCGGAGATCACCTGGTCGTTGGCGCCGTCGATCGTCGAGTCGGGCGTGTACTTGCCGGTGTCGAGCGCCGCGGTGGCGGTGACGACCTTCATCGTCGAGCCCGGCGGGAAGCGGCCCTGGGTCGCGCGGTTGAACGTCTTGGCCGTGGCCGGGTCGCTCGGGTCGAACGACGGGTTCGCGGCGAGCACGCGCACCGCCCCGGTCTTGACGTCCAGCGCCACGACCGCCCCGTTCTGACCGCCGAGCGCCTGGAAGGCGGTCTCCTGGGCGCGCGGATCGAGCGTGGTCTGCAGGTCGTCGCCGACGTCCTGCGGGCCGAGCAGCCGCTCGAGCGCGCCGATCGCATCGTTGCGACGGCCGGTCAGCGGGTCGTTGTAGTAGTCCTCGAGGCCCGTGCGGCCGCGGTCGAGCGACGTGAAGCCGACCGGCTGGGCGAACAGCTCGCCGGTCGGGTAGCGGCGCGCCCAGCGCTCCTGCGGGAGCCGGCGGTTGGCGGCCAGGATCGTCCCGTCGTCGGCCCGGATGATGCCGCGCTTGATGCGCTGCTCCTCGAACAGGATGCGGCGGTTGTTCGGGTTGTCGCGCAGCGCCTCGGCCTCGAACACCGTCCAGCGCGAGGTGAACGCGACGAGCAGGCCGAACAGCAGGATCACCAGCGCGAACAGGCGGATGATCGGCGCGTTCATCGCAGACCCCGTCGCCCGGTCCCGCCGGCGGGCCGCCGCGCGCGGTCGGAGACCAGCAGCAGCAGCGCCACGAGCACGAAGTTGGCGATGATCGACGAGCCGCCGTAGGAGACGAACGGCAGCGTGACGCCGGTCAGCGGGATCACGCGCGTGACGCCACCGACGATCACGAACACCTGCAGGGCGAACACCGCGGTCAGCCCGGCGGCGAGCAGCTTGGAGAACGAGTCGCTGGCCAGCATCGCGATCCGGAAGCCGCGCTCGACCACGAGCATGTAGACGAGGATCAGCCCGCAGGCGCCGACCAGGCCGAGCTCGTTGGTGATCACCGCGTAGATCAGGTCGGTGCTCGGCGCCGGGACGAGCGGCACGCCGCCGGGCCCGGTGAGGAGCGAAGCGCCGAGGCCGGTGCCGAACAGCCCGCCATCGGCCTGCGCGAACAGGCCCTGCGCGATCTGGTAGCCCTCGTTATCGACCCATTGCGGGTTGAACGGGTCGAGCCAGATGTTCACGCGGTCCTGGACGTGCGGGACCGTCGAGGCCATGAACCACGCGCCGAGCGCGAACAGCCCGAGCCCGATCGTCACGAACGAGAGCCGGTTGGTGGCCACGTAGAGCACCGCCAGAAAGCCGCCGAAGTACATGAGCGACGACCCGAGGTCGCGGATGAAGACGAGCATCAGCATCGCCGCGCCCCAGACCACGAGCAGCGGGCCGAAATGCTTGAGCGGCGGGATCGTCACGCCGAGCAGCCGCCGCGAGCCCTGCACGAGCACCTGCCGGTTGTCGCGCAGGTACGCGGCCAGGAAGACGATGATCGCGATCTTGCCGAACTCGGCCGGCTGGAACGAGACCGGCCCGAGCTTGACGCCCAAATACGCGCCGTTGACCGGCTCGCCGATCCCCGGCACGCGCGGGAGCACCAGGAGGAACAGGCCGACCGCGGCGATCGTGTAGCGGTAGCGCTCGAGCACCCGCAGGTCGCGCAACAGCAGGATCGTCGCCGCGAACAGGATCAGACCGATGACGAACCACTGGGCCTGCTCGCGGGCCAGCTCGTCGTCGATCCGGTAGATGACCACCAGCCCGAAGCAGGCCAGCACGGCCACGAGTGGGAACAGGTACGGGTCGGCGTACGGGAGCGTGAAGCGCAGGAACAGATGCCCGGCGAAGCACAGGCACAGGAACAGCGCGCCGTAGGTCAGCGAGACGTCGCTGAGGACGTCGGACTCCTGGATGAAGATCGCGGCGAAGCCGGCCGTCAACAGCAGAGACGCCGGGATCAGCGCCATCAACTCGCGGTTGCGGGCGCTCACTGGAGCCGGCCCCGCTCGAGCTCGATCACCAGCTCCTTGGCGTCGTCCCGTGGCCGCAGCTTGTGTTCGGTGAAGGTGGGGCGGCGCGCCGCCGGGACCTGCTCGATCCGCACGCCGGAGCGGTAGTCGGCGGCGTAGAGGGAGATGCCGAACGGCAGGTCGTAGGGAACGCCGCGGTACACGGTGACGATCCCGGTCGGCTCGTCGACGCCGACGAAGTAGACCGCGCGCGAAGCCGTCCACAGGCCCGCGAGGATGATGCCGACGACCGCGGCGACCGCGAGCGCGGGGCGCAGGAACCGGCGTCGCCGCTTCTTGCGCGGCGGCGGTGAGGTGCGCTGCGGCGGCTCGAAGATCGGCTCCGCGCGCGGCTTGACGGCGGGCCGCGCCATCGTCGCCGTGCGGCGGTACTCGGCCTCGGTGTCGTCGCCCGCCGAGCCGTCGGCCGCCGTCTCGTACTCGATCGTCTCTCCGGCGTCTTCGTGCTCGGCGGGGCCGTCGACCTCCTCGAGCCGGAACAGGATCACGGTGATGTTGTCGCGCCCGCCGGCCTCGTTCGCGGCGGCGATCAGCTCGCGCCCGGCATCCTCGAGCGAGCCCGCGGCCTCGATGATCGGCCTCACGCGCGCCTCGGGGACCATCGAGGTGAGGCCGTCCGAGTTGAGCATGAACAGGTCGCCGGCCTTGGCCTGGTAGACGTGCACGTCGACGTCGACGTCGGGCTCGGATCCCAGCGCCCGGGTGATCACCGACCGCTGCGGATGCATCTCCGCCTGCTCCTCGGTGAGCTTGCCGCGGGCGACCAGCTCGCCGACCAGCGAGTGGTCCTTGGTCAGGCGGATCAGGTCGCCGTCACGCAGCACGTAGGCGCGCGAGTCGCCCACGTGGGCGATCGTGACCTCCGACTCCCCGACGTAGGCGGCCGTGACGGTCGTGCCCATGCCCGCCGTGCGCGAGTCCGTGCGCGAGCGGTCGTGGATCTCGCGGTTGGCCCGCTCGACGATGCGCACGAGCCCGTCGGCCGGCGTCCCGTTGTCCGGCAGGCCGGACCCGAACGAGCGGACCGCCATCTCCGAGGCGACCTCGCCGGCCTGGGCGCCGCCCATGCCGTCGGCCACCACGAACAGCGGCACGCGCACGAAGAGGTTGTCCTCGTTGCCCTGACGCTGCCGGCCGAGGTCGGTCCCCTCCCAGTGTTCAGAGATGCGCAGCACTAGCGCTCAAATGTGAATTCTGAATCGCCGATCCGGATGCTGTCACCAACATGGAGCGGCTGCGGGCCACGCAGCGGCTCGCCGTTCAGGTACGTCCCGTTGGTGGACCCGAGATCCTCCAACACCATCACGTCCCCCTGCGGAAGCAATCGCGCATGCTGCGATGAGGCGAACGTGTCCTCCAGCCGGATGTCGGCCTGATCGCCGCGCCCGAGCAGGGCCCCCTCCGAGAGATCATAGGCGGCACCCGCGCGCAGGCCGGCGGCGGTCGCCACGCGCAGCTTCGGCGTGCCGCCGGGCCCGTCGTTCAGGCCGGCGGTGGCGTTGTGCAGGCCGGTGGCGTCCTCGTATGCCGGGACGGCCTCCTCGGCGCCGCCGCGGCGCAGGTCCTTCAGCGCCGAGCGGGCCATCCACAGGAGGAACAGGTACAGCACGGCGAGGAAGCCGAACTTGAGCGCGACAGCGACGGGATCGAGGGCCATGCGCTACTCCAGCTCGAACGTGACGCGAGCGGTCCCCAGCTCGATCACGTCGCCGCGCTTGAGCGATTGGGGACCTTGGATGCGCCGCCCGTTGACCTTCACGCCGTTCGTGGACCCGAGGTCGCGCACGATCCACGAGCCGCCGGACGGCCGCACCTCGGCGTGCTTGCGGGACACGTTGGGGTCGTCGATCACCATGTCGGCCTCGCGCGAGCGGCCGAGGACGGCGCCTTCCGAGCCGAGCAGCTCGGTGCGGCCGCCCACGCGCAGGCGCGCGGTGCCGCGCCGCTCGTCGGGCTCGCGCAGCGGCTCGGCCAGTCGGTCGGACACCGTGTAGACCATCGTGCGCCCGTGGTCGCCCTGGCTGGGCTGCTCCTCCGCGTGCTGCGGCGCCTTGACCAGCCGCGCCTGGATGCCGAACTCGCCGAGGCGCAGACGGTCGTCGGTCCGGAACTCGATGACCGGCCGCGTGGCGAGCGAGATGCGCTCCCGGCGGGCGTGCTCGAGCAGGTAGCCGGACAGCTCGCGCCTGAGCTCGTCCTCATAGCCCTCGAACTGCTTGCGGTCGTCGGGCGACAGCCAGATGGCGTACTCGTTGGGGGCGTAGACGCGCGACAGCGACTGCACGCGGTGCTGGTCCATCTCGCGCGTGAGCTTGCGCGCGATCTCCACCGGGCGCACCTCGGACTTGAAGGCACGCGAGAACGTGCCCTCGACGAGGCCGGCCAGCTTGGATTCCAATGTGCGGAGCACGCTCATCGTCGGCTGGAGGGTGTTGATACCCACTCATGCGAGGTCATGTGCCGTGTTCACAGTATCCCGCGCCCGTGCACCGATCAGTGCCAGCGCGCCCGCGAGCAGCGCGCCGGCCACGAGCCCGCGCGGGTCGCCGAGCGCCATCGACTCGGCCACCGCGCCGGTCGCGCCGGCCAGGCCTGCCGCCCACGTCGTGGCCGCCACGACGTCGACCGACAGCGAGCGGCCTCGGACCAGCCACGGCAGCACGGCGGCGGCCACGGCCCACACCGCCGCGAGCACCGGCGCGCCCGAGCTCGCCAGCGTCTCGAGCACGTCGCCCGCGTCGCCCGGGGGCGTGCCGAACAGGAGGTCGCGGCCCAGGAGCGGCTCGGCCAGCAGCAGCCAGCACAGCCCGCACGCGCCGAGCGCGGCGCGCGCCCACACGCCGCGCACCTGGCCGGCGATCGCGGGGTAGCCGCCTGCCAGGCCGACGAGGCCGAGCGCCGGCGCGAGGGCGGGGAGCGACCACAGCAGCCCGCGGCGCCGCAGCAGCAGCGGCGGTAGGACGGCGCCCACGGCCACGAGCGCGGCAGTATCGGGCTCCGGCTCCACCAGCGCGGCGGCCGCGCCGCCGGCGGCCAGCAGCCAGCCGGCGCGCGGGAAGGCGACGACGGCGAGCGCGGCGACGAGCGCGCCCACGAGCGGCGGGACGGCCGCAGCGCTCAGGGCCGCCGCGACGAGCGCACCGGCGGCCGCTCCGGCTGCGACACGGGCGAGCAGCCCGACGCGCCGCTCGCCGCCCTCGAGCGGGTGCGGCGCGATCGTCCCGCCCTCGTCGGAGACCTCGCTCAGCGCATCGGCGAGCGCCCCGGCCAGCTCCGGCAGCGTGCCGCGCGCCTCCGCGGCGGGCGCCAGCGCGCGGTCGAGCGCCGCGCACAGCTCGGCCGGCAGGTCGCGCCGCGCCTTGCGCAGCGGCGGCAGGACGGTGCCGACGCGGCGGGCGGTGGCCGCCGGGCTCGGCATCCGCACCGGGTTGGTCCCGGACAGCGCCTCATAGAGCACGAGCGCCAGCGAGTACAGGTCGGCGCGCTCGTCCACCCGCTCGCCCGCGGCCTGCTCCGGGGCCATGTAGGCGAGCGTCCCGACCACGTCGCCGGTGCGCGTGAGCGGCTCGTCGCCCGCCAGGTGGGCGACGCCGAAGTCGAGCAGCTTGGCGGCCGCGCGCCCGGGTTCGTCGGGCACGATCACGTTCTGCGGCTTGACGTCGCGGTGGATGACGCCGCGGGCGTGGGCGTGCGCGAGCGCGTCGGCCAGCGACAGGCCGGCGCGCAGGACGTCGCGATCGCTCAGCGCGCCGTCGCGCTCGAGCGCCGCGAGCGTGCGGCCCTGCACCAGCTCGGAGATGAGGAATCGCTCGCCGCCCTCCTCGCCGGCGTCGAACACCGCGACGATGCCCGGATGGTCGAGCCGCGCCGCCGCGAGCGCCTCGCGCTGGGCGCGCTCGGGCACCGGCCCGTGCGCCGGGACCGCCTTCACCGCCACCGGCCGGTCGAGACGTTCGTCGCGCGCCGCGAAGACCGTGCCGAACCCTCCGGAGCCCAACCGGTGCCCGAGCCGGTAGCGCCCCAGCACGAGGCCGCCACCCGCCGCGGTCTGGAGCTCCTCCGTGGCGTCCATCCCGAGGCCCTTCGACGCCGCCGGGCCGGAACCTCCCGGCGCTGCCGCCGGGCCTGTTGGTATTACTGGTTACCCGTAATGGGTCGACCTGGGGCGGCGCGATGGGCGCCGTGCCGCGAGGAGACGAACTTCCAGCCTTGTCCTTCTTCGACGAGGACGACGAACCCCGCCGGACGACACCGCGGCCACGTCGCGGGCGTTCTTCGGGGGGCGGAGTCGCCACCACCGATTCGCAGACGTTGATGATCAGGCGCGCCGTCGCGCTCGGCGGCGGCCTGCTCCTGCTCATCCTGCTCGGGTTCTTCATCAAGACGTGCCAGAGCAGCCGGCACGAGAACGCGCTGAAGGACTACAACCGGCAGATCTCGGCGATCGGCGACGACTCGGCGAAGCAGGTCGGCGCGCCGTTCTTCCAGCTGCTCACCGAGGGCGGCTCGCCGCAGGACCTGCAGACGAACATCTCCAGCTACCGCGTGCAGGCCGAGCAGCAGTACGACCAGGCCGCGCGGCTCGACGTGCCGGGTGACATGAAGGGCGCGCAGCAGGCGGCGCTGATCGCGCTCGAGTGGCGGCGCGACGGCCTCGAGAAGATCGCCGGCGAGATCCGCACGGCGCTCGGCGACGAGGGCGAGGCGGCCGACGCTGCGATCGAGCAGATCGCCGGCCAGATGGAGGTCTTCATGGCCTCCGACGTGGCCTGGAAGACGCGCGTGGTGCCGTTCATCAAGCATGCGCTCGACGACTCGGAGATCGGCGGGCAGCGGATCGGCAGCTCCGAGTTCCTGCCCGACATCTCGTGGATCCAGCCGCAGACGGTCGCCACGGTGCTCGACCAGCAGCTGACCAGCACGGGCGGCGGCGGGAGCGGCGAGCCGACCGGGCCGGGTCTGCACGGCACCGGCCTTGATGCGACCTCGTATGGCGACACGACGCTGCAGCCCGGGACCACGAACCGGCTGACCTACGAGCCCAACCAGGCGTTCACGGTCAAGTTCACGAACCAGGGCGAGAACGACGAGTTCGACATCAAGGTCACGCTGCGGATCTCCGGCGGCAGCGGCAACCCGATCACGCTGTCCAAGACGGTGCCGAAGCTGGCGCCGCAGGAGAGCGCGACGGTCGAGATGCCCCTCGAGGACCAGCCGCCGCTCGGCGCGGCCCTGACGATCCGGACGACGGTCGCCAAGGTGCCCGGCGAGGAGAAGACCGACAACAACCGCTCGGAGTACCCGGCGCTGTTCGAACGCGGCTGACGCGCTCGTAGAATCTCGGCGTCGTGGATGACCTGACGGATCCGGTCGGGCTGGTTGCGTTGGCCGCAGGGGGCGTGGCGCTGATCGCGCTGATCTTCGCGATCGTGCTCGCGGTCAAGCTGCGGCGCCTGCGCGGCGCCCAGTCCGTCGTGCTCGGCGCCGGCCGGGAGGACCTCGTCGCCCACGCCAGCAACCTGCAGACCGCGTTCGAGGCGCTGCACGGGCGCGTCGAGGAGGTCGCGCAGCGGCTCGACGAGCGGATGGCGGCCGCCGAGCAGCGGCTCGACGGCGCGATCGCCTACCGCTCGCTCGTCCGCTACGACGCCTACGGCGAGCTGTCCGGCCACCAGTCCACGTCGCTCGCCCTGCTCGACGCCGAGCGCAACGGCGTCGTGCTCTCCTGCATCGCCCACCGCGACCACGCGCGGCTGTACTCGAAGGTGATCCGCGACGGGCGCGGCGAGCACGAGCTGTCGCCCGAGGAGGACGAGGCGATCCGGCTCGCGCTGGCGGGCGAGCCCTCGCGCACCGTGACGCTCGACTGATGCGCGTCGGCTACCTCGGCCCGGCGGGCACGGTCAGCCACGAGGCGCTGCACTCGGCTCCAGGCGACTTCGACGAGGTGCCGCAGCCGACGCTCGAGGCGGCCGTGTTCGCCGTGCGCGACGGGACGGTCGACCGCGCGCTGGTCCCGATCGAGAACGCGCTCGAGGGCTCGGTGGACCCGGTGCTCGACGCGCTCGTGTTCGACGCCGAGGACCTGATCATCGTCGGCGAGCTGCGGCACCCGGTGCACTTCTGCCTCGTCGGCGTCGCGGACTCGGGGCTCGACGCGATCCGCTCCGTCGTCTCGCACCCGCAGGCCACCGGACAGTGCGCGCGCTTCCTGCGCGAAGCGCTGCCGGACGCCGAGATCGTGGCGGCCCCGTCGACCGCCGACGCGGTGCGCCTGGTGGCCGAGGCCGCTCAGGCCGGCACGACCGCGCTCGGGACGCACGGCGCGGCCGCGCTGTACGGCTGCACGATCCTGCGCGAGAACGTCGAGGACCACCCGGACAACGAGACCCGCTTCGTCTGGCTCGCGCGCCCCGGCACACCGCCCGGCGAGGGCGGCCGCTTCAAGACCGCGCTGCTGTTCTGGGGCGCCGGGTCGTCCGGTCCGGGCTGGCTCGTGCGCTGCCTGTCGGAGTTCGCCGAGCGCGGCGTGAACCTCACGCGGATCGAGTCGCGGCCGCTGCGCCAGCGGCTCGGCGAGTACATGTTCTTCCTCGACCTCGAGGGCGCGCTCGGGGACTCCGGGGTGGCCGCCGCGGTTGCTGCGCTGCGCACGCACGCCGACGTCGTGCGTGTGCTCGGGTCGTTTCCGGCGGCCTGACCCAACCGGCCTTATGGCTACACTCCGACGCTACCGATGAGCACCACCCCAGTACCACCACTGGGGTCCGTACCGCACGATGATCACCAGCGGTACGGGCCGAATGCCAATGGCACTGGCCGTTGGTCCGGTGGTCGTGTGCTCGTCCTGAACGCGACGTTCGAGCCGATCAACGTCTGCACGGTCCGGCGGGCCACCGTGCTGCTCCTGAAGGAGAAGGCGGAGGTCATCGAGCTCGGCGCCACCGAGCTGCACTGGGCCACCGGATCGCTGCCGAAGCCGGTCGTCATCCGGCTCGTCACCTACGTCCGTGTCCCGCGCGACAGCCACAAGCGCAAGATCACCCGGCGCGCCGTGTTCGCGCGTGACGGCTGGCAGTGCATGTACTGCGGCGCGCGGACGAGCCTGACGGTGGACCACGTCATCCCGCGCTCGAAGGGCGGCGGCTCCGGCTGGGACAACATCGTCGCGTCGTGCGCGCCGTGCAACCGCCGCAAGGGCGACCGCCTGCCGCACCAGGTGAACATGCACCCCCGCATAAAGCCGCGCACGCCGGCCGCGCATATCTTCATCCAGCTCGCGTCGCCGACGATCCCGGCGACCTGGAAGCAGTACCTGCCGCTCCCGGAAGCCGCCTAGCTGCAATCGTTCGCATAGGCCGCGTCGCTCCCGGGTACTGAGCGTTTTCGCGGTCCGGCGGGGAGGCCGGCCGCAGGGACGATGTAGGAGGTCGGCAGGGAATGGACGCACCTGGCCCGGTAGCAGGGCCGTCACTCGTGGGCCGCCATGCAGCGGCAATCGCGCTGACGGCCGGGTTCTATGTGCTGGCGCTTGCGGCGGTCGGCGGGCTGCTCGCCCTGGGCATCGTGCCGGCGGTGGCCGGCGATGCCGATCCGGTGATCTCGATCGCGGCGCTCGTCCTGGCCGGGACCATCGCCGTCGTCGTGATCCCGCGCGGCGAGACGTTCATCCCGCCCGGGGTGCACGTCACGCACGAGACGCAGCCCCGGCTGCTCGCGCTGATCGAGGACGAGACGGACGCGGCCGGCGCGGCGGCGCCCGAGCGCGTCTTCGTCACGTTCGACGTCGACGTCGAGGTGGCCGAGGGCGGCCGGACGATCATCATCGGGCTGCCGCTGCTGTACCTGGTGTCCGAGCGCGGCCTGCGGGCGGTGCTCGCGCACGCTCTCGGGTACGGCGACGGCTGGGTCCGCCGCTGGCGCGCGCGGATCGGGCGCGAGCTGCGGCGGCTCGGCGCCGACGCGTCGCCGACCCAGCGCGTCCTGCGGCTGCCGCTCGCCGCGTACGGCCGCGCGTTCCTGCGCGTCACCGATCCGATCGCGCGCCGCGAGGAGCAGCAGGCCGACGCCTACGCGGTGCGGCGGGCGGGCCGTGACCTCAGCGTGACGACGTTGCGGCGCATCCGCGCCTACGCCTCGTCGTTCGAGGTGTACTGGGCGAACGAAGTCACCCCCATCCTGTCGGTCGGCCGGCGGCCGCCGGTGGGAGACGGCTTCCTCGCGTTCCTCGCGGCGCCGGCCGTTGAGCGCGCGGCGGCCGAGCAGCTGGAGCGCGACCTCGCCAAGGAGGCGACGGCGGCCCGCCCGTCGATGGCCGACCGGATCGCCGCGGTCGAGGCCATGCCGGCGGGCGACCCCGACGACGGGCCCGATGCGTCCACGCTGCTCGTGGACGCGCCGGCGCTCGAGCGCGAGCAGGTCGTGCACCTGTTCGGCCCGGAGGTCGGCGAGCTCCGGCCGGTCGAGTGGGAGGCGGTCGGCGCAGAGATCTACCTCGCGCGCGCCCGCCGGCTCGTCGACGCGCACGGCGCGCTGCTGGGGAGCGCCACCGCCGGTGCGCTCGACCACATCGTCGGGCAGCTCGGCCACTTCGCCGGCGCGCTCCAGCTCCGCGAGCCCGACCTCGAGGTCGAGCACGCGCGCGACTTCGCCGGCGCGTTGATGGCCGACGGCCTGCTGGTCGCGCTGCACGAGACCGGGTGGTCGGTCGAGGCCCCGCCCGCCGAGCCGGTCCAGTGCCGCCGCGGCGCCGACCACCTCGCTCCGCACGTCGTCGTCGACCAGCTGCGCGACGGCCGGCTGTCCGGTGCCGAGTGGCGGGCCCGCGCCGAGGCGCTGGGCATCGACTCGCTCAGACTGCTGCCGGCGGCCGTGACGAGCTAGCGCCTCGCAACGAACGAAGGCCCCGGGTCGACACCCGGGGCCTCCGCACAACTCGCTGGATCTTTGAGCCGCTTCCGTCTTTCTCATTCGGCCGGGGGGACCATCTCCGGCGACGGACTCGGCGGTGTCACGGTGTGGATTCCGCTCCAGCGGGTCCAGCTCCGGCTGCTTAGCGGCCGGACACCTCCAGGGTCCCAGAAGAACTGTCACTCAACTTCGGACCACCCCCTTTCTCTGGTCAGCTGAGAGTAGCGAAGTCGGCGGCGGAGCACGACTGGCCCTGTGCCTAGGTCTGAGCCTTGATCGTCTCGTCGAACTGGAGCTCTCCTCCCTTGACCGTGTAGACGCCGTAGTCGGTGAGCGTCGTGTCCCCGTTCTCGTCGATCGAGTAGGTCCCGAGGACGCTCTGGTGGTCCTTGGTCTCGAACAGCGCCTTGACGACGCTCTCCTTGCTCCCGTCGCCGGATCGCTGGATCGCGTCGAGCGCCAGGCGCATCGCCTCGTAGCCGTAGATCGCGTACGGGTTCGGGTTCGGGTCGTCGTACTTCTCGCGGAACGCGTCGAAGAACTCCTGGCCCTCCGGCGGGTACTCGTCCGGCGACAGCGTCGCCACCGTCAGCTTGACCTTGGCGGCCACGTCGGCCGGGATGCCGCCCTCCTTCGGATCGGCGAAGCCCGCCTCGGCGACGCCGTCCGGACCGTAGAGCTTGGCGTCCGGGATCGCGGCCGAGAAGTCCTTGTAGAGCTGGACCGCGTTGTTCGCGGTGATGCCGGAATAGACGAAGCAGTCGGCGTTCGTGGACTTCGCCCTCTCGGCCAGCGAGCGGTAGTTCGGCGCGTTCTTGTCGATCGCGTCGTTGGCGACGACGTCGAGGCCCTGCGAGTCCGCGGCGCCCTGGATGTTCTCGGCCAGGCCGGCGCCGTAGACCTCCTTGTCGTTGGTCATGAACACCTTCGTGCAGCCGTCCTTCTTCATCAGCGTCGCGAGCGCTGCGCCCTGGATGGTGTCCTTGGGCACGATCCGCACGTAGGTGCGGGTCTGCGCGGGGTAGTACTTCTCCGGCTCGCCCGGGCCGGCGCCCGGCTCATCCGAGGTCAGGCCGACCGCCGTGTTAGCGGGGCTGATCTGCGGCACGCCCGCCTCGTTGAGGATCGGGATCGATACCGCGGAGGCGCCGGAGTTGAACTCGCCGATGTACAGGGCGGTCGAGTCGTCCTGCGCGGCCTTGCGCGCGTTCGACTGTGTCGCCTCGGGCGTCCACGCGCCCGCCTGCGCGGTCGAGTCGTCCAGCGAGTCGTACGTGACCTTGAAGTCGCCTGCCTTGCCTCCGGCCTGCTCGAGCGCGAGCTGCACGCCCTTCACCAGGTCGGTCGTCTGTGGCCGTTGTGCGCCCTGGAGCGGGAGCGACGAGTACACGGTGAGCGTCTTCTGGCCCTGGTCGTCCGCCCCGCCTCCCTCGTCGCTGTCCCCGCCACACGCCGCGACTGCCACCGCCAGGACGAGGGCCAGCCCGCCGCCCACGATCATGCGCATCGTCGATGCTCCTCTCGGAAAGGGATTGCCTGCGCGGCGAGCGTGCCCGCGCCGGAGCGCGCGAGCCATCCGAAGTCGTGACGTCAGCGGTGAGGATCCGTTAACGGCCGCGGCGCCCTGCGGCGCAGGGCCGGGCGCGGCCGGAGGAACCTACGCACCCGCGGAACCGTTGCGGCCCGTCCGGCCCGCGGCCCGAGGCATGCGGCGCTCCGTCGGGCATATTCCGGGTGTGAACCTCACGTGCCTGCGCATGCTGTCCGAGATCGGCGCCCGCGGCTCGTTCAGCGCGGCGGCCGCGGCGCTCGACTACACGCCGGGCGCCGTGTCGCAGCAGATCGCGCTGCTCGAGCGGGAGACCGGGATCCGGCTCGTCGACCGGGGGCCTCGCGGCGCGGCGCTGACCGACGCCGGCCGGCTGCTGGTGCGTCACGCCGACGTCGCGCTGCTCGAGCTCGCCAAGGCCAGCGATGCGCTCGCGGCGCTGACGGCCACGGCCACGGCACGCCTGCGGGTCGCGGCGTTCCCGACCGCGACGGCGACGATCGTGGCGGTGGCCGTGCGGACGTTCGCCGACGAGCACGAGCACCTCTCGGTGGAGGTCCTCGACGCCGAGCCCGAGCCGGCGCAGGCATTGCTCGAGAGCCGCCGGGCGGACGTCGCGATCATCTACGACTACGTGCCGGCCGACGGGGACGACGTGCTCTGGCACGAACCGGTGTTCCTCTGCCTGCCGGCCGGTCACCGGCTCGCCGCGGCCGCCGAGGTGGACCTCGTCGAGCTCGCCGATGAGCGCTGGTTCGGCAGCGACGGCTGCCCATGGGTGCCCTCGCTGGTGGAGCAGTGCCGGGCCGCCGGGTTCACGCCGGTGTTCAGCCCGTTCCTCACGCACGACTACGGGGCGATGCAGGGTCTCGTCGCCACGCACGGCCTGGTCGGCGTCATCCCGGCGCTGGCGCTCGACGCGCCGCACCCGGGCGTGGCGATCCGGCGGCTGCGGCCGGCGCCGCGGTCGCGCCGGCTGCGCTACGTCGGCGCCCACCCGGTGGCCGACGCGTTCCGCGACCACCTCATGACGGCGGTTGCGGCTCGGGCGCCGGTCTGACCGGCTGGCGTGGTGCCGGCGAACGTCAACTGCCGCTGGGTAGGGAGGCGAGGGGTCGGCGGTGTCGTTGGTCCCTGGCGCGTTGTCCACCTGTGAGGTGGTCAAGTCGCCAGGCGCGCCCGTCTGGCGCGTTGGCCCTCGCATATCGACCCCAACGCGCCAGGGACCGCCGACCGACGCGGGCGCACCCGCTCCCTTACCCAGCCGCAGTTGACGTTCGCCCGGGCCAGCGGCCGGACGGCGCTACTCCTCGGCCGGCTCGTCCTCGCCCGCGACGATCTCGCCGGCGCCGTCGTCTGACGGCTCCGCGGCGATCACGCCATCGACGGCGCCCTCCGCCACCGCGCCGTTGCCGGCGTCAGCCGCGGCGTCGGCCTCGGTCTCGACCACCAGCGCGACCGCGGACACCTCGTCGCCCTCGCGGAGGTTCATCACCTTCACGCCCTGGGCGGAGCGGCCGTAGCGGTTGATCCCGCGCACGCCGGTCCGCTGGACCATGCCGTTCTGCGAGATGAACACGAGCTCCTCGTGCTCGCGCACGACGAGCGCCGCGGCGAGCAGGCCCTTCGCGTCGGTGAACGTGATCGTCTTGACGCCCTTGGTGCCGCGCTTGGTCAGGCGATACTCGTCGACGTCGGTCCGCTTGCCGAAGCCGGCCTCGGTGACGACGAGCAGGTCCATCCCGGGTCGCGCCACATCCATCGCGAGGACGTAGTTGTCCTTGCCGGAGACGTCCATGCCGCGGACGCCGCTGGTGTCGCGGCCCATCGCACGGGCGTCCTCCTCGTTGAAGCGGACGGTCAGGCCCTCGTGCGAGACGATGAGGATCTCATCGCCCGGATCGACGCGGCGGACGGCGACGAGCTCGTCGTCGTCGCGGATGTTGATCGCGATGATCCCGTCGGCCTTGATCGGGGTGTTGTACTTCTGGAACTCGGTCTTCTTCACCGTGCCCTGGCGGGTGGCGAACATGAGGAACTCGGTCTCCGAGAAGTCGCGCGTCGCGAGGACGGACTGGACACGCTCGCCGTCGCGCAGCGGCAGCACGTTGCCGAGGTACCGCCCCTTCGACGTACGGCTCGCCTCGGGCAGGTCGTAGACCTTCGAGCGGTAGACCTTGCCGCGGTTCGTGAAGAACAGCAGGAAGTCGTGCGTCGAGCTCACGAAGAGGTGCTCGATGTAGTCGTCTTCCTTGAGGTCCATCCCGATGATCCCGACCCCGCCGCGGCGCTGCTGGCGGTACGTGGCCAGCGGCAGCGACTTGATGTAGCCGGAGTGGGTGATCGAGATGACCATCTGCTGGTCGGCGATCAGGTCCTCGATGTCGAGGTCGTCCTCGCTCGGCGCGATCACCGTGCGGCGCTCGTCGCCGTAGCGGTCGGAGATCTCGGTGAGCTCCTCCTTGATCAGCCACAGGACCTTGTCCTCGTCGCCGAGCAGCTCGCGCAGCTCCTTGATGCGCTCGGTGAGGTCGGCGTGCTCGCGCTTGATCGCGTCGGCCTCCAGCGCGGTCAGCTGCTGCAGACGCAGGTCGAGGATCGCCTGGGCCTGGATCTGCGTCAGCCCGTAGGTGTCCATCAGGCCGGTGCGCGCCACGTCGCGGTCGCGCGAGCCGCGGATCAGCGCGATCACCTCGTCGAGGTGGTCGAGCGCGATCAGCAGGCCCTCGAGGCGGTGCACGCGCGCCTCGAGCGTGCGCAGCTCGTGCTTGGAGCGGCGGACGATGACCTCGCGCTGGTGCTGGACGTAGTTGTGGATGACCGACCGCAGCGGCAGCGTCCGCGGCACGTTGTCCACCAGCGCGACCATGTTCACGCCGAACGTGGTCTGCAGCGAGGTGTGCTTGTAGAGCTTGTTGAGGACGACCTTCGGGTTGGCGTCGCGCTTGAGCTCGATCACCACGCGCATCCCGCGACGGTCCGTGTGGTCCTCGATGTTCGTGATCTCGGTGAGCTTCTTCTCGGCGTGCAGGTCGGCGATCTTGCGGATCAGGCCGCCATCGCCGCCCTTCTTGACCATGAAGGGCAGCTCGGTGATCACGATGTGGTCCTTGCCCTGCTTGCCCTCCTCGATGTGCACCTTGGCGCGCACACGGATCCGGCCGCGGCCGGTCTCGTAGGCGTCGCGGATCCCGGACAGGCCGAGGATCACGCCGCCGGTCGGGAAGTCCGGGCCCTTGATGTGCTGCATCAGACCCGGCGTGTCGATGTCCGGGTTGTCGATGTAGGCGATCGTGGCCGCGATCGTCTCGCGCAGGTTGTGCGGCGGGATGTTCGTGGCCATGCCGACGGCGATGCCGCTCGAGCCGTTGACCAGGAGGTTCGGGAACCGCGCCGGCAGGACGACCGGCTCGTTGTTCTGGCCGTCGTAGTTGGGCTGGAAGTCGACCGTGTCGGCGTCCAGGTCGCGCAGCATCTCGCGCGCGATCGGCGCCAGCCGCGCCTCCGTGTACCGCATCGCTGCGGCCGGGTCCTCGTCGATCGACCCGAAGTTGCCCTGGCCGTCGACGAGCATGTTGCGCATCGAGAAGTCCTGCGCCAGGCGCACCAGGGCGTCATAGATCGCCGAGTCGCCGTGCGGGTGGTACTTGCCCATCACGTCGCCGACGATGCGGGCGGACTTCGAGTACGAGCGGTTCGGCTGCAGGCCGTTCTCGTTCATCGAGAACAGCACGCGGCGGTGGACGGGCTTCAGGCCGTCGCGGACGTCGGGCAGCGCGCGCCCGACGATGACGGACATGGCGTAGTCGAGATACGACGAGCGCATCTCCTCCTCGAGCCCGCGGGGCTCGATGTTGCCGCCTGAGATGAGATCGGTGCCGGCCATCAGACGTCCAGGGTCGCGACGCGGGCGTTCTCCTCGATGAACTCACGCCTCGGCTCGACCTTGTCGCCCATCAGCATCGTGAAGAGCCGGTCGGCGGCCGCCGCGTCGTCCATCGTGACCTGCATCAGCGTGCGCGTCGTCGGGTCCATCGTCGTCTCGCGCAGCTGCTCCGCGTTCATCTCGCCGAGCCCCTTGAAGCGCTGGAGCTTGACGCCCTTCGCCGCGACCTCCATCACCGTGCGGCGGAGGTCCTCGAACGACAGCGCGTCGTCGGACTCCTCGCCGAGCTTGACGTGGAACGGCGGCGTGCCGGCCATCTTGACGAGCTCGTTGTGCACGCGGGAGAGCTGCCGGTACTCGTTGGCGTCGAACATCGAGCGGCGCAGCCGATGGGTGCGGGCGAGGTTGGTCTTGCGCTCCACGGCCCGTACGCGGATCAGCCCGTCGTCGCTGGCGATCAGCTCGGTCGTGTACGGCTCGTTCT
The DNA here is from genome assembly GCA_963759375.1 of uncultured Solirubrobacteraceae bacterium. Lineage (GTDB taxonomy): Bacteria > Actinomycetota > Thermoleophilia > Solirubrobacterales > Solirubrobacteraceae > DASSUW01. The sequence continues at coordinate 335,408 of CAVWYY010000003.1, read as the reverse complement.
CGGGAGTCTCGCGCTCGATGAGCTCCAGGAGGGCCTCGGGCGTCGTGATCTGCTCGTCGAGGATCATCGACTCCTCGAGGAAGTTCACGACCTCGTGCCCGAAGTCGGCCTTCAGGGCGCTGGCCCAGCCCTCGTACTGCTTGAGCAGCCGCGAGTAGCGCTGCCAGCGCGTGTCGGTGAGCTTGAACGGCTGGCCGGCGTGGTCGGTGATCTCGAACTTCTCGAGCTTGTCGCCGAGCAGCGTCTCCTCGAGCTCGGAGTCCTTCTCGATGTAGCGCTCGCGCTTGCCCTGGGTGAGCTTGTAGAGCGGCGGCTTGGCGATGTACACGTAGCCGGCCTCGACGAGCTCCTGCATCTCGCGGAACAGCAGCGTCAGCGCGAGCGTGCGGATGTGGGCGCCGTCGACGTCGGCGTCCGTCATGAGGATGATCTTGTGGTAGCGCGCCTTCTCGAGGTCGAACTCGTCGCGCACGCCGGTGCCGAGCGCGGTGATCAGCGCCTGGATCTCGGTGTTCTGCAGGACCTTGTCGATCCGCGCCTTCTCGACGTTGAGGATCTTGCCGCGGAGCGGGAGCACCGCCTGCGTCGACCGGTCACGGCCCTGCTTGGCGGAGCCGCCGGCGGAGTCACCCTCCACGATGAACAGCTCGGTGAGCGCCGGGTCCTTGACCGTGCAGTCGGCCAGCTTGCCCGGCAGCGCGGTGCGCTCGAGCGCCGACTTGCGCGTGAGGTCGCGGGCCTTGCGGGCCGCGGCGCGCGCCTGCGCGGCCGAGACGGACTTGCGGAGGACCGCGCGGGCCTCCTGCGGGTTCTCCTCGAGGAACTGCGCGAGCTTGGTGTTGACGACCGAGGCCACGAAGCCCTCCATCCCGGGGTTGCCGAGCTTGGTCTTCGTCTGGCCCTCGAACTGCGGGTCGGTCAGCTTCACCGAGATCACCGCAGTGAGGCCCTCGCGGACGTCCTCGCCCGAGAGGTTCTCGTCCTTCTCCTTGAGCTCGCCCGTCTCGCGCGCGTAGCGGTTGAGCGTGCGCGTCAGCGCGGACCGGAAGCCGGAGAGGTGCGAACCGCCCTCGTGCGTGTTGATGTTGTTGGCGAACGAGAACACGGACTCCTGGTAGGAGGAGTTCCACTGCAGCGCGACCTCGATCGCGCCCTCGTTGGAGTCGCCCTCGAAGAACACGACCTTCTTCTGGATCGGGTCCTTGTTCTCGTTCAGGTACGCGACGAAGTCCTCGATCCCACCCTCGTAGTGGAAGCTGGCCTTGCGGTTGCCCTCGCCGCGCTCGTCGTCGATGCCGATCCTCAGCCCGCGCGTGAGGAACGCGGTCTCGCGCAGGCGCTGCTCGAGCGTCGCGAAGTCGAAATCCAGCGTCTCGAAGACCTCGGCGTCCGGCAGGAACGTGATGGTCGTGCCGGTCTCCTTCGTCGGCTCGCCCTTCTGCAGGTCGCCCTGCGGGATGCCGCGGGCGTAGTCCTGCGTCCAGGTGAAGCCTTCGCGCTTGATCTCGACGTGCAGCTGCTCGGACAGCGCGTTGACGACCGAGACGCCGACGCCGTGCAGGCCGCCGGACACCTTGTAGCCGCCACCGTCGCCGAACTTGCCGCCGGCGTGCAAGACCGTCAGGACGACCTCGACGGCAGGGCGGCCCTCCTTCTCCATGATCCCGACCGGGATACCGGCGCCGTCGTCGACCACCGTGACCGAGTTGTCGGGATGGATCGTGACCTGGACCGCATCGCAACGGCCGGCGAGCGCCTCGTCGACCGAGTTGTCCACGACCTCGTAGACGAGATGGTGCAGGCCGCGCGCGCCGGTCGAGCCGATGTACATGCCCGGCCGCTTGCGGACCGCCTCCAGACCCTCCAGGACGGTGATGTCCTGGGCGTCGTATCCCGATTGCTGCTGCTTGCTGGTGCGGTCGTCGTTGGAAGCCACGGTGCCTTTCGTCTACACAAGCGTCGCCCCGGCGTCCGGAGGGTCTCTCCGCGGCCGGGGCGAGGCCTTACTCGTGGTCATAAGTCTAGCAGGCGGACCCCTCCGAACCGCCATTCGAAGCGTTACAAAAGTGCTGCAAATCGGCCGAAAAGGCCACGGTGTCAGCGGCCCCTTCCCGGGGCCGTTCTCGCTTGAACCCGCAACCGGTGCACCGCGGGCCTCCCGAGTGCCTCGTTGAGGCGCTCCACGACGAGCTCGGACATGAGGTCGAGCTCCTGCGCGCGGACCGCCTCGCCGCATGCGACGAACACCTCTCCGTCGCGCTCGCGGAACGGCTCGGCGTGGGTCGCGAACGCCTTTCCGGCCGCGTTGGGCCACGCCCGCTGGACCTCCGCGAGCAGGGTCGCCGGCGCCAGCGTCGCGGTCAATGCGTCGAGCGCATGACCGACCGGCCGGGGCCCTCGACGCCTCATGAAGCGAGTCCCCGAGCCTTCATCCGGTCGGCTCCGTGATTGGGGCCATCGCCTTCCGTGGCGATGGTGACCGGGCCTTCGGCCCTCTCGCCTGTTGAAGAACACGCCCGTCGGCGATCGCCACCCGCTCGACGCCGGGGTCGTCGGCGCCCGGCACGTGCCCGAGCTCGGTGGCGGTGATCAAGCTCTGGCCGCCGGCCCGCAGCACGTCGACCAAGCGCGCCCGGCGCGTGCCGTCGAGCTCGCTCATCACGTCGTCGAGCAGCAGCAGCGGCGGGGCGCCGCGCTCGGCGGCCAGCTCCTCGCGCTCGGCGAGCAGCAGCGCCAGCAGCCCGAGCCGGACCTGCCCGCGCGAGCCGTAGGACCGCAGCTCGCGCCCGTCGCGGCGCAGCGCGAGGTCGTCGCGGTGCGGGCCGTGGCCGGTGAACCCGCGCTCGACGTCGCCGTCGGTGCGCTCGGCGAGCTCGGCCACCAGCTCCTCCGCGGTCCCGGCCTGCGAGCGCGGCTTGTAGGCCAGCTCCGTCTCCCCCTCCAGGCCGAGGTCGGCGGCGTGGCCGGCGAAGCGCGCCGCCAGGCGCGCCACCGCCTCGCGGCGGTCGCGCATCAGCGCCACGCCGTGGCGGGCCAGCGCGGCGTCCCAGGCGGGCAGCGACCCGCGCGAGCCGCGGCCGGCCCGGATCGCGGCGATCAGCGCGTTGCGCTGCGCGAGCGCAGCCGAGTATTCGCGCCGCGTGCCTGCACGCGAGGGCCACAGCGCGGCGACAACCTGGTCGAGGTGCGCGCGGCGCAGCGCCGGCGCCCCCAGCACCAGCTCGAGCCGGTCGGGCAGGAACACAGCCACCAGTGGACGGGCATCTGAATCGGTCAAGCGATCGACTGGGGCACCGTCCACGCGCAGGTGCTTCGGCTCGCCCGGTTGGAACCCGACCGTCACCGTGTGCCGGCCGGTGGCGTCCTCGGCCTCGAGCTCGAGCCGCGCCAGCTTGGCCCCGAAGCGGATCGACTCGCGCTCGTTCGCGGTCCGGCACGAACGGCCGGTGCAGGCGAAGTACAGCGCCTCCAGGAGGTTCGTCTTGCCGGCCCCGTTGCGCCCCGCGATCACCGTCAGGCCCGGGCCCGGCCGCAGCTCGGCGGACTCGTAGGACCGGAAGTCCCGGACACTGAGGTGAGTGACGATCACACGTTGAGTCGTATCGGCATGAGGAGGTATTGGAAGCCGCTGCCGTCCGCCGCCTCGATCAGCCCGGGCCGCAGCGGCGAGATGAGCTTGAGGACGACGTCGCCGGACTCCAGCGCCTCGAGGCCGTCGCGCAGGAACTCCGGGTTGAAGCCGATCTCGAACGGCTCGCCCTGGAACGGCACCGGCACGGTCTCCTGCGCCTCGCCGACGTCCGGCGTGCGCGCCGACACGGTCAGCTCGCCCTCGGCGAAGCTCAGCCGCAGCGGTGCGTTCTTCTGCGCCAGCAGCGAGATGCGGCGCACGACGTCGCTGATCTCGGTGCCGCTGAGCGTGAGCTCGTGCTCGTAGCCCTCCGGCAGCAGCTGGCGCACGTTCGGGAACTGGCCGTCGATCAGCCGCGAGGACAGCACCACGCCGGCCGCCTCGAAGACGACCTGGTTGGCGCGCAGCGAGACCGTGATCCGCTCCGCGTTCCCGTGCTGGACGATCCGGGTCAGCTCCTGCAGCGCTCGGGCGGGCACGTTGGCCTCGAACGAGCGTGAGAGCGGCTCCTCGAGCCGTGTGTCCTTGACCGCCAGGCGATAGGAGTCGGTTGCCGCCATGCGCAGCTCGGACTCGCCGGCGGACACGAGGATGCCGGTGAGCACGGGGCGCGTCTCGTCGCGCGACGCCGCGCGGCCCACCTTGATCACGGTCTCGACCAGCGCCGGCCCGGGGACGTCGAGCCGGTCGTCGCTCTCCGGCTCGGGCAGCGGCGGGAAGTCCTCGAGGCGCAGGGTGCGGATGTGGAACGTCGCCGAGCCGGAGGTCAGCTCCACGTCCTGCTCGGCGGCGCGCAGCTCGAGCGAGAGCTCGTCGGCCGGCAGGGCACGCACGACGTCGACCAGCAGGCGCGCCGGCAGGACGACGGCGCCCTCGCGGACGACCTCGCCCTCGAGCGGCACGCGCAGCCCGATCTCCATGTCGGTGGCGCGGAGCTCGATGCCGTCGGCCTGGGCCTGGATCTGGACGCCGGACAATGCCTGCACGGCACTGCGGGTGGACGCTGCGCGGGTGACGGTCTGCAGCTGGGCGAACAGCGCATCGCGCCGGGTCGAGAGCTTCATGTGATGGATCGCCTCGGATTCACGATGGAGATGATCAAGGGAGAGGACTCGTGTTCATCGGGGCTGTGGATGGTGTGCACAGCTCGCGCAAACGGCGCTGCGCCGCGGCCGGGGCGCGCACATGCGGCTGTGCATGAACCGCGCAGTCTGTCAGGAGCCCCGGACCTCACCGGCCGCCCTCGAGGTCCTCTGTCAGTCGCCGCACGGTGTCGAAGGCCTCGCGGTCGGTGGCGATCCGCTCGGCGGTACGCCGGCAGGCGTGCATGACGGTCGTGTGGTTGCGGCCGCCGAACGCACGGCCGATCGCCGGCAGGGTCTGGTCGGTCAGCTCGCGCGCGAGGTACATGGCCACCTGCCGCGGCCACGTGACCGGCGCGGCGCGGCTGGTCGAGAGCAGGTCCTCCATCGAGACGCCGAACGCCTCGCAGATCCGCTCCTGGATGTCCTGCACCGAGCGGCGCTGCGGACGCGTGCCCGGATAGAGACCGGCGAGGACCTCCTCGGCCAGGTCGGTGGTGACGGCGCGGCCCGTGAGCGAGCCGTAGGCGACGACGCGGATCAGTGCGCCTTCGAGCGCGCGGATGTTCTTGTCGACCCGGTCGGCGATCAGGTCGATCGCGCCCGGGTCGACGCTGGTGACGCCGTCCTGCTGGACCCGCTTGCGCAGGATCGTGCGCCGGGTCTGGGAGTCGGGCGGGCGCACGTCGGTGACCAGGCCGGCCTCGAACCGCTCGCGCAGACGCTCCTCGAGCGCGTCGAGGTCGCGCGGCAGGCGGTCGGACGTCAGGACGAGCTGGGCGCCGGCGCCGTGCAGCGCGTTGAACGTGTGGAAGAACTCCTGCTCGGTCCGGACCTTGTCCTGGAGGAACTGGACGTCGTCGACCAGCAGGACGTCGACGCCCCGATAGGCCGCCTTGAACGCCTCGAGCGCGCCGGTGTGCAGCGCGCCGACGAAGCGGTCCGTGAACGTCTCGGTCGTCGTGTACCGCACGGTCAGCCCCTCGCCGTGCTCGGTGACGTAGTTGGCGATCGAGTGCAGCAGATGGGTCTTGCCGAGCCCGGGCGGTCCGCAGATGAACAGCGGGTTGTAGGCGAGCCCGGGCATCTCGGCCACCGAGAGGGCAGCCGCGTGGGCGAGCCGGTTGGCGTCGCCGATGACGAACTGGTCGAACGTGAAGCGCGGGTTGAACTCCTCGCGCGCGGGAGCGGCCGGCGCGGCCGCGGGCGCCGCAGCGCCGCGGGCCACGAGCTGGACGCGCGTGCCCGACCCGAGCACGGCGGCGGTGCAGGCGCTCAGCAGGCGCGCGAAGCTGGCCTCGACCCAGGCGCGGCTCTCGGCCGGCGCCTCGACCACCAGCGTGTTCGCCTCGAGCCGAACCGCCTCGAGCGGCTCGAGCCAGAGGTGCCACGTCGAGTCGGGGACCGCGCGTCGCATCTCGGCGCGGATGCGCCGCCAGGCATGGACAGAATCGGCGTCGGGCACGAGCGCGCGGAAGGGCCTCCTCCAGAAGGGGGCGGCGGTTCGAAATCGTCGGGAAGAGGGCCTCACTGCGCCCCGGAGCGGCGAACATAGCAGAGGCCCGGCGGCCGAAACGCAGCCTTCCGGGGGTACCCCGCAAACAGCAGACAGTTCGCGTTCAGGGCCGTGTTCACGGCTGTCGACAGGCTGTGCACAGCGTCGTGCGAAGCAGTCGGTATCCTGTTCCGCCGTTGCCCGCGGCGCGGGTCGGCGTATGGCCGACCGCCCCTCATTCGGCCCGCGGCGAAGGAGCTTTACGTGAAGCGGACCTACCAGCCCAAGAAGCGCAAGCGCGCCCGCACCCACGGGTTCCGCGCGCGCATGAGCACGCGCGCCGGCCGGCTCGTGCTCAAGCGCCGCCGTGACAAGGGCCGCAAGCGCCTGACCGTCTGAGGACTCGGTGGAGTCGCACCGCGCGAGCGGGGGGCGAGGCCCGAAGCGGCGCCGCCTGTCGCGCAGCGCCGAGTTCGAGCGGGTCTATCGCCAGGGCAAGTCGAAGGGCAACCGGTTCCTCGTCCTGTACGCGTTCCCGCGCGAGGAGCGTGACGAGGAGGGCCCGCGGCTCGGCCTGTCGGTCTCCCGCCGTGTCGGCGGCGCGGTCGATCGCACCCGCGTGAAGCGCGCGCTGCGCGAGGCGTTCTGGGACGAAGCCCGCCGGCTGCCCGACGACTCCGACTACGTGGTCGTCGCTCGCCCCGAGTCGCTCGGCCTGACCGAGCGCGAGGGCACCGAGGGCGTGCGCGCGGCGCTGGCCGAGCTCGTCGACGACCTGGGCGGGGACTCGAGGGAGGCGGCGTGAACGCCCTGCGCACCGCCGCGACCGCTCCGATCCGCCTCTATCAGCGGACGATCTCCCCCGCGCTGCCCCGGCGCTGCAAGTACCACCCGACCTGCTCGGCCTACGCCGTGCAGGCGATCCGGTCCTACGGCATACTGCGCGGCTCGGTGCTCGCCGCGTGGCGCATCCTGCGCTGCAACCCGTTCAGCCACGGCGGCTACGACCCGGTCTCCGCCCAGACCCTGTTCCGGCGGCACCCGGCAAACTGAGATCTCACGTGATCGTCTTCGCAGCCAACCCACTCCAGCCGCTCATCAATTTCTTTGAGCAGATCCTGCTCTTCTTCCACGACACCGTCCACCTGGGGTGGGGGCTGTCGATCATCGCGATGACGGTGCTCGTGCGTGCGTGCCTGCTGCCGCTGACCTTCAAGCAGTTCAAGTCGATGCAGTCGCTGGCGTCTCACGCGCCGGAGATGAAGAAGCTCCAGGACAAGTACAAGCACGACAAGGAGCGCCTCAACCAGGAGATGATGAAGTTCTACCGGGAGAACAAGATCAACCCGTTTGCGTCTTGTCTCCCGCTCCTGGCGCAGCTCCCGGTCTTCCTGTCGCTCTTCTACATGCTGCGCAAGGACCTGCGCATCGACATCTGCCCGGAGATCAACCCGCCGGGCACCGCGAATCCACAGCCGTGCGGCGAGGGCGGCGACGCCGGCTTCCTCTTCATCCCGGACCTGACGGACCGGGCCACCGGCGCGGTGCTGGTCACGCTGATCGTGCTCTACGTCGGCTCGCAGCTGCTCTCGACGCTGCTGATGTCGACCACGACGGACCGCACCCAGCGCATGATCTTCCTGGCGCTGCCGTTCTTCTTCGTCATCTTCATCATCAACTTCCCGGCCGGCCTGCTGGTCTACTGGATCACCACCAACCTGTGGACGATCGTGCAGCAGGCGATCATCCGCAAGCGCCTCGGCCCGATCCGGCCACCGGGAGCGGACAGCGGCATGGGGTTAGGCGAGCTCTTACGCGGCGGGAGCTCTCCCGCGGCCGAACCTAAGGCGAGATCGAAAGAGCCTGCGCTGGCCGGCAGCGGCGGCAGCAGCCCGCCCAAGGGCAAGCCGAGCGGCCCGCCGCCGGCGCCGCCGCGGCGCAAGAAGAAGCGGTCCGGGAGGCGTCGGTGAGCGACGAGTCCGCAGACCGCGTCCGCGAGCTGCTCGAGAAGGTCTCCGACGCGCTCGGCCTCGACGCCGACGTCGTGATGGAGGAGAGCGACGACGGCATCCGCGGGACGCTCGAGGGCGACGACCTCGGCCTGTTCATCGGCCGTCATGGCCAGACGATCGACGCCGTGCAGCACCTCGCCTTCAAGGTCGCCAACCGCGACGCGGGCCGCGACGAGGCGGTGCGGGTGACCGTCGACGCCGCCGGCTACCGCGAGCGGCGCGAGCAGATGCTGCACCGGCAGGCCGACCAGGCCGCCGCCCGTGCCGCCAGCTCCGGCCGCCCCGTGGCGCTGGACGCCATGAGCGCGACCGAGCGCAAGGTCGTGCACGAGCACCTGAAGGATCGCGACGACGTGGAGACGTACTCGGAGGGCACGGAGCCCGACCGGCACCTCGTCGTCGCCCCGATCCGCTGACGTTTCACGTTTGTTCCCCCGGTGAAACACGCCGGTGCGGCTGACACACTGCGCGGCATGGACGCGCGGGACGAGGGCATCATCGTCGGGCTGCTGATCGGGGAGGGCCACTTCGGAGGCGACGGCCGGCAGGCCCAGGTCACCGTGCGCATGCACGTGCGCCACGAGACGCTGCTGCGCTGGCTCGTCGAGCGGCTGCCGCGCTCGCGGCTGTACGGGCCGTATGACCACGGCGGCCGCCACTACTTCCAGTGGATGGCGCGCGGCGAGGCCCTCGCCGTCGATCTGCTGCCGCTGCTCGAGCGCCACATCACGCCCGAGCTCGACGGGCACGCGTACGCGCGTCTGCGCGCGATGGCCGACCGCTACGCGGACGCGATCGCCCGCCACCAGGCGCGCGCGGCGATCACGTGAAACGCCTGGACGAGCTCGGCGCCCGCTACGGCGTCGCGCTGGGCGCGCTGCGGCCGATCCTCGAGCTGCAGGCGACCGATCCGACGGCGTCGACGACCGTGCGCGACCCCGCCGAGGCGGTGGACCGGCACGTCGCCGACTCGCTGGTGGCGCTCGAGCTGGACGCCGTGCGGGCGGCCCGGCGGATCGCCGACCTCGGCGCGGGCGCCGGCTGGCCCGGCCTGGCGCTGGCCGCCGCGCTGCCGCAGGCGCACGTGGCGCTGGTGGAGAGCGCGGTGCGGCACACCCGCTACCTCGAGCGCGCCGCCGAGGCCGGCGGGCTGACGAACGTCGACGTGGTGCACGCGCGCGCGGAGGACTGGCCGGCTGGGATCGGCGCACACGACGTGATCTGCGCGCGGGCGCTGGCGGCGCTGCCCGTTCTGTGCGAGTACGCGGCGCCGCTGCTTATGGAAACCGGCGTGCTGGTGGCCTGGAAGGGCGCCGTGCCGGAGGAGGAGGCGCGCGCCGGCGCCGCGGCGGCGGCGATCGTCGGCCTCGAGCCGGTCGAGGTGCGCGCTGTAGAGCCGTATCCGGAGGCCGAACGGCGCACGCTGCACGTGTTCCGGAAGGTCGCGCCGACGCCGGATCGGTTCCCGCGCCGCCCCGGGATCGCGGTCAAGCGGCCCTTGGGGACATAACTCCGCACCCACCGGAAACCGCCGCGCGTCCGCCGGATGCCCCGCTAGCGTCAGAGCTGCCAATGGGGATCGTCTACGCCATCGCGAACCAGAAGGGCGGGGTCGGGAAGACCACCACCGCGGTCAACGTCGCGGCCTGCATCGCCGAGGCCGGCTACGAGACGCTGCTCGTCGACGTCGACCCGCAGGGCAACGCCACCACCGGCCTCGGCGCGTCGCGCAACGGCGGCAGCCCCGGGCTCTACGACGTGCTGGGCGGCGAGATCGCGGCGACCGACGCGGTGCGCCCGACCGGGATCGAGCGCTTGTCGCTGCTCGCCTCGACGCCGGACCTGGCCGGCGCCACCATGGAGCTCCCGCGGCTGCCGGGCTCGGAAGCGCGGCTGCGGAACGCCCTGACCGGGATCCGCGAGCGGTACGCGTACACGCTGCTGGACTGCCCGCCGTCGCTCGGCCCGCTGACCGTCAACGCGCTCGTGGCGGCCGATCGGGTGATCGTCCCGGTCCAGACCGAGTACTTCGCGCTCGAGGGGCTCGCCGGGCTGCTCGACACGCTGTCGCTGATCCAGCGCGAGCTCAACCCGCGGCTGACCGTCGCCGGGATGCTGCTGACGATGCACGACGGGCGCACCAAGCTCGGCCAGGACGTCGAGCGCGAGGTCCGCGAGCACTTCCCGGAGCTGGTGTTCGACACGGTGATCCCGCGCAACATCCGGCTCGGCGAGGCGCCCAGCTTCGGGCGGCCCGTCATCCATCACGACCCGCACTGCGCCGGCTCGGAGGCCTACTTCGCGCTGGCCAAGGAGGTGGCAGCCCGTGGCTGAGCGAGGCATGGGCCGGGGCCTGGCCGCACTGCTCGCGTCCCCGCAGCTCGGCGGCGGCGACCACGACGTCGATCTGCGGCACGTTCCGCTCGAGCTGATCAAGCCGAATCCGCGCCAGCCGCGGCGGGACTTCGACGAGGGCGCGCTGGTCGCCCTGGCCGAGTCGCTGCGCGAGCGCGGTGTGCTCCAGCCGGTGCTGGTCCGCCCGGTGCCCGGCGGGACCTACGAGCTGATCGCCGGCGAGCGCCGCTGGCGCGCGGCCGCTGTGGCCGGCTTGGAGACCGTGCCCGCGCTCGTGCGCCCGCAGGACGACGCCGAGTCGCTCGAGCTCGCGCTGATCGAGAACATGGCCCGCGAGGACCTCAACCCGGTCGAGGAGGCGCGCGCGTGCGCGCTGCTCGTCGAGGAGCTGGGTCTCACGCGCGAGGACGTCGGCCGCCGCGTCGGCCGCTCGCGCGTCGCGGTCTCGAACCTCCTGCGGCTGCTCGACCTGCCCGACGACGTGCTCGACCTGCTGAGCGCCGGCCACCTCACCGAAGGGCACGGTCGCGCGCTGCTCACCGCGTCTGACCACGACGAGCGCCGCCGGCTGGCCCGCGCCGCCGTCCAGGAGGGCTGGAGCGTGCGGCAGACCGAGGCCCGCGCCCGCGACGCCGGCCGCCGCGGCGGCTCCGGTGCGCGCGCCGCGCGCACCACGGCGGAGCCGCATCCGGACCAGGCCGAGGCCGCCCGCCGGCTCGGCGACGCGCTGTCGCGGACCCTCGGCAGCGACGTCACGGTGACCCCGCGCGGCGACGGCTATCGGGTGGTGCTGGACTTCGCCGATCCGGGCGCCGCAGAGGCGCTCGCGGTGCGCCTCGGCGCGCTCGAAGCCGCCTGATACGGAGCCTGACGGCCGCTATGATTGGCCGCCGCACGGGCGATTAGCTCAGTCGGTTAGAGCGCTTCTCTGATAAGGAAGAGGTCCCAGGTTCGAGTCCTGGATCGCCCACTCACTCTCGTGACGTCGGAGGACCTCGCCAACCTCGCCCATCTGCGCCGCGCCCGCGATCTGATGGACCGCGAGTACGCGCGCCCGCTCGACATCGCCGCTCTCGCTCGCGCCGCGCTGATGTCGACCGCACACTTCTCGCGGCAGTTCCGCGCGGCGTACGGCGAGACGCCCTACGGCTACCTGATGACCCGACGCATCGAGCGGGCGAAGCTGCTGCTGCGGCGCGGCGACCTCTCGGTCACCGAGGTCTGCCTGGAGGTCGGGTGTTCATCGCTGGGGTCGTTCAGCGCACGCTTCACCAAGCTCGTGGGCGAGACCCCGACGGCCTACCGGGCGCGTGACCACAGTGCGCTCGCGAGCGTGCCGGGTTGCGTCGCCAAGGACCTCACCCGCGCCGAGCAGGATCGGAGAAGCGCGCCTGGCACCGGCGCCCTAGCCTTGCCGGCATGGAGCTCACCCTTTCCACATGCTTCGTCATCGTCCATGACCCCGACGACGCGCTGACCTTCTATCGCGACACACTCGGCCTCGACCTGCGCAACGACGTCGGCCGTGAGAACTTCCGCTGGATCACCGTCGGCGCCGCCTCGCAGCCGGGCGTCGCGATCGTCCTCACGAACTACCTGAACGGCAGCCCTGCCGACGGCGACGCGGTCGCCGCCCTCGTCGCCAAGGGCGCCCTGAACGGTGTCCACTTCCAGACCGACGACCTCGACGCCGCCTTCGCGCAGGTGAGCGGCGCGGGGGCCGAGATCGTCCAGGAGCCGACGGACCAGCCGTGGGGCACCCGGGACTTCGCCGTGCGTGACCCGTCCGGCAATCTGGTGCGCATCGACCAGCCGCCGGCCGGCTGACCGCGCGAAGGGTCCGCCGACGCAGGGCCTTCGCGCTGCGTTTTCCCTGCGCGCGAGAGGCCTCTCCGGGGCGCGGGATCGGCCGCTAGACTTGGCCGTCACGGCCCCTATGAAGGAGCGCCCCGGTTGCAGGAGATGGTCATCTACGGCGTCAGCTTCGACATGGTCGGCAAGCAGCCGATCGTGCTGCTGAAGGCTGTCGACACGAACAAGTTCCTGCCGATCTGGATCGGGCACCCCGAGGCGGCCGCGATCCTGATGAAGCTCCAGGGCGCCTCGACGCCGCGTCCGATGACGCACGACCTGCTGTTCGACATGCTCGGGGAGCTCGAGGTGGCGTGCACGCGGGTCTCGGTCACCGAGCTGCGGGAGAACACCTTCTACGCGTCGATCACGCTGGCGGTCAACGGCCGCGAGGTGGAGATCGACTCGCGGCCATCCGATGCCCTCGCCCTCGCCGTCCGGTCCGGCGCGCCGATCTTCGCCGCCGAGGACGTGATCGCCGAGTCGGCGATCGAGTTCGAGCATGAGGTCGAGGACACCGAGGAGGTCGTGGACAAGTTCAAGGAGTTCCTCGACCAGGTGACGCCCGAGGACTTCAAGGGCGACCAGTAGGCGTTCCCGAGCGTCAGGCCGGCGTGGTCTCGACCGCCAGCTCGACGATCCGGGCGATCAGTCCCTCGAACGAGATGCCGGCGGCCTCGGCGGCGAGCGGCAGCAGCGACGTGTCCGTGAGCCCGGGGATCGCGTTGGCCTCGAGCAGGTAGAGGTCGCCGGTGCCCTGCTCGAGCATGAGGTCGACGCGCGCGAAGCCCGAGCAGCCGAGCGTCGTGTACGCGGCCAGGGCGAGCTCCTGCGCCCGCGCGGTCGTCTCGGGCTCCAGCAGCGCGGGGCACACGAACGCGGTGCGGCCGATCTCGTAGCGCGCCTCGAAGTCGTAGAAGTCCTCCTCGTGCGGGATCGCCTCGACGATCGGCAGCGCCTCCGGGCCGTCCGGGCCGTCGAGCACCGAGACGGCGAGGTCGCGGCCCTCGACGTAGCGCTCGAGCAGCACCTTGGTGTCGTACGAGAACGCGGCGACGATGGCGCCCGGCACATCCGCGGCGGTGCGGGCGAACTTGATGCCCAGCGCCGAGCCCTGCGCGGCGGGCTTGACGACGATCGGGAAGTCGAGCCGCTCCTCCAGCGCGGGCAGCGCGCGGCCGGCCCCGAGCTCCTCGAACGCGGCCTGGCTGAACGCGTAGAAGTCGGGCGTCGGCAGGCCGGCGCCGCGCAGCTCGTGCTTGGCCACCACCTTGTCCATGCAGCGGCTGCAGGCCGATGCGCCCGACGCGGTGAACGGCACGCCGACCAGCTCGAGCAGCTCCTGCACCGTCCCGTCCTCGCCGCCGCGGCCGTGCAACGCGACGAACGCGACGTCGGGGCGCACGTCGCCCAGGCGGTCGACCAGGTCGGCACCGACGTCGATCGGCACGACTTCGTGGCCGAGCCGCTGCAGGGCGTCCTCCACGCGCGCGCCCGAGCGCAGCGACACGTTGCGCTCCAGCGACCGGCCGCCCTTGAGCACGGCGACCCTCATCCCGCCTTCCTCCGCAGCTCGACCACGTTCTGCGCGGCGGGCGTCTCCGGCTTGACGCCGGTGAGCGTCGAGTACAGGCCGACCTGCTCGCGCACGACCTTGCCGATGCGCCGGATTCCCTCGCGGATGTCGTCGTCGCTCACGCCGGAGAAGTTCAGCCGCATCTCGCTGCCGCCGCGGCCGTCGAGGTAGGCCGCGCGCCCGGGGACGAACGCCACGTTGTCGCGCAACGCGCGCGCGAGCAGGTCGGTGGTGTCGATGAACTCGGGCAGCCGCGCCCAGATGAACAGGCCGCCGCCGGGTCGGGTCCACGACGCCTCGGGCGGGAAGTGCTCGGCCAGCGCGTCGAGCATGACGTCACGGCGGCGGCGGTAGAGCTCGACCAGCGACCGCAGGTAGGTCCGCCAGTCGCGCTCGGCGAAGTAGGTGACGACGAACTGCTGCGACAGCGTCGACGAGCACAGGTCGGCGCCGCCCTTGCCGAGGTTGAGCTTGTCCAGCACCGGCCGCGGTGCGGCCGCCCAGCCCAGGCGCAGGCCCGGCGAGAGGATCTTCGAGAACGTGCCGAGGTAGATCACGAACTCGCCGCCGTCGAGGTGGTAGAGCGTCGGCAGCGGCTGGCCCTCGTAGCGCAGCAGGCCGTACGGGTTGTCCTCGAGCACGAGCAGCTCGCGCTCGTGCGCGATCTGCACGAGCTCGCGGCGCCGCTCGAGCGCCAGGGTCACGCCGGCCGGGTTCTGGAACGACGGGACCGTGTAGATGAACTTCGGCACGCGGCCCTCGCGGTCGAGCCGCTCGAGCTCGGCCCGCAGCACGTCGGTGCGCATGCCGTGCTCGTCCATCTCGATCTGCACGACGTCGGCCTGGTAGGAGACGAACACCGGGACGGCGCCCGGATAGGTCGGCGCCTCGGCCACCACGACGTCGCCGGGGTCGATCAGCGTCTTGCACACGAGGTCGATCACCTGCTGGCCGCCGGTGGTCACCAGCAGGTCCTCGGGCTCGACGTCCATGTCCTCGGCCGCCATCACCTGGGCGATGCAGCGCTTGACGTCGTCGAGCCCCTCGGTGGGGCCGTACTGGAGCGCCTTGGCGGAGGCATCGACCGCCACCCGGGCCATCAGCGCGGCGAAGTCCTCGGCCGGGAACGTGGACGTGTCCGGCAGCCCGCCGGCCAGCGAGATGATCTCCGGCCGGGCGGTCACCGCCATGAGGTCGCGCATCGCGGACGACTTCATCGCCTGCGTCCGCCGCGCGAACAATCCCGCATAGCGTTCGAGGTCCCGCGCGCCCGAGCGCTTGGGTGTGTCGTCTTGCCCCATCCCCCGCTATCGTCGCACGCGCCGTGGACTTCGTTCTCGATCTGCTGCAAGGGCTGGGGATCGCCGCCGCCGTCGGGATCCGCCCGTTCCTGCCCGTGCTGCTGGTCGGCGCGCTCGCGCGGGGCGACCTCGGACTCGACTTCGAGGGCACCGATTTCGCGTTCCTCGAGGCGCCCTGGTTCCTGCTCGTGATCCTCGCGCTGGTGGCGCTCGACTACGTGCGCGAGCGCCGGCTCCGGGCGCTCGACTTCGCCTGGATCCTGCTCGCGGTCGCGGTCGTGCTCGGCGCGCTCCAGGGTGCCGGATCGCTCGCCGACCACGGGTACACGATCGTGCCGGGCATCGTCGGCGGCGCGCTGGCCGCGGCGCTCGGGTTCTTCGCCGCCAAGTCGCTGTTCGAACGCGTCCGGCGGCGGCTCGACAACGAGGCGCAGGCCGTCCTGCCGCTCTACGGCGAGGGCGCGGGCCTGCTCGGCGCCGGACTCTCGGTCCTCTTCCCGCCGCTGGCGATCCTGCTGCTCGGCGGCCTGGGGTGGCTGCTCGCCGCGGGGCGCCGGCGCGAGGGCGAGAAGTACGCGGGCCTCCGGATCCTTCGCTAGTGGCCAAGAAGCTTGTCCTTGCCGTCATCGACGCGATGAAGCCCGCGATGCTCGAGCGCGCGATCGCGGCCGGGCGGGCGCCGACGCTCCAGCTGCTGATCGAGCGCGGCCACCACGTCGACGACTGCGTGGCGGCGTTCCCGTCGGTCACCCCGGTGTGCGCGGCGTCGATCGCCACCGGCACGCCGCCCGACCAGCATGAGATCCCGGCGATGAACTGGTACCACCGGGGCGAGGGCCGCTACATCGAGTACGGCACGAGCTTCCGGGCATCGCAGGCGTTCGGGCTCAAGCAGTCGCTCACCGACACGATCTACAACATGAACCTGGAGCACCTGTCGAAGGACGTGCTCACGGTGTTCGAGCGGCTCGACGACGCGGACGTGCGCACAGCCGGCACCACCTACCTGATGTACCGCGGTCGCCATCGCCACGAGGTGTCGGCCGACACGGCGCTCACCCGGATCGCCGGCACGATCTTCCGGCACGCGGTGTGGGGCCCGAAGGAGCTGTTCTACGCGGACATCTTCGCCTCGCGGCGCACGCCCTGCCGCTCGCAGCTCGGGCTGCCGGGCATCCGCGACCAGCACTCGGGCTGCGTCGGCGAGTACCTGGTCGAGAACGACCTGTTCGACTTCCTGCTGTTCTCGCTGCCCGACAACGACACGCACTCGCACAAGAACGGGCCGTTCGCGCAGGTCGACTCGCTGGCGGCCGCCGACCGGCAGCTCGAGCGGATGATGGAGCCGGCCGGCGGGCCGGAGGCGTTCCTCGAGGACCACGCGGTGATCGTCTGCTCGGACCACTCGCAGTCGCGCGTGGAGGCGGAGATCGACCTGTTCGGGGCGTTCGACGAGCTGGGCGTGCTGCCGGCCTCGCGGGCGGGCGCCGAGGGCTCGCAGGTGGCCGTCTGCCCGAACTCGCGGGCCGCGCAGGTGTACGTGCTCGATCGCGATGATCGCCGCAAGCTGGTGCCCAAGATCGCCGACACGCTGCTCGACCTCGAGGGCGTCGACCTCGTGCTGACGATGACCGACCATCCCGACGGCGAGGCCTCGATCCGTGGCAGCCGGCGCCGGGAGGTCCGCTTCGCGCCGGGCGGCGACCTCGAGGACGCGCGCGGCGGCCGCTGGCACGCGGAGGGCGACCTTGATCTGCTGGCGCTGCAGGTGCGCGACGGCCGGCTGTCGTCGGCCACCTACCCGGACGCGCTCGCGCGCGCGTGGTCCGCCCTGCGCACCCGCACCGCCGGCGAGGTGCTCGCCTCCGCCAAGCCCGGCTACGAGTTCCTGGACTGGGGCGGCGCCCACCACGTCGGCGGCGGCTCGCACGGCTCGCTGCACGCCAACGACTCGCTCGGCTCGCTGATCTGGTGCGGCACCGGTCCGGACTCGGCGGACGCGCGCGAGCAGTGGTCGCTGCGCGACATCGTCCCGATGATCACGGACCACTTCCAGGTCTGAGCACCTGCTCGATCGCGTCGGCCGTACGGCCGTTCGCGCGGATCACGACGGCGTTCAGCCACGGGTCCTCGTCCGCCGCGTCGTAGCGCTGCGGCATGTGCGTGCGCATCACTGAGATCGACTGCTCGCGGCGCACGCCGATGACGCCCCCGCGCGCGCCCGTCATCCCCACGTCGGTGATGTAGGCGGTGCCGCCGGGGAGGACGCGGGCGTCGGCGGTCGGGACGTGCGTGTGCGTGCCGACCACGGCGGTGACCTTGCCGTCGAGGTACCAGCCCATCGCGACCTTCTCGCTGGTTGCCTCCGCGTGCATGTCGACGAGCACCAGGTCGGCGCCGCTGACCTCCTTGAGCGCGTCGTCCACCGTCACCAGCGCCGGGCTGCCGGCCTGCATGTAGAGGTTGCCGCTGAGGTTGACGACGCCGAGCGAGACGTCGTCGCGCTCGACGATGCAGGTGCCCCGGCCCGGCTGGGTGCGCAGGAAGTTGGCGGGCCGCACGATGTTGCGCTGCTGGTCGAGGTACGGCCAGACCTCGCGGTGGCGGTAGGTGTGGTTGCCGAGCGTGATCACGTCGACCCCGGCGCCGAACAGCTCGTCGGCCTCCTTGGGCGTGATGCCGATGCCGCCGGCGGCGTTCTCGCCGTTGGCCACGACGAAGTCGATACCGAGCTCCTCGCGTAGCCCGGGCACGAGATCGCGGACCACCCGTCGCCCCGCCCGCGCGACGACGTCGCCGATGAACAAGATGGCGGTCACCGTCGGTGACCATACTTTGGGCATGGCGAGCGACACCCGTGTCGTGGTCCCCAGGTGGGTGCAGCTGGTGATGCTGCCGCTGGCGGTCGTCGGGCTGTGGGCGGTGCTCGACGCGGCGGGCCCGGTGATCCTGCTGTTCATCATCGGCGCGCTGGTCGCGCTGCTGCTGAACCCGTTCGTCACCGTGCTGCGGCGGGCGCACATGGCCCGCGGGTTCGCGGTGCTGATCGTGATGGCCTGCGTCGTGTGCGCGCTCGGCGTGGTCGGCCTGCTGCTCGCCAACCCGGTCTCCGACCAGGTGTCGGCGTTCCGCGACAACGTGCCGGAGATCGTCGACGACGCGAACACCTCGCTGGCCGATGTGCAGCAGTGGCTCGACGACAACGGGATCGACGTCCAGATCGCCGAGGAGGGCCAGACCGCGCTCGGAACGCTCGGCCGCAACGTCTCGCAGGGGTCCGGCGACCTGCTGACGTTCACCCAGGACGCGCTGCGCACGCTCGTCGAGGCGTCGCTGGCACTGATCCTGATCATCGTGATCAGCGTCTACATGCTGTTGTACGGCGAGCGGATAGGCGACGGGTTACGGCGGATCGTGCCGCGGCGTGCCGGGTCGGACGACGACTACCCGGCCCGCATCCAGCGCGCGGTGATCGGCTACGTGCGCGGCCAGCTCCTGTTCTCGCTGATCATGGGCACGAGCGCCGGGGTCCTGCTCTGGGTCCTCGGGTCGCTCGGCATCTTCCCGGACGGGAAGACGTACGCGTTGTTCTTCGGCGCCTGGTACGGGTTCGCCGAGCTGATCCCGTACGTGGGGCC
This sequence comes from uncultured Solirubrobacteraceae bacterium, assembly GCA_963759375.1. Lineage (GTDB taxonomy): Bacteria > Actinomycetota > Thermoleophilia > Solirubrobacterales > Solirubrobacteraceae > DASSUW01. The sequence continues at coordinate 316,467 of CAVWYY010000003.1, read as the reverse complement.
GGCGATCGGCGCGATGCCGCCGGTCCTGATCGCGCTGTTCAGCGGCGAGCCGCTCGACGCTCTGTGGCTGACGATCGCGTTCACGGCGCTGCAGCAGATCGAGGGCCACATCGTGGCGCCGAACGTGTTCGCCCAGGCGCTGCGCATCAACCCGCTGCTGGTGATCTTCGCGCTGCTGCTGGGCGGTCAGCTGTACGGCTTCATCGGTGCGTTCATCGCGCTGCCGATCGCCGCCTGCCTGCGCGAGACGTGGGACTACGCGAAGCAGAACCTGGTGTTCGAGCGCTGGGACCTGCCGAACGCGGCCGAGCCGGTGCCGGACGCGCCGCCGGGGCCCGGCCGCGCATGCCCGGAGTGCGGCGCGGACGCGCCGGCGAGCGCCACCGAGTGCCCGTCCTGCGGCACCGAGCTCGGCGGGCCCGACGCCGAGGCTGCCGCCGCCTCGACGGCTCCCGGGTAGCCTCACCGGCGCATGCGCGCCGACTCGATCTCGAAGCGCTATGGGACCCGAGACGCGCTCCGCTCGGTGTCGTTCGAGGTGGCCGACGGCGAGAAGATCGCGATCATCGGCCCGAACGGCGCAGGCAAGACGACGCTGCTGCAGATCCTGGCGGGAGCGCTGCGTCCGACCTCGGGCGCGGTGTCGCTCGAGCCACGGCAGGCCGGCTGGGTGCCGCAGCAGCCTGCGCTGTACTCGAAGCTCTCGGTGGCCGAGAACCTGCGCCTCTTCGCCCGGCTAGAGAAGGTCCGTGACGTTGACGCCACCGTGGGACGCATGCTCGAGCAGACCGCGCTCGGCGACCGCGCCGGCGACGAGGTGGGCCGGCTGAGCGGCGGCAACCGCCAGCGCGTGAATATCGCGATCGGCATGCTCGGCGAGCCCGAGGTGCTGCTGCTCGACGAGCCGTCCGCGTCGCTCGATCCGCGCCAGCGCGAGCGCCTGTGGGTGTTCCTGGCCGAGCTCGGCACGACCGTGGTGTTCTCGACGCACGACGTGGGCGAGGCCGAGCGATACGCCGACCGCCTGCTGGTCCTGGCCGACGGTGAGCTGCTGTTCACGGGCACGCCGGCCGAGCTCGAGACCGCCACCGGCGGCACTGCGGCCGCGCCGGACTTCGAGACCGCGTTCGTCGCCTTCCTCCGCGACCGAGGCCACTAGCCGTGCGCTGGCTGCTCCTGAAGGACCTGCAGATCCTGCGGCGCTCGCCGCTGCTGGTGGCGCTGCTCGTCATCTATCCGGTCGTCATCGCCGTCCTGTTCGGGCTGGCGCTGTCCGGCGGGCCCGACAAGCCGAAGGTGGCGTTCGCCAACCTCGTGTCCAACGACGACAACCAGTTCCGGGTCGGCGGCCGCACGCTCGACGTCACGGACTACGCCGGCCGGCTGTTCGGCTCGATCGACCCGATCCGGGTCAAGACGCGCGAGGAGGCGATCGAGAAGGTCCGCAGCGGCGAGGCGCTCGGCGCGCTCGTGATCCCGGCGGACGCGACGAAGCGGCTGCGGGCGACGCTCGGCCTGGCGGGCGGCGACCCGCCCACCGTCGAGGTCTATTACAACGCCGAGGACCCGGTGAAGCGCCGCTTCGTCGAGTCGACGATCGAGTCGCGGCTGGCGGATGCCAACAACGCGCTGTCGGACGCCGTGCTGAAGGAGTCGGCCCGCTACATCGACGTGATCGTGCGCGGCGGCGAGGTCTCGCTGCCGCTGGTGGGCTCGATCGACATCCTCGGCCTCGAGAAGGCGCGGGCGGTGCTCGACGGCGTCGCCGCCGGGCTTGACAACGCCGGCCAGAAGGCCGCGCTGCAGCAGGTCTCGCGGTTCGCCCGCCTGGCCGCCGAGAACCTCGACGTCTCCCAGCCGATCCTCGCCTCGATCGGCTCGCCCGTGCGCGTGAAGCAGACGATCGTGAAGGGCGATCGGACGTCGCTGGACTCGTTCGCGGTCGCGGTCGCCGTCGCGGTCTCGCTGATGTTCGTCACGCTGCTGCTGGCGGCCGGCCTGCTGGCGCTCGAGCGCGAGGAGCAGGCGTTCGGCCGGCTCGTCCGCGGGCTGGTGTCGCGCACGTCGCTGCTCGCCGAGAAGATCGTGCTGAGCGCGCTGTGCGCGCTCGCGGTCACGCTGCTGATGCTGTTCGGGCTGGCCGCGTTCGTCGGCCTGGACTGGAGCCGGATCCCCGCCTGGCTGGCCGCGCTGGCCGGCGGTGCGCTCGGCTTCGCGGCCATGGGGGTGGCGATCGGCGGCCTCGCCCGCGAGGTCCGCGCCGCCTCGCTGCTCGCCTTCCTGCTGGCGCTGCCGATCGTGTTCCTGGCGCTCGTGCCGTCGGGCAGCGTGAGCCCGGCGCTCTACGACACGGTGAACTTCATCTCCGGCCTGTTCCCGTTCAAGCCGGCGCTGCGCGCGCTCGACGGCGCGATCAACGGGGGCGAGATCCTGGTGCCGATCCTGCACCTGCTGGGGCTGACCGCTGGCCTTCTCCGTGCTGGCCAGCGTCGCGCTCCGACGGTTTGGCTGACCTATAGTCGGGGGTCGATGAGCTTCCCCGCCACCCGTCTGCGGCGCCTGCGGCGCACCGGTCTGCTGCGCGGCCTCGTGCGCGAGACCGAGCTGTCGGTGGACCACCTGATCTACCCGATGTTCGTCGTCGCCGGGGGCGAGCGCCGCACGCCGATCCCGACGATGCCGGGGATCGACCACCTGTCGATCGACGGCGCCGTCGAGGAGGCCGGCGAGGCCGCCGCGCTCGGCATCCCGGGCGTGCTGCTGTTCGGCCTGCCGTCGCACAAGGACGAGCAGGGCTCGGGCGCGTGGGACGACGAGGGGGTCATCCAGCTCGCGACGCGCGCGATCAAGGCCGCCTACCCGGAGCTGCTCGTGATCGCCGACCTGTGCCTGTGCGAGTACACGAGCCACGGTCACTGCGGCGTGCTGCGTCCGGACGGCGTGGTCGACAACGACGCGACGCTGGAGCTGCTGGCCCGCACCGCGGTCTCGCAGGCCGAGGCGGGCGCGGACGCGGTCGCGCCGAGCGACATGATGGACGGACGGGTCGGCGCGCTGCGCGCCGCGCTCGACGACCACGGCCTGGCGGAGACGCCGATCATCGCCTACAGCGCCAAGTTCGCGTCCGCGTTCTACGGCCCGTTCCGCGAGGCCGCCGACTCGGCCCCGCAGGAGGGCGACCGGCGCGGCTACCAGATGGACCCCGCCAACGCGCGCGAGGCACTGCGCGAGGTGGCGCTCGACGCGGAGGAGGGCGCCGACGTCGTGATGGTCAAGCCCGCGCTCCCGTACCTGGACGTCATCCGGCGCGTGCGCGAGAGCACCGACCTCCCGGTCGCCGCCTACAACGTCAGCGGCGAGTACGCGATGGTCAAGGCCGCCGCCGGCCAGGGCCTGCTCGACGAGCGCGCCGCAGTGCTCGAGGCGCTCACCGGCATCCGCCGCGCCGGCGCCGACATCGTGATCACCTACCACGCCAAGGACGTCGCCCGATGGCTGGCATGAAGGTCCGCTCGCGGCGCGACGGCGCCGCGATCCCGCTCGACGAGGCCGACAAGAGGCTCCTGAACCTGATGCAGGGCAGCTTCGCCCTGACGACGAAGCCGTTCGCGCACGTCGCGGGCCTCGCCGGCCTCACCGAGGACGAGGTGATGGCGCGCGTCCAGCGGCTGCTCGACAAGCGCATCATCCGCGAGATCACGCCGATCTTCGACACGCGGGCGCTGGGCTACGAGTCGATGCTCGTGGCCGCGAAGGTCGACTCCGAGCATCCGCACCGGGCAGCGAAGATCATCAACTCGCACCCCGGGGTCACGCACAACTATCTGCGCAACCACGATTTCAACCTCTGGTTCACCATCGCGGTCGAGCCAAGCTCCATGCTGGGGCTTGGCGGCACGCTCGACGCGCTCGCCGCCGAGACCGGAGCCGAGTCGATCCGCCAGCTGCCCACGTTGAAGCTCTTCAAGATCCGCATGGACCTCGAGATGGAGGGCGGGACCGACGCGCTGGCCACGGCCGGGCAGGCGGTCGAGCCGCTCGAGCTCGATCCGATCGAGGTGACCGAGGAGGACGTCGCGACGATCGTCGCGACCCAGGGCCCGATGCCGGTCGTGCCCGAGCCGTACGCGCCGGCCGCCGAGCGGCTGGGCGTCGGTCAGGAGGACGTGCTGCGACGCCTCGAGTCGCTGCGCGAGCGCGGCGGGCTGCGGCGCGTGGCGGCGATCCTCTACCACCGCCGGGCGGGCTTCTCGGCGAACGGCATGGGCGTCTGGAAGGTGCCCGACGAGGAGATCCTGGAGACCGGCAAGCGCATGGCCGCGTTCCGCGGCATCTCGCACTGCTACCAGCGGCCGACGTACCCCGACTGGCCGTACTCGGTGTTCACGATGGCCCACGGGCGCTCGAAGGAGGAGTGCGACGCGGTCCTCTCCTCGATCGCCGAGGCGACCGGCATCAGCGAGCGAGCGACGCTGTACTCGTCGACCGAGTTCAAGAAGGTCCGGATGCTCTATTTCACCGACGCGTTCCGCCGGTGGGAGGAGGAGCGGGTCTGACCACCTCGCTCTCCGACGTCCGCTCGGCGGAGCTCTACCGGCGGGCGCTGCACGTGCTGCCCGGCGGCGTGAACTCGCCGGTGCGCGCGATGCGGTCGATCGGCCGCGAACCCATCTTCATCGAGCGCGCCGAGGGCGCGGAGATCACGGACGTCGACGGCAACGTGTACGTCGACTACGTGTGCTCGTGGGGCCCGCTGATCCACGGCCACGCCCACCCGGCCGTGCTGGAGGCGGTGGCCGAGGCGGCCGCGCGCGGCACGACGTTCGGGGCGCCGACCAGCGGTGAGGTCGAGCTGGCGGAGCTCGTGGCGGCCCGCATGCCGGCGGTCGACATGCTGCGGATGACCTCGTCGGGCACCGAGGCGACGATGAGCGCGCTGCGCCTGGCGCGCGCCGCGACCGGCCGCGACACCATCCTGAAGTTCGCGGGCGCCTACCACGGGCACGTCGACGGCCTGCTCGCCGAGGCGGGCTCCGGCCTGGCGACGCAGGGCATCCCGGCCTCGCCCGGCGTGCCTGAGGCCGCCACGGCGGCCACCGTCGTCGCGCCGTGGAACGACGAGGCCGCCGTCCGCAAGGCCTTCGCCGAGCACGAGCTGGCGGCGGTCATCTGCGAGCCGTACGCGGCCAACATGGGCCTCGTCCTGCCGGCCTTCGGCTTCCTCGAGCTGCTGCGTGAGCTGGCCACCGAGCACGGTGCCCTGCTGATCTTCGACGAGGTGATCACCGGCTTCCGGATCGCCCCGGGCGGCGCCCAGGAGCTCAGCGGCGTGACGCCCGACCTGACCGTCATGGGCAAGATCCTCGGCGGCGGCCTGCCGGCGGCCGCGTACGGCGGCCCGACCGCGCTGATGGAGCGGATCGCGCCGGCCGGCGACGTCTACCAGGCGGGCACGCTGAGCGGGAACCCGCTGGCGGTGGCCGCAGGCCGCGCGGCGCTCGAGCTGCTCGACGAGGAGGCCTACCTGACCTTGTCGGCGACGACGGCCGCGCTCGCCGACGGGCTGGTCGAGGCGGCCGGCGACCGGCCGGTGTCGGTCGTCCACACCACCGGGCTGCTCACCGTCTTCTTCGCGGCGGACCCGCCGGACGACTACGCCGGAGCCGTCGCCTGCGACACGGAAGCCTACGGCGCGTGGTGCCGTGCGCTGCTGGCCCGCGGCGTCTACCCGCCGCCGTCGCAGTTCGAGGCCTGGTTCCCGTCGCTCGCCCATACACCCGAGCACGTGAACCGCACCGTCGAGGCCGCGGCGGCCGCATTCGCCGAGATCGCATGAGCGTGCTCGACCGACTGGCCGGCGAGGTGCGGGGCTCGGGCGGGCTGCTGGCAGGCACCCTCGCCGCGCCGTCCGACGACGGCGCGTACGGCGCCGTCGCCGCGTCCGGCACCCGCGCGGCCGGCCACGAGGACGACTACGCGCTGCTCGTCGAGGCGATCCACGAGGGCTACCTGCTCCACTACGCGCTCCGGCCGCGTCCTGCGGCCCGACGACCCCGACCTGTCGCTGCTGGCGGGCGACCGCCTGTACGCGCTCGGGCTGGCGCGCCTCGCCGAGCTGGGCGATCTCGCAGCGGTGCGCGAGCTGGCCGACGTGATCTCGCTCTCCGCCCAGGCGCACGCCGAGGGCGACCCCGAGCGGGCCGCCGCCGTGTGGGAGGCTGGAGCCCGCGTGGTGGGCGACGGTCCGCCCGCGGACCACGAGGCCGCCAAGGCCGCGTGGCGCGGCGCCGGGTAGGGGCGAGGACCAGCGGCCCGGGGCGTCTCGGTCGATATTGTTTCGGCCGTCAAGTGCCTGCCCCTCGCCGCAAGACACCGAAGCCCAAGTACACGAGCGAACGCCTGATTCCGGGTGCGTTCGAGGGCGAGACCGTCACCCGCCGCCGGATGATGGGGCTCACCGTCCAGGGCGCCGGCGCCGTCGCGGTGATGACGTTCACGCTGCCCGCGCTCGGGTTCGCGGTCGGCTCGGCGCTGTTCGAGCGCCCGGACGCCACCTGGGAGGCCGTCGGCGCGCCGGACGAGTTCCCCGACGACACCTACCTCCCGCGGGTGATCACGACCGTCCAGGGCATCGGCGAGGTGGGCAAGACCACGGTCTACGTGCGCGCCTACAACCCGGACATCGACGGCGAGAAGGATCCGGACATCCCTGGCGGCGGCGACTTCGTCGCGATCTCCACGCGCTGCATGCACCTCGGCTGCCCGGTCCGCTTCGTGGCCGCGTCCGAGCGCTTCATCTGCCCGTGCCACGGCGGCGTCTACGACTTCACCGGCAAGGTCACCGGCGGCCCGCCCGTCCGGCCGCTCGACCACTTCTACACGCGGGTCAGCAACGACCAGGTGGAGATCGGGCCGCGCTACTCGGTGAACTCCGAGTTCAACCGCTTCCCGAGCTACCGCGACCCCGCGCAGGCCCTCGACGGGATCGGCCAGTACCTCTACCCAGGGCGCTTCTCGACGCCCAAGCTGGACTAAGCCATGCCGAAGCTGCCGCTGCCACCACTCCCGCCCAAGCTGCTCCCGCGGCCCAAGCGCCCGAGCGAGGCCGAGCCGCCCAAGCCGCTCGACCAGGCGAAGGAGGCGGGCGTCCACGCGGCCGACTGGATCGACGAGCGCACCTCCCTCTCCGGCGCCCTGCGCTGGGTCATGTTCCGCAAGGTGCCGAAGGGCACCAACTGGTTCTACACGCTGGGCTCGGCGACGTTGTTCGCCTTCCTGTCGCAGGCGGTGACCGGCGTGTTCCTGGCCATGTACTACACGCCGTCGGTGACCGACGCGTACGAGTCCACGCGCCACATCACCAACGAGGTGTTCCTCGGCGAGTTCGTGCGCGGCATGCACAAGTGGGGCTCGTCGATGATGGTGATCCTCATCTTCCTGCACATGGGCCGGGTGTTCTTCTTCGGCGCGTATAAGTACCCGCGCGAGCTGAACTGGATCATCGGCTTCGTGCTGCTGGTCCTGACGTTCGTGATGTCGCTGACCGGCTATCTGCTGCCGTTCGACCAGCGCTCCTACTGGGCGACGATCGTGGCCGCCAACATCACGGCGTCCGGCCCGCTCGTCGGCCCGTATCTCGGTGACTTCCTCCGCGGCGGCGCGGAGTTCGGCGCCACGACGCTGTCGCGGTTCTACGCGATCCACATGCTGCTGATCCCAGGCTTGATCGTCGCCCTGATCGGGGCGCACATCTATCTCGTGACCAAGCTCGGCACCACGGCCCCGCCGTGGCTGCGGACGAACCCGGACGAGAAGCTCTCAGAGGATCAGGTGTGAGATGAACCAGGCGGAGAAGGAGGCCTACCTCCGCGAGTACTCGCTCCTGAAGTCGAAGGGCAAGCCGTTCTACCCCTACGCGGTCGCGAAGGACAGCATCATGGCCGCGATCGTGGTGCTCACGATCGCCGCGCTGTCGATCATCCTCGGCGCCGAGCTCGGCCCGAAGGCGGATCCGACGACCACCACCTACGTGCCGCGGCCCGAGTGGTACTTCTTCTTCCTGTTCGAGCTGCTGCGCGTGGTCAAGCCGCCGGAGCTCACGCCGCTTGCCACGATCGGGATCCCGACGATCTGCATGATCCTGATCATCATGCTGCCGTTCATCGACCGCTCGCCCGAGCGGCGGCCGGAACGGCGCCCGATCGCGACGTTCACCGGCATCGCGGTGATCGGCGCGATGGCGTACCTGACCTACCTCGGCGCCAACGCCGGCTCGCCGAACGAGATCGAGTACAAGGTCGCCGCCAAGTACGAGGCGGGGAAGTTGGTGGCAGCCCAGTCGGGCTGCCTGGCCTGCCACAAGATCGGCGAGAACGGCAACGACGGACCGGGGCCGAACCTCACCGACATCGCCAGTCGATTGCCGGCGGCGGCGATCCGGCGAACGCTGGAGAACCCGACCGCGCCGATGCCCTCCTACCGGGGGCTGCCGGAGGAGAAGAAGACCGCGCTGGTCGACTTCCTCTCCCAGCTCAACGGCGAGGGCGAGTAGCTCTGGCCTCCGGAACGCTCGAAGAGGGGCAGGTCCGCGCGATGTTCGATCGCATCGCGGGGTTCTACGACGTCATGAACTCGGTCATGACGGCCGGATTGCACCATCGCTGGCGCGAGCGCGCCGCCGATCTCGCGCGCGTCGGGCCGGGCACGAAGGCGCTCGACGTCGCGACCGGCACCGGCGACCTGGCGATCGCGCTCGCCCGCCGCGGCGCCGAGGTCATCGGGTCCGACTTCTCCGAGGGCATGCTCGACCGGGCGCGGGAGAAGAGCCGGGCGGTGCGCTGGGAGCAGGCCAACGCGATGGGGCTCCCGTACGACGACGACACGTTCGACGCCGCGACGGTCGGCTTCGGCGCGCGCAACTTCTCCGACCTCGACCGCGGGCTGGCCGAGATGACGCGCGTGGTGCGCCCCGGCGGCCGAGTGGTGGTGCTCGAGATCACCACGCCGCACAAGCCGCCCTTGTCGACCTTCTTCTCGCTCTGGTTCGATCGCATCGTGCCCCTGCTCGGTCGCATCACCGGAGAGGACCAGGCGTACTCGTACCTGCCCAGTTCGGTGAAGCGCTTCCCCGGGCCGCGTGACCTCGGCACCGTGATGGTCGGCTCCGGGCTGACCGACGTGCGCTGGATCCTCACCGCCGGCGGCATCATCGCCCTGCACTCCGGGACGGTGAGGTGAGCGTGGCGAGCGCCGAGGCAGTCGCGGCCGTGATCGCGGCGGGCGGCGCGCACGTGCCCGGGCTCATGGACGAGCTCGAGGATCGCCTGCAGGAGCTGGCCCGCTCGCACGGGGACGTGCTGGCCGAGCACGCGTCGTCGACGATCGCGGCCGGCGGCAAGCGGCTGCGCCCGCTGCTGGTGCTGCTCGCGGCCGGGCCGGCGCCGGCGCACCCGGAGCGGGTGCTGCGGGCGATGGTCGCCGTCGAGCTGATCCACTCGGCCACGCTGGTCCACGACGACGTACTCGACGCCGCCGAGCTCCGCCGCGGCCGCCCCACCGTCGTCGCCGCCGCGGGCCGCGCGATCGCCACCGCCACCGGTGACCTGCTGTTCTCGCGGGCGTTCGCCGAGCTCGCGAGCAACGGGCGGCCCGAGTCGGTGCGCGTCCTGTCGGACGCCTCGTCGGCCCTCGCCGAGGGCGAGCTGCTGCAGCGGGAGGACGCGTGGAACGTCGGCGTCTCGCGCGAGCGCTACGAGCAGCGCTGCGACCTCAAGACCGCGCGGCTGTTCCAAGGCGCGTGCGAGCTGGGCGCGATGGAGGGGACGGCGCCGGTCGACGTGCTGGGCCGCTTCGGGCGCCGGATCGGCCTCGCGTTCCAGTTCCTGGACGACGTGCTCGACGTGTCGGGCCCGGCCGAGCGGACCGGCAAGCACCGCGGGACCGACCTGCTGGACGGGACGGTCACGCTGCCGCTGATCCTCGCGCGCGAGCGCGATCCGGCGCTGCATTCGCTCGAGCTCCGCGGCGTGCGGACGCCCGAGCAGGCCGAGGCCGTGTGCGACGCGATCGTCGCCACCGGCGTGCTGGACGACGCGCGGAAGTCCGCGCTGTCGATCGTCGCGGCCGCGAAGGCCGATCTCCCGGTGCTGCCGGAGGCCCAGCAGGGGGCGCTGGAGCTGGTGGCCGACGGCGTCGTCGACCGGTACAGCTAGACCGCGAAGTCCTCGGGAAGGATCGCGTCGGCGTCGAGCGCCGCCACGAACCGCGAGATCTCGTCCTCCATGTTGGCCTGCTGGAGGCGCTTCAGATCACGGATGAGGATCTCGGTGCCGATGTCGAGCTTCTCGTCGAAGCGGTCGACCGTGGGCTGGTCGAACGTGTCGACCTCGCTCCACTCGCAGTTGGGGCACCGCAGGAGCACCTCCCAGTGCGTCGGGGAAGTCTCTTCCCACTCGACCGGGTACACCAGGTCGCGGTCGCACTCGGGGCACATGTGGAGGTCCCGCAGGCGCTCGGCACCGGGCGTCGCGGCGCCGGCGGCCTCGCCGGCCACCGTCTCGAAGTACACGACCTCGATCGCGCGACCGGACGGGAGCACGACGCGGCGGACGTACTGACCGTTGTGGGAGGGCTGCGGGCTCATCTTGATCCTAAGATCGGCCGCCCACGTACGAACTTGATTGTGTGGACGAACGTCCGGCCCGCTACCCTTGGCAGGCCGCTCCGCAAAGGATCTGAACCGTGTTCAACAGCATCGGTCCCACAGAGCTGATCATCGTCCTGGTGATCGTCCTCGTCATCTTCGGGCCCAAGCGCCTGCCCGGTCTTGGGCGCTCGCTCGGCTCCGGCATGAAGGAGTTCCGCGACTCCATCTCCGGGAAGGGCGGTCGTCACGACGACGACGACGACGATGACGACGACACCGGGAGCGACAGCGAGACCCGCCGGCAGGCCAACGCGGCGCTGGGTCGCCCGGACGAGGACACCGCCCCGGTCGAGGGCGAGGTCGTCTCCGAGCGCACGCGCACGTAAAGCCCGCCTGCGGCTGCGGAGCAGGTCATGGCCACGGCACTGCGGCCGATCCACCACGAGGATCGCCTCAGCCTCGTCGAGCACCTCGACGAGCTGCGGACGCGGATCATCATCTGCCTCGGCATCTTCGTCGCGGCGTTCGCCTTCTGCTTCTGGCAGAACGACCGGATCCTGGAGATCATGGACCGGCCGCTGGAGAAGTCGGCGTTCCACAAGGACAGCCAGGACCCGCTCGAGCGCACCGCCGAGTTCCAGCAGTCGCTCAAGCAGATGAGCCTGCAGATCGCGGTGCTGAGCCGCGAGATGGCGCGGTCCAGCGACATCGACCAGGCCCTGCAGGCGCGCTGGGCGCAGCTCAGCCGCCAGGCGGCCGCGACGGCCGCGGACGCGCCGGGCCAGGCCGCCCGCCGTCCTGTGACCCTGGGCGTCGGCGAGCCGTTCACGGTCACCTTCAAGGTCGTGTCGTACGCGGCCTTGCTGCTGGCGTTGCCGTTCCTGCTCTATCAGGCGTACGCGTTCGTCTTACCGGCGTTCTCGCCACGGGAGCGCCAGGTGGCGCTGCCGCTGATGGCGATGGTGCCGTTCCTGTTCGTCGCGGGCGTGGTGTTCGCGTACTACCTGGTGCTGCCGAACGCCATCGACTTCCTACAGAACTTCAACGACGACAACTTCGACATCCTCATCCAGGCCCGGGACTACTACAAGTTCTCGATCTTGGTCCTGGCGGCGATGGGGCTGTTGTTCCAGGTCCCGATCGGGATCCTCGCCGTCACCCAGGTCGGGATCGTCACGCCGCGGCAGCTGCGCAAGAACCGCCGCTACGCGATCCTCGTCATCGCCATCGTGGCCATGCTGCTCCCCGGCCAGGACCCGGTGACGATGCTGATGCTGATGCTCCCGCTGGTCGTCTTGTTCGAGGGCTCTATCCTCTTAGCCACGCTTGTCGATCGTCGGGCACGCCGTGCGCGCGCCCGTGAGGAGGCCGAGGACGCCGACTCCGACGACGATGACGACGACCTCCCGCACGACCACGATCTCGACGACTGAGTAGACGATGCTGTTCGACCTGAGAGGCTCCGGCCGGCGCACGACCGTGAAGGTCGTGTACGTGACTCTCGCCATCCTCATGGGCGGCGGCCTCGTGCTGTTCGGCATCGGCGGCAGCGTCTCCGGCGGCCTGATCGACGCGATCACCCAGTCGGACTCGACGTCGGCCACCGGCGACGAGGAGTTCCAGAAGCGCGCCGACACGGCTCAGCGCCAGGCGGTGGCGAGCCCCCAGGACGCCGCGGCGTGGGCACAGGCCGCCCGCGCGCACTTCACGCTCGCGCTGTCCGGCGGCAACTACGACCAGAACACGGGCCAGTTCACCGCGTCCGGCAAGCGCGCGCTCGAGACCGCGTCGGCCGACTGGGAGCGGCACCTCAAGCTCAAGCCGAACGAGCCCAACGCCAGCGTCGCCCGCGTGATGGTGCAGGTCTACGGCTCCGGGCTCAACGACCCCGCCAAGGCGGCCGACGCCCAGGAGATCGTCACGAACTCCCGTCCGACGTCGACGACCTTCGCCCAGCTCGCCCAGCTCGCCTACGCCGCCGGCCAGACCCGCAAGGGCGATCTGGCGAAGAACAAGGCGATCGAGCTCGCCGATCCGGACCAGCGCGAGCGCATCAAGTCCGACCTCGAACAGGCCAAGCAGCAGGCGATCGCCAACCAGGTTCAGGAGGCGACGCCGACGCCTACGCCAACGGCCAAAAAGAAGGACAAGAAGGAATAGGCATCGCTAGAGTGATGCACCGCTCAGCGCCCCTGTAGCTCAACTGGCAGAGCAGCGGACTCTTAATCCGAAGGTTCCAGGTTCGATTCCTGGCGGGGGCATTTGGAGTACTTCGGCGAGCGCGTTGCGGCCGTCTACGACCAGGATTCGGCCGGCATGTTCGACCCCGCGGTCGTCGGGCCGGCGGTGGACCGGCTCGCCGAACTGGCCGGCGACGGGGCCGCCCTGGAGTTCGCGGTCGGGACCGGCCGCATCGCGTTGCCGCTCGCCGAGCGTGGCGTGCGCGTGCTCGGCATCGACAGCTCGGAGGCGATGCTCGCGCGGCTGCGCGAGAAGGCGGGCGCCGGCCGCGTCGAGGCGCTGGCCGGCGACATGGCGGCCACACGGGTCGACGGCGAGTTCTCGCTCGTCTACCTCGTCTTCAACACGATCTTCAACCTGACCACGCAGGACGGGCAGGTGGCGTGCTTCGAGAACGCCGCCGCGCACCTGCCGAGCGGCGGGCGGTTCGTGATCGAGGCGCGCGTGCCGGAGATCCAGCGCCTGCCGGTCGGCCAGCGCGTGCTGCCGTGGCGCGCCGATCCGACCGGCATGTCGTTCTACGTCTACGACGTCGTCAGCCAGCGGATGGACGGCCAGCACTTCACCTTCGCGGACGGCCGCGTGGAGCCGAGCCCGATCGAGCTGCGATATGCGTGGCCGGCCGAGCTGGACCTGATGGCGCGGCTGGCCGGGATGCGGCTCGAGCACCGCTGGGGCGGGTGGCAGGGCGAGTCGTTCACCGCGCTCAGCCCCGCGCACGTGTCCGTTTACGTGAAGATCTGAGCGTGGAGATCGCCGCGACGGACTACCACACGGCCGGCGAGCCGTTCCGGATCGTCCGCGACGGCGCGCCGGAGATCCCCGGCGAGACGGTGCGGGCGCGACGGGAGTTCGCGGCCTCCTCGCAGCAGGTCGAGCGGGTCCGGCGGCTGCTGTGCCACGAGCCGCGCGGGCACGCGGACATGTACGGCTGCTTCCTCGTCCCGCCCGACGACGAGGGCGCCGACCTCGGCGTGCTCTTCTGGCACAAGGACGGCTACTCGACCGCGTGCGGGCACGGGACGATCGCGCTCGGGGCGTGGGCGGTGGAGTCCGGGCTCGTCGCGGCGCCCGAGGACGGCGAAGTGGACGTGACGATCGACGTGCCGTCGGGGAGGGTCGTCGCCACCGCCCGGGTCGTCGGCGGCGCGGTGGAGAGCGTGGCGTTCCGCAACGTGCCCTCGTTCGTGGTCGCGCGCGACGTCGCCGCCGCCGGCGTGACCGTCGACCTGGCGTACGGTGGCGCGATCTACGCGTTCGCGCCCGCCGAGCGGTTCGGGCTGCGCGTCGTGCCGGAGGAGCTGCCCGCGCTGATCGCCGCCGGCCGCGAGGTCAAGGCCGCGCTGGAGGGCAGCGAGGTCTCGCGCCATCCGGAGGACGACCGGCTGTCGGGCATCTACGGCACGGTGCTGCACGACGACCTCGGCCCGCTCCACCAGCGCAACGTGGCGATCTTCGCCGACGGCGAGGTCGACCGCTCGCCCACCGGGTCGGCGACCTCGGCGCGGACCGCGCTGCTCGTCGACGATCGCACGCTCGCCGACGGCCAGGAGTGGCGGAACGACTCGATCATCGGCACCACGTTCCGCGCCCGGGCGATCGGCCGCACCGACGAGGGCGTGCTCACCGAGGTGGTCGGGACCGCGTTCCGCACGGGCGAGCACCGCTTCGTCCTCGACCCGCGGGACCCGCTGGGCACCGGCTTCGTGCTGCGCTGACCTGGCACACTGACCGGCGTGGAGGGGTTCTTCGGCGAGCGGGTCGCCGCGCACTACGACGAGCGCTCGGGAGACGCGCCGGACGCGGTGATCGACGTGCTCGCGGAGCTCGCCGGCGACGGCGCGGCGCTGGAGTTCGCGATCGGCACGGGGCGGATCGCGCTGCCGCTGGCCCAGCGCGGCGTGCGGGTCGCCGGCATCGACGACTCGGAGGCGATGCTGCGCCGGCTGCGCGCGAAGCCCGGGGCCGACCGGATCGAGGCGGTGGCCGGCGACATGGCCACCACGCGCGTGGACGGCGAGTTCTCGCTCGTCTTCCTCGTCTTCAACACGATCTCGAACCTGACCACGCAGGACGCCCAGGTCGCCTGCTTCCAGAACGCCGCCGACCACCTCCGCAGCGGCGGGCGGTTCGTGATCGAGAACAACGTGCCCGCGCTCCAGAGCCTCCCGCCCGGCCAGACTGTGCTGCCGTTCCGGGCCGACCCAGAAGGCTTCTCGTACGACGTCTACGACGTCGTGAGCCAGAACTTCAGCTCGCAGCACTTCTACATCGTCGACGGCCGCCTGGAGGCATTCCCGGTCGAGTTCCGCTACGCCTGGCCGGCCGAGCTCGACCTGATGGCGCGCCTCGCGGGCATGCGCCTCGAGCACCGGTGGGCCGGCTGGGGCCGCGAGCCGTTCACGGCGCTCAGCCCGGGCCACGTGTCGGTGTACGTGAAGGGTTGATCGGGGCCCTCGCGCGGAGTAGCGTTGAGGGTATTCGAGTAAAGTTTCTTTACCAGATTGCCGTATTGCTGATGCTCGTCCCGGCGGGCAGCGCCGCAGCCGCCGTGCGGGTCGACCAGCTCGGGTACGCGCCGCGCGAGGCGAAGGTCGCGTACCTGATCGCCGAGCGGCCGGCCGCGCGCTTCGCCGTCCTCGACCGCGACGGGAAGGTCGTCCTGCGCGGCCGGGCCGGAAGCAGCCGCGGGCGCTGGAACGGCCGCTACCGCGCCGTGCAGGCGCTGGACTTCTCGCGTCTGCGGACGCCCGGGCGCTACCGGATCCGGGTCCGCGGCGAGCGCTCGCCGCGCTTCCGGATCGCGCCGGCGGCGCAGCTCTTCGGCCCGCGCGTGGCCGACGCGGTGCGGTTCTTCCAGGCCCAGCGCGATGGCGCCGACGTCGTGACGAGCGTCATGCACCGCCGGCCCGCGCACCTCAACGACCGGGCGCTCAGCGTGTACCGGCCGCCGCGCTACGACGGCCCCGACAGCGATGTGATCGTCGGGCGGGCGCTGCACCGCATCAGCGGGCCGGTCGACCTCGAGGGCGGCTGGATGGACGCCGGCGACTTCGTGAAGTTCACCCACACCACCGCCTACGCCACCGCACTGTTGTTCGTCGCCGAGCGCGAGCTCGGGCCGGCCGCGCCTCCGGCGCTCGACCCCGAGGCGCGGTTCGGCCTGGCCTGGCTCGACAAGGCCTGGAACGAGGGCGACCGGACGATGATGCTCCAGGTCGGCATCGGCTCGGGGAACGCCAAGGGCACGTTCAACGGCGACCACGACGTGTGGCGCCTGCCGGAGGTCGACGACACGCTCGGCGGCGCCGCCAACCGCTACCTGCGCCACCGGCCGGCGTTCCGCGCGAACGCACCGGGCAGCCCGGTGCCGCCGAACCTCGCCGGCCGTGTCGCGGCGGCGTTCGCTCTCGCCGCGCAGCTCGACGCGGCCACGCAGCCGGCCCGCGCCCGCCGCGAGCTCGCCACGGCGGCGGACGTCTACGACGCCGCCGGCGGCACGGTGGTGGCCACCGCGCTGCCGCACGCCTTCTACCCGGAGTCGTCGTGGCGCGACGACCTGGAGCTCGCGGCCGCCGAGCTGTCGCTGGCCGCCCGCTCGCTCGGTGACCCGCGCGCCGCCCGGTGGCGCGACGCCGCCGCCCGCTGGGCGCGTCCCGGCGAGGACACGCTCAACCTCTACGACACGAGCGCGCTCGCGCATGCGGAGGCGGTCCGCGCCGGAGCCCCGCCCGGACCGCTGGTCGCGGACATCCGGGCGCAGCTGCGCCGAGCCGGCCGCACCGCCCGCCGCGATCCCTTCGGCGCGGCCGTCACCTACGACGACTTCGACGCGGCGCCGCACGCGTTCGGCCTCGCCGCGACCGCCGCGCTGTACCACCGGCTCACCGGCAGCCGCCGGTTCGACCGCCTCGGCACCGGGCAGCGCGACTGGGCCCTGGGCGCCAACGCCTGGGGCGCGTCGCTGATGATCGGCGTCGGCAGCCGCGATCCGCGCTGCCCGCAGCATGTCGTCGCCAACCTCGTCCCGCGGGAGACGCTCGTCGGCGCGGTGGTCAACGGGCCGAACGACAAGGGTCTGTTCTCCGACGGCCTCGGTGAGTTCTTCGACGAGGGCCGCGACTGCCACACCCCCGGCTACGGTGCATTCACCGGCCGCGGGAGCCGCTACGTCGACGACGTGCGCTCGTGGCAGACCGTCGAGCCGGCGATCGACTTCACGGCTGCTGCGACGCTTGCGTTCGCGCTGCAGGCGGCTGGCTGAGCGCCTCGGCCACCGGCAGCGGCCGGCCGATGTGGAAGCCCTGCGCGTAGTCGACGCCCTGCGTGCACAGGAACTGCACGAGCTCCTCGTCGGCGGCGAACTCCGCCACGGTCTCCTTGCCGAGCCCCTGCGCGATGTCGACGACCGCGCGGATGACGAGCTGGTCGGTGCGGTTGGTCAGGCAGTGGGACACGAACTCGCCGTCGATCTTCAGATAGTCGAACGGCAGGTGCTTGAGGTAGTAGAACGAGCCGAAGCCGGCCCCGAAGTCGTCGAGCGCGAACCGGCAGCCGATCGCGCGCAGCCGCTCGGCGAACTCGCGGGCGAGGTGGATGTTGGCGACCGCGGCGGTCTCGGTGACCTCGAATGTCAGGCAGCCGGGGTCGGCGCCGGTGCGGGCGATGCCCTCCTCGAGGTCAGCCAGCAGCCGGTTGTCGGTCAGCGTGCGGCCCGAGAGATTGACGGTCAGGCGCAGGCCCGATTCGGCGTGCTCGGCGATCAGCTCGAGCGCGCGGCGCGCCACCCAGCGGTCGATGTCCTGCACGAGGTCGAACCGTTCGGCGACCTGCAGGAACGTGCCCGGCGGGATCAGGTCGCCGTGATCGTCGAGCATCCGGATCAGCAGCTCGTACTGCGCCACCTGGCCGGTGCGGAGGTCGAGGATGGGCTGCGCGTGCAGCACGAAGCGGTCGTCCTCGAGCGCCTCGCGGATCCGCTCGACCCAGCGCATGCGGGCCTGGACGCGCGGCGGCTCGAGGCGGTCGGCGGCGTAGACGGCGTAGCGATCGCGGCCGGCCTCCTTGGCCTCGTACATCGCCAGGTCGGCGTTGACGAGCATCTCCTCGCCAGTGAGGTCGACCTCGCCGAACGGCGCCACGCCGACACTGGTGGTGACCCGGCGGGCGCGCCGCGCGCCGAGGATCGAGACGTCCTCGCGGACGGCCCGGACCAGCTTGGCGGCGACCGCCTCGGCCTCGTCGCTGCCGCCGACCGGCAGCAGGATCGCGAACTCGTCGCCGCCCAGCCGGGCGATCACGTCGGAGTCGCGCAGCTGCGACTTGAGCAGCCCGGCGACCGAGACGATCAGCTCGTCGCCCGCGTTGTGGCCGAGCGTGTCGTTGACGCTCTTGAAGTCGTCGAGGTCGAGCACCAGCAGCGCGCCCTCGGCGCCGTAGCGCTCGATGTGGGCCACGTGGCGGTCGAGCTCCTGCTCGAAGCGGCGGCGGTTGTACAGCCCGGTCAGCGGGTCGTGGTCGACCATGTGCTGCAGGCGCTCCTCGAACCGGCGGCGCTCGGTGATGTCCTGGATCTGGCCGAGGATGTGGCTCGGGTTGCCGTCGGCGTCGCGCACGAGCGTGGCGTGTAGCGAGGCCCAGACTGTGTGACCGGCGGCGTGCAGGTAGCGCTTCTCGGTGCGGTACGTGTCCAGGCGGCCCGCCACCAGGTCCTCGCGCGCCTGCTGGTCGGCGTACACGTCGTCCGGGTGGGTGATGGCGTCGACCGTGGTGCGCAGGAGCTGCTCGACTTCGTAGCCCGTGATCTGCGAGAGCGCCTCGTTCACGCGCAGGTAGCGGCCGTCGGGCGACACCAGTCCCATGCCGATCGGGGCCTGCTCGAACGCGCTGCGGAAGCGCTCGTCGGCCTCCGCCAGCTCGCGCTCGGCCTGCTTCATCGCGGTGATGTCCTGCGAGAGCAGCATGCCGCCCTCGATGACGCCGTCGCCGTCGCGCAGCGGGGCGATCTGCACCCAGTAGTGGCCGGTCGCGCCGCTGAACTCGAACGCCTGCGTGTGCCCGCCGAGCGCGGCGCGGTAGCGCGGCATGAGCGTGGCGGCGTGCGCGGGCAGGACTTCGGCGAGCGAGCGGCCGACGACGTCGGGGCTCAGACCCGCCGTCTCGAGCGCCGAGCCGGCCGCGAACGTGTAGCGCAGGTCGTGGTCGAACGTGACCACGGAGGAGTTCGGGAGGTTGTGGATGAGCGTGCGGTAGCGCGCCTCGCTGGCCGCCAGAGCGCCCTCCATCTTGTTGCGCTCGGTGACGTCGCGGGCCACCGCGTAGATCCGCTCGTCCTCGGGGATCACGCGCGCGGTCCACTCCACGTCGCGCCAGCCGCCGCCGCGCGTGGCGAGGCGGTTCACGCAGCCGTC
The DNA here is from genome assembly GCA_963759375.1 of uncultured Solirubrobacteraceae bacterium. Lineage (GTDB taxonomy): Bacteria > Actinomycetota > Thermoleophilia > Solirubrobacterales > Solirubrobacteraceae > DASSUW01. Next base: position 297,171 of record CAVWYY010000003.1, on the reverse strand, counting down.
GGTGACTCCGGCGAACATCAGCTCCAGCTCGCGGCCGGCGCGGATGCGGTCCTCGGGATGCACGAAGTCGAGCAGCGGGCGTGAGCGCAGCTCGTCGGCGGTCCAGCCCAGGACCGCGGTCCAGGCGTCGTTGACGCGCTCGAGGCGGCCGTCGGCGCCGGCGGTGCAGAGCATGTCGGGCGCCAGCTCGAAGAAGCGCGTCGTCTCCTTCTCCAGCCGCCGGATGTCGGTCTCGTCGCGGACGGTGCCGATCAGGCCGACGATCGTGCCGGTGCTGTCGCGGAAGGGCGCCTTGACGACCGAGACGGTGCGCTGGGCGGCGCCGACGTCGTACGTGCGCCAGTAGCGGCGCGTCTCGCCACTGGCCAGCACCGCCTCGTCGCGGGCGCGGCGGGCGGCGCTGTCGGCCGAGCCGAACAGCTCGGCGTCGGTGCGGCCGAGCACCTCGTCGCGGTCGAGCCCGAGCAGCCGCGCAGCCGACTCGTTGAGCAGCAGGTAGCGGCCTTCGAGGTCCTTGACGAACACCCCGTCGGCGGACCCGTTGACGATCGCCTCGAGCAGCCGCACGTCCTCCTGGCGCCGCCGGGTCGCCCGCCAGGCGATGACGGCCGCGATCGCGAACGCCGCCCACAGGACGACGCCGCCGAGGTGGTGGAGGATGACGAGCTGGACGCAGAACGCGAGGATCAGGGCCAGGCCGCCGAGCAGCGGCAGGCCGGACCGGCGCAGGCGGGCGCCGGAGCGGACGTCGGCCGCCACCTCGCGCACCAGGCGCTCGACCTCCAGGCGCTCGCCGGTGCGATGGCGCTCGACGGCGTTCTCCGCGGCTCGCAGCAGCGCGCCGCCGTCGCCGGACGCCTTGGAGACGAAGTCCTGGGCGCCCGCGCGGATCAGCCGCACGGTCTCGACGTCGTCGGCACCGGTCAGTGCGACGATCGGCGTCGTGCGCTTGACGGCGAGGATGCGCTCCACGCCGACGGTCCCGGGGGCCTCGGGCAGCTCGAGGTCGAGCAGCACGCAGTCGACGTCGGAGTGCGCGAGATGGCGCAGCGCCTCGTCCAGGTAGGCGAACCGCAGCACTTCGGGCGCCTCCGGGCGGTCGGCCAGGAGGGCAGCGAGGCGCCGCGCACAGCCGTCGGCGTGCGTGACGAGGATCAGGCGCAGGGGTCGTTGCGTGACGGGCACGTCACCAACCTTCATCGGCGGATCCCGGGCCGACTGGATAGCCTGGCTGCATGCTCGCGAGCGTTGACGGTGCCATCGGGCCGGTCGAAGAGGCCCGGATCCCGGCCACCGACGAGGGCCTGACGCGGGGCGACGGCGCCTTCGAGGTGCTGCGCCTGTACGGCGGGCGACCGTTCGCGCTCGACGATCACATCGTGCGCCTCGGCCGCACCTGCGCGGGGCTCCGCCTGGACTGGGACGAGGACACGGTGCGGGCCGAGATCGGCGCGCTACTGGACGCGAGCGACGAGCCCGAGGCGCTGCTCCGGGTGGTGCTCACCCGCGGCGGGCGCCGGGTGCTGACGATCGAGCCGCTGCCGCCGCATCCCGCGGTGGCGCGGGTCATGACCGTCACCTACGCGCCCAACCGCGTCCTGGACGGCCTCAAGACGCTGTCCTACGGCGGCAACATGCTCGCCGGCCGGCTGGCGCGCGAGCAGGGCTTCGACGAGGCGCTCCTCGTGACCCCGCACGGGCGCGTGCTCGAGGGCCCGACGTGGTCGTTCTTCTGGGTGGCGGGCGGCGAGCTGCTGACGCCGCCGCTCGAGGACCGCATCCTGGCCTCGATCACGCGTGCCTACGTGATCGAGGAGTGCGAGGCACAGGAGCGCGTCTGCACGCTCGACGACATCGCCGGCGCCGATGAGGCGTTCATCGCCTCGACGGTGCGCACGGCGCTGCCGATCGCCGCGGTCGACGACATCGAGCTCCCGGCGGCGCCCGGTCCCGTGACGATCGACGCCGGGGAGCGCCTCAACCGCCGGATCCAGCAGGCGCTGGCGGGCGTGGCCTAGACGCGCACGCGGGTCTGCTGGCCGCCGGTCTGCCAGTCGACGTACCCCCCTTTTCGGTGCGAGTACTCACAGTCATTGGAAACCGTCCGCAGTTCGTCAAGGCCGCCGCGGTCTCGGACCGTCTGCGCGCCGTGGCCGACGAGGTCCTGATCCACACCGGCCAGCACTACGACGACGAGCTGTCGCGCGTGTTCTTCGACGAGCTGGCGCTGCCGCGGCCTGAGCACCGGCTCGATCTCGGCGGCGGCACCAACACCTCCCAGACGGCGCGGATGCTCGCCGCGCTGGACCCGCTGATCGCCGACGAGCGGCCGGACGTGCTGCTCGTCTACGGCGACACGAACTCGACGATGGCGGGCGCGCTGGCCGGCGCGCAGGCGGGCGTCCCGGTCGCGCACGTCGAGGCCGGGATGCGCTCGTACGACCGGACGATGCCCGAGGAGATCAACCGCGTGGTGGCCGACCACACATCGTCGCTGCTGCTGTGCTCCTCGGAGCGCTCCGCCGAGATCCTGCGCGGCGAGCGCGTGGCGGGCGAGGTCGTCGTGGTCGGCGACGTGATGGTCGACGTCGCGCAGCTGCTCGAGCCGCGGGCGCGTGAGCACACGCAGGCGCTCGAGACCTGCGGCGTCGCGCCGGGTGAGTACCTGATCGCCACCGCCCACCGCGCGGGCAACGTGGACGACCCGGCACGGCTCGCGCGGCTCGTCGACCTGCTGCTCGCCGTGCCGGGGCCGGTCGTCCTGCCACTGCACCCGCGCACGCGCGCGCGTGCGCAGCAGGCCGGGCTGCTCGGGCGCCTGGAGGCGGGCGTGCGGCTGGCGCCGCCGCTCGGCTACATGGACTTCATGGCGCTGCTGCTCAACGCGCGGGCGGCGCTGACCGACTCGGGCGGCGTCCAGAAGGAGGCCTACCTGGCCGGGATCCCGTGCGTGACGATGCGGTCGACGACCGAGTGGACCGAGACCGTCGACGCCGGCTGGAACACGCTCGTCGATCTCGACGCGGACGCGGCCGTCGCGGCGCTGGAGCGGCCGCTGCCGGCCGAGCGCCCGCCGTTGTACGGCGACGGCCGGGCCGGGGAGCGCGTCGTCGAGGCGCTGCAGAGGCTGGGCGCTTGAGCTACACGTCGACCCCGCCGCCGGGCGCCGGCGGCCCGGCGCCGGCGCTGTCCGGGCCGCGGGTCCTGGCCGGCTGGTGGTCGCGCGCGGTGGCGCAGATCATCGACGGCGTCATCGTCGGCATCGGCGCGGCCGCCCTGTTCGTCGCGATCAGCGAGCCATTGTCGCTCGGCTTCTTCGCGGACGACAGCGGGGGGTTCATCGGGCCCCTCGTCGATCTCCTGTTCGCGACGGTCTGCGTGGCGATCGTCGCGCTGTTCTACGCGCCGGCGATGATGGCACGCACCAACGGCCAGACCGTCGGCCGCCAGGCGACGGGCATCCGCGTCGTGCGGACGAACGGGAAGCCGGTCGGCTTCGGCTTCGCGATGGTCCGCGAGGGGCTCGTCAAGGCGCTGTTGTTCGGCTTCTTGTTCTGGACCACGCTTGGCGTCGTCTGCCTGCTCGACGTGCTGTGGCCGCTGTGGGACGAGGAGAACCGCGCGCTCCACGACTTCATCGTGAACACCCGCTCGATCCGGGTCCAGTGACCTGATTCGGAACCCGATCGCACTCGGCGCCGCCGGCCCGCGCCTGCCGGCACCCGGCATCCGGTCACGTGCCACCAGCATGCTCGCGGATGCCGTGCGGCGGCAGGCACGACCCGGCATCCGCCGGTGGTGCGACCGATCTTCCGAATCAGGCCACTAGACGGCGACGGCGCCGGCGGCGTGGCTGGAGCGCCCTGCCTCGGTCCAGATGATCTGGTCACGCCCCGGGCCGACGCCGATCAGCGAGATCGGCACGCCCACGAAGTCGGCCACGTAGGCCAGGTAGTCACGGGCGGCCTGCGGCAGCTCGCTCTCGTCGCGGATGTCGCCGATGTCCTCGTCCCAGCCCTGGAGCTGCTCGTAGTCGCCGGCCGCCTGGTGCATGACCGTCTGGTGGTAGGGATAGGCGTCGAAGCTCGCCTCCTCCGCGCCGCGGTAGCGCGTGCAGACGTTGAGTGCACCGAGCCCGGTCAGCACGTCGAGCTTCGTGATCGCGAGGTGGTCGAGCCCGTTGATGCGCGCCGCGTAGCGCAGTGCCACGAGGTCGAGCCAGCCGACGCGGCGGGCGCGACCCGTGGTGGTGCCGTACTCGCCGCCGGCCTCGCGCATCGCGGTGCCGAGCTCGTCGTCGAGCTCGGTCGGGAACGGGCCGGAGCCGACGCGGGTCGCGTAGGCCTTGGCCACGCCCCACACCTCGTCGAGGTCCCTCGGACCGACGCCGGCGCCCGCGCAGGCGCTGCCGGCCACGACGTTGGACGAGGTCACGAACGGGTACGTGCCGTGGTCGATGTCCAGCAGCGTGCCCTGGGCGCCCTCGAAGATGACGGTGCCGCCCTTGTCGAGCGCCTCCCAGGTCAGGCGCGCGGTGTCGGCGATGTACTGCTCGATCCGGTGCCCGTACGTGAGGTAGTCCTCGGTCATCGACTGCAGGTCGAGCTCCGGCGACTTGGCGTAGGGGCGCAGGCTGAGCCGCTTGGGGTCCATCGCGGCGACGATCTTCTTCTTGAGGATCTTCTCGTCGAGCAGGTCCTGGACGCGGATGCCGAGCCGCGCCGCCTTGTCGGCGTAGCAGGGGCCGATGCCGCGCCGCGTGGTGCCGATCTGCAGCTTGCCCAGCTTCGCCTCGCCCGCGTGGTCGAGGAGCATGTGGTACGGCATGATCAGGTGCGCGTTGGCGCTGATCCGCAGGCCTGACAGGTCGACGCCCTTGGCGCGCAGGTCGTCGAGCTCGCCCGTGAGCACCTTCGGGTCGATCACCACGCCGTTGCCGATCGCGCACAGGCGCCCCGGATAGAGGATCCCGGACGGGATCAGGTGGAACTTCCACTGCACGCCCTCGCGGACGATGGTGTGGCCCGCGTTGTTGCCGCCCTGGAAGCGGATCACGAGGTCCGCGTGCTCCGCGAACAGGTCGGTGATCTTGCCCTTCCCCTCGTCGCCCCACTGGGCGCCCACGATCACGATGCCGGCCATTGCGGGGGTTCAGTCTAGGGGGCGCTGCCGCCCGTACGACGACGGGGCCGCGCCTTCCCAGATCGTGTCCTCGTCGACCGTGCTCGCGACCGGCATCGGCCGCGCGATCCGGTTGTCGTCGCCCCACATCGGGAGCGGGTCGCCGCAGACCTCGTAGATGCGCGAGACGGTGCGCTCGCCGATCTGCTGCACGAGCTCCTCGCGGTCGAGATTCGTGGTCAGCAGCAGGGCGCGGCCGTCCTCGTAGCGCGTGTTGACGATCGTGTAGAGCTGCTCGAGCACCCACGGCGAGCTCTGCTCGGCGCCGACGTCGTCGATGTGCAGCAGATCGACCGCGCACAGGCGGTCGAGCAGTTCGCTGAGCGAGTACGCCGCGTCGTCGTCGTAGGAGTCGCGCAGCAGGCCGAGCAGCCGCGGGAGCGAGTAGATGGCCACCGTGCGGTCGGCCTCCATGGCGGCCTTGGACACCAGCATCGCCAGCGTCGTCTTGCCGGTCCCCACGTCACCGGTGAACCACAGCCCGCGCCCCTCGTCGAGCCGGTCGCCGATCGCCCGCACGTACTCGCGGACCTCGCGGATCAGCGCGCCGCTCATCGACGCGACGGGCTCGCGGTCGAACGAGACCTCGCGGAAGCGCTTGGGCAGCCGCCCGGCGACCGCCGAGGCCCGCTTGCGCGCCATCCGCGCGGGGCGGCAGGTGCACGGCCGCGCGCTGCGCGCGTCCTCGTCCCAGAGAAAGCCGGAGCCGTCGCAGCGGTTGTCGGGGCAGGCGCTCAATACCCGTCGTCCCCGGCGTACGACATGAACCGCGGGAACTCCTTCTGGAACGCCAGCTCGACGGTCCCGAGCCCGCCGTTGCGGTGCTTGGAGATGATCAGGTCCGCGATCCCCTCGCGCTCCGACTCGTTGTCGTAGTACTCGTCGCGGTAGATGAACATCACGAGGTCGGCGTCCTGCTCGATCGAGCCCGACTCGCGGAGGTCGGAGAGCACGGGGCGCTTGTCTGTGCGCTGCTCGACGCCGCGGTTGAGCTGCGAGAGCGCCATCACCGGCACGTCGAGCTCGCGCGCCAGCGTCTTCAGGCCGCGGGAGATCTGACCGATCTGCTCGACGCGGTTCTCGACGCCGGCGCCGGCTCGCATCAGCTGCAGGTAGTCGATGAGGATGAGGCCGAGGCCGTCCGGGCTCTGCTGGGTGAGCCGGCGGGCCTTCGCGCGCACGTCGAGCACCGAGAGGTCCGACGAGTCGTCGATGTAGAGCGGCGAGTCGGCCAGCTTGTTCGACGCCTGGAGGATCTTCGGCCAGCGCGACGCCGGGACCTTGCCCTTGCGCAGGTCGTCGCCGCGGATCGAGGCCTGGGAGGCGATGAAGCGCTGCGCCAGCTCGGACTCGGACATCTCGAGGCTGAACAGGGCGACGGCCTTCTTGGACTCCAGCGCCGCGTTCTCGGCGAAGTTCGCCATCAGCGCCGACTTCCCCATCGACGGACGGGCGGCGAGGATGATCAGGTTGCCGGGCTGGAAGCCGCCCGTGATCGTGTCGAGGTCGTCGAACCCGGAGGCCGTGCCGGTGATCGCCTTGCCCTCGCGGGACAGGCGCTCGAGCTTGTCCAGCTCGCCGGACAGCAGGTCGTGGATCGAGCGGAAGTCCTTGCGGCTGTCCTCGTGCGCGACCTCCAGGATCGCCCGCTCGGCCATGTCCACGAGCTCGCGCGGGAGCGCCTCGTGGCTGTGCACGCGCGCCTGGATGTCGTACGACGCGCGCAGCAGCCGCCGCAGCATCGCGTTGTCGCGCACGATCCGCGCGTACTGGCGGACGTTGCCCACCGCGGGCACCGAGCCCGCCAGCAGGTCGATCGCCGCGCGGCCGCCGACATCCTCGAGGTCGCCGGCCTGCTTGAGGTGCTCCACGAGCGTCAGTGCGTCGACCGGCTCGCCGAGGCTGTGCAGGTCGAGCATCGCCTGGTAGATGCGCCCGTGGCCCTCGCGATAGAAGTCGTCCGGGTGCAGCCGCTCGTCGATGATCAGCGCCGGCAGCGCCGTGTCCGACAGCAGCACGGCGCCGAGCACCGACTGCTCGGCCTCGAGGTTCTGCGGCGGCGCGATCGGCCCGGCCCCGCCGTTCTCGTAGGGGCGGGACGAGTGGCCGTTGGTCCGGTCGGGCGCGCTCATCGGACGGTCGAGTCTAGGTCGGCGTCCGGTCGCTCAGGTTGGGTCCGAGGACCCGTTCCTGCACCCTCCGCAGAATTGTCGCGAAGTTGTCGCGGAGTCGATGCCGGGCGTTACTTCTGCTCGACGACCATCGTCTTGACGGTCGCGATGACGCCGGTTGAGACCTCGACCTCGACCATGCGGGTGCCGACGCTCTTGATCGGCTCGCCCAGACGGATGTCGTGGCGGTCGATCGTGATGCCGCGGGCCTCCTTGATGGCGTCCGCGATGTCCTGGGCCGTGACCGACCCGAACAGGCGGCCGTCCTCGCCGGCCTGGTGCGCGATCGTGAGCACCGTCTTGTTGAGCAGCTCCGCGCTGTCGCGCGCCTTGGTCGCGGCGTCGGCGACCGCGCGCTCGGCGGCCTGCTGGCGGCGCTCCGCGGCGGCGATCGAGCCCTTGGTGGCGGGCTCGGCCAGCTTGCGCGGGATCAGGAAGTTGCGCAGGTAGCCCTTCGAGACGTCGATGACCTCGCCGCGTTCGCCGAGCTTCTCCACGTCCTGGAGCAGGATGGCCTGGGGCATGGCGCGGACCTACCGCTCGCGGTCGCGATCGTCGCGATCCCGCCGGCCGCCGCCGCGCTCGTCGCGCGACTCGCGCGTGTCGCCGACGTACGGCAGCAGGGCCAGCTCACGGGCGCGCTTGACCGCCGTGGCGATCTGGTTCTGATGCCGCCGGCAGGCGCCGGTTATGCGGCGCGAGCGGATCTTCCCGCGGTCCGAGATGAACTTGCGGAGGCTGCCGATGTCCTTGTAGTCGACGAACTCGACCTTGTCGCGGCAGTACTGGCAGGACTTGCGGCGCCCGCCGCCGGGACCGCCCTTGCGATCTCGCCGGCGCGTCGGCCGGCTGCGCTGCTTCGCCACGTTCGAAAACCTCTCTTGGCTACCTGAAGTCGATTACGCCGCGCGCAGGGGCAGCGGCGAACGCCGACAGGGTAGCGAAATGCGCGCGGCGCCCCGCCGTGGGGGCGCCGCGGACCGTGGCCTAGAAGGGGATGTCGTCGTCGCCGGCGGACGGGTTGTTGCCGCCACCGGCCGGCGTGCCGGCGGGCTCGAAGTCGCGCGTGTCGGCCGGGACGTCCGACCGCGGGGTGAAGCCGCCGCCCCCGCCGCCGTTCGTGTCGTCACGGCTGCCGAGGAACTGCACGGCGTCGGCCACGATGTCGATCGCCTGGCGGTTGTTGCCGTTGTTGTCCTGCCACTCGCGCCACTCGAGGCGGCCGTCGACGGCCACCGGGCGGCCCTTGCTCAGGAACCGGGCGCAGTTCTCGCCCTGGGCGCCCCAGACCGTGACGTCGAAGAAATTGGGCTTGTCCTCCCAGTCGCCCGACGGGCCCTTGCGACGCGTGTTGCAGGCGACCCGCAGCGAGCAGACGCTCATGCCGCTCTGGGTGGAGCGCAGCTCGGGATCCCGCGTGAGATTGCCGGTGAGGACGACCCGGTTGATGTTGGTGGCGGCCACGATTGGCTCCTTTCGACTGCTCAAGACCTCTCGAAACTCGTTGGGCCGAGTCTAGGGGTGGGTCCGGCTGTCACGGGCGCTGTGGCCCATATTGCGACTATTTGTTCGCACAGTCTTTACGGACTGTGCGACGTGCGGCACAGAGTCGGGCTGCGGCGAGGGCGCGCGGCGCTCGCGGTCGCCGGTCTAGCGCTCGATGACGGGCTCGTCGTCCAGCGACGACGATTCCGGCGCAGCGGCGGCCGCGGCCATCGCGGCGGGGCGCAGGTCCGGCGGCGGCGGGGTGCCGGGCCGGAGCTTGACGATCCGGAAGCGGAGGATGCCGTCCGTGATCTTGAGGTTGTGGTCCAGCTGCTCCAGCAGGGAGGGCGCGCCTCGGAACTGGATCAGGTGGTAGTCGGCCTCCGTGTGCTTGCGCACTTCGTAGACCGTCGTGCGGTTGCCCCAGTCGTGGCGGCCGACGAGCTCGCCGTTGCGATCGATCGCGTCTTCGACGTTCGCGAGGATGGTGTCGCGGCGCTCCTGCTCGATCGTGGTGTCGAGCAGAAGGATCAGGTCGTAGACAGGGGCTTCTCGGGCCATGCGGCGGCGCATGGTAGCAGTGCGGGGCGAACCGGAGGGGCCTCCGGCCTAGGTCTGGCATGGGATCCGAGCTGCTCCGCCGCGTCCGCTGGCGCAACGTCGGGCGCGCGTGCGGGGCGGCCCTCGTCGTCGCCGCCGTGGTCGCCTGGCCGCGGCTGAACTCGTCCGCTCCGCGGCTGCCCGACCCCGCCGGACGCCCGCTCGTGGAGCCGGCGGTCGATCCGCCTCCGGTGACGAGCCGGCCACCACGGGAGGTCGCGCGCCCGCGCGTGCGACGGCCGCGTCCGGCGGAGCGGCGGCCCGGTGGTCGGAAGCGGGTGGAGCGGAGGCGCGAACCGCGGCGCGGGGCGCCGCCGGCATCGTCGTCTCCACCGCCCACGACCGTCATGCCGCGGGACGATTGGTCGGCGGCGCCGGACGACGGGGTTGTCGCGCCGCGGGACGATGTCGTGCCGGCGCCGTCGCCGCGCCCGGCGCCGACTCCCGACCCCGCGCAGCAGGAGTTCGGATTCGAGGGCTAGCTGCGGGCGAACGTCAACGGCGGCTGGGTAGGGAGCGGATGCGCCGGCGCCGCAGGCGACCCGTGGCGCCTTAGTCGCGCTATTCGGAACAAAAGCGCCACGCACCCTTCGCGGCCGCCAGATTCGCCGCTTTCCTACCCAGCCGCAGTTCGCCGGCGCCCTCGCGCCGGCACAAGCACCGCGGCTAGGCCGAGGTCGCCGCCCGCGCCTTCGCGCGGATGTCGGCGATCTGCTCGTCGATCCAGTCGCCCGGATCCCGCGAGGTCACGATCTCCTTCAGCCCCGTCGCGCGGCGCGCACGGCTCTCCGGGGTCATGGTCAGCGCCGAGTAGATCGCGTCGGCCAGCTCCTGCACGTCGAAGGGATTCACCGACAGCGCGAACTCGCCGAGCTCCTCGTGCGCGCCCGTGTTCTCCGACAGGATCGACACGCCGTCGCGCTCGTTGACCAGCGGCCCCTCCTTGGCCACCAGGTTCATCCCGTCGAACATCGCGTTGACCATCATCACGTCGTAGTGCTTGTACGACGCGACCGCCTCCTCGAGGTCGTCGCGCAGCTTGAGGTCGATCGGCATCCAGTCCGGCGTGCCGTGCCGGTGGTTCACCACCGCCACCAGGGCCTCGATCTTCTCCAGGTACTCCGCGTACTCGGGCACGTCCATCCGCGAGGGCATGAGCTGCGCCGTGAACGTGATCCGCTCGGCGAACTCCGGGTGCTGCTCGAGGAAGATGTCGAACGCGGTGAACCCGCGCAGGACGTTCTTCGACAGGTCGGCCCGGTCCACGCGGAGAATCGAGAACTCGCGCCGCCGCCGGAGCAGCCGCTCCTCGAACCTCCGCACGCCGTCCCGCCGCGCCACCTCGCGCGTGGCCGAGTAGTCGATCGGCAGCGGATACGCCCGCACCCACACCTCGCGGTCGTCGAGCCGGACGATGCCTTCGTCCATGTCCACGTCGAGATCGAGCAGGTCGCGGCAGCACTGCAGGAAGTTGCGCTTGTAGGACCGCGTGTGGAACCCGATGACGTCGTTGGCCAGCAGCCCGCGGAAGATCGCGTCGCGCACGGCGGCCGGGAGCACGCGCCAGGCGTCCGACTGTGTCCACGGGATGTGCACGAAGTGGTGGAGGAAGACGTCCGGGCGCTCGCGCCGGACCATCTCCGGCAGCGTGTAGAGGTGGTAGTCGTGCACCATCACGACCGGCTCGTCGTCGCCCTCGATCTCGTCGAGCACCGCCCGGGCGAGGTCCTCGTTGACGACGTTGTAGCCGTGCTCGAACGCGTCGATCTCGTGGCGGCGGATGTCCGGCGCGTTGCTCAGGTCCCACAGGTAGTGCTGGATGAACCAGAGCATCGGGTTCGCGAAGATGTTGTAGAAGCGGTCGTACGCCTCGGGGTCCGACGCCACGAAGCGCACGTGGTACGTGCCGCTCTCCGGCGCCTCGACCTCGAACGGCTTGCCGCCGTGCTCCTCGGATTGCTGCACGTCGCCGTCGGTCATCGCGGACGCGATCCAGATCGCGTCGCGGTGCGACGCAAGGCCGGTCAGGGCGGTCACGAGACCGCCGGTTCCGCGCTTGACCGAGCCGTCGTCCTGATACGTGACGGGCCCGCGGTTCGAGACCAGGACCAGGGGAGCGGCCGACATCACAACACCTCGTGGAAGATCTTCAGGTAGTCACGAAGGTACCGGGGCGTGAGGAAGTGCGCGCGCACGTGCTCCTTGCCCTTCAGGCCGAGGGACCTGCCGCGCTCCGGGTCCTCGAGGATCTCCAGCGTCCGCGCCGCGCACTCATCGATGCTGTCGACCAGGAAGCCGGACTCGCCGTCGGTCACCTGCAGCGGGATGCCGCCGACGTTGCCGCCGATGAAGGGCCGGCCCTTCCACAGCGCCTCGGAGACCGTCAGCCCGAAGCCCTCGCGCGTGGACTTCTGGATCACGACCTCCGACAGCGACTGGAAGGCATTGACCTCGATCGCGCCGACGTTGTTGAAGTTGTTGAGGATGTGGATGTCCGGGTCACCGTCGGCGTGCGCGAGCGTCGAGTTGTAGAAGTCCCAGCCCTCGGGGTCGTCGGACGCCATCGAGCCGACCAGCGCGAGCTGCACCTCGGGCCGCTCGGCCTTCACGATGCGGTACGCGTCGATCACCCCCAGCGGGTCCTTCCAGGGGTCGAACCGCGAGACCTGGGTGATCATCGGCCGCGTCGTGTCGATCCCGAACTGGTCGCACACGAACGTCGCGTCCTCGTGCGACAGCGCCATGTTCTTCGGCGTCAGTGGGTCGATCGCCGGCGGGACGATGTTCACGTTGCCGTTCATCCCCGCCGGCACGTAGGCGTCCACGTGGAACAGCGTCTCCGGGTACGACTCGATGAACGGCAGCAGGCGCTTCATCGTGTCCGGGTTCGGCGTCGAGACGTCGATGTGGCAGCGCCACACCCAGCCCTCGGACTTCTCGGGCGCGAGCTTGTAGAGCGCCGCCGGCTGCGGGTCGTGCACGATGCAGACGTCCCAGCCGCGCGAGAGCTCGCGCGCGTTCATCTCGTTGTACTGCGACCAGGTCGCCCACTGGTCCTCGGTGAGGTCCTGCGGGTTCCCCTGCAACGCGTTGTGCATGATCTTCGTCGCGTTGAAGAACTCCTCGCGCCCGTAGATCACCTGCCACTCGACCTCGAGGCCGACGTCCCGCATCAGCGGCACCAGCGTGTAGAGGATCTCCGACACGCCGCCGCCGAACGCCGTGGCGCTCAGGTGGACGACCCGACGGCCCTTCAGCGGCTCGGCGAGCTCCCGGATCTCCTCCACGAGCGGGCGCCCGACGATGTGGGTGTAGTCGGCGAGGCTCTTGTGGGCCAGCGCGACGGCTTGGAGCACAGCGGAAACCTACCCCGCGACCCGGCCGAGCGGACGCTCGCCCAGTTTCACCTTGATCTCCTTGGTGTCACCGTCGCGGTGGATCTCGAGCGGGACCTCCTGGCCGGGCTGGTAGCCGGCGATCACGTCGGCCAGCTGCGCGGAGTTCTCCACCGGCTTGCCCGCGACCTTCGTGATGACGTCGCCGCCGGAGCGGAACGACTGCGCCTGGAACTCGACCTCGCCGTTGCCGCCGCGGATCCCGGCGCGCTCGGCCGGGCCGCCGGCGTTGACCTGCTGCACCCAGGCGCCCGTCGAGACATCGAGGTCGAAGCGGTCGACGAGCTGCGGGTAGAGCTCCACCGACGCGACGCCGAGGTAGGCGTAGCGCGCCTCGCCGGTCTCGCGCAGCATGCCGATCGAGCGCTTGATCGCGTCGATGGGCACCGCGAAGCCGACGCCCTCGCCGCCGCCGGAGGTGGACTTGATCTGCTGGTTGATCCCGATCACCCGGCCGTCGCCGTCCACGAGCGGCCCGCCGGAGTTGCCCGGGTTGATCGCCGCGTCGGTCTGGAACGCGCCGGAGATGCTGAACGACGTGAGCGACTCGATCGTCCGGTCGACGGCCGAGATGACGCCGATCGACAGCGACTGGCGCTCGTTGAACGGGGAGCCGATCGCCGCCACCGGCTCGCCGACCTCGACGCTGGCGTTGTCACCGAGCGGAAGCGGACGCAGTTTCAGGCCCTTGGGGTCGATCTTGAGCAGCGCGATGTCGGCGTTCGGATCGGTCCCCAGGATCTTGGCCTCGACCTGGTTGCCGTCGGCGAACGCCACGTAGACCTCCCTGGCGCGCTTGATCGCGTCGCCCTCGCCGCTGGTCACGACGTGCGCGTTGGTGGCGATCTCGCCCTCGCCGTTGAGCACGAAGCCGGAGCCGACCCCGCCGCCGCCGTCCCCGCCGTCGTCGCCGTTCAGCAGCGACCCGAGGCCTCCGGACCCGAACAGCGACACCACCGTCACGACGCCGGGGGCCTCGCTCTTGTAGATCGCCTTCGGGTCGAACCCGCCGGCGGCCTTGGCGCCGTTGGACTCGATGACCTCCACGCGGGTGGTCTCCTGGGCGGCCTTGGCGTCGGGGTCGTTCGCGCCCAGCGCCGGCTTCTTGTCGTCGCCGCCCCCGCCCCCGCAGCCGGCGCCGACGAGCGCGAGCGCAGTCAGCAGCGCGACGAGCGCCCTCATGCCGGCAACTCCAGCGCGAAGGTCGTGGAGCCCGGCGCGGAGCGCACGGTCAGCTGGCCCTGCATGCGCTCGGCGAGCTCGCGGGCGATCGCCAGGCCGAGGCCGGCGCCCTGCGCCTCCTCGTTGGATGTGAAGAACGGCTCGAAGATGTGGGGCATGTTCTGGCGCTTGATCCCGAGGCCGCGATCCGAGACCTCCAGGCGCACGTGCCCGTTCCGGCGGTCGGCCGAAACCCGGACACCCGTGCCGGCGGGCGTGTGGACCAGGGCATTGTCGAGCAGGATACGAAGCACCTGCGCCACCCGTTCGGGATCGCAGTCGAGCTCGATCGGCTCCTCGTCGAGATCGAGCACCACCAGCGAGTCGTGCCGCTGGGCGGCGGGGGTGAACTCGCCGGCGACCTCGCGTGCGAGCTGCCCGAGGTCGGTCGGCTCCGGCCTCAGCTCGAGCGCGCCAGATTCCAGCCGCGAGAGGTCGAGCAGCTCGGTGGCGAGCTTGCGCATGCGGTCGACCTGTCCGCGCAGCTGGTCGAGGAACTGCCGCCGCGTCTCCTCGTCGAGATCCTCGTCGGCCAGCAGCTCGAGGAAGCCGCCCAGCGAGAAGATCGGCGTGCGCAGCTCGTGCGAGGCCGAGGCGATGAACTGCTTGCGCGCCCGGTCGAGCCGGGCGAGCTGGTTCTGCATGTCGTCGAACGCGGCCGCGAGCTGGCCGAGCTCGTCGTCGGAGTCGGCTCGGATCGGGTTCGAGAAGTCCCCCGACGCGACCTTACGTGCCGCCTGCTCGAGCCGGCCCACACGCTGGGACAGCGCGCGCGCCACCAGGTAGCCCGCCCCCAGGGCGATCACCAGCGCGATCCCGCCGGAGATCAGGATCTGACGGCGGATCAGGGCCACATTGCCCTCGACCTCGTCGAGGTTGTCGGCGAACACCGCGACGCCGAGGACGTCCTTGTCGCGGACCAGTGGATACGCGACGGCGGCGTAGCGGCTCCCGGCGATCGGGCCGGTGGACGACACCGGCCGGCCGCTCTCCAGCGCCCGCAGCGCCAGCGGCCGCACCTGGTCGGCATTGAGGCCGCCGTCCGGGATCGAGTCGAGCTTGCCGATGAGGCCGTCCGGGTTCTCGAGCGTCTGGAGGATGAGCACCTCGGCGCTGGCGGCCACGCCTGCGGCAGTCACGTCGCGCTGCGGGAGGGGCTTCTTCGGCTTGGAGAGGTCGTACTCCGCGGCGAAGCCGAGCGGTCCCGTGACGGTGCTCTGGGCATCGGTCAGCAGCCGCTCGACCTTCTGGTTGCGCAGCCGCTCCTCCAGGCGCGGCGTGACCGTCAGGTAGATGGTCCCGATGGCGCCGAGGACGATCAGCCCGAATACGACCGCCAGCCGGTTGCGCAGCGACCGCAGGCCGATCAAGGTTCGCTACTCCTCGTCGTCCCTGAACCGGTAGCCCACGCCGCGTACCGTGAACAGGTACTCGGGCTCCTTCGGGTCCGCCTCGATCTTCTCCCGCAGGTGCCGGATATGGACGTCGATCGTCCGTGGGTCGCGGTATGCCGAGTCGCCCCACACGCGGGCCAGCAGCATGTCGCGCGTGAAAACACGCCCGGGCGTGCGCGCGAGCGCCGTGAGGATCTCGAACTCGACGAACGTCGTCGCGACCGTGTCGCCGTCGCGCACCACGGTGCGCTTCGTCGGGTCGATCCGCAGGCCGCGGACCACGATCGGCTGCTCGTCGTCGTTCTCGGTGCGCACCATGCCCGCGCGGCGCAGTGCGGCCTTCACGCGCGAGCGGAACTCCCGCATCGAGAACGGCTTGGTGATGTAGTCGTCGGCCCCGAGCTCGAGGCCGAGCACCTTGTCGATCTCCTCCGACTTCGCGGTGAGCATGATGATCGGGACCGTCGACCCGTCCGCGCGCAGCCGCTTGCAGACCTCGAGCCCGTCCATGCGCGGCAGCATCAGGTCGAGCACCACGAGATCGAACTGCTGCTCGGAGAACCGGGCCAGCGCCTCACGGCCGTCGGACGCCTGCACGACGTCGTAGCCGTCGCGCTGGAGCGGGAACGAGAGGAGTGTCTGAATCGGCTGCTCGTCGTCGACGAGCAGGATGCGGGGAGCGCGATCGGCCATATTGGCTCTAGTGCGAGGATAGTGAGCGTTACCCTCGTTCGGTGCTCGACGTTCGGGTCTATCGGGCGGCGTTCCTCCCGGCGCTCGTCGCGCTGTTCGTCGCCGCCTTCTCGCTCGCCGACCGTCCGGCACCCGTTCCGTCGCCGATCGCGGCCGACGCGTTCAGCGCCGAGCGGGCCTTCGGCGGCCGCACGCCGCTGAAGAACTCGCTGCTCGAGCTGGCCCAGTCGTTCCCGGACCGGCAGACCGGATCCGCCGACGACTCCGCGCTGGCCGACCGCGTGGCGACCACGCTGGCGGCGCGCGACCGCACGGACCGGCCCGCGTTCCGCGTGTCCCGCCGGCAGGACGGCGACGCCGAGACGGTCATCGGCGTGCGCCCCGGCCTGTCGAGCCGTCAGATCGTCATCGTCTCCCACCGCGACGCCATCGGGCGTCCGGGCCGGGCCGAGCTGTCGGGGACCGCGGTGATGCTCGAGCTGGCGCGTCTGTTCCGCGCGCGGGACCTGAGCAAGACACTGGTGCTGGTCTCGACCTCGGGCGCGACCGACGGCTTCACGGGCGCCCGCGCGTGGGCGGAGGCGACCGACAAGGGCCCGGTCGACGCGGTGCTCGTGCTCGGCGACCTGGCGGGGACGCGGGTCAGCCGCCCGTGGGTGGTCCCGTGGTCGCTCGGTCCCGGAGCCGCGCCGCTCGGCCTCCAGCGAACCGTCGAGACGGCGATCCGCCGCCAGGCCGGCCCGCCCGGCTCCAGCCGCGCGATCGCCCAGTGGTTCCGCCGCGCCCTGCCGTTCACGGTCTCCGAGCAGGGCGTGATCGCCGACCAGTCGCTGCCCGCCGTCCTGGTCGGCGTGTCGGGCGAGCGCGGTGCGCGCCCCGATGAGCGCGTCGTCCGCGCGCAGATGGCGCGCTTCGGCCGCGGCGTGCTGCGCGCGGTGAGCGCGCTCGACGCCGCCGGGCCGAACGACGGCGCCACCACCGAGCCGGCCTTCGCCGGGGAGCCCAAGGGCATCGTGACGCTGCGGAACGTGCTGCCCGACTGGGCCGTGCGCCTTCTCGTCGGCACGCTGCTGCTGCCCGCGCTGCTGACCGCGCTCGACGGCTTCTTCCGCGCTCGCCGCCGCCATCTCGCGGTCGGCCCGTGGCTCGCGTGGCTGGGCGCCACCGGGCTGCCGGTCGTGCTCGCGTGGGTGTGGGCGCGCGCGCTCGGCGTGACCGGCGCGCTCGACCCGCCGGACGCCCCCGTGCTCCCGCTGCCGCCGGTCGAGTGGGTCGCGTTCGCGTCGGTCGCGGTGGTCCTGCTGCTCGGTTGGTTCGGCGTGCGCGCGCTGATCCTCGCGCGCACCGGCGCGCGGTCGAGCCCGATCGCCGGCGGCCTGGCCGCGGCCACCGGGACCGTGCTCTGCGTCCTCACCGCGCTCGTATGGGTCGTGAACCCGTACACGGCCGCCCTGCTGCTGCCGGCCGCGCACCTGTGGCTGTTCGCGGCCGCGCCGGCCTCGCGGATGCGCGGCTGGACGGGCGTCGCCGCCGTGCTCGTCGGGATCGCCCCGTTCGCGCTCGCCGCGCTCTACTACATGCTGGCCCTCGCCATCGACCCGCTCGACCTGGTGTGGATGGGGCTGCTGTCGGCGGCCTCGGGCCAGCTGTCGCTCGTCGTGGCGATCATGGCCGGCGCGCTGCTGGCCTGCCTGGCCGGACTGCTGACGATCCTGCGGGCGCGCCGCCGCGTTGAGGCGCGCGCGGAGCCCGAGCCGATCGTCACGCGCGGGCCCTCCGGCTACGCCGGACCCGGCTCGCTCGGCGGCACGGAGTCCGCCCTCCGCCGATGAGCACGACCGCCCGTCGCACGCTCCCGCTCCGCCGCGCGCTGCGCGCGCTGTCGAGCGTGATGATCGTCGTCGGCGCGATCCTGCTCATCGACGCGGCCGCCACGATCCTGTGGCAGGAGCCGGTCTCCGCCGTCTACGCCCACTTCCAGCAGAAGGCGCTCGACGGCCATCTGCAGAAGCTCGAGGCGACGCCGCTGGCACCGGCCGAGAAGCGGGCGCTGGCCAAGATCCCCGACCCGAGCCGCCGGCTGGCGTTCCGCGCCCGCGCGCTCGAGCGCCACCTCGAGGACGGCGACGCCATGGGCCGCATCCGCATCCCGGACATCGGCGTGTCGGAGGTGTTCGTCCAGGGGACGGGCACCAGCGACCTCACGAAGGGGCCTGGCCACTATCCGGCCACCCCGCTGCCGGGCGAGCGGGGCACGGTCGCCATCGCCGGGCACCGCACCACGTACGGCGCCCCGTTTCGCAAGGTCGACAAGCTCGATCCCGGCGATCGCATCGAGCTGCGGATGCCGTACGGCGACTTCGTCTACCGCGTGGAGCGGACCAAGATCGTGCCGCCGACCGAGCTGTCGGTGATCGACCGTGTCGACCACGACCGGCTCGTTCTGTCGGCCTGTCATCCGCTCTACAGCGCGGCGCAGCGCATCATCGTGTTCGCCCGCCTGAGCACCGCGACGCCCCGATGAAACGGATTCGGGTGTTGACCCCATCGGTAGATCGCCGACCGGTGACGACGTATGTTCACATGACAGTTCTCGCAGTCCGATACGAGACCGGCACTGGACGCCGGTTCGGACGAAGTGACGAGTCAAGGAGGATGCACATGGAGCAGCTCCGCGAGCGGATCGAGCTCGACAGCTACGCGATCGATCCGCACAAGGTCGCGGATGCGATCGTGCGGCGGTTGCTGGCCGAGGCTCGCCGGCACTAATGCTCGAAGCCACGCCAGCCGACGGCTGACGGATCTCCCCGCCATTCCACGCCGGGCACACCGGTCGTGGCGCGGCCGATCCACGTGACATCCGCCGCCGCGTCCGCGGCGGGTCGCGCGTCCTCCGAGGCGCAGAACAGCAGCTCGAAGTCCTCCCCGCCCGTCGCGGCCAGCTCCGCCCCGCTCATGCCCAGCGCCTGCGCCACGGCCGCCGTGGCCGGCGCCACCGGCAGCGCCTCGGTGTCGAGCTCCAGCCGCACCCCGCTCGCCGCGGCCAGCCGCCGGGCGTCCAGCGCGACACCGTCCGTGACGTCGAGCATCGCGTGCACGCCCGCCGCGGCGAGCGCGCGCCCGGCCGCGATCCGGGGGCGCGGGCGCCGGTTGCGCTCCACCGGTCCGTCGGGGACCCGACCCTCGATCGCGGCGAGACCCGCCGCCGACGCGCCCAGGTCTCCGGTCACGCCGACGAGGTCGCCGGGCCGCGCGCCGTCGCGGCCCACGAGGCGCGACTCGTCGTCGGCCCAGCCGATGACCGTGACCGAGATCGACAGCACCTGCCCGCCCACCAGGTCACCGCCCGCGATGGTCACGCCGCAGGCCGCCGCCAGCGCCTCGGCGCCCGCGTGCAGCGCGATCACGTCGTCGTCGCCGAGCGCGTCCGGGAGCACGACCGACAGAAACGCCTCGCCCGGCTCGGCGCCCATCGCCGCGAGGTCCGACAGCGCACCGGCGAGTGCGCGGTAGCCGGCGTCGTACGCCGTCCAGCCGTCTCCAACCCGGAAGTGCGTGCCGTCGGCCATCACGTCGACCGACACGGCGGCCACGCCGCCGGCCCGCAGCACGGCGCAGTCGTCGCCGATCCAGCGCAGCACGCGCGAGTCCGGACGGCGCGCCAGGACGCCCTCGATCGCCTGTATCAGGCGAAGCTCGCGCAGCGGGACCTACCGGTGGCGGTAGACGATCCGCGCGCGGTTGAGGTCATAGGGGGAGACCTCCACACGCACCCGGTCACCGGGCAGGATGCGGATCCGGAACCGGCGCATCTTGCCGGCGACGTGCCCGAGCACCTCGTGGCCGTTGTCGAGTTGCACCCGGAACATGGCGTTCGGGAGCGCTTCGACGACTTCCCCCTCGAACTCGACCTTCTCTTCCTTCGCCAAGCCTTACCGCGTCCTCAGATCGTTCGTACGTTGGTCGCCTGCGGGCCCTTCGGGCTCTCCCCGAGCTCGTAGTCAACCTTTGCACCTTCGGCCAGCGTCCGGAACCCGTCGCCGTCGATCGCGGAGAAGTGCACGAACGCGTCCTGTCCGCCGTCATCCGGCGTGATGAACCCGAAGCCCTTCTCGTCGCTGAACCACTTCACGACTCCCGTAGCCATCTGCTGCAGCACCTCGCGTCTTCGCGCATGCCCACACCGCCGCGAGGCGGCTCTGACGCGCGGTTTATACCAGCCCTACGGCGGGGTGCCGAGCGTTCCGTTGTCGGTGTCGGGCGCGTCCTGCGGCGGCGACTCGTACTGGTCGGGGTCGAACTGCGTGCCGCCGCCCGCGTTGTCCTGGTCCTCCTCGGGCTCCGGCTCGTCCTGCGGCTCGTCGCTCGGCTTCTCCTCGTCGTCCCCGCCGCTGAGCCCGAGCTTGTTGCCGCCGCTGCTCGAGTAGTCGCCGAAGAACGGCTGGGAGACGAACGGGTGCTTCGGCTGCGGGAACGCCCCGCAGTAGCTGCCCTTGACCGCCCGCATGTACTCGCCCCAGATGTCGGCCGGGAACGTGCCGCCGTCGACGTTGCGCCCGAAATAGAGGCCGTTCATCTGCGTGCGGTCGTTGGGGTAGCCGACCCACACGGCGGTGGCCAGGCGCGGCGTGAAGCCGACGAACCACGCGTCGGTGTTGAGGTCGGTCGTGCCGGTCTTGCCGCCGGCCGGGCAGCCGATGTTCGCGTGCGTGCCGGTGCCGCCCTGGATGTTCTGCTCGAGGATCTTGGTGGCCTCGTAGGTCACGCCGTCCTCGAAGACCTTCGTGCGGTGCGGGCGCCAGCGCCGCGGCAGCTCCGACTTCCCGGTGGTCTCGAACTCGACCTTGGTGATCGCGGTCGGCCGGTTGCGGTAGCCGCCGGAGGCGATCGTGGCGTAGGCGGTGGCCATCTCGAGCGGCGAGACGCCGTTCTCCAGGCCGCCGAGCGACTCGGCCGGATAGCCGTGCACGTGGCGGCGCCTGATGCCCATGTCGACCGCGGTCTCGGCCACCTTCTCCGGCCCGAGGTCCATCGCGAGCTGGATGTAGACCGAGTTGTCCGAGCGCAGCGTCGCCTGGACGAGGTTCATGTTGCCGCCGCTGGTGCCGCCGTAGGTCTTGATCTCGAACGGCGCGCCGTAGCGCGGGTCGTTGATGCGGGTCGGCGAGACCGACGTGTAGCGCGTCGTGTTCGGGTTCACGCCGTTGCGCAACGCGGTCATCAGCGCGAACGTCTTGAACGAGGAGCCGGGCTGGCGCTCGCCCTGGGCGGCGAGGTTGAACTTGGTCTGCGCGTAGTCGGCCGACGACGCCATCGCGAGGATGTAGCCGTTGCGCGGGTTGATCGTCACCAGCGCCGACGACGGGCCGATGCTGCCGAGCTTGTCGCTGATCGCCTGGCGTGCGAGCTTCTGCTTCCCGAGGTCGATCGTCGTGTGCACGACGAGGCCGCCGAGCTTGACGGTCTGCGTGCCGTACTCCTTGATCAGCTCGTCCTTGACGTAGTCGAAGAAGTAGCCCTCGCGGCGGCGGCTGAAGTAGTCCGACGGGTTGAGGTGGAGCCCCTTCGCCTTCGCGCGCGTGGCAGCCGACTGGGTGATCATCCCGAGCTCGGCCATCTTGTCGAGCACCTGGTTGCGGCGGTGCTTGGCGGCCGGCCCGTGCAGGATCGGCGAGTAGTCGCTCGGCGCCTGCGGGATGCCGGCCAGCAGCGCCGACTCGCGCAGGTTGAGGTCCTTGGCGCGCTTGTTGAAGTAGACGCGGGCCGCGGCCTCGACGCCGATCGCGGTCTGGCCGCCGACGGTGCCGTAGGACGTCGTGTTGAGGTACTTCTCGAGCACCCACTCCTTGGAGTGCTCGTTCTCGAGCTCCTCGGCGATCTTCGCCTCACGGATCTTGCGCTGGTAGCCGGCGAGGCCGGAGCGAGACCGGTCGGCCGTGTAGAGGTTCTTGACCAGCTGCATCGTGAGCGTGGAGCCGCCCTCGACGGTCTTCTTGTTGACGAAGTTCTTGACGGCGGCGCGGACGATGCCCTCGTAGTCGACGCCCTTGTGCTTGTAGAAGCGCTCGTCCTCGATCGCCACCGTGGCCTTCTTGAGCATGTCGGGCATGCGGTCGCCGCTGATCGGGCGGCTCAGGTAGTCGGCGGAGATGAACCCGAGGCGCGTGCCGTCGGCGGCCAGCACCTCGGTGCTGGCGCCCGGGTCGCGCTCCTTGAGCGAGGCCAGGGATGGTGCCGACGCCGCTGTCGAGACGACCCAGCCGACGACCGACAGGCCCGCGACGCCGACAGCGATCAGCATCACCATGACGGCGAGGAGGGCCTGGGAACGATGGCGGCCGCGGCCGCGGCGGCGTCGCCTATAACGCATTGAACGGCTCATCAGGGCACGGACGGCGCGACGGCGCGAACCACCCAGTGTAGTCAGCCGTCAGGTTCTGTCCGGGCCTGCGAAACCCTCCAGCAGGCCCTCCGCGCGCAGGCGCGCGTGACACCGTGCGCGCAGGTCGTTCTCGGCCGTTGCACGCTCGCGTGCAGGCACCGGCCCGCCGCCCACCGCCAACCGCACGCCCCAGGGGACGGTCTCGGCGACCGTGACGTCAGCACCGGATTCGTCGCCCAGCACGGTCATGGCCTGCTCGGCGTCGGCCCCCGGCGGGATCCAGACCGCGACCTCGATCCCGACCTCGTCGTTGACCAGCGTGTCGTTCTGCAGGATCCCGGACGCCAGCTTCTCGTTCGGGATGACCAGGCGGGTCTCGCCGGCCGTGCGCAGGATCGTGTAGTTGAGCCGCACGTCGACGACCACGCCGTAGTGGTCCTCGAACCGCACCCAGTCGCCGACGCGGATCGGCTGCGTGACCGCGAGCATCACGCCGGCCACGAAGTTGGCGAGCGTCTGGCGGGCGGCGAAGCCGATGATCGCGGCCGCCACGACGCCGGAGGCGAGCAGGCTCGCGGCGACGTCGTCCACGCCACGGAACTGCGACAGCGCGACCGCGACGCCGACCAGCAGGATGACCGCGTAGATCACCCGCCGCACGAACCGCAGCCGGGTGGCGGTCTCGCGCGAGACGTGGCCGCGCGTCACGGCCTCGGCGAGCCGCTCGGCCCGTCGGCTGAAGAGGCGCTCGACGATGAACGCCAGGACGAGCGCGACGACGATCGCGCCGATGACGACCCCCCACTGGCCGTCGTCCTTGAGCAACGAGGCAAGATGCATCGCGGTGCCGGAGCGTATCCGCGCAATCACCCTCGACGCGCTCGGGACGCTGCTGACGTTCGAGCCGCCCGCGCCGTACCTGCGCGCCGCGCTGCGCGAGCGGTTGGGTCTCGAGGTCACCGAGGAGGTCGCCGCCGCGGCGATCCGGGCCGAGATCACGTACTACCGCGCGCATCTGCACGAGGGCCGCGACGCGGCGTCGCTGGAGGACCTGCGGCGGCGCGCGGCCGAGGCGATGCGGCCGGTCCTGCACGTCGACGGCGACCTGGTCGGGCCGCTGCTGGAGTCGCTGCGCTTCGTCGCCTACCCGGACGCCGCGCCCGCGCTGCGGGAGCTGCGCGCGGCGGGCCTGCGCCTCGTCGTGATCTCCAACTGGGACGTCTCGCTGCACGAGCGGCTCGAGGAGACCGGCCTCGCGCCGCTCGTCGACGGCGCCGTGGCGTCGGCCGAGTTCGGCCGCGCCAAGCCGGATCGTGCGATCTTCGACCACGCGCTGTCGCTGGCCGGCGCTGCGCCGCACGAGGCGCTGCACGCCGGCGACTCGCCCGACGCCGACGTCGAGGGCGCGCTCGCGGCCGGCCTGCGGGCGGTGCTCGTGGCCCGCGACGGCGCTGTGGCTGCGCCCGACGGCGTCCCGGTCGTGCGCTCGCTCGCGGATCTGCCCGCACTGGCCGGATTACCCTTGACGTAGGTCATGACGAGCGTCCCGTCCTTCAGGCATCCGACGCACCCTGAGCTGCCGGACGGGATCACCCCGCCGGAGCCCCCGCCGCCTGTCCGCCTGGCGGACCGGCTGGGCGTCCCGGTGTGGGCTCCGTTCGCCGCGGCGCTGGCCGCGCTCGTCGCGATGACGATCATCCAGTTCCTCGTCCTCGCCGGCATCGAGGCCGGCGGCGGCGACAGCGAGGACCTCGTGGACAGCAACGCGGCCGGCATCGCGTTGACCGCGGTGTTCGACGCGTTCCTGGTGATCTTCTCGATCGCGATCGTCTGGAGGCTGACCCAGCGCCCGACGCCCGCGCGGTTCGCCCTGCGGCCCGCCCCGGTGCGCAAGTCCGCGGCCTGGATCCTCGGCACGTTCATCGCCGTGTGGATCGCCGGCGCGATCATCACGCTGCTGTTCGGCGAGCCCCAGGACCAGGACCTGGTCACCGAGCTCAAGGGCGAGGATTCGCTGCTCGCGCTCGTCGGATTCGGGCTCATGACGTGCGTCCTGGCGCCGCTCGCCGAGGAGTTCTTCTTCCGCGGGTTCCTGTTCCGCGCGCTGGCCGAGCGCCTCAACCTCGCGTGGGGCGTCGTGCTCGGCGGCGCCATCTTCGGGCTGGTCCATCTGCCCGGCGGTAGCGTCGAGGGCGTGGTGGTTCTCGGGACCCTCGGGGCGATGCTCTGCCTGATGGTCTACTACACGGCGTCCTTGATTCCGTGCATCATCATGCACGCAAGTTTCAATTCCCTGGCGTTCGGTGCGACGAAGGAGCTCCCTTGGTGGGGATATCTGCTGGTGATTGCCGGAAGCGTCTGCGCGACGCTCACCATCTCCCTGCTGGCGGCGCGGCTGGGCCGCCGCGCCGCGCCATCGGAGCTCGTGCCGGTCTGATCGCCGTCGCCGCCGTGCTGCTGGTGCCGGGCGCCGCCCTGGCGCAGACGCCGCCGGTCCCGACCCCGACGCCGACCCCCACGCCGGTGCCGCCACCGCCGGTTCCGGCGCCGGTCGCGGGCAAGCTCACGCTCAAGGTCCAGAAGGCCTACAAGGACAAGGGCCGCAGCATCGCGCTCACGCGCGACGCGTGGCGGGTCCGCGGGATCATGCGCCCGTACGTCGCCGGCCAGACGGTGCTCGTCCGGTTCTTCCGCAAGGGCAAGAAGATCCACGAGCAGACCGAGCAGCTCAAGCCGATCCAGGGCGGCCGCCTGGGCATGTTCCGCACGCCGTTCCGCGCCAAGGGCAAGGGGCGGATCACGATCGCCGCCGTCCATCTCGCGACGCCCCAGATGCTCACCGTGCGCGCGCCGAAGGTGAAGGTGTTCGTGGTCAAGCCGGTGCCCGGGAACGGCGGCACCGTCGTGCGGCTGCTGCAGAAGGGGCTCGGGAAGCTCCGCTACGTCACCTCGCACAACGGGATCTACGACGCCGCCACGCAGCGGGCCGTGATGGCCTGGCGCAAGATGCGCGGCATGGCCCGGACCTACAGCGCGAACGAGGCCGTGGTGCGCGGGGTGCTGGGCGGCAAGGGCGCCTTCAAGGTCCGCTACCCGAGGCACGGCCACCACGTCGAGGCCGACATGTCCAGGCAGGTCCTGGCGCTGATCGACGGCGACCGCGTGCAGCGGATCTACCACACGTCGTCGGGCAAGCCGTCGACGCCGACTGTGCTCGGCAGCTTCAAGGTCTACCGCAAGTCCCCGGGCACGAACTCGCACGGGATGGTGCACTCGAACTACTTCATCGGCGGCTACGCGATCCACGGCTACGTGGACGTGCCGCCCTACGCGGCCAGCCACGGCTGCCTGCGCGTGCCGATCCCGAACGCGTGGTCGATCTACAACTGGGTGCGGATGGGCGACACCGTCGACGTCTATCCGTAGGGCGACCGGCCGGCTTCCTAGCATCGGGAGCATGGCCGCCCCACAAGAGACGCTGATCGAGGAGCTCCGCCGCCACGCGCTGGTGATCGGCGACGTCACGCTGACCTCTGGAGCCACCGCCACGTACTACGTCGACGCCAAGCGGGCCATCCTGCGGCCGGCCGGCTTCGGCGCGCTCGCCGAGCTCGTCGCCGCGTACGCCCTCGAGTGGGAGGCGACCGCGGTGGGCGGGCTGACCATGGGCGCCGACGCGCCCGCCTGCGCCGCCCTCGCCGGCGGCGCCGACGTGAAGGCGTTCTTCGTCCGCAAGGAGACCAAGCAGCACGGGCTCCAGCGCCGTGTCGAAGGCCCGCCGCTCGACCAGGGCGAGCGCTGCCTGATCGTGGAGGACGTCGTGACCACCGGCGGCTCGACCGTGCAGGCGATCGAGGCGGTCCGCGGCGAGGGCTACGACGTCTGCGGCGTGATCTCGATCCTCGACCGCCTGGCCGGCGGCGGCGAGGCGATCGTGCGGGCCGCCGACGGCGCGCCCTACGAGCCGCTGGCGACGATCGACGACATCTACCCCGACCGCCCGGACAAGGCCGCCTAGTTCGACGACGCCGCGATCGCCTGGTCGATCGCGTCGGGCGCCAGCACGGCCTCGATGACCATGACGGCGGCGCCGAGGACGCCGGCGCGGTCGTCGAGGGTGGAGCGGCTGATGCGGATGCTGCGGGTGGCCAGGGCGGTGGAGCGGCGGTAGACGACTTCGCGGACGCCGGCGAGCAGGTGTTCGTCGGCGTGGGCGATGTCGCCGCCGATGACGATGACGCCGGGGTTGAAGAAGTTCACGGCTGAGGCGAGGACGCCGCCGAGTTCGCGGCCGGCTTGGCGGACGAGGCGCATGGCTTCGGGGCGGCCGTCGCGGACGTGTTTGACGACGTCGCGGCTGTTGGTGGCGGGGACGCCGAGTTCGGTGAGTTTGGTGGCCATGGCGCCGCCGCCGGCGATGGCTTCTAGGCAGCCGAGGTTGCCGCAGCGGCAGATGACGTCGTCGTGGTCGGGGACGTGGATGTGGCCGATGTCGCCGGCGGCGCCTTGGGCGCCGCGGTGGATGCGTCCGTCGGTGATCACGCCGCAGCCGATGCCGGTGCCGACTTTGACGAACAGCAGGTGTTGGGTGTCGCGCCAGCGTGCCCAGTACTCGCCCAGGGCCATGATGTTCACGTCGTTGTCGACCAGGACGAGCGACCCGAAGCGGGAGCGCAGATGGGCGGCGACGCCGTAGCCGTCCCAGCCGGGCATGATCGGCGGCGCCACCGGCGTGCCGCTCAGGAACTCGACCGGCCCCGGCACCCCGACACCCACGCCCTGCACGTCCCCGCGCTTGCGGCCCGTCTCCTTGAGCAGGGCGTCGAACGCCTCCTCGAGCCAGCCGAGCACGGTCTCGGGCCCCTCGGAGATCGGGATGTCCTCGCGCGCCTCGGCCAACACGTCGCCCGCCATGTCGGTGACCGCGATGCGCGAGTGCGTGGCCCCGAGGTCGGCGGCGAGCACGGCTCCCGCGTCGCGGTTGAAGGCGAACGTCCGCGGAGGCCGCCCGCCGCGCGAGGCGCCCGGCTCGGCCGGCACGACGAGCTCGCGCGAGAGCAGCGAGTCGACGCGCTGCGCGACCGTGGACCGTGAGAGCCCGGTGAGAGCGACGAGCTCGGCATGGGTTCGCGCGCGGCCGTCGCGAATCAGCCGGAGCATCGCCCCCGCCCCATTGGGGGACGTGCCTACAACGCCAGCCATTTGCTCAGTCTGCCAGAGCGGGTAGCGCGCGTGTGACTGCTTGAGCGACGCCGTGAAGGCGCCCCGAGCTGGATTCGAACCAGCGGCCTACTCCTTAGGAGGGAGTCGCTCTATCCGGCTGAGCTATCGGGGCTCGTATCGGCAATCTTAATCCCGGCGCAACGCATCCCAACAAAACGGGGCTATGCTGCCCCGCCAGATCCCTCAGGGGGAAGGCGCTGGGAACATCCGTGTGACCTGCGCACTCCAGGGTTCGCGGAAGCAGATGGGGTTCCGCGATCCACCTTGTAGGTTGTTTGGTCTTAAAGGGGAATTAAGCGCCGGCCGCGCGCCTTGGGGGCGCGTGCTCGGAGGAGGTACCAACTGAACACTGCAGCACTCAGCCGAAAGGCGCTCGTATGAGCACGGGCGCCGGTGCGAGCGACCTCCTGCATGCGGAGGATCCCGGTCTCGACCAGATGGTCCGTGGCGAGCAGCAGGTCGCTGCCCGCTCGCCGCTCCAGCTGTTCTGGCGGAGGTTCCGCAGGGACAAGGTCGCCCTCGTGGCCCTGGGCTTCATCGCGATCCTGATCGCTGTGGCCATCCTCGCCGGCCCGATCACCAAGCTGGTCGGCGCGCCCGGCCCGAACGTCCAGGAGACCTCGGCGCTCGACGACTTCGGGCTCCCCGAAGGCCCGAGCAGCGAGCACCTCTTCGGCGCCGACCCGATCGGCCGCGACGTCTTCTCGCGCGTGCTCTACGGCGCGCGCGTGTCGCTGACCGTGGCGCTCATCGGGACCGGCCTGTCGGTCCTGTTCGGCGTGATCCTCGGGATCGTCGCGGGCTTCTATCGCGGCTGGGCCGACACGATCATCGCTCGCGCGCTCGACGTGATGCTCGCGTTCCCGGTGCTGCTGTTCGGCCTCGGCATCGCCACTGCGTGCTCGGGCGAGAACGGCTGCATCGGCGGGCTCATCCAGCCCGGCCTCTCGGTGGTGATCGCGATCATCGTGATGGCGAACACGCCCTACGTGGCCCGGATCATCCGCGGCCAGGTGCTCTCCTTGCGCGAGAAGGAGTTCGTCGAGGCCTCGCGCTCCCTCGGCGCCGCGAACGGGCGGATCATGTTCCGCGACATCCTTCCGAACCTCGTGGCGCCGATCATCGTCTACGCCACGCTCTTCATCCCCGCGAACATCCTGCTGGAGGCCGCGCTCTCGTTCTTGGGCGTCGGCGTCCAGCCTCCCCAGGCTTCGTGGGGAGCCATGCTGTCGGACGCCGTCTCGATCTTCGACGTCGCCTGGTGGTTCATGTTCTTCCCCGGTATGGCGCTGCTGCTGACCGTGCTGGCCTTCAATCTGGTCGGCGACGGGCTGCAGGACGCGCTCAATCCCAAGAGCACGAAGTCGACGTGACCTCAGGGCTCTTCCTCTCTGAATCCGGCTAGTTCCAGCGACACATCTATGAAAGGACGCTTCATGCGACGGTCCTTCCAGTGGACCATCATCCTCGGCGTTCTGCTCGCGCTCACCCTCGGCGTGGCCGCCTGCGGCGGCGACGACGACAGCGGCAGTGGCGGCGAGCAGGGCTCGAACCAGGGCACGCCAGCCGAGGGCAAGCGAGGTGGCAAGCTCACGGCACTGTGGGCGAGCGACGTCGACTTCATCGATCCCGGCATCGCCTACTACCAGGTCGGCAACATCGTCCACCGGGCGACCCAGTCGCCGCTGTACCTGCCGAAGATCGATGACGGGAGCACGAACGACCCGATCCTGGCCGAGTCCGATCCGGAGGTCGCGGAGGACGGCTGCACGGTCACCGTCAAGATCAAGCCGGGCCTGAAGTTCTCGCCGCCGGTCAACCGCGAGATCACGTCCAAGGACGTCAAGTACGCGATCGAGCGCGGCTTCTTCAACTCGGTGAACAACGGCTACGCCGGCGCCTATTTCGGCGACATCAAGGGCGCCAAGGTCGGCGTGAAGCCCGGCACGACGATCCCCGGGATCACGACGCCGGACGACCAGACGATCAAGTTCGACCTCACGCCGCAGGAGCAGGGCAAGTGCGCGGGCGGCGTCCTCGCCGGCGCGCTCGCGATGCCGCTCACCGCTCCGGTCCCCGAGGAGTACGCGAAGAAGTTCGACGCCGAGAAGGTCTCCACCTACGGCGAGAACCAGGTCGCCAGCGGCCCGTACATGATCGAGAACGACGCCAGCGGCAAGGCGATCGGCTATCAGGCCGGCCGGCAGATCCACCTCGTCCGCAACCCGAGCTGGAAGGACGGGCAGGATCCGCGTCCCGCCTACCTGGACGAGGTCCAGATCAATCAGGGCAACGACGACTCCACCGTGATGGCCCGGAAGGTCCTCGAGGGCCAGAGCATGATCAACGGCGACACGCCGCCGCCCCCGGCCGTCCTGCGGACCGCGCTCCAGAACCAGAAGGACCAGATCCAGCTCGTGCCGAGCGGCGGCGGGCGCTGGATTGCGCTCAACATGACGCAGGAGCCGTTCAACGACATCAACGTCCGCCGGGCGATCTCCGCCGGCGCCGACCGCGAGGCGCTGCGCCTGACGCGCGGCGGCGCGGCGATCGGCGACATCGCGACGCACTACCTCCCGCCGGGCATGGCCGGCTTCGAAGAGGCCGGCGGGCTGAAGGGCCCCGGCTTCGACTTCCATGTCCAACCCGAAGGCCGACCTGGACCTGGCCGCCGAGTACTTCAAGAAGGCGGGCTACGCCTCCGGCAAGTACGAGGGCGACAAGGAGTTCCTGATGGTCGCGGA
Source organism: uncultured Solirubrobacteraceae bacterium (assembly GCA_963759375.1). GTDB lineage: Bacteria > Actinomycetota > Thermoleophilia > Solirubrobacterales > Solirubrobacteraceae > DASSUW01. The sequence continues at coordinate 266,682 of CAVWYY010000003.1, read as the reverse complement.
CAACGTCGAGCCCGGCTCGAAGACGGCCCAGGTCGCCAAGCAGCAGTTCGAGCAGCTCGGCTTCAAGGTGCGCCTGCGCCAGGTCACCCACGAGGCGATGTACACGAAGTTCTGCAACGTGCCGAAGGCGGACGTGGCGATCTGCCCGAACGTCGGCTGGCTGAAGGACTTCGCCGACCCGCAGACCTACCTGGACCCGACGTTCAACGGCGACAACATCCTGCCCGCGAACAACAGCAACTGGTCGCAGCTGAACGACAAGGCCCTCAACGAGGAGATGGGCAAGGCCGCGCTGCTGACCGATCCGGCCGAGCGCGCCAAGGCGTGGGCCGAGATCGACAAGAAGATCACGGAGCAGGCCCCGGCGATCAACTGGATCTGGGACAAGACCGAGAACATCGAGTCGTCCAACGTCAACGGCGTGATCGACCAGGACAACGCCCTCTGGGCGCTGGCCTACACGTCACTGAAGTAGTTCTGCCGGTAGGCCCCGCCACGCCTGTGGCGGGGCCCCGCCGGTCCCTCTACTCTGCACACACGGGAACGAGAGATGGCCGCTTACATAGTCCGCCGACTCATCTGGGTGATCTTCCTGCTGTTCGTGGTCACCCTGGTCACGTTCATCGTGTTCACGGTGCTCCCCGCCGCCGACCCGGCGGTGCTCCGAGCAGGGCGCCAGCCTTCGCCCGAGCTGGTTGCGGCGATCCGCGAGCAGTTCGGCCTCTCCGACCCCAAGATCGTCCAGTTCTTCCGCTACGTCGGGGACATCCTGCCGTTCGTCGGCGGCGACGGTGTCAACTTCGGCTACTCGTACCAGTCCAACCAGGCCGTGCTGCCGCAGATCCTCGACCGCATGCCCGCCACGATCTTCCTGACCGGCGGCGCGGTCATCGTCTGGCTCGCCGTCGGCATCCCGATCGGGATGATCTCGGCGGTCAAGACCGGGTCCTTGCTGGATCGCCTGAGCATGGGCGTCGCGCTGGTCTTCATCTCCGCCCCGGTCTACTTCTTCGGGCTCGTCGCCCTCTACTTGTTCGACGACAGCATCGGCGTGTTCCCGCTGCTGCCCGGCAGCGGCGCATACCAGGACGCCACCACCATCTTCGGCAAGGGCGAGGCGCTGATCATGCCGTGGTGCGTGCTCGCCGCCTCGTTCGCCGCCATCTACGCGCGCTTCCTGCGCGGCAACCTGATCGACACGCTGCAGGAGGACTACATCCGCACGGCCCGCGCCAAGGGCCTGTCGGAACGCAAGGTCATCTTCAAGCACGGCGTCCGCTCCGCGATCACGCCGATCGTGACGCTGCTCGGCCTCGACATCGGCATCCTGCTCGGCGGGGCGATCCTCACCGAGACCGTCTTCAACATCCAGGGCATCGGCCGCTTCGCCTACGAGGCGATCGTGCGGTTTGACCTGCCCGTTATCCAGGGCACCGTCCTGTTCGGAGCATTCTTCATCGTCATCATGAGCCTCGATCGTGGACATCCTCTACGCCTTCATCGATCCCCGGGTGCGCTACTGATGGCCGAGCCGCTGCTGGAGATCGAGGACCTCCGCGTCCACTTCGAGACCGAGGACGGGATCGTCAAGGCCGTCGACGGCATCTCGTACACCGTCGATCGTGGCGAGACGCTCGGCATCGTGGGCGAGTCCGGTTCGGGCAAGTCGGTCTCGTCGCTGACGGTCATGGGCCTCACCCGCGCGCGCAACGCCCGCATCTCGGGCACCGTGCGCTTCAACGGCCAGGACCTGCTCGGCGCGTCCGACGACGATCTGCGCGCGATCCGCGGCAACGAGATCGCGATGATCTTCCAGGACCCGCTGTCGTCGCTGCACCCCTTCTACAAGGTGGGCGCCCAGATCGTCGAGGCGGTCCAGACGCACAAGGACGTCAGCAAGGCGCAGGCGTACGACCGCGCGGTCGAGATGCTCGGCCTCGTCGGCATCCCTGAGCCGCGCCGGCGCGCCGACTCCTACCCGCACGAGTTCTCCGGCGGCATGCGCCAGCGCGCCATGATCGCGATGGCGCTGGCGAACGACCCGAAGCTGCTGATCGCCGACGAGCCGACCACCGCGCTCGACGTCACGGTCCAGGCGCAGATCCTCGAGCTGATCGAGCGCCTGCAGAGCGAGTTCGACACCGCGGTCGTGGTCATCACGCACGACCTCGGCGTCGTCGCCGAGATGGCCGACGAGATCGCGGTCATGTACGCCGGCCGGATCGTCGAGCAGGGCAAGGCCGACACGATCTTCAACGGCCCTGAGCACCCGTACACCTGGGGCCTGCTCAGCTCGATCCCGCGCATGGACGTCGCGCGCGAGGACGAGCTGGTGCCGATCCCGGGCCGGCCGCCGTCGCTGATCAACCTGCCCGGCGGCTGCTCGTTCCACCCGCGCTGCCCGTACGTGCGTGACGCGCACCGGCGCATCGATCCCGTGCTCGACCCGGTCGACGGCAACGCGGACCACAAGGTCGCCTGCCTGCTCGACTCGGGCGCGCGCAAGAAGCTGTGGGCGGAGCTGCAGGCGGGGGTCAAGCCCGCCGATGCGCGTCAGGACGTCATCGAGGAGGGCGCGGCATGAGCGAGCCCGCGACGAGCACCGGCGAGCGGCACACGGCCGAGGCCGGCGAGGTCCTCATGGAGGTGCGCGACCTCGTCAAGCACTTCCCGATCCGCCAGGGGCTGCTCCAGCGCCAGGTCGGCGCCGTGCGCGCCGTCGACGGCGTGTCGTTCGACGTGCTGCGCGGCGAGACGCTCGGCCTCGTGGGCGAGTCCGGCTGCGGCAAGTCGACCACCGCACGGCTCCTGCTGCGTCTCGTGGATCCGACATCCGGCTCGATCAAGATCGACGGCGAGGAGATCGGCACGGTCAAGGGCGCGCGCCTGAAGGAGCTGCGCCGCGACATGCAGATGATCTTCCAGGACCCGTACTCGTCGCTGAACCCGCGCAAGACGGTCGGCACCGTGATCGCCGAGCCGTTCGCGATCCACGGGATGCTCAAGGGCGAGGGCGAGCGCAAGCGGACGGTCCAGGACCTGATGGACCGTGTCGGCCTCAATCCCGAGCACTACAACCGTTACCCGCACGAGTTCTCCGGCGGCCAACGGCAGCGCATCGGCGTCGCCCGCGCGCTCGCGCTCAAGCCGAAGCTGATCGTGGCGGACGAGCCGGTGTCGGCGCTCGACGTGTCGATCCAGGCGCAGATCCTCAATCTGCTGCGCGAGCTGCAGCGGGACATGGGGATCACGCTGATCTTCATCGCGCACGACCTCTCGGTGGTGCGCCACATGTGCGACCGGGTCGCGGTCATGTACCTGGGGCGGATCGTCGAGCTCGCCAGCAACGACCAGCTGTACGCGCCATCCGCGGATGCCCTACACGGGCGCGCTGATGTCGGCGGTGCCGGTGCCGCAGCCGCGGCTGGCGGCCGCCAAGAAGCGCCAGATCCTCGCCGGCGATGTCCCGTCGCCGGCGAACCCGCCGCCGGCCTGCCGGTTCCACACGCGCTGCTGGAAGGCGCAGGAGATCTGCCGCCAGGACGATCCGCCGCTCGAGGCCAAGGACGGCGGCAACATCGCCGCCTGCCACTTCCCGCTGACCGACGCGGAAGTGATCGAGCGCGTGCCTACAGCCCGGATCGCTTAGCGAGGCGGTCCAGTCGCGCGTCCCACTGGGCGCCCACCTCGGTCATCCACTCGATCGCCTCGGCCAGCGGCGCCGGGGTCAGGGTGTAGCGCGTCTCGCGGCCCTCGCGGCGCGCGCTCACGAGGCCGGCGCCCGACAGGGCGTGCAGGTGCTTGGCGACCGCCTGGCGCGTCATCGGCAGCTCGCCGGCCAGATGCGAGGCCGTCAGCCCCGGCTGGTCGGCCAGCGAGCGCACGACCTCGCGCCGCGTCGGGTCGGCGAGCGCGGAGAAGACGGCGCCGACGTCTACGCCGGGCACAGCATCGCGGCGGACGCCAGCGCGCTCAGCCGCGGGCCCCAGACGAACGATGTCGTCGGAGAGCCGGTGCTCGGTGACCGTGAAGCGCGTGCCGCGCGGGTCGTCGTCGAGGCGCCATTCGACGCGGGACTCGCCCCACGTGAAGACGATGCGCTCCTCGTCGTCGACGAGCTCGACGATGCCGTCGCGGTCGTCCGCGTGCATCGGCGCGCCCTCCTCGGCCTCGAACTCCACGTCGTCGGCGAGCCACTCGCGCAGCTCGTCCTCCTCGGTGACCAGCTCCCACGCCCGCTCGCGCGGCACGGGGAGGACGATCTCACGTGTGACGCAACTCATTGGTTGCGCATAGTACCATGGGCGAAAACGCGCAACCAACAGGTTGCGCATCGAGAGGAGCCCGATATGCCCCTGGTGCCGGTCGTGATCCAGCAGGACGCTCGCGGAGAGCGGTCGTTCGACATCTACTCGCGCCTGCTGCGCGAGCGCGTGGTGTTCGTCGGCAGCGCGATCGACGACGACATCGCCAACGTCGTCGTCGCCCAGCTGCTGCACCTCGAGGCCGAGGATCCCGACAAGGACATCTCGATGTACATCAACTCGCCCGGCGGCGTGGTCTACGCCGGCCTGGCGATCTACGACACGATGCAGTTCATCAAGCCCGACGTGGCGACCGTGTGCTGCGGCATCGCGATGTCGATGGGCTCGCTGCTGCTGGCCGGCGGGGCGCCGGGCAAGCGGTCGGCGCTGCCGAACTCACGGATCCTCGTGCACCAGCCCAGCGGCGGGTTCCAGGGCCAGGCGACCGACATCCAGATCCACGCCAAGGAGGCGCTCGAGCTGCGCCGGCGCGTCGAGGAGATCTACGCCGAGCACACTGGCCGGCCGGTCGAGGACGTCTCGGACGTGCTCGAGCGCGACCGCTTCTTCACGCCCGAGCAGGCGCGCGAGTACGGGCTCGTGGACCGCGTGATGCAGTACCGCAACGGGAACGGGAACGGCTACTCGCCGTTGTCGGCGTCCTCGCCGTCGTCCTCGTAGAGCGACTCGCGGGCCAGCTCGGAGCCGGAGCCGTCGTCAGAGGGCGATCTCGAGGTAGTCGCCGCGGTAGGCGTCCGCCGCCAGCAGCGTGAAGCGGTTCTCCGTGACCTTGCACTGGTCGACGGTGAGGCCGGCGAGCTCTGCGGTGGCGGTCGCCCCGCCGCGCACCATCGGGACGCCCCACACGAGCGTCATCGCCGCCACCTCGCCGTTCTCGCCGCGCCAGCCGCCGATGACCTCCTCGCAGAGGTCGACCTTCCAGTCCGGGTTGCGCTCGGACGTCTCGTCGGTGAAGTCGGCCCACGAGTAGAAGTCGCCGGGCTCGTTGTCGGCGTCGCCGGGCGTGAACGAGACATAGCCGTAGAGGTCGTAGCCCGCGCCCGTCCGCGTCGACACGGGCACGAAGGTGCGTCCCGCCCACGTGCGGTCCGGGAACCAGGTCATCGAGCCGGCCTCCCCGATCTCGGCGCCCTCCGTGTCCACGCGCAGGGCGGCGGACAGGAACTCGGCCTGCAGGGTGTCGGCCCAGCGGCCGTACGGCAGCGGGTCCTGGGGCGGCTCGGCGGCGAAGCGTGCGACGAAACGTTCTTCGGGCGGCATCGGCGCTGCACCTTAGCCACTACGGCACTTCGACGAGCAGCGTCACCGGCCCGTCGTTCACCAGCGCGACGTCCATGCGCGCGCCGAAGACGCCGCGGCGGGCGCCGAGCCGGTCGCAGAAGCGCTCGTAGAGCGGCTCGGCCTGCTCCGGCCGGGCGGCCGCGACGTAGGCGGGGCGGTTGCCCTTGCGGGCGTCCCCGTAGAGCGTGAACTGCGACACGCACAGCACCTCGCGGTCGCCGAGCGGCTCGTTCATCCGCCCGTCGCCGTCAGGGAAGATCCGCAGCGCGCGGACCTTGTCGGCCAGCCGGTCGCCGTCGGCCTCGGTGTCGTCGTGCGTGATCCCGAGCAGCACGAGCAGTCCGGGCCCGATCTCGGCCACCCGCTCGCCGTCGACGTCCACCGACGCCCGGCTCACCCGCTGCACCAGCGCGCGCACGGGTCACACGATGACGGACGCGACGAGCAGGATCGGCACCGCCACCATCGTCGTCCACACGATGGCTCCGGCGGCGAACGGGACGTCGAGGCCGTAGATGTGGGCGAGCACGACGATGTGCAGGCCCGCCGGCATCGTCGCGGCGAGCAGGAACGCATCCGGCAGGTCGATGAACGGCGCGGCGAGCCCGAGCAGCACCAGCGGCGCGACCACGGACCGCAGGAGGATCGCGACGCCGATCTGGGGCGTGAACGGCGGCGGGAACTTGAGCGCGCCGTCCTCGGCCTCCTCCGCGAGCGTGACGCCGACGGCGAAGAACCCGAGCACCGGCACGAACAGCACGACGACGCGCGAGGCGTCCACCAGCACGTCGGGCGCCAGCGCCTCGGGGGCGATCAGCGCGAGCGCGACGGCCAGCAGCGGCGGGTTGCGCACGAAGAACGCGCGGATCCGCTCCGGGACCGTCTCGCCCGCCTTGGTGCCGGTGGCGGCGGCGATCGCGAACGAGCCGATGAAGAACACCGGCTGCTGCACGAGCGCGTCGTACGCCACCGCCTCCGAGACGTGCGAGAAGCCGAGCAGGGCACCGACGACAGCGACGCCCATCAGCCCGGTGTTCGCCTGCAGGCCGACGATCGCCAGCACGCCCGCCGTCGGCGCCTCGAGGTGCAGCAGCCGCCGCCCGATCAGCCAGCCGACGAGCGCGGTGAGGACCAGCGCGGTCCACCCGAACGCGATGCCGGCGCCGACGTCCGCCGTCACCTCCAGCCGCGCGATGTTGAAGAACGCGACGAACGGCATCACGACGTACAGCAGGAACTTCAGGATGCCGCGGGCCCAGACGCCCGCCCGTGCTCCACGCCGCCGCTCCGCCTCGACCCCCGCCGCGATCGACGCGGCGATGGCGAGGGCGATCCAGAGCACCGCCTGGAGGCTATGCGCTCATCGTGATGGGACGATCACCGGGCGCTTGCGGCGGTCCGCGGTGGGCTTCGTCTCGACCAGCCAGCGGGCCAGCGGGGCCGGGCGGCCGATGTGGAAGCCCTGGACGTAGTCGACGCCGAGCTCGCGGACGAGCTGCATCGTCTCCTCGTCGCCGACCATCTCGGCGACGGTGCGCTTGCCCAGGCCCTTGGCGATGTCGACGACGGCCTGGATGACCAGCTGGTCCGTGCGGTCGGCCACGCAGCCGCGCACGAACTCGCCGTCGATCTTCAGGTAGTCGAACGGCAGGTGCTTGAGGTAGTAGAACGACGCGAAGGCGGCGCCGAAGTCGTCGAGCGCGAAGCGGCAGCCGAGCGCGGCCAGGCGGTGGGCGAACTCCTGGGCGCGCGGGATGTTGGCGACCGCGGTGGTCTCGGTGATCTCGAAGATCACCTGCGACGGGTCGACCTCGTGCGTGCGCAGCTCGCCCTCGATCAGCGCCAGCAGCTCCGGGTCGCCGGTCGAGCGGCCGGAGATGTTGACCTCGAAGGTGAGGCGGCGGCCGCGGCGGTTCTCGTCGGCGAGCATCGCGATCGAGCGCTTGACCACCCAGCGGTCGATCGCGCCGATCAGGTCGTAGCGCTCGGCGGCGGGCAGGAAGGCGGCGGGGGCGATCAGCTCGCCGAACGGGTCGCGCAGGCGCAGCAGAAGCTCGAACTGGCCGGTGTCGCCGGTGGCGAGGTTCATGATCGGCTGGGCCTGCAGCACGAACCGGTCCTCGTCGAGCCCGTCGCGGATGATGTCCGGCCACGACACGCGGCCGTCGAGCCGGCTCGAGGCGTCGTGCGCCGGGCGGTAGGCCATCGCGCGGTCGCGGCCGGCGTCCTTGGCCTCGTACATGGCGAGGTCGGCGTTGGCGAGCACGTCCTCGGCGGTGAGGCCCTCCTCGTCGAACGCGGCGATGCCGATGCTCGCGCTCACCGAGCGCAGACGGCCGGACGGGCTCGCGATCCGCTGCGTGCGGACGGACTCGAGCACGGCGCGCGCGGTCTCGTCGACGTCGCCGTCCGGCACGAGGATCGCGAGCTCGTCGCCGCCGAGGCGCGCGATCGCCACGCGGTCGCCAAGCTGCTCGCGCAGCGCCCGCGCGAGCGTCACGATCAGCTCGTCGCCGGTCCCGTGACCGAGCGTGTCGTTGATGTTCTTGAAGTGGTCGAGGTCCATGATCAGCGCGGCGCCCGACGGGCCGTAGCGACGGACCCGCTCGAGGTGCGCCTCGAGCTCGCGGGCGAACGCGCGGCGGTTGAGCAGGCCGGTGAGCGGATCGTGGTCGGCCAGGTAGCGCAGCTCGGACTCGTAGCGGCGGCGCTCGGTGACGTCCTGCACCTGGAGCAGCACGTGCTGGGGGACGCCGGCGGCGTCGCGCACCAGCGTGGTGTTCAGCGACGCCCAGACGATCTTGCCGGCGGCGTGCAGCCAGCGCCGCTCGCCACGCACGGAGCCGACGCTGCCGCGGGCCAGGCGCGCCAGCGCCTCGGTCTCCGCCTCGCGGTCCTCGGGATGCAGCAGGCGGACGAGCGGCGTGCCCTCGAGCTCCTCCTGCTGGCGGCCGGTGATCGAGCACAGCGCGCGGTTGACCTGCAGGAAGCGCCCGTCGATCGACGCGATCGCCATCCCGATCGGCGCCTCCTCGAACGCGGTGCGGAAGCGCGCCTCGGCGTCGGCCTTCGCGCGCTCGGCCTCGGCGCGGGCGTGGACGTCGCGGATCGTGGCGTGGATCTCGGCCAGGACGCCGCCCTCGCGGACGGACAGCAGCTGGGCGTCGGCCCAGCGCCAGGCGCCGTCGGCGCGGCGCAGCCGGACGGTGATCGCGGCGCGGTCGTCGCCGGCCTCCAGGCGCTGGAGCGCGGCCATCGTGGTGGCCGAGTCGCCGGGGTGCACGAGGTCGGCGGCGCGGCAGCCCTCGAGCTCGCCTGGTGGCAGGTTGAGCAGCTCGTTGCTGCCGTTGGACACCTCGCGGACGATCCCGTCGGGTCCGAGCGTGGCGAGCACGTCGCCGGAGTGGTCGGCCAGCTCGCGCGAGCGCTCGTCGGCGGCCCGGCGCGCGGACTCGGCACGGTCCAGCGCGGCCACGGCGGTGGCGGTGGCCCGCTCGCGACGGCCGGCCTCGACGCTCAGGCCGCAGAGCCCGAGGCCGCAGAGGATCAGCCATCCCGCGAGCAGCACGGGAGCGCCCGCGGTGGCCACGAGGGCCACGCCGGCGAGCGCCGTGAGGGCGCCGAGAGCGCAGGCGGCACGGCTGTGGCGCGGGGTCACCCGTCTCTTGTCGGCTTAATCGCCCTTTCGCTCAAGTCTCCCGGAGCTCGGCCGCAGCCTGCTCGGGAGCCACGATGCACAGGTTCACGCCGGCGCCCAGCTCGAGGCCGGCCAGGTGCGTGAGCCGCGGCATGATGTCGATCCGCCAGCAGAAGTGCTCCGCGCCCGAGGGCGCGGTTCGGACCCACAGGTTCATGGGCGGGGCCGCGCCGAGCCGGCGGCGGAGCCGGCACAGCACGTCGTGCAGCAGATGGGCGCCCAGCGGCCCGTCGTCCTCGAAGCGGGCGCGCGCCCGGCGCGGGGCGACCATGATCTGGAACGGGACGCGCGACGCGTACGGCGCGACCGCCACCGCCTCGTCGTCGATCGCCACGACCCGGCTGCGCTGGCGGACCTCCTCCTGCACCAGGTCGGCGAGCAGGTTGCCCCCCATCGTGCGCATCGCGTAGGCCGTGAAGTGCTCGCGCTCGCGGGCGATCGACGCCGGGACGAAGCGCAACGCGTAGAGCTGCGCGTGCGTGTGCGGGAGCGATGCGCCGGCCTCGCGACGCTCGTTGACGATCAGGTGCCGGCACGCGCAGGCGTCGTGCGCGAGCATGCGCGCCCGCCACGCCTCCATCGCGTCGAGCACCTGCTCGGGGCTCAGGTCGGTGAGCGAGCTGACCGGGTCCGGGGCGTTGACGATGACCTCGTGGTGGCCGGCGGCCGCCTGCGCGGTGTAGAGGTCGGGGTTCGCGTGCGGCTCGGGCTCGGTGGCGTCGGGCTCGAGCGCCGGGTACAGGTTCGGGACGACGCGGACGGTCCAGCCGGGCGAGTCCGGCCCGCCGCCGTTCGGGCGCACGGCGTAGACCTCCGGTGGCGTCTGCGCCTCGTGGCCGAGCGCGAACGGGTCCTTCTCGACGTCGATCGGCGGCGGCGCCTCGAGGTCGAAGTGGCCGCCGGGACGACCGGCACGCGCGGCGGCGATGATCGTCTTCAGGCCCGTCAGCGGGTCGACGCGGAGCTCGTTCACCCGAGGTAGCGGTCGATGTCGGCTTCGAGGTCGGCCGGCGACGTGTACTCGCCCGCATGGATGAACGCGGTCTTCCCGCGCTCGTCGATGAACAGCGTCATGGGGTAGTTCTTCGGGACCTTGCGGTCGCGCGAGATGTCCTCGCCGGGATCCTCGTAGGACGGGTACGGCAGCGGGTGCTCCGCGAGGAACTTCTTCGCGGCGGGCAGCTTGTCGCCGCCGTTGATGCCCAGGAAGGCGACGCGCTTGCCGCGGGCGGTCGCGACCTGCTGGAAGACCGGGAACTCGGCGCGGCAGGGGCGGCACCAGGACGCCCACTTGTTGATCACCAGCGGGTGACCGGCGAGGCCGTCGACCCGCTTGTCGAATGCCGCCTTGCCGCCCTCGAGGATCGCGCTCGGCTGCGCGTACAACGAGGCCAGTGGCGCCGGCGCTTCGGCGAGCTCCGCACGCGCCGCCTGCGGGTCGAACTCGGCCGCGGCGTCACCGTCGTCGGACTTGCTCCCGGCCTGTGTCAGACCGATGACGAGGACGACCACGAGCGCGATGCCGACGAGGGGGACAAGGAGGCGCCGCATTCCGCATCAGAGTGGCAGATGGGCCGAGGTGCCGCCCGATCTGCTGTAATAGAGGTACCTCGCGGGGACGACCGATTCGAGAGCCGGCGCGCAGTACACGGCCTCTCTGAGCGCAGAGTCACCCCGCAGCCGGTGAAGCCGTGCGGGATCAGACCCGCTACGGCGTTCTCACACCCAAATCCGCCTTTCATGGCTGAAACTACGCCAGTGGCCACGACGGCCACGCCCCTTCCATCAACCGACGCGATCGAGCGGGCGTCCAAGTTCACCCGCGAACCGTTCCTCTCCGAGGGCGAGGACGCCGCTGCCCTGCTCGCACCCGGCACCGCGCACCGTCGCGCGCTCGACGCCGCGCTGGCGGAGATCGAGGCCGGGCTCAAGGTCCCGTCCGTCGGCTGGCGGCGGAACTTCTCGCTGCTGCTCGGGCTCGAGCGGCTGCTGAGCCAGGACGAGCCGCACCTCGTGGACGGCACGGTCCTGTCGGCCCATCAGGTCGACGCGCTGTCGGGCACGCTCACCGCCCTGCTCGCCGAGGCCCAGCGCAACGGCAACGGCAACGGCTACCGCGACGTGGAGGACACCCCGCAGCTCGCGCCGGTCGGCATTCCGGGCGAGGAGGACGACGACGAGGACGAGCCCGAGGAGCCGATCGACTGGGAGGACAGCCTCGCCGGCGGCGAGGACGAAGACGTCCAGCTCCCGGAGGCGCCCGAGGACCCGAACGCCAGCAAGCGCTTCTGGTTCGAGCACGCGACCGGCGCGGGCAAGACCGTGGCCGCGCTCGGCTTCGTCGAGGCGTCGCGTACCGGCGGCGTGCTGATCCTCACCCACCGCCGCAACCTGGTCGACCAGTTCCACGGCGAGCTGCGCGACCGCGGATACGCCAAGCGGATCTCGCCGGCGCTGCTCAAGGGCGAGGACCGCGCGGACGGCCCGGTGACGGTGGAGACCTACCAGTGGTTCGTGCGCAACGCCGGCAAGATCTCCGACGCGTACGACATCGTCATCTGCGACGAGGCGCACACCGCGCTCGGCGAGAAGACGTCGGCGTCGATCCGCCAGTGGGCGGGGCCGATCTTCATCGGCATGACCGCGACGGGCGCGCTGATCGCCCGCCACGTCACCGACCTCTTCCCGACCCAGACGTCGCGGTTCGATCTCGCGCAGGCCGCGCGCCGCGGCGTCATCTCCCCGCTGCGCTGCGTGCGGATCCCGCCCGGGCCCGGCGTGCGCACGATCGCCAAGGTGCCACTGCGGCGCGGCGAGGTCGACACCGAGTTCGACCAGGAGCTGCTGGCCGAGCTGCTGGACCAGCTGCCGTTCAACCTCGCGATCGCCGACCTCTACAAGACGCGCTTCAACGGCGTGCCCGGCGTCGTGTACGCCGCCGGCGTGCGCCACGCGTACAACGTCGCCGAGGCGTTCCGCGACGTCGGCCTGAAGGCGATGGCCGTCTCCGGCGAGACGCCCAAGCGCGAGCTGGCGAACATCCTCGCCCGCTACGAGCGCGGCGACATCGACGTGCTGGTCAACGCGCAGCTGCTCGCCGAGGGCTGGAACTCGCCGCGCGCCACCGTCTGCATGCACCTGGCGCCGACCGCCTCGCGCCGCATCTACCAGCAGCGCGTCGGCCGCGTCACCCGCCGCCAGCCGGGCAAGGAGGCGGGCATCGTCGTCGACTTCGTGCATCCGGCGACCAAGCACGACGACCCGGTCGTGACGCTGCACTCGCTGCTCGACCGCGACGTGTACCGCGGCGGCGCGATCGTCGTCGGCCCGGTGCGCCGCGGCCGCGGCCGGCGCCTGCGCGTCGAGCGCCGCGTGCTCCCGGTGACCGCCGACGAGAACCGCCGGATCGAGGTCTTCGAGCGCGAGCTGTGGCGGATCGCCGTCGAGCACCTGGACTACGGCGAGCAGGTCCAGTGGGCCGCGCTGGCCGGCGCCCGGGTGGCGCCCACCGGCTGGCGGCGCGCGCGGGCGATGCTCCACTTCGACCAGGGCGGCGAGCTCAAGCGCACGTTCCTGACCACGGCGGTCGAGCGCAACAAGAACCCGCAGCTGCGGCTCAAGGCGCTCCAGGAGGTCGCCGCCGGCCGCGACGCCGAGGCGTTCGACCGCGCGCTGGACTTCGTGGAGACGTGGCCGCGCGACGACAAGCGCGAGGGCGTGAAGGTCGTGCTCCAGGCGCTGGCCGAGAAGAAGATCGGCCGCCGCGATCAGGCGAACAACTGGATCTGGCGCTGCGCGAACATGACGCGCGACGTCCACGAGGAGTACGCGGTGCAGCGCTGGCCGGAGACCAAGCGCCTGCTCGGCCTGCTGGTCAACTCGTCCGGCGGCGCCCACGCCCGCAACGCCCGGCGCCTCGTGCACGCGGCGCGGCAGCAGGACCGCCGGCTGGCTGCGGCGCTGCTGGCGGCGGCGCTCCCGCACACCGCCGAGGCCGGCGAGGTCGTCAACGGCGCCCGCACCCGGATGTCCCGCAAGCCCGCCGCGCTGGCGCGCGAGCTGCTGCGCAACTTCCCGAAGGGCCGTGGCAAGTCCAAGCGCCGCCGGCGCAAGAAGGGCGGCGGCGCGGCCGAGGCCGCGGCGCCCGAGGCCGTGGCCGCGGCGACGGAGGTCGCCGAGACCGTGTCCGGCGAGGCCGTGGTCGGCGAGGAGGCTCGGCCGAAGCCGAAGCGCTCGCGGCGCCGGAAGGTCGACGCCGATCCGGAGCCGGTCGCCTCGGATGAGCCGAAGCCGTCGCGGCGCCGCAAGGTGACGATCGACCCGGACGCCGAGCCCGCCGCGGTGGCGCCCGAGCCGTCCGCGCACGAGTCGGTCGACGTCAAGCCGAAGCGGTCGCGCCGCAAGGCCGCGGCGAAGCCGGCGCGATCGGGCGCCGAGCCCGCGGCGACGACGTCGGACGCCACGACCGAGGCTGCGCCGTCGAAGCCGGCTCGTTCCCGCCGCAAGAAGGCCGCCTCGTCGGACGAGGCGCCGGCCAAGCCGACCCGCAAGGCAGCGAAGAAGCCTGCCGCCAAGCCGCGCCGCCGCACGCCCGCGGCGGCCAAGGGGGCGCCGACGCCGTCGCGCACTCCCCGGCCGAAGAGCGAGCCGACGCCGAACGGCGGCGCGCCCAACCCGCTCGAGGCGGCCTCGGAGGCCGTCCGCGCCGCGGTCCGCGAGGCCGCCGAGCGCCCCGCGGGCGACGAAGTCGCCTAGGGGGTCGGCGGGGTCGGCCGCGGCGCAGTGATTGTCGGAGTCTAATCGGCGTATGGCCGACAAAGTCGACAATCGTTGCCGCGGCGCGGGCGCTCCCGTTCCCTACCCTGCCGCAGTTCGCAGGTGCACCTCGCCGGCCTCGAGGCCGACCACCATCCCATCGGCCCGCCGCACGAGCAGCTCGCCGCCGTCGCCGATCCCGGCGCCGACGCCCTCGCCGCCCGCCCACGCCACGGCGCGGTCGAGCAGCGCGTCGCGCTCGCGCAGGGCGGCGAGCGCGTCCCCGACCGGCTCATCGAGCCGACGATCGAGCGCGGCGAGCAGCTCGCCCAGCGCGCCCTCGATCTCCCGCGGCGACCGCCCGAGCGTGCCGGCCGTCGCGCGCAGCTCCTCCGGCAGATCGTCGAGCGAGAGCGCGGCGTTGACGCCGATGCCCAGCACCGCCCAGCCCTCCTGAGGGCGGCCCTCGACCAGGATTCCGGCAACCTTGCGGCCGTCGACCAGCACGTCGTTCGGCCACTTCACGTGAGCGGCGCCGCCGGCCAGGTCGGCGACCGCGAGACCGGCGCGCAGCGGCGTCAGCGCGTCCGACTCGCGCAGCACGAGCGACAGCAGCAGCGCGCTGCCCGGCGGCGCGGTCCACGTGCGGCCCTGGCGCCCGCGGCCGGCGGTCTGGACCCCGGCGGTGACCAACGTCCCGTGCGGCGCGCCGCGCGCGGCCAGCTCCCGGGCGCGCTCGTTGGTCGACGTCGTCTCGCGCAGGTGCAGTCGTGGCCGGCCGAGCGTCACGCGCGCTCCAGCCGCACCTCGTCGCCCGCTCGCAGGCCCAGCAGCGCCGCGGCGTCGCCGCCGTTGACGGCGAGCGCGAGCGCGCCGCCGGCGTCCTCGTAGACGAGCAGGTCGCCGCTGCCGACGTCGCTGAACGTGCGCGCGACCACACCGCGCACGCGGCGCCCGCCCGCCCGTGCCGCCACCGCGTCGCCGAGCCGGAGGCCCGAGCCCATGAGGTCATCGTGCGCGGCGTCGAGCATCGCGTTGCCGAACGTGTCGGTGCCGACGACGTGGACGACGAGCGCGTCCTCCTCCTGGCGGGGCTCGCTGCGCACGAGCACCACGAGCTCGCCGGACTCGACTGGCTCGCCGGCCGAGGCGAGCGGCGCGCCGCAGGCCAGCCGTGCGGCGACCGGGGCGAACACGTCGCGGCCGTGGAACGTCGCCGACACCGGCTCGAGCCGCCACGGCGACGAGGAGATCTCCACCGCCTCGGCCACACCGCCGAAACGCTCCGCCGCCGGGATCAGCAGGCCGTTGTCCGGCCCGACGAGGAAGCGGTCCTCGTCCGCGGTCCGCAGCGCGATCGCACGTCGCCGCGCGCCGACCTCGGGGTCGACGACCGCGAGGTGCACGCCGGCGGGCACGTACGGGAGCGCGCGCACCAGCGCCAGCGCTCCGGCCTGCACGTCGTGCCGGGGAATCCCGTGCCCGAGGTCGATCACCCGCGCCTCCGGGCAGATGCCCGCGATCACGCCGTGGACGACGCCGACGAACTCGTCGGAGAGCCCGTAGTCGGAGAGGAAGCTGATCGGTCTAGCCGCCATCGCGGACCACAGCATCGACCATTCCGTCGGGCGTGTGCGGCTCGGCCTCGAGATCCGGCTCGGCGCCGTGCTCGCGCAGCTCGGCGCTGGTCGCCGGGCCGATCGAGACCAGCCGCGGGCCTTCGAGCGATCCGCCGGCGCGCGCATAGAAGCGCACCGACGACGCGGAGGTGAACAGCAGGTAGTCCGCCGCCGCGGCGGCCGCGCGCGTGTCGTCGCCGAGCGGCTCGGCCACCGTCTCGTACAGCGCGACCACGTCGACATGGGCACCGCGCTCGCGCAGGGCGTCGGGCAGCACGTCGCGGCCCTCGGCGGCGCGGGCGACCAACGCGCGCTGCACAGGCACGTCCGCGAGCGCCTCGACCAGGCCCTCCGCCACTGCGCGCTCGGGGACCACGTCCGGCTCGACGCCGCGGGCGCGCAGGGCGCGGGCCGTGCCCGGCCCGATCGCGGCGACCGTCACGCCGGCCAGCTCGCGCGCGTCGCGTAGGCGGTCGAGCAGCAGCTCGGCGCCGTTCGGCGATGTCACGCACACGAGGTCGTAGTCGCGCACCGGCGGCAGCGGAGTGTCGAGCGGCTCGATCCGGATCGCCGGCGCCTCGACCACGTTCGCTCCGAGCGCGCGCAGCCGCGCGGCCAGTGCGCTCGCCTGCGCCCGCGCGCGCGTGACTGCGACGGTACGGCCGTGCAGCGGGCGCGCCTCGAGCCACGCCAGGTCGCTGCGCAGCCGTGCGACCTCGCCGACGAGCGTGATGGCCGGCGCGCGGATGCGCTCCGCCTCCGCCCGCTCGGCGACGTCGGCCAGGG
Source organism: uncultured Solirubrobacteraceae bacterium (assembly GCA_963759375.1). GTDB lineage: Bacteria > Actinomycetota > Thermoleophilia > Solirubrobacterales > Solirubrobacteraceae > DASSUW01. Next base: position 250,219 of record CAVWYY010000003.1, on the reverse strand, counting down.
TGGCCAGGAGCGTGCGCTGACCGGGGAGGGTGCCGCGCTCGACCACCGCCACCGGCTCATCGGCAGGCCGGCCCTCGGCGACGAGGCGCTCGGCGATCCTCGGCAGCGTGCGCACGCCCATGTAGAAGACGAGCGTGCCCGGGAAGCGGGCGAGGGCGGGCCAGTCGATCGCCGTGTCCGGCTTGTCCGGGTTCTCGTGGCCGGTGACGAACGCGACGCCGCTGGCCAGCTCGCGGTGCGTGACCGGGATTCCCGCATAGGCCGGCGCGGCGACGCCGGCGGTCACACCCGGCACGACCTCGAACGGGATGCCGGCCTCGTGCAGCACCAGCGCCTCCTCACCGCCGCGGCCGAACACGAACGGGTCGCCGCCCTTGAGCCGGACGACCGTGCGCCCTGCGCGTGCGTGCTCGAGCAGCAGCGCGTGCGTGTCGTCCTGGGGGAACTGCGGGCCTTCGCCCTGCTTGCCGACGTAGATCACCTCCGCGTCCGCGCGCGCGTGCGCGAGCGCCTCGGGCGGGATCAGGCGGTCGTAGAGGATCACGTCGGCGCCCGCGATCAGCTCGACGGCGCGCACCGTGAGCAGCCCGGGGTCGCCGGGTCCCGCGCCGACGAGATGCACCGTGCCGGTCACCGGGCCGCCAGCGCCTCTGCCTGGCGCAGCAGGTCGGCGGCCCCGGCGGCGAGCATCCGCCGCGCGAGCTCGCGGCCGGACGCCTCGGGATCGTCGCCCGCGGGCACCTCGTCGAGCAGCCACTGCGACCCGTCGGGGAGCCCGGCGAACCCGCGAATGCGCGCGGAATCCGCGTGCACTCCCACAGGTGTGTGACAAGTGGCTTCCAATTCACGCACAACGGCCCGCTCGCCGGAAAGCCATGCCATGGTGCGCGCATGCCCGGCAGCGGCAGCGACATCCCCGGCGGCGCTCCCGGTCCGCGCCTGGACCACGATCGTCCCCTGGCCGGGCGCGGGCACGAACACCTCGCCGTGCAGCTCGCCGCCCGCCTCGCGGCGCCGCCCGAGCCGGTCGAGCCCGGCGGCCGCGAGCACCAGCACCTCCACCTCGCCCGCCTTCTGCTTCGCCAGCCGGGTGTCGACGTTCCCGCGCAGCTCGACCACGTCGAGGTCCGGCCGCACGGCCAGCAGCTGCGCGCGGCGGCGCAGCGCGCTCGTGCCCACGCGCGCGCCCTCGCGCACGTGCTCCAGCGCGTGCTCACCCACCAGCACGTCGTACGGGTCGCCCCGCCGCGGCGCGGCGACGAGCGCGGTGCCGGGAGCGAGGTCGCCGGGCACGTCCTTGGCGGAGTGCACCGCGAGGTCGATCTCGCCGGCCAGCAGCGCAGCCTCGAGTGCGCCCACCCAGCGCGACTTGTCGCCCCGCGCGCGGTCGACGTCGCCGGTCGTCGTGATGGTGACGAGCTCCGAGGGCTCGGCGAGCGCTCCGGCCACCGTCCGCGCCTGGGCGAGGGCGAGCGCGCTGCCGCGCGTCCCGATCCGCAGGGTCAACGGGGCCGCAGCGCGCGGATCTCGGCGGCGTGCTCCTCCGCCTCGGCCGCGGCGTCCTCGAGCCCGAAGAGCTCGCGCAGGAGCTGCAGGCGCGCGTGGCGATGGGCGGCGTCGAGGCCCTTGGCGCGCATCGTCGGCTCGTGCAGCAGACGCTTGGCGATGGCCTTCGCGAGCGCCTCCACCCGCTTGCGGTCGCGCTCGCTGAGCGACTCCCAGCGCCCCTCGTTCTCGGCCAGCACCTGGGCGACGACCGCGTCGCCGCGCTCGCGCAGCGCGGTCACGGTCGGCATCACCTCGAGCGAGCCGAGCCAGCCCGCGAACGCCTGGATCTCCTCCTCGACGATGCCCTCGGCGCTGCGGGCCTCCGCCTGGCGGACCGAGATGTGGCGGCGCACCTGCGCCTGTAGCCCGTCGATGTCGAGCAGCGTCACGCCTGGCAGCTCGGCGCACGCCGGGTCGATGTCGCGCGGCACCGCGAGGTCCACCAGCAGCAGCGGGCGGCCGCTGCGCTCGGCGATCACCATCGCCAGCTCCTCGGCGCCCAGCAGCGCGTGGGGTGAGGACGTGGAGGAGATCACGATGTCCGCGCGCGCGAGCTCGGACGGCAGCGCGTCGAACGAGCCCGAGCTGCCGCCGAACTGCTGGGCGAGGGCGATCGCGCGGTCGCGCCGGCGGTTGGCGATGAACATCGTCGTGACGCCGTGGTCGTGCAGGGCCCGCGCGGTCAGCTCGGCCGTCTCGCCGGCGCCGATCAGCAGCACGTGGCGATCGGTCAGGTCGCCGAGCGCCTCCTGCGCGGCGTCGACGGCGACGGACGCGACGCTCGCGCGGCCGGACGAGATCGCCGTCTCGGTGCGGACGCGCTTGCCGGTGGCGAGCGCGGCCCGGAACAGCTTGTTGGTCATCGGCCCGGTCGTGCGCGCGGTCAGCGCCGCCTCGTACGCGCGCTTGACCTGGCCCTGCACCTCGGCCTCGCCGACGATCATCGACTCCAGGCCGCTCGAGACCCGGTACAGGTGCCGTGCCGCATCGCAGTTGCGCAGCGCGTAGATGCCGTCGAGCAGCTCGGTCGGCCGCATGCCGGCGCGCCGGGCGAGCAGCGCGAGCACCGCCGACTCGGCCTCGACCGGATCCGAGACCATCAGGTACAGCTCGGTGCGGTTGCAGGTCGAGAGCGCGACGGCCTCACCGATCGAGTCGTGCCCGGTGAGCTCGCGCAGCAGCGGCTCGGCGGCGTGGTCGGTGAGCGCGATCCGCTCGCGTACGGCCAGCGGCGCCGTCTTGTGCGACGCGCCGAGCGCGAGCAGCTCGCTCATCGCGGCACCGTCTCCTCTTCCGGCTCCTCGGAGGAGGCCTCGGCGCGGCGGTCGCGGCGCGCGACGATGTCGATGATCTCGGTCAGGTCGCGCTGGATGCGGACGAGCTTGGAGGCCATGATCGCGACGTAGATCAGGATCAGCGCCAGGAAGACGAGGTACGCGGCGGCAACGTACGGGCCCGCGTCGTCGAGTGGGAGCGCCGGCATCAGAGCTGCTGCGGCGCCGCGCTGCGCCCGGCCGGGATCCACGGATCGTCCTCGTCGGCCAGCCGGCGCTTGAGCGCGCGCAGCTGCATCGACGCCTGCTTGGACGTCAGCTCGTACTTGACCAGCGTGATGAACAGCACCGCCATCGCGAGCAGCGAGGTCATGAACGTGAGCCGCATCTCGCCGGGCATCGAGCCGCCGGTGGCGCTCAGTACGCGCGGGTGCGTGAACGACTCCGCGAGCCGGACGGCGAGGAAGTTCAGCGGGACGAACGCACCGGCGACGATCGAGAAGACGGCGGCCGTGCGCGCCTGGCGCTCCGGGTCCTCGATGGCGAACCGCAGCGGCTGGTAGCACGCGTAGAGGAGGAACACGATCAGGAAGGAGACGAGCGTCGGCTCCTCCCACACCCACCAGTGGCCCCACGCCGCCTTCGCCCAGATCGAGCCGGTGATCAGCGCGGCCACCGCGAGGATCAGCGACATGTGGATCGCCACGTACGAGCGCAGGTCGTTGGTCCGGTCGCCCGTCCGCAGGTACTGGATGCCCCAGATCCCGCCGGCCACGAACCCGCACAGCGCGACGATCGCCAGCGGCACGTGCAGGTAGAAGATCTTCTGGATGAAGCCCTGGTCCGCGTCGTTCGGCGCGTAGAAGAACACCAGCGAGAAGGCGCCGACGATCAGCACTACCGAGGCGATGGAGAGGGGCTTGAGCCCTCGAGCGAACACGTCTGGCTAATCCTCCAGCAGGAAATCGAAGACCGCGAAGGCGAGCAGGCCGAACACCAGATCATAGAGGCCGAGCACCAGCAGCCAGCGGCCGGGAAGCGCCGCGGCGCCCGCCTCGAGCAGCAGCGGCGACGTCGCGCGCGCCGCGGCGATGGCCAAGGGGATCATCAGCGGGAGCACGAGGATCGGCACGATCACCTCGCGCGTGCGCGTCTGGATGCCCAGCGCGCCCACCAGCGTGCCGACCACGGCGATGCCCACGTCCGCCAGCAGCAGCACCGCGACCAGCTCGGGGACGGCGCCCCACGGCGACGGGCCGAGCAGCAGGATCGCGAACGCCGGGACGGCGAACAGCTCGACCGCGACGAGGAAGCCGAACAGCACCATCGCCTTCGCGACGAACAGCGCGGTGCGGTCCACCGGGGCGAGCAGAAACCCGTCGAACCCGCCCTGCTCGCGCTCGGCGACGAACAGTCGCACGATCCCCAGCACCGCGGCGAACAGCAGCGTCACCCACAGCACGCCGGCGGCCAGGTCGCCTTCCACCGAGCGACGATCGAGCGCGAAGTGGAAGAGCACGAACGTCGAGACGCTGAACAGCAGCATCGCCGGCACCGCCTCGCCGGTCCGGAGCTCGACCAGGACGTCCTTGCGCACCACGGCGCCGACCGCGCGCCTCACGCGTACAGCCCTCGCACGTCCGCCGCCGCGACCTCGCGGGCCGGCGCCACGATCTCCGGTCGCCCCGCACGCAGTCCGAGCACGAGGTCGGCCTCGGCCAGCCCGAGCTCGACGTCGTGCGAGATCAGCACCCGCGCCGCCCCGCTGCTCCGGCCGATCAGCGGCGCCACCGCGCCGGCCGCGCCCGGGTCCAGGTTGGCCAGCGGCTCGTCGAGCAGCAGCAGCTCGGGCTCGTGCAGCACCGCACGGCAGATCGCCACCCGCTGCACCATGCCGCGCGACAGCGAGCGCACCGGCTCGTCGGCGCGGCGGGCCATGCCGACCGCCTCCAGCAGCTCCGCCGCCCGTCCGTCCTCGACATCGTGCAGCCGCGCGTGGAAGCGCAGGTTCTCGCGCACCGACAGGTCCCGGTACAGCAGCGGATCGTGGCCCAGCAGGCCGATGCGCCCGCGCACCGCCCACGCCTCGCGCGGCAGGGCGGACCCGAGCACGCGCACCTCGCCGGCGTGCGGCCGCAGCAGCGTCGCGAGCACGCGCAGCAGCGTCGTCTTGCCGGCGCCGTTGGCGCCGAACACGGCGAGCGTCGCACCGCGCTCCAGCTCGAGCGTGACGCCGCTCAGCGCCACGCGCTCGCCGTACGCGCGCCCGACGTCGCGCAGCGCGACGGCCGGGCCGTCAGCGGTGGCCATGGTGCGACGAGTCGCCGCGCAGGGTCTGCACGACGTGACCCAGCGTCGGCGTCAGGACGCCGAACAGCTGGTCGATCGCCTTCGGCGAGCCGGGGAAGTTGACGATCAGCGTGTGGTGGGCGATGCCCGAGACGCCGCGCGTGAGGATGCCCATCGGCGTGTGGCGCGCGCCCTCGATGCGCATCGCCTCCGCGAACCCCGGCGCCTCGCGCTCGATCACCGCGCGCGTGGCCTCGGGCGTCACGTCGTCGGGCGTGAGCCCCGTCCCGCCGGTGGTGAAGATCAGGTCGACGCCCAGATCGACGTAGTGGTGCAGCCGGTCCTCGATCAGCCCGAAGTCGTCCGGGATGACCTCCATGGCCACGACCTCGCAGCCCGCGTCCTCCGCGGCGGCGGCGAGTCGAGGACCTGAGATGTCGTCCGCCTCACGGCGTGAGACCGACGTGGAGATCGTGAGGACCGCTGTACGGATGGCGCCAGCTTAGATTGCACGCATGGAGCTGCGTCAGCTCGAGTACTTCGTCGCGGTCGCCCGGCACCGGCATTTCGGCCGCGCAGCCGAGGCCGCGTACGTCACCCAGCCGGCGCTCTCGCAGCAGGTCAGGCGCCTGGAGGCGGAGCTCGGTGTGGCGCTGCTGCGGCGCACGAGCCGCGGCGTCGCCCTGACGCCCGCGGGCGAGGACCTCCTGGTGAGGGCCGAGAGGATCCTGGCCGAGGCGGCGCGGGCCCGCGGGGAGATGGACGAGCACGCCGGCGTCGTGCGCGGGGCCGTGCGCGTGGCGGCCACGACCGCCGATGCCCTGCGGCTGCCGGAGATCCTTGCCGCCTTCCACCGCGAGCACCCGGGCGTGCGGATCGCGCTGCGCCACGCGTCCGCGGCCGAGGTGCCGGCGCTGGTGCGCCGCGGCGCGGTCGACCTCGGCGTGCTCGCGCTCGGCGACGGCCGCGCGGAGGGCCTGACCGTCACGCCGCTCGGCAGCGAGCCGCTGCGGGCGATCTCGGGCCCGGACGACCCGTTCAACTCGGTCGCCGTCGCGGTCGCCGACCTGCGCGGCCGCGCGTTCGTCCTGGCCGAGCCCGGCACCGCGCTGCGCGACGTCGTGATGACCGCGTGCCAGGCGGAGGGGTTCAGCCCGGTGCCGCTGCTCGAGGTCGGCGACCCGGCGACCGTGCGGTTCCTGGTCGGCGCCGGGCTCGGCGTCAGCCTCGTGCCGGCCTCGTGGCTGCAGCAGAGCGGAGCGCCGGTGTCGGTGGCGGCGCTGGTCGAGCCCGCGCCGCGGCTGGCGCTCTCGCTCATCGCGGCCGGCGAGCTGCCGCCCGCCGGCCGCCTGCTGGCCGAGCGGCTACAGGACGGTCTCGAGCTCGGCGGTCAGTCGTGACTTGCGCCGCGCGCCGACGAGCCTGAGCACCGGCTCGCCGCCGCGGAAGACCATCAGCGTCGGCATCGAGAGCACGCCGTACTTGACGGCGGTCTCCTGGTTGAGGTCGGTGTCGAGCTTCACGAAGCGCACGTCCGGGCGCTCCTCGGCGAGCTCCGCGAGGATCGGGCTCATCATCCGGCACGGGCCGCACCAGACGGCGTGGAAGTCGACCACGACCGGAGCATCGGACTCGAGGACGTCGGCGGTGAAGCGGTCGTCAGTTGTGTCGATCGGCATCCCGACACTGTGGCCGCGGCTGGGCCGCGCTCCAAGTGGGATCCGTTATCGGCCCGATTACGCTCGGCGAACGTCAACCTCGGCTGGGTAGGGGAGCGGCAGGGTCGGCCGCCGCGCGTGATTGTCGGGTTAGTTCCCGTAGAGGGAAACAACTCGACAATCGTCGACCTTGTCAGCGCAGGGCTGACAAACCCGACAATCGTCGCCGAGGCGCGGGCGCACCCGCTCCCCTACCCAGCCGCAGTTGACGTTCGATCGCGCTCGACGGCGTGCTCGCGCTGCGCAGCGGCGATCAGGTCGAGCACCGCGGTCTCGTCGCCCGCCCGCAGCAGCTCGATCGGGTCGGGGTCGCCGTTGACGATGCCCTCGAAGAACACCTTGCGGTCCTGGTAGGTGGGCAGCGTCGCCTTCGCCCAGCCGCGGGCGTCGTTGAGCAGCACGGCCAGCCGCGCGTACTCGGCGCCGAACTCCGCGGAGATCTGGTGCTTGATCCGCTTGGCGAGCGCCGGAGAGGCGCCCGCCGTGGAGATCGCGATCGCCAGCGGCCCGGTGCGGACGATCGCCGGCAGGATGAAGTTGCACAGCGGCGGCACGTCGACGACGTTGACGAGCATCGCGCGCCGCTCGGCGTCCTCGTACACGCGGATGTTCACGTCGGTGTCGTCGGTCGCAGCGATCGCGATGAAAGTCGACTCCAGGTCGCCCGGCTGGTAGTCGCGCCGGATCCACTCGATCGAGCCCTCGTCGGCCAGCTCGCGCAGCTCCGGCACCGCGTCCGGCGCCACCAGCACGACCCGGCCGTCGCAGGCCAGCAGGCCCTCGACCTTCTCGAGCCCGATCTCGCCGCCGCCGACCACCAGGCAGCGCCGGCCGGTCAGCCGCAGGCAGGCGATGTAGAACGGCGTGTCGAGCATGCCCTGCACGCACGTCTGATCACACGTCCCCTTGCGGAACTGACAGACGCATTCCTTTCCTGCATAGGCCTGGGCGGGCATAGGACTCACACGGTACCGAGGTTCATCCGCTGCGCTTGAGCTTTCCGTGCCGCTTGGCGTAGCGCTCGCCGGCCCGGAACACGGCCAGGCCGACCGGGATCGAGACCACGCCGAGCACCGCCAGCGGCCACAGGTCGCCGCCCAGCTCGCTCAGGCCCTTCCCGTCGAGCACGGCGTCGCGGATGCCCTCCAGCGCGTACGTGGCCGGTGACAGCTGGGAGAGGAACTCCATCCAGCCGGGCATGACCTCGACCGGGTAGTAGACGCCCGAGACGACCAGCAACAGGCCCTGAGCGATGAAGCCCAGCTGAGCGCCCTTCTCGGGCGAGATCAACGGCAGCACGGCGGTGGCCATGCCGATGCCGACGAACGACACCGAGGCGACGGCCAGCAGGACGAGCGCGGCGACGAAGTCGGCGTCCGGGAAGCTCAGCCCGAAGAACACCGACACGACCCCGAACAGCAGAGCCGTGCGCAGCACGCCGTAGAGCACGGCGAACGCGCCCATGCCGAGCAGGTGCACGGCGCGCGACAGCGGCGCCATGAACGTGTACTCGATCGTGCCCTCCCAGCGCTCCCACGCGACGGTCTCGGTGAGGATCTCGAACACGATCCCCAGGTAGGACCAGATCACCGCGCCGATCAGCAGGATCGTCGTCTGGCGCTCGACGTCGAGCGTACCGCCGGTCGCCTCCACGCCGTCGGCGATGAACACGATCGTGAGCGTGTTCGCGACCGTCCAGACGAAGAACGCCAGCTCCCACAGCCCGTAGCGCTTGACCAGGTAGGCGTTGCGCTCGACGACTCCGGCGAGCGCGATCGCCTGCAATCTCACGGCGCCCATTACGCCGCCTCCTCTGCTTCTTCCTCGTCCTCGAACTGGCGGCCGGTGGCGGCGAGGAACGCAGCCTCCAGCGACTCGCTGGCGTAGCGGCGCTTGAGCGCCGGGGCCGGCTCGAGCGCGAGCAGCCGGCCGCCGTCGAGGATCCCGACGCGCTCGGCCAGCGTCTCCGCCTCGGCCATGTCGTGCGTGCACAGCAGCGTGGTCGTGTCGTGCTGCCGGCGGATCTCGGCGATGAACCCCTGCACCTCGAGCTTCGCGCGCGGGTCCAGGCCCGTGGTCGGCTCGTCGAGCAGCAGCAGCGTCGGGGACGTCAGCAGCGCCCGCGCGAGCGCGACCTTCTGCTGCATCCCGCGCGACAGGTCCTCCATCGGCGCCGTCGCGCGGTCGACCGGGAAGCCGACGCGCTCGAGGATCTCCGGGATGCGCCGGCGCGTCTCACGGTGCCCGATGCCGTAGAAGCGCGCGGCGTACGAGAGGTTCTCGGTCGCCGACATGCGCTTGAAGAACGACGCCTCGACCGACACGCGGTTCACGACGCCGCGCACCGCGCGCTCCTCGCGCACGACGTCGTGCCCGAACACGCGCGCCTGCCCGCCGTCGGGCAGCAGCAGCGTCGACAGCAGGCGGACGAGCGTCGACTTGCCCGAGCCGTTCTGGCCGAGCACCGCGACGCACTCGCCGCGGGCGATGTCGAACGTCACGTCGTCGAGCGCGACGACCGGGGGGTGCTTCCTTCTGGAGAACTCCTTGCGGAGCTGGACGATCTGGACTGCGGGGAACATGACGACTCCTTCGAACACACGACTGAGAGCAGGGGCGGCTCACCGAGGCGGTGCTCGGCAGCGCGGGCTGGGTCAGCGGTGGACAGTCGTCACGTGACGGATGCTACACCCTCATACCGGGTTCGAATCCGGGACGCCGTCGACGCGGCGGCGGATCCCGAGGGGGTTGTCCTCTCGCAGCTCGGGCGGCAGCGCCGCCTCCGGGGCGTCCTGGAAGGCGATCGGGCGGGTGAAGCGGTGCACGGCGGTCATGCCGACGGACGTGTGCGGCGCGCTCGTGGTCGCCGGGAACGGGCCGCCGTGGTGCATGCCGTAGGTAACGGCGACGCCGGTCGGGAAGCCGTCGAACACCACGCGACCGGCGCGGTCGGCCAGCGCCTCGACGATCTCCTGCACGTCCTCGCCGGGCTGCGCGTGCAGGGTGCCGCTGAGCTGGCCGTCGATGCGGTCCAGCGCCGCCAGCAGCTCGTCGCGCGAGCCGTGGCGGAGCAGCAGCACGACGGGGCCGAAGTGCTCCTCGAACAGCTCGTCGGCCACGCCGGTGGCTGCCGCCTCATAGGCGACGGGCTGGTGGCGGAAGCCGGGGCCGTCGGCGGCCGGGGCGTCGCCGAGCTTGCTGACGCCGTCCTGCGCCGCGAGCCGGTCGACGGCGTCGCGCAGCGCGTCGCGGAGGCGCTCGTTGAGCAGCACGGACGGCTCGACGGCGTCGAGCCGCGCGGCGAGCGCGGCGGCGAACGCGTCGCCCTCCTCGCCGGCCGGGACGAACACCACGCCCGGCTTCGTGCACAGCTGGCCGCCGAAGTTCGAGACCGACGCGGCGAGCCCGTCGGCGATCTTGTCGGCGCGGGCGCGCAGCGCCTGCTCGGTGACCACGATCGGATTGATCGAGCCCATCTCGGCGTAGACGGGGATCGGCACCGGCCGCCTGGCGGCGCGGTCGAAGATGGCCTTGCCGCCGTTGAACGACCCGGTGAAGCCCACGGCGGTGATCTCCGGCGCGTCGACCAGCGCCTCGCCGACCTCGGTGCCGGCGGCGGTGAGGTTCGCGAACGTGCCTTCGGGCAGGCCGGCGTCGGCCACCGCGGCGCGTAGCTCACGGGCGACGAGCTCACCGGTGCCGGGGTGCGACGGATGGCCCTTGACGATCACGGGGCAGCCGGCGGCGAGCGCCGACGCGGTGTCGCCGCCGGCGGTCGAGAACGCCAGCGGGAAGTTGGAGGCGCCGAACACGGCGACCGGCCCGAGCGGCACCTGCATGCGGCGCACGTCGGGCTTGGGGATCGGGACCGCGTCCGGATCCGGATGGTCGATGATCGCCTCGGCGTCGTCGCCGGTGTCGACGATCGCGGCGAACGCCTCGAGCTGGCCGGCCGTCCGCTCGAGCTCGCCGCGCAGGCGCGCCTCGGGCAGCCCCGATTCGGCCTCGGCGGTGGCGACGATCTCGTCGCCCGCCGCGCGCAGACGCGCCGCGGCGCCGCGCAGCAGCGCCGCGCGCCTGCCGCGATCGCGCAGGGCCCCGGACCGGTGCACGGCCGCGGCGGCCGCGACGGCGGCACGGACGTCCTCGGGCGACGCCTCGGTGAAGCTTTGCCCCGCCTCGCCGGTGCGGGGATCGACGGAGTTGAACGTGAGCGCCATGGCGTGTACGTTATCTGGTCCGGAGAGAGAACCAATGCAGTCTGATCAACAAACCACCCTCACCCCGATCGCGCTGCGGCAGCGGTACGAGCAGGTCGCCGACCGGATCGCCGCCGACATCCGCGCCGGACGGTTCGCCCCTGGTGAGCGGCTGCCGTCCGAGCGCGACCTCGCGCGGCGGCTCGAGGTGGGCCGCGCGTCGGTCCGCGAGGCGATCGCCGCGCTTCAGGTGTCCGGGCTGATCGAGACCCGCCCCGGCTCGGGCTCGTTCGTGGCCGCCAACGCCCCGGAGCGGCCGCGGGAGCGCCACGACTCCAGCCCGTCCGACCTGCTGGAGGCCCGGGCGCTGCTCGAGCCGGCGGTCGCCCGCCTGGCCGCGCAGCGCGGCGGGCCGGACGCCGAGATCGAGGCGCTGCTCGCCGCCATGGAGGGCGCGGACGGCGACGCGTGGAACGACTGCGACCGTCGCTTCCATCAGCGCATCGCCGGGCTCACCGGCAACCCCGTCCTGGTCGACCTGGCCGACCACATCGCGGCCGTGATGGACGAGCCGCTGTGGCAGCGCCTGCGCGACGACTCGATCGCCGTCCCCGGCCGCACCACCATCCACCTCGCCGAGCACCGCATGATCTACGAGGCGATCGCCGAGGGGGACGCGGATGCCGCCGAGCTCTACGCCGCCCAGCACATCAGGCGCGTGCGCAAGTACATGACCCTCGACTGAAAGGCTGACCCCCAGTGCGCTTCCCCGGCATCATCCCCGCCGTCACCACTCCCTTCGACGCCTCCGGCGCGATCGACGTCGCCGGGCTCGAGGGCAACCTCGCGACCCTGCTCGACGCGGGCGTCCACGGCATCGTCGCCACCGGCACGATGGGCGAGGCCGGCAGCCTGTCGACGGCCGAGCGCCGAACCGTCGTCGAGTCGGTCGCGCGCGCGGTCGACGGCCGCGTGCCTGTGATCGCCGGTATCTCGTCGGGCACGCCCGCCGCCGCGATCGCCCTGGCAGCCGACGCCGCCGAGGCGGGCGCCGGCGCGCTGATGATGCTGCCGCCGCTCGGCTACCGGGCCGACGCCGATGAGACGATCGCGTACTACCGCGCGGTCACCGAGGCGGCCGGGCTCCCGCTCATGGCGTACAACAACCCGGAGGCCAGCGGCGTCGACATGACGCCGGAGCTGATCGTCCGCCTGTACGAGGAGGTCGACGGCGTGGTGGCGATCAAGGAGTGCTCGGGCGACGCTCGGCGGATCCCGGCGCTGCTCAACGCCGCGCCCGGACTCGAGGTGCTGGTGGGCGGCGACGACTGGGCGCTCGAGGGCTTCTGTGCGGGCGCCACCGGCTGGGTCACCGGCGTGGCCGACGTGCTGCCGGGCGAGTGCGTCGAGCTGTACGAGACGTGCCGGGCGGGCGAGCTCGAGCGGGCGCGCGAGATCTACGCGCGGCTGCTGCCGCTCGCGCGGTTCGACATGACGCCGAAGCTGGTCCAGTACTTCAAGGCGGCGATGGACGAGGTCGGGCTCGTCGGCGGGGCGACGCGGCCGCCGCGCCTGCCGCTCACCGACGCCGAGCGCGCCGCGCTGCGTGACGCGATGGCGGTCGCGGCGGTATGAGGATCGACGCGGTCGACTCGCACACGGAGGGGATGCCGACCCGGGTTGTCACGGGCGGCGTCGACCCGATCCCGGGCGCGACGATGCTCGACCGCAAGCTGCGCTTCGAGACCGAGATGGACGACCTGCGGCTGCTGTTGATGCGGGAGCCGCGGGGCCATGGCGCGATGTCGGGGGCGATCCTGCAGCCCCCGACGCGCTCCGACGCCGACTGGGGCGTGCTGTTCATCGAGGTGTCGGGCTGCCTGCCGATGTGCGGGCACGGGACGATCGGGGTGGCCACGGTGCTCGTGGAGACGGGCATGGTGGCGGCGCAGGAGCCGGAGACGATCGTGCGGCTGGACACTCCGGCCGGCCTCGTCGAGGCCCGGGTGGCCGTGTCCGGCGGCCGCGCGACGGCGGTGACGCTGCGCAACGTGCCGTCGTTCCTCTACGAGCGCGAGCGCCGACTCGGCGACCTGGCCGTCGACATCGCGTTCGGGGGCAACTTCTACGCGTTCGTCCCGGTCGACGACCTCGATCCGGCGAACGCGCGCGAGTACATCGACCGCGGGGCCGAGATCATGGCCGCGGTCAACGAGGACCCGCCGGTGCACCCGCTCGACGAGCGCATCTCCGGCTGCCGCCACGTGGTCTTCCACGCGCCGGGGCGCGACGGCGCCGACGCCCGCAACGCCACGTCGATCCACCCGGGCTGGCTCGATCGCTCGCCGTGTGGGACGGGCACGAGCGCGCGGATGGCCCAGCTGCACGCGCGCGGCGAGCTGGCGATCGGGCAGGACTTCGTGAACGAGTCGCTGATCGGCACGCGCTTCACCGGGCGGCTGGTCGCTGAGACGACGGTCGGCGATCTCCCGGCGGTGGTGCCGGAGATCACCGGTCGCGCGTGGGTCACCGGCAGCGGCGAGTACCTGCTGCACGCCGACGACCCGTTCCCCGCCGGCTTCGCCCTGTGACGTCACCCGACGTCGTGGTCGTCGGCGGGGGCGTGATCGGCGCCTGCGCGGCGTACGAGCTCGCCCGCGCGGGCGCGAGCGTCACGGTGCTCGAGCGCGACGCCGGCTGGGGCGAGGGCTGCTCGTGGGGCAACGCCGGGCTGCTCGTGCCCAGCCACTCGCGGCCGATCGCCGCGCCGGAGAACCTGCGCTCGGGCCTGCGCTGGATGGTCCGGCGCGACTCGCCGTTCGGGATGCGCCCGCAGCCGGCGCTCGCGCCGTGGCTGCTGCGCTACGCGCGGGCGTCGACGCCGACGCGCGCGGAGGCGGGGGAGGCGCTCCAGCGCGAGCTGTGCGTTGAGGGCCTGAGGCGCTTCGACGAGCTGGCCGCCGAGGGGATCGACGGCGGCTACCGCCGCAGCGGCTGTCTGACCGTGCACGCCTCGTCCGTGGCGCACGCCGAGGAGGAGGCGGCGTCCGCGACCGGCCGCGCGCTCGGTGCGCGCGTGCTGACCGTGACCGAGGCGCGCGAGCTCGAGCCGGCGCTCACCGGCGACCTGCGCGCCGCGGTGCTGTTCCCCGACGAGGCGCAGTGCGACCCGATCCGCCTGGTCGCCGAGATCGCGGGGGCGGCGGAGCGTGCGGGCGCGGAGCTGCGCTCGGGCGTGGAGGTGGGCGCGATCGCGCAGGAGCCGGGCGGCGTGCGCGTCGGCGACATCCGCGCCGGCCACGCGGTGATCGCCGCAGGCGTCTGGTCGGGCGCGCTCGCCGCGTCGCTCGGCGCCGGGCTCCCGCTGGTGGCGGGCAAGGGCTACGCGGTCGACTACGACCCGGCGGTGTCGCCGCTGCGGATGCCGTTGTACCTCTACGACGACCGGGTCGTCGCCAACCCGATGGACGGGCGGCTGCGCCTCACCGGCGGGCTGGTCCTCGGCCGCACCGAGCAGCGCGGCGACCCGAAGCGCGTCGGGGCGATCCGGCGCGTGGCCGCCGCCCGGCTCGGGGTCAGCGCCGAGCCGCGGCTGACGTGGTCGGGGCTGCGCCCGTGCACGCCCGACGGGCTCCCGGTGATCGGCCCGCACCCGCGCGCCGACCGCGTCGTCCTCGCGACCGGCCACGGCATGCTCGGCGTCACCCTCGGCCCGCTCACCGGCCGGCTCGTCGCCGACCTGGTGTCAGGGACGGCGGATCATCCGGCGCTCGGGGCGCTCTCCCCGGCGCGATTCGCCTGAGCCCACGTGATCAGCGTCCGGTAGGTCATCGCCACCTGGTCGATGCCGTGCCTCTCGAGCACGGCGCGGCAGGCCGCGATCGCGGCCTCGAACCGGTCGGGCGGCAGGGCGCCGACCCAGCTGAACGAGGCGATCTGCGCGAGCTGGCCCTCGCGGTCGAGCACGTGCTCGTGCGTCGCCTCCTCGTCGTGCAGCGGGCCGAGCCCCGGCTCGGCCTCCAGAGCCTCGCGCCAGGGCACCTTGTCACGCCCGCGGGGCGGGTCGTGGAGGCGGTGCTCCATCAGCGTGTCGTGCAGCTCCTTCAGCCAGTCGGTCTCCTGCCACACCAGCTCGTTCCACAGGACCGCGACGCCGCCGCTCGGCTTGACCACCCGGGCCATCTCCGCGGCCGCGACCGGCGGGTCGAACCAGTGGAACGCCTCGGCGACGAACACGGCGTCGACGCTGTGGTCGGGCACCGGGATCGCCTCCGCGGTGCCGGTCATCGCGCGCACGTGCGGCAGCTGCTCGCGCAGGACCTCGCGCATCCCCTCGACGGGCTCGACCGCGATGACCGTGTCGACCCGCTCGGCGAGCACGCGCGTGAGCTTGCCGGTGCCGGCCGCGAGGTCGAGCACGGTGCCGGCGCCGAAGCGCTCGAGCAGGGCGGTCACCGCGTCGACCGGCCATCCGGGGCGGCCGCGCTCGTACTGGGCGGCCTGCGTGCCGAACCCGCGGGCGGCGACCGGGTCGACCATCAGTCCCTCCCGCGCGCCTTGCGGATCCGCTCGAGCCGCTCGCGCAGCTCGCGCTCGGTCTCGTCGGGCTCGTAGAAGCGCAGGTCCTCGAGCCCGTCGGGCAGGTGCTCCTGCTCGTTCACGTGGTTCGGGCGGTCGTGCGGGTACTCGTAACCGATGCCGCGGCCGAGGTTGGCGGCGCCCGGGTACGCGGCGCTGCGCAGCGCGGCAGGTGGATGCTGTGCGCCGTGGTCGCGGATGTGGCCGCGGGCGGCGCCGATCGCCCGCGTGGCGGCGTTCGACTTCGGCGCCAGCGACAGGTAGATCGCGGCCTGGGCGAGCGCGTACTGGGCCTCGGGCATCCCCACGTGCTCGACGGCCTGGGCGGCGGCGACCGCGATCGGCAGCGCCTGCGGGTCGGCGTTCCCGATGTCCTCCGACGCGAGGATGATCATCCGCCGCGCGATGAAGCGCGGGTCCTCGCCGCCTTCCATCATCGCGGCGAGGTAGTAGAGCGAGGCGTCAGGGTCCGAGCCGCGGGTCGACTTGATCCAGGCGGAGATGTAGTCGTAGTGCTGGTCGCCGCCCTTGTCGTAGAGGACGGCCTTGCGTTGCAGCGCGTCCTCGGCCTCGGCGAGCGTCACCGCCTCGCCCACCGCGGTGGTCGCGGCGAGCTCGAGCGCGTTCAGCGCCGTGCGCGCGTCGCCGCCGGCGCGCGCCGCGAGGAACTCGATCACCTCGTCGGGGATCCGCGTGTTCGCCACCTCGTCGCGCTCGATCGCCCGTCGCATCAGCGTCTCGATGTCGTCGGTGCTGAGCGCGCTGAGCTCGTAGATCCGGGTCCGCGACAGGAGCGCGTTGTTGACCTCGAAGTACGGGTTCTCGGTCGTGGCCCCGATCAGCGTGACCAGCCCGTCCTCGACCGCGGGCAGCAGCGCGTCCTGCTGGGCCTTGTTGAAGCGGTGGATCTCGTCGAGGAAGAAGATCGTGCCGCGGCCGCCCTGGCGCCGCTCGCTCGCGCGGGCGATCACCTCGCGCACCTCGGCGCGGCCGGCCTGGACGGCCGACAGCTCCTCGAAGGCCGCGTCGGCGTGCTCGGCGGCGAGGCGCGCGAGCGTCGTCTTGCCGGTGCCGGGCGGGCCGTACAGGACCATCGAGTGTGGGCGGCCGGACTCCAGCGCGGCGCGCAGCGCGGACCCCTCGCCGAGCAGGTGCTCCTGGCCGACGAACTCGTCGAGCGACTGGGGGCGCATCCGCGCCGCCAGCGGCCCGTCCGGCGGCGTGCGATGTTGCGGTCCCTTGTCCGGGGGGTCGAAGAGGCGGTCCACGCCCCATATCTTCCCGAAGCGTGCGGCGCGCTCCCATGTCCGTCGTCATCCGCGAGTGGGCGCGGATCGGGATCACGAGCTTCGGCGGCCCGCCGTCGCAGGTCGCGCTGCTCCGGGAGCTATGCGTCGATCGGCACCGCTGGATGGAAGCGCGCGAGTTCGAGGACGCGAACGCGGCGACCCAGCTGCTGCCCGGACCGGGCGGCACGCAGCTCGCGATCTACTGCGCCTCGCGGGTCGGCGGCCGGCTCGGCGCGCTGGCCGGCGGCCTTGCGTTCATCCTGCCCGGGCTCGTCATCGTGCTGGCGATCTCGGCCGTCGCGCTCGGCGACTCGCCGCCGGCGTGGATCCGCGGGATCGGCGCGGGCGCCGCGGCCGCGGTGGTCGCCGTCGTCGCCCAGGCGGGGATCTCGCTCGGCCGGTCGAGCCTCTCCGGACGGGTTGCGCCTGCGGTCGTCTACATGGCGCTCGGTGCCGTGGCGGCCGTGGCCGTCGGCCCGTACGTCGTGCTCGTGCTGCTCGGCTGCGGCGCACTCGAGCTCGGCCGCCGCCGCGTGGTCGGCGTCCACGCCTGGCCGGTCCTGCTCGCCGTGGCCTCCACGCTCCCCGCGCTCGCCTGGACCTCCTTGAAGGTCGGCGCGCTCTCGTACGGCGGGGGCTTCGTGATCATCCCGCTGATGCAGGGCGACGCGGTGGACGAGCACCACTGGATGACCGCCGCCGAGTTCGCCAACGCCGTCGCCTACGGGCAGCTCACGCCGGGGCCGGTCGTCCACACCGTCGCGATCGTCGGCTGGGCGGCCTCGGGGCTCGGCGGCGCCCTGCTCGCCGCGGCGATCGCCTTCGCGCCGTCGTTCGTGGTCGTGTACGCGCTCGGCGATCGGTTCGAGCGGCTCCGGGACTCGGCGATGGCACGGGCGTTCCTCGACGGCGCGGGCCCGGCTGCCGTCGGCGCCGTGCTCGGGGCGGTCGTGCCGCTGTTCGGTGCGCTCGAGGAGCCGTGGCAGTACGCGCTGCTGGCTGTGGCCGCTGGCGCGTTGCTGCTTGGCCGCGCGGCGCTGTGGGCGCTTGCCGGTGGCGCCGTCGTGGGGCTCGTGGTGGGAGTCGCTGGTGGCCCGTTGCCGTCGTGAACGTCAACTGCGGCTGGGTAGGGAGGCCGAGAGGTCGGCGTCTCGGGTCGTCCTCGGGGCGCGTGGTCAGTTAGCCGCGCATATCGCGGCGAAGTGACCACAGCTCGGCGGGTCTGGTCACTTGAGGTGAATTATTCGCCTGAACCGACCACATCCCACGGGTGTGACCGGTTGAGGGCAATAATCGCCGTCAAGTAGTCACACCCGCCGGGGCCACCGCCTCCTTACCCAGCCAGGGGTTCGATGGCGGCGCCACGGCCGGCGAGCTTGGCGACGGGCGCCGGCGTCAGCAGCCACGCACACACCGCCGCCACACCCAACGCGCCCGCGCACAGCGCGAACCCGGCGTGGTACGCCGCGACCGCGTCGTCCGGCGCCGGAGTGCCGACCACTGCGACGAGCAGCGCGACCCCGAGCACGGCGCCGAGCTGCCGAGCCGTGGTGGCCAGCGCCATGCCGGTCGCGAACCGCGCGGGCGGGAGCCCGGTGGCGGTTGCGCCGATCAGCGCCGGCAGGCCGAGGCCGATGCCGGCCCCGCCGACGATCCCGTAGGGGAGCCAGACGCCGAAGAAGTCCGGCTCCGAACCTGCGGCGACGACCACCCAGAGCAGCGACAGCGCGAACAGCCCGGCGCCGGCGATCGCCACCGGGCGCGGGCCGGAGCGGCTCGCCCAGCGGCCGCCGATCGGCGCCGCGACCGCCGAGGCGATCGGACCCGGGATCGCGGCCAGGCCGGCCTCGAGGACCGACCAGCCCCAGACGCTCGTCGCGAACAGGACCGCGCACAGCTGACTGGCGAACAGCGCCGCGCCGAACGCCATCGTCCCGGCGTTCGCCGCCCGCGACCAGCGCGACCGCAGCAGCGCCGGCTCGAAGATCGGCGCGGCGATCCGGCGGGTCCGCGCCGCCAGCAGCGAGCCGGCGACGAGGGCGACGGCGAAGGCGCCTACGGTCGCGGCCGAGCCCCAGCCCCAGGTCTCGCCCTGCACGAGCGCCAGCGCGAGCGCGCCGACCGCTCCGGCGAGCAGGATCGCGCCGAACACGTCGGGCCGGGCGGTCTCCGGGACGCGCGACTCGCGCAGCCACCGCCCGCCGAGCATCACGGTCGCGATGCCGACGGGGATGTTGATCACGAAGATCCAGCGCCACCCGCCGCCGTCCGCGAGCAGGCCGCCGATCGGCGGCCCGAAGGCCGCGGCCACCGAGCCCACGGCGCCCCAGCCGGCGATCGCCGCCGCCCACCGCTGCGGCGGGAACGCGGCCAGCAACAGCCCGAGCGCGGCCGGGATCATCGCCGACGCCGCTGCCCCCTGCAGGGTGCGGGCCGCGACCAGCACGCCGACCGACGGCGCGACGGCGCACGCCGCCGACGACACGGCGAACACCGCGGTGCCGGCCAGGTAGATCCGGCGGCGGCCGATGCGGTCGGCCACGCGGCCGAAGATCACGAGCAGCGCTGCGAACGCGAGCGCATACGCGTTGACGACCCACGACAGCTCACCGAGGCCGGCGCCACTGAAGTCCGCGGCGATCGAGGGGAACGCGATGTTGACGATCGTCACGTCGAGGTACGCGAGGAACGTCCCCGCCGCCGCCAGCCAGAACACGGGCCACGGGTCGGTGGTCGAGCGGGCTGTCGGCGGCGGCGGGGCGGCGGCGAGGCCGTAGGCGGGGGAGCCGGGGAGCTTGGACATGACCAACCTGGGGAGGAAGAAGAACGAACGATCGTGCTTTCTATCACAGATCGAACGATCGTGCTACTTTCTCAGGGCATGACGGAGGAACTCCTCGACGGTCGCCGCGAGCGCGGCCGGCGGACACGTGAATCGATCCTGGCCACCGCGGTCGACCTCGCATCGGTCGAGGGCCTCGAGGGTCTGACCATCGGCCGCCTCTCCACTGAGCTCGGCATGAGCAAGAGCGGCCTGTTCGCGCATTTCGGCTCCAAGGAGGAGCTCCAGCTCGCGACCATCGAGGCCGCGCGCGAGATCTTCGTCAGGACCGTCGTGCAGCCTGCGCTCGCCGCCGACCGCGGCCTGCCCCGGCTCGCCGCCTTGCTCGAGGCCAAGCTCGAGTACCTCCGCGACGGCGTGTTCCGCGGCGGCTGCTTCTTCGACGCCGCGCGGATGGAGTACGACGGCCGCCATCCCGGCCCGGTCCGCGACGCGATCCTCGCGCAGTTCGCCGACTGGTCGAAGCTTGTGGCCGACTGCGTCCGCGCCGCCCAGCGCGAGGGCCACCTGGACCCGGCCGCCGACCCCGAGCAGATCGCCTTCGAGCTCGACGCGATCCCCACCGCCGCCAACATGCGCTACCAGATCGATCGCGACGAGGCCGCGTTCGATCTCGCCCGCCGCGCGATCGAATCGCGGCTGGCCGTCATCTAGCCCTACGATCATCTGATGGCAGGTGGCGACGCCCTTGCGCAGGAGACGACCGACGTCCTCGCGCGACTGATCCGCTTCAACACGGTCAACCCGCCCGGGGACGAGCGGGAGTGCCAGCAGTGGCTGGCGAGCTACCTGCAGGACGCCGGCTTCGAGGTCGAGCTGGCCGGCGCGGAGTCCGCGCGGCCGAATCTCGTCGCCACGCTCCGAGGGGGCGAGCCGGGCCCCGTGCTCGGCTACCTGTCGCACGTGGACACCGTGCTGGCCGACGCCGACGACTGGAGCCACGATCCCTGGTCGGGCACGGTCGTCGACGGCCACATGTGGGGTCGCGGCGCGATCGACATGAAGTCGCAGACCGCCGCCGAGGCCGTGGCCGCCGCCACCCTCGCGCGCAGCGGATGGCGGCCCGCCAAGGGCGAGCTGAAGGTCATCTCCGTCGTCGATGAGGAGACGGGCGGCCGCCTCGGCGCGAAGTGGCTGACCGAGGAGCGGCCCGACCTCAGTCGCGTCGACTGGCTGCTCAACGAGGGCGCCGGCTCGGTGATCACCTACGGCGACCGGCGCCTGTACGGCGTCTGCTGCGCCGAGAAGGGCACGTTCCGGTTCTGCGTGCGCGCCCGCGGCGTCGCCGGTCACGCGTCCGTGCCGGGGACTGCCGAGAACGCGCTGCTCAAGCTCGCGCCGGCCATCACGCGCATCGGCGAGCGGCAGCCCGACTTCGACGTGGTCGCCGAGCCCCAGGCGTTCCTGCGCGCGCTCGGCGAGGACCCGGACGACCCGGCGCGCGCGGTCGCCAACATCCGCGCCGTCGAGCCGCGCCTGGCGCTGATGGTCGAGCCGACGCTGCGCGTGACCGCTGCGCCGACGCGCGTCTTCGCTTCCGAGAAGATCAACGTGATCCCGGCCAAGGCGGAGCTGCTCGTGGACTGTCGCGTACCGCCGGGCATGAACGGCGAAGCCACGATGCGGCGCGTCGAGGCGCTGGTCGGCGACGACAGCCTCGAGGTCGAGTTCCTCGAGCAGGTCGTCGGCAACCGCTCGCCGATCGAGTCGCCGCTGATGGACGCGATCCGCACGTGGGTGGGCGAGAGCGACCCGGGCGCCGAGGCGGTCCCGTGGGTGATGCCGGCCTTCTCGGACTCGCGCCACTTCCGTGCGGCGTTTCCGGACTGCGTCGCCTACGGTTTCTTCCCCCAGCGCCACCAGACGCTCTATGACACGTGGCCGCTGATGCACGCCCGCAACGAGCGCATCGACCTCCGGGACCTCGCGCTCGGCGCCGGCTTCTTCGCCGAACTGCCAAGGAGACTGCTCGGATGAGCGACGATGAGAAGCTGCGCCTGGGCGGGATGGCCCTGCGCAACGGCCTGCTGGTCCACGGCCCCACGCACTGGGCCGCCTCGGTCCGCGACGACGCGGGCGAGATCAGGACCGCCTCGGGCCGCAAGCCGCGCGTGACCGCGGCCGACGGCGTGCCGGGCGTCCGCGGCGTGGTGCGCCTCGGCGAGGCGTTCGTGGTGATCCCGCTGGTCAAGCGGGCGCTGCCGCAGGCCAAGCTGCCGTTCGAGAACCCGAGCGTGCTCGGCGTCGCCGCCGCTGCGTCGGTCACCGGCGCGGTGCTGCGCCGGCGCGTGCGCGGCGCCTCCGGCGAGGCGGCCGCGGCGATGCTCTCGCTAGCGCCCGCGGTGCTCGCTCTGCGCGGCGGCGAGCTGGCGGCGTACCACGGCGTCGAGCACAAGGCGATCGCCGCGTACGAGTCCGACACGCCCGACGCGGCCGACGCCGCCAAGGAGCACGACCGCTGCGGCTCGCACCTCGTGACGCCGATGCTCGCGTCCAACCTCGCCGGCGCTTTGCTCGTCCGCCGCGTGCTCGAGCGGCCTGGCCCGGTGGCCAACGCCGGCGTGGCCGTGGCGTCGACCGCGGCGGCGGTCGAGGTGTTCGCCTGGTGCGAGCGCAACGGCGGCACGAAGTTGGCGAAAGCCCTGCGTAGGCCCGGTTTCGAGCTGCAGCGGCTGATCGGCACGCGCGAGCCGGACGAGCGCCAGCTCGAGGTCGGGCGCGCCGCCCTAGCAGAGATCCTCAGGGTCGAAACCCAGCCGTCTGTTTAGGGTCTAGACCCTAGTCCGGATTCCGGGGGCAAGGGCATACTTGCCTCCATGCCGTTGATCGCGAGCGTTGGATACCCGCCGTCCGAGGCGAAGCCGAAGACGGAGGCCGTCCAGAGCGTGCCGGCAAAGCCGGAAGGACCGTCGACCTGGACGCAGATCGAGGGCTACATCGGCTTCTGGGCGCCGATCGTGTTCATGGCGCTCATCTGCTGGGTGCTGTTCCGGACGATGAAGCTGATGCCGCGGATCAAACCGCAGCAGATCAAGCCGGAGGAGAAATCGTCGATCGGCTGGTCCGAGGTCGCGGGCGCAGACGAGGCGAAGGCCGAGCTCCGCGAGGTCGTCGAGTTCCTGCGCGACCCCAAGCGCTTCCACGCGCTCGGCGCCAAGGTGCCGAAGGGCATCCTTCTGCACGGCCCGCCCGGCACCGGCAAGACCCTGCTGGCCAAGGCCGTCGCCAAGGAGTCCGGAGCGGAGTTCTTCTCGCAGTCGGCGGCCGCGTTCGTCGAGATGTTCGCCGGCCTCGGGGCGGCGCGCATCCGGCGCCTGTTCGCCGAGGCGCGCGCCCACCGCCCGGCTGTGGTCTTCATCGACGAGATAGATGCCGTGGGCGGCGAGCGCGGCGCGGACAACAACTCCGAGCGCGAGCAGACGCTCAACCAGCTGCTGGTGGAGATGGACGGCTTCGGCTCGACCGGCGACGTGGTCGTCATCGCCGCCTCGAACCTGCTCGACAAGCTCGATCCGGCGCTCCTGCGCCCCGGTCGCTTCGATCGCCAGATCTTCGTATCACCGCCCGACGTCGCCGGCCGCGAGGCGATCCTCGGCGTCCACACGAGCAACAAGCCGCTGGGCGTCGTCGACCTCGGGCTGATCGCGCGGCAGACCGCCGGGCTCACCGGCGCCGATCTCGCGAACCTCGCCAACGAGGCGGCGATCTTCGCCGTGCGCGCGTACCGGCCGGTGATCGAGCAGGAGGACTTCGACGCGGCGCTGGAGCGCGTCGTGGCGGGCATGCAGTCGCGCCGCACGCTCAACGACCACGAGCGCCGGGTGGTCGCCTTCCACGAGGCCGGCCACGCGCTGTGCGCCGAGCTGCTGCCCGGCGTCAATCGCGTCCACAAGATCTCGATCGTGCCGCGCGGCCGGGCCCTCGGCTACACGCTCAACCTCCCGGAGGAGGACCGCTACCTCAAGACGCGCGAGGAGCTCATCGACTACATGAGCGTGCTGCTCGGCGGGCGCGCGTCCGAGGAGATCGTCTTCGGGGCGATCACCACTGGCGCGTCCGACGACCTGCAGCGCGTCGCCGACATCTCGCGCTCGATGATCCACGAGTACGCGATGGGCACCTCGATCAGCTCGTTGAAGGTGTCCGCCGAGGGCGGCGCGGTCTCGGACCGCACCCGCCAGCTCCGCGACGAGGAGCAGCAGCATCTGGCCGACGAGGCCATGCGCGGCGCCGTCCGCATCATCACCACGCACCGCGACAAGCTCGACGCGCTGGCCAAGGAGCTGCTGCGCAACGAGGTGCTCGAGAGGGCGGACATCGACCGCATCATGCGCGGCGTCCCGCGCTTCCAGCGCTCGCCCGGCCTCGGCTTGAGGGTCGTGGCGGCGACGTCGGAGAAGAGTTAGCTCCGCCTCCCTCCGGTCGGCGTCTGATGCGATCGGACGTCATCCGGACGTCCGACCCACTCAAGAGGCCTCGGCGCTCTGCCGATGCCCCGAAAGATGGGCGAGCTGGACCCTGCTGCTCCGCGCGTGTCCGCGGATCGCGCCGACGACTTCCGTGGGCTGCTGGCGCCTGGCGCCATCCGCGCGGTCTTCCAGCCGATCGTCCGTCTGAGCGACCTCGAGCCGATCGGCTACGAGGGCCTGGCCCGTTTCCCCTCGCCCCCGGGCCTCGTCGCGCTCCCGCCGGACGTCACGCTCGCCGCCGCCGGCCCCTCCGGCCTGCGCCACGACCTCGAGGTCGCGTGCTGGGCGGCCATCACCGAGGCGGGCTCGCCGCCCGACGGCCGGCTGCTGTTCGTCAACGTCGGCCCCGACGCGCTCGGCCACCCCGGGCTCGCCCGGCTCGCCGAGAAGCTTCCACAGCGGCTCGTGATCGAGCTCACCGAGCAGGACGCCGTCCAGGACATCAAGCGCATCCAGCAGCGCCTGAAGCCCTGGATCGCCCGCGGCGCGCTGATCGCCGTCGATGACGCGGGCGCCGGGTTCACCTCGCTCGAGTACGTCGCCGAGATCCGGCCCGACTTCCTCAAGCTCTGCCGCGGCATGGTCACCGGCGTCGACCTCGACGCCTCCCGCCAGGCCGTCCTGCGCGCCACCGTGGCGTTCGCCCGCGAGGTGGGCGCCCGTGTGGTCGCCGAGGGCGTCGAGCGCCCCGAGGAGCTCGCCGTGCTTCGCGAGGCGGGCGCCGACTACGGCCAGGGCTGGCTGTTCGGGCGCCCCGCCGAGCCGTGGCCCGTCTGCCCGGTGACCGCGGCCGCT
Source organism: uncultured Solirubrobacteraceae bacterium (assembly GCA_963759375.1). GTDB lineage: Bacteria > Actinomycetota > Thermoleophilia > Solirubrobacterales > Solirubrobacteraceae > DASSUW01. Next base: position 225,218 of record CAVWYY010000003.1, on the reverse strand, counting down.
CCGCTGCACGTGTCCTCGTCCGGCGGCGGGCGCCTCGAGCGCGCCATCGCGACCGCGCCCACTGTGCGCGACGCGGCCACCGTCGTCGTCGAGCACCTCGCCCGCACCGGCCTGATGCCGAGCGTCTACCTCGAGCAGGGCGGCCGTCTGCGCTGCCAGGCCGTGCGCGGCTACTGGCAGGTCTATGACGGCATGCCGTCGTCGGCCGGGATCATCGGCCGCACGTTCCGCACCGGCGAGATCACCGAGGTCTCCGACACCGAGAGCCACCCGGACTTCCTGAAGTCGGTGCCGTCGGTCGTCGCCGAGCTGTGCGCGCCGATGAAGATCGCCGGCCGCACCGTGGGCGTCGTCAACGTCGAGTCGCCGACCGCGCTCGACGAGGGTGCCCGCTGGGAGCTCGGCCGCTGTGCCGACCTGCTCGCCCGCCGCATCGACCAGCTCGGCGGCCCGGAGATCACGGTCATGCCGGCGCAGAAGCTCGCCCGCGCCGTCGGCCGCATCTCCGCGCTCGAGGACCCTGAGGACATCGTGCGCGAGACGGTCGGTTCGGCGCGCGCGCTGGCCGGCTTCGAGTCGGGCATGCTCGCCCTCACCGATGGGCACGGCAGCCTCTACGTCCACCACGCGGAAGGCCCGTTCGCGGTCGCCTTCTCCGACCTCACTGCCGGCGAGCTCACCGCGATCGCGGGCTGGGTCAGTCGCGGCACGTCTTGCTACACGGTGGCCGAGGCGGCCGGCCGCGGCTTCGACGGCCACGAGCCGCTGCGGGCCGCCGGCGCCGCGTCGCTGATCGTGCTCCCGCTCACCGCGGCGGGCCAGCGCGTCGGCGTCCTCGTGCTCGCCGACCGCTCCCCGCGCCGGCTGCCGACCGAGCACGTCGAGCTGCTGGAGCTGCTCGCCGTCCAGGCCGCCGGCGGGCTGCGCATGGCCGCCGCGGTCCTCGAGCTGCGCGAGCGCGCGGCGCGCGACCCGCTCACCGGCCTCGGCCACCACGCCACGTTCCACGACACGCTGCCGTCCGTGCGCCAGTCGACCCGGCCGGGTCGCAGCACCGCCGTGCTGATCGCGGACGTCGACGGGTTCAAGGACATCAACGACTCCCGCGGCCACGCGGCGGGCGACGATGTGCTGCGCGCGATGGCCGCGCTGCTGCGCTCCGCCGCCCCGGCCGGCGGACGCGCCTTCCGCATCGGCGGCGACGAGTTCGCGCTCGTGTTCGAGTGCGACGACGAGAATCAGGCAGAGCAGATCGGCTGGCAGCTGCGGTCGCAGGCCCGCGAGCGGCTCGGCTCGACCGTGTCGGTCGGCCTCGCGCTGGCCGGGGACGAGGAGAGCGACGAGGCGGTCGTCGCCCGCGCCGACGAGGCGCTCTACGACGTCAAGCGGCAGGGCCGCGATGGCGTCAGGCTGGCACCACGAGACTGAACGCGTCGCCCTCGACGGTCACCCGCTCGAGCCCGCCGGTGGTCAGCTCGCCGTCGACGTTGAGCTCGTCGGCGCCGTCCACCTCGATCACGTGAGCGCGCGCGTGGGGGACGCCGTTCTGCTCGGCGATCGTGTGCGTCCGCAGGCCCCAGGCGCGGCGGGCGAGGCCGACGCGCGAGCCGGCCGGCAGCACGACGATGTCGAGCAGGCCGTCTCCGGGATCGGCTTGCCCGACCCCGCTGCCGCCGCCGAACGCGCCGCTGACCGCAACGATCGCCTGCCATGCCCCGCCGACGTACACCTCCTCGCCGTCGGCGCGCACGGTCACCTCCAGCGGGCCGGCGGACACCGCGGCGCGGGCCGCGCCGACGCCGTAGGCGAGCGGGCCGAGCCGGTGCTTGAGCGGCTGCGCGTTGCGCGCGGCGACCGAGGCGAGCCCGGCGCTGGCGACGTTGACGAACGGCCGCCCGTCCGCCAGCCGGCCGAGCTCGAGCGCCTCCAAGGAGGTCCCGGTCGCGGCGAGCTCGGCGGCATCCATCTGGTCGGTGGGCAGCCCGTGAGCGCGCGCGAAGTCGTTCGCCGTGCCGGCGGGGATCACGGCCAGCGGCACGCCGAGACGCCCTGCCAGCGCGGCCACAGGCCCGATCGTGCCGTCGCCGCCGGCCACCACAATCCGGTCGGGTTCGAGCGTGGGCACCCGGTCGAGCTCGTCGATCCCGAGCACCTCGACCTCGGCCCCGCGCATGGCCGCCGCGAGCGGCGCCGGGTCCAGACCGCCGCCCGAGTCGCGGTTGGCGGTGAGGGCGATGCGCACTGGCGCTGAGGGTACACTCGCCGTCGTGTTCGGCAGCATCGACCACATCGGCATCGCGGTCAGCGACCTGGACGCCGCGATCGCCATCCATCGCGACACGTACGGCATGCCGCTCGTGCACCGGGAGACCGTGGCCGAGCAGGGCGTGGAGGCCGCGCTGCTCGACGTCGGCGAGAGCCACGTCGAGCTGCTGGCACCGCTCTCGCCCGACACGCCGGTCGGGCGCTTCATCGAGAAGCGCGGCCCGGGCCTGCATCACGTGGCCTACCGGGTCGATGACGTGGCCGCCACGCTCGATGAGCTGCGGGCCGCCGGCCTGCGGCTGATCGACGAGGCGCCGCGCACCGGCATCCGCGGCTCGCGTGTCGCGTTCCTGCATCCCTCCGCCTCCGGCGGAGTCCTGACCGAGCTCGTTCAACCCGCGGCGGTGCATGTATGAGTGATCCGACGAAGGCCCCGCCCAGCGCGCGTCGCGCGGCAGTGGGCTTCACCGGTGGCGGCCAGGTGCTGTCGCTGCGATTGGCCGACGCCGACCTCGCGGCGCTGCGCAAGGCGCTCCAGGACAAGCAGGACGGCTGGTACGAGGTGGAGGCCACCGACGGCGCCGTCCTCGTCGACCTCGGCCAAGTCGCATATCTGCGGGTCGAGTCCGGCGAGCACCGCGTCGGCTTCTAGTACTTGCACTCGCTCCGTGTCGCCCTCAACGCGCTGGACCTCGCGATCTACCGGCGCGTGCGCTCGCTCGGGCACACGCCGGAGACCGTCCGCTGGGTGCGCCGCTACTCGCGGCTGGGCGAGCACGGCGCGCTGTGGCTGGCGATCGGCGCGTGCGGCGCGGCGGCCGATGCGCGCAACCGCCGCCGCTGGGTGCGGGCGACCGGCTGCGTGGGCGGAGCGTACCTCGTCTCGACCTCGATCAAGGTCGCGATCGGCCGGCGCCGGCCGATCGTCGAGGACCTGCCGCACCTGATGATCACGCCGACCGGCCTCTCCTTCCCGTCGTCGCACTCGACGTCCTCGTTCGCCGCCGCCCAGGCGTTCGGCGCGCTGCTGCCGCCCGCGCCGTTGCTCGGCGCGGCCGCCGCGATGGCCTTCTCGCGCCTGTACCTCGGCGTGCACTACCCGTCCGACGTCGCCGCCGGCGCAGCGCTCGGCACGGTGCTCGGGAGGAGCCTGGGCCGATGATGAAGGTCGGGATCGTCGGGATGCCGAACGCCGGCAAGTCGTCGCTGTTCAACGCGCTGTCGCGCGCCGGCGCCGAGGCGGCGAACTACCCGTTCACGACGATCGAGCCCAACGTCGCGGTCGTCCCGGTGCAGGACGAGCGGCTTGACGCGGTGGCCCGCACGATCGGCGCCTCCAGCGTGGTCCCCGACACGATCGAGTTCCACGACATCGCCGGCCTGGTGGCGGGGGCGCACAAGGGCGAGGGGCTCGGCAACCAGTTCCTGGCCAACATCCGCGAGACCGACGCGCTGCTGCACGTGGTGCGGACGCACGGCGACGAGAACGTCATCCATCCGGACGGGCGCGTCGACCCGGCCGCCGACATCGAGACGATCGAGACCGAGCTGATCTACGCCGACCTCGAGCAGGCCGAGCGCCGCCACGCCCGCGTGGTGCGCGAGGCGCGCGGCGGTGACAAGGCGTCGATCGCCGAGGAGGAGTGGCTGCGCCGGCTGATCGCGGCGCTGCAGGCGGGGGAACCGGCACGCACCGTCCCGGTGCCCGACGCGGCGCCGAACGCGCTGCGCAACCTGTCGCCGCTGACCGGCAAGCCGGTGCTGTTCGTCGCCAACGTCGACGAGGGCGACGACTCCGTCCCGTCGGTCGTCGCCGACCACGCGGCGGCCCACGGCGCCGCCGCAGTGGCGATCTCCTCGCGCATCGAGGCCGAGCTGTCCGAGCTCGACGACGACGAGGCGACGATGATGCGCGACGAGATGGGGGTCGGCGAGTCCGGGCTCCAGCGCGTCGTGCAGGGCGCGTTCGGGCTGCTCGACCTGCTCGCCTTCTTCACCGCCGGCGAGGACAAGCCGGCGCAGTCCTGGCACCTCCGGCGCGGGCTGACCGCCTGGCACGCGGCCGGCGAGATCCACTCCGACATCCAGCGTGGGTTCGTACGCGCCGAGGTGATCGGCTGGAAGGAGCTCGTCGACGCCGGCGGATACGCCGCCGCACGGGAGCGCGGCACTCTACGTTTGGAGGGGCGGGACTACCCGATGGGCGATGGTGATGTGATCACCGTCAAGTTCACGCCCTGACCTGCCGTTAGTAAGGATGTGGACCTCGAAGACCTGATCGGCCCCTTGCCCGCGCCGCTCGGCCGCTGGATGCTGCGCCGCCTCGTGGCCGCCGGCGTCCGCTACGGCCGCGAGTTCTCGGTGCTGCTGGTGCGCGGCGCCGACGCCAACGACCTTGGCGCCGTCCTGCGCGGCGCGGACATCTTCGCCCGCTGGGACGGCAGCGACGACCTGCTGGCTCTGCTCCCGGACACCGATCGCAACGGCGCCGAGCGCGTCGCCGATCGCATCCGCGAGGCGACGGGCGCCGAGGTGGGCGCGGCCCACTGGGGCGGCGACCTCGCCGAGGACCTCCTCGAGCGCGCCTCGCGGGCGCTCGACGCTCAGCCCAAGACCTGAAGCCGCGCGATCGACTCGGGGTCGTGCGTCGGCGCGTACGTCGCCGACCGCTCCGCGACGAGTGCGCGCAGCCTCGCCTGTGAGTCGAGCATCGCCTGCGCGTCGGAGGCGACGCCGTCGACCGCGCCGTCGAGCATCGACCGCTCGGTGTACGACGCATCGCCGGCGATGATCACGAACGCGTCGTCGGCCTCGACGGTGACCGACATGTGCCCGGGCGTGTGGCCGGGCGTCGGCACGAGCCGCACGTCGCCGGCCGCGGTGAGGCTGTCGGGGGCGCTCACGAGCGTGGGCTTCAGCCAGTCCGGCCAGCGCTTGTTGGGATAGCCGCGCCGGCGGCCGGCGCGGCCGGTCGCGTGCTCCCACTCCTCGTGGGTGACCACGACCTCGCTGTCGGGGAAGTGCGCGAGCCCGCCCGCGTGATCGGTGTGCATGTGCGTCAACACGACCCAGCGCACGTCCCGCGGGCTGAAACCCAGGCGCTGGATCGCCGGGCCGATCTCGTCGTCGGGCGTGACGTCGAGGCGCATGCAGCTGCGGAAGTAGGGATGCCAGCGCGGGAAGTAGCCGGGCTGCAGCGCCCGTGCGGTCTCGCCGGTGTCGACCACGATCAGCCCCTCGGGGTGCTCGATCAGGCACGCGAGGATCGGGAGTGGCTCAGTCCACTCCCGGTCGGTGAGCATCTTCAGCTGCCGCAGCGGCCCCTTGGCGCCGATCCGCTGGCGCTCGTGGATCTGCACGGTGCCGGTCTGGATCGGGTGGACGCGCACGGACTCAGCCGGCGAGCTCCTCGAGCCGCTTGGAGAGGCGGCCCATGCCCAGCTCGGCGGCGGCCTTGGAGCCCCGGGCGAAGTCGGCCGGGGCGTCCGGCGGGCGCTCGAGCGGGATGGTGCGCAGCGTCGCGATGTCCTTGAACGACCGCAGCTCGTCGGCCTGCTCGATCAGCGCGCGGCGGACCGACGGCTTCTCACGGATCGCTCCGAGGATCGCGTGGTCGAGGTCGCCCTTCCGGCGCAGCAGGTCGGCGGCCGTCTTCGGGCCGATCCCCTTGGCGCCCGGCAGGCCGTCGGACGGGTCGCCGCGCAGCGCGATGAAGTCCGGCACCTGCTCGGGGTCGACGCCGTACTTCTCGCGCACGACGTCGGGCGTGACCTCCTCAGGGCCGTCGCCGCCGGTGCGCTGGAGCAGCACGGTCACGGAGTCGTTCGTGCACTGGAACATGTCGCGGTCGCCGGTGAGGATCAGCGTGGTCCCGCCTCCGGCGGTCTCGACCTCCGCGAGCGAATGCAGCAGGTCGTCGGCCTCGAGGTCCTCGGTCGCGGCCACGCTCCAGCCCAGCGCCTCGTAGAGCTCGGGCGCCTTGCTCCACTGCCACTGCAGCGGGTCGGGCATCGGCGGGCGGTCGGCGTGGTAGTCGGGGTAGGCCTCGACGCGGTACTCGCCGGCCTCGGCGCCGAAGCAGAACACCACCGCGCGCGGGTCGTACTTGTCCACGCACCACAGGACCTGGTTGACCGAGCCGAGCAGCGCGTTGACCGGATGCCCGTCGTCGTCGGTGATCGAGTCCGGCAGGGCGAAGAACGCGCGATAGAGCAGCGCGGGCGCATCACAGATCAGCAGGGGTTGGCTCACGGCGCCTCAGGATATGGTGCCCGCCCATGAGGACGATCACGGGGCTGGACGAGCTGAAGGCGGCCGAGGGCGAGACGCTGGGCACCTCGGAGTGGCACGAGGTCACGCAGGCGGACATCGACACGTTCGCCGACGTGACCGGCGACCACCAGTGGATCCACGTCGATCCCGCCCGCGCGAAGGACACGCCGTTCGGCGGCACGATCGCCCACGGCTACTACACGCTCTCGCTCGCGCCGCGGTTCACCGAGCAGGTCCTCGCGCTCGACGGCTTCGCGTTCGCGATCAACTACGGGCTCAACAAGGTCCGCTTCCCGGCGCCGCTGCCGGTCGGCGAACGCGTGCGCATGACCGCCAAGCTGGCCAAGCTCGAGGATGTCCCTGGCGGCGCCCAGATGACGCTGGAGCTGACGTTCGAGCGCGACGGCGGCGAGAAGCCCGTCTGCGTCGCCGAGACCCTCGCCCGGGTCTACACGGGCTAGCGCGGTACCGGCGAACTGCGGCTGGGTAAGGGAGCGCGGCACTCCCACGTCGCTGGCGATCGCTGGCGCGTTGGGGTCGGTATGCGACCCGAACGCGCCAGACGATGCCGGCTGGCGGCTTGACCACGTGTGAGGTTGTCAAGTCGCCAGAGACCGCCGACACGGTCGACCCTCGGCCTCCCTACCCGGCCGCAGTTGACGTTCTGCAGCGCCCGCGTCAGCCGACGCGGATCGCCGGCCCGGCGTCGCCGGAGAAGATCGCGCGGTAGGTGCCGGCGCGGGCGACCGCGGCGCTGTAGCGGCCGCCGCGGCGCACGATCGTCGAGGTGACGGTGCGCCAGGTGCCGCTGTCGAGGAGCTGGATCTGCACCTCGGCGCCGGTGCGCTCCGGGTAGACGGTGCCGGCGAGCACGGTGCGCGGGCGCGGGCCGAACGCGGCGGCCGCCGGCGGCTTGGTCCCGCCGGTGCGGGGGTCGGTCGGCGCCGGCGGCTTCTTCTTGCGGGTGCCGATCGAGGTGAAGTAGGCCCACGAGTCATACAGGCCAAAGCGGGCGCGGAGCGTCGCGCCGCTGACCTTCGTCCGCCCGCCGGTGCCGATCACGTACGCGGTGACGATCCGGGGCGACCTGCCGCGCTTGGTCACGCGGATGCCCTTGAAGCGGCCCTTGACGAGCCCGCTCAGGCGGGCGCCCGCGCTGGCGGTGCTCATGCGGATCGGCCCCCAGCGGTGCTTGGGCGACACGCCGTCGTAGGGATCCTTGACCGACTTCAGCCACGGCTTGGGCTCGGTGCCGAGGTTCGTGTTCTCGACGTTCTCGGTGCGCCCGCCGGAGGTCGAGAAGAAGTAGGTGACGACCGGCGCCCCGTCGTAGGTGACGACCTGCCCGCGGGTCGCGGTCACCGCCGCGTTCGTCGACGCCGTCTCGGCGGCCACGCCGCCGTAGACCTGCGAGCGCGTGTCGGCGTACTGGTCGAACCCGCTGCCGGCCTTCGACGTCGTCACCGCGTAGGTGCGCGCCGCGACGGCCTGTGCCTTCAGCGCCTCGGCCGGCCACGAGCTCGGCGACTCGCGCGCCACGACGCCGGCCACGTAATCCTCCAGCGCCACCGCGTTGATCGCGTTGACGCCGGCGAACAGGTCGGGCCGGAACTCGAGGTTGCCGCGGTAGCGGCCCATGCCGCCGAGCCGCAGCACGCTGCCGCTCGCCGGGGCCACCTGGAGCGGCGCCGAGTAGACGCCGAGGCGGTTGCCGCGCGGGCCCATGAGCGCCACCTGCGAGGCGCCGTACCGCTGCGCGCGGTACGTCTTGCCCGGGCTCAGCTTGCGCGTGCCCGCGCGCCCGGCGCCGGTGAAGCTCGCCGTGCCCGTCGACTGCACCAGCACACGCACGGTGAACGCCGGGTCGGTCGTCCCGAGCGTGGTGCCCTTGTAGTAGTGCGCCAGGATCCGGTCGTAGGTCACGCCGTGCTGCGCGTAGCCGTAGGCGCCGTACTGGCTCATCCCCACGCCGTGGCCGAAGCCCGCGCCACGGATCGTGAAGCGCTTCCGGGCCGCGTCGGCGGGGACCGCCACGACGAGCACGGCGGCGAGGGTGAGAAGGATCAGGCGGCGCATACGCGAGCAGGGGTGAGGTTAGTGCCGACACATGGAAGCCACGAAGGTTGCGGTATGACTAGGCCCATGAAGGCGTCGGAACTGTTCGTGCAATGCCTCGAGGCCGAGGGCGTCCGCTACGTGTTCGGCATCCCGGGCGAGGAGACGCTCGACCTCAACGAGGCGCTCGACGGCTCGCAGATCGAGTTCGTCCCGGTGCGCCACGAGCAGGGGGGCGCCTACATGGCCGACATGTACGGCCGGCTCACCCGCTCGGCCGGCGTCTGCCTCGGCACGCTCGGGCCGGGCGCGACGAACCTGGTCACCGGCGTCGCCGACGCGTTCCTGGATCGCTCGCCGATGGTCGTGCTCACCGGGCAGGGCGACCTCGAGCGGATGCACAAGGAATCGCACCAGTACATCGACGTCGTCTCGATGCTCCGGCCGATCACCAAGTTCAACACGCGGCTGAACTCCGGGCGCGTGATCCCCGAGGTCGTGCGCAAGGCGTTCAAGGTCGCCGAGGCGCAGAAGCCGGGCCCGACGCACATCGAGCTGCCCGAAGACGTGATGGCCGAGGACGTGGAGGCCGAGCCGCTGCCCGCTCGCCGTGGCCGTCGCCGGCCCGAGCCGAGCGGCGACGAGCTGCGCGCGGCGCTCGCGGTCATCGCCGGCGCCGAGCACCCGATCGTGCTGGCCGGCAACGGCGTCTCCCGCACCGGCAGCGCGCCGGCCCTGCGCGCGTTCGCGGCGGCGACCGGCATCGGCGTCGCCGAGACGTTCATGGGCAAGGGCATGCTCGACTATGAGGACCCGCACGCGCTCGGGACCGTCGGCCTGCAGTCGCGCGACTACGCGCTCGCCGGCTTCGAGGACGCCGACGTCGTGATCACCGTCGGCTACGACCTCGTCGAGCACGCCCCGGTCAACTGGAACCCGCGCAAGGACAAGCGGATCGTCTGCATCGACACCGTCACGCCCGACGTCGACGAGCACTTCATGACCGAGGCCGACCTGATCGGCGACCTCGCGCACATCCTCGGCGTGCTCGCGGAGCAGCTCGGCAGCACATCGCACACCCCCGCGGGCTCGCGCCTGAACGAGATCGTGCTCGGCCGCTTCGAGGCCGCCAAGGACGACGACGCGTTCCCGCTGCAGCCCCCGCGAGCGCTGTGGGAGATCCGCAAGGCGCTCGGCCGCGAGGACATCCTGGTCTCCGACGTCGGCCTGCACAAGCTGTGGATCGCGCGCATGTTCCCCGCGCACGAGCCCGACACCGTCTTCATCGCCAACGGCCTGGCGGGCATGGGCATCGCCCTGCCGACCGGCATCGCCGCCAAGCTCGTCCACCCCGACCGCAACGTGGTCACGGTGAGCGGGGACGGCGGCTTCCTCATGAACGTGCAGGAGCTGGAAACCGCGGTGCGGCTGCGCACCGCGGTCGTCAACGTCATCTGGGAGAACTCGCAGTACGGGTCGATCGTGTGGAAGCAGGACAAGAAGTTCGGCCGCCACTTCGGGACCGACTTCACCAATCCGGACTTCGTGCGCCTCGCCGGCGCCTTCGGGATGCCGGCGTGGCGCTGCGAGTCGGTCGAGGACCTCGGCCGGCACCTTCAGCAGGCGCTCAGCCTCGACGTGCCGTCGCTGATCGTCGTCCCGATCGACTACTCGATCGACGTGAGCATCTCTGAGCAACTCGGAACGGAAACGGTGGCAGCATGAGCATCACAGCGGACAGTGAGACCGCGGTCGTCGAGGCCGCGCCCAACCAGCTCTACATCGGCGGCGAGTGGCGCGACGCGAGCGGCGGCGCGACGCTCGGCGTCGAGGACCCGTCGACCGGCGACACGCTCGTCGAGGTCGCGGATGCGACCGCCGATGATGCGGTCGCGGCGCTCGACGCCGCCTGCGCGGTGCAGGCGGAGTGGGCGGGTCACCCGCCGCGCGAGCGCGGCGAGATCCTCCGCCGCGCGTTCGAGACGATGGTCGCGCGCTCGGACGAGCTCGCGCTGCTGATGACGCTCGAGATGGGCAAGCCGCTCGCCGAGTCCAAGGCCGAGGTCGCGTACGCCGCCGAGTTCCTGCGCTGGTTCGCCGAGGAGGCCGTGCGGATCGAGGGCCGCTACGCGACCGCGCCCAACGGGGTCGGACGGCTGATCACGATGAAGCAGCCGGTCGGCCCGTGCTACGCGATCACGCCGTGGAACTTCCCGGCCGCGATGGGCACGCGCAAGATCGGCCCGGCGATCGCGGCCGGCTGCACGATCGTCATCAAGCCCGCGCAGCAGACGCCGCTCTCGATGCTCGCGCTGGCGAAGATCTTCGAGGAGGTCGGGCTGCCCGCCGGCGTGCTCAACGTGATCACGTCGTCCTCGTCGAGCGAGGTCTCGAAGCCGATCATCAACGACCCGCGGCTGCGCAAGCTCACGTTCACGGGCTCGACCGAGGTCGGGCGCACGCTGGTCGAGCAGTCGGCGCCCGGGCTCCTGCGGACCTCGATGGAGCTGGGCGGCAACGCGCCGTTCCTCGTCTTCCCGGACGCGGACGTCGACGCCGCCGTCGAGGGCGCGGTCATCGCCAAGATGCGCAACATCGGCGAGGCCTGCACGGCTGCCAACCGCTTCCACGTGGCCGGCAAGGTGGCCGACGAGTTCGCCGAGAAGCTGGCCGCCAAGCTCGGCGAGATGAAGGTCGGGCGCGGCGTCGAGGACGACGTCAAGGTCGGCCCGCTCATCGACGACACGCAGCGCGGCAAGGTCGCCGAGCTCGTCGAGGACGCGACGGGCAAGGGCGCGCAGGTACTCGTCGGCGGCCGCGGGCGCGACGGCGCCGGCTACTTCTACGAGCCGACCGTGCTCGGCGGCGTGAGCCCCGACGCGCGGCTGCTCAAGGAGGAGATCTTCGGTCCGGTCGCCCCGGTCATCGGCTTCGACGACGAGGACGCGGCGATCGCTGCGGCCAACGACACGGAGTACGGCCTCGTGGCGTACGTCTACACGCGCGACATCAAGCGCGCGTTCCGCGTCGTCGAGAAGCTCGAGACCGGCATGGTCGGGCTCAACCAGGGCATCGTGTCGAACCCGGCCGCGCCGTTCGGTGGCGTCAAGGCGTCGGGCTTCGGGCGCGAGGGCGGGCCGGAGGGCATCGACGAGTACCTGTCGATCAAGTACGTCGCGATGGCGATGTGAACCCACTCCTTCTCGTTCGCGAGTGGTTCGAGGAGGCGGCCGACTCGGGGATCATCGAGGCCGAGCGGATGGCGCTCGCCACAGCGACGCCGGACGGCCGCCCCTCGGTCCGCATCGTGCTGCTCAAGGGCATCGACGACGACGGGATCCAGTTCTTCACCAACTACGGGTCGCGCAAGGGCCGCGAGCTCGATGCCAACCCACGTGCCGCCGCGACGTTGTACTGGCAGCCGCTCTACCGCGCCGCTCGCCTCGAAGGGCCGGTGGAGCGGCTCTCTGCCTCCGAGTCGGACGCGTACTTCGCGTCACGCCCGCGCGGCGCCCAGGTCGGCGCCTGGGCGTCGGCGCAGGGGAGCGTGCTGAGTGACCGCGCCGAGCTCGACGAGCGCGTCCGCGAGATCGAGCGCCGGTTCCCCGGCGACGTGCCACGCCCCGAGTTCTGGGGCGGCTACCGCCTGAGGCCCGACGCCGTCGAGCTCTGGCAGGGCCGCCCGGACCGCCTGCACGATCGTGAGCACTTCCTGCTCCAGGGCGACGGCACCTGGCGGGCCGAGCGCCTCTCCCCGTAGCTGCAAGACTGGCCGCCAAATCGTTCTCGCAAGAGGAGGAGCGCGGAATGGCGACGGCCGACACGACGATGTGGACGAGCCTGCTGCACGCCGGACTGGCCGGATCGTTCATGCGGCTGCCGCACGTGGCCGCGGACGCGGAGGCGCTGCGCGGCCACGGCGCGCGGGCGGCGGTCTACGGGATCCCGTTCGACGCGACGAACATCTCGCGCACCGGCGCCAACTACGGCCCGCGGGCGATCCGCGAGGTGTCCTGCCAGTTCCTCACCTACAACGCGATGTACGACTTCGATCTCGTCGAGGCGCTCAACCCGGTCGACTGCGGCGACTGCGACATCGCGCTCGCCAACCCGCAGCGCACGTTCGAGCGTGCGCAGGCCGACATCGGCCAGATCCTCGCGGCCGGAGCGCTGCCGGTGACGCTCGGCGGCGACCACTCGATCACGATCCCGGCCGTCCGCGCGGTCCGCGACCACCATGCGAACCCGGGCCTGGTCCTGATCGACACGCACCTCGACACGGCGGCCGACGTGGGCGGCGAGGAGCTCAACCACTGCTGCCCGATCACCCGCGCCGTCGACGCCGGCTTCGACCCCGAGCACATCGCGCTCGTCGCCATCTCCGGCTGGATGAACCCGCGCACGGAGATCGCGTACTGCCGGGAGCGCGGCATCACGGTGATCTGGCTCGAGGAGATCTGGGAGCGCGGCACGCGCTGGGCGGCCGAGCGGGCGCTCGAGGTGGCGGCGGGCGGGACCGACGGGGTCTACCTTTCCTTCGACGTGGACTCGCTCGACGCGGCGTTCGCCGCGGCCACCTGCTGCCCCACCCCCGGCGGCCTCACGAGCCGTGAGGCCATCGAGCTCGTGCGCATCGTGGCGGGCGACGGGCTGCTCGGCGTGGACGTCGTCGAGGCGGCGCCGAGCCTGGAGGCCACTCCGGCCACGTCGCTGATGGCCGGGCGCATCGCCGTCGAGGCGATGGCCCATCACGGGGGCGCCGGGCGGTAGCCGTGCTGGCGCTGCTCGCCCAACTCGCACCCGCGCCGCGCGACGTCGACGCGAACGCCGCGCGCGTGGTGCGCGCGCTGCGCGAACGGCCGGAGGCCGACCTGGCCGTGTTCCCCGAGCTGTTCCTCGGCGGCTACACGATCGGGCGCCTCGACGAGCTCGCGCTGGCGCCGGACGCTCCGCCGCTGCAGGCGATCGCGGACGCGGCCGCCGCCACCCGGACGGCGGTCGTCGTCGGCTTCGCCGAGCGGCTGGCCGACGGTGTCGCCAACGCCGTCGCCTGCTTCGGCAGCGACGGGACGCTCGAGGGCGTGTACCGCAAGACCCACCTGTTCGGCGCGGAGAGCCGCGCGTTCACGCCCGGCGACGAGCAGCTGGTCGTGCCGCTCGCCGGGGCGCTGGTCGCACCGCTGATCTGCTTCGACATCGAGTTCCCGGAGCCGGCGCGAGCGGTCGCCCGCGCCGGGGCCGAGCTGCTCGTCACCGCGTCGGCCAACATGGCGCCGTACTGGGCCGACCACGAGCTGGCCAGCCGGGCCCGCGCGCTCGACAACCGCCTGGCCCACGTCTACGTGAACCGCGTCGGCTCCGAGTCGGGGCATCGCTTCGTCGGCGGAAGCCGCGCCGTCGGGCCTGACGGAGTGGCGGTCATCGAGGCCTCCGAGGACCGCGAGGAGCTGCTCGTGGTAGCCGTCGGGCGCGCCGACGCGAGCGCCGATCTGGACTACCTGCGGCACGCCCGCGGTGAGCTCCCGGTGCGTGCCCGAGGCCGGGTGGCCGAGGGGACGGCTCCCCTCGGCCACGGCCGCGAGCTCTAGCGCACCCGGAACGGGCCCTTGTACTTGAGGGCCCGTCCTCGCTTGGCGCCCTTCTTCTTCTTGGCGGAGCTGCTCTTCGCCTCGCTAATCGGCTTCTTGGCGTTCGCGAGCTTCCACGTCGCGTGTGCCGCCGCGTCGGACATCTGGTCCAGCGCGGTGTAGCTCAGGTTGAAGAACGTGTCGCACGCCTGGTGGTAGCAGGGGTCGTAGGCGAGCCCGGCGAACCCGCCGTAGATCGCTTCCTGCCGCGGCGTCTTGATGCCCTCGGCCCCTGTGAACAGGCCGCCGGCGGGAACGCCGTTGGCGATGAACGGGCCGTAGTCCGAGCGCCCGTCGAACGCCGTGGGGTCGGTCAGCAGGCCCTGCTTGCCGAAGTAGCGCAGGAACACCTGCTCGATCTGCGCGGAGCCTGCGGGCGCGCCGCCGGCCGGCGGCGTGGTGTCGGACGAGTCGCCGTCGTAGACGAAGCGCACGAAGTTCGGCGAGCCGACCATGTCGAAGTTCAGGTTCGCCTCGATCTTCTCGATCCCGCCGCTGGCGACCTGGTCGGCGACATACGCCGTCGAGCCGACGAGCCCGGCCTCCTCGGCGCCCCAGAACGCGAACCGCAGGCGGTTGCGCGCGTCGTGCCGGAGCTTGGACACCTGCTCGGCGATCTCCAGGATCGCCGACGTGCCCGAGCCGTTGTCGTTGATGCCAGGACCGGCCTCGACCGAGTCGAGGTGAGCGCCGACGACGATCGTGCGGTTCCGGTCACCGGTGCGGCTGTCCGCGATCACGTTGTACTCGGTGTTCGGCGTGGTGGTCGCGTCGACGACCACGTGCGCGCGTCACGGCTCCGGACTGCGCCTCCGTGTAGAGCGACTGGCCGACGCTCGCGCTGACCATGATCGTCGGGATGCCGATGTTGACCGGCGAGGTGATGAACAGCGGCTCCTCGCGCCCCTCGCCGCCGTCGTTGAAGATCAGGGCGGCGACGGCTCCGGCGTCCTTGGCGTTCTGGTACTTCTGCACGAAGGGGCAGGTGCCGCGCTGCATCAGCGCGATGTTGCCGCTCGTGGCTGCCGGGAAGTCGCCCGGCTCGCACCCGCTGGTCCCGGTGCCCGGCCCGCCCGCGGGCGGGATGACGATGTCGGTGGTCGGCACGACGTTGGCCGTGACGTCACCGGCGCCGGAGAACTGCGACACGATGTAGTCGGTGTCCTCGGCGAACGTCCGCGCGGTAGGCGAGATCTCCGCGAGCGTGGACGGGCCGTTCAGTGTCCAGATCGGGAAGTCGAAGCCGTCGAGACGGACGCGGTAGCCCGCCGCGCGTAGCCGGTTCACGACGTAGTCGACCGACGCCTTGTAACCGTCGGTCGTGGCCGCCCGGTTGTTGTCGTTCGCGATCGCGATCTGCTGCAGCGCGCGCTCGTGCTCGAGGATCCCGTCGACCGTCACCCCCTTGCGCAGCTTCTTCGCGTCGCTCTGCTTGCCGTTCGCGGCCGGTGCCGCCAGGAGTACGGCAGCGCAGGTCAGCGCCACCGTGAGATGCGTGCGTCTCACGCGTTCCCCCCTTGAATGTGTACGTCGGGCGCGGTTCCCGCCGTCCAGCGCCCCCTCTGCGCGGAGAGTACTAGAGCTACGACGCTGCGTCGTAGCTCAGCGGCCGCCCGAGTGCAAGCACGCCCCTGCCCGCCCGGCGGCCAGGCACGCCGGGACGAACGCAACCGCGAACAGGGCAGGCTCCAGAAGCGCGTTCGGATGCGGTACCGCGAGCAGCATCGGAGCTGCCAGCGCCGCAAGGCCGGCAAGCGTCGCGGCGGCGGGGAGGAGCAGCGAGGTCGGCACCGTCGGCAGCGGCCCGCTCCCGACGAGCCGGTCTACGCGCTCGGGCGCGACGGCGTCGAAGCGCACGAATGCCAACGCCAGCGGGGCGCGGTCACCGCGCGCGTCGTCGACGCTCGCCGCGTCGGCCAGCAGGTCGGCCAGCGCGGCCTCGTGCTCGGCAAGTGTGGCGAACGGCGGCAGCGGACGCATCGCGTCCGCGACCACTGTCGCGAGCAGCAGGCGCAGCGGATCGCGCCGCACGCGGTGGTGCGCCTCGTGGGCGACGATCGCCCGCAACTCGGCGTCGCCGGCCGCGTGCAGCGTGCCCTCGCTGATGTATACCGCGGGCGCACGCACGCCGGCGCAGAACGCGACGAGCGCGCTGGCCGGCGACCACCCGCACGCGGCTCGCCGTGCACGATTTCAGTCCGCGACACCCGCACGGCGCGCAGGAACATCCGCTCGGCGCGCAGCTGACGGACGAGCGACGCGAGCGCGCGAGCGACACGATCGCGACGGCCAGCGCCAGCATCAGCGAGCGGCGGCTCGAGCGCGATGCCGTGGTGGCGGATCGCGTCGAGCACCACGACGACGCGAGGATGATCGCGACGGTCATCCACAGGATGCCGAGCGACAGCTCGAGCCGCCGGAGTGCGCGGGCGTCACTCACCGTCGCGGGCGAGGCGCCGGATCTGCTCGCGGCGCTTGGGGTCGAGCTGGGCCATGTGGCGGGCGAAGTGTGCGAGCGCGACGTCTCCGTACTCGTCCACCAGCGCGCCGAACTCTGCGCCCGCCCGGGCCTGGGCGAAGTCGTCGCGGCTCAGCGCCGGCACGTACACGTCGTGTCGCCCGCGCCGCTCCCGGCGGAGGACGTCCTTGGTGTGCAGGCGCTGCATCACCGTGAGGATCGTCGTGTACGCGCGCTGGGCGCCGCCGCGGCCGTTGAGCGTCTCGAGCACGTCGCGCACCGTTCCCTCCCCGCGCCGCCAGAGCTCCTCCATCACCTCGCTCTCGAGCTCGTGCAGATGCGGCGGGAACGTCATAAGACAATTATGCGGCCTACTCGCACTTCGCAAGCTCGTGCGAGCGCCTTGATTACATTACGCCGGTTCCAGCGCCGGGGCGCGAGTCCGGCGCCGGGCGACGGTCAGCAGCCCCGCGACGATGCAGGCCACGCCGCACAGCTGCAGCACGCTCGGCTCCTCGCCGAGCAGGATCACGCCGAGCAGCACCGAGCCGACCGGCTGGATCGTCAGCGTCACCGAGGTGAGCGCAGCCGGCAGGCGCGGGAGCGAGACGGTGATCAGCAGCCAGCCGAGCACCTGCGAGGTGAGCGCGAGCGTGATCAGCCACCAGTGCGCGGGGAAGTGGGGCACGAGGTCCGCCTCGCCGACGGCGAGACCCGCGATGATCGCCGCGACGGTCGCGACCAGCGTGGCGTCGAACAGCGGGCCGGCCGGACGCCTGAGGTCGGCGCCCGCCTGGCGGAGCACGAGCAGGAACCCGGCGTAGCTCAAGCCGGTGAGCAGGCCGAACAGGACGCCGCGCAGCGGATGGTCGCCGTAGGCGCCGGTCTCGAGCACGCCGGAGATGAGCACGACGCCGCTGCAGATCAGCGGCAGCGCGGCGAGGATGCGCACCTCGACCCGCTCGCCGAGCAGCGCCCAGGCCGCGAACGGCACGACGACGACCTGCAGGTTCCCGAGCACGGTCGCGAGCCCGGCGCCGACGTCGCCGATCGCGTGGTGCCAGAAGATCAGGTCGGCGGCGAAGAAGATGCCGGCGGGGATCGCGATCCGGCGCCCGCGCAGCGGGCGCGAGCCGAAGCGCCGGTCCTCGAGGTGCGCGATCAGCCACAGCAACGGCAACGCGTAGGCGCAGCGGAAGATCGCCGCCGTCGAGGGCTCGACGTCGGCCAGCTTGACCAGGATCGCCGAGAAGGCGATGGTCAGGGCGCCGGCCACCGCAACGGCGCCAGGCCGCCGGGAGAGCGCGCTGGTCACTCGCTCAGCTTGACACGGCCGGTTGTGCGATCCCGGCGGTGCCCACCCGCTGAAACCCGAGCCGGCCGTACACGCGCGCGACGTCGTCGCTGCCGGCCGACAGGAACACGATGTCCGCACCGCCGCCGCGCGCGTCGGCCACCAGCGCGGCGGTGACCGCGGCGCCGAGGCCCCGCCGCCGGGCCGACGGGAGCGTGCCGACGCCGACCACCTCGGTCACACCCCCCACCGGCTGATGGCTGCCCACGGCCAGCACGCCGTCGTCGTCCTCGGCCACCACCGTGACGGTCAGCCCGGCGGCCATGCGCTCGCGGACCGCGGCGAGCCGGCGCTCGGGGAAGCTGGCGAGCGCGGCGTCGCGCTCGCGCGGGCCGGCGTCACCGCGCCGCGTGCCCGGCGCGCCGAACGCGATGTCGGCGACCGCCCGCGAGGCGGCAAGCTGGGGGTCGTCGGGGTCCAGGCGCCGCAGCCGCGCGTCGACGGCGGGCGCCTCGAGCGGCTGCTCGAGCGCCATCAGCGGAAGCTCGTCAACGTGGAGGCCGGTGGCCCGCGCCGCCGGGCCGAGCGACGGCGCGAGATCGACCACCCACTCGAACGTCTCGGGGATCCCGAGCATCCACTGCCGGCGGCGCACGGCGGTGATGTCGTCGGGCCCGATCTCGCCACCCGCCGGCCGCGCGTAGTAGGGCCACGGAACCCCCTCCGACACGAACAGGCGAAGGGGGCCGTGCTCCTCCACGCGCGCGGCCGCGCGCGGGACGGCGTCGTAGTACTGCTCGATCCTGGCTAGGAGGCCGACGATCCCGCCGCGATCTTCCGCAGGTCCAGCGCCTCGTCCAGCGTCGCCTCGTCAACGCCGTGCTCGCGGGCGACCTCGCGCAGCGTGCGGCCGCTGGCCGCCGCGTCCTTGACGATGTCGGCCGCCTTGTCGTAGCCGATGAACGGGTTGAGCGCCGTGGCGACGGCGAGCGTGGACTCCGCGGACCGCTCGCAGCCCTCCAGGTTGGGCTCGATGCCTTCGACGCACTTGGCCGCGAACAGCGTGCTCGCCGTCGAAAGGAGGTGGATCGACTGGAGCAGGTTGCGCGCGATCAGCGGGATGCGCACGTTGAGCTCGAACTGCCCCTGCAGGCCGCCGACCGTGATCGCCGTGTCGTTGCCGATCACCTGGGCACTGACCTGGAGGACGACCTCGGGGAGCACCGGGTTGACCTTGCCGGGCATGATCGATGAGCCCTTCTGCAGCTCGGGCAGGAACAGCTCGCCGATACCGGCGCGCGGGCCGGAGCCCATCAGCGCGAGGTCGTTGGCGATCTTGGTGAGCGACACCGCGATCACCTTCAGAGCGCCGGACAGCTCGACGAGCGCGTCGCGGCTGCCCTGCGCCTCGAACGGGTCCTCCGGCGCGCTGATCGTGAGGCCGGTGTCGGCCGACAAAGTCTCGCGGACCTTGGCGGCGAAGTCGCGGTGCGTGTTCAGGCCCGTGCCGGTGGCGGTGCCGCCGAGCGGGATCTGCGCGACGCGCGGCAGCGCGTCGGCCACGCGGGCGCGGCCGAGGCGGATCTGCGCGGCGTAGCCGGAGAACTCCTGCCCGAGCGTGACCGGCACGGCGTCCATGAGATGCGTGCGGCCGGACTTGACGATGTCCTTGAACGCCTCGGCCTTGTCGGCGAACGCCCGCTCGAGCCGCTCGAGCGCGGGGAGCAGCGAGTTCGTCGCCTCGTCGAGCGCGGCGAGGTGCACGGCGCTCGGGAACACGTCGTTGGACGACTGGCCCATGTTCACGTGGTCGTTCGGGTGCGCCGCGTCGCCGGCAAGGGTCGCGATCACCTCGTTGGCGTTCATGTTCGACGACGTGCCCGAGCCGGTCTGGAAGACGTCGATCGGGAACTGGCCGTCGTGACGGCCCTGCGCGATCTCGTCGGCGGCGGCGCCGATCCGCTGCGCGACATCGGCGTCGAGCAGCCCAAGCTCGGCGTTGGCGCGGGCCGCCGCGCCCTTGATGCGGCCGAGCCAGCGCACCACCGACACCGGCACGCGTTCGCCCGACACGGGGAAGTTGTCGACCGCCTTGCGGGTCTCCCCGCCCCACAGCTCCTCAGTCGTCTCGAGAGTCATGCCCTGAACGCTAGCGCTGTGCGCGCCGCGCCAAGTTCTAGGACGGTGTCGGCGTGGGAACCTGCGCGCCCGGGCCGGGCTCGGGCGTCACGTCGTGCGGGTGCAGCGGCTCGCGGCAGTGGTCGCACACGAGCACGGGGTCGATCAGCTCGCCGC
This sequence comes from uncultured Solirubrobacteraceae bacterium, assembly GCA_963759375.1. Taxonomy (GTDB): domain Bacteria; phylum Actinomycetota; class Thermoleophilia; order Solirubrobacterales; family Solirubrobacteraceae; genus DASSUW01. The sequence continues at coordinate 204,952 of CAVWYY010000003.1, read as the reverse complement.
AGGAGTGCCGCAGCACGACCGGCGGGCCGGCCTCCTCGGACAGGTACTCGTCGCCCCACTTCATGATCGCGATAACGGCGGGGTAGAGGTCACGGCCGGCCTGGGTGAGGCGGTACTCGAAGCGCTCGGGCTCCTCCTGGTAGAGGCGGCGCTCGAGGATGCCCGCGCGCACGAGGTTCTGCAGGCGCGTGGAAAGGATGTTGCGCGCGATCCCGAGGTTGCGCTGCATGTCGGAGAAGCGCCGGACGCCGTAGAAGGCCTCACGCATGATCAGCATGGTCCAGCGCTCGCCGAGGATCTCCATCGCCCGTCCGACGGAGCAGTAGGGCGGGCGTTCCAGCTCGTACATGGCCTCACACGCTAGCGGGTCAGCCGCAGAACGCCGCTAGCTCTCGGGCTAGTCCCACGGGGTCGTCGTAGGCCATCAGGAAGCCGGTGCCGTCGAGCACGCGAAGCTGCGCGTCGGGCAGCAGGTCGAGCGCCTCCTCGGCGATCTCCAGCGGGTGCATGAGGTCCTGGTCGGCCCACAGGAGCAGGGTCGGCACGTCGATCAGCGGATACGCCTCGAGCAGGTCGGGCTGGGCGCCGCTCGGCCAGCGGCGGGCGGCGCGGGCCCACGAGCGCGCGCGGTTGCCGTTGCCCGCGAGGTTGCCGGCGGCGTGGCGCATGAGGTCGCGGGCCGCCGGGTTGCCGCGCACGGTCAGCCGCTCGCCGGCCGACGGCCGCAGCAGCGCGCGGGCGCCGTGGGCGACCACGCGGTCGAGCCCGGGCACCGCCGCCGCCCGCACAGCGAGCGCGACAGCGCGTTCGCTGCGGTCGCGCAGCGGCCGCCGGTGCATCGGGTTCGGCATCAGCACCAGGCGGCCAGGCGTGAGCTGCCGGCTGGCGATCGCCTGCAGCAGGATCTGGGCGCCGGCCTCGTGGCCGCCCACGAGCGGCCGCGGGCCGCAGGTGTCGCGCACGAACCCGGCCATCACCTCGGCCAGCCACTGCGGCGTGTAGGGGTGGTTGGGCCGGTCCTCCGAGTCGCCGTGCAGCGGCAGGTCGGGCAGCACCAGCCGGTAGCGGTGGCTGAGCTCCTCGACCACCGGCTCCCACTCGCGGTGCGAGAGCAGCTTGGAGTGCAGCAGCGCGAGCGGCCGTCCCGTGCCCGCCTCGCGGTACGCCACGCGCGCCCCGTCGGTGTGGTGGTAGAGGCGCAGCTTCATACGCTGCCGGGACGATATGCGGCTCGCCCCCTGGATCGAGAGGTGTTCGCGCTGGCGCTGCCGGCGCTCGGCGCGCTGGCGGCGGAACCGCTGTACGTGCTCGTCGACACGGCGATCGTCGGCCACCTGGGGACGACGCAGCTCGCGGCGCTGGCGATCGCGGCGACCGTGCTGACGACGGCGTTCACGATCTTCAACTTCCTCACCTACGGCACCACCGCTCAGGTCGCGCGCCTGCACGGCGCCGGGCGCGACCGCGAGGCCGCGCTGCTCGGCTCGCAGGCGCTGTGGCTCGCGCTGGCCATCGGCGCGCTACTGGTGGTGCTCCTCGCGGCGCTCGCCGTCCCGGCCGTGACGCTGATGGGCGGCGAGGACGAGGTCGCCGACGGGGCGGTCACGTACCTGCGCATCGCCGCGCTCGGGTCCCCGTTCTTCATGCTCGCCAGCGCCGGCCAGGGCTTCCTGCGCGGGATCGGCGACCTGCGCACGCCGCTGCTGATCCTCGTTGCGGCGCACGCGGTCAACGTGGTGCTCGAGCTGCTCTTCGTCTACGGCTTCGACTGGGGCCTGGCCGGCTCGGCCTGGGGCACCGTGATCGCCCAGGCCGGGATGGGCCTCGCGTTCGTCGAGGTCCAGCGGCGGGCCGGGTTCGAGCCGCCGGTGCTCGCCCGCATCCGCTCCCTGATGAGGATCGGCGGCGAGATCGCCGTGCGCACCACCGCACTGCTCGGATCGTTCCTCGTCGCCTCTGCGGTGCTCGCCCGCGTCGGCGCCGCGTCGCTGGCCGCCCACCAGATCGCGTTCCAGCTGTTCGTCTTCCTCGCGCTGGTGCTCGACGCGCTGGCGATCGCCGCGCAGGTGCTGGTCGGCCGGCTGCTCGGCGCGGGCGACGCCGTGCGGGCGCGCGCGGCCGCCGTGCGCGTGATCCTGTGGTCGGTGGTGGTCGCCTCGGGCTTCGGCGTCGTGTTGCTGGTCCTCACCGACGTCGTCCCGGAGGTGTTCACCGACGACCCGCTGGTCGTGGCACGCGCCCACGAGATCTGGTGGCTGTTCGCGGCGCTGATGCCGCTCAACGGCCTCGTGTTCGCGCTCGACGGGATCCTCATCGGCGCCGGCGACACGCGCTTCCTGATGTGGGGGATGCTGTCGGCCGCCGCGATCTACGTGCCGGTGGCGCTGCTGGCGCTCGACCAGGGCTGGGGGATCGTCGGCGTCTGGTGCGGCCTCGCCGGTCTGATCGGCGTGCGCGCGCTGACGTGCGGGTTACGCTTCCTCGGCAGCCGGTGGGTTCTCACCGGCGCACCCGCGTAGTACCTTGCCCGCCCCGATGGTCCGCCGTCCCCTCGTCATCGCTGTCCTGCTGGCGCTGCTCGCGCTTCCCGGCACCGCGCTCGCCCAGACGCCGACCGCCACGCCCACGGCCCCGCCCGAGGGCGCGTTCGGCCCGCTGCCCGACGCCGCGCCCACGCCGGCGCCGACCGTCGAGGCGCCGGAGTCCGACGACAGTCTCACGAGCGACCTCGGCGGCGCCACGACGCTCTACGTGATCGGCGCGATGCTGCTGATCGCGTTCATCGGGATCGGCGTGTTCATCTCGCGCGACGCGCGGCGCGCGCTCCCCAAGGACCACCGGCCCGACAGCCACCGGCTGCGCGAGGAGGGTCCGCACAAGCACAAGCGCGAGGCCAAGGAGCGGGCCCGCCGGCGCACCAAGGCCCAGCGGGCCGCCCGCCGCAAGAACCGCTAGCGGCGCTAGAGCGGTTTGGGCACCTTCAGGCCGTGGCGGCGCATGCCGTCCTCGGCGGCCGCGATCACGGTCTTGATCACCTTCACGCGCGCGTACCGCTTGGAGTCGGCCTCCACGAGCGTCCACGGGGCGTTCGGGCGGTCCGTCTCGTCGAGCATCTGCTCGATCGCCCGCGAGTAGGCGCGGCGCTTCTCGCGGTTGCGCCAGTCCTCGTCGGTCAGCTTCCACCCCTTGAGCGGATCCTCCGCGCGCGCCTTGAAGCGCTTGAGCTGCTCGCGCGAGGAGACGTGCAGCCAGAACTTCACGAGCACCATGCCCTCGTCGGTGAGCATCCGTTCGTAGTCCCTGGCCTCGGCGTAGGCGCGCTGCCACTCCGCCGGCTCGGCGAACCCCTCGACGCGCTCGACCAGCATCGCGGCCGTACCAGGACCGGTCGAGCACCGCCATGCCGCCCCAGCCCGGCAGGTGCGGCCAGAACCGCCACAGCCAGTGGTGGCGCTTCTCGCGGTCGGTCGGCGCGGCGAACGACTGCACGTGCACGTGGCGAGGGTCGATCGGGGCGACGAGGCGCTTGATCGCGCCGCCCTTGCCGGAGGCGTCCCAGCCCTCGAACAGCACGCACAGCGGCGGTCCGAGGCCCTGGTCGCCGGTCAGCCCGCCGAGTGCGAGCCGCAGTTGCAGCAGCCGGTTCTGCGCCTTCGCCAGCTGCTCGGCCTCCTGGTGCTTAGTGAGAGAGAGGCTCAGATCGAGGTCATTGAGGCGGCCCACAACTAACATCTTCCGTCCTTTGGCTCCGCTGCGCTCACTGCCCCCCAAGCCGGACTTCCCCAAGCTCGAGGAAGAGGTCCTCGAACGCTGGCGCGAGCGCGACGTGTTCCGCGAGTCGATGCGCCGCCGCGAGGGCGCCGAGCCGTTCGTCTTCTACGAGGGCCCGCCGACCGTCAACGCCCCGCCGGCCGCCCATCACGTGCTCGCCCGCGTGTTCAAGGACATCTTCCCGCGCTACCAGACGATGCGCGGGCGCTACGTCGAGCGCAAGGGCGGCTACGACTGCCACGGCCTGCCGGTCGAGGTCGCCGTCGAGAAGAAGCTCGGGTTCACCTCCAAGGCCGACATCGAGGCCTACGGCATCGCCGAGTTCAACGCCGTCTGCCGCGAGTCGGTCTTCGAGTACCTCGAGGAGTGGAACCGGCTCACCGAGCGGATCGGCTACTGGGTCGACCTCGACCACGCGTACCGGACGCTCGACGCCGAGTACGTCGAGTCGGTCTGGTGGGCGCTGAAGACGATGTGGGACCGCGACCTGCTCTACGAGGGCCATCGCGTCGTCCCCTACTGCGTGCGCTGCGGCACCGCGCTGTCCTCGCACGAGGTGTCCGACGGCTACGAGGACGTCGAGGACCCGTCGGTGTTCGTCAAGTTCCCCGTCACCCGGCCCGCGGGCGCGCTGCGCGACGGCGACGTGCTGCTCGTGTGGACGACGACGCCGTGGACGCTCGTCTCGAACGCCGCCGTGGCCGTCGACCCGGACCTGACGTACGTGCGCACGACGGACGGCTACGTGCTGGCCGAGGCGCTCGTCACGCGCGTGCTCGGCGAGGACGCGCAGGTGGCCGACCGCTTCCGCGGCGCCGACATGCTGGGCGCGGGCTACGAGCCGCCGTTCCCGTTCATCCCCGCGTCGGAGTACGGCGAGAAGGGTCACACGGTGCTGCCCGGCGACTTCGTGACCGCCGAGGACGGCACCGGCATCGTGCACACGGCGATCGCGTTCGGCGAGGACGACTACCGGCTCGGCGCCGAGCAGGGCCTCAACGTGGTCAACCCGGTCCGGCTCGACGGAACGTACGACGAGCGCATCGGCCCGTACGCCGGCCGCTGGGTCAAGGACGCCGACCCCGATCTGGTCGAGGACCTGCGCTCGCGCGGGCGGCTCCTGCGCGCGGAGACCTACCTGCACGCCTACCCGCACTGCTGGCGCTGCGGCACCCCGCTCATCTACTACGCCAAGCCGTCCTGGTACATCCGCACGTCCCAGCTGCGCGACCGTCTGCTGGCCGCCAACGAGACAGTCAACTGGTACCCGGAGCACATCAAGCACGGCCGCTTCGGCAAGTGGCTCGAGAACAACGTCGACTGGGCGCTGTCGCGCGAGCGCTACTGGGGCACCCCGCTCCCCGTCTGGCGCAACGAGGCGGGCGAGACGCTGTGCGTCGGCTCACTGGGCGAGCTCGCGGAGCTGAGCGGCGTCAGTCTCGACGATCCGCACCGGCCGTTCGTGGACGACGTGGAGATCCCGTCGCCGACCGGCGGCGAGCCGCTGCGCCGCGTCCCCGAGGTGATCGACGTGTGGTTCGACTCGGGGGCGATGCCGTTCGCCCAGCACCACGCGCCGCTGCACAACCAGGACGCGTTCGAGGCCAACTTCCCGGCCGACTACATCTGCGAGGCGATCGACCAGACGCGCGGTTGGTTCTACTCGCTGCTGGCGATCTCGACGCTGCTGTTCGACCAGTCGCCGTACCGCACCGTCCTGGTCCTCGGCCACCTGGCCGACCCCGACGGCAAGAAGATGTCGAAGTCCCTCGGCAACATCGTCGTGCCGTGGGAGGTGATCGACCAGCACGGCGCCGACGCGTTCCGCTGGTACTACTTCACCTCCAAGCAGCCGTGGGACGGCTACCGCTTCTCGGCCGACACGGTCGGCGAGTCGCTGCGCCAGTTCTTGCTGCAGCTGTGGAACACGTACGGCTTCTACGTCCTGTACGCGAACGTCAACGACGTGACGGAGCTGGGCGAGCCGGAGACCGAGCTCGACCGCTGGGCGATCTCGCGCCTGCACGCGACCACCGAGGTGATCCGCGACCGGCTCGACGACTACGACGCCACGCGCGCCGGCCACGCGTTGGCCGCGTTCGTCGACGATCTCTCGAACTGGTACATCCGCCGCTCGCGCCCGCGGTTCTGGGACGGCGACCCGGCGGCGTTCGGCACGCTGCACCGCTGCCTGGTCGGCGTCGCGCACCTGCTGGCGCCGTTCTGCCCGTTCCTGGCCGACGAGATCTACGACAACCTCGACGGCAGCGAGCCGAGCGTGCACCTGTGCGACTTCCCGGAGGTCGGCCCGCGCGACGCCGAGCTCGAGGTCGCGATGGGCATCGTCCGGGAGACCGTGCGGCTCGGGCTGGCCGCCCGCGGCCAGGCCAAGCTGGGTGTGCGCCAGCCGCTGCACGAGGCGGTCGTGGTGGCCGCCGGCGCCGAGCGCGCGGCGATCGAGCGGCTCGAGGACATCGTGCTCGGAGAGCTCAACGTCAAGCAGCTCCGCTACGTCTCGCAGGCCGACGAGCTCGGCTCCTATGAGGTCAAGCCCAACTACCGCGCGCTGGGACCGCGGTTCGGCAAGCACATGCCGCAGGTGGCGGCCGCGGTCGCGGCGCTCGACCCCGCGCACGTCGCCGAGGCGCTGGGCGCCGGCCGCCGCGTCGGCATCAGCGTCGACGGGCACGACCACGAGCTCGACACGGACGACCTGCTGCTGGCCATGCGACCGCTCGAGGGCTACCAGCTCGAGCGCGAGGGCTCGCACGCGGTGGCGCTCGAGCTCGACCTCGACGACGACCTGGTGCGCGAGGGCCTCGCGCGCGAGGTCGTGCACGCCGTGCAGAACGCGCGCAAGGCGGCCGGCCTGGAGATCGCCGACCGGATCGCGCTCACGCTCGGCGGGGACGCGGAGCTTCTGGACGCCGCGCGGGCGTACCAGGACTACCTGGCCGGCGAGGTGCTGGCCGTCGACGTGACGTACGACGGCGCGTCGGCAGGCGAGGAGGCGACCGTCAAAGGCCGCCCCCTGGTCATCGGCGTGCGCCGCGCGCGGCGCTGAGGGTCAGACCCCCTGCAGTGCGGGCTCGAGCTCGGCCTCGAGGCGCTTGCGGGGCTTGGAGCCCTGGATGCGCGCCGCCTCGGCGCCGTCGCGGAAGAGGATCATCGTCGGGATCGCGAGGATGCCCAGGCTGGCGGGCGTCTGCGGGTTCTCGTCGATGTCCATCTTCACGATGCGGAGGTCGTCGCGGTCGGCCGCGATCTCCTCGAGGATCGGGGCGATGACGCGGCACGGCCCGCACCACGCGGCCCAGAAGTCGACGAGCACTGGCTTGTCGGACTCGAGGACCTCCGCCTGAAAGGTGGTGTCGGTGACGTTGTGAAGGTTGCCGGCCATCGTTGGTTGCTCCTGTCGCTGTGTTCCCGGTGTCGCTTCAGAAAGTATAGCGAGGGGTCTACCCCGCGAGAGCGACGAGAAGGCGCGGGGAAACCCATGTCTCCACCGCCGCCGCGGCCACCAGCACCGGGACGGCGATCGCCACGGTGACGAACGTGGCGGCCAGGAGATCCTGCCACGCCTGGCGACGCGACGCGATGGTCCACGCGGCCAGCGGCAGGAACAGGGCGGTGAGCTCCGGGAGCGCGTGCGGGAGCAGTCCGACGAGCAGCAGCAGCGGCGGCAGGTCCAGCTCGCCGGCCAGGTCCGACGTGCCGCGACCGAGCGCGTACGCCTGCGTGCAGAGCGAGAACACGGTGGCGAGGATCACGAAACCGATGGCCAGCGGGCCGGCCTTCTCGTGCACCTTGCGCCACAGGCCCGAGTACTCGCCGGCGACCGTCGGCAGCGCCGAGCCGGCCATGAAGCCGGCGACGCAGGCGAGCGCGTGCAGCGCCAGCACGAGGCCGTTGCGGTAGAGCACCCAGCCGAAGTCGTCGGTCGTCGCCGGATACGACACGCCGGGGAAGGAGGCGCCGCTCGGATCGGGCTCGGTGAGCAATGCGACCACCCACACGGCGGCGAGCAGCGCGAACGCGACGGCGAGCGCGCCGAGCAGCCACGGGCCGACCGCGCGCGCGGGGTGGCGGCGCCAGCGCGCGAGTGCGCGCCTCGTGTCCGCCCAGCCCTGGACGACCGCGAGTTCTTCGGCCTTCATCACCCTGTTCATCGGCACAAGCCCCAGGCCGATTAGCCTACGGTCACGTGGCCGACCTCACCAACGCACAGATCGCCGCGGCGTTCGACGAGCTCGCGGACCTCTACGAGCTCGACGGCGCGGTCCAGTACCGCGTGATCGCCTACCGCAACGCGGCGCGCACGGTGCGCGACTCCGCGGTGTCGGTGGCCGCCCTCGCGCGCGACGGCAAGGTCACCGAGCTGCCGAACATCGGCAAGACGCTCGAGGAGAAGCTGCTGGCGCTCGACGAGACCGGCGACATCCCGGCCGCGGTCAAGCTGCGGGCCAAGATCCCGGTCGGCCTCGTGTCGGTCATGCACCTGCCGGGCTTCGGGCCCAAGCGGGCGCGCCGGCTCTACGACGAGATCGGCGTCGACTCGCTCGACGCGCTGCGGGCTGCGGTCGAGGACGGGCGCCTGCGCGGGCTGCGCGGCTTCGGCGTCAAGGCCGAGGAGAACCTGCGCCAGGTGCTGTCGGAGGCCGAGGACGGCAAGAAGGCCGAGCGCGTCGTCCTCTCGAGGGCGATCGCCGTGGCCGAGGAGATCGCGGGCGCGCTGCGCGAGCATGCCGCCGCCGACCGCGTCGAGGTGGCCGGCTCGCTGCGGCGCTGGGCCGAGTCGGTCAAGGACCTGGACATCATCGCCACCGCCTCCGACCCCGCCGCGCTGTCGAAGGCGCTGACCGAGCTGCCGCAGGTCGAGTCCGTCTCATCCTCGGGCGAGGCGGGCGCGCGGGTGATGACGCACACCGGCATGAAGGTCGACCTGCGGGTCGTCGAGCCCGACCAGTTCGGCAACGTGCTGCAGCACTTCACCGGCTCCAAGGCGCACAACGTCGCGCTGCGCGAGTCGGCCGTCCGCCGCGGTCTGCACGTGTCCGAGTACGGGATCCTCGACGATGCGACCGGCGAGACGCTGCGCTGCGCGACCGAGGAGGAGGTCTACGGGACGCTCGGCCTGGTCTGGATCCCGCCCGAGCTGCGCGAGGGCCGCGGCGAGCTCGAGGCGGCGACGCCGGGCGGCGGCGGGCTGCCGGACCTGATCACGCGCGAGGACCTCAAGGGCGACCTGCACTGCCACACGACGACGTCCGACGGAACGGCGACGGCCGAGGAGATGGTCGCGGCCGCGAAGGAGCGCGGGCTGAAGTACCTGGCGATCACCGACCACTCGGCCACGCACGGCTTCGGCGATCACGTCGACGAGGACACGCTGCGCGCCCGCATCGAGGAGATCCACGCGCTCAACACGGCGACCAAGGGCTTCGACGTGCTGATCGGGACGGAGGCGAACATCCTCCCGGACGGCTCGCTCGACTACCCGGACGACCTGCTCGCCCAGCTCGACTGGGTCATCGCCTCCGTGCACACGTCGTTCCGCATGGGCGCCAAGGAGATGACCGACCGCATGGTCGCGGCGATCGAGCACCCGCTGGTCGACGCCATCGGCCACCCGACGGGCCGCAAGATCGAGAAGCGCGCGCCCTACCAGCTCGACGTCGAGCGGGTCATCGAGGCGGCCGCACGCACGGGGACGATGATCGAGATCAACGCGTCACCGAACCGCCGCGATCTCAACGAGATCAACGCCCGCGCCGCCGCCGAGGCCGGCGTGCGGATCCTCATCAACTCCGACGCCCACGCGCCCGAGGAGTTCGACCAGCACATCTACGGCATCGCCACGGCCCGGCGCGGTTGGCTCTCCGCCGGCCAGGTCGCCAACACGCTGCCGTGGAAGGACTTCGCCGGGCTCCGCAAGCGCGCGCAGTAGCGCCGTCGAACGTCAACTGCGGCTGGGTAGGGAGGCGACCGATCCACCGGTTTGGCGTGGGTTCGGAAATGATCCGTATGCGATCACAATCCGCCCCACGCGAAACCGGTTCGTCGAATCCGTGACTCCCTACCCAGCCGCAGTTCGTAGGCGGGGCCAGAGCTCGTCGGCCACGACGCGGTCGACCGCGTCGGGTCGGAACGGCTCGAGCAGCGCCGCCGCGCGCTCCGCGTAGCCCGGCGACGGGTCGTCGAGGGCGACGCGGATCGCCAACGACTCCGAGACGAGCCGCGGATCGAGCGCGCGGGCGAGCGGCAGCGCGGCGTACGGCCCGGGCGACGGCGTCGTGACGAGCGCGCAGCCGTCGGCCAGCGCCTCGAGCTGGGCGATCCCGTAGTCCTCGCGGCGGGGCGCGGTGACGAAGACGCGCGCGCGGCGGAGCAGGGCGCGGTACTCGTCGCGCGGCAGCATCCCCGTGTAGCGGACGCCGGGCTCGTCGCTCCCGGTGAGCCCGGCCACGATGAGTGTCTCGTCGGGACGGCGAGCCGCCCGCCAGGCCGCGAGCACGCGATCGAGGCCCTTCTTGACCGGGTTCGCGCCGTAGGTGATCGCCGCGATGTCGCGGTCCCCGGGCGGGCCGGACCGCGACACCGGCACCGGCACGACCACGGCGGCCCGCCCGGTCACCGGCGCCTCGGCGAGCGCGCCCTCGCTCCAGGGCACGAGCAGCGGCGCGGTGGCGAGCCGGCGGCGCTCGACCGGGCGCTGCCACACCCCATGGCGCCCGGGGCGGTTGCCGGCCGCCGGCGCGTCGAACCGGATCGCCCCTGGCCGCGGGGCGAGCAGCGCCGCCGTCGTGGATGAGTACAGGACCGCCCGCGGCGAGTGTGCCTCGATCGCCGCCGCCGCGGTGCGGCGTGCCGCGACCGCCCAGCCGAGCTCGTGCAGCGCCATCGTCCGTCGCTCGCGCTGCTCGGGCACGACCGCCGTCTCAACGGCTGCGCCGGCCCGCCGCAGCGAGGCGGCCAGCTCGGCGTCGGCCTCGCGCAGGCCGGACGTGCCGCCGAGCGAGACGAGCAGGACGTCGGTCACGGGACCTGCAGGAACGAGCCGCCGAAGCCGGGCGTGCGGACGAGCTGGATCGGCTCCAGCGGCGACGTGCGATCGATGTAGAAGCGCACGCCGTCGCGCTCCTCGATCGCCGCCACCGCGGACGCCTGGCGCCGCAGCGCCAGCGCCCAGATGATCCAGAAGCCGGCGCCGATCGACGCCACCTGCGGCTGGAACACCGCGAGGATCGACGCGGCGAGCGTGGCGAACAGCAACGGCCACAGGCGGTTGATCAGCGTGCGGCCGGGCCGCAGCTCCGGCAGCGTGGTCTGCGAGCGGGCGTTCAGCAGCAGCCGGCGGATCGGCGGCGACGCGTCGGCGCGGCGGCCGAACCAGATCCCGATCAGCACGGAGCCCGCCCACCAGAACGCGCTGAACAGGACCAGCGTCCGGTCGTACTCCCGCGAGAGCCCGATCACCGCCAGGGCGGCGAGGAGCGTGGCGGCGCCGGCACTGAGGAGGACCGTCGCGCGGAGGAAGTCGCCGAACCGCACCAGCGCTCAGTCGAGCAGCGCCTGCAGCATGTCGCGGACCCCGTCGGTCCCGTCCACCATCACGTCGGCCTCCTGCGCGAGCGCCGACGGCCCCTCGTCCGACCGCACGCCCACGCGCACGGCCGTCCCGAGGCGACCCGCCTCGACCAGCTCGCCCAGGCCGCGGAACGCGTCGAGGTCCGTCGTGTCGTCGCCGGCGTAGAGCGCGGCGGCGAGATCGCGGTCGCGCAGCAGCGACACGATGCCGGCGCCCTTGTCGATCCGCACCGGCGGCCGGATCTCCAGCACCTTGCGGCCCCAGTGGGCGGTGAAGCCGGCCTGCTCGGCCCGGCGCGCGACCTCCTCGATCGCCGCCTGCGCGCCGTCCTCGTCGGGCACGCCGCGCCAGTGCAGCGCCGCGATCGCCTCCTTGTCCTCGAGCCGCACCCGCAGCTTGCGCAGCGGCTCGTCGAACGCCTCGTTGGCGAAGTTCTGCACGCGCCGCGTCCACGCCTGCAGCTCGCGGTCGAGCTCCGGGGCGATCGCTCCCGGACGCAGCACCTCGGAGCCGTGCGAGCCCAGGTAGGCGATCGAGCCGAGCGAGACGATCCGCCGCGCGTCGGACGCCCGGCGGCCTGAAACGCAGGCCACGACCGCGTAGCGGCGAGCGACCTCGATCAGCGGCCGCCGCGTCGTCTCGGGCATGTGCGCGTCGTCGGGATGCTGGACGATCGGCGCCAGCACGCCGTCCACGTCGAGCAGCACGGCTGAACGCTCGGGCTCGGCCTTCAGTGGCTGCAGGATGTCCTCGAGGGTTCCGGTCGGGCCCGGCACTCGGTCTAGTATGCCGCCCGGTGCCAAAGGACCCGATAAATGGCGATGGCTGGGCGGTCGCATCCGTGCACGAGCTCGGTGAAGGCCCCGGGTTCCGCAAGGTCCGCGCCCCGCTCGGCGTCACCGCGTTCGGCGTCAACGCGGTCGTCGTCCCGCCCGGCTACACGACCGGCCGCCACTACCACGACCGGCAGCAGGAGCTCTATCTGATCCTCGAGGGCGAGATCGAGTTCGAGTTCGGGGACGGCGACAAGCAGGTCCTCGGGCCCGGCGGCGTCGCCCGCGTCGATCCCGGCACGCACCGGCGCCTGCGCAACACCTCGGACACCGAGGACGCGATGTACTTCTGCGTGGGCGGCGACGGCGGCTACGTCGGCCGCGACGGTCACGCGCTGGACTGAGCCCGCAGCAGGTCGCGGATCTCGCCGAGCAGCACGACGTCTTCCGGGACCGCCTCCGGCTCGGGTTCCGTGCCCGCCTTGCGCCGTGCCATCAGCATGTTCACCGGCTTGACGACGAAGAAGAACACCGCGGCGCCGATCAAGATGAGCGAGAGGACCGCGTTGAGGAACGCGCCGTAGCGGATCACCGCGTCGTTGATCGTGATCGTCAGGTCCTCGAACCCGGGCTTGCCGAAGATGATCGAGATGATCGGCGTGACGATGTCCTCGACCAGCGAGGTCACGACCGCGCCGAACGCCGCCCCGAGCACGACCGCGACGGCTAGGTCGATCGCGTTGCCGCGCAGGATGAAGTTGCGGAACTCCTTGAGCATCAGTACCCCGCGTCGAGGTCGATCTGGGAATGCAACGGCTCGCCGTTCGCGAAGCGGGCCACGTTTTCCTGCACATGACGCGCGAGGTACCGCCGCAACGTCGCCTCCGGGTTGGCGATGTGCGGCGTGATCAGGGCGCGCGGCTCGGTCCACAGTGGATGGCCGTCGGGCAGCGGCTCCGGGTCGGTGACGTCGAGCGCCGCGCCGCCGATCGCACCGCGGGCGAGGGCGTCGACCAGCGCGCCGGTGTCGATCAGCGAGCCGCGCGCCACGTTGACAAGCCAGGCGTCGTCCCGCATCGCCTCGAGCTCGGCCGCGCCGATGATGTGGCGCGTGTCCGCCGTGGCGGGCGCGGCGATCACGACGTGGTCCGCCGTCGGGAGCAGCTCGCCGAGCCGGTCCGCGGGCAGCGTGCCGTCGCGGCCCCGCCGTGTCACCGCCAGGACCTCGACGTCGAGCGGCTCCAGCAGGCCGATCAGCGCCCGCCCGATGCCGCCGGCGCCGACGATCGCGATCGTCGAGCCGTCGAGCGGCCGGGCCGGCGGCGCCGTCCACGTCGTGGCCCGCGCGCACTCGTGCAGTCGTCGCGTGCCCGCCAGCATCAGCGCCAGCGCGTGCTCGGCCACCGGCAGCCCGTAGGCGCCTGCGGCAGAGGTCCACACCCGCTCGCGGTCGACCTTGTCGAGCCACCGCTCCACGCCCGCTGACGGCAGCTGCACCCAGCGGATCGAGTCGGGAAGCGAGCTGGGGAACGAATCCGGGTTCGAATCCAGCCAGATCAGGGCGGAGGCCTCCTCGAGCCGCCCGATCCGGCCGCCGGCCGCCAAGACGGCCTCATCGACGGCGCGGTCGGACTCGGGAGCGACGTGCACGACGGGTTCCATGCTGCGAACGTACCCGTCCCCCATGGCGATCGTCCCGCTCCTCTCTGCCCGCGGCCTGATGAAGTCGTTCGGCGGGCGGCTCGTCCTCGACGGCCTCGACCTCGAGGTGGCCGACGGGATGCGGGTGGGCATCCTCGGCCCGAACGGCGGCGGCAAGTCGACGATGCTCGCGATCCTCGCCGGCGTCGAGCACGCCGACGACGGGACCGTGACGCGGCGGCGCGGCCTCGTCCACGCCTTCCTGCCCCAGCACGTGCCCGGCGACGAGCGGACGCCGCTCGCCTGGGTCCGCGCCGCCCGCCCCGAGCTCGCGGCGCTCGAGGAGGAGCTGCACGGAGTCGAGCGCCGGCTCGCCGACCCGGCGCTGGCCACCGACCTCGACGCCATGACCCGCGCGCTCGCCCACCAGGAGCGGCTGCTGGCCCGGTGGGCCGAGGACGGCGGCGACCGCGCCGAGAACGAGGCGCGCACGCTGCTCGAGGACCTCGGGATCGACGACGAGACGCTGGGGATGCCGACCAGCGAGCTGAGCGGCGGCCAGCGCAAGCTCGTCGCGCTCGCCGCCTGCCTGGCCCGCCGGCCGCAGGTGCTGATGCTCGACGAGCCCGAGGCCCACCTCGACATGCACCGCCGCGACCAGCTCGAGCGGATCGTCGACGACTTCGACGGCGCGGTGCTGATGGTGAGCCACGACCGCCATCTGCTCGACGCCTGCGTCGGGGCCATCGCCGAGCTCGACCGTGGCCGGATCCGCATCTGGCCCGGCGGCTACTCGGCCTATGCGGTCGCCCGCCAGCTCGAGCTCGAGAAGCAGCAGCAGCAGTACGTCACCCAGCAGAAGGAGATCGCGCGCCTGGAGGAGGCCGTCCGCCGCTTCCGCCACTGGGCGCACATCACGGTCAACGAGCGCGCGGCCAAGCAGGCGCGCGTCAAGCAGATGCAGATCGACAAGATGGACAAGATCGACCGGCCCGTGCTCGAGCGGCGCAAGATGGGCCTCGCGCTGCGCAGCGCCGTCCGCGGCGGCCAGCGGGTGATCGCGCTCGAGGGCGTGGACGTGGCGTTCGATCCCGACGACCCGGTGCTGCTGGATGTCGACCTCGTGGTCGGCCGCGGCGAGCGCGTCGGCGTCGTCGGACCCAACGGCGCCGGCAAGACCGCACTGCTGCGCACGCTCGGCGGCACGCTGGAACCGGCCGGCGGCGAGCGCTGGATCGGGTCGGGGATCGAGGTCGGCTACCTGTCGCAGGCCGCTGCCGGGCTGCCCACCGAGGCGAACGTGATCGACGTGCTGCGCGCCGGCCGCTCGATGGCCGAGGACACCGCCGTCCGGCGGCTGATGGCGTTCCTGTTCGACTACGAGCAGGTCCGCCGGCCCGTCCGCACGCTCTCCGGCGGCGAGCGCACGCGGCTCGCGTTCCTGCTGCTGATGGAGGACGCGCCGAACTGCCTGCTGCTCGACGAGCCCACGAACCACTTGGACATTGACTCGATCGAGGTGCTCGAGAACGCACTCGAGCACTACGACGGGACCGTCGTCGCGGTCTCGCACGACCGCTACTTCCTCGACCGGATCGCCGATCGCATCGTGGTCGTCGCCGACGGCGCCGCTCACGCCTACGAGGGCGGCTGGTCGGCCAACTTGGCGCGCGTCTGAGCGTTCAAGGTCGCGCGAGGCGGGGAAGTCTCGTGGCATGGCCCGCTTCAGCAGAGGACCCGACAGCCCGACCGACCTGAACAAGCGCTCGTGGCTCGGCACGCTCAAGCGCACCGCCACCGAGGCCCGCGACGACAACATCACCGACTGGGCGGCCGGGCTCACCTACTACGCCGTGCTGTCGCTGTTCCCCGCGATGATCGCCCTGATCTCGATCCTCGGACTGGTGGTCGACCCGGCGACGATCACGCGCGTGATCACCGACGTCGTCTCGCAGCTCGGCCCGTCCTCGGCCGTCGACACGTTCAAGGGTCCGATCGAGCAGATCTCGTCGAATCGCTCCGGCGCGCTGCTGGGCCTCGTCGTCGGCGTCGCGGTGGCGATCTGGACCGCGTCGGGCTACGTCGGCGCGTTCATGCGCGCCTCGAACGCGATCTACGAGCGCGAGGAGGGCCGGCCGTTCTACATCCTGCGCCCGTTCCAGCTGCTCGTGACGCTGGTGCTCGTCCTCATGGCCGCGCTGGTCGTGCTGGCGCTGGTGGTCTCCGGCCCGGTCGCCGAGGCGATCGGCAGCGCCGTCGGCCTCGGTGACACCGCGGTGATGGTCTGGGACATCGCCAAGTGGCCGGTGATGCTGGTCGTGGTGATGGTGATGCTGGCGGTCCTCTACTGGTCCTCGCCCAACGCCAAGCCGGCCGGCTTCCGCTGGGTATCGCCCGGCAGCGTGCTGGCGGTCGTCGTGTGGGTCGTCGCCTCGGCCGGGTTCGCGTTCTACGTGGGCAACTTCGGCTCCTACAACAAGACCTACGGCGCGCTTGCCGGCGTGATCGTCTTCCTGGTCTGGATGTGGATCACCAACCTCGCCGTGCTGCTCGGCGCTGAAGTGAACGCCGAGACCGAGCGGGCGCGCGAGATCGAGGCGGGGGTGCCCGGCGCCGAGGACGAGATCAAGGCGCCGTACCGCCGCGACCCTGAGCCGTCACGCGGCTGACACTCAGCTTTCTTGCGCGCCCCGCCGATGAAGGTGGGGCATGCCCCGCGCGCTCATCGTCATCGCCGCCTGCGCGCTGCTCGTGATCATCGGCGGCCAGCGCGTCAAGGCCGGCGCGCAGGCCGGCGGCCCGGAGATCACCGACGAGCAGCGGGCCGCCGCGCTCAACCTCGAGTCGGTCTCGCTCCAGGACCGCGCCTGGATCCAGGCGGCGATTGCGAGCGCGCGCCCTGAGGCGCAGCGGCTGATCGCCGAGGTCGACGGTCTGGTCGACGTACGGACGACGCTGAACGCGCCCGGCACGATCTATCTCGGCGGCGACACGTCGCAGGCCATCGGCCTGACGGTCGCGACCGGCGGACGGGCGACGATCGACCTCGACGTCCGCAGGCTCAACGGCGAGCGCGCGCTCGACCGCAACATGGTGGTCCTGCACGAGCTCGGCCACGTCATCGACTACCTCCTGGTCGACGACAAGCTGGTCGCCCAGCTCGACGCCGGGATCCCGCCGGCGGGCCAGTGCCTGTCGTCCACGCAGCAGTACGGCGAGTGCACGGCAGTCCCGGAGCGGTTCGCCGACACGTTCGCCAAGTGGGCGCTGCGCGGCCGCTTCTCGCTCGCCGGGTCCGGCTACGGCATTCCCACGCCGCCGTCGCTCGAGGACTGGGGCCGGCCGCTCGGCCGCCTCGCGCTGCAGCTCGACCGGTAGTTAGCGCGCCCGGCTCCCCGGGCAATATGTCAGAGGTTTTCCACCGAGGGAGGCGGAGAAGTGGCGACGCACATCGACGAGCGCGCGCAGGCGCGCACCGCGACCGTGCCCGCAGGGGCGACGGGCGAGCCCGAGGTCAGGCCGTATCCCGGCTACAAGACGCTGTGGCTGTGGTTGCTCCTCGGCTGGGTCGCCAGCGGCGCGGACCGCACGATCACCGGTCCCGTCGTCACCTACATGATCGAGGCGAAGGTCCCGATCATGTCCGGCGCGGAGAACCCGTTCGCGCTCGGCGGCCTCGTGGGCAGCCTCCTGTTCGCCGGCTACATGCTCATGCAGTTCCCGGGCGGCTACGTGGGCGACCGGCTGGGCCACCGCACCGTGATCGTGATCGCCGTCGTCTGGGCGGGCGTCGCGACGATCCTCAGCGGCGTCATCACGGCGCTGCTCGGCTTCGTGGCGCTGCGCGTGATCACCGGTCTCGGGGCCGGGCTGTTCTACTCGAACGATCGCACCGTGATCACGCAGCAGTCGCCGTTCGACAAGCGCGGCCTCGGCATGGGGTTCGTGATCACCGGCCTGGCCATCGGCATCACGCTCGCGCTGCTGCTCGCGGCCCCGCTCATCGACCTCGGCACGTCCGTGTTCGGAGCCGAGGACGCGTGGCGGATGCCGTTCCTCGTGCTCGGCGCGATGGCCGTGGTGTTCGGCCTCGGGATGGCGCGGTTCTTCCGGAGCCAGACCGGCGAGCACGTGTTCCGGCCGGCCTACATGCCGGCGCTCGGGCGCCTGATCGCGTACGCGGCCGTGTTCTTCGTCTCGATCATGGCGATCTACATCATCGCCACGGAGGCGGGCCTGTCCGAGTGGCTCGTCGCGCTGATCGAGACCGCGGCGGCGGTCGTGCTCGTCGCGTTCGTGTTCACCCGACTGGGCAGCGAGGTCGGCCCGGTGCTCAAGAACCGCGACCTCATGCTGATCTACTTCGCGGGCATCGCGATCCTCTGGACGCTGTGGTTCTTCAGCTTCTGGTCGGTCTCGATCGTCGCCGACGCGACCAAGGGCGGGTTCTGGCAGTCCGCGCTGACCGCGACGTTCTTCGGCGTCGCCGGCATCATCGGCTTCCCGCTCGGGGGCTGGCTCGGCGACCGGCAGAAGCGCGCCGGGCGCGGCCGCAAGGGGATGCTCGTGTCGTTCACGCTGATCCAGGCGCTGCTGACGCTCGCGTTCGGGTTCTACCTGAGCACGGGCGGCAACGCGCTGTGGGCGCTCGGCGTCCTGCTGTTCGTCTCCAGCCTGTTCTTCAACGCGCTGCAGCCGATCTGGCACGCGCTGGCCGCCGACCTCGTCCCGAAGGCCGCGCTGCTGGGTGCCGCGTTCGGGATGATGAACCTGATCGGCGAGATGGGCGCGGTGCTCTCGCCGGCCATCAGCGGCGTGCTGCGCGACGCGACCGGCGACTGGACCGCCGCGGTCTATCTCGACGGCGGCCTGATGCTCGTGAGCTTCGTGCTGCTGTGCCTGGTCAGGGAGCGGAAGGGCGTTCCGGCTCCCGCGGGTTGAGGAGCGTCCGCAGGCCGAGCACCGGGCCCAGCACGGCGGCCACCCACAGCCACGACACCCCCCACGGGTCGAGGAGGTCCTCGCCCGCGAGCAGCACGATCGCCACCGACACGAGCGGGAACGCCAGCAGCGCCATGTAGCGCTTCGAGATCCCGGCGCGGCGGGCGCCGAGGATCACGCCGATCCACGCCGCGATCCCGACCCACACGCCGCCGTTGTCCTGCACGACCGCGCGCTCGAGCAGGACGGCGGCCCAGGCGGCCCCGAGCACGAGCCAGACGACGGGCCTGACCTCGCCCTTCCAGACGATCCAGGCGCCGACGCCGAGCGTGCCGAGCACCAGCAGCACGATCGCCGTGCCGGCGATGGCGCCGGCGAGCACCCAGCCGACGGTGGCGGCGAGCGCCCCGAGCACGCCACCGCGTAGCGCGGCGGCCACGGTCTTCGCCGCGCGCTGGCGGCGGGTGAGCGCCTGGGGCGGTACGGCGAGCGCGCTCATGACATGAAGGTACCGCGTCGGTCAGCGCAGCTCAGCACGAGTACGCGCGAACGCCTCGGCGAGCCGCCATGCCAGCGTAGGATCGCCGGTGCGCTCGATCTCGGCGGCGATGCCCTCGACCGCCACTGCGCCGACCGTCGCGGCGCTCGCCTTGAGCACGTGCGCGGCCCGTGTGACCTCGGCCGCGTCGCCGGACTGCGCGATCGTCGCGAGCTGGTCGGTCCCCTGGGCGATGAACACGTCGACGATGCGGGCGACCGTGTGCTCGTCGAGCGCCTCGCGGAGCCGCGCGAGCACGCCGCGGTCCACCACCTGCTCCTCGCCGATCACCCGCGCCAGCGCGTCGACGAGGTCCTCGGGCCGCACCGGCTTGGTGAGGAAGTCGTCCATCCCGCACGCCAGGCAGCGCTCGCGCTCGGAATCGCCGTTCACGCAGAGGTTCTGCGCATTCGCACCGAATCTCACACCTCCAATCGGTGTCTCGAAGAGATGTGCCCGGTACGTGTGAACGAATTGTGAACAGGGAACTGTTCAGCCCAGGCGGAAACCCCGGAGGGAGGACTTGATGAACGGCAGGAAGGCGACGTTCGCCGCGGCCGTCACCGGCGCGGCGGCGCTGGTGGTGGTCCCGACGTGGACCGGAGCGGCACCGAAGCCGGTTCCGAAGAAGAAGGGCGCGGTGGCGCACAACGTGATCGTGCTCCAGGGCGATGGCATGGCCACCGCGCAGCGCGATCTGATCCGGCTGGTCACGGCCGGCAACAAGGCCGGCAAGGACCTGGTGATGAACCAGCTCGACCACACCGGGCTCGTGCACACCGACCCGGCCGACCCGAAGCAGGCGGTGACCGACTCGGCCGCGGCGGCGACGGCGTTCTCCACCGGCCACAAGTCGTTCAACGGCGCGATCGGGGTCGACACCAAGGGCCGCGCGCTGCGCACGCTGCTCGAGGACGCGCGCAAGATGGGCAAGGCGACCGGCCTCGTCACGACGTCGCAGGTGACCGACGCGACGCCCGCCGCCTACGCGGCGCACGTCTCCGACCGCGGGGAGCAGAGCGAGATCGCGCGGCAGTACCTCGTGCGCACCAAGCCGGACGTGATCCTCGGCGGCGGTGAGGACTTCTGGTACCCGGCGGGCACCCCGGGCGCCTATCCCGACAATCCGCCGACCGACCCGACCGAGCAGAGCAAGGGCGACAAGGGCAACCTGGTCGAGCGCGCCAAGGGCCTCGGCTACAAGTACGTGACCACGGGCACCGCGCTGCGCAAGGCAAAGGGTCGCAAGGTGCTCGGGCTGTTCGCCAACGAGGAGATGTTCGAGCATCGCGAGGAGGGCCACGGCGACATCTACGACCCGGTCGTGCCGCTCCGGGACATGGCCGACAAGGCGCTCGACATCCTCTCCAGGGACCGCGACGGGCTGTTCGTGGTGATCGAGGAAGAGGCCATCGACGAGATGGCCCACGAGAACAACGCGGGCCTGATGATCAAGTCCGGCCAGGCGCTCGACCGCACGGTCCGGCTCGCGGTGCGCTTCGCCCGCCAGCACCCCGGCACGCTGATCGTCGTGCAGGGCGACCATGAGACCGGTGGCCTGACGATCGAGAACCCCGACACCGCCGACGAGTCCGGCGATGAGCTCTCGCGCGAGGACGGCCCGTTCACGGTCAAGGGCACGAACCTGCAGGTGTTCGCGGACTGGACCACCGGTCAGCACACCGGCGCCGACACGCCGATCACGGCCAGCGGCCCCGGGTCGAAGCGCTTCGACGGCGTCATCGACAACACCGACGTGCACGACTTCATCTCGAAGGCGATGCGCGGACGCTAGACGTTTGGCGCCCGGCGCCGCTTGATCGGCGGCGCCGGGCGCGGGTAGTGTCGGCCGGTTGGACGCGCCGGCCGCCACCCCTTCTCGCCTTGCCGCGGCCCGGCGGGTGGTCGCGGTGGCCGTGTGCGCGCTGCGCGACGGGCTGGAGACGTCGTCGCTGCGGCGCCTGCAGCTCTCGTGGGCGGCCTGCTCGCTCGGCGGCTGGGCGTTCTTCGTGGCGCTGTCGGTCTACGCGTACGACGTGGGCGGGGCGTCGCTGGTCGGCGTCGCCGCGGTCGCGCGGATGGCGCCCGCCGCGCTCGCAGCGCCGGCCACGAGCATGCTCGGCGACCGCTATCCGCGGCGCAACGTGCTGCTCGTGCTCGCGCTGGTCCGGGCGCTCGTGCTGGCGGCGGCCGCGGCGGTCGTCTGGCTGGACGGCCCGCCCGCGATCGTGTTCGTGCTGGCGGCGCTGTTCACCGCGGTCGGCACCGGGCACAAGCCGGCGCAGGCCGCGCTGCTGCCGTCGCTGGCCGACGACCCGCGCCAGCTCGCCGCCGCCAACGGCCTGTGGAGCGCGGTCGACAGCGTCGGCTTCCTGCTCGGCGCGGCCGGCGCCGGCGTGCTGATCGCGACCGGCGGCGTCGAGTTCGCGCTCGCCGCGACGTGCGCGGCGTTCCTGCTCGCCTCGCTGGCGCTCGCCGGCATCCCGGTCGACCGCCTGCCCGCCCATGCCACCCTCGCCACCGGTCGTCGCCTCGAGGAGATCGCCGAGGGGTTCAGCACCGTCGCGGCCGACCGCCGGCTGCGGCTGGTCGTGGGCGTGCTCGGCGTCTCGACGCTGGTCGAGGGCGCGATCGACGTGCTCGTCGTGGTGGTCGCGCTCGAGCTGCTCGACCTCGGCGCGGCCGGCGTCGGCTGGCTGAACTCGCTGTGGGGGCTCGGCGGCGTGATCGGCGGCACCGCCGCGGTGATGCTGCTGGCCCGCCGCGGCAACGCCTCCGGCCTCGTGCTCGGCAGCGTCATGGCCGGGGTGCCACTCGTCGCGCTCGCGGGGATCCCGGAGCTGTGGGTCGCGGTCTGCGGGCTGCTCGTGCTCGGCATCGGCTACGCGGTGATCGAGGTCGCGGGGCTCACGCTCGTGCAGCGGCTGGCGTCTGACGCCGTCCACGCGCGCGCCTTCGGCGTGGTGGAGGGCACGTACCAGCTCACCACCGGACTCGGCTCGCTGATCGCCCCACTGCTCGTGCTGGCCTTCGGGGTCCGCGGCGCGCTGCTCGTGGTCGGCGCCACGCTGCCCGTGGTCGTGGTCGCGCGCTGGCGGGCGCTGGCGCGGCTGGAGGCGTCGGCGCCGGTGCCCGAGCGCGAGTACCACCTGCTCCGCGGACTCGGCATGTTCGCTCCGCTGCCGGTCGTGCAGCTGGAGGAGATCGCCCGGCACCTCAGCCCGGTCGCGCTCCCGGCCGGCGCCGAGATCATCCACGAGGGGGACGCCGGCGACCGCTTCTACGTGATCGCCTCCGGCGCGGTCGAGGTCATCGAGCACGGCCGCTTCCGGCGCACCGAGGAGACGGGCGAGTGCTTCGGCGAGATCGCGCTGCTGCGCGACGTGCCGCGCACGGCCACCGTGGTGGCGCGGACCGATGTCCAGCTGCTCGCGCTCGAGCGCGCGGAGTTCCTGGCGGCGATCACCGGCGACCGCCGGGCGCTGGCCGCCGGTCACGAGCTGGTGGAGGAGCGGCTCGGGTCGCTGGTGACGGCGGGATGAGCGATCCGCTCGCGCTGTCCCCGGACGCGATGCGCGCGGCCGGCTACGCGGCGGTCGACCTGCTGGTCGACCGGCTCGCCGACCCCGCGATCCCGGCGCTACGGCGCGCGACCCCGGGCGAGATGGCCGAGCGCCTGGCCGGCCCGCCGCCGGACGCGCCGCAGGAGGTGGCCGACGTGCTCGGGCGCCTGTCGGCCGACGTGCTCCCGTACATGAACCGCGCCGACCATCCGCGGTTCTTCGCGTTCGTGCCGTCGTGCCAGACGTTCCCGGGCGCGCTCGGCGACTTCATCGCCAGCGCGCTCAACGTCTACGTCGGCTCGTGGATGGAGTCGGCGGGGCCGAGCCAGGTCGAGCTGACCGTGCTCGACTGGTTCAAGGACTGGCTCGGCTATCCGGCGGACGCGGCGGGGATCCTGCTCAGCGGCGGCTCGGCGGCCAACATGACCGCGCTCGCGTGCGCGCGCGAGACGCTGCTCGGCCCGATGAACGAGCGCGTCGTCGCCTACGTGTCCGACCAGGCGCACTCGTCGCTGGCGCGCGCGGCGCGGCTGCTCGGCTTCCGGCCCGAGCAGCTGCGTGTGCTCCCCGCGGGCGCGGACCGGCGGCTCGACCCGGGGCGGCTCGAGCGGGCGATCGAGGTCGACGTCGCCGAGGGCCGCTCGCCGCTGTTCGCGTCGGTCTCCGCCGGTGCGACCAACACCGGCGCCGTCGATCCGCTCGGCCCGCTGGCCGACGTCTGCCGCCGCCACGGCGTGTGGCTGCACGTCGACGCCGCGTACGGCGGGTTCGCGGTGCTCGCCGAGCGCGGCCGCGCGGCGCTGGCCGGCATCGAGGCGGCGGACTCGATCGCGCTCGACCCGCACAAGTGGCTCTACCAGCCGATGGAGTGCGGCTGCCTCCTCGTGCGCGACGGACGGCTGCTGCGCCGCGCGTTCGAGATCGTGCCCGACTACCTCAAGGACGCCGAGGTCGAGGACGGCGAGGTCAACTTCTCCGACCTCGGGCTCCAGCTCACGCGCGGCTGGCGCGCGCTCAAGGTCTGGCTGTCGATCCAGACCCTCGGGCTCGACGCGTTCCGGGCCGCGGTCGACACGTGCTTCGACCTCGCTGCGCTGGCCGAGGAGCGCATCCGCGCGACGCCGTCGCTCGAGCTGCTCTCGCCGGCCTCGCTCGGCATCGTCTGCTTCCGGCGGGTGTTCGAGGGCGTCGAGGACGAGGACGAGCTGGCCGCGCTGAACGCCACGCTGATCGCGCAGCTCGAGGCGACGGGCGAGGCGCTCGTGTCCTCCACGCGGCTGCACGGGACGTACGCGGTCCGGTTGTGCATCCTCAACCACACCTCGCGGGCGGAGGACGTGGAGTGGGTGCTCGACTGGTTCGCGTCCGCGGAGCGGCCGGAGGTGGCGGCGCGGCCCGCCCGGGCGCCGCGCGACGCGTCGATCTCGGACTCGCGGGCCAACGGCGCCGGCGTGTTCGACGAGGCGGCGGTGCGCGCGCTCCCGCTGTTCGGCGACCTGAGCACCGATCAGGCCGAGCGGGTCGCCGCCGTGGCGCGCGAGCACTTCGCCGGGCCGGGGGAGACGGTCGTGCGACGCGACCAGCTCGAGCGCGACTTCTACGTGATCGTCGACGGCGCCGCCGAGGTGCAGATCGACGGCGACCACGTGCGCGACCTCGCGGCCGGCGACTTCTTCGGCGAGCTCGCGGCGCTCGACTGGGGTGCCGGCTACGGCTACGCACGCTCCGCGACGGTCACCGCGACCGCGGCGACCCGCCTGCTCGTGCTCCCGCCGCGCGAGCTCGGCGCGTTGATGCGCGCGGCGCCGGCGGTCGCCCGCCGGGTCGAGGGCGCCGCGCGCGACCGCCTGCGCCGGACCTGAATCCCTCGGGACACGCCGTCACTCACGGATGAGCTGAGCGCCCGGCACGCCGTTCTCGATGACCGCGGTCACGACTGTGGAAGTCGTGCGCCGCGGGCTGCCGGACCGTCGTGACGACGCGGTACTCGGCCGTCCACCGGTCGGGCGTCACCGCACAGCGCACGTACCCGCGGTCGTTGCTGCGGAACAGGACGTGCGGGTTGTTCGGATCGTCGCCGTACCGCTCGAACCGGTCGTCGCCGGGATCCCCGCCGGTGGAGACCGAGGTCCCCATGAGCTCGGTCGCCACCGGCGCGCTACGCAGGTCGTGGTAGTCGCCGGGAACGTTGCGGACCCAGTGCTGGTGGGTGTCCCCGGTCAGCACCACCGGGTTCTCGGTGCCCTGTGCGACCAGCCAGTCGAGGATCTGCTGGCGCTCGGCGACGTAGCCGTCCCAGCTGTCGAACGTGTCGAATCTCGGCGGCGCCGCCTGGCACGACCGTGCGGTTGAACGGGGAGAACATCGTCTGCTGACCGAGCACGTTCCAACGCGTCTTCGTCGTGGCGAGCTCGTTCAGCAGCCAGTCGCGCTGCTCGGCGCCGAGCATCGTCCGCTGCTGGTCCAGGACGCCGGTGCAATAACCCGACGCGTCGCGCTGCGGGCAGGCTGCCACCTGGTCGGAGCGGTACTGCCGGCCGTCGAGCACGTTGAACGTGATCAGCTTGCCCCAGTGGAAGCGCCGGTAGAGCTGCAGGTTGGCGTCGGCCGGCTTGCGCGAGCGTGCGAGCGGCATGTGCTCCCAGTACGCCTGATACGCGTTCTGGCGCCGCTCCCGCGCGGCCTCGGGCGACACCTCCGGGATCTCGTCGAGGTCCAGGTCCGCGTAGTTGTTCCTGAACTCGTGGTCGTCCCACGTCACGAGCCACGGGTGCGCGGCGTGGGCGGCCTGCAGATGGACGTCGGTCTTGTACTGGCCGTGGCGGATGCGGTACTCGTCGAGCGACCTGATCACCCGTGCCGGCGCGTGGGCGCGCACGTCCCGGGCGCCACCCTCGTAGATGTAGTCGCCGAGGAAGATCACGGTCTCGACCGCGGGGTCCTTCGCAACCTCCTCGTACGACGTGAAGTACCCGTCCGCGAAGTTCTGGCAGGACACGAACGCGAACGTGACCGCGCGGACCATCGAGTTGCCGGGGGGACCGGTGCGCGTGCGGCCGACCGGGCTGACCTCGTCGCCGGCCTTGAAGCGGTACCAGTACTCGCGTTCGGGCGGCAGCCCGTCGATCTCGACGCGGACGCTGTGCGCCTCGTCCGGCACGGCGGCCGTCGTCCCCTGCCGGTGGATGTGGTGGAAGTCGGGGTCGCGGGCGAGCTCGTAGCGGACCTCGTACGGCTCGGCGGGCAGGCCGCCGCCCACCGCGAGCGGGTCGGGCACGAGCCGCGTCCACAGCACGAAGCCCTTGGGCGTCGGGTCGCCCGACGCGACGCCGCACTTGAACGGGTAGCTCGGGAACGCCGCCTGCGCGAACGCGCGGTCGCTCGCGAGGCCCGCGAGCGCCACTCCGGCGGCGAACGACCCGCCGGTCTTGAGCAGTGTCCGGCGGCTGATCCGCCGGTCCCAGTCGCCAGAGATGGACATAGGCCGAGCGTCCTCGCCGCCGCCCCCGGTGGATAGCGCCCTTCGGGGTGAAGCCGCTCACCCGTCCGCCGCGCCCGGCAGACTGCCGGGGCCGGTGGATCTCGACGCCTATGAGCGGCGCTTCCGACGCGCCGGGCTCCCGATGCTCGTCGAGGACCGGACCGCGCGCGAGGACATCTGGACCCGCGCGACGCCGGCCTTCGCGTTCGTCCTGATCGTCGAGGTCATCCTCGCGGGCAACCTGGACTGGCCGTTGTGGGCGAATGCGCTCGTGCTGGTCGGCGCGTTCGCGGCCCTCGGCGCGGCCATGGCGATCGTCAACCGCCTGCGCGGCCGCCGGGCGTTCGCGCTGCCCAACGACGTCGGCGCGGTCGAGCTCGGCGCGTTCGTGGCGATCGGCGGCGTGCTGCAGCTGATCGGCGGTCAGACCACCAGCGCCTGGGTGGTCTGCGCCGTCAATCTCGTGCTGCTGCTCGTCCTCTACGTGTGGATCGCCTACGGCGTCGCCTCGATCCTCGTCTTCACCGGACGTCGCATCGGCGAGCAGCTCGCCGCTGCGCTCGGGCTCCTCGCCCGCGCGATTCCGCTGCTCCTGCTGTTCAGCGTCGTGCTGTTCATCAACACCGAGATGTGGCAGGTCTTCGCGGGCATGAACAGCGCGACGGTGATCGCCACCGGCGTGCTGCTGATCGCGGTCGGGTCGATGTTCCTCGGGGTCCGGCTCCCGCGCGAGGTCGACAAGATCGAGCACGATGTCTCCACCGGCCCGACCCTCGAGCGCCGCCAGCGGGTCAACGTCGGGCTCGTCCTGTTCGTCACCCAGGCGCTGCAGATCCTCCTCGTCGCGGTCGCGGTCGGCGCGTTCTTCATCGCGTTCGGCGCGCTCGTCGTCTCGGCCGACGTGATCGACTCCTGGACCGGCAGCGAGGGTCGCCAGATCGTCGCCGTGTCGATCGGGGACATCGACATCCGCGTCACGGTCGAGCTGCTGCGCGTCAGCGCCGGCATCGCGGCCCTCAGCGGCCTGTACTACTCGGTCGCCGTGCTCACCGACACCACGTACCGCGAGGAGTTCCTCGAGGAGCTGACGGACGACCTGCGCGCGGTCTTCGCCGACCGCGCGCGCTACCTCGAGCTCCGCGGCTCCTGAGCGCCCGGCGAGAGCGCGGCGCGGAGCGCTTCAGCGCAGAGCTCCTCGAGGGGAAGCAGCAGGCCGCGCAGGTGCGCGAGCGGCTCGCGATCCTCCTCGCGGATCCACTCTCCCTCGTCACGCATCTCGATGAACCGCGCGACGGAGTCGCGGAGGCCTGACAACCGGGCAGGACGCAGCACCAGCGTTCGGAGCCCAGGCTGCGGGTCCTGATGGGCGAGCTCGTCGGCGAGGGCCGTCAGCTCGCGCAGCTCGAGCACGTCGTCGACCGACATGTCCGCATGACGGAACCGCTCGGCGGCCATGGCGGCCACGGCGTGCGACAACGCCGCGATCTCCTCGGGGCCGAGATCGAAGCAGGCCAGCACGATGGGCTCGCCCTCGAGGTCACGCGAGATGTCGATGCGCGGGTGCAACATGTCTCCACTCACCATACGCCCCCTCGGCGACCGGCGATACTGGTTGTCTCATGCGGATCGTCCAGATGTCCGACCTGCACGTTGGCGCAGGCCTGTTCCGTGCCGACTTGCTGAGTGCCGCGATCGACGAGACCAACGAGTTCGCACCGGACCTCGTGGTGGTCGCGGGCGATCTGACGATGGACGGCTATCGCGGCGAGTTCGAGCGCTGCCGTCAGTTCCTGGACGGGCTCGAGTGTCGCAACGTCGTGGTGACGATGGGCAACCACGACGCCCGCAACGTCGGGTACCGCCACTTCGAGGACTTCTTCGGTGCGCGCGACTCGATCAGCACGGTGCCGGTTGCCGAAGGTCACGCCAGGGTGGTGGCCATCGACTCGACCAAGCCCGACGTCGATGAGGGCGAGGTCGGGCGCGAGCACTACGGCTGGCTCGACTCGGCGTTCCGTGGCTGGACCGACGGACCCCGCATCGTCGTCATCCATCACCACATCCTGGCCGTCCCCGGCACCGGCCGTGACGTCAACAACCTTCGGGACGCCGGAGACGTGATGGCGATCCTGCGCGAGCTCGAGGTCGACCTGGTGCTGTCCGGCCATCGCCACGTGCCCTACGTGTGGAGCATCTCGGGCGTTCGCGTGGTGCACTCGGGCACGGTCTCGACACTGCGCGTGCGCGGCACCATGCCGCCGTCCTACAACGTGATCGAGATCGATGCGGACGAGGTCCGCATCGCCATGCGGCAGCCCGGGCAGGGCGTGCAGGGCGAGGAGCCGCTCGCCCACTTCGCGCGCCGGCCCGTCACCACCAGCGAGTTCTATCCACAGCTCGAGCGCTTCGTCCGGTATGACGCGCATCCGTTCGCTGACACCGGGCAGCGCGATGAGCCGACCGTCGTACCGGCGCCCGAGCCGAGGCTGCCGAGCCCGGTCGCCGCGCCGGCGCGAGGGCGCGGGCCGACGATCGTGGCCGTGCTTGAGGGCGGACCGCTCGCGGGCCGGAGCATCGAGGTCGAGGTCGTGGAAGGTCGCCCGCCCAAGACGATCGACGCGGACGCCGACGACGGCACAACGTGTCGCTACGGCCTCTCCGAGTGGATGCAGGCGGGTCCGACCGCCGCCTACACGTTCTTGGACCGCGTCTAGCGAGCCGCGTCTTCGAGTCCGAGGTTCACCCCGGGCCCGAGGAGCTCCGACGCCGTACCGTGCTTCCCGTTGCGCTCTTCGTAGCTCGAGAGCGCGACGGCGACGTTTGCGTGCTCGGTTCCGATCACGGCGGCGACGGCGTCGGACATGCGGCAGCGCCCCAGCCGCCGATACGGCAACTCGACGTCATAGACGCGTCCGCGAGGACTGTCGGCCTTTGGCTGGACTTCGTCGATCTGGCGCGCGGTGAACGGCATCGCCGTCACGCTAACAGGCGCTGAGAACAACGCGGAGAAGGCCCGCATGTGCGGGCCTTCTCGGTGCAACGGACGAGCTGGGAGGCTGTTAGGCCTGGACGGGCACAGCCGTCTCGTAGACGACGACGTCGCCGGCCGTGATCTTCGGCCGGTTCGGGAGCGCCGTCTCGAGCTTCTGGTCGCGCAGCCAGCTACCGGCGATGCGGGTCGACTCGTCGGCCTGCGCCTCGGTGTCGAAGAAGCCGACGGAGGTCATGACGCCGTTGCCGGCGTCGATGAGGGAGTAGCCGTTGAAACCCGGGAGGTCCTTCAGGAGCGGCAGCAGGTTCTCGTCGACCTTCTTGAGGACTTCGCTCTTGCGGCTCTGATCAATCGACTCGTAGCGTCGAATGGTGGCATGCATGGGGTACTCGTTTCTGGAGGGTGGAGGTCTCTCATTGAGTCCTCCGGTGCGCTCAACCCGTGAGGGACAGCCAAGGAACTCGCAGGTTCGTCGACGTCGGCAGGGGGTCTCAGCGCTTGCCGCGACCATAGCAGCTTCTATACGACGGTTGCTTACAGGACTACGTTTCTCTACGTTATGCCTGTAATAGGCCGATGTGTCCGTTCTCCGTCACCGTCGAGCACGTCCCGGACCGCGAGCTCGGGCCACTCCTGGCCCGATTGTCCGAGGCGGGTTTCGCGAATCCGCGCGTAAGCCACGTCGCCGCCGGCGATCCGTCCGATCGGACCGCCGCTGCCGCTCGCCCCGGATCGGCAGACCTGGCCGATGATTGGAGCCTCACGCAGGAGCGGCATGGCGAGTCGTATCGCTGGCCGAGACGGCGCGACAGCTACTCGCCGTACCGCGTGTTCCTGGGTACGACCCGCGCGGAGGGTGCTGTGCAGTTCGGCCTCGGAGAGACGATCCGCGAGAACGCCTGGGGGCGGGACCGCAAGTACGTCGTCGCGTTCCTCAGCGGCGGCGCGCCGCAGCACCCGCTCGTCGAGTTCGTCGCCACAGACGACTTCGACGCTACGCGCGAGCTCGTGGCGGTCATCCGCGGGAGCGACGGAGCGCGCCGCATGTATGGGATCGGGGACAAGCTGCCTGCGGTCTACGCAGACCACTTCCGGACCCAGATCTACAACGAACGCGTCGCATATCCGGGCGCCTGGAACAGGCTCGTCGTGGTCGCACGCGAGGACGACCACGCCACGATGCTCAACCACGCGCTCATCCAGAGCCGGCGTCGCTACCGGGGGTAGCGCCCGAGCAGGGCCAAGACGGAGCGGCGCAGGAATCGAACCTACCAACGACTGGGCTACAGCCGCCTGCCGGTTTTGAAGACCGGATGGGGCACCAGCCCCGTGCCGCTCCGCCGAGAAGGCTACGTCGGAGCGGTCAGCCGGCGGGCCGCGCGTGCGATCACGCCGCTGGACACGAAGCCGGCGACGAGGCTGCCGATCAGCAGGACCGCGATGAGCAGGATCTCGGCGAAGCGGACGAGACCGGGGGTGCCGGCCGGCGCGGGCGGCGCGGGGACCACCGGCGCGGGCTCCGCGCTCGGCCGGGTGCCGGCCTCGACAACCGTGTCGGCGGCGGCGGTGAGATGCGACTCGGCGGCGCGGATCTTGGCGCGGGCGGCGGCGAACGCGGCCGGCGAGACCGCCCGCGTGGCGGCCCCCAGCGCGTCGTACGCGCGGCCGGTCTCGTCGAGCGCGGCGCCGACCGACTGCGCGGCTGGGCCGAATGCGGAGCGCAGCTGGTCGGCGGCCGCTCGCTGGCGAGCGGCGAGCCGGGAGGCCGCTCCGGCCTGGGCGGCGGGCGTACGGGCAGCACCCAGGTCGTTGCGGCCGGCGATCGTCTCGCGGTCCAGTCGCGCGATCGCCGTGGGGAGAGCCGCCGCCAGCGGGATCGCCGGCGACGGGATCAAGGCGGTGGCGCCGGGCACCGACGCGGCAGTGACCTCGCCCTCGCAGTCGGCGGGGGCCGAGCACGCCACGGCAAGCGTCCCGTCGCTGGTCGGCAGAACGGTCACGTCGAGCAGCCGTTCGCCGGTGCGCAGGTCGCGATAGAGGGCCGCTGGGCGGCCGCCGAGCGTGGTGGTGACCGGTGCGGGCGGCGGCTCGTCGAGGAGCGCGCGCAGCTCGCGCGGGAGCAGCGACCGCGAGTCGCCCGGGCCGAACGTGATGATCGCGCTGCCGGCCGTACCGGGCGCCGGCGAGAGCACTGTCGTGCGCTCGGGCGCCAGACCCTCGACCGGTCCGGACTGCCCCCAACCGGCGGGCACGGTCAGCAACGCGGGTCCGGCATGCACGACGCGGGTGGTGGCGCGCAGAGTCCGTGCGTTCGGGGCGAGGAGCGCCGCCGTCCCGAGGCCAAGCGCTACCGCGGCCACCGTGGCCACCGCGAAGATGACGGCGGGCCGGGTCATCCGGACGAGTCGAACTCCTCGGACGAGTCGAACTCCGGATCCGGGTCCGGAGCGGGCGCAGAAGGCGCCGAGACCGGAGCGGGCGGCGGCGGCGGAGCGGGCGCCACGGTCGCAGTGGGTACCGGCGTCGCCGTCGGCATCGGCGTGGCCACCGCCGCGGGCCGCGCGACCACGACCCGCCGGGGCTTGCGCCTGGGCTTCGGCTTCGGCGCCGGCCGGCGCATGGCGGGGAGGGCCGCGGCCGCGCGCCGCGACAGCGCCGCCGGCTCGGCCGGGTTCGTCATCGCCGGGAGCACGATCGCCCGCGGCGGGCGCGGCTGCGGCGGCGCGCTCGAAGCGAGCGCGACGAGGAACGTGAGGACGAACAAGCCGGCGACGATCGCGGCGGCGGCCGTGATGGCGGTGCGGCCGGTCAGCGTGGGCACGCCGCCGGGGCTCCGACACCCGGGTACGCGCAGAGGTCCGATCGCCGCGGCGCAGCCCCGCGGCGGATCACGATCGTGCTCCACTTGCCGACCCGCCTGGCGTGCGTGACCTTGACGGTCACGCGAGTCCCGGCCCGCAGCGACCGCTCGAACCGCTTCAGCCGGATCGTCCGCCGCTTCGACGCGCTCCGGGCCATGCGGCGCGTCGGGCAGCTCACCCCGCGGCACTTGACGAGCACCGAGACACGTGCCGGCACGCGCACTGTGAACAGCGTGATGCGCGCCCCGGTCGCCGTCAGCGTGCCGCGCAGTCGCACGACCGGGAACGGCCGCAGGAGCGCGGGGCCGGACAGCGCGGGTGGCGGTGCCGGGGGTCCGTCCGAACGGAACGGGGCTGGGGCGTCGGATGGCGAACGATCATCGGGCTCGGGCGGTGGCGGCGGGGTCGGATAAGCGGGCGGCGGGGGCGCTGCGGCCTCCACGGCCGCCGTCGGCTCAGACCGCGCGGTGTCCGACCCCGCGGAGTTCGTCGCAACGAGCTGGGCGCGCAGCGTCCTGCCGATGTCCGCCGCCGCTACCGCGTACCGGTCGGAATCGGTGCCCGCGATCGCCGCGCACTTGGAGCCGTTTGCGTTGCAGCGCTGCCAGCTCCACACCGCTGTCGGGGCGGGGTCGCCCTTCCAGGTCGCGGCGGCGACGAGCACGTCGCCCTGTCGGGCCGTACCCGTGACCTTCGGCTTGGTGACCTTGGGCACGGTTCCCGTCGGCGTCGGCACCGGGGTCGGCTCCGGCGTTGGCGTCGGCTCCGGGGTCGGCGTTGGCGTCGGCTCCGGGTCCTGCGCCGAGGCGACGGCGGGGACGGCCAGGAACAGGATGGCGGCGGTCGCCGCGATGCACGAACGAAGAGGCATGGAGCAACGCCATACTCCAGCGCCGGTCCATGCCTCTCAACCTCGTCTCCTGGCCCATTGGCCAGGTCAGTCATGGGCGAGACAACTGGCGTCTACGCGGCCGCGGGGGCCGGGACGTAGCGCTCGGCGTGGCCGCGTCGGCGAGCCAGCGCGGCCAGCGGCGCCATCAGGACGCGCACCATCCAGGCCGGCGGGAACGGGGCCTTGACCTCGCGGCGGAACCGCTGCACGAACAGCGCCAGGTGCATGGGCTTGGGCATGCCCTTGCTCGTCACGTTGCCCTCGAGCGCGAGCTCGACGGTCGTCTCGAGCAGCCGCTCCATGTCGAGCGCCGGGACGACCTCGACGCGGCAGCGCGCCGTCGAGTCGCCGCCGTTGGCGAACCGGTGCACCTTGCCGGCGGGGACGACCACGGTGTCACCCGGCCCGGCCGTGATGCGGCGCAGACCACGGCGGAACTTCATCGTGCCTTCGAGGACGTGGAAGCGCTCCTCCTGCTCCGGATGGACGTGCGCGCCCGGCACGTGGCCGTCGGGCGAGAGGGCGAGCTCGAACTCGAGCAGCTCACCGTCAGTGTCGCGCGAGGTCTGCATGAAGGTGATCTGCTCGCCGCTGACGGGGTTGCTGATGGTCTGACCGCTGTATGCCATGACTGGCTCCTTGCACTCGCTTGATCCGATGCGAGGAGCCTCCCGGCCACGGCGTCGTACGTCGTCGGCCGCAAGCGCGATCTAGACCCGGCCGAGCGGACGATCTTCCGCCCGCCCTGCGGACGACGCGCCGTCATCCGCAAGGACGACGCTACGAGCGCCAGCGCAGCAGCGCGACGGCCACGATGTAGGTGATCCCGCCGAGCGCACCGAGCTGTGACCAGGGCTCGCCGTCCTCGCCCCGGGCGACCTCGACGAGGAACGCGCCGATGATCACGGCGATCAGGACGCTGCCGGTGATCGCGGTGGCGGTGACGTCGATCTTGGCCCAGCGCTCGTCGCGGCCCGGGCCGCTGAGCCCGCGGACCGTCTCGCTGCGTCCGAACACGAGGATCCCGGCGGCGAGCGCGACCATCACGCCGAGCGCGGCCAGTCCGCCGCCGACGTCGCCGCCGAGCGCGAACGCCCCGAGCATCAGGAGGCCGAGGAACACGGAGAACGCCGGCATGTACCACCGGCTGCGGTGTACGGGCTTACGGGCTGCCATCTGCATCGAAGATCTCCTCTACGGGTCGGCCGAAGTAGCGGGCCAAGGCGATGGCCAGTGGGAGGGAGGGCGTGTAGCGCTCCTTCTCGATGGAGTTGATCGTCTGACGGGACACGTCCATCGCCTCACCAAGCTGCTGCTGCGAGAGGCCCATCGCCGTTCGCAACTCACGTACTTCGTTCTTCATTCGTACGAGTAAAGCTAGCTTGACATTACGCCTATGTCAAGTTCGCTTTCCATGCGATCATCCAGCGCGATGCGCTGGACCCGAGCCCTGAGAGTGCACGCCACGCTGTCGGCGTTCATCGCGTTCGTGGTCACCGGGCTGTGGGCCCTCACCGGCGGCGGGACCTTCTGGCCGGAATGGGTCTACTTCGGCCTGTTCGTCCCGTTCTCGCTGCACGCGATCCTCAGCCCGGCCCGCCACGTGCCGCGCGGCCGGCGCCGCCTGCTGGTCGTGCACGCCGGCCTGTTCTCGTGGGTGAGCCTCACGCTCGTGCTCACGTGGGCGCTCGCGGGCAGCGACGAGTTCTGGCCGCTGATCCCGATCGGCTGTCTGGCCATGCTCCTCGCGCTGCACGGCGTGCTGTACCGCGCGTGGGGCGGCGAGAAGGAGCTGGTGGAGCGGGTCGACGAGCTCACGCGGACCCGCCGCGGCGCGCTCGACGTGCAGGCGCACGAGCTGCGCCGGATCGAGCGCGACCTGCACGACGGCGCGCAGGCCCGGCTGGTGGCGCTGACGATGCAGCTCGGCCGGGCCGAGGCGCGGCTGGAGGAGCACCCGGAGGCCGCTGAGCTCGTCCGCGAGGCGCGCGGCGAGGCCAGCGCGGCGATCGCCGAGCTGCGCGACCTGGCCCGCGGGATCGCGCCGCCGGTGCTGGCCGACCGCGGCCTGCCCGCGGCGGTCGAGGCGCTCGCCGCCCGCTCGCCGGTCAAGGCGACGGCGGACGCGCACGTGTCGCGCCGGCCGCCGCCGGTGGTCGAGACGGCGGCGTACTTCGTGGTCGCGGAGTCGCTCACCAACGCGGCCAAGCACGCCGGCGAGAACACGCACGCTGTGGTCACGATCCGCGACGAGCCCGACGAGCTGTTCGTGAAGATCGCCGACGACGGCGACGGCGGCGCGGACCCGGACGGCAGTGGCCTGACCGGGTTGCGCCACCGGGTGGAGGCGCTCGACGGCACGCTCCACGTGATCAGCCCCGCCGGCGCCGGGACCACGATCGTGGCCCGGCTGCCGTACGGGGGCGGGTCCGGCTAGCTGCCCGCAGCCTGCGTGTACAGGCTCTGCGAGACCGAGCCCTGGTAGGGCCCGAACATGACGTTCGGCAGCGTGCTGTAGCCGTACGAGTTGACCGAGGCCACTCCGCCGCCGGCGATCCAGCCGCCGCCGCTCGAGCCGCCGGTCATGTTGCAGTCGATGCCCATGGTCGGCGGGTTGGCGGACGTGTCGTCATAGACCAGCGGCGAGTTGCAGACGTACAGCCGCTCGCCGTTGAACGGCGGGGCGGCCGGGTAGCCGTGCGCCGCGTAGTTCTGGTTGCGCGCGTAGTTGAACGACGGATTGCGGCCGCCGACCACGTCGGTCAGCGCCTGACCACCGTTCACGTTGACCACCGCGGCGCCGTTGTCGAACGAGAAGTCACCGCTCGAGGCCCAGCCGCTCGTGGTGAGCAGCTGGCGCGCGGTCCACTCGCCGTAGGGCGCGCTGCCGTCCAGGTAGGCCGGCACGAACGCCCAGTTGGTGTGGAAGTTGCTCGCGCCGTCGTGCACGCAGTGGCCGGCCGTCCAGACCGTGCTCTTGTTGCCGCTGATGAGCGCGGTGCCGGAGCACACGTAGTTCAGGCCGTCGTCGGTGAAGAAGACCTTGCCGTTGGTGCTCGTCGGCTGCGACGTGTACGGCGGTGCGATCGGTGACGCCGCGAAGGCCTGCTTCTGCGGCTTGACCGGCTTCGCGGCCGCGGCGTACGTGCCGGACAGGATCCTGTCGGCGGGTCGTGCATTCTGCATGCGCTTGGGAGTCCAATACCGCTGCACCGCAGTCTTGTCCTGCGCGACAGCCTTGGTCTTCAACCGCGCCGCCTGAGCGGCGGGGACGATGACCAACGCGCACGCCAAGACGGCGAGCAGAAGCACCTGAAGACGTCTCATGTTGCCTCCCGTGGTGGGACGTCGTTGCCCGCGCGGCCAAGCCCCCTGCCCGGCCACGCGATTGGTGGGAATGTAGCTCAGTTACCCAGAAGGCGCGCTTCGCGTGCCGATTCCATCGGCGGCGGCCGGTGCTCCGAACGCCACTCGTCGAGCTCGGACTCGCCGCCGGCGCGCAGCCACGTCCACACGTCGGCGACGGTCTCGGCCACCGGCCGACAGCGCATCCCGGCCGCCTGTGCGCGCTCCGTGCCGATCTCCCAGGTGCCGGGGAAGTCCGCCGCCGGCAGCCACAGCGGCAGCTCCACCCACGGCTTCACCTCGGCGGCCTGCAGGCGGTCGTCGGAGATCCACACCAGCTCGGCGCCCGAGCCCGTCGCGTCGACCGCGGCGGCGAGGGCGTCGCCCATCGTCGTCGTGCGCGCGGGCGCCGTGCCGTTGAACGCGCCGGCCACGCGCCGCTCGCCGAGGTCGAGCAGGAACGCGGCGAGGTCGCGCGCGTCGACGAGCTGCACGAACCGGTCCGGGTCGCCGGGCGCGGGCACGCGGCCGCCGGCGGCGATCCGCCGCACCCACCACGGCAGCCGGAACACGTTGTCGTGCGGCCCGCAGATCAGCCCGGCCCGCACCGTCGCCATCCGGCCCGGCATCGCCGCCTCGATCGCGCGCTCGCTCGCCGCCTTCTGCGGCCCGTAGTCCGCGTCGTCGCTGTCCCATACCGGCGTGTCCTCGTCCACCGGCTGCTCCGGCCACGTCGGGTACACGTTGCAGCTCGACACGAACACGTAGTGGCCGGCCCGGCCGGCCAGCAGCGCGGCCGCGCGGCCGACGTGCTCGGCCTCGTAGCCCGATGTGTCGACCACCGCATCCCACTCGCCGCGCTCGAGCGCCGACAGGTCGCCGGCGCGATCGCCGATCAGGCGCTCGGCGTCCGGGAAGAGATCCGCACCGTGGACGCCGCGGGTGAACAGCGTCACGTCATGGCCGCGGGCGAGCGCCTCGGCCGTCACATGGCGGCCGAGGAAGACGGTGCCTCCGAGGACGAGGATGCGCATGACGCGCAACCTAGCAGTTGCGTTTACCCCAGGCCGTGCTCGAGCGCGCCCTTCACGCTCGCGTCGAGCGCGTTCAGGCGGTAGAGCGCGAGCGCCTCGGGCGAGCCGAAGCGGCGTTGCGGCGCGGCGTCCGGCCCGTGATGGCAGAGCACGCAGTGCAGCAGCGCCAGCCGGCGCTCGGCGTCCATCCCGTCCATGCGGGCCTCGAGGATCTGCTGGCCGAGCACGAGGTGGCCGAGCAGCCGGCCCTCCTCGGACAGCTCGATCGCGGCGCCGTAGGTGAACTCGCGGGTCTTGCCGAGGTCGTGCACCAGGGCGGCGCTGATCAGCAGGTCGGAGTTCAGGCGCGGGTGCAGCGTGCAGGCCTCGAGCGCAAGCGTGCCGACCGCGACCGTGTGCTCGAGCAGCCCGCCGAGGTAGGCGTGGTGGCCGCCGCGCGTGCACGGCGCCTGCCGCCAGGCGGTCCGCAGCTCGTCGTCGCCCAGCAGCCGCTCGAGCAGCGCGCGGTACGCGGGGTCGTGCACCTCCCGCGCGAGGTGCTCGAGGAAGCCCTCGAGCTCGTCGCGGTCGCGGTAGGCGACCGGCAGGAACGCCGCCGGGTCGGCCTCCTCGGTGCGCGCGATGTCGCGGACCTCGAGCTGCAGCTCGTCGCGGAATCGCTCTACGCGCCCGCGCACGCGCACGAGGTCGCCGCGCTCGAAGCGGCCGCTCAGCAGATCGGCATCGCGGAACGCGCGGGCCTGGATCGCGCCGCTGCGGTCCCGCAGCTCGAGCGCCAGGTAGGGCAGACCGGAGCGTGCCTGCAGCCGGTCCTTGCGCGAGCAGGCGAACACGCCGTCGACCTCGTCGCCGGCGCGGAGCTTGGCGATGGTTGGCGCTTCCGCGGTGAGCACGCGACCGATGATGGCCGCAGCACCGGACGGCGACTCGCTACGGTGAACCGGTGCAGCCGTTGCGCTGGGAACGCCGACCCGACGGGCTGAGGGCTCCGGCCCTGGTCTGCGCCTTCAAGGGCTGGAATGACGCCGGCGAGTCGGCGACGTCGGCGGTCTCGTTCATGGGCGCGGCGCTCGACGCCACGCGCTTCGCGACGATCGACCCGGAGCTGTTCGTCGACTTCCAGGCCACCCGCCCGCAGGTCAAGCTCGTCGAGGGCGCCAGCCGCGCGATCGAGTGGCCCGAGTGGGAGGTCTACGAGGCGCGCATCCCGCGTGCGCCGCGCGACCTGGTGATCCTCACCGGCCCGGAGCCGTCCTACCGGTGGCGCGAGTTCTGCCAGCAGGTGGTGGAGCTCGCGGAGGCGCTCGGCATCCAGCTCGTCGTCACGCTCGGCGCGCTTCTGGCCGACGTGCCGCACTCGCGGCCCGTCTCGGTCACCGCGTTCGCCTCAGATCCGGCGCTGGTCGAGCGGCTGAGCCTGCAGCCGCCGACCTACGAGGGGCCGACCGGCATCGTCGGCGTCCTGCAGATGGCGTGCACCGAGGCCGGCATGCCGTCGGCCTCGCTGTGGGCGGCGGTCCCGCACTACGTCGCGGTCGCGCCGAACCCGAAGGGCGCGCTGGCGATCCTGCGCCGGCTGGAGAGCCTCGTCGGCGTGACCGTCGACGCGCAGGATCTCGAGACCGCGGCGGTCGACTACGAGCGCCAGGTCAGCCGCGCCGTCGAGCTCGACCCCGAGGTGCAGGCGTTCGTCGAGCGGCTCGAGCGGGCCGCCGACGAGGAGGAGGGGCCGACCGACCTCTCCCAGCTTCCGTCCGGCGACGTCCTCGCGCGCGAGTTCCAGCGCTTCCTGCGCCAGCGGGGCGGACCCGGCGGCGGCGGGCACGCCGGCGGGTAGGCAACCTCGGCGAACGTCAACTGCGTCTGGGTAGGGGAGCGGGTGCGCCCGCGTTGTCGGCGGTCCTTGGCGCGTTGGGGTCGGTATGCGACCCAAAGTCGCCAGACGGTGGTGTCTGGCGACTTGACCACGTGTGAGGTGGTCAAGTCGCCAGGGGACCGCCGAACCGGCCGATCCCCTCGCCTCCCTACCCAGCCGCAGTTGACGTTCGCGGGGAATAAACCGCGGCCCGTGACGTCAGATCCTCTGATGAGGGTTCTGTTCGCCACCACCCGCGGCGCCGGCCACCTCGGCCCGCTCGTCCCGTTCGCCCACGCCTGCCGCCGCGCCGGCCACGACGTCGCCGTCGCCGGCCCGCCGTCCGTGGTCACGCTCGTGGCCCGGTCGGGGCTGTCGTTCCTTCCCGTCCCTGAGGCGCCCACCGCCACCGTCGACGCCGCGTTCGCTCCCGTGTGGTCGCAGACCGCGGCGGTCGACCACGTCGTCCAGAACCTGTTCGTCGGGCTGCACGCCCGCACCGCGCTGCCCGGCATGCGCAGGATCGTCGAGCAGTGGCAGCCGGACGTCATCGTCCGCGAGTCCATGGAGTTCGCGTCGGCGCTGGCGGCCGACGAGTACGGCGTGCCGCAGGTGCGCGTCGGCGTGCACCTGGCGTCGCACATCGACGGTGGCGGCATGCTCGAGGCGATCGCCGCGCCCGCGCTCGACATCGCGCCCGAGCGCCTGCTCGACTCGCCGCTGCTCACCCGCGCGCCCGCCGCGCTCAACGAGCCGGACGAGGACGTCCTGCGCTTCCGCACCGACGCGGCGCCCCCGCGGCCGGACCACGGCGAGCCGCTCGTCTACGTCAGCTTCGGCTCCGAGGCGCCCATGTCCGAGCACTTCCCGCGCGTCTACCGGCAGGCGATCGACGCGCTCGCCGGGCTCCCCGTGCGCACGCTCGTGACGATCGGCGACCGCCGCGACCCGTCCGAGCTCGGGCCCCTGCCGCGCTCGGTGCGCGTCGAGCGCTGGGTCGCCCAGGCGGACGTGATGCCGCGCGCGGCGGCGATGGTCACGCACGGCGGCTCGGGCTCCACGCTCGGCGCGCTCGCCGCCGGCGTGCCGCAGGTGTTCGTCCCGCTGTTCGTCGACGGGCCGACCAACGCCGAGCGGGTCGCCAAGGCCGGTGCCGGGATCGTCGCCACGGACCTCGCCGCCGACGTGCGCCGGCTGCTGGACGTCCCGAGCTACCGCGGCGCGGCGGGCGACATCGCCGCCGAGATCCGCGCGCTGCCCCCGGTGGACGACGCCGTCGCCGTGATCGAGAGCCGTGCCCATTCGCTAGCTTGACGGCATGCCGACCGTGATCCTGACGGGGGCGACCCGCGGGATCGGCAGGGCGGCGGCGATGGAGCTGACCCGGCGCGGCGCGGAGGTCGCGATCGTCGGCCGTGACGCCGACCGCGTGCGCGAGACGGCCGACGAGGCCGGCGGCACGGTCCACCAGCACGTCGCCGACCTGGCACGCATGGACGAGGTGCGGAGGCTGGCCGCCGAGCTGCTCGAGCGCTACCCGCGGATCGACGTGCTGGCCAACAACGCCGGCGCGATGTTCACGTCGCGCCACGTGACGCCCGACGGCTTCGAGCAGACCTTCGCGCTCAACCACCTGTCGCCGTTCCTGCTCACCAACCTGCTGCTCGGCCGGCTCGCGGAGTCCGGCGCCCGCGTGGTCACCACGGCGAGCGACGCGCACCGTGGCGGGCTGCTCGACCTCGACGACCTGCAGGGCGAGGACGGCCGCTATCGGCCCGGGCGCGCGTACGCGACGAGCAAGCTGTGCAACGTGCTGTTCACGCGCGAACTGCAGCGCCGCAACCCCGCCCTCGCGGCCAACTGCTTCCACCCCGGCGTCATCCGCAGCGGGTTCGCCCGCAACGACGGTGCGCTGGCGCGGATCGGCGCGACGCTGATCGGGCCGTTCTTCAAGTCGCCGGCCAGCGGCGCCAAGGGCCTGGTCTGGCTCGCGCTCGACCCGGAGGCCGGCGCGCTGCGCGGGGCCTACGTGGAGAAGCTGCGGCCGCGCGAGCCGAACGCCCAGGCGCAGGACAGCCGCCTGGCCGCCGAGCTGTGGGAGCGCTCGGCCGCGCTCGTCGGCCTCTAGCGCTCGGCTGCCGGACAGGCGATCCGGTAGTCGCACATCGAGCATGCGGCGAAGCTCGGCGTCGGCTCGAAGCCCTGGCCGAGGATGCCCTCGGCGACCTCGAAGACCGTCTCGCGGATCCAGTCGCGGTCCTCGTCGGAGCGCGGCACCGGCACCTTGGTGTCGTCGAGGACGTAGTAGTAGGCCTGCTGGGCGGCCTCGAGCTCCCACGCCTCACGCGCGCCGACCGCGTACAGCGAGAGCTGCACGTCATCGCGCAACTGGGCGGGGCTCTTGGGCCGGCCGGTCTTGTAGTCGATCAGCTCGAAGCCGCCGTCGGGCAGCTTGTCGACCCGGTCTACGCGGCCGCGCAGCAGGTGCGGGCCCATGCGGAACTGGAACGAGCGCTCGAACCAGACGGGCTCCGCGTCCTCGTCCTGGAAGCGGTCGTGGTAGCGGACGAGCGCCTGGGTCGCCTTGGCCCGGAACTGGCGCTCCTCCTCGCTGTCGCCGAAGCCGCCGCGCCGCCAGCCGGCCTCGAGCAGGTTGAGCAGAATTGGCAGGCCGCCGGGCTCGGCCGCGTGGTACCGCTCCAAGACCTGGTGCACGAGGATCCCGAAGCGCTGGTTCATCGTCGGCTCGGCCGGGATCCGGAAGACGCGCGCGAACTTGTACTTGAGCGGGCACGTCCGGTACGTCTCGATGTCCGACGCGCTGAGCGCCAGCCCGTCGCCGCGGCGCGGGAGGAACGACTCGAGCGAGGGCTCGGTACGTTGCGCCACGGCGCGGGCGCGGAGCTTCTCGTCCCGCTCGGCGTCGAGCAGGTACTCGTCGAGCGCCGAGGTCTCGAAGATCTCGCGCTGCTCGGAGGTCGCGGCCTGCAGCAGGCGCGCGTTGATCTCGCCGAGCACGTCGCCCACCTCCTGCTCGCCGGCGCGCGTGCGCTCGAGCAGCGCCGCGAGCTTGAGCAGCTCGAGGTAGCGGACGACGGCGTGCGAGACGTCGAGGTCGGTGTCGAACCGCAGCTCGCCGAGCCGGCCGCCGACCTGCGCGACGGTCGTGAGCAGCTCGTCGCGCAGCATCCGGAACGTCGACTGCAGCGTCTCGGCCGGGCCGAACAGCTCCTCGTGGCGCTCCTCCCACTCGCCCCCGACCGCCGCCCGCGCCTCCTCGGCGAACGGCGACGGCTGCTGCAGCGCGCCGCGCTCGGAGCGCTCCGGGAAAGCGAGCACGAGCCGGTGGCGCGCCCGGGTCATCGCCACGTGGAGCAGGCGGCGCATCTCGGCCGCGTGCGTCGCCTTCGTGTCGGGCGGGACGGCCTCCTTGATCAGCGCGTCCGGGATCGGCTCCATCGGCCGCCGGCGCGGGCCGGGCATGCGCGCCGCCATCAGGCCGAGCACGTACACGTGGTCGAACTCGAGGCCCTTCGCCGCGTGCATCGTCATCACGCGCACGCCGTGCGGGTGCTCGACCGGCCCGGAATCCTCCTGTAGGCCGGCCTCGGCGACGGCGGCGATGGTGCGCGCGAAGTCGCGGCCGGTGGCCTGCGGCGAGCGGCGCACGTAGTCGGCCGCCAGCTCGGCGAAGCGCGCGAGGTTCTGCAGCCGCTCGACGACTTCGGTGGAGGCCGCGAACAGCAGCTGGCGACGCAGCCCGAGCCGCTCGATCAGCCGGTGCACGTACAGGTCCGGGCGGGTGGAGTCGATCGCCGCCGCGGCGGCGCGGTGCAGGCGCAGGAAGTGCGTGATCCGGTCGCGCGCCTCGGGCGGGATCTGGGGCGACTCGAGCGCGGCCCCGAGCGCGGCGACCATGTCGAGCTTGCGGCGCCGCGCGATCTGCGTCACGCGCGCGAGGTCGATCGCCCGCAGCTCGACCGGCGGGCGGGCGAGCGCGCGGACCACCGCGCCGGCGTCGCCGGGATCGACGAGCAGGCGCAGCCAGGCGAGCACGTCGCGCACCTCGGCGCGCTGGAAGAACGCCGAGGCGCCCGACAGCCGGTACGGCACCGCGCGCTCCTCGAACGCGACCGCGACCGCCTGGCCCTCGCCGCGCACCGAGCGCACCAGCACGCACACGTCCTCGGGGGCGACGTCCTCGCGCGCGACCAGCCGCTCGACCTCGGCGGCCACGGCCTGCGCCTGCGCGCGCTCGGACGAGCAGCGCCAGAACGCGATCACGCCCCCGGGCTCGCCGTGCAGCTCCTTCTCGATCCGCTCGCCGGCCGGCGCGACCACCGCGTGCGCGGCGCGCAGGATCTCCTCGCCCGAGCGCAGCGAGCGCTCGAGCCGGACGATCGTCGCCTTCGGCCACTCCGCCCGGAAGTCGGCGATGTTCTTCGTCGCGGCGCCGCGGAAGCGGTGGATCGACTGGTCGTCGTCGGCCGCCGCGGTGATGCCGCCGTGGCCGGCCACCAGCAGCCGCAGCAGCAGCCCCTGGGCGAAGCTCGCGTCCTGCAGCTCGTCGACCAGCACGTGCCGCTGCCGGCGGGCGAGCCGTTCGCGCACGTGCGGCCGCTCCCGCAGGAGCCGGAACGCCTGCAGGACGAGATCGCCGACGTCGAGCGTGCCGGCGTCGGCCAGCATCGCCTCGTGGGCGCCGTACAGCGCGGCGAACTCGCGCTCGCGCGCCCGGTCCTCGGGCAGCCCGTTCGCCCACGCGGCGTAGTCGTCCGCCGAGACGAGCTCGTCCTTGAGGCGGTCGATGCGCTGCACGATCGCCCCGAGCGTCGCGCTCGGGTTGCCCCGCAGGTCGTGGTGGCGCAGCGGCAGGTCGTCGATCCGCTCCAGCAGCATCGCCAGCCGGTCGGCAGCCGACACCGGCGTGGCGAACGGGTCGAGCCCGGCCTCCAGCGCCTCGTCGCGCAGCAGCCGCGCGCAGAAGCCGTGGAACGTCGTGACCGGCAGCTCCTCGTAGGCGCCCTCGAGCCGGTCCTCCAGCCGCTCGCGCATTGCCACGGCCGCCGCGGTCGAGTAGCAGAGCACGAGCAAGGACTCGGGCGGCGCGCTCGACGCGGCGAGGTGGGCGAAGCGCTCGACGAGGACGGTGGTCTTACCGGTCCCG
Organism: uncultured Solirubrobacteraceae bacterium; assembly: GCA_963759375.1. GTDB lineage: Bacteria > Actinomycetota > Thermoleophilia > Solirubrobacterales > Solirubrobacteraceae > DASSUW01. The sequence goes on along the minus strand of CAVWYY010000003.1, from coordinate 160,510 downwards.
GCGCCACCGAGCACGAGCAGCGGACCGCCTCCGTGTTCGACGGCGGCACGTTGCTCGGGGCTCAGGGCGAGCACCTTCGTAGGATACGGCCGCGATGGCCCCTGACTGGCTGGGTGCGTCGCGCCGTGCGGCCCTTGGGCTGCGCGCGATGCTGGCCGAGCGCACCACGATCGCCGAGCGGGTGCTCGAGACCGGCACGCGCGGCGAGGGCGGCGACCGCACACTGGAGATCGACGCGCTGGCCGAGGAGCTCGTGTTCGCCGAGCTCGCTGCGCTGTACGACGCGGGCGCGCGCTTCCGCGCGGTCAGCGAGGAGCGGGGCTTCGTCGACTTCGGCGGCGACGGCGTGGTCGTGGTCGTCGACCCGATCGACGGCTCGCTGAACGCCAAGCGCGGGCTGCCCCACCACTGTCTCTCGATCGCGGTCGCCGAGGGGCCGACGATGGCCGACGTCGTGTTCGGCTTCGTCCAGGACTTCGGGCCCGCCGAGGAGTGGGTCGCGCAGCGCGGCCAGGGCGCGCAGCTCAACGGCGTGCCGCTCGACCCGCGGATCGGCGAGCGGCGCTGGGCGTCCGACGGCAAGCTCGAGCTCGTCGGCTTCGAGTCGGCCGACCCGCGCTGGGTGCTGCAGTCGGCCGAGGGGCTCGTGGAGGTGGCGCACCGGCTGCGCGCGATCGGCACGATCGCGGCGGCGTTGTGCCAGGTGGCAGCGGGGCGGTTCGACGGGATGCTGACGCTCAAGGGATGCCGCGCGGTCGACGCCGCGGCGGGCCAGCTGATCGTCCGCGAGGCGGGCGGCCACGTGGCGTTTCCCGCGTTCGACGAGCCGCTGGCCGCGCCGCTGGACCTGCTGCCGCACTCGCCGATCGTGGCCGCGCGCACGGAGGCCGGGCTGAGCGAGCTCGCGACCGTGCCATCCTGGAAGGCGTGATCGACTGGAACCTCGCCGGGCAGGTGGCACGCGGAGTGGCCGGCCTACAGCCGTCGGGCGACCCTGCGCCGTTCGAGCAGCTGTCCGCGCCCGCCGCTGAGAGCGAGCGGCTCGTCGGCCAGTACACCGGCCTCGCCGCCCAGGCGCTGCCGGCCGCGGAGGCGGTCGGCCGTCCCGAGTGGATCGAGGCCAACCTGCGCTCGCTCGGCGGCGGTGCTCGATCCGGTCGCGGACCGGATCGGGGGAAGGCTCGGACCGCTCGGCGGAGCCGCCGGTGCGCTGCTCGCCATCGAGGCCGGCGCGATCTCCGGCTTCCTCGGCGGGCGGGTCCTCGGCCAGTACGAGTTCGCGGTGCTCGACCCGGACGCGCCGGCGCGGCTGTTGTTCGTCGCGCCCAACCTGGGTCATGCGGCGACCGCGCTCGACGCCGACCCCGACCAGCTGCTGCGCTGGGTGGCGCTGCACGAGACCACGCACGCGCTGCAGTTCGGCGGCGTGCCGTGGCTGCGCGAGCACCTGGCGGGCATCGTCCGCGAGCTGCTGAGCGCCGTCGACGTCGACGCCCGCGGCCTGCTGCGGCTGCCCGACGTGTCCGACCTGCGCGCGCTCGTGAACTCGATCCGCGAGGACGGCCTGGCGTTCCTGGCGATCGGCGGCGAGCGGCGCCCGCTGCTCGAGAGCGCACAGGCGTTCATGGCGCTGCTCGAGGGCTACGCCGAGCACGTGATGGACGCCGTCGGCGCCGAGCTGCTGTCCGACCTCGATGAGATGCGGGCGGCGATGGACCGCCGGCGCACCGAGCGGTCCGGCCTGCTGCGGGTGCTCGAGCGCCTGATCGGGATGGACCTCAAGCTCCGCCAGTACCAGGTCGGCAAGGCGTTCTGCGACGGCGTCGTCGCCTACGGCGGGATCGAGGCGCTCAACCGCGCGTGGGCCGGCCCCGACGCGCTCCCCACGCTCGCCGAGCTCGACGATCCGCTCGGCTGGCTGGCCCGCACCGAGCGCCTCGAGCTCGGCCGCGGCGCCGCCTGAGCGGGTGTGCGAAGCGTCACACTATTTTCGAACCCGCGTTCGATCTGTTACAAAGTCGGTGCCGGTTTCTCCGCAATTTCACAAGGAATCGCGTAGTCTCTGGCACAAAGTCTGTACCGCGGCGTAACGACCCGGCGGGTGAGGTTTACAAACAGGTGTTCGACGGGATAACCTGTCTGTCGAACAGACGAACGAGAACTTCAGGGTCATAGCCGAAGGGGCTGATTACGAAGATGGCCGATACCACCACCACTTCCACGACCACCGCGACTCCTCGCAAGCCGGCTCGCAAGCCGGCCAAGCGCTCGAGCACGCGTGCGACCACTCGTCGTACGACGACGCGCAAGGCGCCGGCGAAGACGAAGGCGCGCGCCGCTCGCACGACCGCCCGGCGCGAGACGCGCGAGGCCACTGCGGCCCAGACGCGCGCCGCGAAGGCGACCGTTGTCGAGGGTCGTACCGTCGTCGAGCGCGTGGCGCTCGTGTACGTCGGAGCCACGCTCGAGGCGCGTGATCGCGTCGTCGGCGTTGCCACCGGCATCGTCGACAAGTTCGGCACCCGCACGGCTGCCGAGCGCGAGCTCAACAAGGACATCCGTCGCTTCGAGCGCCGCGGCACCACCGCCCGGAACCAGCTCGAGCGCGACGTCCGTAAGGCCCGCACGCGCCTCGAGCGCGCGGTGCGCACCCGCCGCCGCGACGCCGAGCGCCAGGCCACGCGGATCGCGAGCGTCGCCAAGGAGCGCGTCACCGCGCTCGTGTAGCTCCCCAGTTTCCCCCGGCGCCGCGGAGGAGCGGCATCCCGGGTAAGCCTGCCGGCCTCATATTCCGCCGGCGGGATCCGTCGGCCTCATACCCCGCCGGCGGATGCAGCACCTCTCCTCCCTCAACCGTCGGCCCGCCCTTGTGGCGGGTCGTCGGTCCTTAAGGGCTCTCATCCTGGATTCACGGCGGCGGCGTACGGTCGCGCCCATGCTCGCCCTCCTCGCCACAGCCGCCGCCCTGGCCGCACCGGGGTTCAGTACGCACATCGACAACCCGTACTGGCCGATGAGGCCCGGGACGCGCTGGGTCTACCGCGAGGGCACCCAGCGGGTCGTCGTCCGCGTCACCCACCGCACGAAGCTGGTCGCCGCCGGCATTCGCGGTCGGGTGGTGCGTGACACCGTGACCGACGGCGGCATGCTCGTCGAGGACACGTCCGACTGGTACGCGCAGGACGCCAAGGGCAACGTCTGGTACCTCGGCGAGGACACGACCGAGTACGACAACGGCAAGCCGGTCTCCAAGGAGGGCTCGTGGGAGGCCGGCGTCGACGGCGCGCAGGCCGGCATCGTGATGCCCGCCCGCCCGCGCGTCGGCCGGCGCTACCGGGAGGAGCACTATCCCGGGCACGCCGAGGACGGCGCCAAGGTTCTGAGCCGCGGCGAACAGGTGGAGGTGCCGTACGGCCACTTCACGCACGTGCTGATGACGAAGAACTTCAACCCGCTCGAGCCGAAGGTTCTCGAGTACAAGTTCTACGCCCGGCGCATCGGGCCGGTGCTGGAGATCGGCGTGTCCGGCGACCGCGACATGGCCGAGCTCGTCCGGTACAGGCGTGGGTAGCTGTCAAAATGAAACCGTGCCCACGCGAGAGCAGATCACCGAGGCCCTCAAGGCCGTCATCGACCCCGAGCTGCGCAAGGACATCGTCGAGCTCGAGATGGTCCGCGCCATCGACATCAAGGACGCCGGCGTGGTCGACGTCACGGTGTCGCTCACGACGCCCGGCTGCCCGATCAAGAACCACTTCCAGACCGCCGTCGTCAAGTCGGTCTCGGCGCTCGAGGGCGTCGCGCACGTGAACGTGGGTTTCGACGTGCTGACCGACCAGGAGAAGGCCGGCCTGCAGCGCAAGCTCGGCCGCCCCGGCGGGCTGCCGGAAGGCGCGCTGGCCCAGGTCAACAACGTGATCTGCGTCGGATCCGGCAAGGGCGGCGTGGGCAAGTCCTCGCTGACCGTCAACCTTGCCTCGGCGCTGGCCGCCGACGGCAAGAAGGTCGGCGTGCTCGACGCTGACGTGTGGGGCTACTCGATCCCGCGCATGCTGGGCCTCGGCGGCCAGCGCCCGAAGGTCACGGGCGAGCGCAAGATCCTGCCGCTCGAGTCGCACGGCATCAAGGTCATGTCGATCGGCTTCTTCATCGCCGAGGACGAGGCCGTCGTGTGGCGCGGGCCGATGCTCCATAAGGCGCTCACGCAATTCCTCGAGGACGTCGCGTGGGGCGAGCTCGACTTCCTGCTGATCGACCTGCCGCCGGGCACCGGCGACGTGTCGATGACGCTCGCGCAGCTGCTCCCGCAGGCCAAGTTCGTGCTCGTCACGACGCCGCAGGCGGCGGCCCAGAAGGTCGCCCGCCGCGCCGCCGAGATGGCCCACAAGGTCAACCTCGAGATCGCGGGCGTGATCGAGAACATGTCCGTCTTCACGACTCCGGACGGCGAGCGCTACGCGATCTTCGGCGAGGGTGGCGGCCAGCTGCTGGCCGACGAGCTCGACGTGCCGCTGCTCGGCAAGGTGCCGCTCACCATGCCGCTGCGCGAGACGTCCGACGCCGGCGTGCCGCTGGTGGAGACGAGCCCGGACGACCCGGCGTCGCAGGCGGTCCGCCAGGCCGCGCGCGGGATCGTCGCGATGACCCCGGTGGAGCTGCCGATCATGCAGCCCGCCGGCCCGCCGCAGCCCTTGGGGATGAGCCTCCCCATGGCCGGCTGATCTTCGACGCGCACCTGCGCGCCGGCTCTACTTGCCGGCGTAGTAGTCCGCGTTGAGCTTCGTGTACTGCGCCCACTCGTCCGGGAGCTGGTCCTCGGCGAAGCAGGCATCGACGGGGCAGGCCTCGACGCAGGCGTCGCAGTCGATGCACTCCTCCGGGTCGATGTACAGCATCTCGACGCTGTCGTAGTCGGGCTCGTCGGGCGTCGGGTGGATGCAGTCGACCGGACAGACCTCGACGCACGAGTTGTCCTTGGTGCCGATGCAGGGTTCAGCGATCACGTAGGCCATCAGAGGTGTCCTTCGAGGCTCGACTTCAGAGAGCTGGGGCAGATTCTAGGCGGCGCGCCCGCTAGAGGTCCGGTGCATGCGCGGGCCGGCCGATTGCCGTCTCCATCTGCGCCGCGACCTGCAGAAGGGTGTCCTCCCCGAGCGGCTTCGCCACGAGCTGTGCGGCGGTCGGCAGGCCGTCGTCGCCGAACCCGAGCGGGACGGTGATCGCGGGCTGGCCGGTGACGTTGAACAGCGACGTGAAGGGCGTGAAGCGGCCCGAGCGGGCGAGGTCGGCCAGCGGGTCGTCGCCGTAGCCCGTGCACTCGCCGATCTCCAGCGGCCGCTCGGCGAGCGCCGGCGTGAGCAGCAGGTCGTACTCGGCGAAGAACGCGACGACGCCGCGGGCCACCGCCTGCAGCTGCGCGGCGGCGCCGAGGTAGCCGACCGACGTGAGGTCTTGTGAGATGTCGTAGACCGCGCGCGACAGCGGCTCGAGCTCCTCGTCCTCGGGCGGACGCCCCGCGAGCAGCTCGCCATAGGCGATGCTGAGGCTGACCGCCGGTCCGAAGGCCCGGATGAACAGGTTGAGGACGTCACCGCCCGGCAGCGACGGCGAGGCGTGCTCGACCTCATGGCCGAGCGACGCGAGCAGCTCCCCGGCGACGTGCATGCCGCGCACGCACTCGGGGTCGACGTCGACGCCCAGCGGGTTCTCGGCGGTCATCGCCACGCGCAGGCGACCCGGGTCGCGCCGCACGGCCGTGACGTACGGCTCGGTCGGTCGCGGCGCCCACGTGGCGTCGCCGACCTCGTAGCCGGCCAGCACGTCGAGCAGCGCGGCGGTCTCGGCCACCGTGCGGGTGAGCACGCCGTCGCAGGCCAGGAACGAGTCTCCGAGGTCCGGCCCGCGTGAGACGCGGCCGCGGCTGGGCTTCAGGCCCACCAGCCCGCAGCAGGCGGCCGGGATCCGCAGCGAACCGCCGCCGTCGTTGCCGTGCGCCACGGGCAGCATGCCCGCCGCCACCGCGGCGGCCGCGCCACCGGACGAGCCCCCGGGCGTGCGGTCGAGGTTCCACGGGTTGTGCGTGGCGCCGGTGTGCCGCGGCTCGGTGGTCGGCAGGATCCCGAACTCCGGCATGTTCGTCGTGCCGACGATGACGAACCCGGCCTCCCGCAGCCGCCGCACCATGTACGCGCTGTGGCCGGGGCGGTGGCCCGACAGGAACTTCGAGCCGAAGTTCATGCACAGGCCGGCCACCGGGACGTTGGACTTGATCGCGATCGGCACGCCGGCGAACGGGCGCTCGTCGCCCGGCTCGATCGCGTCGGCGGCCTCGAGCGCGCGCTCGGCGTCCACCTCCACGAAGGCGTGGATGCGGTCGTCCAGGTCCTCGATCCGGCGCAGGGCTGCGCCAACGACCTCTCGGGCCGAGATCTCCCCGCCGCGGACCAGTGCGGCGAGCTCTGGGACCGGCTTGAGCATCAGATCAGCAGCGCTCATGCGGCGGCGGCAGCCTACGGGAATTGGAACGGAGACGCTGCCATTTGTGCGTGAATAACCGGTTGAGGACGTATGATCCGGTTATGCATCGCGACCTGCCAGACGGAGCACCCGTTTCCGGGATTCCGTACTGGTATTGGCTCGGCGGCCGTCCGGCGATGGATTTCGTCAACACCCGCCGCGAGCGATGGCGTCGCGACGTTGAATGCCTTCTTTCGGTCGACGAGGTCGTGATCTGGCTCGTGCGCGCCGGCCTGCTCGCCCAGCCGATGCGCGCGCCCGCCTCGATCCTCAGCGAGGCGCGCACGTTGCGCGAGGCGATTGACGCGGGCGTCCGCTCCGCGGTCGAGCGCTCGGCGCCCGCCGCGGACGTCGTCGAGCACATCGACAGCTGGCTGGCGCTGGCCGGCTCGCGCCCCGCCCTGATGGCCGGCCCCGACGGCAGGCCCGCGCTCACCGAGCGCGTGACCGCCGACTCGCCGCGGCGGGCGCTCGGGATGGTCGCCTACGACGCCGCGCGCATGCTCGGGCAGCCGTCCGAGCGCACGCGGGTGCGGATCTGCGGCTCGGACACGTGCTCGGCCCGCTTCTACGACCGTTCCCCCGCCGGCGCCCGCCGCTGGTGCTCGATGGCGTTGTGCGGCAACCAGAACAAAGCCAGACGTTGGAGGGAGGCGCATGTCCGGACTTGAAGGCGTCGTGGCGTTCGACACCGAGATCGCCGAGCCGGACCGCGAAGGCGGCGCGCTGCGCTACCGCGGGATCGACATCGAGGAGCTCGTCGGCACGGTGCCGTTCGAGCACGTCTGGGGCCTGTTGGTGGACGGCACGTTCGAGCCGGGGCTGCCGCCCGCCGAGCCGCACCCGCTGGCCGTGCGGTCGGCCGACCCGCGGGTGGACGTCCAGGCGGCGCTGGCGATGCTCGCGCCGGAGTGGGGGCTGCGCCCGCTGATCGACATCTCGGACGCGCAGGCGCGCGACGACCTCGCGCGCGCGTCGGTGATGGCGCTGTCGTTCGTCGCCCAGTCGGCGCGCGGCGTCGGCCGCCCGCCGGTGCCGCAGCGGGAGGTCGACCGCGCCTCCTCGATCCCCGAGCGCTTCCTCATCCGCTGGCGCGGCGAGGCGGACCCCGACCACGTCAAGGCGATCGATGCCTACTGGATCTCCGCCGCCGAGCACGGCATGAACGCGTCCACGTTCACCGCTCGCGTTGTCGCCTCGACGGGGGCCGACGTCGCCGCCGCGCTGTCGGCCGCCGTCGGCGCTCTGTCCGGCCCGCTGCACGGCGGGGCGCCTGCGCGCGTGCTGCAGATGCTCGAGGACGTCGAGCGCGTGGGCGACGCCGACGCGTATGTCCGCAGCGTGCTCGACCGTGGCGAGCGGCTGATGGGCTTCGGCCATCGCGTGTACCGGGCCGAGGACCCGCGGGCGCGCGTGCTGCGCCGTACGGCGAAGGAGATCGGCTCGCCGCGCGCGGAGGTCGCCGAGAGGCTCGAGGCCGCGGCGCTGGCCGAGCTCAGGGCCCGCAAGCCCGATCGCGTGCTGGCGACCAACGTCGAGTTCTGGTCGGCGGTCGTGCTCGATCACGCGGGCGTGCCGCCCGGGTTGTTCACGCCGCTGTTCAGCTGCGCGCGGACCGCCGGCTGGGCGGCGCACATCCTCGAGCAGAAGCGCGAGGGGCGGCTGATCCGGCCGTCCGCGCACTACGTCGGCGAGCCGGCGCGGTCACTCGCGGCCGTGTAGTTACAGTCCGGCGCCATCACCACGGTCCGTGAAGCCGCGTGCCACTGCGGCCAGCTGAGGGACTGATGGACGAGCAGCTGCGCACGGCGATCTTCGGCCTCGGGCCGCACATCCGGTACGTCGCGTTCGGCGACGGCCAGCGGGTCGAGACCGCGCAGCGCGACGGGGTCGCGGACGCGTCGGACGCCGGCTCCGACTTCTTCGAGGAGCTGCTCGTGAACCCGACGCTCCTCACGCTCGCGCGCCAGCGCGGCGAGCTCGACTGCGGCGGCCTGCGCCACGTGATCGTGGGCTACGGCAACTTCGACCAGGTCGTGATCCCGACGGAGTCGGGGCATGTCTCGGTGTGCGTGGAGCGCGACGCCGACGCCGACGCGGTGGCGCGGCAGGTCACCGAGCTCATCAGTCGCTGAGCAGGCGGAGCGCCGTCCGCCGCGGGTGACCCTGGCGGAACACGAGCGTCAGCCACAGCCGGCAGACGCCGTCGACGACGTCGATCGCGTCGATGTCGCCGACGCGGATCGGCCGCAGGCCGACGTCCGCGATCAGCTGCTCGACACCCGCGTCCTCCGGCCCGCACCAGAACAGGTCGGCCACCTCGCCGCCGATCGCCGGCTCCGCGAACATCTCGAACCCGAGCGTGTTGAAGGCGCGGACGAAGCGGGCGCCGGGAGCCGACTCCGCGTACGCGTCGGCATGGTTCAGCCGCTCCCCGCCGACGTCGTTGGTCGCGTCGATCACGACGCGGCCCTCCAGCGCGCCGCCGTGCTCGGCGAGCAGCGCCGGCACTACGCCGCCGGGTGTCGCCAGCAGCACGACGTCGGCGCCCGCGATCGCATCGGCGATCGCGACCGTCCGGGGCGGCTCCGGCGACCGCGACGCATAGACCAGGTCGTGACCGGCGCGCTGCCACGCGTTTCCGATCGTCTCCCCGATGTTGCCGCTGCCGATCACGCCGATGCTGGTCATGCCGCGGACGATACGCGCCGGCGTTGGCGGGCCGGGTCGCGTCGGCTAGGGCAGGATCTCCACGTAGCCGTCCGTTCCATGCACGCGGATCCGCTGGCCATCCTGGATCAGCCGGGTGGCATGCTCCACCCCCACGACGGCCGGCAAGCCGTACTCCCGTGCGATCACGGCGCCGTGGGTCATCAGGCCTCCCACCTCCGTCACCAGGCCAGTGACCGCGACGAACAGGGGCGACCAGCTGGGATCCGTGTAGGCCGTGACCAGGATGTCGCCCGCTTCGAGCTCGGCCTCCGCCATGTCATGGATCACGCGGGCCCGCCCCTCGATGGTCCCGGCGGAAACCGGTAGGCCGATCAGCGCGCCGGCCGGCAGGTCGTCGCGTCGGTACGCGCCGGCGATGATCTCGCCATCCGACGTGAGCACTCGTGGCGGTGTGAGCGCTTGGTACGACTTGAACGCGTCCTTGCGCTGAGCGATGAGCTGGTCATCCACCTGGTTCGTGCGCACGACGTCGTGGAGCTCCTGGAACGTGAGGTAGAAGATGTCTTCCTTCTCACGAAGCACGTCGGCCTGGACGAGGCGCTCGGCCTCTTCCAGCAAGGCCTGCTTGTAGACGAAGTAGCGGCTGACGATGCCGTACTTCGGGTACTCCCGGTAGCCGATGAAGGTCCGGACCCGGTCGATCATCCGCTTGGCCTCGTCGGCTTTCTGCTCCCCGTCCGGCAGGGCCCGCAAGCGTGACAGCACGTCCTGTTCCTTCGCCCAGGCCTCCCGCCGCCCTTGCTCGAAGCGCCGCTCGCCGGCGCCCGGCTCGAAGAGCTTGATGTTGTCGAGGATCACGGGCACGAGCGTGGTGGGGCGTTCGCTCCAGCGCGGCCTCGTGATGTCGATCTCGCCGACGCAGCGCATGCCGTACTTGTCGAGGTAGGCCTCGATGGCGTCGCGCGCTTCGGTCCCGCCCGCGAGCTTCGGCAGCTCGTCCAGGAAGCCCTCGTCCTCTACCTCCTGCAGAAAGGCCACCACCTCCGGATGCGGGCGGATCACGTCCGCGACGTCCAGCAGCGCGAGTCCCATCTCCGAGGTGACGTTGTCGGGGGCGGACAGCGTGAGCGTGTCGGCCACGTTCTTCTCACCCAGCCACTCCTGCAGCTGGTCGTTGAGCCACCACGTGGCCTCCATCCCCGCCATGATCGCCTGAAAGTTCAGCGGATCGCTGAGGACTCGCTTGTGATCCTCGAAGGCCTCCAGCAGGAAGTCGAACAGCGCCGGCCCGGACGTCGTCCGGATGTCGCGCCGCAGGGCGGCGATGGAAGCCTGGCTGCGCTCGATCAGTTCGGTGACGATGGCCGGATCGGTCTCGATCGGGGCCGGCGCCTCGCGGGGCGGCGCCGCGCCCGGACCCGCGTCCGGGAGCGACGGGACGAAGTCGTCGCGGTCGAGCACGGTCTCCAGCGCGTCCCTGGTCAGCGGATCGCCTCTCCCCATGATCTCCAGGAGGCCGGCGCGGCTCGCGGGCGAGGCCAGGCGCCGGGTGACGTCGACGAACAGCCTGCCGCCGGCCTCGTGCATCGGCGCCATGGCCGTCAGCTGCCACACGGAGACCCCCAGGGGCTTCATGGGGTCCGTCATCATCTGCTGGTGACCCACGGACACGTAGACGTGGTTGTCTCCGTCGCCGGTCTCGGGGATGGGGAACAGCGTGGTGATCGGCCGGCTCTGGACGATCTGGAAGCCATCGCCGACCAGGCACCATTCGATGTCCTGAGGGCGGCCGAAATGCGCTTCGATCCGCCGGCCAAGCTGCTCGAGCCGCACGACCTGCGCATCCGTCAGCGCCGGCTGCTCCTGCCGGTCCGCCTCGATCGCCCGCTCCTCCGTCCCGCCCCCCGCCAAGGCATGGGTGGCAACCTGCTTGGTGGCGACCGCCCTGGCGACAACCTTCCCGTCCCGCACCTTGTAGGCGTCGGCGTTGACGAGGCCTGACACGAGGGCCTCGCCGAGGCCGAAGCTGGCCTCGATGGAGGAGACCCTGCGGTTCGACGTGACGGGGTCTGCCGTGAAGAGGATGCCGGCCGCATGCGGGAAGACCATCTGTTGCACGACCACGGCCATGTGGACCTTCCGGTGGTCGAACCCGTTCCGCAGGCGATAGGTCACGGCCCGCTCGGTGAAGAGTGAGGCCCAGCACCGGCTCACGTGCTGGAGGATCGCGGCCGGCCCCACGACGTTCAGGTACGTGTCCTGCTGGCCTGCGAACGACGCCGTGGGCAAGTCCTCTGCCGTCGCACTCGACCGGACGGCGTAGGCGGCGTGCTCGCCGAGACGGGCGAGCGCGCGGGTGATCGCCGCCGCCAGATCGTCGGGGATCGCGATCCCTTCGAGCGTCCGGCGGATCTCCGCGCTGAGCGTGCGGATCGCCTCCCCGTCGTCCGCGTTCAGGCGCGACAACCGATCGAGCGGTTCGTCGATCGATGGGGCATCCGACATGATCTGCCGGAACGCGTCCGTCGTCACGCAGAAGCCAGGCGGCACGCGGATCCCTTCGATCCGCGAGAGCTCACCCAGGTGCGCGCCCTTGCCGCCGACGACCGCGGCCTGCGTGTCGTCGATCTCTCGGAAACCCAACACGTAGCCGTCGGGCTGGGAGGTGGCGATTCCCGCCGCCGCATGCTCCTCTGTGCCCATCGTGTTGCTCCCTTCGTCGCTTGCGGCGAGCGAGTATGGAGCACACCCGGGGGCTTGAAACAAGCCCCCCCGGCAGCGATACTGTGGAAGTGGAGGGGGGTTTAGGTACCCCCGCCGGGCGGTCGACTAGCTGCGTCCGTAGCGCTCGTAGATCACGCGCGAGCCGAACGTCCTGGTCTCGATGAGGTCCAGCGGGATGGCTTCGGTGACCGGCGGCAGGAACGGCGTGCCGCCGCCGACGACGACCGGATTGCGGAACATGCGCAGCTCGTCGACGAGGCCGAGCTCGATCGCCGCCGCGGCCAAGCCGGCACCGCCGATCGAGACGTGCTTGTCAGTCGCGTCGAGTGCCGCGGCGATCTCCTCGGGCAGTGACGCCTGGGCGAGCCGGGCGTTGCCCTGGACGCTGTCGAGCGTCCGGCTGAAGACGACCTTCGGGATGGCGCACCAGACGTCCGCGAACTCGGCCCCGAGCTCGCTCTCGCGCAGCGACGGGTCCGTCTCCCACACCAGCATCGTCTCGTAAAGCCTGCGGCCGCACACATGGCCGCCGAGCTCGCGTGCCAGCTCGATGTTGAAACGAAACTGCTCGTCGCTAGGAGCGGTCCACCCGAACCCGCCCTCGCGGTCGGCGATATAGCCGTCCAGCGAGACGCTCATCCAGTAGATCAGCATGGCTTTCAGATCATCGCAGCGAAAGGAGAGAGAGTGCCGGAGGACCTGTTTAGACCGCAGCTCGGCGAACCGCACCATTGCGCCTACGTCGTCGACGACATCGAGGCGACCGTGAGGCGCCTCGTCGACCAGCTCGGCGCCGGGCCGTTCTTCCTGATCGAGAACGTGCCGCTGGAGAACGTGCTCTCGCGCGGTGAGCCGGCGGAGTTCGTTCACAACTCCGCCTTTGGCTACTGCGGGGGTGGCGCGATCGAGCTGATGCAAGTCCTCAGTCTGGCGCCCGAGCGCGTCCAGGAGCGCTTCTCCGGTCCCCGGCCGCGAATCCACCACGTCGCCTACGTCCTGCCGCCGACTGAGGTGGCCGATCTACGAAGCTCGCTCGATGACCGAGGTCTGACGGAATACCTGAGCTCTCAGCTCGGCGAAGTCGAAACGACGCTTCACGACGCCTCCGCCGCCCTCGGCCACGACATCGAGATCCACGTCGAAAACGAGGGGCTGCGCGACTTCTTCGAGATGGTGAGGGCGGGCGCCGACGGGTGGGACGGCGTCGGAATCGCTGCGCCGGATCGGGAGCTGATCGCTGGCTCAGGCCACGCCCGCGTACTTCCGGCGCACAGCGGCGACTGGCCGGGCATCACCCACATTGGGTGATGCTCGCCTCCGAGCTCGATGCGACGCTCCTCGCAGCGAACAGAGGAGCGCCGTCTTGTCCGTCACCGCGACAGCCATTCGCCCGTTCCAGATTGACGTTCCGGAGGAGCAGCTCGCTGAGCTGCGCCGCCGGATCGAGGCGACGCGCTGGCCTTCTAAAGAGCTCGTCGCCGATCGGTCGCAGGGCGTGCAACTGGCGACGACCCGGGCGCTCGCCGACTACTGGACGACCGAGTACGACTGGCGCAAGTGCGAGGCACGGCTGAACGCGCTGCCGCAGTTCACGACCGAGATCGACGGGGTCGAGATCCACTTCATACACGTCAGGTCGCGGCACGAGGATGCGCTGCCGCTGGTCATGACGCATGGCTGGCCCGGCTCGGTCATCGAGCTGCTGGAGACCATCGGCCCGCTGACCGACCCGACCGCTCACGGCGGCGCCGCCGAGGACGCATTCGACCTGGTGCTGCCGTCGCTGCCCGGTTACGGGTTCTCCGCTGAGCCGGCCGAGCTCGGCTGGGACGCCAGCCGCACCGCACGCGCGTGGGCGGAGCTGATGCACCGGCTCGGCTACACCCGCTACGTCGCCCAGGGCGGTGACGTGGGTGCCCTCGTCACGGATCTGATGGGCCGCCAGGCGGTCGAGGGCTTGGCCGGCTACCACCTGAACCTGCTCACGGCGGTGCTCGCAGTCGGCGATCAACTGCCCAGAGAATCCGAACAGGAACGCGCAGCGGCCGAGGCGCTCGCGACGTTCAAGGAGGACGGATTCGGCTACTTCCTCGAGATGGCGACGCGGCCGCAGACGATCAGCTACGCCTTGCTGGATTCACCCGTCGCGCTGGCGGCCTGGTTGCTCGACCACGACACGGACAGCTACTACAAGATCTCCCGCGCGTTCGTCGACGGCGAGCCCGTCGGCAATCTCACCCGGGACAACATCGTCGACAACATCACGCTCTACTGGCTGACCGGCACCGGAGCGTCGGCGGCCCGGTCGTACTGGGAGGACGGCCGAGCGCTGGCCGCAGCGCTTGCGAGCGGTCAGCCGCCTCCGGCGGTCACCGTGCCGGTGGGCTTCACGACGTTCCCCGGCGAGATCTGGGCTTCCCCGCGCAGCTGGGTCGAGGCGGTCTACCCCGGCCTCGCCTACTTCAACGAGGTCGACAGGGGCGGCCACTTCGCCGCCTGGGAGGAGCCCGACGTGTTTGCCGGCGAGGTTCGCGCGGCGTTCCGGCCGCTCCGCTGAGTCACGGCGCTCGAATCTCCTGCCCTGGCATCGCTTGGCGAGCCGTCGATCGGTTCGTCCTGCGACACTGCGCCGGGATGGCCGTCCGGCGCATCATGCCCTATCACGAGTCCCCGGACTTCGAGGCCACGCGCGCCTTCTACACGCAGGTGCTCGGTCTCGAGGAGGGCGGCTTCGGGGGCGGTTACATCGGCTTTGGATCCGGCCAGGCGCAGGTCGTCTTCGCGCCGCCCGGCGTGGAGCCCGTGCTGCCCGACATGGGCGTGGACGTCGGCTCGCGCGCCGCCGTCGATGCGGCGCACGCTGAAGCAGTACGGGCCGGGCACGAGGTCATCTACGGTCCGGTTGACGAGCCCTGGGGCGTCCGTCGTTTCTTCGTGCGCGATCCGCACGGTGTCGTCATCAGCGTGCTCGCCCACGATTGAGCCGCAACCGTGACGGCGGCGGCTACATCTCGAGGTCGCCGTGCCCGAGCCGGTGGGCGAGCTCGGTGCGCGAGCTGATGCCGAGCTTGCCGTAGATGCGCGAGAGATGCCCCTCCACCGTCTTCGGCGAGACGAAGAGCCGGGCGGCGACCTGCTTCGTCTGGAGCCCCTGGGCGACCAGCTCGGCGACCCGACGCTCGGTCGTCGTGAGGGCTCCCGAGGACGGCGGCCGCCCCCCGACCCGGGCCAGCTCCGCGCGGGCGCGGTCGGCCCACACGCGAGCGCCGACCGAGTCGAAGCCGCTGGCGGCGGCCTCCAGCTCCGCGCGGGCGGCGGTCTTTTGCCGCGCGCGACGCAACGCGGAACCGTAGGCGAGGCGGCTGCGCGCCCGCTCGACGGGGATCGGGACCCCCTCGTGCAGATCGACCGCGTCCCGCAGCTGCGCGAGGGCGCCGTCGACGTCACCGTGTGCGCCGGCGAGCAGCCCGCGGCAGCGGGCACAAGCGGCCAGCGCCGACGTACGGTTCAGCCGCCGCGCGTGGCCCTCGTACCAGTCGAGCAGCTCCTCCGCCGCGTCCAGCTCGCGGAGCGCGATCAGCGCCTCGGCCTGGTCGGGGACGACGCGGGCCGCTCCCGGCTCGACGATCTGCTCTGCGCGCAGGAAGTCGACCAGTGGACCGAGCGCCCGAACCACCTCGGCCGGCCTGGCGGCCGACTGCTCGAGTTGGCCGAGTGCCGCGCGTGCGAAGTGCTCGGCGGGGCGGCCGTTCGTGCGGGCCGCGATCGCCAGTGCACGTTCCGCACGCTCCCGCCCCTGCTCGAGTTCGCCGGCGATCGCGTCGGCCAGCGCCCGGAGCGCGAGCAGGTACGCGCCGATGGTGGCCTGGCCGGTCTGCTCGGTCAGCGCGTAGCCCTCGTCCGCGTGGGACATGGCACTGGTCACGTCGCCCCGCACGCACTCGATCTGGGCACCCATGACGAGCACGTAGGCGAGTGAGCTCTCGTCGCCGAGTTCGGCGGCTTGCGCGCGCAGGGTCTCGAACGCCGTGCGCGCGCGCTCGAGTTCGTCCCACCACAACCACGTGAACGCCACCTGGAACAGCGGCCGGGCGATCACTCGGCGGGAACGGCAGTGGGCGTCGAGCTCCAATGCCCGCCGCAGCGTTCGCGGCGCGTTGGGGTCGCCGAGGGCCGCCTCGGCCAGCAGCCGAGCGCCGAGCGCCTCGGCGTTGGTCTCGACCCGCTTCGAGGTCGCTCCGGCCGTGCCGTGCTCGACGGCCTGGCGCAGCCGCTCGCGCAGCCGGAAGAGCATCCCAGCGAGCTGGCTGTGCGCGTCGGCCAGCAGCTCGGCGTCGCCGTCGGCGTTCTCGATCGCCTCTCGCAGGAGCGCCTCCGCGACGCGCAGGTCGTCGTCGTAGCCGCGCACGAGCGCGAGGCGCACAAGGGCGCGGGCGCGATCCGGGCCGTGCCCGGTCGTCCGGATCAGTTCCTCGAGCATCTCGCGCGCCCGGCGGCTGTCGCCCGCCTGGAACGCGCAGGTGGCGGCGTCCGTGATCCGGCGCCTGACCTCGGCGGGCTGCCCTGGCCGCGTGAGGTGCGCCGCTCGCTCGAACAGTTCGGCCGCCGCCGCCGGCGCGCCGCGCGACTCGGCTCGTCGGCCCGCGTCGTCGAGCGCGCTCGCGACGGCCTCGTCCGGGCCGGCCGCGGCGAGGGCGAGGTGTCGCGCGCGCTCCTCCGGCTCGGTCACCCGCTCGGCGACGGCAGCGTGCAGCGCGCGTCGCGTCGCCGGGTCCGTTGCGGCGTAAGCGCCGGAAGCGAGCAACGGGTGAGCGAACCGGACCACGCCGTCGCGAATGTCGACGATCTGCGCGTCCTCGGCCTCGGCGAGCACGGCGTCGCCGGCGACGGCGTTCACGACGGCCAGAGTCGGCTGGCGCATCGACGCGGCAACCGCGAGCCCGCGGCGGGCGGCTGGTGAAAGGCCGTGCAATCGGGCGCCGACGAGCGCCTCGAGCGTCACCGGGAGCCGTTCGCCCGGCTGCAGGTGCAGCGATCGCGTCTGTACCGCCCGGCCCAGCTCGAGCGCGAAGAACGGGTTCCCGCCCGAGAGCTCGTGGACCTGATGAAGCACGGGGCGGGAGGGAACCCAGTCGAGTCGACGCCGCAGGAGGCGCTGGACGGCGCCGAGGCTGAGCGGGGCGAGGACGAGGTGGTCGAGGCGATCGCCATCGGGCGCCCGGTCGAGGTCGAGCGGCGCCGGCGCCGCACCCGCGGTCCGCTGCGCCAGGAGTAGGCCGATCGGCTCGTCGGTCAGGCGCCGCGCGGCGAAGCCGAGCACCGCCGCGCTCGGCCGGTCGAGCCACTGCACGTCGTCGACGGCGACGATGAGCGGTGCCGCCCGAGCGAGCGAGCGCAGCCCGGTCAACGTGGCGCGGGCGACGGCCTGCTGGTCGGGCTTCTCGCCGCGCTCGGCCACGAGGAGGGCAACCTCCAGCGCGCGGCGCTGCGGCCCGGGAAGGTCATCCAGCACGCCGGGGTGGGGGCCGAGGAGGTCACCGAGAGCGGCGTAGGCGAAGCTCGTCTCCGCCTCGGAGGGGCGCGCGGCGATGGCCCGCATGCCCGCCGCGTGCGCGCGCCCCACCGCCGCCTGCCACAGAGACGTCTTGCCGACGCCTGCCTCGCCCGTGATGAGCAGCGCCCGGCTACCCGCTGGCACGGCCTCGAGGAACCGCTGCACGCGCTGCAGCTCCTCGTCTCTTCCGATGAGCTCAGCCTCCATAGGGTCCGAGGCCGAGCCTACTCGGGCCGTTCAGGGCGATCCGAGGTCGGCGATGAACTCGCCGCTCCGCACCCCCGCGATGGCCGGCCGGGCCGGCCTGTATGACGCCGGCTTGCCCTTGCAGACCTCGGTGATGGCGAAGAAGATGCTCTGCGACGCGCGCAGCCGATTGAGCCCGGGGATGTCGGCGTCATCGGCCAGCGCGTACTGAGCCCGCCGGGTCATGCTGGCCGAGGCGACCTGATCGGCCAGGTCCGCGCAACGCAAGTCGTACGGGTTCTGCTCGAGTTGGGCCTCCCGTTCGGCAAGGCTGACGGAGGGCCCCTTGGCCGCCCGGTCCTCCGTGGCGTCCTCGCCGCAGCCGGTCGCGACAGCCGCGGAAAGCACGAGCCCGCTCAGGATCACTGCTGTCCTCATGATGCACCTCCAGGTGCTTCGGTGGGTGCGACGGGCAGGGCCTGGACCACTCGCGCAGGCTCGATCGCCGCACGTCGACTCGCCTCGCCGACCAGCGCGGCAGACTCCGCCTCGATCAGGTGGAGGCAGAGTTCGTCGTTCGGGACGAAGGTCGAGCGCAGGTGACGGACCCGCGCCCCCTCGGCCGTGAGCGCCTCCGTCGCGCTCCGCAGGCGATCTACCACGGCGCGCAGCTCGCTGGAGCGCGAACGTGGGAGATAGCTCTCGATCAGGTAGCTCGGCATTGCGCTGACGAAGCTATGGCCCGGCAGCGCACGCCGAAACGGGGAATCTCCCCCTACTTTGCGTGCCGTATGTCGGCCCGGCGTTCTGGGTACGAAGCATCCGCATGACGCCAGGGCTCGAACACGCGATGACCTATCGCTGCATGACGCGCGGTCCGGTCGAGATCCCGGCGCGCGACGGGAGCGGATCGCGCCAGATCTGGGAGGTCTCGGAGGCGACGCTCGAGGGAGACCGGATCCAGGCCGAGCTGGCCGCCCCGGGAACTGACTGGATGCACGCCTCTTCGGACGGCTTCTGGCGACCTGACGTCCGAGTCGTGTTCGCCACCCGCGACGGCGCGGCGCTCACGCTGCACTACACCGGCCTCGTCGAGCAGACCGACGCGTTCGTCGCGGCGGCGACCGAGGATCGCGAGACCGGCTGGGACGACCAGTACATGCGCATGGTGCTGCACTTCGAAACGGGCGACGAGCGGTACCAGTGGCTGATGCAGTCCTTGTTCATAGCCAAGGGCCGGATCGTCGGCACCGGTCGCGTCGAGTACGCGGTCTTCCGCGTCACCTAGGGGCCGCTGATCCGTCCGCGCAGTTCTCGGGCGGTTCGTCTGCCTATCCTCGACACCGTCGACTTCTTCGTCCACAGCCGTGCCACGCCCAGCGCCGCGAGCGTCGAACATGATCCGGCGCTCGACGAGGAGCACTGGTCCTACATGGACAGATTCGCTGACGGAATGACCGCGCGCGGCCCGACGCTCGGGACTGATCGAGAGACGTGGACCGGCAGCATGCACATCGTCGACCTCCCGAGCGACGAAGCAGTTCGCGAGTTCGTCCAGCACGAGCCATACAACCGTGCGGGCCTATTCGAGCACCACAGCATCCGCCGCTTCAAGAACCTGTTGGGCCGGACAATGTGGGAGGCGCCGGGAGGCTCAGCTGACCCTCGCTTCCTTGTCATCGCGCACCTTCCGGGCTTCACGGCCGTGCCACCCGACCGCCTGATCGTCCACGGCGAGCTGCTCACGCTCGACGACGCGAGACCGGACGGAGTCGTGTTGGCGCTCCAGGCGCCAACACGAGACGCCGTCGATGCCCTACTCAGGAGCGGGCACGCGGGACTCGATGAGCACTCCGGCCTGCAGATCCTGGACTGGGAACTCGGCGGCCGGCGCTGACGTAAGTGGTGACCGGCTACTCGAGGTGCTCCCGCACTGCCGCCCGAATGGTCGTGAAGGCCGTGTTGCACTTCGCAGGGTCACGTGGCAGCGATCCGTCGGTCACTTGGTGCTTGCACGTCGACAGCGTGCGGAGGGCCGCGTCCTCCTCCTCGCCGAGGTCGGCGCCCTCTAGTGCGCGCAAGTTGCGCTTGAACTGCTTCGTCGCAGCTTGCTGGTAGTCGAACGATCGCACCAGGATCGCTTCCGGATGCGTCCAGTACGCCGCGACCTGGCGGTACGCGAGCCGCTGCTCGGCGGTGAGTTCGTCCGAACCGCAACCGAATCCCGTTGTGGCAATTGCCGCGCTGAGGCCCACAAGCACCATTGATCGCATCATGGGCCGACGATAGTGCTGCGACCAGATAGCAGGGGTCCGACCGCTCCCGCGCCGACCTCCGCCGCGAGCGGTCACATTCGCTCGTCGCCGCGGGTCATCTGAACATGACAACCGCCATCGAGCACCACCCCGCGCTCCGAGACGGGGTCTGGCGCGTCGACCCGCAGCGCAGTGAGGTCGGCTTCGCCGTGAAGGAGATGTGGGGGCTACGAACGGTCCGCGGCGTCTTCCGCGCGTACGACGGCACCCTGAAGGATGGAGAGGGCGAGCTGAGGATCGAGGCCGCCAGCCTCGACACCGGGAACGAGCGGCGCGACCGGCAGCTCCGCTCGCCCGACTTCTTCGGCGTCGAGCGACACCCGTGGATCGTGTTCACCGCGACGGCTATCACCACGAGCGACCGCGGTGTCACGGTCACGGGCGAGCTGGCGATCGGCCGCGAGCGCGTGCGACTCGAGATCCCCGCGGACATCGAATGGATGGCCGACGGCGCGCTTCACCTCGAAGCGGAGACGACCGTCTCCCGCAAGGCAGCCGGTCTGGCCTGGAACAAGCTGGGGATGATCCGCGGCGACGCGATGCTGCACGGCCGGCTCACGCTCGTACACGCAACCCCGTAGCGCAATCGTCGTGTCACTCGCCCTCCACCGACCTCGTGACGACCCAATGGTGCTTTCCGAGCGGCCGGGTCCTCACTCCTCGCCCAGCGCGCGCGTGAGGATGTCGCGGAGCGCGATCGCGTCCTCGTCCGACAGCGAGGCGATCGTCGGTGGCGGCTCGCCGGCCCGGCGCTCGATCTCGATCTGCATGCGCTCGCCGTCGGCCGTGAGGACGATCGCCTTCACGCGGCGGTCGCGCGCGTCCGGGCGGCGTTCGGCGAGGCCCGCGGCCTCCAGCCGGTCAACGATCCCGGTGATGTTCGAGTTGTCGCAGTGCAGCGCCTCGGCCAGCGCGCTCATCGGCATCGGCTCGCCGGGCTTCAGAGTGCCCATCGCGAGCGCCTGCTGAGGAGAGATGCCGAGGTCGGAGAGGATCGCCCACCGCCGCCGCTTGTCGGCCATGAAGACCCGCCAGAAGAGGCGCCACGCCTCCCGGGCCGCCGTGCCCGACGACTCGGCGGTAGCTGCCATGACACAAAGATATCAGTCAAAGCCTTAGGCGTCAAATATTTGACAACCTCAAATATCAGCGCTATCAACTGCCGAATGACGATCCTCCCCAATGGCATCGAGGTCGAGGGTCTGGTGCGGGATTTCAAGGGCGGCGTGCGTGCCGTCGACGGGATCGACCTGACCGTCGAGCCCGGCGAGATCTACGGGTTCCTGGGACCCAACGGCGCCGGCAAATCGACCACCGTGCTCATGCTCACCACGCTGCTGCCGCCCAGCTCGGGCACCGCGCGCGTGGCGGGGCACGACATCGTGCGCGAGGGCCCGGAGGTGCGCCGCGCCATCGGCGCCGCCCTCCAGGAGGCGGCCCTCGACCCGCTCTTGACCGGCCGCGAGCACATGCGGTTGCAGACCACCTTGCAGGGTGTGCCGAAGGCCGAGCGCCGCCCCCGCGGCGACGCGCTGCTCGAGCGCGTGGGCCTGATGGAGGCCGCCGACCGCAAGGTCCGCGGCTACTCCGGCGGCATGAAGCGGCGGCTCGATCTCGCGCTCGCCCTCGTCCACCATCCTCGGATCCTGTTCCTCGACGAGCCGACCACCGGGCTCGACCCGCAGAGTCGCGCCGACATGTGGCAGGAGGTCGCCCGGCTCGCGCACGACGACGGCGTGACGGTCTTCCTCACGACGCAGTACCTCGAGGAGGCGGACGTGCTCGCCGACCGGATCGCGATCATCGACCACGGCAAGATCGTCGCCCGCGGCACGCCGAACGAGCTGAAGGCGGAGATCGGGCGGCCGACGCTGGAGGTCGAGCCGGCCGAGCGCGACGAGCTCGCGGCGGTGGCCGGGGTCCTGGCGCGGTTCGGCATGCCGGTGACGGCGCGGCCGGGCGCGACTGCGGTGCGACTGCACGGCAACGTCGACCAGCTGCCCGACGTGGTGCGAGCGCTCGACGGCGAGAGCCTGATCGTGACCGACTTCCGCCTGCACGCGCCGACGCTCGACGACGTCTTCCTCGCGAAGACCGGCCGCAAGCTCGAAGGCGGCGAGCCCGCCGCGGAGCCCGAGGCGGTGCCCGCGTGAGGTACCAGGTCCTCGAGATGGCGCGGCGCTCGATCCTGCAGACGCTGCGGCAGCCGGCGCTGGTCATCCCGCCGATCGTCTTCCCGCTGATCATGATGGCCATCAACACCGGCGGCCTGCACGCGGCGACGAACCTGCCGGGCTTCCCCGCCGACACCTACCTGGACTTCGCGATCGCGGTCCCCTTCATGCAGTGCTCGCTGTTCGCGTGCATCAACGCGGGCGCGGCGCTGGCGCGCGACGTGGAGACCGGCTTCCTCAAGCGACTGGCGATGACGCCGATGCAGCGCGCCGCGCTGCTCATCGGCCACCTCGGCGGCGTGATGGTCGTCTCGCTGGTGTCCGCGCTGATCTACGTGGCCGTCGGCTTCGCAGCGGGCATGGACTTCCAGGCCGGCTTCTGGGGCGTCCCGGCGCTGCTCGTGCTGGCGATGCTCGTAGCGCTGGCGTTCGCGGCGATCGGCGCGTTCGTCGGCCTGCGCTCGGGCTCGGGCGAGACCGTGCAGGGGTTCTTCCCGTTGTTCTTCGTCCTGCTCTTCCTGTCCTCGATGAGCCTGCCGCGACCGCTGATCGAGCAGGACTGGTTCCGCTTCATCGCGACCTACAACCCGGTCTCGTACCTGATCGAGGGCATCCGGTCGTTCATCATCACCGGCTGGGACGCCGAGGCGCTGGCGCTCGGCTTCGGCATCGCGATCGCGGTGGCCGCGGCCGCGATCATCGCGGCATCCGGCGCCCTGCGCACGAGGCTGGTGCGGACATGACGCGCTTCAGCCAGGTCGCGGGCGCGGTCGCCTGGCGCTCGATCCACAAGGTCGCGACGACCCCGCAGCTGCTGCTGCCGTCGATCGTGTTCCCGATGTTCTTCTTCGTCGCCTTCGCGGGCGGCCTGTCGAATGTCGCCAACGTGCCGGGGTTCGACTTCCCGTCGGGCTACACGGCGTTCCAGTTCGTGTTCGTGCTGCTGCAGGCGTCGGCGTTCGGCGGCGTGTTCACCGGCTTCGGCATCGCGTCCGACTTCGAGAACGGCTTCGCGCGCCGGCTGCTGCTGGCGGCGCCGAACCGGCTCGGCATCATCGCCGGCTACGCGATCGCGGCGGCGGCGCGGGCGACGTTCGTCGGGATCCTGCTGTTCGTCGTCGCGCTGCTCACCGGGATGCAGGTGGGCGGCAACGGGGTCGACCTGTTCGGCCTGGTCGTGCTCGCCTACCTCGTCTCGTTCACGGCGACGCTGTGGGCGGCCGGGGTGGCCATGCGCCTGCGGTCGATGCAGGCAGGCCCGCTGATGCAGATGCCGGTGTTCCTGATCCTGTTCCTGGCGCCGGTCTACGTGCCGCTCGCCCTGCTCTCGGGGTGGGTCCACGCGGTCGCGAAGGTCAACCCGTTCACCCCGGTGATCGAGACGGCGCGCGACTTCATCTCCGGCACGCCGGCCGACGCGGCGCTCACGTACGGGATCGCGGTCGGGCTGCTGCTCGGCTTCGGGTTCTGGGCCGTGCGCGGCCTGCGCAGCGCCGAGGCCGCCGGCGGCTAGAGGCCGTCGACGATCACGATGTCCGTCTCCGACGCGCCCCTGCGCAGCTCGCGCAGGGGCGCGTAGTCGGTGGACTCGTACCAGCCCCGCGCGGCGTCCATGTCCGGGAACTCGATGATCACGATCCGCAACGGCTCCCAGTTGCCCTCCAGCAGCGCCTGGGAGCCGCCGCGGGCGACGAACCGGCCGCCGTGCGCGGCGACCACTTCGGTGTTGCGCTCGCGGTACTCGATCAGCTTCTCCTGGTCCCAGGCGTCATTGACTGCGGCGATCACGTAGGCGGGCATGCGCCTACGGTATGGGACGGTGACCGTCTTCGAGGACACGATCCGGGCCGCGTGGTCGCAGTGGACGAGCGATCCGGTGGACCAGCCGCACTGGACCGAGGCAAACCCGGCATCCGGGCAGTGCGCGTCGACGGCGCTCGTGGTGCAGGACCGGCTCGGCGGCGAGCTGCTGATGGCCGACGTGCATGAGGCCGACGGGTCGCGCCAGGGCGTCCACTACTGGAACCGGCTGCCGGACGGGCGGGAGCTCGACCTCACGCGCGAGCAGTTCCGGCGCGGCGAGGTGGTGAGCGAGCCGCGCGTGGTCGAGCGGCCGCCCGACGTCCGGCGCGGACGCCTGGCCGGCCACTACCACCTGCTGGCCGCCCGGGTCGTGCGCGAGCGGAACCCGGCGGCGGTCACCGTCAAGGGCGTGTGCCGGGACCGCGACGGGCGCGTCCTGCTGTGCCGCAACCACCGTGGAGAGTGGGAGCTGCCCGGCGGCCGGCCGGAGGTCGGCGAGCAGTTCCAGGACTGCGTGCGGCGGGAGCTGTGGGAGGAGACCGGGCTCGAGGTCGGCGTCGACGGGGTCCTGGGCGTGCGGCCGCTGGAGGTCCTGCCCGGCGCGTGGGTCGACGTCGTCGCCTACGGATGCCGGCCGGTCCCGGGCGGCGCGCTGCGGCCGAGCGCGGAGCACACGTCGGTGGCGTTCGTCGAACCGGCGGCGGCGGAGCTGCCGGCCGCCTACGCCGAGCTAGTCGACGCGCACGTTCTCGGGGAACGGCACGTCGGCGGGTGAGTTGCCCTCGCCCTCCTCGTCCCACGACCAGTAGGCGCGGCCGTCGCGGCCCTGGTGCTCGTTGGCGCTGCCGGCGGCGATGAGCAGCAGCATCTCGGGATGGCGGTTGACGAGCTGGCGGCGGACGTCGGGCGCGACGCGGGCGAGGTCGCCCCGGCGCAGCTCGCGCGGCTCGTCCTCGATCAGCAGCGTCAGCGTGCCGTCGAGCACGAGGTAGACCTCCTCCTGGTGGAGGTGGCGATGAATCCTGCTGCGCTCGCCCGGCCGGAAGCGCAGCAGGTTGAGGCCGAAGGTCGAGACCCCGAGCTCCTGCCGCAGCCGCTGGAAGCGGTCCTCCCCTTCGGGATCGATGGTTGCGTACGCGACGCCTGTCTCCATGACGGCATTATCACCAGCGTGCTGTTCAAGCAGTCCCAGCTCGACGGCATCGCCGACGGGTCGATCGACCTGACGTTCCGGCGCTGGGACGCGCCGCGCGTGCGCGCCGGGTCGCAGCAGCGGACCTCGGCCGGCGTGATCGCGTTCGACGACGTGCGGGTCGTCGAGGACCTCACCGACGAGGAGGCGCGGCGCGCCGGCTGGGCGTCGCGCGATGCGGTGTTCAAGCAGTTCGCCCGCCGCACCGGCGACCTGTACCGGATCGAGCTGCACTACGCGGGTCGCGACCCGCGCGCGGTGCTGCGCGAGACGCCGCCGACCCCTGAGCTGCACCGCCGCATCGAGCGCATGGGGCCGTGGGCGCGCGAGTACCTGCGGCTGATCGCCGAGAACCCCGGCGTCCGCGCGCCCGACCTCGCCGCCGGCCTCGGCATGGAGACCCGCCCGTTCAAGATGCGCGTCCGCCGGCTGAAGGAGCTCGGGCTCACCGAGTCGCTGCAGATCGGCTACCGCCTCTCGCCGCGCGGCGAGGCCCTCCTCAACGACGAAGGGCCCGGCTGAGCCGGGCCCTTCGCAAACCGCCAGCCGTGAGGCTGGCTTACATCATGCCGCCCATGTCGGGCATACCGCCGCCGCCACCGCCGCCGTTGTGCTCCGGCGCCTCGGCGACGATCGCCTCGGTGGTGAGGATGTTCTTGGCGATCGACGCGGCGTTCTGGAGCGCCGAGCGCGTCACCATGGCCGGGTCGATGACGCCGGCGCCGACCAGGTCGACGATCTCGCCCGTGGCCGCGTTGAGGCCCTGGCCCGCCTCGGCGCGCCGGACGTCGTTGACCACGACCGAGCCCTCGAAGCCCGAGTTCTCCGCGATCTGGCGGAGCGGCTCCTCGAGCGCGCGCAGGACGATCCGCGCGCCGGTCTTCTCGTCATCGATGGCGATGGCGTCGAGGTTGACGGCTGCGCTCGCCTCGAGCAGCGCCACGCCGCCGCCCGGGACGATGCCCTCCTCGAGGGCCGCGCGGGTGGCCTGCAGCGCGTCCTCGACGCGGTGCTTCTTCTCCTTCATCTCGGTCTCGGTGGCCGCGCCGACCTTCACGACGGCGACACCGCCCGAGAGCTTCGCGAGGCGCTCCTGGAGCTTCTCGCGGTCGAAGTCGGAGTCGGTGTTCTCGATCTCCGTCTTGATCTGGTTGATGCGGCCCTTGATGCCCTCGCTGTCACCGGCGCCGTCGACGATCGTCGTGGTGTCCTTCGCCACGACGAGGCGGCGGGCGCGGCCGAGCTGCGAGACCTGGGTGTTCTCGAGCTTGAGGCCCATCTCCTCGGTGATGACCTCGCCGCCCGTGAGGATCGAGATGTCCTCGAGCATGCGCTTGCGGCGGTCGCCGAAGCCCGGAGCCTTCACGGCCACGCCGGTGAAGGTGCCGCGGAGCTTGTTGACGATCAGGGTGGCGAGCGCCTCGCCCTCGACGTCCTCGGCGATGATCAGCAGCGGCTTGCCGGACTGGATGACCTGCTCGAGCACGGGCAGGAGGTCGCGGACCGAGCCGATCTTCTGGTTGGCGATGAGGATGTACGGATCCTCGAGGACCGCCTCCATCCGCTCCTGGTCGGTGACCATGTACGGCGAGATGTAGCCCTTGTCGAACTGCATGCCCTCGGTGAACTCGAGGTCCATGCCGAACGTCTGGCCCTCCTCGACGTTCACGACGCCGTCCTTGCCGACCTTCTCGATCGCGTCGGCGATGACGTCGCCGATCTCCTCGTCGCCGGCCGAGATCGTCGCCACGCGGGCGATCTGATCCTTGCCGGAGATCTCCTTGGCCTGCGACTTGATGTGCTCGACGACCTGGTCGACGGCGATCTCGATGCCGCGCTTGAGGCCGAGCGGGTTGGCGCCTGCAGCGACGTTCTTCAGGCCCTGGCGGACGATCGCCTGGGCGAGCACGGTCGCCGTCGTGGTGCCGTCGCCCGCGACGTCGTTGGTCGCCGTGGCGACCTCGCGCACGAGCTGGGCGCCCTGGTTCTCGAAGTGATCCTCGACCTCGATCTCGCGAGCGATGGTCACGCCGTCGTTGGTGATGGTCGGGGCGCCGAACTTCTTGTCGAGGACCACGTAGCGGCCGCGCGGGCCGAGCGTGACCTTGACGGCGTTGGCGACCGCGTTTACGCCGGCCTCCAGCGCGTTGCGCGCCTCAACGTCGTACTTCAGTTCCTTGTGAGCCATGTGTTTCGTGTCCTCCGGGTCTACTGGACCTTGGCCAGCACGTCGGACTCGCGGAGCACGAGGAGGTCCTCGCCCTCCACCTTGATCTCCGTGCCGCCGTACTTGGAGTAGAGGACCTCGTCACCCTCGGCGACGTCGAGCGGGATGCGCTTGCCGTCGTCGTCGAGCTTGCCGTCGCCGACGGCGAGGACCTTGCCCTTCTGCGGCTTCTCCTTGGCGGTGTCGGGAAGGACGATGCCGGAAGCGGTCGTCTCGTCCTCCTCGACCGCCTTGACGATCAGCCGATCGCCTAGGGGCTTGAGCTTCATCTGAGTGCCCTCCACTGAGATGTTGAAGTCATGTGGTCGTCTGGCACTCTCAAGGCGAGAGTGCCAACGGTCGATGATTGTACGACGCTCCAGCGCGAATTCAAGGCATTCTTGGCACTCTCTTCACACGAGTGCCAACCGCGCCGTCGTCCAGTTTCGGCGCGAGGTCTTCAGTTGAGTGGTCAGGTGGCCGACATATGAGCCACCATGCGCACCTTCGGCTTCCGCTCTCACGCCCTGCTTGCCGTTGCCGCCGCTGTGGGGGTGATCGCTGCACTCGCTGAACCGTGGTACGCGCCGGCGCCCCAGCCCGCCCAGGATCCCGAGGGGACGATCGGCTCGCTCCACGGCCCGGTCGAGGGTCTGTCGGCCGGCATCGGGCGGTGGATCAGCGAGACCAGCGGCACCTCCGGCTGGGACGCGCTCGGCACCTGGGGGACCGTGCTCGCCGCCATGGCGGCGCTCACCGCGCTCGGCGCGCTGGCCTGCCTGGTCCCGAGTCTGCAGGGCGTCGCCCGCGAGGTCCTGCGCTACTCCGCGCTCGCCGCGTTCGGGATCGCCGTCTGGAAGCTGATCGACACGCCCGGCCCGAACGAGGCGATGGAGCCCCGGTTTGGCGCGTTCGTGGCCACCGCCGCGACACTGATCGCGGTCACGTCGGGCTCGGCCGTCGCGGCGGCTCCGCTCAAGCGGCGGCGCGCCCCGGCGTTCGCCTCGTAACCCGCGCGACGCCCCGGTGCGCTAATGATGCGCGCCGATGCCCGAGATCCGGCTGCTGCGCCATGGCGAGACGTCCGGCTACGAAGGCGACCTCGGGCTCTCGGACCGCGGTCGCGACCAGGCGCGCACGGCCGCCGCGGTCCTGGCCGGCGAGACCCACGGCTCGCTGACGCTGCTGTACGCGCCGAGCGTGCGCGCGCAGGTGACCGCCGAGGTGCTGGCCGAGGACCTCACGGCGGCCGGCCTGCAGGTCGAGGGGCCGCGCTCCGAGCGCGACTTCGCCAACTTCACGGTGGCCGCGGGCGCCGACGTGCGCGAGCAGGCCGAGGTGTTCGGCGAGTACGCCAAGGCGGGGGACACGCCGGTCGAGGAATTGCCCGGGTGGCTCGCGGACGTCGCCCGCTTCCGCGACGTGCACGTGTCCGGCGGCGACCCGATCGAGCTGTGGCTGACGACGCCGCTGCTGGGCTTCGAGCCGCCGTCGGTGTCGGTCCGCCGCTACTGGCGCGGCATCCGCGCCGCGCCCGGCGACGGCCTCACCGTCGTCGCCGCCCACTCGGGTCCGATGCGGGCGCTCGTCACCCACGCGTTCGGCCGCGACCTCGGCGAGCCCGACAACCTGGAGGCGGTCGCCATCCACCTCGAAGGCGAGCGCGCCCGGGTCGACTTCCGCGGGCACGCCGCGCGGATCACGCTGCCCGAGCGCGACGAACCGCGGTGGTGGTAGCTAGTTCTGGGCGCCGCCGACGCCGCGGAGTCGGTCCTGGAAGTCCGGCGGGTTCTCGACGATCTGCGAGAAGCGCACGACGGTCACCGTGTCCTCGAGCGCGACTTCACGGCCGTAGATCTGCTCGAGGAAGTGGACGAGCTCCTCGGTACGGCGGAACTCGGGGTTGTCGTGCTCGATGTCGCGCGGCGAGAGGTCCTTCACCCGCTTGACCTCGACGTTGTCGATGACCGCGTGGAACAGCTTCTCGCGGGGCGAGTACTGGTAGCCGACCGTGACGAGGACGACCTGGTTCTTGCGGTACTTGTGCCGCTTGTCGCCGAGCCGGATCGTCGCGGTCTTGCGGCCACGCTTCATCTGGTCCGCGAAGACGGTTGAGTAGAAGTTGAGGACCTGCACGGGCGGGCAGACTAGTACACGGCTAGCGGCCGGGGGCGGATTTCGATAGCGCACTGTCGATCAGCGCGCGCTCGCCGGGGTAGCTGAGGGCCGTCCTGGCCTCGGCCAGCGGGATCCAGCGCGCCTCCTCGACCTCGTGGTCGTGGTCGTCCGTCGACCCGGACACGTAGTCGAACAGATAGAAGTGCACCGTCTTGTAGACGCGGCGGCCGCCGCGGCGGTACCAGTAGTTCACGTCGCCGAGCGGCTCGCGGACCGTCGCCGTCACGCCGGTCTCCTCCCGCACCTCGCGCGCGGCGGTCTGCTCGCCGCTCTCGCCTGGGTTTGCGCCGCCCTTCGGCAGGCCGGTCACGCGGCGCTTGCCGACGGGCGTGATCACGAGCACCTCGTCGTTGCGCACCACGACGCCGCCGTAGGAGGTCTCGCGCAGCGGGCGGTCAGTAGACATAGCCCTGCAGCGCCCCGGGGTCGTGGACCGTCAGCCGCCCGCGGCCCTGCGAGATCACGCCGGCGCGCTCGAGGACGGCGAGGAAGCGGCTGGCCGACTCGCGCGACGAGCCGGCGAGCTTGGCGAGGTCGGCCTGCGTGGCGACGACGGCCACGTCGCGCTCGGCCGCGCCCTCGGATTGCGCCTGCTCGACGAGCTGGGCCAGCACGGCCGCGACGCGGCTCTGCACGGTCTGGAACGACTGCCGCGCCAGCCGCTCGTTGGCCGCCCGCAGCCGGCGGCCGAGCGCGATGACGAGCTTGACCGACATGTCGGGGTGCCGGCGCAGCAGCCGCCGCATGTCGCCGCCGAGGATGCCGAGCACCTCGAGCTCGTCGGTCGCCTCCACGGTGGCCGAGCGGCGCTCGTCGTCGAACATCGCCAGCTCGCCGAAGATGTCGCCCGGCCCGAATGTCGCCAGCGTGATCTGGCGGCCGTCGGGATGCTCGCGGATCGCCCGCGCGTGGCCGGCGTGGACCACGTAGCAGGTGTCCGAGTCGTCGCCCTCGCGGAAGACGACCTCGCCGGAGGCGAACCGCCGCGGGACGGTGACCTCTGCCACCCGGCGCAGGTCCTCGTCCGCGAGCTCCTCGAACACGGGCACGCGGCCCAGCAACGCAGCCGTCTCCTCAGCGCTCGCGGGCATCGTCGAGCGCAGGATGCCATAGGGCGCTGGCGCCGTCAGGCCATATCGAGCGCGCGCTCGCGGCGGCGGCGCGTGACGCCGCGGCGGGCGAGCCAGCCGAGCAGCCACGCCAGCGCGAGCGGGAGCGCCACCGCGGCGGCGATCACGAGGACGCCCGCGATCACCTCGAGCACGCGCAGCGCGTCGCGCCAGGCGTCGCCCGGCGTCCAGGCGCCGGCCGCGTCGTCCGACGAGCGGCGCGCGGTCACGAGCGTGACCGCGACATCCGCGAAGTCGGCTCGGTTGTTCACGCGCCGCAGCGAGTTGCGCGCGGACGCGATCTCGCGGGAGACGATCCGCAGGCGCGCCCGGATGCTCTCGGTCTCGTTGACCGTGGTCGCGGCGGCGAGCTGCCGGAGCAGGCTCTTGCGCTCGGCCCGCGCGTCGGTGAGCCGCTCTCGTGCCGAGACCACCTGGGACGTGATGTCCTCGCTGTTGCGGGACAGCTCGCGCACCTTGGCGAGCTTGGACAGCCGCTGGATAGCGGTGTCGAGCTTGTCGGAGGGGATGCGCAGCTGCAGCGAGCCGCCCTGGGAGCTGGTCACGCTCGAGCGGGCGACGAAGCCGCCGAGGTCGGCGGTCACGTTGCCGATCTGGGAGGCCACGCCGTCGATATCGCGGCGCGGCGCGGCCAGGGTGATCGTCGCCGAGCGCTGCACCGAGCGCTCCGCGCGGCGCAGCCCCTGGTCGGACGCGACGCCGGGGGCGCTGCGCGCCGCCTCCGGCGCGGCCTGTCCGGCGCCGGCGGAGTCCGACATCGAGCCGCTCCCACCGCTGCCACCACTGCTGCCGCTGTCGTCGCTGTCGCCGCCGCCGAGCGCGACGGCCAGGCCGATCGGGACGGCGATCAGGAGCAGGATGAACGCCGGCGCGAAGTTCGCGCGCAGCCACATGAAGCGCGGCGCCTTCGGCCGCGCTGGAAAGCCGGCCGCCACCCGGCGGTCGAGCCGCTCGGCGAACGCGGGGGTGGGCTCGGAGCGGTCGTCGCGCAGCAGCAGGGCCAGCTCTGCGAGCTCGGCGTGCTCGGGCGCGACGTACCGGCCCGCCAGCGCGGCGTCGACGGCCTCGAGCTCGAGGGCCTCAGGACTGGTCATCGAGCATCTCCCGGAGCTTGGTCAGTGCGCGGTGGAGTCGGGTGCCGGCGTTGGAGGCGCTGACGCCGAGCACCGCCGCGATCTCGGCGTTGTCGAGCCCGGCGTGGAACTTGAGGGCGATGAGCTCGCGATCGCGCGGCGGCAGCCCGGCCAGCGCGGTACGGACGGCCGCGCGGCGCAGCGCGCGGTCCATCTCCTCGTCGGGGCCTGGCGCGGCGTCCTCGGGCTCGGCGGCCAGCGCGGCGGAGCGCTTGCGCTTGCGTAGCTCGTCGAGCGCGGCGTTACGGGCGATGCCGAACAGCCAGGCGCGCTCGCTGCCGCGCCGCGAGTCGAACTTGCCGCTCTTGCGGAACGCGCGCTCGAACGCGAGCGCGGTCACGTCCTCGGCGGCGCCGCGGTCGTGCAGCAGCGTCGCGACGTAGGCGAAGACGTCGTCCCGCGTCGCGCGGTAGAGCCCCTCGAAGTCGAGCGCGATCTTGGCCGCGGGAAGCGTCATCGTGCCGGTCACACGAGTACTACGTGCGCCGTGGAAACCTGTCACAACGGATTTGGGTTTCGCCCGACGGTCACCGGAAACCCCACCCGGCGACCGTCGTGCGACGTTACGTGAAGAGCCTTGGGTCGTTGGTGATCACGCCGGTCACGCCCATCGCCTCCAGCCGCCGGATGCGCGCCGCGTCGTCCACCGTCCACACGTACAGCTCGCCCCCGGTCTCGCGCACGACGTCGACAAGGCGGTCGGTGACGAGCCGCCAGTGGATCATCAGCGCGTCGCACCGGCCGGCCTCCAGGTGCTCGCGCGCCGCGTCCGGCAGCCGCCGCTTGATCCGCCCGATCGCCAGGTAGGCCGGGATCCGGTACAGCCACGAGCGGGTGTAGTCCTTACGGGCACGCGGCACCGACCAGCCGAGCCGCAGCCGCGGCTCGATCGCCCGCACCGCGACCAGGCTGCGCATGAACGTCGTCGACACCAGCGCGCGCTCGATCAGCCCGTGGTCGCGCAGCGCCTGCACGACGCGGTCCTCGTAGCCGGGGATCTTGAGATCGACGTCGAGCTCGAGCCCGGCGAACTCCGGCGCCGCCAGGTGCGCGAGACCCTGCTCGAGCGTGAGCGCGTGGGCCAGGTCGTGCGAGTAGTCGTGCGCGAGCAGCAGCCGGCTGTCGCCCGGGCGCTCGAGGTCCTCGGGCAGGACGTCGAACTCGATCATGTCCACGCCTGCGGCAAGCGCCGCGTCGAACGATGCCGCGGTGTTGCCGGGCGCGATGTGGTCGGCGCCCTTGTGGCCGACGCGTCTCAGTGCTGGCAGCTCGGGCACCAGAACGTGGGTCGGTTGCCGTCTCCCTGCCCGCGGCCCTTGATCAGCGCGGGCGGTCCGCAGCGCGGGCACGGGCGCCCTGCGGCGTTGTAGATCTGTCGCCAGCGGTCCTGGCGGCCGTCGTCGGCCGAGGCGCGCATGCGCGGGCGCAGCTCGCGCACGATCGCCAGCGCCTCCGCGTCGGTCACCTTCCCGGCCGCGCGCCACGGGTCGACCTGCGCGAGGAAGCAGCCCTCCGACTTCCACAGGTTGCCGATGCCGGCGATGGTCCGCTGGTCGAGCAGCGCGTCGCCGATCCCGCGCGTCGGGTCGTCCTCGCGCAGCCGGCGCAGGAACGCCGTCTCGTCGAGCTCCGGGGCGATGATGTCGGGCCCGAGGCCGGCCAGTCGCTGGTCGAACCGCGTGCGCGACTCGGTCATCAGCTCGAGCACCGGGCCCTTGAGCTGGACCACCGCCTGCTCGCCGTGCTCGATCACCAGCCACGCGGTCCGCGGTACCGGCTCGCCGCGCGGGCGCACCTTCCACTGGCCGGTCATCCGCAGGTGCGAGTGGATGACGAGGCCGCCGTCGAAGCGCAGGAACAGGTGCTTGCCGTGGGCGTCGACCGACCGGACGGCGCGGCCCGCCAGGCGCTCCGGCCACCGATCGCGCCCGAAGCGCGGATGCGGGGTGGCGATCGCGTCCGGGACCTCGCCTTCGATGACCGCCCGGATCCGCTTGGCCGCGTAGTGGATCGTGTCGCCCTCGGGCACTAGGCCGAGAGTGTCAGCTTGCGCGGCCCGGCGCGGAAGCCGAGACCGAGCAGCGTGTCCTCGTACGGCGAGCCGACCACCGGCTCCCCGTTGACGCGCTCGATCGCCAGCTTGCGGATGCGGCCGCGCTGGACCGCCTCGACGAGCGCCTCCATCGCGGGGGCGAGCCGCAGGTCGTCCTCGGCCACGAGGATCTGCAGGCCCTTGCCGCCGCGCTCGACGTACAGCACGGGCTCGGCGCCGGCGAGCACGACGTAGGCACCGGCGGTACGCGCCGGGCTGCGGCCTTCGAGCTTGGGCCATCTCAGGGCGGCGCCGTACGGCTGCGCCGGGTCGGTGGCGGCCAGCACCACCGGCGGTGCCTCGTCGTCGTCGCGCTGCGAGCGCAGCCGCTCGACCGCGCCGGGCAGCGCGAACTGTGCGCCGCCGAGGCCCTCGATGAAGTAGCCGCGGCGGGCGACGCCGATCGTCTCCAGCGCGATCAGCGAGTCATACAGCGAGGAGAAGCCGCCGGGGATGCCCTCGGCCAGCACCTGCTCGCGGGTCACGATGCCGTAGCGCTCGAGCAGCAGCTCGGCCTGGGCGCGGCGGCGCGCGGCCGGATCGTCACTCCGGAACAGGCTCTCGGTCAGCGACCAGCGGCCCTGCACGGTCGGTGTGGCGCCGCGGCGGCGGGCGGAGAAGCTGCGGCGGCGATCGGCCCGCGCCTTCTGCGACCACGGGGCGGCGGCCGTGAGCTTCGGCGAGCGCAGCGGCGCCCACGCGTCGTTGGTCGCCTCGCCCGCCCACACGAGGTCCCACAGCGCCTCGACCAGCTCCTCGGTCGGCGGCCCGGGGACGTCGGTCAGCAGGTCGCTGAAGAAGCAGGCGCCGGCGGCCAGCCGGGCGCGCAGCGCGTCGTGCACGCCGCCCTCGGGCGCGGGCGGCGCCGGCGGAGCGCCGAGCAGCGCCGCGTCCTCGCGGAAATAGATGGCGACCTTGCCGGAGCGACGGCCCAGCGACCCGGCGCCGACCCAGACGATCTCGCCCGCGGCGCACAGCTGGTCGAGCCACGACGGTGAATAGGCGCCGGTGCGGCGGGGGAGCACGTCGCGCTCCCAGACGTCGACCGGCAGCGCCAGGCCCTGGAGCGGGACGAGCACGTCGCGCAGGCGGTCGATCCCGGCGCCGGACGCCGGGTGGCGGTCGACGCCCTGCCAGCTCGGCATGAAGCGCGCGAGCGCGCGCTGGTCGGCCGGCTCGATCTCCTTGCGCAGCGCGGCCAGCGACGCACGGCGCAGACGGCGCAGCACCTCCGGGTCGCACCACTCGCGGCGCGTGCCGCCGGGACGCAGCTCGCCGCGCACGAGCTCGCCGGCGCGCTCGAGGCCGGCCAGCACGGGCGTGAGATCCATCCCGTAGCGCTGCTTGAGCGCGCTCGCCTCGAACGGTCCGTGCGTGCGGGCGTAGCGGCGGACGAGCCGCTCCATCGCGTCCGGCACGTCCTCGAGGAACACCTCGGGGAGCCCGGACGGCGGCACCGAGCCGAGCGCGTCCCGGTACAGGCCGGCGTCCTCGGCGGCGATCCAGCGCGGCTCGCCGCCGACACGCAGGCGCACGGCGCGGCGCTCCTGCCCGAGCTGCTCGAGCCAGCTGTCGGCGTCCTCGGCGCGCAGGCGTGCGTCGTCGAGCGTGAGGTCGCCGACGCGGCGCAGCACGTCGTGCATGGCGTCGAGGCTGTCCGCGCGGGTGCGCTCGGACAGCCGCTGCAGGTCGGCCTCCACCTGCTCGAGCGCTGCGGGGTCGATCAGCTCCCGCAGCTCGTCCTGGCCGAGCAGCTCGCGCAGCAGGTCGCGGTCCAGCGCGAGGGCGGCGGCGCGGCGCTCCGCGTTCGGCGTGTCGCCCTCGTACATGTACGTGGCGACGTAGTCGAACAGCAGCGACGAGGCGTACGGCGAGGCGGTCGGCGTCTCGACCTCCACGAGGTTGAGCTCGCGCGAGTGCAGGCCGCGCAGCAGCACCTGCAGGCCGGGGACGTCGAGCACGTCGCGCAGGCACTCGCGGTACGTCTCCAGCACGATCGGGAACTGGGCGTAGCGCTTGGCCACCTCGAGCAGCGACTGGCTCTTGAGGCGTTGCTGCCACAGCGGTGTGCGGCGGCCGGGGTAGGCGCGCGGGATCAGCAGCGCCCGCCCGGCGTTCTCGCGGAACCGTGACCCGAACAGGGCCGAGCCGCCGAGCTCGCCGACGACGAGGTCCTCGAGCTCGTCGGGCTCGACCAGCACAAGGTCGGCCCCGGGCGGCTCGTCGGCATCGGGCAGGTGGACGATGATCCCGTCGTCGGACCAGATGGCGTCCGACTCCAAGCCGTACTGCTCGCGGATGCGGGCGGACAACGCGAGGCCCCACGCGGCGTGCACGCGGCCGCCGAACGGGGAGAGGATGCACAGCCGCCAGTCGCCGATCTCGTCGCGGAAGCGCTCGACGACGACCGTGCGGTCGCTCGGCACGACGCGGGTGGCGCTCTGCTGCTCGCGGAGGAACTCGACGAGGTTGCCGGCGGCCAGGTCGTCGAGGTGGAACTCGGTCTCGAGCGTCTTCGGGTCCTGGTCGACGGCCCAGCGGGCGAAGGCGCCGATCGCCTCGCCGAGCTCACGCGGCCGGCCGAGCCCGTCGCCCTTCCAGAACGGCACGGCGGCGGGCACGCCGGGAGCGGGCGTGACGATCACGCGGTCGCGCGTGATGTCCTCGATCCGCCAGCTCGACGCGCCGAGCAGGAACGTCTGGCCCGGCCGGGCCTCGTAGACCATCTCCTCGTCGAGCTCGCCGACGCGGCGGCCGTCGGGCAGGTTGACGCTGAACAGCCCTCGATCCGGGATCGTCCCGGCGTTCGTGATGGCCAGCGCGCGGGCGCCGCGGCGGGCGCGGATCGTGCCGGCCACGCGGTCCCAGACGATGCGCGCCCGCAGCTCGCCGAACTCCTCGCTCGGATAGCGGCCGTCGAGCATGTCGAGCACGTTCTCGAGCTGGGCGCGGCTCAGCTCGGCGTAGGTGTACGTGCGCGTGACAAGTGCGTGCAGCTCGTCGACGCTGTAGCCGTCGTCCCCCGCCTGCGCGGCGATGGCGACGATCTGCTGCGCGAGCACGTCGAGCGGGTTGCGCGGCACGACGGTCGTCTCGATCTTGCCCTCGCGCATCCGCTGGGCGACCACCGCGCACTCGACCAGGTCGGCGCGGAACTTCGGGAAGATGCGGCCCTTCGACGTGTCACCGACGTTGTGGCCGGCGCGGCCGATGCGCTGCAGCCCAGCGGTGACCGACTTCGGCGACTCGACCTGAAGCACGAGGTCGATGGCGCCCATGTCGATGCCGAGCTCGAGGCTGGAAGTCGCGACCAGGCAGGGCAGCTCGCCGGCCTTGAGCTGGTCCTCGACCAGCAGGCGCTCCTCCCGTGCGAGCGAGCCATGGTGGGCACGGGCGATCGGCTCCTCCGCAAGCTCGTTGAGGCGCAGGGCGAGCCGCTCGGCGCCGCGGCGGTTGTTGACGAAGATCAGCGTCGAGCGGTGCTCGCGCACCAGCTCGAGCAGCTTGGGGTAGATCGCGGGCCAGATCGACTTGCGGGTCGCCTCCTGGCCGGTGCCCTCGAACGGGTCGAGCTCCGTGCCGGTGTCGCCGGGCTCGACCATCGACTCGACGGGCACGTGGATCTTGAGGTCGAGCGGCTTGCGCACCCCGGTATCGACCACGGTGCACTCGCGCTTGGGGCCGACCAGGAAGCGGCCGACCTCGTCGAGCGGGTTCTGCGTCGCCGACAGGCCGATGCGCTGCACGTCACGGCCGGCCGCCTCGGCCAGCCGCTCGAGCGTGAGCGCCAGGTGCGCGCCGCGCTTTGTCTGCGCGACGGCGTGGATCTCGTCCACGATCACCTGCTCGGTACCGTCGAAGATCTTCGCCGCCTGGCTGGTGAGCATCAGGTACAGCGACTCGGGCGTCGTGATGAGGATGTCCGGCGGCTTGCGGATCATCGCCTGGCGCTCGCGCTGCGGCGTGTCGCCGGTGCGGATGGCGACCTTGACGTCGGCGCCGATGCCGCGCAGCGGAGCGCGCAGGTTCTTCTCCACGTCGTAGGAGAGCGCCTTGAGCGGCGAGACGTAGACGAGCCGGGTGCGGTCCGCGGTCGGCTCGGCGACGAGCCGGTCGAGCGCCCACAGGAACGCCGCGAGCGTCTTGCCCGAGCCGGTCGGCGCGCTGATCAGGGTGTGCTCGCCCGTGGCGATCGCCGGCCAGGCCTGCGCCTGCGCCGGCGTCGGCGCATCGAACGCCCGCCCGAACCACTCCCGGACCTGAGGCGTAAAGGCAGAGAGCGGCACTCATCACAGGGTACGGCGGGTGCAGCGCTTTCCAGTAGTGCTCCCCACACCCTCACTGCCGCTTGGCGCGACCGAGTATGCGCGGCGCGACCGGGATGCTCAGCGCCGTGGGCCGGAACGAGAAGCGCTCCAGGGCATCGACGGTGAACGCTGAGCCGGCGAGCGCCGCCGCCGTGTCGCGGTGCGTGTGGCAGCCGCCGAACAGCCGCGGCCAGAACGTGGCGTCGAGCGCGCGCTGCAGCCCGCCGAGGCGGGCGTTGCGCGCCGCGACGTGCTCGAAGAAGCGCAGCTCGCCGCCGGGCCGGACCACGCGCGCCAGCTCGCCGAGCACGCGCGCGGGGTCGTCGACGCTGCACAGGACGCCCGCGAGCACCGCGGCGTCCACCGACGCGTCGCCGAGCGGCAGCTTCTCGGCCGTGCCGTCGACGACGGTCACCGGCACGGGCGCCGACGCTGCCGCGGCCTGCGCCAGCTCGCGCAGGTGCGGCTCGGGCTCGACCGCGATCAGCTCGGTCACGGCGGCCGGGTAGTGCGCAAACGACACGCCGCTGCCGGCGCCGACCTCGACGACCCGGCCGGCGAGCCCGGCCAGCAGCTGCCGGCGCCGCGCGGCGCCGCCCTTGCGCTCCTCGACGGCGCTGGCGCGGGCTTGGATGCGGGCGAACAGCGGGCGGTTCATCGGCTACGAAGGCTACGCCCGGCTCGTTGGATGGCATCGCCGGGGCAGTGAGCCGCCTAGTCCGGGATGCCGATCCGGGTCTGGAACGACCCGCGCTCGACGTGGTGCGACCACAGCACGTCGGCGATGTCCTCCGGCTCGTTGTCGCCACCGGGCGCGATGCTCCCGGCGATCGCCGTGTGCGCGACATGGATGCCCTGGTCGGCCAGCTCGTCGTGGAGCATCCGCGCCCAGGCGACCTCGCCCGCGAACGAGACCCCGACTCCGGCCCGGAGCGGGTACGGGTTGATCGCCGCGCCGCCGGTCGTGAACAGGATCGTGCCCCGCCCGGCGTCGCGCATCGGCCCGAGCACCGCATGCGTCGCGGCCACCGCGCCGAGCACGCTGAACTCGAGCGGCCCGCGCACGTCCTCCACGGTCGTCTCGAGGATCGGCTTCATGAACTCGCGGGCCGGCAGCGGCGAGTACTCGAGCACCTCCACCTCGCCCAGCCGCTCCGCCAGCGAGCGGATCGCCGCGGCCAGCGCGTCGCTGTCGCGAATGTCCGCGGCCGCCCCGGCCGCCTGCACGCCCTCCGACTCCAGCTCGGCGGCGAGGCCGTCGAGCTTGTCCTGGTTCCGCGAGACAAGCCCTACCGCGAAGCCCTCCCGCCCGAACCGCCGAGCCACGGCCATGCCGAGATTCGGCCCGGCACCCACGATCACGATCGACATCGTCGACACGCTAGCCGAGGCGCTCGATCTCGTAGTGCAGCGTGAGGAACCGCTGCCCGGCCAGCGAGAAGCTGTGCTCGGTCCGCAGCTCGCCATCGACGACGAACACGTGGATCTGCTCGTTGAAGGACAGGAGCTTGATCGTGGTCAGCGCGTCACGGTCGCCGGCGACCGCGCTCAGGTAGTGGCCCGGGAACGGGAGGTCCGAGCGCGAGGTGAGCAGTAGCCCGTCGCCGTCCACGTTGCGCGGCTCGAGCGTGGCGGTGAAGTTCGAGCCCGGGATCGGGAAGCCGACGCTCACGTAGCCGCGGCCGTCGTGCCGGAAGCTCGTGTAGATGCCGACGTAGATCGGCTTGCCCGTGTCGGCGAACGTGCGGATCCAGCCGCGGATGTCGATCACCTCGTCGCCGTCGAGGTCGATCGTGTCGATCGTGCTGACCATGCCGCGCTGGGCCTCCTCGATGTTCGAGGGGATCGTGGCCTGGCCGAGCGGCTGCGCTACGACCCGCTTGAACAGCTCGTAGCCCGGCTTCATCCACGCCCGCCACTCGGGCACGATCGAGAGCTTGAAGCGGCTCGTGTGCTCGTAGAACTCGCGGATCAGCGGGTGCACCAGGTTCGGCGCGAACTCCGGACCTTCGAGGCTGTCGAGCGACGCGAGGATCCCGACGTCGGGCGGGTTGCGCCGGAACGTCCCGCCGCGCACGTGCGCGAGCTGCTCGACGTAGTCGGCGCCCACGTACCGCGATCGCGCCTCGAACGGCACGACGTAGCGCAGCTCGGCGGCCGGGACCTCCTCGGCCATGATCCGCACGAGCGGCCGGCCGCGCCACAGCAGCGCCGCGAGCGTGCGGTACGCCACGGCGACAACGGCGCCGACGACCGCGGGCTCCGCGAGCAGCGCCCCGGCGGCTGCGCCGACGGCCACGCCCAACGCCAGCTTCAGCGGCCGCAGGCCGAGCGCGCCGAGCAGCGCGCCGCTCACGATGCCGGTGACCAGCGGGCCGGCGACGAAACCGACCAGCCACCCGAACAGGGCCATGAACAGCGCGCTCGCGGCGATCCGTCCCCACAGCGGCGCCGGTGCACCAGGACCGCGCGTCAGCGAACTGACGACCTCGATCGGGGTGTACAGAGCGGCTCCGATCAGCGCGCCCGGCACGCCGCCCAACACCGCGCCCGCCGCCCCGCCGAGCAACAGGCCGAAAACCAGGGCGTCGACCACCCGGCCGCGCCGGCTGCGTTTGCGTCGATCGGGGGCGTCCACTCAGTTCAAGTATCGAGCGCTCGCGCCGATTCGCACGACCAGAGGAGATGACCGTTCTCGACCACCCAGACACCGACGTGCCGGCTGCCGGCGTGATCGTCGCCCGCCAGCCGATCTTCGATCCGGGCTGGGACGTCGTGGCCTACGAGCTGCTCTACCGCCCGCTGCACGGCGCCGTCGGCCCCGTGGCGCCCGACGCCATGACCGCCGGCGTGGTGGCCGGGGCGTTCTCCGACCTCGGGCTCGACGCGCTCGTGGGCGACCGCCCTGCGCACATCAACGTCACGCGCGACTTCATGCTCTCGATGCGCCCGCTCCCGCTCGCGCCCGAGCGGACCGTCCTCGAGCTGGTCGAGGACCAGGTCGTCGACGCCGAGCTGGTCGCCGCGCTCAAGGAGGCGGTCGACGCGGGCTTCACGCTCGCGCTCGACGGCTACCGCCACGCGCACCGGCTCGAGCCGCTGCTCGACCTGGCGGGGATCGTCAAGCTCAACGTCCAGGACCTCACTCCCGCAGAGATCGAGTCCGAGCTGCGCAAGATCGAGCCGCGCGGCCTGCGGCTGATCGCCGAGCGGATCGAGACCGCCGAGGAGTACGAGCTCGCCCGCGAGCTCGAGTTCGACGCCTACCAGGGCTACTTCTTCGCGCTGCCCGAGCTGAGCCAGACGTCCGCGACGCCGACCCGCGAGCTCGGCACGCTCGTCGCGCTCGCGCAGACCGACGCCAACACCACCTTCGAGGAGCTCGAGCAGATCGTCAGGCGCGACGCCGGCCTCAGCCACAAGCTCCTGCGGTACGCCAACTCCGCGCACATCTCACCGCTGCGCCCGATCTCCTCGTTGCGCCACGCACTGACGATGATCGGCGCCGTCGCCATCCGCCGCTGGGGCATGCTGCTCGCGCTCAGCGGCATCCGCGACGCACCCCACCACCTGCTCAGCCTCGCCCTCCAGCGCGCCCGCATGAACGAGCTGCTGGCGCCGTCGATGAACGCGACCGCCGACCGCGCGTTCACCGCCGGCCTGTTCTCGCTGCTCGACGCGATGACCGGCCGCCAGATGGACGAGCTGGTGAGCGAGCTGACCTTCGACGACCGCCTCACCGACGCCCTCGTGAACCGCGAGGGTCCCGAGGGCCGC
Organism: uncultured Solirubrobacteraceae bacterium; assembly: GCA_963759375.1. GTDB lineage: Bacteria > Actinomycetota > Thermoleophilia > Solirubrobacterales > Solirubrobacteraceae > DASSUW01. The sequence continues at coordinate 118,550 of CAVWYY010000003.1, read as the reverse complement.
GTGCTGCGCGCGACGCTCGCCTACGAGCGCGGGGCGTTCGACGAGGCGGCCCGCAGCGTGGACGCCGAGGTGCTGGCGAACGCGTATGCCGACGCCCTCCGCTGGGGCGATCAGCTCGTGCCGACCGCGGCCTGAACCACCGTCCGCCGGCGCGCGACCGCCACGACCGTCCCGACTGCGGCCACCGCGCCGGCGACCACGAACGCCGTGCGCCAGCTCGCCTCCTCGACGAGCGTGCCGGCCACGGCCGAGCCGATCGCGATCCCGCCGACGAACGCGGTCACCGGCCACGTGTACGCCTCGGTGAGCGAGCCCGCGGGCGCAACCCACCCGATCAGCTCGTTGCGCGTCGCCAGCAGCGGCGCCACGAACATCCCGCAGGGGATGACAAGCAGCGCCATCACGGGCACCGACGGCGCGGCGGCCATCGGCAGCAGGCTGACCGGCAGCGCTGCGGTCACGAACAGGTGCACCCGCTGCAGCGGCGGACGGTGGTGCAACGCTCCGTAGAACAGGCCACCACACGCGCTGCCGACCGACCACAGCGCCAGCAGCACGCCGGCCGTGGCGGCCGCGCCCATCTCGTGGCTGAACGCCGGCAGCGTGACCTCGCAGATCCCGATCCCCACACCGGCGGGTAGCGACGTCAGCACGAGCGTCCGGACGCCCGGCGATGCGAGCGCCCCGAGCAGCCCGGCACGCGGGCGGTTGCGATCCGGCTTCAGCGCGCGCGACGGCGGGAGCGCCGTGAACATCAGCGTCCCGACGATCACGCTGACCGCCGAGACGATCAGCGCGGCGGGCGGCGAGAGCAGCGTCGCGATCGCGGCGGTGAGCAGCGGCCCGAGCACGAAGATCAGCTCGATCAGCACCGAGTCGAGCGCGTAGGCGGCCGGGATCAGCTCCTGCCGCTCGCGCAGCAGATTCGGCCACATCGAGCGCAGCACCGACGACGTGGGCGGGATCGCGAAGCCGGCCAGCACGCCGAGCGCGATCAGCACCACCGTCGGCGCGCCCGCCTCCGCGGTCGCGACGATCGCCCCGAGCGCGGCGGCGTGGATGAACCCGAGCGGCGGGAGCACGCGGCGCTGGCCGAACGCGTCGACCAGCCGGCCCTGCACCGGCGCGCCGATGCCGCTGCCCGCCGCCAGCGCACCGGCGACCGCCCCGGCCACCGCGAACGACCCGCGCTCGGCCCGCAGGTACAGCACGATGGCCAGCGCATTGATGCCGATCGGGAACCGCGCGAGCAGCGTCGCGGCGATCAGCGGCGTCACGTACGGCACGCGAAGGACCGCGGCGTACCGCTTCATGACGCTCCGGCAAGCTCGCGCGCCCGCCGCAGCACGGCCTCGAGCATCGGCGCGGTCAGCTTGCCGGTGAAGGTGTTCTGCTGGCTCGGGTGAAAGCAGCCGAGCAGCGTGTAGCGGTCGGTGTGAGCCTCGGCGCCGTGGCCGAACTTCGGCAGCGGCCGCGGCGCGATCACGTCCCAGGCGAACTTGCCGAGGCAGACGATCACGCGCGCCCGGTCGAGCTGCTCGAGCTCGGCGTCGAGCCACGGGCGGCAGTTGTCGCGCTCGGACGGCAGCGGCTTGTTGGCCGGCGGCGCGCAGCGCACCGAGGCCGTGATGAAGCAGTCGGTCAGCTCGAGGCCGTCGTCGCGGTGCTCGGACGTCGGCTGGTTGGCGAACCCGGTGGCGTGCAACGCGGCGTAGAGGAAGTCACCCGACCGGTCGCCGGTGAACATCCGCCCGGTGCGGTTCGCGCCGTGGGCCGCCGGCGCGAGCCCGAGCAGCACCACCCGCGCCCGCGGATCGCCGAACCCCGGGACCGGCCGGCCCCAGTACTCCCAGTCGCGGAACGCCGCGCGCTTCTCGCGCGCCACCTGCTCGCGCCACTCGACGAGCCGCGGACAGCGGCGGCAGTCGGCGATCTCCTGCGCGAGCGCCGCGAGCGTCGTCACGGGCGCTCGCCGGCGGCGAGCAGCCCGAGGATCAGGCGCTCGACGATCGGCTCGAGCTCGCGGATGTCGTCCGGCACGCCGGTGCGGATCTGCCGCGACGCGAGCTCGACGACGGCGCCGGTGATCGCATACGCGTCGAGCGGGGAGGCCAGCCGCGGCGAGCGGCCGCGCTCGGCGTCCTCGCGGTTGAGCTCCTCGACGTAGGTGGCGATCGTGTCGAGCGCCCGGTCGCGCCGCTCCATCGCGCGCGGGCCGGCGCCGACGATCTCCACGAGCAGCGTCTGCGACTCGTCGGGGAACCGCGCCAGCGTCCCGAGGAACGCCTCGAGCGTCGTCCGCACCCGGGTCTGCGGCTCGGCGTCGGCGTGCTTGGCCACCGCCTCGCGCATGTTGTGCAGGAGGAGCCCGGTCGCCGCGTCGAACAGGGCGACGATGCAGTCCTCCTTGTTGTTGAAGTGCTCGTAGAACGTCGCCTTCGACATGCCCGCCTCGCGGGCGATCGCCTCGGCCGACGCGTCGGCGTACCCGCCGCGGGCGAAGACGGTGGCCGCGGCGGCGAACAGGCGCTCGCGCTGACGGTCCTGGCGGACCTCGAGAGGAGGGGCGTGTCGCCCGCGGGGTACCGTCGCACGTTCCTGCACCGCGCCTGGGATCGTAACCCGTCACTAGGATCACTACCGCCGATGAAACGCGCCGTGCCCTTCGCCGTCCTGGTGCTCGCCCTCGCCGGGTGCGGCACCACCTCCCAGTCGTCGTCCGTCGACAATTTCAGCGACCCGGACGAGAAGGCCGTCGCTCAGAAGATCGAGGACCTCGAGAGCGCGGGCAAGCGCAACAAGCCCGACGACATCTGCTCGGACATCCTGTCGGCGAAGGTCGTCAGCGATCTCGACTCCGCCGGGACCGACTGCGCCACCGAGATGAAGAAGGCGATCGAGGACGCCAACGACTTCGATCTCGACGTGACGAAGGTGACCGTCAACGGCGACACCGCGACCGCCACGGTGCGGCGCGGGTCCGAGGGGCCCACCGAGGAGATGCAGTTCGCGCGCGAGAAGGGCCAGTGGCGCGCGACCGCTCTCAGCGGCTAGCCGAGCGCGCGCCCGTACTGCCGCTCGTAGTACGCCCGGTAGTCGCCGGACCGGATCGGCTCCCACCACGCACGGTTCTCGCGGTACCAGTCGACGGTGCGCTCCAGGCCCTCGGAGAAGCGCACCTGCGCCTCCCAGCCGAGCCCGCGCGCCTTCTCGGAGCCGAGCGAGTAGCGGCGGTCGTGGCCCGGGCGGTCGGTGACGTACTCGATCAGTGAGTCGTCGGCGCCCGCGTACTCGATGATCTTCTTGACCACCTCGATGTTCGGCGCCTCGTCCGGGCCGCCGACGTTGTAGACCTCGCCCGGCTCGCCGCGCTCGAGCACCGTGCCGATGCCGCGCCCGAAGTCCTCGACGTAGATCCAGTTGCGCACCTGCATCCCGTCGCCGTAGACCGGCAGCTTGTCGCCGTGCATGGCGTTGAGCACCATCAGCGGGATCAGCTTCTCCGGGTACTGGTACGGCCCGTAGTTGTTCGAGCCGCGGCAGATCAGCGCCTCGAGGCCGAACGTGTGGTGGTAGGAGGCGACCAGCAGGTCGGCGCCCGCCTTCGTGGCCGAGTACGGCGACGACGGCTGCAGCGGCGACTCCTCGGTGAACGAGCCGGTCTCGATCGAGCCGTAGACCTCGTCGGTTGACACCTGCACGTAGCGGAGCGAACGCTCGCGGGCGGCCTCGAGCAGGGTGTAGGTGCCGAGCGCGTGGGTGGTGACGAACGCGTCGGGCTCGGCGATCGAACGGTCGACGTGCGTCTCGGCGGCGAAGTTGACGATCGCGTCGCAGTCCTCGAGCGCGTCGGCGACCGCAGCCGCATCCTCGATGCCGCCGACGACGAGCCGGACGTCGAGGTCCTCGAGGTTCTCCCGCCGCCCGGCGTAGGTCAGCTTGTCGAGGACCGTGATCTCGTCGCCGCCGGCGAGCCGCAGGCGCACGAAGTTCGAGCCGATGAAACCGGCTCCGCCACAGACGAGCAGCCTCACGCCGCTACCTCCACTCGGTTCAGGTGTGCGCGCAGCCCCTCGCGCCAGTGCGGGAGCACGGGGACGTCGGCCCGCGTGCTGGTCAGGACGGAGAACGCCGGGCGGGGCGCGGGGCGCCCGAGGTCGGCCGTGCTCTGGGGCCGCACGTGGCACTCCAGGCCGGTCTCCTCGAACGTCGCCACGGCGAGGTCGAACCACGAGCAGTTCCCGCCGCCGGCCGCGTGCATGTAGCCGGTGGCGCCGCTCTCGGCGATCCGGAGCAGCGCGGGCGCCAGATGGCCCGTGTAGGTCGGACAGCCGACCTGGTCGTCGACGACCGCGAGCTCGTCGCGTTCGGCGCCGAGGCGCCGCATGGTGTCGACGAAGTTCGTTCCGTGCGGGCCGAACACCCACGCCGAGCGCACGATCGCGCTGCGGCCGCCCGCGGCCTCGACGGCACGCTCACCGGCCAGCTTCGAGCGCCCGTAGGCGCCCTGCGGCGCGGTCGGCGCGTCCTCGCGGTACGGCTCCTGTGACCGGCCGTCGAACACGTAGTCGCTCGACACGTGCACGAGCAGCGCGCCGGCGGCGGCGCATGCGTGCGCGAGGTTCCCCGCGCCGGCGCCGTTGACCGCGGTCGCCTCGGCCTCCGCCGTCTCGGCGCCGTCGACGTCGGTCCAGGCGGCGCAGTTGACCACCGCGTCCGGCTCCGCGCCGGTCACGGCGGACCGCACGGCAGCGGCGTCGGCGATGTCGAGGTCGGCCCGGGCAAGGGCGCTGACCTCGTGGCCGGCGTCCGTCGCTGCGGCCACGACATCGCGGCCGAGCATGCCCGCGGCCCCCGTCACGAGGAGGCGCATGGCCACATGTGTAGCGCACCGGGCATGATCCGTCGCGTCATCCCACCCGAAGGGCGAGGGCAAGCTCGAAGCGCGCGTCCGGGTCGTCCAGGCGCGCGCCGAACAGCTCGCGCAGCTGGCGGAGGCGGTAGCGGACGGTCTGCGGGTGCACGTCGAGCTCGGCGGCGACGGCCTGCACCTGGCCGGGCCGGTCGAGCCAGGCCCGCAGCGTCTCGGTGAGCCGAGCGCGCGGGCCGTCGCCGAGCGCCGCGAGCGGCGCCAGCCGCGAGGCGGCGAGGTCGGTGGCCAGCGCGGAGTCGGAGGCCAGCAGCAGCGTCGCCAGGTGATCCTCGGCGACCACGAAGCCGCTCGCGATGACCCCGGAGGCGGCGAGGCGATAGGCGGCGGCGGCGCGGTGCAGGCTGGCGGCGGCGTCGGGGCAGGGCACGCTCGGGCCGAGGCTGACGATCTCCTCGTCGGTGAGCGCGGCCACGATCTGGCGGCGGCGACCGGGGGCGTCGGGGTCCGGCACGAACACGCAGGCGAGCCCGCCGGCGGCGCCGCCGAGCGCTCCGGCCCCGACGTGGCGCGCGAGCCGCGTCGCGGCCGACTCGACGATCTCCTCGCCCGGGACCGGCTCGCCGTCGCGGGCGTCCGGCGACGGGATGCCGCCCTCCGTCGTGTCACCCGCCACCAGGACGGCGACGCGCCTGGGCATCGGCCAGGCCGCGGCCTGCGCGGCGGTGCGGATCGCCTCGGGGCCCGGCGGCGGCTCCTGCGCGAGCAGGCGGACCAGTCGCCGGCGCCGGCGCTGGCTCTCGCCCGCCGCCGCGGACTGCTCTTCGGCGTAGCCGTCCGCCGACTCGGCGGAGATCTCGTCGATGTAGGCGAACATCGCCTCGCCAACCGAGTAGAGCGCCTCGGGCGGCAGGTCGGCGGCGGTGCCGGCCTCGACGAAGCGGCGCCAGGCGAGCCGTGCGCCGACGCGGTAGGCGGCGAGCAGCGCATCGAGACTGCGGCCGGCATGGAACTCGCCGCGGCCGAGGTTCACGTACGTGTCGCGGGCCCGCGTCACGTCGGCCTTCGGGTCGGCGACCATGTCCATGAAGCGCCCGAGCGCGACCTCGACGCCCAGCCGCACCATCTGCCCGAACGTCCCTTCCATGGCGCGCGCGTAGTCCGGGACCTCGACGGCGATCGCCTCGATCATCTCGTCGGCCAGGCCGGGAAGGGCCGGGCGCAGGACCTCGGCCGCCTCCGGTGGCACGGCGGCGAACGTGGTTCGGGCCGACGGCGTCACCATTTGTCACGAGGCTACAGCAGACGACCCGCGCAACCATGCCGAAGTGCCGAGAACCGCCCTCTCGCTGCGGGTAGGACTCAACCATGTCTGCGCTGCACCGCTGGTTCAACCTCGCCGGGGTGATGTTGCCGTTCCTCGGCTTCGTGCTCGCCGTGGTCCTGCTCTGGAACACGCTCGTCGACTGGAGCGACCTGGCGGTGATGGCGATCATGTACGTGATCAGCGGCTACGGCGTGACGCTCGGCTTCCACCGGCTGCTGACCCACCGCTCGTTCCAGACCTTCAAGCCGGTCGAGTACACGCTGGCGATCCTGGGCTCGGTGGCGGTCCAGGGGCCGGTGATGTCCTGGGTGGCCGATCACCGCAAGCACCACGCGCACACCGACAAGGACGGTGATCCGCACACGCCGCACGGTCACGGCAGCGGCATCAAGGGCGCTGTCTCGGGGCTCTGGTACGCGCACATGGGCTGGCTGTTCCAAGAGTCCGGCACGTCCGAGCACGCCCGCTACGCCCGTGATCTCTACGAGGACCGCGGGATGCGGTTCATCCACCGCACGTTCGGCGCCTGGGTGCTGATGGGCCTGCTCGTGCCGGCCGGCATCGGCTACCTGCTCGAGCCCACGCTCGCGGGTGCCGCAAAGGCCGCGCTGTGGGGCGGGCCGGTGCGGATCTTCGCGCTGCACCACGTCACGTGGTCGATCAACTCGGTCTGCCACTTCTTCGGCTCGCGGCGCTTCGCGGTCGACGACCACTCGACGAACGTGTTCTGGCTGTCACTGCTGTCGTTCGGCGAGAGCTGGCACCACAACCACCACGCGTTCCCGCGCTCGGCGCGGCACGGCCTGCGCTGGTGGGAGGTCGACCCGACCGGCTGGCTGATCCGCGGGATGCGCCGGGTCCGGCTGGCGTGGAACGTGGTCGAGATCACGCCGGAGCGCCAGCAGCAGAAGCTCGCCGTGTAGAAACCGGCACAAACCGGCAGCTTCGTGCTATAACCCGCAGCGTGCTGACCGCCGAACGCCGCCAGGAGATCCTCGTTCGGCTCGCTCGCGAAGGGAAGGTCGTCGCCTCCGAGCTCGTGGACGAGCTCGGAGTGTCGGAGGACACGGTACGCCGTGACCTGCGCGAGCTGGCCGCCGGCGGCTTCGTGCAGCGGGTGCACGGCGGCGCGCTGCCGCCCGCGCCGGGCGTACCGAGCTTCGCCCAGCGGCTGCGGGTCGGCCCGGAGGCCAAGGCGCATCTCGCGCAGGCTGCGCTGCCGCTTGCTGGAGGGCGCCGAGGTCATCGTGCTCGACGGCGGCACGACGTCGCTCGAGCTCGCGCGCCGGCTTCCACCGCATCGCACGTGCACCGTGCTCACCAACTCCCCGCCGGTCGCCGCCGCGCTCGCCGAGCATCCATCCGCCGAGGTCGTCCTGCTCGGCGGCCGGCTGCTCAAGGAGGCGCAGGTCGCCGTGGGCCCGGAGACGATCGACGCGCTGCGGCGCGTGAACGCGGACGCCTGCGTGCTCGGCATCTGCAGCCTGCACCCCGAGGTGGGCGTGACCACGACCGAGCACGACGAGGCACACGTCAAGCGGGCCATGCTTGAGTCCGCGGCCGAGGTGATCGCGCTCGCCACCGCCGACAAGCTGCACACCGCCGCCCCGTGGGTGGTCGCCCCGCTCGCCGACGTGACCCACCTGGTCACCGACGCCGGCGAGGAGCTGACCGCCGACTACGCGGCCGCCGGTCTCAGCGTGGTGCACGCGTGACGCCGCGCTGGGCCACGTTCGGCTGCTTCTTCCTGAACGGCGCCATGATCGGCACCTGGGTCGCGCAGATCCCGTTCGTGCAGGAGCGGCTCGACATCTCGAAGGCGACGATCGGCCTCGCGCTGCTGTGCATGGCGACCGGCGCGCTGATCGCGATGCCGCTCACCGGCCAGCTGCTCGACCGCCGGTCGAGCGCCGTCGTCACGCGCACCGCCGCCCTGCTCTACCTGCCGCTGCTGGCGCTCCCGGTGTTGGCGCCGACGCCGGTGCTGCTGGGTCTCGCGCTGGTCGTGTTCGGCGCGGCCAACGGGGCGATGGACGTGTCGATGAACGCCCACGGCGTCGCCGTCGAGAAGGCGATCCACAAGCCGATCATGTCCTCGCTGCACGCCGGCTGGAGCTTCGGCGGCCTGGCCGGCGCCGGCGGCGTGGCCCTGGCCATCGCGCTGGGCTTCGACCCGCGCGCCGAGGCCGTCATCGCGTCGGCCGTCCTCTGGGTGCTGGCGGTGGCGATCACGACGCGGCTCGGGACCGCCTCGGCGCACTCCGAGCACGGGTCGAGCGGCTTCGCGCTGCCGTCGCGCGGCGTGCTCCTGATCGGCGCCCTCTGCTTCCTGGTGATGGTCACCGAGGGCGCGATGGGCGACTGGAGCGGCATCTACCTCAAGAACGACCTCGGCGCGAGCGACTCGGCCGCCGCCACCGGCTTCGCCGGCTTCTCGCTCGGCATGGCGCTGGCCCGCATCACCGGTGACGAGATCAACCGCCGGATGGGCGCCGGCCGGCTGCTGACGAGCGGCATGGCACTGGTCACCGTCGCGCTCGCGAGCGTGCTGCTGATCGGCGAGCCCGTGGTAGCCGTCATCGGCTTCGCGCTGATCGGCGTCGGCATCGCCAACGCAGTCCCCCTGCTGTTCAGCGCGGCCGGCCGGGTCCCGCCCGCCGGCCCGTCGCTCGCCGCGGTCTTCACCGTCGGCTACACCGGCTTCATCGTCGGCCCGCCGCTGATCGGCGTGCTCGCCGACGCGATCACGCTGCCCGCTGCGCTCGGGACCCTGTGCGTGGCCGCCGCGGCGGTGACGCTGCTCGGCAACCGCGCGGCCGCCGCCGAGGAGGGCGCGCGCGCAGGCCGCGTCCGCGCAGCCCGAGGCGGCATGACGTTCGCCGCCGTGCTCTCGGACCTCGACGGCGTGCTCGTCGACAGCGGCGCCGACGTCGAGCGCATCTGGCGCGAGTGGGCCGTCTCGCAGGGCCTCGATCCGGACGACGTCGGCCGCGCCTCGCACGGCGTGCCCGGCCGCCAGGTGATCGCGCGGGTCGCGCCGCATCTCGACGCTGACGCCGAGGCGGCCCGCGTCGACGAGGTGCACGCGGCGAGCGGCGGGACGGCCCTCCCCGGCGCTGCCGAGCTGCTGGCCACGGTGTCACCGCTCGCGGTCGTGACCTCGTGCACGCCGCCGCTGGCCGCGGCGCGGTTCGGGGCCTCAGGCCTGACGCCGCCGGCCGTGCTGATCACCGCGGACCTGACGCCGCGCGGCAAGCCGTTCCCCGATCCCTACCTCGCGGGCGCCGAGGCGCTCGGCGTGCGGCCGGGCGACTGCCTCGTCATCGAGGACGCTCCGGCCGGGATCGCTGCCGCCCGTGCCGCCGGCGTGGGCGCCGTCTGGGCGGTCACGACGACCCACGACGCCGCTGAGCTCGACGCCGATCTCGTGGGTCGCCGACGTCGCGGAGCTCCTTCCGGCGTTGCGTTTGCGCGAGCGAACTGCGGCTGGGTAGGGAAGTGGGGGCGCCGGCGTCGTCGGCGGTCCCTTGGCGGTTTTGGGTCGCATATCGACCCCAAAGCGCCAGGCGCTGGCGTCTGGCGACTTGACCACCTGTGGTGTGGTCAACTCGCCAAGGACCTGTGCCGCGGCCCGAACCCGCCTCCCTACAAGCCCGGGGTTCGTCCTGGCAGGGCGCCTACAGGATGCCGATCTCGGACTTGTCGCCGACCATGAAGCGATAGGCCCGCGGCTGGCGGTCGCCGCGCGAGATCGCGACGTCGCGGCCGAGCAGCGACGACTCCATGCGCCCGTCGAGCCCGCGCACCGACGAGCCCTCGAGCAGGATCGAGTGCTCCACCTCCGAGCGCTCGATCACGCAGTGGCGGCCGATCGCCGTGTACGGGCCGATGTAGGCGTCGCGCACCACGGCGCCCGCCCCGATCACCGCCGGGCCGCGGATCATCGCCCGCTCGAGCACGCGCGCCCGCCTCGACCACCACGCGGCCCTCGATCTGCGTGTCCTCGATCACGTCGCAGTCGATCCGCCGCACGACGGTCTCGAGGATCAGGCGGTTGGCCTCGAGCATGTCGTCGAGGCGCCCGGTGTCCTTCCACCACCCGCGCACGATGTGCGGCTCGACGCGCCGGCCGCCGTCGACCAGCCACTGGATCGCGTCGGTGATCTCGAGCTCGCCGCGGCCCGACGGCTTGATCGCGCGGGCGGCGTCGTGGATCTGCGGGGTGAACATGTAGACGCCGACCAGCGCGAGGTCGGTGGCCGGCTCGGGCGGCTTCTCGACGAGCCGGATCACGTTGCCCTGGTCGCCGAGCTCGGCGACGCCGAAGTTCTGCGGATCGGGCACCGGCGTGAGCAGGATCAGCGCCTCGGCCGAGCCCTTCCGGAACTGCTCGACGAGCTCCTCCATCCCGCCCTGGAGCAGGTTGTCGCCGAGGTACATCACGAATGAGGAGTCGCCGAGGAACGGCTCCGCGGTCAGCACCGCGTGCGCCAGGCCGGCCGGCTCGTCCTGGACGATGTAGGTGATCGAGACGCCGAACTGCGAGCCGTCGCCGGCCGCCGTGCGGATCTCGTCGCCGGTCTCCGGGGCGATGATGATGCCGACCTCGCGGATGCCCGCGGCCGCCATCGCCTCGATCCCGTAGAACAGCACCGGCTTGTTGGCCACCGGCACCAGCTGCTTGGCCGACGTGAACGTGATCGGGCGCAGCCGCGTGCCCTTACCGCCGGACAGGATCAGGCCCTTGAGCTCCTGCATGGCGGCGGAGCCTAGAGGAATCCGTCGCTCCCGCCGATACACCACCAACGGTGGCTGCACCACCAGTGACCCCTGCCGGCGATGCCGGAACGCTGTCGAGCCTCCGCGCCCTCCTGGACGTGGCTGCTGTCGTGCGCTCGCGCGCGGATCTGCAGCACCTGTTCGAGGAGATCGGCGAGACCGTCGGGCGGGCGCTCGGGTTCCTCGCCGTGGTCGTGAACGTCTACCGGCCGGCGTGGGACGACTACGAGGTCGTGGTGGTCACCGGCGAGGACAGCGCGCCCCGCGAGATCCTGCTCGGCACGCACGTGGACCCCACCGAGCTCGCCGGGCTGCTCGAGGAGCGCTTCCGGGTCCACGACGCCTTCCTGGTCCCGCACGACCAGTTCGACTTCACCGAGACCGGCATGACGTTCGTGCCCGGGACCTCGGGCCCGCCCGGTCCCGACGCCTGGCACGCCAACGACGCGCTGCTGATCCCGCTCACCGCCTCCGACGGCCGGCCGCTCGCGTTCCTCTCCCTCGACGACCCGATCGACGGCCGCCGCCCCGCCCGCAGCACGCTCGAGATCGTGTCGGCCGTGGCCGCGATCGCCGCCGGGGTGATCGAGCACGCCCAGCTCGCCGCCGAGGCCGCCCGCCACCGCGCCGCCGTCGAGCACCTGCTGCGCGCCTCGTCCGAACTGACCCGCAGTAGCTCGCGCAAGGAGATGCTCAGCGTCGTCTGCGAGGGCATCCGCGACGCGCTCGGCTTCGAGAAGGCGGCGGTGTTCCTCGACGAGGCGGACGACGGGTGGCTCGCGCTCTCGGCCGGCGTCGGCTTCGAGGACCTCGACGGCATCGGCCCGTTCCCGGGCGCCGCACTCGAGCTGATGATGGTGCCCGAGTTCGAGCAGGAGGGCTGCGTGCTGATCGACAGCCCGACCGCCCGCGCGATGGCCGAGGAGCTCGGGATCCCGACGGTGTACGCGTCACACCACAACGGCCGCGGCCCGCGGGCGTGGGACCACCACTGGCTGATGGTGCCGCTGCGCAGCCGCGACGGCGCGCTGCTCGGCTTCGTCTGGGCGGACGACCCGGTCGACCTGCTGCTGCCCGGCGTCGACGACCTGCGGGCGCTGCGTGCGTTCGCCAACCACGCCGTCGGCGCGATCGAGGCGGCCCGCCACCTGGAGCGCATGGAGGAGCTGGCCGAGCTCGACCCGCTGACCGGTTTGCGCAACCGCCGCGGCTTCGAGCAGGGACTCGAGCGCCGCGCCGACGAGCCGGTCGCGTTGGTCATCTGCGACCTCGACCACTTCAAGCGCGTCAACGACACGCTCGGCCACCCGGTGGGCGACGACGTGCTGCGGACGTTCTCCGACCTCCTGCGCGACTGCACGCGCGACGAGGACGTGGCTGTCCGCCTCGGCGGCGAGGAGTTCGCGCTCGTGCTCGCAGGCGTCGGCGAGCGCGAGGCGCTGGCCGTCGCCGAGCGCCTGCGCCGCGAGGTCGCCGCCACGTTCCGGGACTTCCCGGTACCGATCTCGGTGTCGGTCGGCATCGCCGACGGCTCGCGCGACCAGGGCGCCGAGTCGCTCGTGCGCGCGGCCAACCGCGCGCTCTACGCCGCCAAGCGGCTCGGCCGCGACCGCTGCGTCGTCCACCACTCCGAGACGCTGGCGATGCTCGACGCGCTGGCCGACGACCGCGCCGGCGAGCAGCTCGCCGCCGCCATGCTGCTGGCCGAGACGCTCGACCTGCGCGACGTGGCGACCGCCCGCCACTCCGAGACCGTCGGCCGCTACGCCGAGCGGATCGCCCATCACCTCGGCCTGCGGCCGGACCAGATCGAGCGCGTGCGCGTGGCCGGTGTCCTGCACGACATCGGCAAGCTCGGCATCTCCGACGCGGTGCTCCTCAAGCCCGGCCGGCTCGAGGCGCACGAGTGGCAGGAGATCCGCCGCCACCCCGAGCTCGGCGCCCGCATCCTCGAGCACGCCAACCTGCGCGACGTCGCGAGCTGGGTCCTCTCGCATCACGAGCGGATCGACGGCACGGGCTACCCGCGCGCGCTGGCCGGCGAGTCGATCCCCCTCGAGGGCCGCATCCTCGCCGTCGCCGACGCGTACGAGGCGATGACCGCCGACCGGCCGTACCGCCGTGCGCTGACCACGAGCGAGGCGCGCGCCGAGCTGCGCCGCGGCGCCGGCACGCAGTTCGACCCGCGCGTGGTGCGGGCGTTCGAGCGCGTGCTGGACTCGCGCTAGAGCTTGCGGTGGTCCCAGGTCGCGCTGTCGCGCACCTGGAACTGGAGCCCGACGCGCTTGGCCGCCTGCCTGGCGACGTACGCCCGCGCGTCATCGTTCAGTGCCGCGCCGCCGTAGCGGACGGCGATCTCCTCGCCGAGCGCCGTGACCGTCTCGAGGTCGCGGTGCAGCACCACCTCGGCCTTGAGCATCACGCCGCGCAGCTGGTCGTAGCTGTCGCCGGCCTCGACCTGCAGCGTGCAGCGCGGGTCGCGCTCGAGGTTGCGGACCTTCTGCGACTTGGCGTAGGTCCAGGACCACAGCTCATCGCCGCGTAGCACGTACCAGAGCGGCATCAGATGCGGCCAGCCGTCGCGCCCCAGCGTCGCGCACGTCACGACTCGCTCGGCCTCGAGGAACGCGGCGACCTCGGCCGGCGCCATCGCGATCTGTGCGCGCTTCACGAGCTGGGCGCGAGCAGGCGCTCGGCGGCGGACAGCACCGCCTCGCGGGCGTCGGCGGGCTCGAGCACCGCGGCGTCGCCCGCCTCCTTGAGGATCTCCTTGACCAGGTAGTCGATGCCCTTGAAGCGGTACTCGACGACCACGGCGCCGTCGGCGAGCTCGGCGACGACCGTGCGCTTCTCGCGCGCCCAGCGCGCCTGCTCGGGCGAGATCCACACGTGCGCCACGCGCGAGCCCTCGACGGTGCCGGTCCGCGGCCAGCCGCCGATGTCGGCGATCGGGTCCAGGTCCTCGCGGCGCTCGAAGCGCTCGTCGAGCGCCATGACGTCCTTGATGCGGTCGAGCCGGAAGTGGCGCAGCAGCTCGCGGTCGAGATCGAACGCGGCGACGTACCACCAGGCGTCCGGCCAGCCGTTGAACAGCGCGTACGGTTCCACCCGGCGCTGGGAGAACTTCTGCTCGTCCCAGTAGGTGAACTCGAGCAGCCGTCCCTCGTGGACCGCGCGCTCGACCGTCCGGGCCACGTCGTCCACCACGGTCGGCGAGGTGATCTGCAGGCCCTCCTCGACCGGGTCGTGGCCGAGCGCGGCCACCACCTTCTCGCGCGCGGTCCCGAGCTCGGGCTGCGCGAGGTTCAGCAGGTCGATCGCCGCGACCAGCGCCTTGGCCTCGATCGGCAGGAGCCGGGCCGGGCGGTCGAACGTGTCCGAGTACGGCTCGGGGTCGACCTCGATCTCGCCGCTTGGCAGCACCTCGGCGTAGATCACGTAGGCGCCGCCGCCGAAGTTGACGACGTTGAGCACCGAGATGTCCTCACGCAGCTCCTGCGGCGACATCTTCAGCTGCTCGCACACCTCGTCCACCCGCAGGCGCTCGTTCTTGCGGCCGGCGCTGATGAGGACAGATGCCAGGGTGACCAGCCGGGCGAAGCGCTCCGGACGGATCGTGCCCTCGCTGCTGCGGCCGCGGCCGTTGCCCTCGGCCTCGGGCACCGGGGCGGCGGGCACCGGCTCGAACGCGGGTGGCTCGCCGCGATGGCGCTCGACGATCCGGTCGATCCGCTCGCGCGCCTCGTCCACCAGCTCGGGCGGCCCGGCAACGCGCGCGTGCTCGCGCAGGCCGAGCGCCCACGAGATCACCAGGCGCGGGATCGCGTAGTCGGTGTGGAACGTGTTGTCGCTCAGCGAGCCGTAGGCGCCGAACTGGCGCTCGACGTACCAGCCGACGTCGTCGGAGACCTGGATCTCCGCGCTGCCGACGGTGTCGCCGAGCTGCCACGGCGTGCGGCCCGCGTACTCGCGCGGGTCGAAGTCCGACGGCCGCTGGAAGTCGTGCTCGGCCTTGGTCGCGTAGGCGACCTTGCCGCGGATGCGCGACAGCCGGAACACGCGCACGTCCTCGCGCTCGTGCGAGTGCCCGACGAGGTAGAACTGCCCGCCCTCGAACAGCAGGTGGTACGGGTCGACCTTGCGCAGCGACGTCTCGCCCGACTGCATCGTGTAGTACTCGAACTCGATCCGCTTGCGCCGGTAGATCGCCGTGTCGATCTTCGCCAGCCGCGCGGAGAGGTCGGCCCCCCCGGCCGAGGCCGTGATGCCGAGGCGGACGGTCTGCTGCATGCCGGCGCCGTGGGGGCTCGGGCGGCCCCAGGTGATCTGCTGGAGCGCGAGCCGCAGCGGCTCGGCATAGGCGAACTCGCCGTCGAGCAGCGTCAGGGCGGTCTGCAGGGCGGCCCGCTCGTCGTCGGTGAACTCGATCGCCGGGAGGTGGAACGCCTCGGGCGCGAGCGAGTAGTTCTCCTGCTCGGAGAAGCCGTCGGCCGGCTTGTCGACGCTCAGGTGGATGCCCAGCGCGTCGAGCTCGGCGCGGTCGGCGTAGAAGCGGCGCGCGAAGGCGTCCTCGGTCATGTCCGAGTAGCCCTCCACGTCGCGACGGATCTCGGTGGCCGTCACCGGACGCCGTTCCGCCATCAGGTACGAGATCAGCGACAGCTGCCTGATCAGCTTTTCCGTGTCCTTCGCCAAGGCACCTCCAACCTTAGACGTGCCCTCCTAGCGCCGAGCCGCCTACCCTGTGATGCGCCCTACTTTGCGCGGAGTTTGGTCCGTTTTGTCGAACTTCGAGTCGATGTCCTTGCGTCTGGTACTCATCGAAGACCACGAGGCCCTCCGCGAGGGGCTCGAATTGCTGCTCGGCCGCGAGGGCTGCGAGGTCGTCGGCACGGCCGGCACCGCAGGCGAGGGTCTGGAGCTGATCGAGCGGCTCGAGCCCGATGTTTCCCTGGTCGACATCCGGCTGGGAGAGGAGTCGGGGATCGACCTCACCCGGCAGCTGCTCGCGAGCGACGCCGACCGCCGCGTCGTCCTGTACACGGGATCGAGCGACGTCGAGCTACTGGTGAGCGGTCTCGACTCCGGCGCGCGTGGCTACGCGCTCAAGGACGGCACGCCGAGCGAGCTCACCGGCGCCCTCGAGACCGTCGCCCGCGGCGGCACGTACGTCGATCCGCGGCTGCGGCCCAAGCTGCTCTCGCGCGACACGACGCAGCGCATGCCGTCGCTGTCCAAGCGCGAGCGGGAGATCATGGACCTGCTCGCCCAGGGCCTCACGGGCGAGGACGTGGCCGAGCGGCTCGTGCTGTCCAGCGAGACCGTGAAGACCCACATCCGCAACGCGATGTCCAAGCTCGAGGCCCACACGCGGGTGCACGCTGTCGCGATCGCCCTGCGCCAGGGCTTCATCTCGGGCGACCGCGAGGCCCCGTGACGCTGGACCTGCCGGAGGACGAGCGGCGGCGGCTCCGGCACGACCTCCGGTCGCCGCTGACGATCGTGGCGGGCTTCGCCGAGGTGCTGGCCGGCGACAAGCCGATCGCCGACGAGTCCCGGCGCGAGTACGCCGAGCGCATCCTCACGGCCGCCAAGGAGCTGCGGCGGATGCTCGACGAGCTGCTCGAGCCGTGACCTCCGCGCGTCGGTAGGCCTACGCCGCCTGGCGCGCGGCGAAGTACGCGCCGCCGCCGAGCGCGCGGTCGTACGCGCTCCAGCCGGAGCCGTTGGGCAGGGCCTTCTCCAGCCGGTCGAACGAGCCGAGCCGGCCCCCGAGGTTGTCGATCATGTGCACGAGCGTGGCCTCGCGCGTGCAGGGCACGACCGGCGAGCCGTGCTCGAGCTGGCCGTGGTGGCTGAGGATGATGTGCAGGACCGCCGCCGCCAGCTCCTCGGGGAAGCCCGGGATTGCCTCGATCGCGGTGCGGATGCGGAAGTAGCCGAGCGCGATCTCGCCGTGCAGCTTCCCGAGGTCCGTCAGGTCGATGGCCAGCGGGTCGGACGTGTAGGCGTCGAGCTTGCCGATGTCGTGCAGCAGCGCGCCGGTGATCGCCACGTCGCGGTCGATCCCCGGGAACGTCGTGGAGATCACGGCGACCGCCTCGGCGACGCCCAGCGAGTGCTCGAGCAGCCCGTGCCGGTACGCCTGGTGATAGCGCTTGGCGGCCGGCGCGTCGCGGAACGCGGGCCAGCTCGGCGCGTCGGGACCGAGCACGCCGTCCAGCAGCGCGCGCAGGTGGGGGCTGCGCACCTGCTCGATCAGGTCGCGCAGCGCGGCCTCCATCCCGGCGACCGGGCGGGGTGGGCCGTCGAGCAGCGCGCTGAGGTCGTACTCGCCCTCGTGTGCCTGCTTCACATCGGCCAGCACGATCTGGGCGCCGTAGCGTGGATGCAGCTCGTAGCGGCCGCGGACGTGCACGAAGCCGCCCTCGCAGGCGTCCGCCAGCTCGCGCACGCGGTCGTCGGCGACGGCCACGACGGTGCCGCTGCGATCGCCGAGCATGAGCCGCAGGAACTCCGAGCCGTTGCTCCGGCGGCGCAGCGAGCACTCGCGCACGACCAGCACCTGGTCGATCTCGAGGCCGTCGGAGAGCTCGCGTACGAACATCACCGCTCGAAAGCTAGAGCCGGTTCCGGATGGCAACATTGGCCCATGCCCACGGCACTCATCACCGGCGGGACGGGCGGCCTGGGCGTCTCGGTGGTCGAGGCGTTCCTGGCCGACGGCTGGCGCGTCGTCGTGCCCGACATCCTCCCGGGGCCGCACGAGCGGCTGCCCGACGCGGCCGAGACGCTCCAGGCCGACCTCACCGATCCCGACGATGTCGCGCGGGTGGTACGCGCGGCCGCCGGCGACCCCGACCAGCCGTTGCGGGCGCTCGCCAACCTCGTCGGTGGCTTCAAGGCCGACCAGCCGGTGGTCGAGACGCCGCTGCCCGACTTCGAGGCGCTGTTCGCGCTCAACGTGCGGCCGACCTACCTCGTCACCCAGGCGGCGCTCCCGGTGCTGGTGGCGGCGGGCGGCGGCGGGATCGTCTGCGTGTCCGCGAACTCGGTGCTCCAGCCGTTTGCCGGCGCCGCCGGCTACGTCGCGTCAAAGGCCGCGGTGCTGGCGTTCGCGCGCGTCGTCGCGAAGGAGCACGCCGCGGACGGCGTGCGCTGCAACGTGATCGCGCCGACGCTGATCGACACGGCGGCCAACCGCGCGGCGAACCCGGACTCGATCGACAAGCTCGTGCCCCCCGAGCGGATCGCCCGGACGATCCGGTTCCTGTGCGGCGACGAGTCGGCCGCCGTGAACGGGCAGGTCGTCACCGTCTGACGGCGACGACCAGCAGGTAGTCGTAAGTGATTCCGCCGTCGCGCCAGTGGCGCTCGGCGAACTCCAGGAAGTCGCGGTCGAACGCTTCGCTGCGAAGCGCGATCGCCGGGCCGAACGTGTCGGTGAACAGCTCGACGTAGCCCTCCGGCCCGCCGTCGATCCGCTCGACGTACGAATGCCGGGTCATGGTCAGCTCGGCGCCGTTGCCGAGCAGTGCGCGCACGTGGTCCTCGTCGCCCCACAGCACCGGCGGCGGCCCGTCGGAGGGCGGGGCGTGGCGGCCGAACATTCCGAAGAACGCCGCCGCCGCGCCGGCGGGCCGGAAGTTGACCAGGCCGATCCTGCCGCCGGGCCGGCACACGCGGAGCAGCTCGCGCGCCACCGCCTCGTGGTCGGGAGCGAACATCGCGCCGAAGCACGAGGTCACCACGTCGAACTCGGCGTCGGCGAACGGCAGCGCCTGCGCGTCGGCCTCCACCCACTCGAGCTCCACGTCGCGGGCCTCGGCCTCGGCGCGGCCGGCCGCGAAGTTCTCGGGCGTCACGTCCGATGCGACGACCGTCGCGCCGGCCGCCGCCGCGCGGATCGCCACGTTGCCGGTCCCGGCCGCGACGTCGAGCACCCGGTCGCCCGGGCCGATGCCGCAGGCGGCCACCAGCTCCGGGCCGAGCGGCCAGACGGTCGCGGTGGCGAAGCGGTGGTAGTCGCCGAGCGCCCACATGCCGCGACCGTACGCGGCGGTCGCGCCGCCGTCGTCGCCCGGACGGGCCATCTTCCGCTGTGGCCCGATCGGGCTACAGGCCCGGCGAACGTCAACTGCGGCTGGGTAGGGAGGCGAGGGGATCGGCCGATTCGACGGTCCCTGGCGCGTTGACCACCTCACAGGTGGTCAAGTCGCCAGACGCCACCCGTCTGGCGCTTTTGGGTCGCACACCGACCCCAACGCGCCAGGGACCGCCGGCGACGCGGGCGCACCCGCTCCCTTACCCAGCCGCAGTTGACGTTCGCCGGCCCCGCCAAAGCGGCGAAGGTCTACAGGCCCGCACGAACCGCGTGCGCGGCCGCCGCGGCGCGCGACGGCACGCCGAGCTTGGCCAGCACGTGCGAGACGTGGCGGTGCACGGTGTGCTCGCTGAGCACCAGCCGCTGGGCGATCTCGCGGTTGGTGAGGCCCTCGGCGAGCAGGCCGAGCACCTCGCGCTCGCGCGGCGTCAGCGCGTCCCGCAGCGGGCCCGCCGGCGCGGCGCCGGCCCGCGCCTCCTCGCGCGCGGCGGCGTCGACGCGGCCGAGGGAGGCGAGCGTCGCCGCCAGCGCCCGCCGCGACGCGGCGGCCTCGACCGGCGCGCCGCCGCGGTCGAAGCCGTCGACCGCGTCCTCGAGCAGCCGCCGCGCCCGGTCGTGATCCTCGCGCGCCGCGGCGACGACGCCCTCGGCGCGGTCGGCGCAGGCGCGCAGCAGCGCCGTCGGGGCCAGCTGCGCGACCGCGCGCAGCTCGGCGACCGCGTCGGCGGCGTCCGCCGGGCGCGTCTCTGCGAGCAGGCACAGCGCGGGCACGCGGCGCAGCCGGCGCTCGGACGGCAGCTGCCGCAACAGCCGCTCCAGCAAGTCGGCCGCGTCGGCGGCGCGGCCGTCGCCCAGCGCGAGCCGAGCGCGGCAGAGCTGCTCGCCCGGCGACGGTCCGGCACGCTCGAGCAGCGCCTCGGCCTCGCCGGCGCGGCCCTGCCGGGCGCGCAGGTCGGCAAGACCGACCAGCGGGCCGGCGACCCACGCGGGCCGCGACCGCCCGAAGTCCTCGATCGCCGCCTCGAACATCGCCTCCGCGCGCTCCCAGTCCCCGCGCCAGACGTGGACCTCGCCGTACTCCGCGCGACAGAACGCGAGCATGTAGCGCGAGCCGTAACGGCCGGCGAACGCGGCGATCCGGTCGCACCACTCGACCGCGCGCGGCAGGTCGAGCACGGCCGTGCAGGCGCCGACCGTGAAGCAGCACGTCCACGCGCTCGAGATCGGGATCGACGCGCCGCCGGCCAGCGCGGTCGCCGTCGCCTCGTCGAGGCAGCGCATCCCCTCCTCGACGCGCGCGCAGCTCACGTGCGCGGAGCCCTCGAGCGCGAGCCCGAGCATCTGCAGGTCGGGCACTCCGAAGCGCCGGCCGAGCTCGGCGGCGCGGGCCGCCTGCTCCGACGCCGCACCGGCCTCGCCCGCCGCGAGCGCCATGTAGCCCTCCTGGAACGCGAGCCAGCCGTGCTCGGGTGCGGGCGCGAGGTCGTCGAGCAGCCGGTGGGCGCGCCCCAGCCAGCCATTGGCCACCGGGAACGCGCCGCGGAAGTCGAGCTCGTCGACCGCCAGCCACGTCGCCATGCGCGCCGCCCCCGCGCGGTCGCCACGCTCGTCGTAGAGCCTGAAGGCGCGCTCGCGGGCCGCGAACACCGTGTCCGCGTCGTCGAGCCACCAGGCCGCCCAGCTCAGCCCCTCCTGGGCCTCCGCGGTGTCCCCGGCGGAGAGAAACCAGTCGCGCGCCTCGTCCCAGCGCGCCTCGGCGAGCAGCGCCAAGCCGTCCACGCCACGCATTATCCGCCGTAGAACCGAATCGCCTTGTCGGCGAGGGACCGCGTGTCGCGCTCGTTGGCGAGCGCGTTGAAGGCGATCGCGATGCCGGGGATCATCCGGCGGGCGCCGCGGGTGGCCGTGCGCTTGCCGACGAAGCGCAGCATCCGCGAGAGCATCGCCTTGTCGCGGCTGCGTGCCAGCTTGCCGCCGACGTAGGCCTCGGCGACGGTCCTGCCGATGCCGTCGAGCGCGCGCCGCGCGGTCTCGGGGTCGGGATAGAGGTCGCGCAGGACGAGCAGCTCGGCCGGGCGCATCCGGTCGAGCGGGTCGAAGCCGTAGGCCGCGGCGACGAAGAACACGAGCCGGGACTGGATCCACGCGAGGCCGACCACGTCGGGCACGAACGTGATGAAGCCGCCGACGCCGGTCGCCGCGCCCTCGAAGCGCGCCATCGCCGCGTGCCGGCGCTTGGCCATGCGCGCCAGCTCGGCGCCCGACACGCCGAGCCGCCCGCGGCGCTCGGCGGCCCACGCGGCCGCCGCGGGGCCGTGCAGGTCGGCGGCGGCCAGGGCGACGTGCTCCGGCGCCCGGATGGGGTCGGCCCGCAGCCGGTTCCACAGTCCCTGGGGCACCTCCGGCGGCAGGTCGCTCACGGCCGCTCACGTTACCCACGGGGCCGGTGTCGTACCGTGACGGGCATGGCCAAGTGGTGGACCCTCATCGCCGTCTGCATCGCGACGTTCATGCTGCTGATCGACATCACGGTCGTGAATGTCGCGCTGCCGTACATCGAACGCGACCTCGGCTCCTCGTTCGAGGACCTCCAGTGGGTCGTCGACGCGTACTCGCTGACGCTGGCGGCGTTCCTGCTCACCGCCGGATCGATCGCCGACCGGATCGGCCGCCGCCGCGTGTTCGTGGCCGGCCTCGCCGTGTTCACGGCCGCCTCGGCGCTGTGCGGCCTCGCCGGCACGCCGCTCATGCTCAACCTCGCCCGCGGGCTGCAGGGCGTCGGCGGCTCGATGATGTTCGCCACCTCGCTCGCACTGCTCGCCGCGGCCTACGGTGGCCGCGACCGCGGCACCGCGATCGGCATCTGGGGAGCCACCATCGGCGGCGCCGTCGCCGTCGGCCCGCTGATCGGCGGCGCGCTCGTCGAGTGGATCGGCTGGGAGGCGATCTTCTACGTCAACGTGCCGATCGGCATCGCGGCGATCTACATGACGATCCAGCGCGTCGAGGAGTCGCGCGACCCGCAGGCCGGCGGCGCCGACTGGATCGGGACGGTGTCGTTCTCCGCCGCGCTGTTCCTGCTCGTGTTCGGGCTCATCCGCGGCAACGCGGAGGACTGGAACGCGGGAGTCCTCGCCTGCCTCGTGGGCGCCGCCGTGCTGCTCGTCGTGTTCGTCGTGGCCGAGCGCCGCGTCGCGCACCCGATGCTGGACCTCACGCTGTTCCGCAAGCCGTCGTTCGGCGGTGCGTCGATCGCCGCGTTCGTGCTCTCGGCGTCGATGTTCGCGATGTTCCTCTACCTCACGCTGTGGGTGCAGAACATCCTCGGCTACTCGGCGCTCGAGTCCGGCCTGCGCTTCATGCCGATCACGCTCGTGTCGTTCGTGATCGCCCCGATCTCGGGGAAGATGGCCGAGCGCGTCGGCGTGCGCTGGTTCCTGACCGCCGGCCTGCTGTGCGTCGGCATCGGGCTGCTGCTGATGCGTGGCCTCGAGCCCGGCGACGACTGGACGGCGCTGCTCGCCGGCTTCCTGATCGCGGGCGGCGGCATCGGCCTCACCAACCCGGCGCTCGCCACCGCCGCCATCGGCGTGGTCGAGCCGCGGCGCTCCGGCATGGCGTCGGGCATCAACTCGACGTTCCGGCAGGTCGGCGTCGCCACCGGCATCGCCGCCTGGGGCGCGATCTTCCAGCACGTCGTGGCGAGCGAGTTCACCCAGGAGGCGGCGCGCGCGCGGCTGCAGCGGCCGCCCGGCCTGAGCGGGACCGACATCGCGGACTTCGTGTCGTTCGGCGGCGCCCAGCGCACCGGCAACGGTGCGCTGATCCGGGTCGCCGAGACCGCGTTCGACGCCGGGCTGAACCACATCCTGCTGATCGCGGGGATCGTGGCGCTCATCGGCTCCGCGCTGTGCGCCGTGCTCGTCCGGCCGGCGGACTTCGTCGCCCACGCGCCCGCGGGAGCGCCCGCCTCCGTCGAGGCCTGATGGCCCGCCCCACGACCCACGCACCCGCCTGGGCGCGCCCCGCGGAGCCGACCATCTAGATGGCGCGCGTCGTCCTGCGACCGCCGACGGCCGCGGACTGCGACGAGTTCATCGCGAGCATGCGGGCGAGCCGGAAGCTGCACCGGCCGTGGATCTACATGCCGGAGACCCGGGAGCGCTACGCCGCCTACCTGACCCGCATCGAGGACCCGCGGGCGGCGCCGTTCCTCGCCTGCCGCACCGAGGACGGGGCGATCGTCGGGTTCCTCAACATCAGCGAGATCGTCCGCGGGGGCTTCAAGAGCGCGTTCCTGGGCTACGGCGGCGTGGCCCGCTTCGCCGGCCAGGGCTACATGAGCGAGGCGATGCACCTGCTGCTCCGCGAGGCCTTCACCACGGTCGGCCTGCACCGGCTCGAGGCGAACATCCAGCCGGGAAACCAGGCGTCGATCGCATTGGCCAAGCGCTGCGGCTTCGAGCTCGAGGGCTTTTCACCGCGCTATCTGAAGGTGGGCGGCCGCTGGCGCGACCACCAGCGGTGGGCGATCCGCGAGGAGACATGGCGCGCCGACCGCCGGCTCTGAGGCAAAGGGGCTCGATTCGGGTAGTCGATAGCGGATGGAGCCGTTGATCGAGCGCAGCATGGAGCTGGCCGGGCATCGCACGCGCGTCCTCGAGCTCGAGGGCGGCGGGCCCGGCATCGTGCTGCTGCACGGTTGGGGCGACTCCGCCGACACGTGGCGGCCGCTGCTCGCCGAACTGGCCACCTGCGGCCGCAAGGCGATCGCCGTCGACCTCCCCGGCTTCGGCAAGGCGACGCGCCTCCTGCCGGGCGCGATCCTGCCCCAGCTCGACGACTTCGCGTCCGCTCTCGTGCAGGAGTGGGGCGCCGGCGAGCCGGTGATCGTCGCCGGCAACTCGCTCGGCGGCTGTGTGGCGCTGCGCCTCGGCGAGAACCCCGAGCTGCCGCTCATCGGCGTCGTCCCCGTCGCGCCGGCGGGACTCGAGATGCCCGGCTGGTTCGACCTCGTGGAGCGCGACCCGATCGTGCGCCGGCTGCTCGACATCCCGATCCCGGTCCCGAATGCGCTCGTGCGCCAGCTCGTCGGCGGCGACTACCAGCAGCTCGCGTTCTCGCACCCGAAGGCCGCGCAGCGCCAGGTCGCGGACGCGTTTGCGCACCACGGCTCGCGCCGGCGCGCGGCGGCGCTGCTCGAGTCCGGCCGGCGGCTGCTGCCCGAACTGGCCACCGCGCCGTTCGACCTCGCCTCGATCGCCTGCCCGGTCATGCTGGTCTGGGGCACGCGCGACCGCATGGTCCCGCACACGGGCGCGCGCGTAGTGCTCGGTGCGCTGCCCGCCACGCGCGTCGAGCTGATCGAGGGCTGCGGCCACTGCCCGCAGATCGAGGCCACCGAGCAGCTGCTCGAGCTTCTGCTGGAATTCCCCTCTTAGTGCTCGGGATCTCAGACGTCGGCGCCGCGGCGTCGAACCTGTACACGACGACGATCGGCGGCGGCCTCGCCGACCTCCGCCGGATGCCGTCGACGGTCATCGACAGCGGGCCGCAGCGCACGGTCTCGCGCTACGACAGCACCCGCCGCCGGCGCGGCGCGCCCGTGCTGCTCGTCCCGCCGCTGGCGGCGCCCGCGATCTGCTTCGACCTGCGGCGCGGGTGCTCGCTGGCCGAGCACCTGGTCACCACCGGGCGCCGGACGTACCTGCTCGAGTACGGGCACATCGAGTACGGCGACCGCCAGCTCGGCCTCGAGCACTGGGTCGAGGAGGTCATCCCGACGGCGATCCGCGCTGCGGCCGAGGACGCGGGCCGGCCCGTGCGCGCCGTCGGCTGGTGCCTGGGCGGGATCATGACCCTGCTCGCCCACGCGATGGACGGAGACCTGCCGGTCGAAGCGATCGCGCTCGTGGCCAGTCCGTGGGACTTCTCGAAGGTCCCGCTGGTCGCCCCGCTCCGGCCGATCGACGCGATCACGCGGGGCCACCTGGTGACGCAGCTCTACCGCGCCCTCGGCGGCGCGCCCGCGCCGCTGGTCAAGCGCGGCTACCAGATCGCCGGGATCGACAAGTACGTGATGAAGCCGTGGACGATCGCGTCCAATATCGGCGACCAGGACCTGCTCGCCCAGATCGAGGCGGTCGACGCGTTCATGGGCGGCATGCACGCGTATCCCGGTCGCACGTTCGGGCAGCTGTACCACCGCTTCTTCCGCACCAACGACCTCGCGGATGGCCGGCTGGCGCTCACCGAACGCACGATCGACCTCGGCGACGTCACCGTCCCGCTGCTGGCGATCGCCGGCCGCGGCGACGGCATCGCGCCGGTCGCCGCGTGCCACCACGTCGGCGACCTCGTCCCCGACGCCGCCTCGGTGAAGCTCGAGACGGCGCCCGGCGGGCACCTGGGCGTGCTCACCGGACGGGCCGCGCGCGCCACGACGTGGAAGCTGCTCGACGAGTTCGTCGGCGCACGGCGCGTTGCACCGCGTGGAAAATCCTCCGCGTAGCGGTACGCTGGCGCGCGCGATGCGCGCGTGGTGGGTAGGGGTCACGGTCGTTCTCACGCTCTCGATCACGGCCACTGCTAAGGCGGAACCGGTCATCCCGGTGGGCGCCAAGGCGGCGGGCCTGGACATCGGGGGTCTCACGCTGTCCGACGCCGCCGACAGGCTCGCCGGCGCCTTCTCGTTCCCGCTCGGCCAGCCGATCGAGGTTCACGTCGCCGGCCACCGCCGCGTCCTCCGGCCGTCCGACATCAGCTTCCACTTCGACCCGTACAAGACGGCACGGCGCGCGAACATCGCGGCCAAGGCCGCCGTGGTCGAGCAAGACGGCGACCACGATGTCGACGTGCCGCTGCACATCGCGTATGACAAGGCGGCGCTCGCCGCGTTCACCCTCAGGCTCGACCGCGCGTCCGACATCGTGCCGCGCAACGCGCACGTGCGGCTCAAGCTCAACCGGATGATCCTGCGCCGCGCGCGCATGGGCTGGTCGATCGACGAGCACGCCGTGGCGAAGGCGCTGGACCCGATGCTCGGCGATCCGTACGCGACCCGTGTGCTGCGGGCCGACCGGTCGCGCGTCCCTCCGGCGGTCAACGCGAACGACCTGCGGCGTCGCTACCGCGTCGTCGTGACGATCGACCGCCGGCACTTCAAGCTCCGCTACTTCCGCAACCTCAACCACCGGAAGACGTACGGCATCGCGGTCGGGATGCCGGAGTACCCGACGCCGGGCGGGCGCTACACGATCGTCAGCAAGGCGAAGAACCCGGACTGGAACGCGCCCGACGAGCCGTGGGCCGGCGCCTACCGCAACGAGGTGATCGAAGGCGGCGCCGCGGACAACCCGCTGAAGGCGCGCTGGCTGGGCATCGTCGGCGGCGTCGGGATCCACGGCACGGCGGCCGAGGGCTCGATCGGCAGCCGCGCCTCGCACGGGTGCATCCGCATGCGCGTGGCCGACGTGATCGACCTGTACCCGAGGATTCCCGTAGGGAGTACCGTCCTCATCCGATGACCGTCTCGCGAGCGGTGCTGATCACCGGTTGCTCGTCCGGGATCGGCGCCGCGACGGCCGCCCACCTGGTCGGCAGGGGCTGGAACGTCTACGCGACCGCGCGCCGTCCGGAGACGCTGTCCGAGCTCGAGGCGAAGGGATGTAAGACCCTCGCCTGCGACGTCACCGACGAGGCGTCGTGCCAGGCGGCGGTGGACGCCGTCGTCGCGGCCGAGGGCGCCGTCGGCGTGCTGATCAACAATGCCGGCTTCAGCCAGTCGGGCGCGGTCGAGTCGATCCCGGCCGAGCGCGTGCGCGCCCAATTCGAGACCAACGTGTTCGGTCTGCTCGCCATGTGCCGCGCCGCGCTGCCGGCGATGCGTGCGCAGCGCTGGGGCAAGGTCGTGAACATCTCGTCGATGGGCGGGGAGTTCGTGTTCCCCGGCGGTGGCCTCTATCACGCGACCAAGTACGCGATCGAAGCGCTGTCCGACGCCATGCGCTTCGAGCTGGCCGGCTTCGGCATCGACGTGATCGTCATACAGCCAGGCCTCATCAGGTCGGACTTCAGCTCGCGCACGCTGGCCGAGATCGACGCTGTGGCGGCAGATGCCGGGCCCTATGCGGCCTTCAACGCCGGCGTCGCCAAGTCGTCGAAGGAGGTCTACGAGCGAGGGGTGTTCTCGAAGCTCGGCGGCCCGCCCGAGGCGGTCGCCGAGGTCATCGAGAAGGCGCTCTCGGCGCGCCGGCCGAAGCCGCGCTACACGGTGACGCCGTCGGCGCGCGTGCTGATGACGCTCCACACGCTCGCGCGCGACCGCGGCTGGGATCGCATCATGAAGGGCTCGTTCCCGCAGCCCGGCACAGACTGACGGGCCGGCCGCGTTTCCACGCTGCGTGCGGACCGCTCGGGGTAGATTCGGCGCCGACAATGCCCGCACGCCTGCGCCCACCCGCTGACGCGGACGCCGAGGAGGTTCTCAAGGTCATCCTCGCCCGCGACGTCGCCGACATCGGCGCGCCCGACTTCACGCTCGACGACCTGCGCGCCGACTGGGCGTCGCCGGGCGTGGCGCTCGAGCACGACGCGCGCGTGGCCAACCGCAACGGCGCGATACGCGGCTATGCGGTCCTGCTGGGGGACGACGCGATCGTCATCGTGCACCCGAAGGCCGAGGGCGCCGGCCACGGGACCGTGCTCCGACGGTGGGCCGAGGCCCGCGCCGCCGAGCGCGGCACGGCGGTCCTGCGGCAGTTCGCGTACGGGTCCAACGACGGGGCGCGCGAGCATCTGCGCGCCGCCGGCTACGAGCCCGCCCAGCACTACTTCCGTCTGCGTGCTGACCTCGCCGATGTCCCGCCCGCGCCGGAAACCCCGCTGCGCACGTTCGACGTCACCGGCGACGAGGCGGCCGTCCACGCGCTGATCGACGACGCGTTCGCCGAGATCGAGGGCTACGAGCCCCGGTCGCTCGAGTCCTGGCGCGCGAAGTCGATCGCCAAGGACGGTCACGACCCGTCGCTGTGGCTGCTGCTCGAGGACGGCGACGGCCTCGCCGGCGCCGCGCTCGGCGAGCGCTGGGAGGACGGGACGGGATACGTCGCCGAGCTCGCGGTCGCGTCGCGGGCCCGTGGCCGCGGCCACGGGCGCACGCTGCTGCTCGGGCTGTTCGCGGCGTTCCGCGCCGCCGGCCTCACGCACGCCGAGCTGAGCGTGCACGGCCGCAACCGCGGAGCGCTGCGCCTGTACGAGTCCGTCGGAATGCGCCCGACCTGGCAGGCCGAGCGCTGGGAGAAGCCACTTGGATCAGCCTGACGTCGCCGCAATCGCGGCGCGGGCCCGGCAGGCCGGACGCCTCGGGCTCGACACGGAGTTCATGCCGGAGGGCAGGTACCGGCCGCTGCTCTGTCTCGTGCAGGTCGTCGTGGAGTCCGACGTCTGGGTGCTCGACCCGCTGGCGGGCTTCGAGCCCGGACCGCTCGCCGAGGTGCTCGCGGACCCGGACATCGAGCTCGTCGTGCACGCCGGCCGCCAGGACGTCGCGATCCTCCGGCGCGAGTGGCAGACCGACGTCACGTCCGTGTTCGACACGCAGGTGGCGGCGGGCTTCGCCGGCTTCTCCGCGCAGGCCGGCTACAGCGGGCTGCTGCACGACGTGCTGCGGATCCGGCTGCCGAAGACCGCGAGCTTCACGCGCTGGGACGCGCGGCCGCTGACCGACGAGCAGCTGCGCTACGCGCGCGGCGACGTCGAGCACCTGCTGCCGCTGGCCGACGACATCCGCTCCCGCCTGGAGCCGCGCGGCCGGCTCGAGTGGGCGCGCGAGGAATGCCGCGCCGTGGCCGCCGCGTCCGACGAGCGCGACCCGGAGGAGGTGTGGCGGCGGCTGCCGCGGGCCACCAGCTTCGATCCCCGCGAGCGCGCGGTCGCCCGCGAGCTCAGCGCCTGGCGCGAGCGCACGGCCGCGCGCGAGGACCGGCCGGTAGGCGCCGTCGTGCGCGACCCGACCGTCGTCGAGCTTGCCAAGCGCCAGCCGGCCGGGCGCCGGGAGCTGTCGCAGATCCGCGGCGTGAACCCCGACGTCGTGCGGCGCCGCGGCGACGACATCATCGCGGCGATCCAACGCGGCAAGGAGGCGCCGCCGATCCGGGTCGACGAGGGCGAGCGGCTGTCCACCGAGACACAGGACGGGCCGGTGATCGCGCTCGCCGAGTCGCTCGTCCGCGCTCGCGCACAGGAGGCCGGGCTGGCCTACGAGCTGATCGCGGCGCGCGCCGACCTCGCGCCGATCGTCGTGTCCGCACGGCGCGGCGACCCTGAGCCCGACGTGCGGACGCTCCGCGGCTGGCGCCGCGAGCTCGTCGGCGCCGAGCTGCTCGAGCTGCTCGCCGGCCACCGGGGCCTCAGGGTGGGCCCCGGCGGCCGGATCGAGGTCAGCTAGAGGTCCTTGCGGGCCTCGACTGCGGTGTCGGTGTTGTCGGTGAAGATGCCGTCGACGCCGAGCCGGAAGAACTGGAGGTCCTCGGCGATCGCGTTGCCGTAGTCGCTCGGCACCGCCGACGAACGGAGCTCGAGCGGCAGGAACGTGTTCTCGTTGCGGAACGTGTACGGGTGCACGAGCAGGCCGGCCTCGTGCGCGTCGTCCACGAAGCTCGTCGGCGGCTGCGAGTTGCCGGCGGGGTCACGCGGGACGATGTAGTCCTTCGACGGGCCGACGCCGTCGGCGTACCGCGCGACCTCGCGCAGCCCGGCCGGCGTCGCCAGGTCGGCGTACGTGCGCGGGTCACCGGAGACCACGAAGTCGTACGGCTTGGACGCCGCGGCGGCGAACAGCTGCACGAGCGGCACCTTGAGCTCGCGGTCGAGCGCCTTCAGGTTGCCGACCTCGAACGACTGCACGAACACCTTGGCGCCGCGCTTGTTGAGGCCGTTGCGGTCGAGCGTGCGGACCAGCGGCGGCTCCAGCGGGAGCCCGATGCCGCGGAAGTACGTCGGGTGCTTGGTCTCGGGATAGATGCCGATCGGCCGGTGCAGCTCACGCGACAGGCGCTTTGAGAGGTCGATGACCTCCTGGAACGTCGGCACCTCGAAGCGGCCGTTGTAGATCGTGTTGCGCTGGCGGATGTCCGGGATCCGCTCCTTGGCGCGCAGCGTCTTGAGCTCGGCCAGCGTGAAGTCCTCGGTGAACCAGCCGGTGATGGAGACGCCGTCGATGACCTTCGTCGTCCTGCGGTCGGAGAACTCCGGGTGGTCGGCGACGTCCGTGGTCGCCGTGATGTCGTTCTCGTGGCGCGCGACGAGCACGTGGTCCTTCGTCGAGACGAGGTCGGGCTCGATGTAGTCCGCACCCATCCGGGCCGCGAGCTCGTAGCTGGCCAGCGTGTGCTCGGGCCGGTAGCCCGAGGCCCCTCGGTGCCCGATCACGAGCGGCTCGGCCTCGTGGTGGTGGTGGCGGCCACCGGCGATGACTGGCGCGGCCATGGCGGCGGCGAGTATGAGCGAGATGAGCGCGGCGAGCGCGCGACGGCTGTTGTGCGACATGCGCGAAGGGAACACCTCCGCCTCGCCGAGCGCGTGACCGGGGCGTGATGTTGTCGGGATCGTGACGGATCTGGTACAACCAGTTCGAATGACTGGTACAACCAGTGTCTCCGGCCGGATCTACGAGGACCTGCGCGGGCGGATCCTCGCCGGCGAGACGCGCGCGCTGCCGTCGGAGCGGCGCCTCGCCGAGGACCTCGGGGCCAGCCGGCACGCGGTGCGCGAGGCGCTCAAGCGCCTCCAGCAGGCCGGCCTGATCAGCATCAGCCACGGCGGCGCCACGCGCGTGCGCGACTGGCGTCGGCACGGCGGCCTGGAGCTGTTGCTCGAGACGCGCGAGCTGCCCGCGGGCCTGGAGATCGAGCGCGCGGTGCTGGAGATGCGGGCGAGCGTCGGCGCCGACGCCGCGCGCCGCTGCGCCGCCCGTGCGAGCGCGGTCGTCCGCGCCGAGCTCGAGGCGCGCGCCGAGATGCTCGCCGCCGAGACCGACCTCGACGTGCGCAACTCGATCTACGAGGCGTTCTGGGACCTCATCATCGACGGCGCCGACAACCTCGCCTACCGGCTGGCGCTCAACACGCTGGTCAGCGGGCAGCAGGCGCTCGACCTCGACGCGCGGCTGATCGCGGCCGAGTTGAGCGATCCCGTGGCGATCCGGGCGCTGGCCCGCGCGATCGCGGCCGGGGACGCGGATGACGCACACGCGCGCGCCCGTGAGCTGCTGGAGCGGAGCGCCTGATGGTCGAGGTCCTCTACTACGCGATCCCCTTCTTCGTGCTGCTGCTGGTGGTCGAGGCGCTGAGCTTCCGCCACTACCACGAGGACGACCTCGTCGGCTACGAGCTCAGCGACACGCGGACGAGCATCACGATGGGGCTGGGCAACGTGACGATCAACGTCGCCTGGAAGGCGGTCGTGGTCGTGATCTACGCCGCGCTCTACGAGCTGACGCCGTTCCGGCTCGACCCGGGCGACTGGTGGGTGTGGGTGCTGCTGTTCCTGGCCGACGACCTCGCCTACTACTGGTTCCACCGCATCTCGCACGTGAGCCGGGTCTTCTGGGCCAGCCACGTGGTGCACCACTCGTCGCAGCACTTCAACCTGTCGACGGCGCTGCGCCAGACGTGGGTGCCGATGACCTACCTGCCGTTCTGGCTGCCGCTGCTGCTCGTCGGCTTCCCGCCGTGGATGGTCCTGCTCGCGCAGTCCTGGAGCCTGGTCTACCAGTTCGGCCTGCACACCGAGCGGATCGGGCGGCTGCCGCGGCCGGTCGAGGCGGTGTTCAACACGCCGTCGCACCATCGCGTGCACCACGGCGCCAACGAGCAATACCTGGACCGCAACTACGCCGGCATCCTGATCATCTGGGACCGGCTCTTCGGGAGCTTCATCCCGGAGTCCGAGCGGGTCCGCTACGGGCTGACGACGAACATCGACACGTTCAACCCCGTGAAGGTGGCCTTCGGGGAGTACGGCGCGCTCATGCGGGATCTGCGTGCAGCTCGGGGCTGGCGGATGCGTGCGCAGATCGCCTTGCGTGGGCCCGGCTGGAACCCGTCGCCACATGGTGACGCGACACCGCGAGGGTGACGACCGCCAGCACGACCATCGTTCCGCCGACGAACATCGGCGCGCCCGCCGACACGTGCTCGGCGAGCTTGCCGGCGATCCACGGCGCGATCGCGCCGCCGGTGAAGCGGACGAAGCTGTAGGCCGACGAGGCGATCGGGCGGTCCACGGTGGCCGACGCCATCACGGCCTCGGTCAGCACGGTGTTGACGATCCCGAGCAGCGCGCCGGAGATGACGATGATCGCGATCAGCCCGGCCTGTGAGTCGATGAGGAAACCGCCGGCGATCAGGTCGGCGGCCACCAAGTGACGCTATGAATTACGGGCGGACGACCTCGAAGTCGCGCCCCGACAGGACGTCGAGCGCGTGCAACTGGTCGTTGTTCCACTTCGGGCTGGGCACGCCGGAGACGTACCAGTCCGATCCGTTGTCGGCCACGATCAGGCCGTACGTCTGCATCGCCTTCGCGATCCGCCGCGCCTGGCGCGGGAACCGCGCGATGTTCACGCTCCGCTTGAGCCGCAGCCGTTCGCCCATCCGCGGCAGCGACGGATCGCTGCGGTCGGACGCCTCATGGCGGGCCGGCCACACGAACGCGCTGCGCGTCTCGGAGACCGTCATGCGCAGGGCGTGGCGGATCGGGCCTTTGCCGGGGCGGGCGAGCAGCGGCAGGATCGGCAGTCCCGCCGCGTCGGCCGACGTCCAGCCGCGCGGGCGCGCGCGGAACTTCCGCAGATTCCAGGTCGCGCCGGAGCCCGCGGCCCAGCGGCCGTTCTCGCGGCGCAGCGCGAACAGCTCGTACAGCCTGCACTTCGAGCGGTCGACCAGCAGCGCGTGGCGGTCGCCGCCGCCCTCGATCCGCACGTTGCCGGGGATCGGGTAGCCCCGGCGGTCGGACTCGTCGGCGTAGTCGAACCGCACCTTCGCCCGCTTCGTCTTCCGCGAGACCACGTTGTACGGGATGCCGATCGGGCGGCCCTCCCAGCGGCCGGAGCCGAAATCGGCGTGGAACGTCTCGTCGAGCCCGATCGAGCGCACGATCGCGGCGGAATCGGGGGCGACCGGCAGGTGGTCGACCCGCTCGTTGGTGGTGAAGCTCGGCCCGAACATCGGGCAGCCGGCCAAGGCGGCGGCAGCAGCGGCGACTCCCAGCATCGCCGGGTATTGAAGCGCGTCAGCGGGCGAAGTCGGCCGCGTCCACGAGACCGTGGCGCAGCATCTGGATCATCGTCTCGGCCTCGGCGATCATGCGCTTGCGGTCGAGCTTCTCGAGGGCGCGGGCCAGAATGTCCAGCCGGCGGTCGAGCTCCAGGTCGAAACGGGTGGCGACCTCGTTGGTCACGGTCACCTCGCGCCACGTGTCGCAGGCGCCGCAGCGCAGCAGCATCCACCAGTGCGTGTCGCCGACGGGCTCCCAGTCGACGGGGTTCACGAAGTCGGCCTTGCACATGGCGCACGACTCGAGGTGCAGCTCCGGATCGGGCTGCGAGCCCTTCCCGCGCAGTCGGTTGAGAGCGCCATCGAACATCGCACCCGGAGTATTCGGCAGCCGGCGAGACATTTGCAGTGGGTTACTACCAAACCTGGGGTGGGGTATGCCGTACATTTGAGGAGGATCGCGCGTTAAGGTCCCGGCGCATGATCGTCCTGGTGGCCGGCACGCACGGCGGGATCGGCGGGGCGTGCGTCGCCCGGCTCGAGGCGGACGGGCACCGGGTGGTGGGCGTCGACCGCGAGGACATCGACGTCACGCGGCCGGGCGGCGCGGAGCAGGCGGTCGCCACGGCCGAGAGGCTCGGGCCGCTCGCGGGCGTGGTGCATGCGGTCGGGATGAGCGGGCGCTCGCTCGGCGACGGGCCGGCGAGCGCGTGTACCGACGAGGGCTGGGCGGAGGTCCTGCGCGTCAACCTCGAGTCGGCGTTCCGGCTCGTGCGCGCCGCCTTCCCGGCGTTCCGGCGGGCGGGCGGCGGCTCGTTCGTGGCCGTCGGCTCCGTGCTCGGCGGGCACGCCGACGCCGACTTCCTCACGGTCGCCTACGCGGTCGGCAAGTCGGGCCTGCGCGGGCTCGTGCGCACGGCGGCGCTCGAGGGCGCGGTCGAGGGCATCCGCGTGAATCTCGTCGAGCCGGGTCTGGTGGACACGCCGATGGCGCGGCGGGCGATCGAGGACGAGCGGCTCGCGGGGCGCCTGCGCGACCTGCAACCGCTCGGCGGGGCCGCGGTGTCTCCCGAGGCGGTCGCCGAGGCCGTGTGCTGGCTGCTCTCGCCGGCCGCGGCGAGCACCACCGGCGCGCAGGTGCCCGTCGACGGCGGGTGGACGGTACGGTGATGGCATGTGTCGCAACATCCGCACGCTCTACAACTTCGAGCCGGCCGCGACCTCCGAGGAGGTCCAGGCGGCGGCGCTGCAGTACGTCCGCAAGATCAGCGGGTTCACCAAGCCGTCGAAGGTGAACGAGGAGGCGTTCAACCGCGCGGTCGACGAGATCGCCCACGTGTCGATGCACCTCCTCAGCGATCTGGAGACGACTGCGCCGCCCAAGGACCGCGAGGTCGAGGCCGCCAAGGCGCGCGCCCGGTCCGCGGCCCGCTACGCGGCCTGACCATGGCGGAGGCGGAGCTCAAGGACACCGGGAACGGCAAGATCCCGGCGGGCGACGGCTGGTTCATCATGAACCTGGCCGACATGGAGTGGGGCAAGGTCGAGGGCGGCGGCACCTGGTCGGCGTGGGAGACGAAGGACCGCCACTCGCAGACGCTGGGCTGGGGCGTCCACGTCCTGTGGCCGGGCGACGCGCCGGGCATGTACCACGCGGAGAGCGAGCAGGAGGGCTTCCTCGTGCTCTCCGGCGAGTGCATCACGATCGTCGACGGGCAGGAGCGGCGGATGGGACCGTGGGACTTCTTCCACTGCCCGCCCGGCACGCCGCACATCACGGTCGGCGCCGGCGACGGCCCGTGCGCGCTGATCATGGTCGGCACCCGCTCGCCGGACGCGAGTATCGATTACATCCCCGACCCCGTCGCCGCGCGCCACGGCCACTCGGTCCCTGAGCTCACGCACGACTCGAAGGTCGCCTACAAGGACCGCCCGCCGATCACTCCGGCGCCATCCCCATGGCCTCTGCGTACTCGCGCATGACCTTCTTGGGCACGCACATCGCCCACGCGTCGAGCACGAGCTCCTGCATCTCGGGGACGTCGATGGCGTCCATGCACACGTAGATCCACTGGTAGCGCAGGTCGCCGCCGGTCGGCATCTGGAACTTGTCGGGGTCCGAGTCGACCGCCGCCTGCCGCCACTCGCGCGGGAACCCGACGCCGAGGATCCCCTCGTGGTCCATCGCCGCGAAGACGATGCGGCCCACGTAGAGCTTGCGCCTCCCCCGCACCGTTCCCTCGGTGGCGCGGGGGAGGGAGAGCCCGAAGGCGAAGACGTCGTCCTCGGTTACGCCCATGCTCCCGCCGTCGCCGCCCGCGCGGCGAACTCGCGGAAGTCCGTGGCGGGGCGGCCGAGCGCCTGGCGCACGCCGTCGGCGGTGGCCACGTTGCGCCCGTCGAGGACCTCGGTGAACAGGTAGCGCATGAGCTCTGCCACGTCATTGTCCTCCACGCTCGCCGTGAGGTCGCCGATCTCGATCCGTGTGAAGCGGACGGGACGCCCGGCGGCGTCCGCGATCTCCTCGACCGCCTCGGCGAAAGTGAGCGCGCGCGGGCCGGTGAGCTCGTAGACCTTGCCGCCGTGGCCGTCCTCGGTGAGCGCCGTGGCCGCGACGTCGGCGATGTCGTCGACGTCGACGAACGGCTCGGGGACGTCGCCGACGGGCAGCGCGACCTCGCCGGCCAGCACGCTCTCGAGCATGTAGCCCTCGCTGAAGTTCTGCGCGAACCAGCTGCAGCGCACGACGGTCGCGTCCGGGAACACCGCATGGACGGCCTCCTCGGCACGCTGCGCCTCCTCCTCGCCGCGGCCGGAGAGGAGCACGATCCGGCGCGCGCTCGCCGCCAGGCGCGCGACCGCGGCGACGGCCTCGGCGGCGCCCGGCACCGCGAGGTCCGGGAAGAACGAGATGTACACCCCCTCGGCGTCGCGGACCGCCGGCTCCCAGGTCTCGGGCGCCTCCCAGTCGAACGGCGGCGTGGCGGCCCGCGAGCCGCCGCGGACGTCGACGCCGCGCGCCTGCAGGCGCTCGACGATCCGGCGGCCGGTCTTGCCGGTGGAGCCCAGCACCACGGTGCTCATGCCCGCCCCAGCGCAGCGAAGGGGGCCAGCAGCGCGCGCTGCACGGCCACGTTGAGCAGCGGAGCGTGCGCGACGCGGTCGTAGCGGCGCGCCAGCGCGGCGAGCGTGAACGGGTTGCGCGGCAGGCCGCGCTTGCCCATGCGGCCGGCCTCGGCCATCTCGACGACCTCGGCGAACATCTCCTCCATGTCGAGCGCGGGGCGGACCTCGATCTTGAGGCGCGCCTCCTCGTCGCCGGCGTTGGAGAACGAGTGCATGACGCCGGGGGCGACCTCGATCACGTCGCCGGGTTCGGCGATGCGGGTGCGCAGGCCGACGCGGAAGCGCATGCGGCCGGCGACGACCTCGAACCGCTCCGTCTGGATCGGGTGCACGTGCGGCATCGGGACGGCGCCGCCGGGGCGCAGCGCGAAGTCGAAGGCCAGGAGCTCGCCGTCGGTCGTGGCGGCGGTGTGGGTGAAGGTGAAGCGCTCGCCGGTGACCGGGTTCTCGAGCGTCTGTCCGGGAGTGATCGTCGTCATGGCAGGCAGTCAACGGCAATTCATTGAGAGTTTCCATGGCTCTGAGGTGCAATGTCATACGCGATCGTCTAACGTTCTCCGCATGGATGCGATCGCCGGCCTGCTCGACGGACCCCGCGCCCGTGAGGCGTTCATGCTGCGCGCGCTGATGGACCCGCCGTGGTCGATGCGGATCCGCGACGAGGAGCCGCTCACCGTGGTGTCGATGGTGCGCGGCAACGCATGGGTCATCCACGACGGCGCGGAGCCGGTCCCGCTCGCGCCCGGCGACGTCGCGGTCGTGCTCGGCCCGGAGCCCTACACGATGGCCGACGACCCGGCGAGCGAGCCGGACATCATCATCCACCCCGGCCAGCGCTGCGAGACCAGCGACGGCCGACCCCTCGTGCAGGAGATGGACCTCGGCGTGCGCAGCTGGGGCAACTCGGCCGACGGGGAGACCGTGATGCTGGTCGGCAGCTACCACCTCGACGGCGAGGTGAGCGGCCGCCTGCTGCGGGCCCTGCCGAAGCTGCTCGTCCTGCGCGACGACGAGTGGGACTGCCCGGTCATCCCCCTGCTGGCGACCGAGATCGTCAAGGACGACCCGGGGCAGGAGGCCGTGCTCGACCGCCTGCTCGATCTGCTGCTGATCGCCGTCCTGCGCGCCTGGTTCGCGCGGCCCGACGCGGCGGCCCCGGGCTGGTACCGCGCGCACGCCGACCCGGTGGTCGGCCGCGCGCTGCGCATGCTCCACCACAACCCGGCCCAGCCGTGGACCGTCGCCCGCCTCGCCGACGAGGCGGGCGTCTCCCGCGCGACGCTGGCCCGGCGCTTCCAGGAGCTGGTCGGCGAGCCGCCGATGAGCTTCCTCACCGGCTGGCGGATCGCACTGGCGGCCGATCTGCTCCGCGAGCCCGGCACCACCGTCGGCTCGGTCGCCGAGCAGGTCGGCTACGGCACCCCGTTCGCCTTCTCCACCGCGTTCAAGCGCATCCGCGGGATCAGCCCGCAGCAGTACCGCCTGGCGGCGGATCCAGCCGTCGCAGCCTGACGTCCTCGGGCTCGACGCCGCGTCCGCTGATCGAGACGCGGACGTCGCCCACGTGACCCGCGAGCGCCCAGGTCCCGCCGGCCCGGAGGCCTGCGAAGCGGACCGGCCCGCCGTCGATCTCGACGTCGACCTCGAACTGCTCCGCGCGCAGGACCACGGCCGCGCGCTCGCGCTCGCGCGCATCGAACCACAGCGTCATGGCCGCGAACGAGGCCT
The DNA here is from genome assembly GCA_963759375.1 of uncultured Solirubrobacteraceae bacterium. Taxonomy (GTDB): domain Bacteria; phylum Actinomycetota; class Thermoleophilia; order Solirubrobacterales; family Solirubrobacteraceae; genus DASSUW01. The sequence goes on along the minus strand of CAVWYY010000003.1, from coordinate 80,340 downwards.
CGGGCGAGAACCCCTGCTGGTCCGTCAGCGCGCGGGAGAGCAGGCGACGGAGGTGCTCGACAGGGCCGTCATAGGCGTGGCGTTCGGCCTCGGACTCGATCGCGATGTCGCCCTGGTCGATGGCCACGCTCGTCGTGCCCTTCCAATCGGACCCGTGCCCGCCGAGTTCGACCGGTGCCGCCGGATCGGCGAGCGCGTAGACGGGGAAGGACACGGCGCTCAGCGGCTGCCAGTGCTCGCGCCTCAGCGCTTCGAGGCGCTCAAGGCCGGCGGCGTCGAGCGGCGGCTCGTCGCCGGCGAACGTCATCCAGGCGCCGAGGGCCTGCTCGTGGCCGCAGCGTCGGCAGCCCACCGCCGACGCGGGCTCGAGCGATCCGTCGCCGTGCTGAACCGAGCCGCGCGAGTGGTCGCTGGGCGTGACGACGTCCCAGCCGAGCGCGCCGCAGGCCGGGCAGGGCTCGGTCGCGTCGTCGACCGGCTCGCGCGGCCACGCCGCGGGCAGCTCCGGCCGGACGATCGCTCCCGAGTCGTCCTCGAACCGCACCGGCGGCGGATGCGGATTCGCGACCTCGCAGACGACGCGGAACTCCCCGTCCCGGCACGCCGCCTCGGCCTCCTCCCCGGAGGGCAGCACCGCGACCGCGCGGGTCGCGCCGGGCGGCAGTCGCCCGCTGAACGCGAACCGGCCATCGGCCACGCCCTCGGCATACATGCGCAGATCCTCTCACCGGCGTCAGCCACGTGACGGGGCACCGGCACTGTCGGGTCAACGGGAAGCTAACGTACGCGTCCGATTCGCCCGGTCCACTCAGGGGTGACCGGGGAGAAATGCGTCAGGGAGGCGCCATGAGGAAAGTTGCAGCCGGGCTGGGGAGCCTGGTAGTCGCAGCAGGGCTGACGACGGGCTTCGCGCTGAGCGCGGGCGCAGCGCCGCCGGCGAACCAGCTGTCACAGGGACGCCATGCGGTCGTCGACGACCTGCCGAACGCGCAGAGGAGAAGCGGCGCGAGATGCGCGAGGTGGCGATCAAGAAGGTGATCGCCGGCAAGCTCAAGGTCCGGCAGCGCGGCGCCAGCGAGGTCGCGAAGGTCGGCCGCACGCCGGCCATCAAGGGTCAGCGCCGCCGAGGACCAGTACGTCGAGCTCGCGCGCGAGAAGACGGACAAGATCTTCGTCATGCTCGCCGAGTTCGGGAACCAGCGGCACCCGCAGTACCCGGACCAGGACACGGACCCGAACACCGCCGGGACCCGCCGTGTTCGACGGGCCGCTGCACAACCAGATTCCCGGCTCCCGATCGCACGAAGGACAACAAGACGATCTGGCAGACGAACTACAACCGCGCCCACTACCAGCAGCTGTACTTCGGCAACGCGCCTGACGACAACTCGCTCAAGAACTACTACGAGCGCCAGTCATCGGGCCGCTACAGCGTCGACGGCACGGTCACGAACTGGGTGAAGGTGCCCTACAACGAGGCGCGCTACGGCCGCACCAACGGCTTCCCGTGCGACAACGTCGTCTGCGGTAACTCGCAGGAGCTGATCCAGGACGCGCTCGACCGGTGGGTCGCCGACCAGAAGGCGGCCGGCCGGACCGACGTCGCAGATCAAGAACCAGGTCAAGTCGTTACGACGTCGTGGGACCGCAACGACTACGACCACGACGGCAACTTCAACGAGCCTGACGGCTACATCGACCACTTCCAGATCGTCCACGCGGGTGGCGACCAGGCCGACGCCGACCCGCACCAGGGCGAGGACGCCATCTGGTCGCACCGCGGCAAGGCGTACACCGAAACCGACGGGGTCGCCGGCCCGGTGGACAACAAGGACGGCGGCACGCAGATCGGCGACACCGGCATCTGGGTCGCCGACTACACGATGCAGCCCGAGAACGGTGGCGTCTCCGTGTTCGCGCACGAGTACGCGCACGACCTCGGCCTGCCGGACGAGTACGACACCGCCGCGTTCACCGGCCCGCAGGAGAACGCCGTGAACTGGTGGTCGATCATGGCCCAGAGCCGGCAGTCCGGCCCCGGCGAGACGGCATCGGCACGCCGCGCGTCCGACTTCGGCGCCTGGGACAAGCTCCAGCTCGGCTGGCTCGACTACGAGGTCGTCCCTGCCGGCCAGACGCGCACGCTCGACCTCGGGCCGCACGAGTACAACACCGCGAAGGCGCAGGGCGTCGTCGTGCCGCTGGGCAAGAAGACCGTGGTCACCGACTTCGGCCGCGCCCCGTTCGCCGGAACGAAGCAGTGGTGGTCCGGCCAGGGCGACGACTATGAGGCGTCGCTGGAACGCGAGGTGACGCTGCCGGCCGGCGCCGCCACCCTCACCTTCCAGGCGCGCTGGAACATCGAGGACTGCGGGCCCGACGCCTGCGACTACGCGTTCGTCGAGGTCGACGACGGGTCCGGCTACCAGGCCATCCCCGGTTCGATCACCAACCCTGACGAGGGCAACGCCATCGACGGCGACCAGCCCGACTGGACGCCGGCGACGTTCGACCTGTCGGCCTACGCGGGCAAGACGATCAAGCTGCGCCTGCGCTACAAGACCGACGGCGCGGCTCGCGGCACCGACCCGAACAAGACGTCGGGCATCTATGCCGACGAGTTCAAGCTGGACGCCGGTGGCCAGACGGTGTTCACCGACGGCGCCGAGAACGGCGCCAACGGCTGGACGCTCGACGGCTTCCAGGCCGTCGGTGCGTCGCTGTCGCAGCAGTTCGACCATTACTACATCGCGTCGAATCGCCAGTACGTGTCGTACGACCAGTACCTGCAGACGGGGCCGTACAACGCCTTCGACGCGACGCGGCCGAACTGGTTCGAGCACTTCCCGTACCAGAACGGCCTGATCGTCTCCTACTGGGACACGTCGTTCGCCGACAACAACGAGAGCCTGCACCCGGGGCAGGGGGAGATCCTCCCGATCGACTCGCACCCGGCGCCGCTCTTCCGGCTCGACGGGCTGAAGTGGCGGCCGCGGATCCAGACCTACGACGCTCCCTTCTCGCTCGAGAGGGCCGACTCGTTCTCGCTCCACATGCCGAACGGGCAGCCGAGCCTCATCCGGGGTCAGGACGCGGTGCCGGTCTTCGACGACCGCAACTCGTACTGGGACGCGCAGCATGCCGAACGTCGGCGTGAAGGTGCCGGCCGCCGGCGTGCGCATCGCAGTGCAGAAGCAGGAAGGCACGTCGATGCGGATCAGGATCAGCTCGACGAAGCAGCCGGCGAACTAGCCGAAGCTCGCGTACAACCGGCCGGCGCGGATCCGATCGTCCGCGCCGGCCAGCGAGCCGACCGTCTCCTCGCCGAGCAGCGTCGCCAGCGCGATGAACACCTGCGCGGTGGTGAGCGCGTCGCCCGCCGCGGTGTGTGGCCGGTGCGCCGGCAGGCCGAGCTTGGCGGCGAGGTCGCCGAGCGCGATCCTCGGCGATGCCTGGCCGTCGCGCTGCAGGAGCCACAGCCGCCCGAGCACCCGCGTGTCGATGGTCGGCCCGCGCAGTCGCGCGCCGCGCGTGCGCAGCAGGCGGCCGAGGAACGCGCGCTCGACCCACGCCGCGTGGGCTACGAGCACGCGGCCCGTCATCGCCTCCAGCAGCGCGTCCGCGGCCTCGTCGGGCGCGGGGGCGCCGGCCAGGTCGAGCTCGCGCAGGCCGTGGATGCGGATCGACTCGGCCGGGACGGCGCCCGGCGGCCGCACGAGCCCCTCGCGCGCGCCGGCCAGGACCACGCGCCCGCCGTCGACCGGCACGGCGCTCCAGGCGACGATCGCGTCACGCCGCGGGTCGAGCCCGGTCGCCTCGAGGTCGACCACGCAGAACGCGCCCTCGCGCCACGGCGTGCGCCGCCCGGGCACCGGCGCGGCACGGTAGGCGGCCGCGGCGGCGCTGCGCGTCACCGCACCCCGAATCGCAGGTCGTTGGCGATCCGCCGCTGGACCGCGGCCACCGCGCGGAACGTCTCCTTCAGCGACCGTCGGGTGAGCAGGCTGAGCTCGGCCGGGTCGAGGAAGTCGTCGGGCTCCATACCCGCCTTGAGCTGCTCGACCTGGTGCGCCAGCCGCAGGCCGGCGATCAGCTCGTGCGCCTCCTCGAGCAGCGAGGCGTCGCCGGCGTCGAGCGTCCCCTCCTCGGCGGCCGCGCGCAGCCGCGCCGGCGTCGACGAGTGCGTGACGCCCGCGGCCATGCCGGCCCAGCGCGCGAGGTCGGCGATCGGGACGATGCCGCCGCGCTTGAGGTCGAGCCGCCCGCGGTGCTCGCCCGAGTCCTCGACCACCAGCCCGCGCAGGAAGCCGGTCGGCGGCCGGTGCGCGAGCGCGAACTGGAGCAGCAGCGTCAGCAGCGCCGGCTTGCGGCGCGCGTCGCGGAACGCCTCCGGGACCGGGCGCCCCTCGCGGATGCCCCACACCGGCCGGCCGTCGACCACCAGCGAGACGAGGATCAGGGCCTTCTCCTGCGTCGGGTCGTCGATCCAGCTGTTGACCGCCGCCGACCCACGCCTCGTACGGGCGGGCGAACAGGGGCTTGGAGGCGATCGCGCCCTTCGGGTCGGTCTTGAACCCGCAGTCGGCGAGGCCGTCCATGACCCGCCCGGCCAGCCCCATCAGCGTCTGCTTGAGCTCGGGGTCGTCGCCGCCCGTGTACCAGACCAGCGCGCTGTCGATGTCCGAGGACGGGACCGCCTCGCGGCGGGCGACGCTGCCGAGCGCGATCCAGGCGAACGGCACGGGCGGGTCGACGACCGTGAGGTCGAGCAGCCGTCGCGTTGCGGCGTCGATGACCACGGACGCGATCGCCGAGATGTCGATGGCCGCCACGCGGGCGTCGTGCAGCGCGACGATCGCCGGGCGCAGCTCGGCACAGGCCTCCGCCACCTCCGCCGGCGTGGTCGCGCGCGCGATCGCCGAGCGCAGGTGGAACGAGCTGCGCGTGGCGACGGCGACGAGGTCGGAGTCCTCGACCACGCCGACCACCCGGCCCGCCGCCGAGACCACCGGGAAGTGGCGGATCCCGCGGTCGAGCATGTCGAGGATCACCTCGCTGCCGATGCGGTCGGCGGCGACGGTGTAGGCGGGCGCGCTCATGACCTCCGAGACCGGGCGGTCGAGGTCGGTCCCGGCGGCCACGACGCGGGAGCGCAGGTCGCGGTCGGTCATGATCCCCAGCGTGTCGCCGGCGTCGACGACCACGCATGTCGCGCCCAGGTCCGACATCACGCGCGCGGCCTCGCGGATCGAGGTGTCGGGCGAGCAGAGAACGAGCGGCCGGCGGATCAGCTCGGTCACGGGCCGCTGCGCCGGGTTGACGGACGGCTCCTCGCGATCGTCGTCGCCGAGCGTCTCCAGCAGCGACCGCGTCACGTAGCGCAGCCCGGCGGGGCGCGCCAGCAGCGGGCTGATGATCGCGGCCGGGATCCGGTAGCACAGCGTGTCCTCGGTCGCGACCGCGGCGAAGCCGGTCGGGAGGCCAGACAGCATCGAGCCGTGGCCGAACAGCTCGCCCGATCCGAGCAGGTCGAGCACCCGCCCGTCGTGCACGATCTCGACGGCACCCGTGCGCACGGCCCAGACGTGCTCGACGGGCCCGACCCCCTGCTGGAAGATCTCCGTCCCGGCCGGGTGGAACTCGACCTCCGCGGCGTTCGCCACGCGCTCCAGATCACCGGGCTCGAACGCGTCGAACGGCGGGTGCGGCGCGAGGAAGTCGGCGACGTCCTGCAAACCGGGGCGAGATATATCACTCCTTGACAGTGTCCGGCGGCGGGAAGATACTCGCGGACAATTGAGTCCGGCTCTCTGGAGGGCGGTCGGAAGGGTTGCGAAGGAACGGGGATGAGGCATGACGACGGTTGACCCGCGTTCGTCCGACGACGCCGAGCTCAACGAGTTCGGCTACAAGCAGGAGCTCGACCGCTCGCTCGGGAGCTTCGCCACGTTTGCGGCGGGGATCAGCTACATCTCGATCCTCACCGGCACGTTCCAGCTCTTCTACTTCGGCTTCGCGTTCGGCGGTCCCGCGTATTGGTGGTCGTGGCCGCTGGTGTTCGTCGGCCAGCTGATGGTCGCGCTCTGCTTCGCCGAGCTGGCGTCGCGCTACCCGATCGCCGGATCGATCTACAACTGGTCCAAGCGGCTCGGCTCGCCTCACGTGGCCTGGCTCGCCGGCTGGATGATGCTGACGGCGTCGATCGTCACCGTCGCGGCCGTCGCGCTGGCCTACCAGATCACCCTGCCGGTGATCGACGACTTCTTCCAGTTCTACGGCGACGGCACAGGCAAGTACGACTTCGCCGCCAACGCGGTGATCCTCGGCACCGTGCTGATCATCTTCACGACGACCGTCAACGCGATCGGCGTCAAGCTGATGGCGCGGATCAACAGCACCGGCGTGGCCATCGAGCTGGTCGCCGCCTGCCTGCTCGTCCTCGCGTTCCTGGTCAACGTCACCCGCGGCCCGGGCGTCGTCTTCGAGACCCAGGGCCTGGGCGCGGACTGGGACCTCGGCTACCTCGGCGCGTTCCTCGCCGCATCGCTGGCCTCCGCGTACGTCATGTACGGCTTCGACACGGCGAGCTCGCTCGGCGAGGAGTCGCTCAACCCGCGCAAGAACGCGCCGCGCGCGATCCTGCGGGCACTCGTCGCCTCGTTCTTCATCGGCGGCGCGATCCTGCTGTTCGCGATGATGTCGGTGACCGACATCAACAACCCGGAGATCGGCGTCGGCGGCCTGCAGTTCATCGTCCTCGACGTGCTCGGCAACACGATCGGCGACATCTTCCTCTGGTGCGTGGTGATCGCGATCACGGTCTGCTGCCTGGCGGTCCAGACCGCGACGATCCGGATGATGTTCGCGATGGCGCGCGACAACAACCTGCCGGCCGGCTCGGCGCTCGCGCGCGTGCACCCGAAGACGCGCACCCCGATCATCCCGTCGATCCTGGTGGGCGTGCTGGCGATCGCGATCCTCGTGGTGAACATCCGCCAACCCCAGATCTTCACGGTGATCACGTCGATCGGGATCATCATGATCTACATCGCCTATCTGCTCGTCACCGGGCCGATGCTGCTCGCCCGGCTGCGCGGGCAGTGGAAGTCGGCGGACGCGCAGAAGGGCTACTTCACGCTCGGTCGCTGGGGCCTTCCTGTGAACGTCCTCGCGGTCGTGTGGGGCCTGTTCATGGCGATCAACCTGATCTGGCCGCGGCAGTCGATCTACAACGCGGTCGAGCCCTTCCACTGGTACCTGAAGTGGGGCGGCGTGCTCTTCGTCGGCATCGTGATGGTCGGCGGGTTCGCGTACTACTGGTTCATCCAGCGCCACAAGACCGGGACGCTCGCCGAGCACGCGGCCGGCGCCGCCGAGGAGCGCCCGCCGGTCATGGCGGGCGGGTCCGAGTAACCGAGAGGAGTACGCGATGGAGGAGTTCGACTACGTCGTCGCCGGAGGCGGGACGGCGGGTGTAGTGGTGGCCGCGCGGCTCTCCGAGGACCCGGACGTCACGGTCTGCCTGCTCGAGGCCGGCCCGTCCGACGTCGACGACCCGGCGATCCTGCGGCTCGAGGACTGGATGTTCCTGCTCGACTCCGGCTACGACTGGGACTACCCGGTCGAGCCGCAGGAGAAGGGCAACAGCTTCCTCCGGCACGCCCGCGCCAAGGTGCTCGGCGGCTGCTCGTCGCACAACTCGTGCATCGCCTTCTGGACGCCGAAGGAGGATCTCGACGAGTGGGCGGCGATGGGCTGCGAGGGCTGGGGCCACGAGGACACGTGGCCGCTGATCAAGCGGCTCGAGACCAACGACGGCGAAGGCGACCACCACGGCCGCTCCGGCCCGGTCAACCTCCGCACCGTGCCGCCGGACGACCCGTGCGGCGTCGCCGTGCTCGAGGCGGCGGCCCAGGCCGGCCTCCCGACGGTGCGCTTCAACGAGGGCCACACGGTCACCAACGGCGCCGGCTGGTTCCAGATCAACTCGTCGGCCGACAACACGCGGATGTCGTCGTCGCACGCGTACCTGCACCCGATCATCGGCAAGCGCCCGAACCTGACGGTCCGCACCGGCTGCTGGGTCAAGCGCATCGTCATCGACGAGGACAAGCGCGCTCGCGGTGTGGAGTACATGAACCCCGACCTGTTCACGTACTCGACGGTCGGCGCCCGCCGCGAGGTGATCGTCTCCTGCGGCTCGATCGACACGCCGAAGGCGCTGATGATGTCCGGCATCGGCCCCGGCGCCCACCTGCGCGAGTTCGGGATCGACGTGCTCGTGGACAGCCCCGGCGTCGGCTCCAACCTCGACGACCACGTCGAGGGGATCGTCATGTGGGAGGCCGCGCAGCCGATGGTCAAGCGATCCACCCAGTGGTGGGAGATCGGCCTCTTCACGATGACCGAGGAGGGGCTCGACCGGCCCGACCTGATGATGCACTACGGGTCGGTGCCGTTCGACATGAACACGGTTCGCTGGGGCTACCCGAGCGCGGAGAACGCGTTCTGCCTGACGCCCGAACGTCTGCCGCGGCCGCTCGCGCGGCACCGTCCGCCTGCGCTCGCCCGACTTCCGCGATCGCATGCGCGTCGACCCGCGCTACTTCACCGACCCCGACGGCAACGACGAGCGCGTGATGCTCTACGGCGTCAAGCTCGCCAAGGAGATCGGCAAGCAGGCCGCGCTGGCGGGCTGGGCGAAGCGCGAGCTGGCGCCGGGACCCGACGCCACCAGCGACGACGAGCTGATCGACTACATCCACAAGACGCACAACACCGTCTACCACCCGTCCTGCACCGCGCGGATGGGCGCGCCGGGCGACGCGGACGCGGTCGTGGACCCGCGGCTGCGCGTGAAGGGCGTCAAGTCGCTGCGCATCGCCGACGGGTCGATCATGCCGTTCCTGCCGGCGATCAACCCGTGCATCACGACGATGATGATCGGCGAGAAGTGCTCCGACCTCATCAAGGAGGACGCGAAGTCCGGCGCCCGCGAGGCGGTGCACGCGTGACCCATTCGATGCTCGTGGACGGCGAGTGGATCGCCGCCGCGTCCGGCGAGACGGCCGAGACGGTCAGCCCTGCCACCGGCGAGGTCGTCGGCGAAATCCCGCAGGGCGACCGGTCGGACGCCCAGCGGGCGATCGACGCCGCCAACCGCGCGTTCGACGGTTGGTCGCGCATGACCGCCTTCGAGCGCGCCGAGAAGATGCACGCGGTCGGCGACGTGATCGAGCGCCGGCGCGACGCCCTGGCGCGCACGCTCACGCTCGACCAGGGCAAGCCGCTGCGCGCCGAGGCCTATGACGAGGTCGACGAGCTGGTCGAGTACTGGCGTGCGGCGGCCGAGGACGCCAAGCGGCTAGGTGGCGAGCTGCCGAACTCGTTCACGCCCGGCAAGCGCGTGATGCTCATGCGCCGCGCCCGCGGCGCCGTCGGGATCATCACGCCCTGGAACTGGCCATACACGATGCCCGCCGAGCTGCTCGCGCCCGCGCTGGCGTGCGGCAACACGGTCGTGTGGACGCCGGCGCCGACCACGTCGGTGTGCGCGGTGGCGCTGGCCGAGTGCATGGCCGAGGCGGACCTGCCGCCAGGCGTGGTCAACCTCGTCACCGGCCCCGGGGCCCTGGTGGGCGACGAGATCGCCCGCAACCCCGGCACGCGCGCGGTCGCGTTCATCGGCTCGACGCCGACCGGCCGCTCGGTCGCGTCCGCGGCGGCGGGCAAGGCCGTGATCATCGAGATGGGCGGCAACGGCCCGGTCGTCGTGATGCACGACGCGGACGTCGGCCGCGCGGTCGACGCGGTGGTGGCGGCGTGCTTCCTGTGCGCCGGCCAGAGCTGCACGGCGGGCGAGCGGATCCTCGTGCACGAGGCGGTGCGCGACGAGTTCGTCGAGGCGCTCGCGCGCAAGGTCACGGAGACGGTGCTGCTCGGCGATCCGTTCGACGACGCGACGACGATGGGCCCGGTCAACAACGACGGCGTCGCGGTCAAGATGGACGAGCACGTGGCCGACGCGGTCGATCGCGGCGCCGACATCGTGGCCGGCGGCGCCCGCGTCGACGGGTTCCCGACCAACCTCTACTGGAGCGCCACGGTGCTCGACGGCGTGCCCGCCGACTCGCGGGTGGCGACCGAGGAGACGTTCGGCCCGATCGCCCCGGTCGTGTCGATCTCCTCGCTCGACGAGGCGATCGACCAGACGAATGCGTCGCCGTACGGGCTGCTGTCGGCGATCTTCACGCGCGACCTCGCGGCCGGCCTGCGGTTCGCGGACTCGGTCCGCACGGGCTGGGTGAACATCAACGAGTCCTCGAACTACTGGGAGGCGCATCTGCCGTTCGGCGGCCGCGCCGGGACGGACAGCGGCATCGGGCGCGTCGGCGGGAGCCACGTCATGGACGCGTTCACCGAGCTGCAGACGGTGACATTGTCGGCTTGACGGCACTGCTGGAGTACCTGGCCCATCCTCGCTACGAGGTGCTGCCGCTCGAGGGCATCGAGGAGCGGGTGGTGGGCCACGTGCCCCGGGACGTGAAGGTGACGGTCACGGCCTCACCGGCCAGGGGCCTCGACGCGACGCTCGCGGTGTGCGAAGGGCTGGCCGCACATGGCTATGCGGTCGTGCCGCACGTCTCGGCGCGGCTCGTGCGCGACCGCGCGCACGTCGAGGACATCGTCGCGCGGCTCACCGAGGCCGGTATCCGTGACGTGTTCGTGCCGGCGGGCGACGCAAGGGAGCCCGGTGAGTTCACGGACGCCGCGTCGCTGCTGCGCGTGATGGACCGCGCGTTCGCCGACGTGGGGATCACCGGCTACCCCGAGAGCCACCACATGATCAGCGACGAGGACACGATCGCGGCGATGTTCGAGAAGGCGCCGATGGCCAGCTACATCGTCAGCCAGATCTGCTTCGACCCGGCCGCGATCACGACCTGGATCGAGCGCGTGCGCGAGCGCGGTACGACGCTGCCGATCTGGATCGGGCTGCCCGGGATCGTCGACAACTCGCGCCTGCTGCGCATCTCGATGAAGATCGGCCTGGGCGAGTCGGCGCGGTTCCTGCGCGCCCACCAGGCGTGGCTGCGGCGCCTGATCACCCGGACGTTCACGCCGGATCCGCTGATCCGGCGGCTCGAGCCGCTGTACGGCGATGTGCGGGCCAACGTCGGCGGGTTCCACCTGTATACGTTCAACGAGGTCGAGCGCACGGAGCGCTGGCGGCAGCGGGCGATCGAACGGCTGAGAGGAGCGGCATGAGCGTGGAGGGCGTCGGGAGGCTGCTGGTCTCATGCGTGGACGGGCCGGGCATCGTGGCGGCCCTGTCGCGGTTCGTGGCCGACCGCGGCGGCAACATCATCGAGTCCGACCAGCACTCGACCGACCCCGAGGGCGGCTCGTTCTTCATGCGCACCGAGTTCCGGCTCGAAGGCCTGGAGGCCGCCGGCGAGGAGTTCGAGCGCGCGTTCGCCGAGGAGGTGGGCGAGCCGTTCGGGATGGACTGGCAGATGAGCTACGCGTCGCGCCGCAAGCGCGTGGCGATCCTCGTCTCGCGCTACGACCACTGCCTGTCCGAGCTGCTGTGGCGCTGGCGCCGCGGCGAGCTGTTCGCCGACATCGACCTCGTGGTCTCCAACCACGCCGACATGGAGTCAGAGGCGGCGCGGTTCGGCGTGCCGTTCGAGCACGTGCCGGTGCAGCGCGACGCCAAGCCGCAGGCCGAGGCGGCGCTGCTCGAGCTGCTCGGCAGCCGGTTCGACCTGATCGTGCTCGCCCGCTACATGCAGATCCTCAGCGGCCCGTTCCTCGAGGCCGTGCGGACGCCGATCCTCAACATCCACCACTCGTTCCTGCCGGCGTTCGCCGGCGCCAACCCGTACATGCGCGCGTACGAGCGCGGGGTGAAGATCATCGGCGCCACCGCGCACTACGTCACCGAGGAGCTCGACGCCGGCCCGATCATCGAGCAGGACGTCACACGCGTCACGCACCGCGAGAACGTCGAAGCGCTGGAGCGCGCGGGCGCGGACCTCGAGCGGATCGTGCTCCTGCGCGCCGTGCGCTGGCACCTCGAGGACCGGGTGCTGCCCTACGGCAACCGCACGATCGTGTTCCGCTGAGTCAGTCCTGCGTGAACGCGGCGGTGATCTCGCGCTCGAACTCGACGACGTGCTCGTGCATGAGCGCGCGAGCGGTGTCGGCGTCGCCGTGGAGGATCGCCTCGAGCAGCCGCGCATGGTCGAAGACCGCGGCGCTGAGCCCCGGCACACGGTCGAGCACCACGTACCAGACGCGCAGCGACAGAGCCCAGTAGCGCTCGAGCGTGGCGGTCAGGTAGGGGTTGCGGGCGCCCTCCCAGGCGAGGCGGTGGATCTCCTCGTCGAGCCGCATCAGCGCGTCGGGGTTGCCGGCCGCCTGGTGCTCGCGCACCTGGGCGAGCAGCGCCTCGGCCCGCGCGCGCAGCTCGTCGTCGACCCGTCGCGCCGCGAGCTCGGCGGCCTGCGCCTCGAGCTCGGCGCGCACCTCGGAGATGTGGACGATGTCGGAGGCCTCGACGGCCGTGACGTACGTGCCGGACCGCGGCTGGACGGCGACGAGGTCCTCGAGCGCCAGCCGCTTGACCGCCTCGCGCAGCGGCGTGCGGCCGATGCCGAGATCGCGCATCAGCTCGTCCTCGCGCAGCACCGTCCCCGGCGGCAGGCGCAGGGTGACGATCTGGTCGCGCAGCGCCGTGTAGGCGCGCTCGGCGATCAGTCCGGCGGCGGTCAGTCCCCCAGCTCCTCGCGCCGGCGGGCCACGTACTCCTGCAGCTCGGAGCGCACGCCCTCGTCGAGCGGCGGCGGCTCGTAGGCCTCGAGCGTCTCGCGCCAGATCTTCGCGGCCCGCTCGGCGGCATCCTGCCCGCCGTTGCGCGACCAGCGGTCGAAGTTCTCGGTCGACGACAGCAGCGGCCGGTAGAAGCACTCGCGGAACCGCTCGAGCGTGTGCATCGCGCCGAGGAAGTGCCCGCCCTGGCCGACCTCCTCGTGGGCGCCGAACGCGAGCGACTCCTCGTCGATCTCCAGCGGCGTGAACTCGTGCCGCAGCATCCGCAGCAGCTCGATGTCGACGATGAACTTCTCGTAGCAGGAGACGAGCCCGCCCTCGAGCCAGCCGGCCGAGTGCATGACGAAGTTGGTGCCGGCCAGGAACGTCGGCAGCAGCGTCATCAGCGCCTCGTAGGCGCTCTGCGCGTCGGCGGTCTGCGATGCGGTCATGCCGCCGCCGCTGCGGAACGGCAGGTCGAAGTAGCGCGCGATCTGCCCGGTGCACAGCAGGCCGATCGCGGACTCCGGCGTGCCGAAGCTCGGCGAGCCGGACTGCATGTCGGTGTTGGACAGGAACGAGCCGAACACCACCGGGCAGCCGGGCTGCACGAGCTGGCAGAGCGCGATGCCGGACAGCGCCTCGGCGATCTGCTGCACGAGCGTGGCCGGGATCGAGACCGGCGACATCGCGCCCATGAGCAGGAACGGCGTCATCACCACGGCCTGGTTGGCGCGGTTGTACTCGACCATCGCGCTGAGCATCCGGTCGTCCCAGCGCAGCGGCGAGTTGCAGTTGATCAGCGAGATCGACACCGGCGCGCGCTGCAGCGGCTCGGGCCCGCCGAACAGGATCTCGCCCATCTTGATCGTGTCCACCGCGTTCGGGCCGGAGATCACCGAGCCCATGTACGGCTTGTCGGACAGCGTCTGCAGCGCGTAGACCATGTCGAGGTGGCGCGAGTCGAGCGGCGTGTCGTTGGGCTCGACGATCGTGCCGCCCGGCGAGTCGAGCTCCGGGAACGACTGCGAGAGCTTCACGAAGTTCTCGAAGTCGGCCATCGTGGCGTCGCGGCGCACGGCGCCCTCGCGCACGAACGGCGGGCCATAGACGGCGGAGAAGACCATGTGGTCGCCGCCGATGTGCGCGCTGCGCTCGGGGTTGCGCGCCTGCAGGTCGAACTCGCGCGGAGCCTTGGCGACCTGCTCGAGGATGAACTCGGGATCGAGCTTGACGAGGTTGTCGCCCTCCACCTTCTGCCCCGCGGCGCGGAACAACTCCACGGCTTCCGGCAGCATGAACTCGACGCCAAGCTCTGAGACGATGCGCCGCCAGCCCCGGTCGAGGACGTCCATCGCCTCGTCGCTGAGGATCTCGTAGCGCGGCATGCGGTTGACGAACATGAGCGCGACCCTAATATATCCGGCATGGAACAAGAGTTCCAAGGATCACCGGGCACGCAGACGATCGACCGCGCCGCCCAGCTCCTGACGCTGGTGCTGGAGGCCGAGCGACCGCGCGCGCTCACCGAGCTCGCCGACGATGCCGCGCTCCCGAAGAGCACCGCGTCGCGCCTGCTGGGGGCGCTCGAGCGCCAGGGCCTGATCCAGCAGCGCGGCCGGCGCGGCAGCTTCGAGCCCGGCCCGGTGCTGCTGCGCTTCGCGCACCGCGGCCAGCTCGTCGAGCTCGCGCAGCCTTACCTCGAGCGGTTGTCGGCGGCCAGCGGTGAGACGATCAACCTGGCCATGCCGGGGCCGCTCGGCGTCGAGCACCTCTCGCAGGTCGAGAGCCACCACTTCCTCGGGACCGGCCAGTGGGTGGGCCGGCGCGTCCCCTACCACTGCACGGCGGTGGGCAAGGTTCTCATCGCTTTTGGCGGCGCGGATCCCGGCCCGCTCGAGCCGCGCACCCCGGCGACGATCGTCGACCCGCACCAGCTCGAGACCGAGATCGCGCGGGTGCGACGCGACGGCTGCGCCGTCGCCATCGACGAGCTGGAGGTCGGCTTGTCGTCGCTCGCGGCCCCGGTCGCCGACGGGATCGCCGCCCTGTCCATCTCCGGCCCGTCGCTGCGCCTGGACGCCCAGCGGGTGGCCGACCTCTGTCCGACGTTGATCACCGAAGCCCAGGCACTTGGCCACGACATGGGAGTGCACGCCGCATGACGCACGACGAGATCCTGCAGCTCCTGTACGAGGAGACCCTGGTCGGCAACGCGCCGGCCGTCAAGGAAGGCGTGGAGAAGGGGCTCGAGAGCGACCTCGAGCCCGAGAGGATGCTCTACGACGCGCTCATCCCTTCGCTCGAGGAGGTCGGCGCCCGGTTCGAGCGCGGCGACTACTTCGTGCCCGAGATGCTGATCGCCGCCCGCGCGATGCAGGGGGCGCTCGACATCCTGCGCCCGCTGCTGGCAGAGACGGGGACCAAGCCGGTCGGCACGTTCCTGATGGGCACCGTCAAGGGCGACGTGCACGACATCGGCAAGAACCTCTGCAACATCATGCTCGAGGGCGCCGGCTTCGAGGTCATCGACCTCGGCGTCAACGTCCCGCCGGAGAAGTTCGTCGAGCAGATCAACGAGCACAACCCCGACGTTGTGGGCTTCAGCGCGTTCCTGACCACGACGATGCCGATGTTCAAGGCGAACATCAACGCGCTCCAGAAGGCCGGGATCCGCGACAAGGTGATCGTGATGGTCGGCGGCGCGCCGGTCACGCAGGAGTACGCCGACGCCGTCGGCGCCGACGGCTACTCGGCGGACGCGTCGTCCGCCGTCAAGAAGGCCAAGGAGCTGATCGAGATGCGGCGCGACATGGTGCCGGCCTGATGCACACCGTCCTGCGGTCCCGGTCCAAGACCGTGACGATCGGCATCGACCAGCCGTTCTGCATCATCGGCGAGCGCATCAACCCGACCGGCCGCAAGAAGCTGGCCGAGGAGCTCAAGGGCGGCGACCTCTCGACGGTCGCGCTCGACACGCACGCGCAGGTCGACGCCGGCGCCGACATGCTCGACGTGAACGCGGGCATCCCGCTGGTCGACGAGGCAGAGCTGCTGGCCGCGATGCTCACGCGGATCCAGGAGGAGGCGGACATCCCGCTGTGCATCGACTCCTCGGTGATCGAGGCGCTGGAGGCCGGGCTCGCCGTCTACGAGGGCAAGGCGCTGGTGAACTCGGTGACCGGCGAGGACGAGCGGCTGGACGAGATCCTGCCGCTGGTGGCGCGCCACGGCGCGGCGGTGATCGGGCTGGCCAACGACGAGACCGGCATTCCCGAGACGCCGCAGCAGCGGCTGGAGATCGCCACCAAGATCGTGTCGGCGGCCGGCGACCACGGGATCCCGCCCGAGGACGTCGTCATCGACCCGCTGGCCATGACCGTCGGCGCCGACACCGAGGCGGTCACGACCACGCTCGAGACGATCCGCCTGATCCGCGACACGCTCGGCGTGAACATGAGCCTTGGCGCGTCCAACGTCTCCTTCGGGCTCCCTGAGCGCCACGTGCTCAACGCCGCGTTCCTGCCGATGGCGATGGACGCCGGCCTGACCAGCGCGATCATGAGCACCGCCGAGGTGTGCGTGAACAGCGTCCGCGCAGCGGATCTGCTCCTCGGGCACGACCCCTGGGGCGCCAGCTGGATCGCCGCCCACCGCGCCCGTCAGGCGGCCGCGGCGACGTGACCGCGCCCGCCGTCGACGGCTCGGCGCGGGTTCGCCTTCGTTTCGAGCCCGACGGCGCGGACGTGCGCGTGCCGAGCGGCACGCCGATCTTCGACGCCGCGAGCTGGAACGGCGTGGCGATCGACTCGACGTGCGGCGGTCACGGCACGTGCAAGAAGTGCAAGGTGCGGATCGAGGACGGCGACGTGCCGGTGAGCACGGTCGACCCGCGCGCGTTCAGCCCGGACGAGCTGCGCGACGGCTGGCGGCTGGCCTGCCGCGCGCCCGCGCGCGAGGACCTCGTGGTGCACGTGCCGCCGCTGCAGACGCGGCCGAAGGCGGCGCTGGTCGGCGTCGGCCGCCACGTGATCCTGCGGCCCGCGGTGCAGAAGCGCCACCTCGTGCTCGAGGAGCCCTCGCTGGAGGACCAGCGCTCGGACGTCGATCGCGTGCTCCAGGCGCTCGACGACCTCGAGCCGCGCGTCGAGCTCGGCGTCGTGCGCACGCTCGGCAAGATCCTGCGCGAGGCGATGTTCGACGTCACGGCGGTGGTGTGCGACGACCTGCTGATCGCGGTCGAGCCCGGTGACACGACGTCGCGACGGTTCGCGATCGCGTTCGATCTCGGGACGACGACCGTTGTCGCCACGATGCTCGATCTGGAGACCGGCACGCCGGTGGCGGTGCGCTCGATGCTCAACCGCCAGCAGCCGTACGGCGCCGACGTGATCTCGCGCGTGTCGGCGACGATGCTCGACGACGCGGCGCTGGGCGCGCTCGAGGCGCGCGCGCACGAGACGCTCGCCGAGCTCACCGGCGAGGTGTGCGAGGAGGCCGGCGTCGAGCCCGCCGAGGTCTACGAGATCGTGGTGGTCGGCAACGTCACGATGGTCCAGCTCGCACTTGGGATCGACCCCGAGCCGCTGTCGATGGCGCCGTTCATCGTCGCGTCCCACGAGCTGCCGCCGGCGACGGCAGCCGACTTCGGGGTGGCCGTGCATCCGCGCGCCCCGGCCGTCGTGTTCCCGTCGCTCGGCGCCTACGTAGGTGCCGACATCGTCGCGGGCATGCTCGCCACCGGGATCACGCGCGACAAGCGGCTGCGGCTGTTCATCGATGTCGGCACCAACAGCGAGATCGCGCTCGGCAGCAACGAGCGCGTGCTGGCCACCGCGGCGCCGGCCGGCCCGGCGTTCGAGGCCGCGCAGATCCGCTGCGGCATGCGCGCCGCCGAGGGCGCGATCGAGGGCGTGAAGATCGGCGGCGACGCGCTCGAGCTGCAGGTGATCGGCGACGTCGACGCGATCGGCCTGTGCGGCTCCGGGCTGGTCGATGCCGTGTCCGAGCTGGTGGGCGCGGGGCTGCTCGACCACTCGGGCCGCTTCGTGCCGGACGAGACCGCGGCGGAGATCGCCCCGCATCTCGCCGAACGGCTGACGAAGATCGGCGAGGAGCGCGTATTCATGCTCGCCGACGACGTCTACCTGTCGCAGCGCGACATCCGCGAGCTCCAGTTCGCCAAGGCGTCGATCGCCACCGGCTGGCAGATCCTGCTCACCGAGATGGGCGTCGAGGTCGAGGACATCGCCCAGGTGCTGCTGGCCGGCAGCTTCGGCGCGTACCTGTCGCCGGCCAGCGCCGTGAAGATCGGCCTCGTCCCGCGGATGGCGCTGCCGCGCATCGTGTCGGCCGGCAACGTCGCCAGCGAGGGGTCGAAGATGGCCGCGCTCAGCGTGCGCGAGCGGGCCGAGGCTCGCTCGATCGTGCACGAGGTCGAGTACGTCGAGCTGTCCGGTCGCGCAGACTTCAACGACATGTTCGTCGACCAGCTGGCGTTCCCGGGATGACCCGCACCATCGTTGCCTGCGGCGCGCTCGCCGTCCACGTCCAGGCCGTCGCCCGCCGGCAGGGGCTCGACGTCCGCGTGCATCCGCTGCCGGCGCTGCTGCACAACCGCCCGGAGCTGATCGCACCGGCGGTCAAGGAGGTGCTCGACGAGCACGACGTCGTCGCCGTCGCGTACGCCGACTGCGGCACCTACGGCGCGCTCGACGAGGTGCTCGGCGACGTGCCGCGCCTGGAGGGCGCCCACTGCTACGACGTGCTCGCCGGCCCGCACGCGCAGGCGGCGCTGGAGGAGGAGCCGGGCACCTACCTGCTCACCGACTTCCTGGCGCGCACGTTCGAGCACACCGTGCTGCGCGAGCTCGGGCTCGACCGCCATCCCGAGCTGCGCGACGCGTACTTCGGCCACTACACCCGCGTGCTCTGGCTCGCCCAGCGCCCGACCGCCGCCACGCGCGCGGCCGCCGAGCGCGCGGCCGCCCATCTCGGCCTCCCGCTCGAGGTCCGGGAGGTGGGCGAGGAGGCGCTCGAGCGCCAGCTCGCGGCGCTGCTGACTTGACGCTGCTGATCGGAGACGGCCCGCTCTCGCCCGCCGACCTCGCGGCGGCGGCCCGCGGCGGCCCGCTCGACGTCGAGATCACCGCGGCGGCGCGGGGGCGCATGGCGGCCGGCCACGCCGCGGCCGAGGACATCGCGAGCCAGCGTGCGGTCTACGGCCGCACGACCGGCGTCGGCGCCAACCGCCACGTCGACGTGACCGGCGACCTGCAGGGCCACGCGCTGCGGCTGCTGCGCAGCCACGCCGGCGGGGTCGGGGAGCCGCTCGGCGACGACGTCGTGCGCGCCACCGTGCTCGTGCGGCTCGCGCAGATGGTGGCCGGCGGCGGCAGCCGCCCGGAGGTCGCGCTCGCGCTCGCCGGCCTGCTGGCCGACGAGCGCATGCCGACCGTCCGCGACCTCGGCGGGCTCGGTACCGGCGACCTCACCGTGCTCGCGCAGATCGGGCTGGCGCTGACCGGCGAGGGCGAGGGCGCCGGCCCGGCGCGCCTGGAGGTGGGGGCCGGCGACGCGCTCCCGCTGATGAGCTCGAACGCGGCCACGTTCGCCACCGCGGCGCTCGTGATGGCCGACCTGTGGGACCTGCTCGAGGCCGGCCTCGGCGTCGCCGCGCTGAGCTTCCAGGCGCTGCGCGGCAATCGCGAGGCGTTCGCCGACGCCGTCGCCGAGGCGCGCCCGCTGCCCGGCATCACGCTCGTGTCGGCCCGGCTGCGCGCGCTCACCGCCGGCGCGGAGCCGCCCGCGCGCCGGCAGGACCCGTTCGGGCTTCGCTGCCTGCCGCCGGTGGCCGGCGCGCTGGCATGGGCGCTCAGCGGGCTCCACGACGTGCTCGCCGTGGAGATCAACGCGGCCGCCGAGAACCCGCTGTTCGCCGGCGGCGAGGTGCTGCACAACGGCGGTTTCCACGCGGCCAGCTGCGCGCTGGCGCTCGACGGCCTGCGGCTCGCACTTGTGCCGTTCGGGAGCCTGTCGGGCGCGCGCCTATCGCACCTGATGGCGCCCGACCTGACGGGACTCCAGCCGTTCCTGGCCGGCGACACGACGGGCAGCTCGGGCCTGATGATCGCCGAGTACCTGGCCGCCGACGCGCTGGCGCGGCTGCGGACCGGCGCCACGCCGGCCGTGCTCGGCTCGGTGTCGATCTCGCGTGGGCTCGAGGAGCACGCGAGCTTCGCCTGGCAGTCGGCCGGCCACGCCCGTCGCGTGGTGCCGCTGCTCCGCACCGTGCTGGCGCTCGAGTGGGTGGCCGCCGAGCGCGCGCTGCGCATGCGCGGCGTGCCCGCCGCGGGCCCGCTGGCGCAGGCCCGCGAGCTCGCGTCGAGCTTCGACGCGCGGCTGGAGGACCGGCCGCTCGGCGGCGACGCGGCGCTGGCCGAGGCCGCGCTCACGTCGCTCGCCGAGCTGGTCCGCGAAGTCGCCTACTGAGCGCCGAGGCCGTTGGCGTCCAGGAACGCCTTGGCCACGTCGGCGGGCTTCTTCTTGTCGAGGTCGACGGCCGCGTTCATCGAGGTCATCGCGTCCTCGGTGAGGAGCTTGTTGACGTCGTTGATCACGGTCATGAACTCATCGCCGCCGAGCTCGTCCAGCGTGTCCTTGTTGATGACGAAGTAGACGTTCTGGAAGCCGAACACGCCCTCCGGGTCCTCGAGCACCGTGTACTTGCCGGAGGCGAGCTGGGCGTCGGTCGAGAACACGTTGGCGGTGTCGACGTCGCCCTTGTCCAGCGACGGGTACTGCAGGCCGAGCGCCAGCTGCTTGAACTTCACGTTGTCCTTGACGCCGTACACCTGGGCCATGCCCTTGAGGCCGTTGAAGCGGTTCTTGAACTCCGGCCGGGCGCCGAGCGTGAACGGCGGGATGCCCTTCAGGTCGGCCACCGACTTGAGGTTGTTCTTCTCCGCGAACTCCTTGGTGGTGGCGATCGCGTCGGTGTCCTGGAACGGCGTCGGGTCGCTGACCGCCTGGCCGCGCTTCTCGTACTCCTCCTTGACGACCTTCTGGGTCTCCTCGGGGCTCTTCGGCAGCGAGTCGTCCTTGAACACCACTGACTGCGAGACGCCGGTGTACTCCGGGTAGCCGTCGATCTCCCCGCTGGTCAGCGCCTTGTCGATGATCTCGGTGGCGCCGATGTTCTCCTTGTAGTTGACCTTGAAGCCCTTCGCCTCGAGCGCCTGCTTGTAGAGCTGGCCGAGGACGAACTCCTCGGTGAAGTCCTTGGTGCCGATCGTGACGGCCGGCTTGCCGGCGCCGGGCTGTTCGTCGCTGCTCGAGGAGCTGCCGGTTCCGCCGCCGCCTCCGCCGCCCGAGCTGTCGTCGTCGTCGCCGCATCCGACCGCGAAGGCCGCGATGAGCATGAGCAGTACTGCGAGTAGGCGTCCCTTTGCCATGGAGTCTCCCCTTGGTGTCCTATGGGTTGAGGCTCACCGCCCGCTCGGCCGGGATGTCCGACTCGGCGGGCGGGACGAGTGTGTGCAGTTCCTTCGAGACCACGAGGCCCTTGGGCGTGATCCGGCGCTGCACGAAGGCGAGCACCCCGTCCACGGCGAACGCCAGCGCGACCGTCACGATGGTCGCGGCGATCACGCCCTCGAGCCCGTAGGTGGGCTGGTTGACGATGATGTCGCCGAGGCCGCCGCCGCCGGCGAGCGCCGCCAGGGGCGCCGTCGCGATGACGTAGACCGACGCGGTGCGGATGCCGGCGAAGATCAACGGCCACGACACTGGCAGCTCGATCCCGGTCAGCACCTGACGGTCGGTCATGCCCATGCCGCGCGCCGCCTCGACGGCGTCGGGGTCGACGCCGTCGACCGCCGTGTAGGCGTTGGTCAGGATCGGCGGGACCGCGAGCGCGACGAGCGCGATCGTGATGTTCAGGCGCGACAGGCCGATGAACGCGAGGCTGATCGCGATCAGCGCCAGGCTCGGCAGCGCGCGCAGGATGTTGGAGATGTTGATCGCCACCAGCGAGCCCTTGTGCAGGTGGCCGAGGACGATCCCGGCGGGCAGCGCCAGCACGAGCGCGATGACCATCCCGATCGCCGCGATCACCAGGTGCTCCCACGTACGGTCCAGGATCAGGCTCGCGTTGTCGGCGAAGAAGTTGATGAGGTCGCTCATCGCGAGACGCTCCTCGCCCGCACCCACGGGGTCAGGAAGCGCTGCAGCATCACGATCAGCACGTCGGCGATCAGCGCGAGCGCGATGGCGAGCAGGCTGGCGGCGACGAACTCGGTGTTGGCGCCGGTCTGGATCGCGCTGAAGATCGGCGCACCGAGCCCGAGCGGTGTGATGAACGCGGCGATCGTGGCCAGCGAGATCGTGGTGACCGCCGCCACGCGGATGCCGGCGATGACCGCCGGGACCGCGAGCGGGAGCTCGACGCGCAGAAGCGATTGCCGGCGCGTCAGGCCCATGCCCTCGGCCGCCTCCTTGGCCTCATCGGGCACCTCTTTGAGCCCGGTGAGCGTGTTCCGGAACATGATCAGCAGCGTGTACGAGACCAGTGCGATCTCGACGGTCGTCCAGCCGATGCCCGTGATCGGGACCATGATCTGGAAGAACGCGATGCTGGGGATCGTGTAGAAGAGCGCCATCACGTTCGCGAACGGCAGCTCGAAGCTGGTGTAGCGGTACGCGAGCAGTGCCGCTGCGAACGCGATCACCAGGCCGAAGCCGAGGGCGATGACGGTGAGCTCGATGTGCTCGACGACGCGCGGCCAGAACCGGTCGCTGAAGTTGTCCAGGAACCACTTCAGGCAGAAGTTGCCGTTCTCCCTGATGCACTCGTCCCCGCGCCCGAAGTCGGGGATCACCGGGCCGTCCTGCGCGAACAGCGTCGCCGGCGCGCCGGTCATGTCACCCGCTGGCCCTCGGACTCCGACAGCAGCCGGCTGACCACATCGAACGTCATGTAGCCGACCGCCGGCCCGCCGTTCTCGCCGCGGACCACCACGCCGGTGCTGCCTTCGGTGAGCATCAGCGACAGCGCGTCGCGCAGCGTCGTCTTCCCCGAGGTCTCGGGCGCGCCGGTGTCCTCCGCGGGGACGGGCAGCAGGCTCACCTCGTCGAGCCGCCGCAGCGCCAGCCGCTTGAGTCCGCGGTCGGCGCCCACGAACTGGGCCACGAAGTCGTCGGCCGGCGCGGCGAGGATCGCCTCCGGTGTGTCGTACTGGGCGAACACGCCGCCTTGGCGCAGGATGCAGATCCGGTCGCCCATCTTGATCGCCTCGTCGATGTCGTGCGTGACGAAGACGATCGTCTTGCCGAGCTCGGCCTGGAGGCGCAGGAAGTCGTTCTGGAGGCGCTCGCGCGTGATCGGGTCGATCGCGCCGAACGGCTCGTCCATCAGCATCAGCGGCGGGTCGGCGGCGAGCGCGCGGGCGACGCCGACGCGCTGACGCTGGCCGCCCGACAGCTGGGACGGGAAGCGCTTGGCGTGCTCGTCCGGGTCGAGCCCCACGAGCTCGAGCAGCTCGTGCGCCCGGTTGCGGATGCGGGCCTTGTCCCACCCGAGCAGCCGCGGCACCGTGCCGATGTTGCCTTCGATGGTCATGTGCGGGAACAGGCCGATCTGCTGGATCACGTAGCCGATGCCGCGGCGCAGCTCGGTCACCTCGAGCGACTTGACGCTCCGGCCGTCGATCGTGATGTCGCCCTCGGTGATCGTGATCAGCCGGTTGATCATCTTCATGGCCGTCGTCTTGCCGCCGCCCGATGGGCCGATGAGGACGCAGATCTCCCCGGCGGGCATGATCAGCGAGAGGTCGTCGATCGCGGGCTTGGAGTTGCTCCCGTACCGCTTGGTGACGTGATCGAAGACGATCTCGGCAGCTGTGGACTCGGCGTTCACGGCCGTTCACATCCTTCTACATCTGGCCGCGGAAGCCGCACGCTGGCGCAGATATACCAGTTGCCGGACCCGGATCGCAATGTACCCGGGCGCGAACGGACGCACCCTAGGGTGCGGCTTAAGCGGCCTTCTCGACCGGCCTGAGCTCCTCCGCGTACGAGATCGACTCCCGCCGCAGCGTGCCGTCGGGGGCCACGACGTAGGTGCCCATGCGCCACAGCGGTGGGGAGTACGCGTGGATCGACACGGCCGGGAGGTCACGGACCTGACGCATGCGATGGACGTGCGAGGCGTCGAAGTCGAAGACGTCGCCGGCGCGGTGCAGCAGCTCGCGCGGCGGACCGCCGAGCACCAGCCGCTGCTCGATCACCTCGCCGTCGACGACCGCGACGGCGCCGCGCGAGAGGTCGTGGTCGTGGAACCCGGTGTCGCTCCCGCTGGTCCACGAGATGACCCAGATGTCGACGTGCTGGTCGCGCCGGAGCTGCTCGAACGTGCGCTCGGCGGTGGTGTGGCGCACCAGGTGGCGCCACTGCGCGGGGTCGGCGGCGATCTGCGCGACGAGCGCACGGAGCTCCGTCCTGTCGAGGTCGTGATCGATCAGCATGGGTCGTGTGAACCGGTTCAGTGAACCGCTTCACAAGTATCGCTCATCTGTCAACCCGGCTACGCTGCGCCACGTGCCCGAGGGCGCGAGGCGTCGCACCACGATCCGCGAGCTGGCGGAGTACACGGGCCTCTCGCCGGCCGCCGTGAGCTACGCGCTGCGCGGGACGCACGTGTCGGCCGAGACCGAGCGCCGGGTGCGCGAGGCCGCCGAGCAGCTCGGCTACGAGGCCGACCCGATCGCCCGCGCCCTGGCCGGCGGCGCCACCACGGTCGTCGGCCTGCTCGTCGGCAGCCTGGCCGACTTCTGGAACCAGGAGCTCGTGCGCGCCGTCCAGCGCGGGCTCTACGACGCCGGGCTGAGCACGCTGGTGGCCGACGCCGACGGCGAGCCCGCGCGCGAGCTCGAGCTCGCCCAGCGCCTCGTCGACCATCGCGTCGACGGGCTCGTGGTCGTGCCGATCGGGCCGGCCAGCGGCGGCTGGGAGTCGGTCGCCCGCCAGGTCGCCACGGTGACCATCGGCGACGCGCTGCCCGGCGTGGCGCCGGCCGGCGAGGTGGTGTTCGACCACGAGCGCGGCGTGCAGCAGGCGCTCCAGCACCTCAGCGGGCTCGGCCACACGCGCATCACCGTGCTCTCGTGGGCGGTCGAGACCTCGCCCGACCGCGGGGCCGAGCGCGCGGTCGCCGCCTCGGCCGCCGCGCTGGGGATCGATGTCCAGATCGTGGCCTGCGCGTACTCGCTCAACGGCTCGCGCCCGCTGGCGGCCGAGCTGCTCGGGTCCGACGATCGGCCCACGGCCGTCCTGTGCCTGTCCGACTCGATCGCCTATGGCGTGTACGCGGCCTGCGCCGAGCTCGGGCTGGCGATTCCCGGCGACGTCGCCGTGGCCGGCTTCGGCGACCACCCGATCTCGCGTCTGCTGGCGCCGCCGCTGACCTCGACGGCCTGGGACATCGAGCAGGTGGCCGAGCTGGGCACGAGCTTCCTGGTCCAGGCGATCGAGGCCGAAGGCCCGCAGGCGACGCTGCGGGAGGTCATCGCGCCGGTGCTCGTCCAGCGCGCGTCGACGGGCTGAAAACCCATCTGATATATCTGTTGCCATGAGCCGCTTGCCGAGCAGCGCGCGCGTCGTCGTGATCGGCGCGGGCATCGTGGGCAACTCCCTGGCCTGTCACCTCGCCCGCCTGGGCTGGACCGAGATCGTGCAGCTCGACAAGGGGCCGCTCCCCAACCCGGGCGGCTCCACGGGCCACGCGTCCAACTTCATCTTCCCGGTCGACCACTCGCGCGAGATGACCGCGCTGACCGCCGACAGCACGCGCCAGTACAAGGAGCTGGGCGTCCACACGCAGTCCGGCGGCATCGAGGTCGCGCGCACCGAGGAGCGCATGGAGGAGCTGCGCCGCCGCATGGCCTCGGCCAAGGCGTGGGGCATCGAAGGCGTCCGCATCGTGACGCCCGCCGAGATCAAGGAGATGGTCCCGTACATCGACGAGTCGGTGATCGTCGGCGGATTCCACACCGAGGGCGTCGGGGTGGTCGACTCGCTGCGCGCCGGCACGCTGATGCGCGAGGAGGCGCAGGCCTCCGGCGCGCTCACGGTCGTGCCGAACGTCGAGGTCACGGGCATCGACGTCGAGGACGGGCGGGTCAGGCGCGTGCGCACGACCGACGGCGACGTCGAGGCCGAGATCGTGGCGATCGCCTGCGGCGTGTGGAGCCCGCTGCTGGCCGAGATGGCCGGGGCGCGGATCCCGCTCACGCCGGCCATCCACCAGATGATCGACATCGGTCCGGTGCCGCGGTTCGAGGGCACGTCGAAGGCGATCGAGTTCCCGATCGTCCGCGACATGGACACGAACATGTACGAGCGCCAGGACGGCACCGGCCTGGAGATCGGCTCGTACGCGCACCGGCCGATCCTCCACGACCCGACCGAGATCCCCTCGGTCGAGGAGGCGGCGCTCTCCCCGACCGAGTTCCCGTTCACCGAGGACGACTTCGCGCTCCAGATGGAGCACGCGCTCGAGCTGATGCCGGAGATCGTCGGCGACGAGAGCGTCGGCATCAAGTACGCGATCAACGGCCTGCTGTCGCTGACGCCGGACGGGCTGCCGCTGCTCGGTGAGACGCCCGAGGTCAAGGGCCTGTGGTCGGTCGCCGCGGTGTGGGTGAAGGAAGGACCGGGCGTCGGCCGCGCGGTCGCCGAGTGGATGACGCACGGCGAGTCGGAGATCGACCTGCAGTCCTCCGACGTGGCGCGCTTCTACGAGTGCCAGAAGACCAAGACGCACGTGCGCGCCCGGGCCGCCGAGGGCTTCAACAAGACCTACGGGATCGTCCATCCCGGCGAGCAGTGGGCGTCGGACCGCGACGTCCGCCTGCCTCCGTTCCACGAGCGCGAGAAGGCGCTCGGCGCGGTGTTCTACGAGGCCGCGGGCTGGGAGCGGCCGCACTGGTACGAGTCCAACGCCGGGCTCGTCGAGCAGTACGGGCTGGACGGCCGGCCGGCCGAGTGGGACGCGCGCTGGTGGTCGCCGATCATCAACGCCGAGCACCTGGCGATGCGCGAGCGCGCCGCGATCTTCGACCTCAGCGCGTTCTGCATCTTCGACGTCGACGGCCCGGGGGCGCTGGCCACCGTGCAGCGCGTCGCGATGCGCCAGATGGACGTGCCGATCGGGCGCGGCGTCTACACGCCGCTGCTCACGCCGGGCGGCGGCTTCAAGTCCGACCTGACGATCATGCGGCTCGCCCACGACCGGTTCCGGTTCGTCACCGGCGGCGCGCACGGCATGGCCGACCTCAAGTGGGTCCGCGACAACGCGGCCCCGGACGCCGCGGTGACCGACCTGACGTCGGCATGGACGACGCTGGGGCTGTGGGGCCCGCGGGCGCGGGACATCCTGGCGAGCATCACGAGCGACGACGTCTCGCACGAGGCTCTCCCGTTCGCCCGCTTCCGGACGATCGAGGTCGGCCCGGTGCAGGTGCTGGCGTCGCGCATCTCCTACGTCGGCGATCTCGGCTGGGAGCTGCACGTGCCGATCGAGCAGGGCGCGCGTCTGTGGGACGCGATCTGGGAGGCGGGCGAGCCGCACGGGCTCATCCCCGCCGGCATCGGCGTCTACGGGACGACGGGGCGGATCGAGAAGGGCTACCGCGCGTTCGGCTTCGAGCTCGACGCGGAGTACGACGTGGTCGAGGCCGACATGGCCTGGGGCAAGGTCAAGGACGAGGACTTCGTCGGCAAGGAGGCGCACGTGCGCCACCGGGAGTCCGACCCCGCCGCGGTCATGTGCACCCTGACCGTCGACGATCACACGTCCGCGGCCGGCATCAAGCGCTACATGCTCGGGCGCGAGCCGGTCACCACGCGCGACGGCGCGCCGCTGATCGACGCCAAGGGCCGGCGCTCGTTCGTCACCACGGCGGGCAGCGCGCCGTCGGTGGGCAAGTACCTGCTGATGGCGTACCTTCCGCCTGAGCACGCCGTCGAGGGCGGCGAGCTGGCCGTGGAGTACATGAACGAGCGCTTCCCGGTCACCGTCGCGGTCGTCGGCTCGACGCCGATCTTCGATCCCGAGAACTCCCGCATCCGGTCCTGATGAACATCCTCGTCTGTGTCAAGCGCGTCCCGCTGACCGGCGGCAAGATGGTCCTCACGGCCGACGAGCGCGCGATCGAGACCCGGCACCTCGGCTTCACGATCAGCCCGCACGAGGAGTGCGGCGTCGAGGAGGCCGTGCGGATCGTCGAGGCGGGCGGCGGCTCGGTGACGGTGATGACGCTCGGGCCCGCCGAGGCCGAGGAGCAGCTGCGCGACTCGATGGCGCTGGGCGCCGACCGCGCCGTGCTGCTCGAGACCGACGGCGCGGACTGGGACCCGGAGGCGACGGCGGCGGCGCTGGTCGAGGCGATCCGGGCCGAGGACCCGCAGCCGGACCTCATCGTCTTCGGCAACGAGTCGGCCGACTCGGGCGGGTTCCAGGTCGGCATCCGCGTCGCGCACGCGCTCGGGCGCCCGATCGCCACCGGGCTGAAGGGGATCGCCGTAGAGGACGGCGCGCTGCGCTGCGAGCAGGAGGTCGGCACCGGTCGCGACGTCTACCGCGTGCCGCTCCCGGCCGTGGTGACGGTCAAGGAGGGGATCAACCTGCCGCGCTATCCGTCGGTGCCCGCGAAGCTGCGCGCCCGCCGCAAGCCGGTCGAGCGGCTGCAGCCGGCCGCGGCCGAGCCGCGGCTGGAGATGGTGCGGCTGGTCGTGCCCGAGGGCAGCGGCAAGCAGGCCGAGATGCTCGGCGAGGGCCCGGGCGCCGCGCCCGCGGTCGTCGAGCTGTTCCAGCGGCTGGGGATCGCATGAGCGTCCTGGTGTTCATCGAGGACGGCGACGAGCTCGCCCAGCAGGCGCTGAGCTTCGCGCGCGCGTACGACGGGGAGGTCGAGGCGATCGCGTTCGGCTCGGCGCCCGCGGTCACCGGCGTGCGGACGCTGCACGTGGCGGAGATCGACGGATATGCGCCGCAGGCGTGGGCGCGGGCGATCGCCGGATTGTCGCCCACGACCGTCGTCGCCGCGGGGACCGACCGCGGCAACGAGGTGCTCGCGCACGCGGCGGTGATGACCGGTGGCGTGCTCGCGGCCAACGTCGTCAAGGCGGTCGGCGACGAGATCACGCGCCAGCGCTGGGGCGGCAGCCTGCTCGAGGAGGCGCGCCTGCACGGCGACGTGAAGCTGATGACGGTTGCGCCGCACGCGGTGGCGATCGAGCCGGCCGATGGCGAGCCCGAGGTGCGCACGTTCACGCCGGAGCTGCGCGACGAGGACATGGTCGTGCGGGTCGTCGACCGCATCGACGAGTCGACCGGCGGCGTGTCGCTGGCCGACGCGCCGGTGGTGGTCAGCGGCGGGCGCGGCGTCGGCTCGGCCGAGGGCTTCGCGCCGCTCGAGGAGCTGGCCGGGCTGCTCGGCGGCGTCGTCGGGTGCTCGCGCGCCGTGACGATGGCCGGCTGGCGCCCGCACACCGACCAAGTCGGCCAGACCGGTACGAAGATCTCGCCGGACCTCTACATCCCCTGCGGCATCAGCGGCGCCACGCAGCACATGGCCGGCTGCAAGGGCGCGAAGAAGCTGCTGGCGATCAACTCGGATCCCGAGGCGCCGATCATGGCGAGCGCCGACTACGCGGTGATCGGCGACGCGCTGGAGGTCGTCCCGGCGATCACGGCCGAGCTGCGCCGGGTGCGAGGGTCATGATCGCGAGCGCGATCGCGCTCGCCGTCGCCATCGCCGTCGCCGGCGGCCTGTTCGCCCGCCGCGCCCTCCTGCTCACCCGGCTGGTGCGGATGGGCCGCCCGTCGGGCATCGACCGCACCGACGCGGTGCCCGAGCGCCTGCGGACCGAGGCCGTCGTCGTCGTCGGCCAGCGCAAGCTGCTGCAGCGGCTGATTCCGGGCCTGATGCACGCGTTCATCTTCTGGGCCTTCATCGTGCTGTTCCCGGCGATCTTCATCGCGATGATCGAGATCGTCGACCCGGACGCGGCGCCGGACTGGCCGTGGTACGACGCGCTGTCCGACGTCTTCTGCGTGCTCGCGCTGATCGGCGTGGCGACCGCGTTCTACATCCGCAAGGTCGTGCGACCGCGGCGCTTCGAGGGCAGCCACCTCGGCGAGGCCGACCTGATCCTCCTGTGGATCGCGAGCATCGTCGGGACGCTGCTGGCGCTGCATGCGACCGACTCGCGCGTGTTCGCGTGGGCGCACGTGCTGCTGATCCTCGGCTTCCTCGCCTACCTGCCGCACTCCAAGCACCTGCACATCGCCACCGCGGCGGTCAACGTGTACTTCGGGCGCACCCGCGCGCGCGGCCGGCTCGAGCCGCTGAAGTTCGACGAGGACACGCCCGAGGAGGACATGCGCTTCGGCATCGGGACCGTCGAGGACCTGACGTGGAAGCAGATGATGGACGCGTTCTCGTGCACCGAGTGCGGGCGCTGCCAGGACGCCTGCCCGGCGTACGCGACCGGCAAGGTCCTCTCGCCCAAGCTCGTGATCATGGGCGTGCGCGACCACCTGTTCGAGGAGGGGCCGAAGGCGCTGGCCGGCGACTACGAAGGCCCGCCGGTGGCCGGCACCGCGCAGCTCGAGGAGATGGCGTGGGACTGCGTCACGTGCGGCGCCTGTGTCGAGGCGTGCCCGGTCAACATCGAGCACATCGACCACATCGTCGACCTGCGGCGCCACCTCGTGATGGTCGAGTCGCGGTTCCCGAGCGAGGCCGAGACGATGCTGCGCGACGTCGAGCGCCAGTCGAACCCGTGGGGCAAGCCGCAGGCCGAGCGCGCCGCGTGGGCCGAGGGGCTGGACGTTCGCGTGCTCGAGCCCGGCGACCCGGTGCCGGAGTACCTGTACTGGGTGGGCTGCGCCGCGTCGTACGACGAGCGCGCGCGGGAGAGCGCGCGCTCGACGGCGAAGCTGCTCGGTGCCGCGGGCGTCGACTTCGCGATCCTCGGCCCGCTCGAGGCGTGCACGGGCGACCCGGCGCGGCGCATGGGCAACGAGTTCGTCTACCAGGCATACGCCGAGCAGAACGTCGAGACGCTCAACGAGGCCGGCGTGACGAAGATCGTCGCCAGCTGCCCGCACTGCTTCAACACGCTGGCCAACGAGTACCCGGACTTCGGCGGGCGGTACGAGGTCGTGCACCACAGCGAGCTGCTGGCGTCGCTCGTGCGCGAGGGCCGCATCGCGCCGGCCGGGGGCGAGCAGACGATCACCTACCACGACTCCTGCTACCTGGCCCGCCACAACGACGTGACGGCGTCGCCGCGCGAGCTCGCCGCCGCGGTCGGCAAGCCGATCGAGATGGAGCGGCGCGAGAAGCGCACGTTCTGCTGCGGCGCCGGCGGCGCGCACATGTGGATGGAGGAGCGCGAGCGCCCGATCAACGAGGAGCGTGTGCGCGAGGCGGCCGAGACCGGCGCCGAGACGCTGGCCGTCGCCTGCCCGTTCTGCACGGTGATGCTCGACGACGGCGTGCGCAGCAGCGGGCGCGACATGCGCGTTGCCGACGTCGCCACGCTGCTCGCCGAGTCGGTCGACGATCAGCGCTGACTGCGCTCGACCGCCCGCGCGACATCCACGCGGGAGCCGGCCCCGAGCTTGGCGAAGATGTTGCGGAGGTGGGTCTCGATCGTCTTCTCGCTGAGGAACAGCTCGTCGGCGACCTCCTTGTTGGTCTTGCGCTCGGTGACCAGGATCGCCACCTCACGCTCGCGCCGTGACAGCGAGTCGAACCCGCCGCCGTCCCCGCCGGCCGGGCCGCGCGGCTCCGTGCGGGCCCCGAGCCTCCGCATCTCTCGGCGCGCGTCGGCGCGGTCGCGCAGTGCGCCGCGATCGTCGAGCTCACGCTCGGCCGCGCGGAGCAGCGCGATCGCCTGGGCGCGATCGCCGGCCACGCTCAGCGCCCGGCCGGCGAGAACCCGCGACCTCGCGGCCTCGATCGGCGCCCCGGCGCCGTCCGCGTCCGCGGCGCTCATGAGCGCCAGAGCGGCGGCCTCCGCTCCCTGCCCGTTCGCGAGCAGGACGCGCGCACGCGCGCGGCGCGCGAGCGCACCGGCGAGCGGCAGGCCGAGCCCGGCCGCTGTCGTCTCGGCCAGGCCGGCGAAGGCCGCGGCTTCCTCTACGCGGCCGCCGTCGACATCCATGCGCGTAAGAGCCTCCAGGTACTGCATCCGCCAGCGGCCGGTGATACGGGGCAGCTTCCAGCCTCCGGCGGCGGCCACGAGCTCCTCCGTGTCGGCGCCGGAGGCGCCCAGCTCGCGCAGCGTCACCGCGAGGCGCACGCGGGCCATCGCGGCAAGGTGCCCGCCTTCGGCGTCGGCCACGCAGTCGACGCTCCGCTCGGCCGCGCGCCGGGAAGCGTCGAGGTCACCGGCCACTACCGCGATGTTCGCGCTTGCGGTGAGCACGCCGCTGGTCAGGTAGTCGTTGGCGGCGAGCTCGGCGGTCTCGATCGCCTCCTCCTGCAGCGCAGTGGCCGCTGACAGATCCCCTCGGGTCGCCGTACTCAGCGCCTGTGCGGTGAGGATCAGCTGGGCGAACTGGCCCTGGCCGGTGGCGCGGGCCACGGCCACGCCGCGCGCGGCGTGGCGGATCGAATCGTCGAAGCGCTCGATGAGGTACTCGGCCCAGGCGAGGCGACTGACGGTGTCGAGGTACAGCGCGAGCGTGTCGTCCGGGAGGTCGTCGAGACGCGCGCCGGCCTCGTCGGCGCTGGAGCTCGCCTCGGCGACCAGCCCGGCGTTGGCGCAGCCGTGCGCGAGCACGGCCGCCGCCGCGCCCACGAGCGGCGGTTCGCCGAACGCCCGGGCGGCCGCGAGCCCGCGTCTGGCCATGTCGCACATCCGCTCGAACTCGAGCGTGAAGAACGCGCCGGTCGCAAGGTCCAGCAGCGCGACCACCGCCTCGCGGGAGCCTTCGGGGAGCAGCTTCGCGGTCGCGACGAGCCGCCGTTCCGCGAGCTCGTGGCGGCCGAGGAAGTTCTCGCACGCGGCGCACGCGGAGGTGAGCCGGAGGCGCAGGGCGGTGTCGTCGCCGGGGACGAGCTCGATCGCCTCCAGCAGCGTGGCGGAGCAGCGCTCGAGGTCGCCGGTGGACTGCTGCATCTGCGCGAGCTTCATCAGGGTGCGCAGGCGTGCCGGCCGGTCGTCCTCCGGGATCAGCCGGAGCGCTGCCGCGTACCAGCGGGCGGCGGCGGACGGTGCACGAGGAGCGTTGGCGTCGCCGGCGCGGAGCAGCAGCTCGATCGCGCCGCCGTCACCGCGCGTCGCCGACTGCTCGACGTGGTGGGCGCGCGCGGTCGCCGATGCGCCCTCGCGCGCGAGGGCCTGATCGGCTCGCGCGTGCGCCGCGAGGCGCCAACCGCCCTTGGTGGACTCGTAGACCGCACGTCGGACGAGCGGGTGGCGGAACCTGAAGCGCCGCGGGACCTCGGTGGGGAGGAGCAGCCGCGCGTCGAGCAGCTCGTCCAGCGCGACCATCCCGGCCTGGGGGTCGAGCTCGGCGATCGCGTAGCCGAGCTCTGGCTCGAACGGGTCACCGGCGATCGCGCCGGCGCTCGCGAGCGCGCGGGCATCGGCGGACAGGCCGTCGAGCTCCTCGACGAGCGCCGCGGCGACGAGCCGCGGCACGCCGGTATCGAGCGCGAGACGGTCGCCGGTGGCGCTGCGTGACGGCCGGTGTGCCGCCCGCGCCAGCTGCAGCGTGTAGAACGGGTTCCCGCCGCTCTGCTCGTAGATCGCCGCGCGCTGGGCGGCGTCCCAGCCGCTCCCGGCCAGGGCTGCGCTGTCGTCCTTGCTCAACGGGCCGAGCTCCATGAGCGTCACGGATGGCGCCACCAGCGCCGCAGCGAGCCTGGGCGGCGCCTGGCCGGAGCGATATCCGAGCGCCAGCAGGACGCGTCCCGCGGGAGGTCGGCGCAGCAGCGCGGCGACCACGTCGATCGACGCGGCGTCGCTCCAGTGCAGGTCGTCGAGCACGAGCACGAGCGGCTTGTCGTGCGCGATCAACTCGAGGAGCGCGCGGATCGCGCGCTGCACCCGGTGGCGCTCGTCGCCGTGGGCGGCCCCGCCGCCGCGCAGCGACGGGAGGACGCCGACGAGGTCGCCGAGCACGTCGGGATCGAGGTCCTGCGAGGCGACGTAGGCGTCGAGCGCGTCGACCCAGACGCCGAACGGCAGATCCTGCTCGAATTCGGCCGCCGATCCCGCGAGGACCAGGTGCCGGCGGTCCTCGGCGCGCTCCCGCAGCGCGGCCAGCAGCCGCGATTTGCCGATGCCCGGCTCCCCTTCGACGGCCAGGCAGGCGGTGGTCCCGCGGTCCAGCTCGTCCAGCGCCTCCCCGAGCCGCTCGAGCTCAGGCCGCCTCCCGACCGGGTCCTCGGGACGAGGCGCCACGTGCCCACTCTACGGGTGCACTAAGGGGTCCTGGTTGCGGGGTCGTCCCTGATGTGCCGCGAGCGGCCGTCCAGCAGGCTGACCGTCATGCCGCCGTTCCTGCTCCGCCACCACCACTCGCCCGGCGAATGCGCCGTGGCATTCGCGGCCTGGCAGGGATTCGACAGCCCGCTGCGCGGGCGCCCGGCGGCCTCCACCTGCCTGGAGGGCGGCCACGCCCTCTGGTGGCGCGTGGAGGCCGCGAACCGGCAGGCCGCGCTCGCGTTCCTGCCGCCCTATGTCGCGCGCCGCACCGACGCGATCCCCGTGCGCGACGTCCAGATCCCCTGACAGGAGCTCCCCCATGCGACCCGACACGATCGACCCGAAGGCATACGCACGGCGCTGGAAGACGCTCGCCGTGTTGTCCCTGAGCCTGCTCATCATCGGGCTCGACAACACGGTGCTCAACGTCGCGCTGCCGACGCTGCAGACTCATTTCTCGGCCTCCGGGTCGACGCTGCAATGGATCGTCGACGCCTACCTGCTGTCGTTCGCCGGCGTCCTGCTCACGATGGGCACGCTCGGCGACCGCTTCGGGCGCAAGCGGGCGTTGCAGTCAGGTCTCGTGCTCTTCGGCGTGGCGAGCGTGCTCGCCGCGTTCGCGAGTAACGCCGACCAGCTGATCGTGCTGCGCGCCGTGATGGGCATCGGCGGGGCGATGATCATGCCGGCCACCCTGTCGGTGATCATGGACATCTTCCCGCGCGAGGAGCGCGGCAAGGCGATCGGTATCTGGTCCGCGATCGCCGGCGTGGGCATCGGCCTCGGGCCGTTCGTCGGCGGCCTCCTGCTCGAGTTCTCCTCGTGGAGCTCGGTGTTCTGGCTCAACGTGCCGATCGTCGGCATCGCGCTCGTCGCCGGCCTCGTGCTCGTCCCTGAGAGCCGCGACCCCAAGCCGGGCGCGTTCGACCTCCCGGGCGCCGCCCTGTCGATCGCGACGCTCGTCACGCTGGTCTACGCGATCATCGAGGCGACGCCCCGCGGCTGGACCGACCCGGTCGTGCTCGCCTCGTTCGCGGCCGCGGCGCTGTTCGGCGTCGCATTCGTCGCCTGGGAGCGCCGGGTCGCGTCGCCGATGCTGCCGCTGCGCTTCTTCTCGAACCCGAGCTTCACCGTGGCATCGCTCGCCGTCGGTCTCGTGTTCTTCGCGATGATGGGCTCGGTCTTCGCGTTCACGCAGTTCCTCCAGTTCGCGCACGGCTTCAGCGCGCTGGAGGCGGGCGCGGCGATGCTGCCGCTCGCCCTCGGCCTGGTCATCGGCGCGGGCGCGTCGAACCACCTCGTCGGCAAGGTCGGGCGCTCGCGGGTCATCGCGGGCGGCCTGTTCGGCGTCGCCGCCGTGCTCAGCACCAGCCTCGCGTGGACGCCTGAGATGGCGCCTGCGCTGCTCGCGCTCGTGAGCTTCGGCCTCGCCCTGTCGATGGGCGCGACGATGGCGCCGGCCACCGACTCCGTGATGAGCGCCGTGCCCGAGGCCAAGGCGGGCGTCGGATCGGCGATGAGCGACGTCACCCGCCAGGTCGGCGGCGCGCTCGGCGTCGCCGTCATCGGCTCGATCATCGGCAGCGCCTACTCGGGCGACATGCTCGGCGCTCCGGCCGGCGCGGACGAGTCGGTCGGCGCCGCCCATGCGATCGCCCAGCAGGTGGGCGGCGAGGCGGGCCAACAGCTCGCCGACACCGCCGGCCGCGCGTTCACCGAGGCGCTCGGCATGGGGCTCACGGCCGCCGCCGCGGTCGCACTCGCGGGCGCCGTGCTCGTCCTCCTGCGCCTGCCCAGCGGACGCCCGGCGGTCGCGCCCGACCTGGGGTCGCCGGCACCGGCGTGGTCGCGGTAGCCGCACCCCCGATCGGCCGGGTGCCCGGCACGAATTCGGCGGGGAGGGCGCCTAATGTCGTCGAGGTCCTCCCCGACCCCCTCTCTGACATGACCAAGATGCTCCGACTGATCAAGCGCCACCGCCGGGCCCGCGCCCGCTGGAGCCCCAAGCGGCTCGAGCTTGGCGCCATCCCCGCCTAGGACACCTAGAGCGCTTTAGACACGGCGTCCGCCTGCTCGACCGCGAGCCGGCCGACGATCCCGAGCCGCGACGGTCCCAGACGGGCCGTCGGGCCGGCGACAGATAGGGCGCCGACCACCTCGCCGCCGCTGTCCCTGATCGGGGCGGCGACGGCGGCGAGGCCCATCTCCAGCTCGTCGACGATCGTGGCGAACCCGTGCTCGCGCACGGCGGTCAGCTCGCGCTCGAGCTGCTCCGCGTGCACGATCGTCCGGGCGGTGAGCCGCTCGAGCGGGTCGGCGGGCTTGTCGGCACCGAACGCGAGGAAGATCTTCCCGGCCGCGCTCGCGTGGTCGGGCACCTCGCGCCCGACCCAGTTGCTCACGCCCAGCACGTGCCGCCCGTCGACCTGCGCGATCGCCTCGGCACCGCCCGCGCTGCGCACCATCAGGTTCACGGTCTCGCCGCTCTCGTCGGCGAGCCTGCGCATCGCCGGCTCGGCGATCTCAGTGAGGTCGCGCTCGGCGTGCGCGAACCGGACCTGCGTTTCCTCCCAGCGGATCAGGCCGTGCCGCTCGAGCGCGGCGAGCGAGAAGCGCACGTCCTCCTCCGATGACTGGCACGCGGCGATCAGCTCCGCGAGCGTGCGCGGCGACCGCTCGATCACGAGCGCGAGCACCCGGGCGGTGCGGTCGGCGGCGTCGGCCATGACCGCACGATATCCCGAGTGCTCGCGGGGGTCTCGCCTCAGAGGCCGACGCCCCGGCGCCAGCCGCGCGTGCCATCGGCCAGCATCGTCCGGAAGGCGTCGCGGCGCACGAGGACGACGGTCCCGGCGCAGGCCAGCGCGACGAGGGCGATCAGGCCGCCGATGCCGGCGTCGGCCCAGTCCATGCCGCCGGACGACGAGGCGACGGGCGCGGGTGCGGTCGCGGCCGGAATCCTGACAACGACCATGCGGCCGCCGGTCCAGTGCGGGACGGCGGCGTCGCGGGCGTCCGGCGAGCGCAGGTCCTGCCGGACGGTCGTCGCCGCGACGGTGGCGTCGCGGGTGTCTGGGCTGCGGAGGTCCTGCTGCGCGAAGGCGCTCGGCGCGGCGGATGCGGCGAGGACCAGGGCCAGGGCGATGGTGCGGGTCCGACGGTGGTGGCGCTTCATGACTCCTCCTCGGTGGTGACCGCCTCATGCGGTCGATCGAGGTGCAGCTTCCGCGCCGGCGGTAGACGCAGAGGGTGATGCTCGGTAGACGCGACACGCCGCCGTCGGAGAGACTCGTGCCGACACATGGATTTCCGGCTTCTTGGCCCGCTCGAGGTGGTCGAGCACGGACGCTCGCTGGTGCTGGGCGGGACCAAGCAGCGCGCGCTGCTCGCGCTGCTCGTGCTGCACGCGGGCGAGGTCGTCGCCACCGAACGGCTGATCGACGACCTGTGGGGCGAGTCGCCGCCCGCCACGGTCGCCAAGAGCATCCACGTCTACGTCTCCCGGCTCCGCGGCCAGCTCGGCGAGGATCGCATCCTCACGCGGACGCCCGGCTACGCGCTGCGCGCCGAGCCGTCGGAGATCGATGCGGTTCGATTCGAAGGGCTCGTGGCCGAGGCCGGCCACGCGGAGCCGCGGCACGCGGCGGAGCTGCTGCGCCGGGCGCTCGACCTGTGGCGCGGCCCGGCGCTCGCCGACCTGGCGTACCAGCCGTTCGCGCAGGGGGCGATCGCGCGGCTGGAGGAGCTGCGGCTCGCCGCGCTCGAGCGCCGGCTCGAGGCCGACCTGGCAGGAGGGCGCCACGCCGACGTCGTCGGCGAGCTGGAGATGCTCGCCGCCGAGCACCCGTTGCGCGAGGCAGTCCACGGCCAGCTGATGACGGCGCTGTACCGCTGCGGGCGGCAGGCCGAGGCCCTCGCCGCCTATCAGGCTGCCCGCCGGGCGCTGGTCGACGAGCTGGGCGTCGAGCCCGGACGGGCGCTGCGCGAGCTCCACCAGGCGATCCTCGAGCAGGATCCCGCGCTCGACGCGGGGTCGGCGGGCGCGGAGGCGGGCGGCGCGCCGTTCGTCGGTCGCGAGCGCGAGCTGTCCGCGCTCACCGAAGCGCTCGATGACGCGGTCGCGGGCCGCGGTCGCGTCGTGCTCGTGGCGGGTGAGCCCGGGATCGGCAAGAGCCGGCTGACCGACGAGCTGCTGGGCCGCGCGCGCTCGCGTGGGGCAGTGGTCCTGGTCGGGCGCTGCTGGGAGGCGGGCGGAGCACCCGCGTACTGGCCGTGGGTGCAGGCGCTGCGCGAGCAGGCGGGCGCGACCGACGCGCAGACGCTGCGCGAGGTGCTGCCCGAGCTCCAGGCACGCGACGCCGAGGGAGCGCGCTTCCGGCTGTTCGAGGCGGTGAGCGCGTTCCTGCGCCGCGGGGCGCAAGAGCGGCCGCTCGTGCTCGTGCTCGACGACCTGCACGCGGCCGACGAGCCGTCGCTGTTGCTCCTCCGGTTCATCGCCCGGCAGATCGGTGCCGCGCGGCTGCTCGTCGTGGGCGCGTACCGCGACGTCGACCCGGTGCTGCGGGACCCGCTGGCGGCGGCCGTCGCCGAGATCCTGCGCGAGCGCCACGCGCGACGGATCGCGCTGCCGGGCCTCGGCGAGGGCGACGTGGCGCGGTACGTCGGGCGCTCGGCGGGCATCGATCCCGCGCCCGGGCTGGTGCGCGCGATCCACGCCGAGACCGAGGGAAATCCGCTGTTCGTCGTGGAGCTGGTGCGGCTGCTGGAGGCCGACGGGAGCATCGAGGCTGCCGACGCGCCCGTGCGAATCCCGCCGACGGCGGGCGCTGTGATCGGCCAGCGGGTCGGCCGCCTGGGGGAGCCGTGCCGAGCTGCGCTGGCCGCCGCCGCGGTGCTCGGCCGCGAGTTCGCGCTCGACGTGCTGGCCCAGCTCAGCGGCCTCGGCCGCGCCGCGCTGCTCGACGTGCTCGACGAAGCGGTCGTCGAGCGCGTGCTGATCGACGTCCCGGGTGCGCCCGGACGGCTGCGCTTCGGGCATGCGCTGATCCGCGACGCGCTCTACGAGGACCTCACCGCCGCGCGCAGGCTGCGGCTGCACGAGCAGGCCGGCGAGGCGATCGAGGCCGTCCACGCTGCCGACGCCGAGCCCTACCTCGCCGAGCTGGCCCAGCACTTCCACGTCGCCGCCGTCGACGACCGCTCGATCGCCTACGCCCGCCGCGCCGGTGATCGCGCCGCGGAGCACCTCGCATACGAGGAGGCCGCGCGGCTGTACGAGCTGGCGCTCGCGCACGCGACCGACCCGCTGCTGCGCTGCGAGCTCCTGCTCGCGCTCGGCGACGCGCGCGCCCGGGCGGGCGACACGAGCGCGTCCAAGCCGGCGTTCCGCGAAGCCGCCGATCTCGCCGAGCGGCACGGCCTGCCCGACCACCTCGGCCGCGCGGCGTTGGGTTACGGGGGCCGGATCCTGTGGGAGGTCTCGCGCGACGACGAACACCTCGTGCCGCTGCTCGAGCGCGCCCTCGAGGCGCTCGGCCCCGACGACAGCCCGCTGCGGGTCCGGCTGCTCGCCCGCCTGGCCGGTGGCCCGCTGCGCGACGGCCGCTTTCCGCCGGACCGCAAGGCCGCGCTCAGCGACGAGGCACTCGCGATGGCCCGGCGCATCGGCGACGGGTCGACGGTGGCGTACGCGATCCAGGGCTACATCCTCGGTCACCACTCACCCGCCCACACGGTCCGTCAGCTGGACCTCGCCGAGGAGCTGATCGCGCTCGCGGAGGCCACGGGCGACAAGGAACGCGTGATTGACGGCCGCGAGCAGCGCCTGAACTCGTTGCTCGAGCTCGGCGAGATCACGCAGGCCCGCAGCGAGCTGGACGCGATGGCGCGTCTCGCCGCCGAGCTCAAGCAGCCGTCGCAGGAGTGGCTGGTGCGCGTCTACGCCGCGCAGCTCGCGCTGCTGCAGGACGGGATCGAGACGGCGGACGCCGCGATCCTGGCTGCCCGGACGGTCGGCGAGGCGGCGCACAGCTGGAACGCCGAGGTGACGTATCGCCTGCAGCTTTACGTGCTTCGGTACCGGCAAGGCGCCGCCGGTGACGTCGAGGACCTCGTACGTCGCAGCGTCGAGGAGTACCCGACGTACGCGATCTGGCGCTGCGTGCACGTGCACGCGATGGCTGAGCTCGGGCATGCCCGCGAGGCGCGCGCGGCGCTCGACGCGCTCGCGGTGGACGGGTTCGCCGCGATCCCGGACGACGAGGAGTGGCTGGTCGGCATGTGCCTGCTCGCCGAGGCCGCTGCCACGCTGGACGCGACGCTGCCGGCCGCGACGCTCTACGACGCTCT
This sequence comes from uncultured Solirubrobacteraceae bacterium, assembly GCA_963759375.1. Taxonomy (GTDB): domain Bacteria; phylum Actinomycetota; class Thermoleophilia; order Solirubrobacterales; family Solirubrobacteraceae; genus DASSUW01. The sequence continues at coordinate 39,672 of CAVWYY010000003.1, read as the reverse complement.
CGCCCCGTACGCCGATCGGGTCGCGGTCAGCTATCCCGAACTGAGCACCGGCGCGGTGGCCCGCTACCTCGGCCTGCTGGCGGCGGCGATGGGCCGTCGTGCGGACGCCGCGCAGCACTTCGAGCGCGCCGTGGAGCTGAACCGGCGCATCGAGGCGTGGCCGTGGCTCGAGCGCACCGAGCGTGATCGTGCTCGAGTGCTGCCGGCCGATCCGGTTGTCTGATCTGGTCTGTCCTTGTACGTGTTTGGTCCATTAGGATGCCGGTATGGCTCGCTTGAAGATCGCGTACATCGGCGGCGGCTCCACGCGGGGCGCCGGCACGATGGCCAGCTTCATCGAGCAGGGTGAGAACTTCGCCGGCTCGGAGATCGCGCTGATCGACCTCGACGGCGAGCGGCTGGATCTGATCCGCGGGCTCGCCGAGCGCATGGCGGCGCACAAGGGCGTCGATCTGACGGTGACCGCGACGACCGACCGGCGGGCCGGGCTCGACGGTTGCGACGCGGTGCTGACCAGCTATCGCCCCGGCGGCTTCGAGGCCCGCGTGCTCGACGAGCGGATCCCGCTCTCGCACGGCGTGATCGGCCAGGAGACCCAGGGCCCGGGCGGCTTCTTCATGGCCCTGCGCTCGATCAAGGTCATGCAGGAGGTGCTCGCCGACGTCGAGGCCGTGTGCCCGGGCGCGCGGATCTTCAACTACACGAACCCCGTCAACATCGTGGCTCAGGCGGTCACCGATCACTCGGAGATCCCGTTCGTCTCGCTGTGCGAGGGGCCGATCGTGTTCCCCGAGGAGCTGGCCGAGGTCGCGGGTCTCGATCCGGAGCTGCTCGACGTGGCGAGCGTCGGCCTCAACCACGGTTCGTGGAGCGTGCGCCACCGCTACGACGGGCAGGACCTGCTGCCGCTGATCAAGGCGACGTGGGAGCGTCGCGGGAACGATCCCGACCTGCGGCCCCAGACGCGGCGGATGCTCCGGCTGGCCGCGGTCATGGACTCGCTGCCCAGCGAGTACTTCCAGTACTACTACTTCGAGGACGAGGTGCTCGGCGAGCTCACGTCCAAGCCGACGACGCGCGCCGAGGACATCCTGAGCTGGGTGCCCGGCTACTGGGAGCACTACGTCGAGCAGGCGGGCAGCGACAGCCCGGAGCTCGACCCCGGCCGCTCGCGCGGCGGCATCCACGAGCTCGAGCTGGCCATCGACTGCATGGACGCCGTGTTCAACGACCGCGGCGAGACGCTGCCGGTCAACGTGCCCAACCAGGGCTCGGTGCCCGGGTTCCCGGACACGCTGGTCGTCGAGACGCTGGCACTCTGCGACGCCGCGGGCATCCGTCCGCTCGAGATGCCCGGACTCCCGACCCACCTGCGCGGCCTGGTCGAGGCGCTCGGCGAGTACCAGCAGGCGGCGGCCGACGCCGCCTGGTCGGGCGATGCGCGCGACGCCGTACGAGCGCTGGCGGCGCACCCGCTCGTGCGGTCGATTGACCTTGCCGAGCAACTCTACGCGGAGATGGCGGACGCGCACCGCGCCCATCTGCCCGAGCGGCTCTTACCTGCGTAGCGAACGTCAACTGCTTGCTGGGTAGGGAGGCGGAGGGGTCAGCCGCGGCGCGTTGCTTCGAGGGGTGTGTCCATCTGAGGGCAATAATCGCGGTCAAGTGGTCACACCCCGGCGGGTGTGGTCAGTTTGCCGCGCATATCGCGGCTGAGTGACCACACCGGTCAGGGTGTGGTCAGTTGTGGTGAATTATTCGCTCGAACTGACCACACCGAGGGGTGTGGTCGGTTGGTGTCGGATAGCGAGAGGAACTGACCACACCCGGAGGAACGCGCGGCGGCCGACCCCTCCACCTCCCTACCCAGCAGCAGTTGACGTTCGCCCGCGCTACCGCAGCGCCGCACCCGTCTCGGTATCGAACAGGTACACGGCCTCGGGCGGAACGACGAGATCGAGCACCTCGCCGTGCGCGAACCGCCGCCGGCCCGGGATCGAGGCCGTGAACCGCGCGCGGTGATCGTCGGCGAGCAGCGTCGCTTCGCTCTCCTCGGTCGCCTCGTCGGCGGCGGCGGCCGCCGCGCCGGACGGGCGCTCCGCGTCGACCGCGAAGATCACGTGGCTCTCCGCGCCGAGCCGCTCGACCACCTCGAGCTCGGCCCGCAGCCGCGGCGCGTCCGCGTCGTCCTCCGGGCCGGCCGGGCGCAGGTCCTGCGGGCGGATGCCGGCGATGACGCTGCCCTGGCGGGTCGGAGACGCGAGAGGGACCTCGATGCCGGCGACATGCACGCGCCCGTTCTGCACCTCGGCCATCGCTAGGTTCATCGCCGGCGAGCCGATGAACGCGGCCACGAACACGTTCGCCGGCTGCTCGAAGAGCTTCTCCGGCGTGTCGCACTGCTGGACCGTGCCGTCGCGCAGCACCGCCACGCGATCGCCCAGCGTCATCGCCTCGACCTGGTCGTGCGTGACGTAGATCGTCGTGACGCCGAGCCGGTCGTGCAGGCGCGCGAGCTCGGCCCGCATCCCGACGCGCAGCTTCGCGTCGAGGTTCGACAGCGGCTCGTCCATCAGATACGCCTGCGGCTCGCGCACCATCGCGCGGCCGATCGCCACGCGCTGGCGCTGGCCGCCGGACAGCGCGCCCGGCTTGCGGTCGATGAGCTCGCTGAGCCCGAGCACGCCGGCCACGTCGCCGACCCGCTCGCGCATCTGCGGCTTCGGCGTGCGCCGCACCTTGAGCGCGAAGGCCAGGTTGTCCCAGACGCGCATGCTCGGGTACAGCGCGTAGTTCTGGAACACCATCGCGATGTCGCGGCTCCGGGGCGCGAGCTCCGTGACGTCGCGGTCGCCGATCCGGATCGTGCCCTTCGACACGGCCTCCAGGCCGGCGACCATCCGCAGCAGCGTCGACTTCCCGCAACCGGACGGGCCGACGAGCACCATGAACTCGCCGTCGCCGATCTGCAGGTCGACGTCGTCGACGGCGACCACGTCGCCGGGGAAGACCTTGCTCACGCCCTCGAGGGCGATTCCGCCCATCGGGCGCTCCTTCCGTCGAGCTCGGGGAACGGCAGTCCAGCGGCGACCGTGTCGGCGTCTGCCTGCGCGCCGACGCGGTCGAGGGAGAGGAGCACGGCGCCGGCGACCGGCGGCACGGGGTGCCGGACGGCGATCGCGCCCGGCAGCTCGGCCATCGTCGCGGCGGCGAGGCGCTCGGTCGGGTGCGCGAACACACGGCCGCTGAGCACGATCCGCGTGCCCTCCAGCGGCAGGTCGAGCTGCGCGGCGCACGCCCGGCCCTGGCGGCCGAGGATGCTGCCCTTGGCCGCGACGATCTCGCGCGCGACCTCGTCGCCGTCGTCGGCGGCGTCGAGCACCACCGCCGCCATCCGGTCCATCTCCGACTCGGCGAAGCCGCCGCGGCGCGTGAACCGGTGCAGCAGGTCGATCGCGTCATCCGCGCCGTAGAGGGCGAAGGCGCCGGCCTCCAGGCTCGTCGGCGGTCCCATGCCGAGGTGGGCGTGGTAGACGGCGCGCAACGCGTCGCGCCCGAGGTCGCGCCCGCCGGCGCCGTCGGGCCAGAAGCCGAGATGGAAGACGCGGCCGTCCGCGCACCGAGCGCCGATCGCGTTGTAGGTGCCGCTGACGACCGAGACGCCGACCCAGTCCGGCGCGCCGGACCGCAGCGCGCCGATCGCGTCGTTGACCACCAGCGGCGGCGCCGGCAGGCCAAGCCGCTCGTGCAGGGCGGACTCGAGCAGCGCGAAGTCCTCCGGCCAGTCGGCGCCGGCGAGGCCGAACGTGGCGGCCGCGACGTCGGCTGCGCTCGCGCCCGCCTCGTCGAGCGCCGGCTCCACGGCCGCCGCGATCGCCTCGATCGCCACCTGCGGCGTCGCCGCGTTGTAGATGTCGGCCGTGCCCCCACGTCCGCCGCCGAGCGTGTGGCCGCGCTCGTCGGCGACGACGGCGATCGTCTTCGTGTTGCCGCCGTCGACGCCCAGGACGACGCTCACTCCTTCACCGCCCCGGCGAACATCCCGCGGATGAAGCTGCGCTGCAGGACGACGTAGACGATGATCACCGGCAGCGCCACGAGCACCGCCGCGGCGGCGGTGAGCGTCGTGTCCTGGCTCCCGCGGTTGGCGCCGGCGAACAGCGCGAGCCCGAGCGGCGCGGTACGCAGGTCGTCGGACTGGATCATCACCAGCGCGAGCAGGAACTCGTTCCACGTCCACATGAAGACGAGCACGATCATCGTCGTGATCGCCGGCCACGCCTGCGGCAGCAGGACGCGCCACAGGGTCACGAAGCTCGACGCGCCGTCGAGCCGCGACGCCTCCACCAGCGCGCTCGGGGACGACCGGAAGAACGCCCGCATCCAGAACGTGCCGAACGGGACCGAGAGGCCGATCTGCGGCAGGATCAGCGCCCACAGGCTGTCGGTCAGCCCGATGTCCCTGAACACGTAGTAGAGCGGGATCACCGTCGCCTCGTAGGGGAAGATGAGCCCGATCAGCAGCAGGTAGAACAGCGCGTTGGAGCCGCGGAAGCGCATCGTCCCGAACGCGTAGCCGGCCAGCGTGGCGAGGACCGCGGTGACGACGGCGACGGAGCCGGCGACGATGAAGCTGTTGAGGAGCCCGCGCCCGAGGTTGCCCTCCGTCCACGCCGTGCTGAACGTGTCGAAGCTCAGCGAGTGCGGGAGCGAGAAGCCGGTGACGAGGTCCGACCGCTCGTGGAGCGCGAGCAGCAGGATGCTCAGGATCGGGTAGATCGCGACGAGGCAGAACAGCCCGAGGACCAGGTAGCTGAGGAGCTGCTCGCGGCGGGCGGCGGTCACTTGCTCGGGTCCCGGTCGACGACGCGGTATGATCAGGAACGCGATCGCGAAGATCATCACCGTCAGCACGACGGCGACCGCGGCGGCGAGGCCGACGCGCCCGTTCGCGAACGCGTTCTGGTACACGAGGTACGACGGCACGGTCGTCGACGTCCCGGGACCGCCGGCCGTCGCCACGTAGATCAGGTCGAACGTCCGCAGGGCCATGATCGTCGTGAGCGTCAGCGCCACGGCGAGCTCGCCGCGCACACCCGGCAGCGTGACCGCGAAGAACTCGCGCACGCGGCCCGCGCCGTCTACACGCGCAGCCTCGTAGAGCGACTGCGGCACCTTCTGGATGCCGGCCAGGAACAGCACGAGGCAGAGGCCGAACATCACCCACGTGCCGACCAGCCCGAGCGCGGGCAGCGCGAACGTGAAGTCGCCGAGCCAGCCGCGGGCCAGGCTGCCCAGGCCGACCGCCCGCAGCGCCTCGTTGAGCGGGCCTGCCGGCGCGTAGATCCAGGTCCACGCGAGCGCGACGACGACCGTGGCGATCGTCTGCGGCAGGAACAGCGCCGCGCGGAAGAACGACTGCCCGCGCACGCGCGTGTGCGCGATCAGCGATGCGAGGATCAGGCCGAAGACCACCGGCAGGATCGCGTAGAAGAAGATCAGCTCGAACGAGTGGACGAACGACGTCGCGGATGCCCGGCTGCTCGAAGATCCGTCTTGTAGTTGTCGATCCCGACCCAGGTCCCGACGGTCAGGCCGTCCCAGTCGAAGAACGACAGCCACGTCGGTGTAGACGAGCGGGCCGAACGCGAACAGCAGGTAGAACAGCAGCGCCGGCGCCAGGTACAGGTAGGCGACGCGCCGCGGCTCCCCGGGCGCACGGCTGCGCACCCGGCGGGCGGGATCGCCTCGGCGCCGCCGGCGCGCTCGACTGCGCTCCGGCGGCGCGACTCCCGTTGGCGTGGCCGCCGCCACCCGCTACCTCCAGGCGAGCTGCGACTGGTAGTCCTCCCAGTCCGCCTGCGTGCGGCTCGACGACGTCCTCGGCCGAGATCCGCCCGGCCAGCATCTCCTGGAACGTCTGGCCCATCGTCTCGAGCATGGTCGGCGACGACCAGTCCGGGTACAGGGTCAGCCCGCCCTCCTCGACGAGCTTGTCCCAGCCCGCCTTGACCTCCTGGCCGAGCGGGTCGCCGGGCTCGGCCGTGCCGTCGGTCGCGGCCGGGACCTGCTGCGTGTCGACCAGTGCCTGGCCGGCGGTCGGGCCGGTGATGAAGTCGATGTACGCGGCCGCGAGGTCCGGGTTCTTCGACTTCGAGGAGATGTGGATCGGGACGCTGGCCGAGCCGATCGCCACGGCCTTGCCGCTCTCGCCTGGCGGCATGTCGAAGAACGAGGCGTCGTCCTTCAGTCCGTCCCTGGCGATCGAGGCGTTCCAGTTGCCGCCGAGCATGTACGCGCCCTCGCCCTTGCCGAACGCGGCCGCCGCCTCGGCGTCGTTGCGGGCGTTGAACGAGTCGCCCTTGCCGAGGTAGCCCTTGTCGGCCCACTCCTTGATCTTCTTCAGCGACTCGACCGTTGCCCGGCGAGTCGAACGTCGCGCCCTCCTTGTGGAAGATCCAGTCGCGGATCGTCCTGGGCCGGCACGTACGCGCCCTGGACCATGCCCCACATGTGGATCGCGCCGTACTGGTCCTTGTTGCCGAGCGCGATCACCGGCTCGTCGGCCGGGAGCGTGCTGCGCAGCTTGGCGAGCGACGGCGTCGAAGTCGTCGAACGTCTTGAACGAGCTCGGGTCGACGCCGGCCTCCTGGAGCTTGGCCTTGTTCGCGAACACGCCGGTCGACTGGCCGCTCTGGGCGACGCCGTAGAGCGTGCCCTCGCCGAACTTCGACCCGTCCTTCGACCACATGAACTGCTGCAGCGTCTCGGGCGTGTAGGACTTGTTCCAGCCGTACGCGTCCGCGTACTTGTCGAGCGGCAGGATCAGCCCGGCCTTCACGAGCTCGCCGTCGAGCTGGTAGCCCTGGTTGCCGGCGAACACGTCCGGCGGGTTGTCGCTGGACGCGGCGAGCTTGGCCTGCTTGATCCAGGTCGCGAAGTCGCGGAACGAGAGCTTGACCGTGACGTTCGGGTACTTCGCCTCGAACTGCTTCGTGAGCTCCTTGATCGCGTTGCGCGGACCGCCGGAGCCCTCCGATGAGACGACGGTCAGCGTGACCGGGCCGAGATCCTCGAAGCCGCTCGTCTTGATCGACGACGCGGGCTTGTCGGCCGCCTGCTGGTCAGGCTTGTCCCCGCCCGGTGTCCCTCCGCACCCGACGACGGCGATCGCCAACGCGGCTGGCAGCACCGCGCGGAGCGTGCGAATCCTCATGTATGAACTCCCCCTCACGATGAGCGCGGCGCGTGAGCGACGCGTGGAACCGATAGCGGTCGGCGCGGTACACGGTGCGGCCAAGGTCGACGACCCTACCTTGTGCGCCGATCGCCACCGTGGTGGCGAACAGGACCGGCGCATCCGGCGCCAGCCCCAGCAGCTCGGCCTCCGTCGCGTCCGCGCCACGAGCCTCCAACTCGTAGTCGGCGCGGCGCGGCGGGTTGCCGCTGCGGTCGAGAGCCTCGTACAGCGAGGCGGTGCCGAAGTCCAGCTCGGCCAGATCAGGAGCCAGACGCAACGGCACCCGGTTCTGGTCGAGCGAGATCGGCAGCCCGTCGAGCATGCGCAGGCGCTGGAGATCGAACAGCTCGGCGCCGGGAGCGATGCTGAACAGCTCCGCCTCGTCGATCGTCGCGGCGCGGACCTCCGCGGAGATCACGCGCGCGCTCGCGTCGAGCCCGCGCGAGCGACCCAGCTCGGACAGGCTCATCAGCGTGCCGGCCGGCTCGGCGAGCGCCTCGTCGGTCACGAACGACCCGCGGCCGCGACCCTCGACGATGCCGTCGGCCGTCAGCTCCTCGATCGCGCGCCGGACGGTCGCCCGGCTGACGCCCAGCTCATCGCACAGCCAGCGCTCTGACGGGAGGCGGTCCCCGGGCTGCAGGGCGCCGTTCTCGATCTCCTTCGAGATCTCCCGGTAGACCCGGTGGTAGAGCGGCTGGGACGCCTCGCTGAGCGGCATTGGCCCGCCACTATCCAGCGCTGTGGTCCGGCTGTCAAGCCGTTTGGTTCCTTTTGGTTCCTCATGGTACGTTCCGGTCCATGCGGTACCTGGGGACCGGCCTGTGGGCCGATGTGCAGCAGCTTCCAGGCGCGCTCCAGGACACGATCGACGCCGCGGACGGGGTCGCGGAGGCGGCCGGCGTCCTGCGCGGTGCGCAGCGGATCGTGGCGACCGGCAACGGTGCCGCGTACTACGTGGCGCACGCGCTGTGGCTTGCGTCTCTGGAGGGCGAGGGGCCGCCGCTGGTGGCGCTCCCGTGCGGTGTCGTGGCTCGCGAAGGGTTCCGCTGGCGCGAAGGTGACGCCGTGCTCGCGGTGTCCTCGTCCGGGGAGTTCCGCGACGTGGTGGAGATCGCCCGCGGGTCGGGCGCGCGCCCGTGCGTGGCGATCACGGCCAGCGCCGGCTCGGCGCTGGCCGGGGCCTCCGACGCGGTCGTGCTCCAACACGTCGCGTCGCAGCGGGCGGTCACGCACACGCAGGCGCTCGCGGGCGCGTACGCCGCCGGGCTGTCGGTGTGGGCCTCGATGACCGGGGACCGCGGGCTGGCGGCGCTGGTCGCCTCCTCGCCGGCGGTCGCGGCCCGGGCGGTGACCGACGTGGACCCGTGGGCGGCCGAGACGCTCGGAGCGGTGGGTGCCCCGGCGGCGGCGATCGCCGTCGGCGGTGGCGCGGCGTGGGCCGCGGCGCTCGAGCTCGCGCTCATGCTCAAGGAGATCTCGCGCATCCCGGCCGAGGGCGTCGAGACGCGCGAGGGCGCGACGTCGGCTTCTTTCGGGCTCGACCGCGGGCACCTGATGGTGTCGCTCGACCCCGACGGCGACCAACTGGGCGACGAGGCCGAGCGTCTGTGCGCGGCCGCCGGGGCGACGACGCTGCGCCTGCCGGCCGCGGCGCGCGCCGATGCGCGGCTGGCGCCGATCACCACGCTGCCGGCCGCCGCCGCGCTGTCGGCCGAGCTGGCGCTCACCGCCGGGCACGACGTGGACAAGCCGGCGTGGACCGACGCCTACTACGAGACCGCGAGGAGCGCAACGTGAGCATCCGCCTGGGTGTGGTCGGCTGCGGGAGCGTCTTCTGGACGCCCTACATGAACCTGATCGAGCGCCTGCGCGGCCAGGGCCGCGTCGAGGTCGTGGCGGTGTACGACGTCGATCCCGAGAAGCGGCGGGCGGCCGCCGATCGGCTCGACCTGCCGGCCGACCTGCCGGGCGACGCGGCGGTCTGCGAGCACCCGGACGTCGACGTGGTGCTCGTGCTGACGAGCATGACCGAGCATTCGCGGATCGCGCGCGCGGCGCTCGACGCCGGCAAGCACGTGCTCGTCGAGAAGCCGGTGGCGACCTCGCTGGCGGACGCCGAGTCGGTGCTGGCGACCGCCGAGGCCGCGCCCGGCCACCTGCTCTGTGCGCCGCACATCCTGCTGTCGCCCACCTATCGCGCGATGTACGCGCGCGTGCAGGCGGGTGAGGTCGGCGGCCTGCTCACCGCGCGGGCGCGCTACGGCTGGGCCGGGCCGGACTGGGGGCGCTGGTACTACGAGCCGGGAGGCGGCGCGCTGTTCGACCTCGGCATCTACAACGTCACCAGCCTGTGCGGCTTCTTCGGGCCCGCGCGGCGGGTCACCGCGATGAGCGGGATCGCGATCCCGGAGCGGGTCGTGGAGGGCGAGCGGATCCAGGTGCAGGCCCACGACAACGCGCACATCCTCATCGACTTCGGTGACGCCCGCTACGCGGTGGTGACGACCGGCTTCACGATGCAGAACTACCGGTCGCCGTGCATCGAGCTCTACGGCACGCACGGCGTGGTGCAGATGCTCGGCGATGACTGGGCGCCGGAGGGCTACGAGCTGTGGCGCAACGACAAGGCGGCCTGGGAGGTCTACCCCGAGTCGGACCCGACGTGGCCGTGGACCGACGGCCTGCGCCACCTCGTTGAGTGCCTCGAGTCGGGCACCGAGCCGGTCACGCGGCCCGAGCACGCCTACCACGCGCTCGAGATCATGCTCGCCGCGCAGGCCGCCGGCGACGACGGCCGCGCCCGCGAGATCACGTCGCCGTTCCCGGCCGCGGACCTCGCGCGGCTCGGCGAGGTCGGCGGCCACGAGCGCGTGCACGACCCGCGGAGCGCGTCATGAGCTCCCCGCGGCCGTCGTTCGACGGCCCGGCGCTGATCCGGCGCGGCGACGTCACCCGCCACGTGTGGGGCGACCCGGCGGCCGGCGAGGTCTACGACTGGATCTACGCGTCCACCGAGAAGGTGCACATGCTCGTGTTCGGGCTCGCGCCCGGCGGCGCGTTCCGGCACTCGGAGGACTACCGGACGATCTTCGCGGCCGACGAGGTGTTGCACGTGCTGCAGGGCGTGCTGGTGATCGCCGACCCCGAGACCGGCGAGGTGCAGCGCGTCGGCACCGGCGAGAGCGTCTTCTTCCGGCGCGACACCTGGCACCACGCGTTCGCGCTCGGGCCGGAGCCGCTGCGCGTGCTCGAGCTGTTCGCGCCGCCTCCGGCCGCGGGCGCGTCGAGCGCCTACGCGCGCGAGCAGCCGTACCTCGAGACCTCGCGGTACGCCGACGACGCGCTGCTCGGGCACTGGCCGCCGGCCGCGCCGCGCGAGCCGCGGCTGCGGGTCCTGCGGCCGGCCGACGTGCTGTGGCGGCGCGACCTCGGCGTGCTGTGCGGCGTGTTGGCCAGCACCGAGCACCTGACGGCGGTGACGCTCGAGCTCGGCCCGGGCGAGGCGGCCGCGGCGCACGAGCACGGCGGCGACGAGGTCCTGATGGCGCTCGAGGGCGGCCTGTGGGTCCGCGCGTGGTTCGACGGCGCGGTGCACGTGTTCGAGCTCGAGCCGGAGGACGTCTGCTACCTGCCGGCGGGCGCCCGCCACGAGTACCGCAACCCCGGCGGCGACACGGCGCGGGCGATCTGCGGCATCGCGCCGAGCTACCTGCCGTGACCGTCGCGGTCGGGCTCGACGTCGGCGCGACCAAGATCGCGGCCGCGCGGGTCGACACCGCGACCGGCGAGATCCAGGCGGCCCGCCGGATCCCGACCGCGCCGGCCCGCGGCGCCGGCGTCGTGCTCGCCGACTGCCGGCGGCTCGCGGCCGAGCTGGGCGACGGCGTGCCGACCGGGCTGGCGGTCTGCGAGCTCGTCGACCCTGCCGGGCACGTGCGCAGCGCCGAGACGATCGACTGGCGGGGCGCCGACCTGCTCGCCGAGTTCGCCGCCGTCGAGGCCGACGTGCGCGCGGGCGCGCTGGCCGAGGCCCGCTTCGGGGCGGGCCGCGAGCATCCCGACTTCCTGTACGTGACCGTCGGGTCGGGCATCAGCCACTGCCTGATGAGCGACGGCGTGCCGCGCATGGGCGTGCGCGGGGCCGCGATCGGCACCGGCGCGCCGCTCGTCGAGCAGTGGTCGAGCGGGCTGGCGCTCGCGCGCCGCACCGGCCACGCGTCGGCGCAGGATGCGCTGGCCGACCCCGAGGCCGCCGACGTGGTCGAGGACGCCGCCCAGCGGTTGGGCGTCGCGCTCGCCGCGCTGGTCAACGCGCTCGACCCGGGCGCCGTGATCGTCGGCGGCGGGCTCGGGTTGAACGACGGCTACCGCGGGCGGGTCGAGCGGGCCTTGCGCGCCGACGTCTACGACGCCGAGGCCCGCGCGCTGCCGGTGCTGCCGGCCGCGCTCGGCGCGGATGCGCCGGCCATCGGCGCCGCGCTCGCCGCGGTCAGCTGACGCGGCAGGGAATCGCGACCGCGATCCGGACGTCTTCCCTCTCTACCCGACGAGAAGGAGACACGATGTCCCTCAAGCTCAGACCACTGCTGGTGGCGCTGCTCGTGCTGCCCGCACTCGCCCTCGCGACGCCCTCCGTCGCGGGCGCCTGCCCGCCGCAGGGGTGCTACCAGGACCCGGACGACCCGCCGCCGCCGCACCCGCCGGCGCCCCCGCAGCCCAAGTACCGAATCACGGTCGACACGCTGCGGGCCTACGAGACGGAGGACAGCTTCGAGGACGAGGCCTACATCCGGATCAAGGGCGCCAAGGTGTGGGGCCCGCACGGCGTGAACCCGCTGCAGATGGCGTACCCGAACGTGTCGCTCGACGTCACGGGTCCGATCTGGGTCTCGCTCTACGACGACGACCACGACAACCCGTTCGACGGCGACGACTGGCTCGGCGACGCTTACGCGACGTTGCCGCCGCTCGTCGGCGCGACCGCCTGGAGCAGCCTCCACTTCACCCGGGACGGCGCCGACTACGTCATGGGCGTCAGGGTTCTGCGCCTGTCCTGACGCTTCTCCCCACCAGTGTGGGAAGGTGGCCGGCCCGCCACGATGAAGATCTCGATCCTCGACGACTACGGCGACACACTGCGGACGCTCGACTGCTTCGCCAAGCTGGCGGGCCACGACGTCGCCGTTTGGACCGACCACGTGCAGGACGACGACGTGCTCGCCGACCGCCTGCGCGATACCGAGGCGCTCGTGCTCATCCGCGAGCGGACCGAGATCCGCGAGCCGCTCCTGCGCCGGCTCCCGAAGCTGCGGCTGATCAGCCAGCGCAGCGCGTACCCGCACATCGACGTCGACGCCTGCACGAAGCTCGGCGTGATCGTCTCCTCGAACCTGCACATGGGCACGCCGTCGTACGCGGCGGCGGAGCTCACGTGGGCGCTCGTGCTGGCCGCGATGCGCCGTGTCCCGCAGCAGACCGCCGCGCTGCGGGCCGGGACGTGGCAGTCCGGCATCGGCCACACGCTGCGCGGGAAGACGCTTGGCGTCTACGGCTACGGCCGGATCGGAAGCGTGGTCGCGGGCTACGGACAGGCGTTCGGGATGGACGTCTGGGTGTGGGCGCGCGAGGAGTCGCGCGAGCGGGCGCGCGGCGACGGCTACACCGCGGCACCGTCGCGCGAGGCATTCTTCGCCGAGTCCGACGTGATCTCGCTCCACATGCGGCTCGTGGACGCGACCCGTGGCATCGTGACGGCCGCCGACCTCGCCCGGATGAAGCCGACCGCGCTGCTCGTCAACACGAGCCGGGCGCCGCTGATCGTCCCCGGCGCGCTCGCCGAGGCGGTCCGCGCGGGGCGGCCGGGCATGGCGGCGGTCGATGTGTTCGAGCAGGAGCCGACGCTCGACCACCCGCTGCTCGAGCTCGACAGCGCCGTCGCCACGCCGCACATCGGCTACGTCACGCGCGAGGAGTTCGAGCTGCAGTTCGCGGACGTGTTCGACCAGATCGTCGCCTACGCGCACGGTTCGCCGATCAACGTCGTGAACCCCGAGGTGCTGGAGCTACGATCCCGTCCATGACCCTTCAGCTGAACCCGTACCTCAGCTTCCGCAACGACGCGCGCGAGGCGATGACCTTCTACCAGACGGTCCTCGGCGGTGTGCTCACGATCTCGACGTACGCCGAGTTCCACGCGAGCGACGACCCGGCTGAGCAGGACAAGGTCATGCACTCCACGCTCGAGGCGTCCGACGGGCTCGTGCTCATGGGCGCCGACACGCCGAACCACGTCGAGTACCGACCGCAGGCCGGTGTGTCCGTCTCGCTGAGCGGCGACGACGAGGCCACGCTCCGCGGCTACTGGGATCGCCTGAGCGAGGGCGGCGCGGTGGTGGTGCCGTTCGAGAAGGCGCCGTGGGGCGACACGTTCGGCATGTGCGTCGACCGGTTCGGCACCAACTGGATGATCAACGCCGCCGCGCAGCCGGGCTAGTTCGCCAGCCCGTGGCGGTGCGCGATCGAGGCCGCCTCGGTCCGTGAGCGGGCGTTGAGCTTGGTGAGGATGCGCGACACGTGGACGCTGGCGGTCTTCTCCGCCATGAACAGCGACGCGCCGATCTCGCGGTTCGTGGCGCCCTCGGCCAGCAGCTCCAGCACCTGGCGCTCGCGCGCGGTGAGCCCGAACGCGACCTCGTCGGCCGGCTCGGCGGGCGTCGCGCTCTCGGTCGGGAGCGTGAGCCGCGCGCGCCCGGCGAGCCGCTCGACCTGCTCGCGGAGCCAGTCGGCGCCGACCCGGGTGGCGATCGCGTGCGCGGCGGCGGCCGCCTCGGCGGCCGCCTCGCGGTCCTCGACCGTGGCGTGGATCTCCGCCTCGCGCCAGCGCATGCGGCCCGCGGGCTCCGGGCGGCCGGCCTCCTCCCACGCCTCGGCGGCGCGAGCGTACGCGGCCGCGTCGGGCGTGCCGGCCGCGCGTGCGGCGTCGGCGCGGGCGCCCTCCAGCGCCGCACGCTCGATCGGCCGGGTGTCGGTGGCCGCCGCGGCCACGCGCGCCAGCAGGTCGTCCACCCGCCCCGATGGAGCGGCATCGCCGAGGTCGCGGGCGCGCTCGGCCGCGTCGGCCTCGACGGCCACGCCCATGGCGGCCACGGCGGCCGCGCGCATCGCGTCGTCGCTGGAGCGGTCGATCCGTTCGAGCCAGTAGTCGACGGCGCCGCGCGCCGCCTCGAGGTCGCCCGTGCGGCGGTGCAGCTCGGCGACGAGCACCGCGAACGGCGCCAGCGCCTGCGGCTCGCTCGACTCCGAGGCCAGCGGCTCGAGCTCTTCGAGCAGCGCGGCGGCCGCCGTGTCGTCGCCCTTGCCGAGCGCCAGCGCCGCCCGCCGCAGTCCGATCCCGAAACGCGACTGCGCCCCGGTCCACGGCTCCGCGCTCGGCAGCGCCGCCTCGGCGAGCGCCCAGTCGCCGCTGTCGAGCGCGAACTCGGCGATGTTCAGGTCGAACCAGAGCATCGAGATCGGCCGACGGCCGCCCACCGCCTCGCGACCCTCGGCGGCGACCGCGAGCGCCTCCTCCGAGCGGCCGAGGACGTGGAGCATGTTCGAGTAGTTGAGATACGCGAGGCTGAGGTCGGCGAGGTCGTCGTGCTCGCGTGCGATCGCGATCGCCGTCCGCAGCTCGGCTGCGCCGGCCTCGACGTCGCCGGTCATCGCCAGCGAGTCGCCGAGCGTGTTGCGCGCCCGCCCCTCCACCAGCGGCAGGCCGGCACCGACCGCAGCCTCCAGCGCGTCGCGGGCCACGCGGGTGGCGTCGGGGTAGCGGTTGAGGATCATGTACGCGCGCGCCAGCCCGGCCAGCACGCTCGCGCGATCTGCGGGATCGTCGGCGAGCGTGAGCGCACGCTCGAGCGTGGCGGCGCTGGCCCCGGCCTGGTTGAGGTGCCGCTGCGCGTTGCCCGTGGCCTCGAGGATCCGCGCGGCGCGCGAGCGGTCCGGGTTGGGGCCGAGCTCGGCGAGCGCGGTCTCGAGCAGCGCGAGCTGGCGGCCCGGGTCGCCGAGCGCGCTGGCTGCCTCAGCGGCCCGCACGAGCACGGTCACGCGGTCGGCTCCGGCGAGGGCCTCGGCGTCCGGCAGGCGGTCCCATAGCGCGAGCGCGCGGTCGAGCAGCGCCGCCACCTCGGCGTAGGCGTGCACTCGCTCGGCGGCCGTGGCGGCCCGCACCGCGGCGGCGAGCGCGGCGGGCCGGTCGTCCGCCGCGGCGTAGTGGTGGGCGACGGCGGCCGTCGCCTGCGCGTCGTCCCCGAGGCGCTGCTCGAGCGCCCGGGCGAGCGCCAGATGCCACTCGGCCCGCTCGCCGGGCAGCAGGTCCGCCTCGACCACCTCGCGCAGCAGCGCATGGCGGAACCGGTACAGGCCGTCGTCCTGGACGGCCAGGATGTGCCCGTCGATCGCCTCGCGGAGCGCCTCGCGCAGCGCTCGCGGCTCGAGCCCGGCCGTCTCCTCGAGCAGGCGGTCGTCGAGCCGCTGCCCGACGGCGACGAGCCCGAGCAGCTCGCGGGCGGGGTCGGCCAGGCGCTCGACGCGCAGGATCAGGGCGTCGCGCAGCGTGTCAGGGGCGGCGCCGCGGCCGTCGAGCCCGGCGGCCAGCAGCTCCTCGCCGAACAGCGGATTGCCGGCCGAGCGCAACCACAGCCGGTCGAGCAGCTCGGCGTCCGGCGGCGCGTCGAGGATGTCCGTCAGCTGCTCGGCCAGCTCCTCGCGGGTCAGCGGCGCGAGCGCGACGCGGCGCGCGCGAGGATGCAGCTCGAGCTCGGCCAGCAGCGGGCGCAGCGGATGGCTGCGCAGCAGCTCGTCGGATCGATACGAGCTCACGATGAGCACGCGCTCCTCGGTCAGCCCGCGCGCGAGGAACGCCAGCGCCGCGCGCGTCGAGCGGTCGGCCCAATGCAGGTCCTCGATCACCAGGAGCACCGGCCGCTCACGGCCGAGCGTGTCGAGCAGCGCCAGCAGACCTTCGAACAGCTGCGCCTGATCGCCCGGGTCGGGGCCGGGAGCGCCGGGCAGCAGCGCGGCGACCGCGTCGTTCAGCGCCGGGTCGGAATCCCGCGCCAGCGGGCGCAGCGCCGCCACCAGCGGCAGGTAGGCCAGCTCGCCCTCGTCGCCGAAGTCGACGCAGTCACCGGACAACACGAGCGCGCCGCCGTCGCGCGCCCGGGCGGTCAGCTCGGCCAGCAGCCGCGTCTTGCCGACGCCCGACTCCCCGGCGACGAACGCCAGCGACGGCCGCCCGGCGGCGGCATCGCCGAGCGCCGCCTCGAGGTCCGCCAGCTCCGCCTGGCGACCGATAAGCCTGGAGCTCGCGACGCGCGCCATCTGCGCTAAACGTAGCTCGCATGCCCTACCCATTCGCCCTGGTCGACGTGTTCGCCGACGAGCCGCTCTCGGGCAACCCGCTCGCGGTCGTGTACGGCGCTGACGACCTCTCCGACGACACCCTGGCGCGCGTCGCGCGCGAGTTCAACCAGTCCGAGACGACATTTGTCCTCGCGCCCCGGTCGGGCGCGAACCGGCGGCTGCGGTCGTTCACCGCCGGCGGCGCGGAGGTCGTCGGTGCCGGTCACAACGCGCTCGGCGCGTGGTGGTGGCTCGTGCATGCGGGACACGAGGCGCCGGGGCGGCTCAGGCAGGAGCTGGGCGACGAGGTGCTCGACCTCACTGCCGAGACCACGGGCGGCCGCATCTCGATCGCGATGCGTCAGGGCCCGCCGGTCGTCGCCGGCGAGGCCGCCGTCGGCGAGCCGCTCGCCGCGGCGCTCGGGGGCACGCTGTCGGGCGGCCGGGCGCCGGTCGTATCAACCGGCTCGCCGCACCTGCTCGTCGAGGCGGCCGGCCGCGCTGCGGTCGACGCGCTGCGTCCGGACGCCCCGGCGCTCGCCGCCGTGCTCGCCGACGCCGGCGCGCAGGGCTGTTACGTCTACACGCGCGACGCGCCCGACGGCGCCGACGCCTACGCGCGGTTCTTCAACCCGACCGTCGGGCTGTGGGAGGACCCGGCGACCGGCAGCGCGGCCGGCCCGCTCGCGTGGCATCTCGCGCGGCGCGGCGACGTCGGCGGATCAGTGGTCGTCGCGCAGGGGCACGCGATGGGCCGGCCGAGCCGCATCAGCGTGCAGGTCGAAGGCGACGCGGTCACGCTGTCCGGCTCCGCGGTGCCGGTCGCGCA
Organism: uncultured Solirubrobacteraceae bacterium; assembly: GCA_963759375.1. Lineage (GTDB taxonomy): Bacteria > Actinomycetota > Thermoleophilia > Solirubrobacterales > Solirubrobacteraceae > DASSUW01. The sequence continues at coordinate 22,213 of CAVWYY010000003.1, read as the reverse complement.
CGGCGAGCTGACGCTCTAGAGCCACTCCTCGCGGAGCAGCGACACGCCGGTCCGCCTATACCCGCTCTGCCACCAGCGCGAGCTTCCGGACCCGCCCCGTGCCCAGCCACTCGACCCACAGCCGGTGGGCGGCGAGCAGCTCGTCCAGCGCCCGGCGGCCGATCTGCGCGGCGATGTCCGCGGCGTCGGCGGCGAACGCGCCGGCCAGCGCCTGTGCTACCGCGCGGTGCGCGCGGCTGTGGTCCTCCTGCCACGTGACGACGAGCCCGGCCCGCTCCAGCGACGCGGTCAGGTCGTCGAGCGGGGTGAGCCAGACGGTGTCGGCGTCGGGCATCGCCGCCCGCTCGGCCGTCGTGATCGGCGGGCCCTCCTCGAGCGTGAAGGCGAAGCGGCCGCCGGGGTGCAGCGCCGCGGCGATCTCGCGCACCAGCGCGTCCTTGTCCTCGAACGCGAGCATCGTCTCGAGCAGGAGCACCACGTCGAACGAGCCGGCCGGGAGGGGCGGAACGTGCGCGAGCGCGAACCGGCACCGCAGGTCGCCCGCCTGCGCACGGGCGAGGGCGACGGCGCTCGCGCTGGCGTCCACGCCCAGGTACCCGCAGCCCAGCTCCCGCGTGAGGAGACGGCCGGGGCCGGCGATGCCGCAGCACAGGTCCAGCACGGTCACCCCGGGGCCGATGCCGACCTGCGCCGCCATGGCCCGGATCTCGCCGGCGGTCATGAAGCTCTCCTGCCCGACGAACTCGCCGGGCGCGTACGCCGCCAGCCGGCCGCGCTGCAGCGCCTGGTCGAACGGCGGGCGGTCGTCCTGCCTCATGGCCGTGAGCCGAACGCGGTGAGGAAGCGGTCGCGGAACGCGGCCATCGGCCAGACCGGCGCGCGGGGGCTCGGCTGCATGCCCTCCTGCCAGTCCCATCCGGCGATCTGGTCCATCACCTTCGGGTCGTGGGCGATGACCGAGATCGGCACGTCGTGGCTCGCGCCCTGGCCGGTGACGACGGTCGCCGGCTGATGGTCGCCGAGGACGACGAGCACCGTGTCGTCGTCGCCGTAGCGCTGGACGAACGAGAACAACGTGCTCAGCGAGTACTCGATCGACTGTCCGTACGCGGCGCGAACCCCCTGGGTGGGCTCGTCCGCCGGGATGCGATCGAAGATCGAGCCGTCGCCGACCTCGTCCCAGTCGATCAGCCGCGGGATCTTCGTCCACGGCGCGTGGCTCGAGATGAGGTCGACCTCGGCGAACAGCGGTCGGTCGTGCCTGGCGAGCTCACGGCGCTGCAGGGCCAGGAACGTGTACTGGTCGGGCATCGGCGGCAGGCCGAAGTCCGGGCCGCGGTAACCGAGGTTGCGACGGTCGTAGATCTTGTCGTAGTGGTAGAAGCTGTGGCCCTCGGGCCACGCCCGGTGGTTGGCCGGCATGGCGCCGACCGCTCGCCAGCCGGCGCGCTTGAACGCCCGGGTGAGGGTGAGCCGGTCGGCCTTGACGAGCTGGTTGTACCGCCGCTGGCCGTCCACCTGGATCCCCGCCTGCAGCGTGGAGTGGGCCAGCCAGCTGAGACCGCCGAACGTCGGCGAGGTGAGGAAGGCGCTGCGCGAGGAGAAGCCGGCGGCCCGCAGCTGCGCGGTCCCCTGGTCGAGCACGGCGTCGATGCGGGGCGAGAAGGATGAGTCCTGGACCGCGACCCTGCCGTAGCTCTCCACGAACACGAGCAGGACGTCCTTGCCCCGCAGGCCGGTCAGCAGCCGGTTGCCGGGTGTGTCGCGGAAGCGGTCGTGGGCGATCAGGCGGGCGAGCTCCGCCCGGTCCGCCAGGCCGGTCCGGACTGCCTGCACCTCGTCGACGGCCAGGGCGGCGGCGCTCGAGGAGGCGACCGGGCGCGCCGGCGACGCGCAGGGCCATCCAGACCACGCCCAACGCGACCGCCGCCCGAAGCGCCCAACCGCGGTGGCCGGCCGCGACCCGGGTCACGCGCACGAGCGCCAGGACGGGGAGCGCGAGCAGCGCCACGACGAGCACGGCCGCCACGGCGACGACGAGGTCCGCGCTCGAGCTGCCGATCGCGTCGCGCAGCGTCTCGATGCCGATTCCCACGTAGCTCGAGTCGTCGACGGGCTTGAACGGCCGGTCGAACGCCGTGAAGAACCCGATGTCGAGGACCTTCACCAGTACGAGCGCGCTCAACACCGCTCCCACGACGACGGCCAGTACGCGGCGCGCGGTGGTGGGCAGCAGCGCCGCCACGGCGACGACGACGAGGAGCTCGAGCGGGAGCCGCACGAACTCGCCGAGCGTGAGCCGGCTCGGCTGGTTCGGCGCGACGAGGGCCGCCCAGACGAGCAGCAGCGCGAGGACCGTGAACGCCGCCGCCACGCCGGGGCGCTGTGGCACCGCCTCTCGGCGCCGCCGCAGCCACCACAGGCACTCGGCCATCGACGCGGCGAGCAGGACGAGCGCGACGCCCAGGAGCGCCTCCATCAGCGCGCGGGGCAGAACGTCGGCGGCGGCGACCGTCAGCACGACCCCCTGGATCGCGGCGACGACCCTGCGCCAGCGGCGCGGTGGCAGCGGCGCGCGCATCCACGGCACCAGCCACTCGCCCGCGAGGAACAGATAGCGCGCGGCCCCGATCGCGAGCACCCACGCGCCGTAGATGGGGGCGACGTAGACGCTGAGGGCGAGGATCAGGAACGCGTCGACCTCGCCGTCGAACCGCGCCCCCAGCGCGGACGCCGTGCCGGTGCGCCGCGCCACCCATCCGTCGGCCGCGTCGAGCACGAGCGCGATGCCGGCGAGCGTCACGAGCAGCGCGACCGGCGTGTCGTGCGTGAACGAGTCGGCGACCAGCGCGGCAACGCCGACGGCGAGCGTGGCCCGGGCGAGCGTCACCCAGCACGCCGGCCCCCACTGCTCACCCAGCGCGCGCGTCGTCATTCTTCCCGGAACCGGGGGGAGAGCGCGTAGCGCAGCAGCACCACGTCGCCGATCTGGCGCACCTCGGCGAGCGTCGCGCGCTGCTGCGCGTTCCAGGGGAAGCGCCCGTCGCTGACGAACCGCGGGGCGCTCGAGTCGCCCACGAAGAAGGGTGCGACGACGAGCTGCAGCTCGTCGACGAGGTCGTCGGACAGGAACTGCGTGTGCACGACGCCGCCGCCCTCGACCATGAGCCGCTCCACGCCGCGGTCGGCGAGGTCCTCGCTGAGCCGGCGCATCCGCACGTGCAGACCGCCGTCGACGACCGTCGCCACCGGCCCGAGCCGGGCGCGGGCGTCGGATACGCGCGGGCTCGAGGTGTAGACGAGCTTCTCGGCGTCGCCGGTGGTGAAGAAGTTCGAGCGCGCGTCGAGGTTCACTCGCTCGGTCACCGTGATCTTCATCGGCGACGATGCCAGCCCTCGGGCCGTGCGCTCGTCCCGGCGGGCCTGCGAGCGGACGAGCAGCCGCGGGTTGTCGGTGCGCACCGTGGCCGCGCCGACCATGATCGCGTCGCAGGACGCGCGCACCCCGTCGACCCGCTCGAAGTCGGCCGCGTTCGACAGCGCGAGGCGGGGCGTGCGGTCGCCGAGGTAGCCGTCGAGCGACACGCTGCAGCTCAGCATCGTGTACGGGCGTTCAGGCACGGCGAACCCAGCCGGTCGCGAAGACGGCGGCCCCCGGCAGGCTGGCCGCGAACACCATCACGCCGTAGACGACCGCGGTGGCGACCCCGAGCGACGCGCCGAGGCCGGCAGCGGCGAACGCCCAGGCCGTCACGCCCTCGCGCGGCCCCCAGCCGCCGACGTTGGGCAGCGCTCCCGCGAGCAGCACGAGCAGGGCCAGCGGCAGGAGCGTGGACGCCGGCGCGGTCGCCCCGGCGGTCCGCGCCGCGATCAGGAACGTGACGGCGTGGCCCGCCACGACCAGCGCCGACGCGAGCGCGACGGCCGGCCACGCGCGGCGGGCGAGCAGCCCGGCGCGCAGCTCGCGACCGACGACTTTGCGCAGCCGCGCCCATCGGCCGGCGCCGGGCCGCACGCGCGCCATCAGCGCGACGCCGATCGCCGCCGCCAGGACCACGAGCGCGACGAGCGGCATGGACGACCGCACCGGCGACGGCACGACGAGGAGCACGCCGACGGTGAGGACGACCTGCACGACCTGCCCGGCCGAGCGCTCCCACGCCACGGCGCGCAGCCCCCGGCCGACGTCGCTCGTCTCGCGCCCGTGGCTGATCCCGCGGTGGACGTCGCCCACCACCCCGCCGGGCAGCGTGACGTTGAGGAACAGCGAGCGGTAGTACGCGGCCACCGCGCTGCGCAGCGGGAGGTCGACGCCGAGGCCCCGGGCCACGATCCTCCAGCGCCAGGCGCAGCACACGGTCGTCAGTACGGCGAGGCCGGCCGCGGCGGCCAGTGCCCCGCCGTCGACCGTCCGCAGGCCGTCGAGGAACGGGCCGGTCCCGAGGTGCCAGACCAGGAAGCCGAGCGTGGCGGCGGCGAGCGCGGCGGCGGTCACGGCAGCACCAGCAGGTCGGCGTGGTCGACGGTGACGGCGAGCTCTCCGGCGGCCGCCTGCGCCAGGCGCCGGTCCCGGTAGGCGCCGGCATCGAGCGCGGGCTCCTGCTCGCACGCGGCGGCGACCCAGCCGTCGAGCCACGCGGCGGTCAGGTCGGCGTCGGCCGCAGCGAGGTGCCAGGGGCTCGGTCTGACGATCGCTCCGGGGACGGCGGTGATGGCGTCCGGGCCGAGCAGGCCGCCGCGGCGCTGGTGGGCGTTGAACGCCGCGCCGATGCGCCGCGTCCAGCGGATCCGCCGGCTCCAGGGTCACGCGGCCGACGACGGTCAGCGCGAGCAGGATCGGAAGCCCGGCGCACGCGCCGAGCATGCGGGCGAGCTCGTCCGCGGTCAGGATGTCGAGCAGCGCCGAGGCGACGACGAGGTCCGCGCCCGCGAGGTCGCCGGGCTCGAGCCGCGTGATGTCGGATCGTCTCGCCTCGACGGTGACGCCGGGGGGCGAGGGCGCGGCGACGGCGAGCTCGAGCAGGTCGGCGTCGCGGTCGTGCACGACCCAGTGCTGCGGACTGTGCAGCCGGGGCGCGAGCCAGCGGCCCATCGCACCGCTGCCGCCGCCGAGGTCGTGGATCACGAGGGGGCCCGCGGGGAGGTGCCGCGCGAGGCGATCGGCGAGCTCGGCCGAGCGCGCGGCCGCGTCGGCCGGCTCGCGCAGGGCGAGCCACTCCGGGCTGACACCGACCGCGATCATCGCCCGGCTCCCGCGAGCACACCGGCGAGGACGGACGTGGTGGCCGGCCACCGCCGCAGCGATTCCCGCCGCTCCCGCGCGGCCCGGCGCAGCCGGCCGCGCAGATCGGCGTCGCCGAGCCAGGTCCGCAGCGCGGCGCCGAGCGCCGCCGGGTCGCGGGGCGCGACAAGCAGCCCCGGCCGCGTGCCGTCGTCCCCATGGCCGAGCGCCTCGGTCACGCCGCCCACCTCGGCGGCGAGGACCGGGACGCCGCGGGCGAGCGCCTCGGTGACGACCATGCCGTAGGTCTCGGCGTGCGAGGCGAGCACGAGCAGATCTGCGGCCGCGTACGCGCGGTCGAGCTCCGGGCCGGTGCGCGGCCCCGGGAAGCGCACCCGCTCGGCCAGCCCGTTGCTGTGCGCGCGGCGGCGCACGCCGTCGGCGAACGCCCGGTCGCGGACGAGGCTGCCCACGCACTCGCAGCGCCACGACAGGTCCGTCGCCGTCGCGAGCCCGTCGAGCAGCACCTCGTGCCCCTTGCCGGGCGTCAGCGCTGCGACGCAGAGCAGCGCGTCGCCGGCCGCGGTCCCCGGCGCGAGGCCGGCGGCGTCGACACCGGGCTCGGCGACGTGGATGCGGTCCGGCGGCAGGGCGTACAGCTCCTGCAGCCGGCGCCGCGTCCACTCGCTGGTCGTGACGACGGCGACTGCCGCGGCGAGAACCTCGCGCTCGCGCGAGTCGCCGAGGGGCATGTGCATCAGCACCACCTGCCGCAGCCGGCCTGCATGCGGCACGAGCACCTCGGGCGCGGGGGACGCGATCAGCCCGTCGAGCAGCACCACGGCGCCGTCCGGGATACGCCCGACGGTGCGCGCCAGGGCGCCGCCGTCGCCCACGGCGTGCTCGTGCACGGTCCAGCCGAGCGCGGCGAGCCCGTCGCACACCCGGCGGTCGTACGTGTTGCCGCCGCTCGGCCGCGCCGGGTCGTCGATGCCGTCCGGCACGATGACGTGCACCTCCGTCACAGCGGCCGCTCGTAGCTCGCCCACGCGACGTGGGACTCGCGCAGCGTGACGACGAGCCCGTCGAGCCCCAGGCCGGCAACGCGGTCGGCGACGCGGTCCGCGACAACCCGGGCGAGCTCTTCCGTGGTCGTGTTCATGCCCGCGAAGTCGAGCTCGTCGTCGAGGTTGCGGTAGCCGAGCTCGCCTACGACGGCGCGTAGCGCCTCGGCGGCGCGGCCGATGTCGATCACGATGCCGTCGGCGTCGAGCGTCGCCCGGCGGAACGTGGCGTCGACGACGTACGTCGCACCATGCAGGCGTTGCGCCGGCCCGAACACCTCGCCGCGCAGGCTGTGGGCGATCATCATGTGGTCGCGGACGGTGACGCTGAACACGCGCTATGCCCCGTCGTAGGTGATGGTGTGGCAGAGCGCCGGCAGGCTCCCGGCGGCCAGCCGTTCCATGACGCCTGGCAGCTCGTCGAAGCGCGACTCGCCGGTCACGAGCACGTCGAACGCGGGGTCGCGCAGGAGGTCGAGCGCGAGGGCCAGCCGATCGGCCGTCGTGCGGCGGGCGCTGCGGGCCGGGGACACCGTCCCGACCTGGCTGGCACGTAGCCCGAGCCGGCGCTCATGGAACGCGCCGCCCAGCGAGAGCCGCACCTCGGCGTCGCCGTACCAGCTCAGATCGAGCACCGTGCCCTCGGGCGCCAGCAGGTCGAGCGAGCGCTGGAGCCCGGCCGCCGTCGCGCTCGTGTGCACGACCAGGTCGCACCCCCCGGCGGCGTCGTCCGGCCTCGCGAAGCCGGTGCCGAGGGCGGCCGCGACCTCGGCTCGCGACGCGTCGACGTCGATGAGCGTGACCTCGACGGCCGGGAACCGGACGAGCAGGCGGGCGACGCAGCAGCCGACCATCCCGGCACCCACGACGGCAACGCGGTCGCCGACCAGCGGAGGCGCGTCCCACAGGGCGTTGACGGCGGTCTCGACGGTGCCGGCGAGCACGGCGCGCGCGGGCGGCACGTCATCGGGCACGAGGGTCACGGCGCCCGCCGGCACCACGTACGCGGTCTGGTGCGGGTACAGGCAGAAGACCGTGCGGCCGCGCAGCTCGGCTGGCCCCTGCTCGACGGCGCCGACGTTCAGGTAGCCGTACTTGACCGGCCCCGGGAACTCCCCTTCCTGGAATGGCGCGCGCGGCGGTGCGCCGCCGCGAAACACCAGCGTCTCGGTGCCTCGGCTGACGCCGGACCGCAGCGTGCGGACCACGACGTCGTCGCGTCCCGGCTCGGGTAGGGCGACCGGCCGGATCTCCCCGCGCCCTGGCGCGCGGAGCCAGTACGCGTGCGCGTGCTCATGCACGGCAGGCCGTACGCGCGAGCGCGAGGATCGGTTCGGTACGTTGCGGAGCCACGATGGCTCAGTAGTGGTGAGTGTCCAAATCGCCGATCGTGCTGCGACGTCTTGTTGAGGCCGCCTCACGGGGCGGCGCCAACGACGACAAAGGAGCAACCATGATCGCCGATCCGATCGCCATCCAGATGGCCGCTCAGTCGACGCACCGCCACATCCACGCGCGCCCGCCGCGCCCGCGCAAGACGCGGCGGAGCTGACGCCATGCACGACCGCGAGACGATTCCCGAGGTCGTCGATCGCGCCGCCTGGCAGGCCGAGATCGACGCCCTGCGGAAGCGCGAGAAGGCGCACACCCACGAAGGCGACGCGATCGCCGCGGCCCGGCGGCGGCTGGCGATGGTCGAGGTCGACGCCACCACCACGCTGACCGGCCCGGACGGGCCGGTCACGCTGCTCGACACGTTCGAGGGCCGCCGTCAGCTGGTCGCCTACTACCACATGTGGTTCCCGGGCGAGCCCTACGAGGCGCAGTGCGAAGGCTGCACGTTCTTCAACGGGCAGGTCCGCGAGCTGGCCGACCTGCACGCGCGCGACATCACCTACGCCACCTTCTGCCAGGGCGCGTACGAGGAAAGCGTGCGCTACCGCGATTTCATGGGCTGGGACGTGCCCTGGTACTCGGCGCTCGACTCCGCCGAGACGCTGCTCGCCGGGCGCCGGTTCAACCGGGCCTGCCTGGTGAGCTACCTGCGGGACGGCGACAGCGTGTTCGAGACGTACTGGACCGGTGGCCGCGGCTTCGAGGTCATGGCCCCGGCCTACGGGCTGGCGGACATGACCGTCTACGGCCGCCAGGAGGCGTGGGAGGACTCGCCGCAGTCGTGGCCGCGGCGCTGGGAGAGCGGCGCCAACCCGTTCCGCACCGACGGCCGTCCCACCGCGCAATGGTCCCGACTACGACCGGAGGTCTGATGTCCCAGTACATGCTGCTGGTCTACGAGGAGGAGCTCGACGAGGCCGGTCAGGCGGAGCGCGAGCGGGAGCTGCCGCTGTTCCTGGAGCTGCACCGCAGCCTGCGGGACGCCGGTCTGCTCGTGGGCGTCAAGGCCCTGCGTTCGACGGAGAGCGCGACGTCGGTCCGCGTGCGTGATGGAGCACCGGAGATCACCGACGGCCCGTTCGCGGTGACCAAGGAGGTCCTGGCCGGCTACTACGTCGTGGACTGCGCCGACCTCGACGAAGCGCTCGAGCACGCCGCGCGAATCCCGGCCGCGGGCTGGGGGACGATCGAGGTGCGGCCGGTCGTGCCGGCGGAGGAGTTCATGGACATGGCGCGCCGGGCCGGCGCCGACGTATCGGACGAGGACGTGCGGGACATGGCGTGAGCGACGCCGTCTCGGCCGCGATCGCTCGTGCGTTCCGCGAGGAGCGCGCGATCGTGCTGGCCACCCTGATCCGGCAGGCCGGCGACTTCCAGCTGGCCGAGGACGCGGTGCAGGATGCGTTCGAGGCTGCGGTGACGGTGTGGCGGCGCGACGGCGTCCCGGCCAACCCGGGGGCGTGGATCACGACCGCCGCCCGGCGGCGGGCGATCGATCGCCTGCGCCGGAACCGGTCGGTGGCCGATCGCGCCGAGCGCCTGGCCGAGCTCAAGCGCCTGGACATGCAGGAGGAGCCATCGATGGATGACGAGAGCGCGATCGTCGACGACCGGCTGCGGTTGATCTTCACCTGCTGCCATCCGGCGCTGGAGATGCCCGCGCGCGTGGCGCTCACGCTGCGCGCGCTCGGCGGCCTGACGACCGGCGAGATCGCCCGCGCGTTCCTGGTCGCCGAGCCGACGATGGGCAAGCGGATCGTGCGCGCGAAGCGCAAGATCGCGGACGCGCACATCCCCTACCGCGTGCCCCGTGACGAGGAGCTGCCCGACCGGCTGCGCGGCGTGCTGCAGGTCGTCTACCTGATCTTCAACGAGGGCTACGCGGCGGCCGAGGGCGACCGCCTCGTGCGCGAGGAACTGTGCGACGAGGCGATCCGCCTCGGCGAGCTGCTGAGCCTGCTGATGCCCGACGACGCCGAGGTCTGGGGCCTGTCGGCGCTGATGCTGCTGCACGACGCGCGCCGGGCCGCCCGCGTGGATGCGAGCGGTCGGTGGGTCGCGCTGGAGGCGCAGGACCGGTCGTTGTGGGATCAGGACCGGATCCGCTTGGGCCTCGCGAAGCTGGAGCGGGCGGTGCGCCTGCGGCGTCCGGGCGAGTACCAGCTGCAGGCCGCGATCACGGCCGTGCAGATCCAGGCCCCGGACGCCGACGCCACCGACTGGGCGCAGATCGCCGAGCTCTACGGCGCCTTGGCCGCCCTCAACCCGTCGCCGGTGGTCGAGCTCAATCGCGCGGTCGCCGTCGGCCTGGCCTCCGGGCCCGCCGCCGGGCTCGAGCTGCTCGAGCCGCTGCTCGCCGAGGGTGCGCTCGAGCGCTACCAGCCGCTGCACGCCGCGCACGCCGAGCTGCTCAGCCGCGCGGGCGACGCCGACGGCGCCGTGCGCGCGTACGAGCGCGCGATCGAGCTCAGCGCGAACGCCGTCGAGCGCGCGGAGCTCGAGCGGCGCCTGAGCGCGCTTCGCTGACGCCCCTGTCCAAATCGCCGGTCGGGCTGCGACGTCTTGATATGTCCAACTCGAACCACACACAACCCGACCCTCGCCGCTGGAAGGCGCTGGCGTTGCTGTGCACGGCGTTCTTCATGGTCATCCTCGATTCCGCGATCGTGCTCGTGGCGCTGCCCTCGATCGACGCGGACCTGGCGTTCTCGGCCGGAGACCTGCAGTGGGTCCTGAGCGCCTACCTGCTCAGCTTCGGCGGCCTGCTTCTGCTGGGCGGGCGCGCCGCCGACCTGCTGGGGCGTCGACGCATGTTCATCGCCGGAACCGGCCTGTTCGCGCTGGCCTCGCTCGGCGCCGGGCTGGCGGGCACGAGTGAGGCGCTGCTCACCGCGCGCGCCGTGCAGGGCGTGGCCGCCGCGATCATGACGCCCACCGCGCTGTCCATCCTCATGACCACGTTCCCGGAGGGCGGCGAGCGCAACCAGGCGCTCGGGATCTGGGGCTCGACCGGCGCCATCGGCGGGACCGCCGCCTGGCTGGTCGGCGGCCCGATCACCGACGGCCTCGGCTGGGAATGGATCTTCTTCATCAACGTGCCGGTCGCCGCCGTGGTGGCCGCGCTCAGCCCGGTGCTCCTGCGCGACAGCCGCGCGGCGGCTGGGCCGCGGCGGTTCGACGTCGCCGGCGCGGTGACGATCACGGCTGCGCTGACGTCGATGGTCTACGCGGTCGTCGAGGCACCTGACGCCGGGTGGGGCTCCGCCCAGACGCTGGGCCTGCTGGCGCTGGCGGCCGTCCTGACTGCGGCCTTCGCCGTCATCGAGTCGCGCTCCGTCGCACCGCTGGCGCCGCTGGGCGTGTTCCGGTCGCGCTCGCTGGTCGGAGGCAACCTCGTGCTCTTCGCGCTGGGGACCTTCGGCTTCGGCGTGCCGTTCATCCTCACCCAGTACGCGCAGGAGGTGCTCGGCTGGTCGCCGATCCAGTTCGGGCTGGCGTCCGTCGTCATGCCGGTCACGGCGGTGATCGGAACCGCCTCCGCGCAGGCGATCGCCACCAAGGGCGGCGTGAGGGGCGTCGCGGTCGTCGCGATGGCGCTCACCGGCCTGGGCAGCCTGCTGCTGACGCAGGTCTCGGTCGGCGGCAGCTACCTCGGCGATCTCTTCTTCGCCCTGCTGCTCCTCGGCCCGGGCATCGGCGCGGCCTACGTCGCCGGCTCGATCGCCTCGCTGACCGGCGTGGCCGACAGCGAGGCCGGGCTGGCCTCGGGTCTCAACAACGCCTCGTTCCAGATCGGCGGCGCCGTCGGGGTGGCCGTCCTCTCGACGGTCGCCGTCTCGGGTGCCCACGGCGCCGATCGGCTGGCCGCGCTGACCGACGGCTACCAGTCCGCCTTCGCCGTGGCGATCGCGTTCGCGGTCGTCGGGATGGCGGCAGCCGGTCTGCTGCTCGGCAGGCGCCGCGAGCCCGGTGTCGCGGCCGAGCTCGAGCCGGCCGCCGCCTGACGAACCACACCACGAAAGGAGAACCAAATGAACCTGCCCCCGATCGTCTCACCCCAGGACTGGCAAGCCGCCTGGGAGGAACTACTGGTGGAGGAGAAGGCGCTGACCCACGCACGCGACGCCCTGGCCGCCAAGCGCCGCCGGATGCCGCGCATGGCCGTGGCGAAGCCCTACCGCTTCGACGGCCCGAACGGACCGGCGACCCTGCCCGACCTGTTCGAGGGACGCCGTCAGCTGATCGTCTATCGCCACTTCTTCGAGCCCGGCGTGGCCGGCTGGCCCGAGAAGGGGTGCCGCGGCTGCTCGATGATGGCCGCCCAAGACGCCCACCCCGCGCATCTGAACGCCCGCGACACCACGCTCGCGTACGTCTCGCGCGCGCCCCAGCCCGACATCGAGCGCTGGAAGGCGCGCACGGGCTTCGACGTGCCGTGGTACACGCTCACGGACGACTTCGACGCCGACTTCAGCGTGGACGAGTGGCACGGCACCAACGTGTTCGTCCGCGACGGCGACGAGGTCTTCCGCACGTACTTCGTCAACGGACGCGGTGACGAGGCGCTCGGCAGCACGTTCAGCTACCTCGACATCACCGCGCTCGGACGCCAGGAGGACTGGGAGGACTCGCCCGCGGGCTACCCGCAGACCCCGACGCACCCCGAGTGGTGGAGGCTCGCCGACGAGTACGAGTAGATGAGTTCACGCCCTGGCTGCGGTCTACGAGTCAGCAAGCTTCTCCGGTTGGGAGGTCACATGCTGCTCGAAGGCAAGAACGCGATCGTGTACGGGGCGGGCGGAGCGGTGGGCGGCGCCGTGGCGCGGGCGTTCGCCCGGGAGGGCGCCGCCGTGTTCCTGGCCGGCCGCACGGCGGCGCCCCTGACTGCCGTGGCCCAGCGCATCGAGCACGGCGGCGGTACCGCCGCGACGGCGCTGGTCGACGCTCTGGACGAGACCGCCGTTGTGCGCCACGTCGACGCGATCGCGGAGGCCGCGGGCAGCGTGGACGTGTCGTTCAACGCGATCGCCGTCGATCACGAGCAGGTCCCGCTCACCGGGCTGTCGGTGAAGGCGGCGGTCGGGCCGGTCGCCGACCGCGTCGCGACGCACCTGCTGACCGCGCGGGCGGCGGCGCGGCACATGACCGCCCAGGGTTCGGGCGTGATCTTGACCTTCAGCGCCGACGCGGCGCGGCTGACGTACCCGAACATCGGCAGCTTCGGCATCGCGTGCGCCGCCGTCGAGGGGCTCACGCGAGCCCTGGCGGCCGAGCTCGGCCCGCACGGCGTGCGCGTCGTCTGCCTGCGCTCGATGGGATCGCCGGAGTCGCACGGGGTCGAGGACGTCTGGGAACGCCACTTCGGCGACGCCGAGACGTCGAGCGAGGACGTGGTCGCGCTGCGGGCGCAAGGGACGCTGCTGGGCCGTGTGCCGACGCTGGCCGAGGTCGGCAACGTCGCGGCGCTCATGGCCTCCGACCTGGCCAGCCCGCTCACCGCCGCCGTGATCAACGTGGCCTGCGGCGAGATCGCCGACTAGGAACGCGTTCCAGTCAGCTCCCGTCAGGGTTCGTGATCAGGCGGGCGCCGCGGCCGCGTGTCGCGAAGCTGATGGACCAGCGGATGAGGACCATCAGCCGGTTCTGGAAGCCGATCAGGTAGAACAGGTGGACGACCAGCCAGGTCAGCCAGGCGAGGAAGCCGCTGATCCTCACGCCCTTGATGTCCGCGACGGCGGCGGCGCGGCCGATGGTGGCGAGGTTGCCTTTGTCGTGGTAGTGAAACGGCGGCACGGCGCGGCCCTGTAGGCGGGCGCGAACGGCACTGGCCGCGTAGCGCCCCTGCTGCATCGCGACAGGCGCCACACCGGGGAGGGTGACGGCGCCGCCGTCGGGGCCGCGGACGCGGACCATGTCGCCGAGGGCGAAGACCTCGGGATGGCTTGGGAGGGTCAGGTCGGACTCGACGGTCACGCGACCCGCACGGTCCTGCTCGGCGCCCGTGACCGCGGCGAGCTCCGAGGCGAGCTGCGACGCGGTCACGCCGGCGGCCCAGACGATGGTTCGGGCCACGATGCGCCGGGTCGCGCCGTCCGCATCCGCCACGGTCACACCGGTCGCGTCGACGTCCACGACGGTGCTGCCGAGCACCGGTGTGACGCCCAGCCGGCGCAGCGAGCGCTCGGCCTTCGCCGAGAGCGACGGCGGGAACCCGGTCAGCACCCGGTCGGCGACCTCGATGAGCAGGATGCTGCCACTGCCGGGATCCGCAGACCGGAAGTCTCTGCGCAGGGTGTCGCGGGCAAGCTCGGCGATCTGGCCGGCCATCTCGACGCCGGTGGGTCCGGCGCCGATCACGGCGAACGTCAGCCACTCGGCGCGACGCCGCGGATCGTGTTCCAGCTCGGCGGCCTCGAACGCGGACAGGATGCGGCTTCGGACGGTCAGGGCGCTCTCGAGCGACTTCACCTCGGCGGCCTCGACGCTCCATTCGTCGTGGCCGAAGTAGGAGTAGTGCGAGCCGCCCGCGACGATCAGCGTGTCGTAGGGCACCGGCTCGGGCGCCGGCAGATCGCCGACCGATTGGAGCACCACCTCGCGCCGCTCGAGGTCGAAGCGGGCGACCTCGGCGAGCAGCACGCGCACGTTGCGGTCGCGCTTGAACACCGCCCGCAGCGGATACGCGACCTCGCCCGGCGACAGCGCGCCGGTCGCGACCTGGTAGCTCAGCGGCTGGAACAGGTGGAAGTTGCGCCGGTCGATGAGCGTGACGTCCACGGGCGCGCCCCGCAGCCCGCGCGCGGCCTGGAGGCCGCCGAAGCCGCCGCCGACGATGACCACGCGGTGGGCGCTCATGACGCCATCATCTCGAACCACACGCTCGATCGCGCGGTCGCCCGGTCGGGTGTCCGCTAAGCAGGGTCAGTCCGTGATGTCGATTCGGCTGGTTGCGAACGTGGGCACCGGCTCGCCGTCCTCATTCTGCCGCCACGCGGCAGGGCGCATGAGCTGAGCCCTGAGCGAAACGGTGTCAGCACCGGCCAACGCGGTCGTGGCCGCCGCGCCGGTCAGCTGCTGCCCCGCGGCGTCGAACACCTTCGTCGTCGAGCTGATGATCGCGATCCCGTCGCCGCCGACGAGCTGGGCGGCCTCGCTCTCCAACGCCGTGGGGACGCCGCACACCTCCTCGATCGAGATCGGGAGCTCGTCGCCCGTCAACCCATCTGCGGAAGCGTTGAGGGTGATCGCGATCGTGTAGAACGGATCGCTGAAGGTCGGCGGCACATCCTGTGCGACGCGGGCGGCCGCGTCCCCTTCCGGAGGGGTGACGCAGCTCTGGCCGCCCCCGGGACCGCCACCGGGACCGCCGCCGGGACCTCCGCCCGTCGCGATCCTCACGGTCTCGCAGCCCTTCACCTTGGCACGATCGGCCTCGTCGACCCTGCAGATGTCCTTGCCCGGGCCGCCGCGGACAATGCGGTCCCGCCGTCCATCGACCGCGTTCAAGCGGTCGGCGCCGCGTCCTCCAAAGAGTCGATCGGCGCCGCGCCCGCCCGAGACTCGATCGGCGCCGTGGCCGCCCGAGAGGCGGTCAGCGCCGCGCCCTCCCGAGATGTGATCCCTGCCACCGCGGCCCTTCACCCGGTCCTTCCCGCCACGAGCCTTGATCACGTCGGCCTTTGCGGTGCCGGAGAGCTTGTCGGGCCCCTTGGTGCCGTGCATCCGCTTCGCCTGCGCGGGTCCCGCCCACATCAGCATCACCGACGCGAGGACGGCGACCACCACGAATGCCATCGGTCGCTTCCCCAGACACGGGAGCTTCCGCTTCTGGTACTCCATGATCTCCCCCTTACGCGGCGCTGCCTGACGTGGATCGTCGAATGTGGCCAGCGTCGCGGCTCGTGACTTCCGTCGCGCCCGTGACCACCCTGGCCGAACCCGGGTTCATCGCGGTTGAACCGACTACGATCCGCGCTGACGCTGAGCGCGCCGGTAGCGGATCGTGATCGGCTCGAAGCGGCCCTCTCGCACGTAGATCTGCATCGGCGCCGCCCGCATTCCCTTGCGGGCGCCCGGACGGATCACGTACGAGCCGGGCTGCAACCGATGGCGAACCGCTTCGCCGGCCGAGATCCTGCCGCCCGCCAACGTGCTCCGCAGGTGTGGCTTGGTGATGCGCACGTAGGCGGCCGTCGGCTTGCCGTCGGCGAGGGTGCGGACGATGACGCCGGACTGCGGGCGCTGCTCGGTGTAGGCGAAGATCAGCGCGCCGGCGATGACGAGCCCGGGCAGGCCGTCGCGGACAAGCGACGGGCGGCGCACTAGGCGCTCCTGAGTAATGCGGGCGCCGGGGGCTGTGGCGCGGTGGCGCTGTCGAGCCAGAGCGAGAAGCAGATGAGTCCCCATAGCTGCCGGCTCAGGTCCTCGTGCCGCGCGACGTGCGCGTCGAGCGTCGCGGTGACCGTCTTGGGGTCGAACACTCCCTGGGTCTGCGTCCGGTCGGGCGAGAGGACCTCGCGCGCGAACGGCACGAGCGGGCCGCGCAGCCAGGCGGCGGCGGGGATCGAGAAGCCGCGCTTGCGGCCGCGCGCGATCGCGCGTGGCAGGAGCGGCGCGACGGCTTGCCGCAGGAGCCGCTTCTTTCGCGGGCCAGAGACCTTCAGCGCCGTGGGGAGCGCGAGCGCGAGCTCCGCCACGTGCGGATCGAGGAACGGCACCCGCGCCTCTAGCGAGTGCGCCATGCTCATGCGGTCGGTTTTCACGAGCAGGTCGTCGACCAGGTATACGCCGAGGTCCACGTCCTGAAGCCGCGCGAGCGGCTCGGCTCCGGCCGTCTCGGCCCACCGTCCGCGGTAGCGCGTGAGCGGGTCTGAGGTCTCGATGCCCAGCAGCGAGCACCGCCGGTCGCGGTCGAAGATCTCCTTCCAGGCGTGGTGGCGGTCCAGCGGCGCCAGGCGGGCTCCGCGCACGAACCGCTTCAGCCGGTAGTCGACGCTCACCCGCCGATCGGAGCTCGGCAGCCCACGCGCTATCGGCTCCAGCAGCCGGGCGGTGCGCCCGACGCGCGCCGCGAGCAGGTCGGCCACGTACGTCTCGTAGCCGCCGAACAGCTCGTCACCGCCCTCTCCCGAGAGCACGACCTTCACGTGCTCGGCGGCGAGCCGCGACACGAGGTACGTCGGCAGGGCGGAGGAATCGCCGAGCGGCTCGTCGAACGCGGCGGCGATCTTGGGCAGGAACTCGGCGGCGTCCGGCCGTACGACGAGCTCGTGATGGCGGGTGCCGTAGCGGCGCGCGACGAGCCGTGCGCGCGAGAGCTCGTCGAACGAGCGCTCGGTGAAGCCGATCGAGAATGTCTGCACCGGCAGCGAGCTCTCCTCAGCTGCCAGCGCCGTGAGTGCCGAGGAATCGATGCCGCCCGAGAGCAGCACGCCCACCGGCACGTCGGACACCAGGTGGGCGCGCACGGAGTCACGCAGGCGCTCGCGCAGCTCCGCGGCAAGCTCGCGGGCGGACTCGCGCCGCACGGCGGCGGCGTGCGCGGGCGCCGGGCGCGCCCAGCGACCGCTGCGCACACGGCCGTCCTGCCACGTCAACCAGTGGCCCGCCGTGAGCTTGCGGGCGGCACGGAACACGGTCAGCGGGCCGGGAATCGAGTTGAAGGCCAGATACGCCTCGACGGCGTCCGTGTCGATCTCGCGCGGGAACCCGGGTTGGCACGCGAGCGCGCGAAGCTCGGACGCGAAGCTCAGCTCGTGCCCGTGCTCCCAGTAGTACAGCGGCTTGATCCCGAAGGCGTCGCGGGCAAGCACGAGCCGCTCCTCGGCGCGATCCCAGAGCGCGAGCGCGAACATCCCGCGCAGACGCTCGAGAAAGCCGAGGCCGTGCTCCTCGTAGAGGTGCAGCAGCACCTCGGTATCGCTCCGCGTCTGGAAGCGGTGACCGCGACGCTCCAGCTCCCGCCGCAGCGGCTCGTGGTTGTAGATCTCGCCGTTCTGGACCACGGTGACGCGGCCGTCGGCGCCAGTGATGGGCTGATCGCCGCCGGGAATGTCGATGATCGCCAGCCTCCGTGCCGCGAGCGCGACTGGCCCGTCGACCATCTCACCCGCGCTGTCCGGCCCGCGGTGGACGAGGGCGGCGCTCATCGCCTCGAGCGCCGAACGGTCGACGCCTTCGAGCGTCGCCATCCCGCAGATCCCGCACACGTCAGATCTCCCGCCCCAGCAGCCTCGCGAGGAGCATCGCCCCCGTCTGCACCAGCACGCGGGCGTACAAGCTCGGCGACCGGTCGGCGATGTACTCGAAGTCGTGCGCGAGCTTCTCCTCCCAGGTCATCTCGCGCGAGAGCCGCAGCTGCGCCAGCCCCGTCATGCCCGGGCGCACGACCAGTCGCTGCCAATACGTGGGAATCGTCTCGCACAGCTCCTCGAAGAACGCCGGACGAACCGGGCGCGGCCCGACGAGGCTCATCTCGCCACGAACCACGTTCCACAGCTGCGGCAGCTCGTCGAGCTTCCAGGCCCGCAGCAGACGCCCTACGCGCGTCATCTCCGACGTCGTCAGCCGGGTCAACTCGCGGCCCAGGAACGGCTCCAGACGGGTCTCGGCGTCAGTCCGGAGCGTCCGCAGTTTGTACATCACGAACAGATGCCCGTTGCGGCCGACTCGAGAGCCGCGGTAGAGGAGCGGCCGGCCGCTCGTGACGAGCACCAGGAGCGCGCAGGCGAGCACCAGGGGCGACGCGACGGCCAGCAGCGCTCCTCCCACCACCACGTCCAACATCCGCAACGCCCGGTCGACCGGGCCGGGCCGGAACTCGTGCGCCATCTGCCGGTAGCGCTCGACGAGCGTCCGTTCGTGAGCCGCTTCCTCCGCCGGCGCAGCGGCGAACGGCTCGACCGCCACGAACTCGCTCGTACCCGTCACGCCGCCGCCTCCAGGATCGTCTCGACCAGGAGCGCGGGATCGCGGCGAGTGCGTTCATGCGCCGCGACCGAGCGGCGGACGACCTCCATCGCGCGAGGGTCGGTGAGCGGACGCAGACGGCCGGTGCGGATCAGCGCCTCGTCCACGCCTCCCAAGCGGCCGCCGTAGGTCGTATACACGGGTGTCCCGAGGGCGACCGCTTCACGGTTCATCGTCCCGCCGGCGGACACCACGAGATCGGCGAGCGCGATCAGGCTCTGAGCGTCGACGGCTGCCGGCGGGACGATCACCGACGGCAGGCCCAGCGCCCGCACGGCGGTACGCTGAGCCTCGGTGCGGGGGATCACGACGGCGTGGACGTCGCCGCGGCGGCCGAGCGCGGTCACCACCGCGGGAAACAGCCGGTTCGCCTTGCGGTGATATAGCGACACATCAGGCGGGGGACGCACAATCACCAGCACGCGATCGCGGTCGACGTGCAACTCGTCCAGCACGCGCTCGTCCGGCTGAAAATCTGCCAGGTAGTACTCCTCCTTGAGCCCCGGATACTGGCGCAGCTTCTCCGGCCCGACTCCGTACCGCGCCAGCCGCTCGGGTGGGATCGCGTCAGGGGTCATCACCCGCCGCGCGAGCCGGCACCCGATCTGGTGCTGCTGCGTCGCCCACTCGTAATCGAACGTGTTCACCGCCGGGATCCGCAACGAGGCCGCCGCCAGCGCGAGATCGTTGGACCCATGAGCCACCGCGAGGTCGAAGCGCCGGCTGCCGTACGCGCGCATGCGCGCCGTGCGAGCGGCTAGCGCCGCCAGCTTCCGGGCCCGCGACGCGCCACCGTGCCGGCCGATGACCTCGTGCTGAATCCCCAACCGCCGCAGGATCCCCAAGGTCTGCGCATAGTCGCGCGCAGTCACCTCCACCTCGTGGCCATCGCGCCGTAAGCGCTCCAGGATCGGCCGAAACACGATCGGATGCGCCGGCGCGGTCATGTCGAACCAGAGCCTCATTCCTTCCCCGTGCCCCGCCGCGGAGCAGACTACGGCATTCCGACGAGACGGCGGACCTTGTAGCAGAAGATTCGACGGCCGCCGCGGGCCGCCCTTCATTCGATGCGCTCAACGAAGCTGAGGAAACGCTGGATAGCCCCGACGATGGCGAGACCCGGACTCGAACCGGGGACACCACGATTTCAGTCGTGTCCTCCTGCCCGCTAAATTCGGCCGCTTTGCAGGCGATTCCCTCAAATCTGGCCGTCGAGATCGATTCCAGACCTTCTCGGATTTTGCGTCCATTCTCCGCGCGTTACGGCCGACCAGCGCGCTCATCGGCCTTTTCGTAGCGGGAGCCTCGATGCCGTGCACCGGCGAGTGCAAAGGCATGCGCACTTGGCGGCCGCGGGTCAGTGCGTCGCGGTGTCGGTCGGGTCGGGCTGCGGCAGGAGGGCCGCGAGCAGGGATCCGACTTGAATGTCGTGCTGGATCGGCAGGGTCAGGGGGAGCTCGGTCCTGACGCTGTAGCGGTTGCGTCGCCCGTCGCGCTCGCGGTGCACGTACCCGGCCCTGACGAGGTCGGCCACGATCCGTTGGGCTGCTCGTTCGGTGATGTTCAACAGGGCGGCGATGTCGCGCATCCGCGCGCGAGGGTCGTGCGTGATCAGCAGCAGTGTCTGGCCGTGGTTGGTGAGGAGCTTGAAGTCGGCCGCGGGCGGGCCGGCGATCTCCGCTGCTCTAGAGGACATCATATTCACGAAAGTATATACACGATATAAAAATCGTGTATTGTGTGTCGGGATTCTACCGAGCAGGCCCATCCAGGACCAGGAAGCGGCGATGCCGACCCTCACCCCAGATCCCGAGCAGCACCCGACCGCACCCGTCGACTACGAGGCCGCCGAGGGGCTCGACCAGGCTCCCGCGGTCCTCGTCGAGATCACGGCCGCAGACTGGCGGCGCGATCGCGCTCGGCGCGAGTGGCTGATGGTTGGGGTCGGCCTGTCGGTCCTGGTCGCCATCCTGGCGATCGTGCTCGCCGTCCTCGCGTTCGCTGAAGGCGGAGAGCCGAGTGCCGCGCGTCCTGCCGCCGCGCCTGCCAAGGCGCCCGCCGCGCCCACCGCCGAGGCGAGGGCTCCGACACTGGCCGATGCCAAGGGCATCGCGTTCGAGAAGTTCGAGAAGGTCGACGCGACGCTGCCCCCGGTGCCGGTCGGGGCCGTGAAGAAGTTCAAGGTCGACGTCTTCCATCACGTCACGCAGGTCTCCAAGGACCTCGCGCCGACGGAGATCTGGAGCTTCGCAGTGAACGGCAAGCTCCACCGCGGGACCGGCGCCTCCGCCCCCATGGTCGTCAACGAGGGCGACACGGTGGACTTCACGCTCGTCAACGGCTCGACCAAGGCGATGAAGGTGACGATGCCGCACTCGATCGACTTCCACTCGGCGGAGGTCAACCCCGGCAAGCGCTACGCCGACCTCGCACCGGGCAAGTCGATGCACTACCGCTTCGTCGCCGAGCACCCCGGCGTCTTCATGTACCACTGCGCGACCCAGCCGGTGCTGATGCACACGGGCATGGGCATGGTCGGGATGTTCGTGGTCAAGCCGAGGAACCTGGCTCCCGTCGACAGGGAGCTGTGGATGACCCAGCAGGAGTACTACCTCGGCGAGCCCGGCAAGGGCGGAGACATGGCCAAGATGGAGGCCAAGAAGCCGGACGTGATCGCCTTCAACGGCTACGCGAACCAGTACCAGGACAACCCGATCACCGTCAAGAAGGGCGAGCGGATCCGGCTGTACGTCCTCAACGCCGGCCCGAGCATCTGGAGCGCCTTCCACGTCATCGGCACGGTGTTCGACCGCACCGTCGTCGAGGGCCGGCCGGGCGCCGACAGCCAGACCATGAACCTCGCGCCGTCGCAGGGCGGGTGGGCCGAGTTCACGCTCGAGGAAGAGGGCGCCTATCCGTTCGTGACGCACGCGTTCGCCGACGCCGGCAAGGGCGCCATCGGCGTCCTGCAGACCGAACATGCCCCGAAGGCGGCCGCAGGGCACGACATGGGCGGCTCCGGCGCGCAGGGCAGCGAGTCCGCAGCCGCTGCCGACGTCAACGTGACCCTCGGCGACATGTGGGTCAAGGCCAGCGCTCCGACGGTGAAGGCCGGCAAGGTGACCTTCGGCGTCAAGAACGAGGGCGCAACGATGCACGGGCTCGCGATGGTCGCCGCGCCCGCAAAGGTAGACGGCGGCATGGTCGACCACTCGACGTTCCTCGCCAAGGGCGGCGACCTCGCCGCCGGCGCCTCGGAAACCGTGTCAGCCGACCTCAAGCCCGGCAAGTACGAGCTCATCTGCCACGTGCCAGGGCACTACGCCGGCGGGCAGAAGCTGCCGTTCGAAGTCACCGGATAGCCGATGAGTCGCACATCGACGATCGCGCCTCCCGACTTCGCCCAGCTCGAGGCCGAGGAGCGCTACCACCGCGAGCGCCTCGCCCTCTACCGGCACGCTCGTATGGTTCGAGGCCGACCAGCCCGGCGCGGCTTCGCGAGCTGGGCCGGACTTGGGAGGCCGCGAAGGCGCGACTGACCCACGCCCGTTCAAAGAGCCGGCGA